>NZ_RFFM01000001.1 GCF_003696365.1 Stutzerimonas zhaodongensis
AGGTAGGTTTTCAGTTGCGCTTTGAGATTGGAGTCGAGCATGAATTTTTCCCCGGAATTGATGCGCTCTATATAAGAGCGCTGAAGATTGAGAATCTTTGATAGGGGAGATACTAGAGCTCAACGCCTACTCTTGAAAATTGATTAAACGAAGGGTCGTCATGGAGTATCACTATGACGTTCCACGTGGAACAAAAAACCCGGCTTGCGCCGGGTTTTCAATTCCATCCGCAGCAGCGGATTATCCAACTACTAACGGATCATTAGAAATCCAAGTTGGACACTGCCAATGCATTGGATTCAATGAAGTCTCGCCGAGGCTCGACCGCATCTCCCATCAGCGTGTTGAAGATCTGGTCTGCACCGATTGCATCGTCGATGGTGACCTTGAGCATCCGCCTTACTGCCGGATCCATGGTGGTCTCCCATAGCTGGTCCGGATTCATCTCGCCCAGCCCCTTATAGCGCTGCACGCTGTGACGGCGCGTGCCTTCATGCATCAGCCAGTCAAGCGCCTGCTTGAAGGTGGACACCGGCTTCTTGCGCTCACCACGCTGAACGTAAGCAGTGTCTTCAAGCAGGCTATTCAGCTTCTCACCCAGTACCGTGACTGTCTTGTAATCATTGCTGCCGAAGAAATCACGATTGAAAGTGATGTAGCTGGCCAAACCATGAGAAATGATTTCAACCTCAGGCAACCAGAGGTGGCGCTCTTTATCTTCCCGAAGACTTGCCTTGTAGGCCAGGCCCGATCGCTCAACTCCTTTGAGCAACGCCGCATAAGGTTCAAGCCAAGCTTCCATCGCTGCCCGGTCAGCCAATTGCTCTACGCTTACGCGAGGCAGGTAGATGAAGTGCTCTGTCAGCTCCTGAGGATAGAGTCGAGATAAACGCTGAAGCGTCTTCATTACGGTGCGGTAATCGTTGACCAGACGCTCCAGCGCTTCTCCAGAAAGGCCAGGCGCATGTTCGTTCACATGAAGGCTAGCGTCTTCAAGGGCCGATTGAGTGAGGTATTCATCCATCGCCTCGTCGTCCTTGATGTACTGTTCCTGCTTACCTCGCTTGACCTTGTACAGAGGCGGCTGCGCAATATACACGTAGCCTCGCTCGATCAGTTCCGGAAGCTGGCGGAAGAAGAAGGTGAGCAACAAGGTGCGGATGTGCGAGCCATCGACGTCAGCGTCGGTCATGATGATGATGTTGTGATAGCGCAACTTGTCGATGTTGTACTCATCACGTCCGATACCGCAACCGAGTGCGGTGATCAGGGTGCCCACCTCCTGGGAGGAAATCATCTTGTCGAATCGAGCTTTCTCTACGTTGAGGATTTTGCCCTTCAACGGAAGAATGGCCTGAGTTCTTCGGTTACGACCCTGCTTTGCAGAACCGCCCGCGGAGTCACCCTCCACTATGTAGAGTTCGGAAAGGGCAGGGTCCTTTTCCTGGCAGTCGGCGAGTTTGCCTGGCAGGCCGGCGATATCCAGAGCACCCTTGCGCCGGGTCATTTCACGTGCTTTACGCGCTGCTTCACGTGCACGTGCTGCATCGATCATCTTTCCAACTACAGCCTTCGCTTCATTGGGATGCTCGAGCAGGAAGTCGGCAAAATGCTTGCCCATTTCTTGCTCGACGGCCGTCTTGACCTCGGAGGACACGAGTTTGTCCTTGGTCTGTGAACTGAACTTAGGGTCAGGCACCTTCACCGAGATGATTGCAGTCAAACCTTCACGGGCATCGTCGCCGGTGGTGGCGACCTTGTGCTTTTTGGCTAGACCTTCCTGCTCGATATAGTTGTTTAGATTTCGGGTAAGGGCCGAACGGAATCCAGCCAGGTGCGTTCCGCCGTCACGCTGAGGGATGTTGTTCGTGAAGCAGAGCAGGTTCTCGTTGAAGCTGTCGTTCCACTGCAGCGCTACCTCAACGCCAACCCCGTCATCACGCTGGACGTTGAAGTGAAACACCTCGTTCACGGGCGTCTTGTTGGTGTTGAGATAGGCCACGAACGCGCTAAGCCCGCCCTCGTATTTGAACAGCTCTTCCTTGGCGTTACGCTCGTCACGCAGCACGATACCAACGCCCGAATTCAAGAACGACAGTTCGCGGAGACGTTTAGCCAGAATGTCCCAGCTGAAATGAATGTTCTGGAAAGTCTCCGCTGAAGGCTTGAAGTGAATCTGTGTGCCGGAATCTTCCGTCTCACCAACTGCGACGAGTGGAGCCTGTGGAACGCCGTGGATGTAGGTCTGTTCCCACACCTTTCCTTCGCGTCGTATCGTCAGGATCAGTTCTTCTGACAGGGCATTAACTACGGAAACACCAACCCCGTGGAGCCCCCCGGATACCTTGTAGGAGTTGTCATCGAATTTACCGCCGGCATGAAGCACGGTCATGATAACTTCTGCTGCCGAGACACCCTCTTCGTGGATATCCACTGGAATACCGCGGCCGTTATCGCGGACGCTGATGGATTCATCGACATGAATCGTGATGCTTATGTCGCTGCAATGGCCGGCAAGCGCCTCGTCGATTGAGTTATCGACAACTTCAAAGACCATATGGTGCAAACCGGTTCCATCGTCGGTGTCGCCGATATACATGCCGGGACGCTTCCGCACGGCATCAAGACCTTTTAGGACCTTGATACTGGACGAATCGTAAATGTGATTTTCGCTCATGCCTTCACTCCCGAGGGGCCGTGGTCCGGTGCTATCGCTCCATGTTCCACGTGAAACATTGAGACCGGCGTATCTTCTCGCCAGCCCTCCAGCAATACTTTTGAATCGACACAGGTGATGAATACCTGGCAATTCAGTTGTTCCAGCAAACGGCATAACGCCAGCCGATGCTGATCATCCAGTTCGGACGGTAGGTCGTCTACCAAATAGATACACTGGCCGCGCTTGGACTCGCTAACCAAATGACCCTGCGCAATTCTCAACGCACACACCACGAGCTTCTGTTGACCACGGGACAGAATTTCCGCCGCGTTATGGCTGCCGATTCTTAACCGAAGATCAGCACGTTGCGGACCCGCCTGCGTATGCCCCATCGCGCGGTCACGCTCGATTGACGTGGCCAAGACCTCAGCTAGAGACCGCTCCTTGTCCCAGCCCCTGTAGTAGCTCAGTTGAAAACCGTCGAGTGTAAGCAACGACGACAACGTACGTTCAAAAACTGGCTTCAACGCTTGAATATATGCGCGACGATAACCGTCAATCTCGTCGCTCGCAGCGCTAAGCTCGCGACTCCAGGCCGCTTGCGCAGCGGCATCCAGTGTACCATGTCGCAGCCACGAGTTCCGTTGCTTCAAGGCCTGCTGCAGGCGCTGCCAAGCTTGTAGAAAGCGGGGTTCCACGTGGAACACTCCCCAATCTAGAAATTGACGGCGAAGCTTGGGCGCGCCTTCTAGCAGCCGGAAACTATCGGGGTTGATCAACTGTAGCGGCAGGGTGTCGGCAAGTTCCGCCGCGCTGCGCACACTCTCGCCATTAATACGAATACGCACATCGCCACTACGCTCACGGGAGATTCCCAAAGCAGTTGACTGGTTTTCCCCTAACTCAACCTGGCCGAACACCGTACAACTGGGTTGTTCGTGCGTGATTATCGGGTTCAATCGAACGCTTCGGAAGGAACGAGCCATCCCGAGGATATGAATGGCTTCGAGGAGACTGGTCTTCCCGCTGCCGTTGTCCCCGTGGAGGATATTGATCCGAGGGGAGGGGTGAAGCGTCACCGGCTGCAGATTGCGAACACCGGTGACGGCGATACGGCTAAGCGACATTCAATGACTATTACAGACGCATCGGCATGACCACATACGCCGAGTCGTCGTTGTCGAATTCCTGTACCAGCGCGCTGCTATTGGCATCGGAAAGAATCAGACGCACCTGGTCGGTGGTCATAACACCTAGCACATCGAGCAAATAACTGACGTTAAAGCCGATTTCCAGCGAACCACCCGAATAATCGACCGCCACTTCTTCTTCAGCCTCTTCCTGCTCGGGGTTGTTGGCTTGAATCTTCAACAGTCCACTTTCGAGCTGTAAGCGAATACCGCGGTACTTTTCGTTGGAAAGAATTGCGGTGCGGCTGAAAGCCTCTCGAAGAGTCTGACGCTCGCCCACCACCAGCTTGTCTCCGCCGCGTGGCAGAACGCGTTCGTAGTCGGGAAACTTGCCGTCGACGAGCTTGGACGTGAAGGTGAATTCACCCGTCGTAGCTCGGATGTGATGCTGACCCAGCACGATGCTGACCTCGCCATCCTGATCCGTCAGCAGACGTGCAAGCTCCAGAATACCCTTGCGTGGGACGATGACCTGATGCCGGTCCGGTTGTTCGATGCCAGCCTGCATCGAACACATCGCAAGGCGGTGTCCATCGGTGGCAACCGCACGCAGCATGCCGCTGGAAACTTCGATCAGCATTCCATTCAGGTAGTAGCGTACGTCCTGCTGGGCCATGGCGAAGCTGCTGCGCTCGATCATGCGGCGCATCTTGCCCTGATTAACACTGAAGTTCAGCGAGCCGGGGCCCTCCTCAACCGTGGGAAAGTCGTTTGCCGGCAGGGTCGATAAAGAGAAACGGCTACGACCTGATTTGATAACGACCTTCTGATCATCGAGACGAATGTCGATGAGTGCATCGGGCTGCAGGCTCTTGCAGATATCCATCAGCTTGCGTGCCGGAACTGTTATCTCGCCGGGCTCTGACGCATCTTCCAAAGTGACACGACCAACCAGCTCGACTTCGAGATCCGTGCCGGTGAGCGACAGTTGATGGTCCTGCACCACCAACAGAACGTTGGACAACACCGGTAGCGTCTGGCGACGCTCAACGACGCCGGCAACCAACTGCAGAGGTTTCAACAAGGCTTCGCGCTGGATAGTGAAATGCATGGTCTGGTCCCTTGCCTATTAATTGGCCGCAGTCTGTTCAGGTTGTCAAAGTGCGCAGCAGATTTTTGTAATCTTCGCGGATATCCGCATCTAATTCGCGAAGTTCGGCAATTTTACGACAGGCGTGAAGCACCGTCGTGTGATCCCGCCCTCCAAAAGCGTCGCCGATTTCAGGAAGGCTGTGATTGGTGAGCTCTTTGGACAACGCCATCGCAACCTGACGAGGGCGCGCAACGGAGCGTGACCTCCGCTTGGACAGCAAGTCAGAAATCTTGATCTTGTAGTATTCGGCGACAGTGCGCTGGATGTTGTCAACGCTTACCAACTTGTCTTGAAGCGCGAGCAAATCCTTCAACGATTCTCGAATAAGTTCGATCGTTATGTCCCTGCCCATGAAATGAGCGTGAGCGATGACGCGCTTCAGAGCGCCTTCCAGCTCGCGGACATTGGAGCGAATACGCTGGGCGATGAAGAACGCTGCGTCGTGGGGGAGATCGACGTTGGCCTGGTCCGCCTTCTTCATCAGGATCGCCACCCGGGTTTCCAACTCCGGAGGCTCGACCGCGACAGTCAGACCCCAGCCGAACCGGGACTTGAGACGTTCTTCCAGGCCGTCGATTTCCTTGGGGTAGCGATCGCTGGTCAGAATCACCTGCTGACCCCCTTCGAGCAACGCGTTGAAGGTGTGGAAAAACTCTTCCTGAGACCGCTCTTTCTTGGCGAAAAACTGAATGTCGTCGATCAGCAACGCGTCGACAGAGCGATAAAAGCGCTTGAACTCGTTGATGGCATTGAGTTGCAGAGCCTTGACCATATCCGCCACGAACCGCTCAGAGTGCAGGTATACCACCTTCGCATTGGGGTTTTTCTTGAGCAGATGATTGCCAACCGCGTGCATCAGGTGCGTTTTACCCAAGCCGACTCCGCCGTAAAGAAACAACGGGTTGTAGCCATGCTTGGGGTTGTCAGCAACCTGCCAGGCTGCTGCGCGCGCCAATTGGTTCGATTTACCTTCGACGAAGTTCTCGAAGGTAAATGTTCGGTTGAGGTAGCTCGTGTGCTTGAGCCCACCCTCGACCTGAACGGTACGCTCGGGTGAGCGAGAAGGCACAGGAGCGGCCGGCTCAGGAGTAGTACTTGCAGACTGAGGCTCGTAGTGCGGCGCAGCCGGTGGCGCAGCGGCAGCAGGTGCGCCGGCCGGTGTCTGAGGGCGCGGAACGCTTCCCGCTATCTGCTGGCCTGGCGTGCGCCTACTTCCTATCAATAGGGAAAGGGATGGAGTAACCCCTGTGGATCGCTCAGACAACAGCTCGATCAAACGGGACAGATACTTCTCGTTGACCCAATCCAGAACAAACCGGTTGGGGGCATAAACCCGCAACTCGTCGCCATCAGATTCGACCTGAAGCGGGCGAATCCAGGTGTTGAATTGTTGGGCTGGCAGTTCATCTCGCAAGAGGTCAATGCACTGCTGCCAAAGTTCCACCGACACGAGTACTCCTAGCTGTAGCAGCTGCAAAATGGCGCCCATTGTAGCGCTTGAGTTGAGCAGTTATCCACAATCAAAGCCCCATACGAATGAAACGAAGCAGAAGAATCCAAAACTTTTCCTGTACCCGACGCATTTAACCCTGTTGATAAGCCAAACTGACCCATATGGAAAAGGCTGTGCATAACATAGTGATTTAGGCGTCTGTTGATAAGTAGATGATTCATCCACAGCTTGCTCAACGGATCTACACCGTGGGCGCACCGGTTCGTCAGAGGTTTTCTATCCGCTGAAAGCTGCACAGCTGTTGGGCTCTAGCACTCTATCCACAGAAATCCGTGTCACCATCTATAAACACAGTTTTAAGAAGAGCTTTAATCTTTCTTTCTTATTTAAATTTCTCTGCAGATGAGGCTGGTTGGAAATTGACCTGGCCTCACGGCTTCTCTACAATCGCCGGTCTCTTAAAAGGGGGCCATTCCGGTCCGCAACCGATTACCAGGTACCGCATCATGAAACGCACTTTTCAACCCAGCACCCTGAAGCGCGCTCGTACTCACGGTTTCCGTGCTCGCATGGCCACCAAGAACGGTCGTGCAGTCCTGTCGCGTCGTCGCGCCAAAGGTCGCAAGCGCCTGGCAGTCTGAACACGTCAGAAAAGGTAGTGAGTCGAGACTTCGGTCGGGAAAAGCGGCTGCTTACCCCGAGTCAGTTCAAAGCAGTCTTCGACTCCCCCTCTGGCAAGTTACCGGGCAGGAACGTCCTGTTACTGGTGCGCGAAAACGGATTGCCTCATCCCCGGATCGGGTTGGTGATCGGCAAGAAGAGCGTCAAGCTCTCGGTAGAGCGCAATCGCATCAAGCGGCAACTGCGTGAAACCTTTCGTCTCCACCAGGTGGATCTGACGGGGTGGGACATCGTGGTCATCGCACGCAAGGGCTTGGCAGATCTGGACAATGCCGAACTGGCTAAGCAATTTGCCAAGCTCTGGAGACGGTTGTCTCGCACCCCCTCCCAGAACGACACAAAGACGGAACAGGCCAAATCCGCTCATGCGTAAGTTGGCTGTGCTCCCGATCAAGTTCTACCGGTACGCCATCAGTCCAATGATGGCGAGCCATTGTCGTTTCTACCCCAGCTGCTCCTGCTACGCACAAGAGGCCATTGAACAACATGGCCTGCTGCGCGGTGGCTGGCTGAGCCTGCGCAGGCTCGGCCGTTGCCATCCATGGAACCCCGGCGGTTATGATCCGGTGCCTTCCAACCACACCTCCAATTCATCTTCGATGACCGAGTAACCATGGATATCAAACGCTCGATTCTGCTTGTCGCCTTGGCAGTCGTTGCCTACCTGTTGGTTCTTCAGTGGAATCAGGACTACGGACAGGCAGCATTGCCTGCCGAGACAAGTCGGGAACAGTCCGCAAACGCTCAACTACCGGAAACGCCAACGACACAGACTTCTGAAGGCGTGCAGAGCGATATACCTGCCGTCGGTGGTGAACAGCCCACAAGCGCGCTTCCTGACACCCAAGCGACCACCCAACTGATCCGCGTTCGAACCGATGTTCTGGACGTTGCGATCGACCCACGCGGTGGTGACATCATCGACCTGCGCTTGCCGGAATTTCCTCGCCGCCAGGATCGTCCTGATATTCCGTTCCAGCTTTTCGAGCGTAGCGCAGAGCGCACCTATGAAGCCCAGAGCGGCTTGATTGGTGACGGCCCGGATAAGTCCAGTGGCAGACCTCTTTACACTACCGAGCAGCAGCAATATCAGCTTGCCGATGGCCAGGACCAGCTGGTCGTCGACCTGAAACACAGCGAGAACGGCGTCAATTACATCAAGCGTTTCACGTTCGATCGAAGCAATTACGATCTGCGCGTCAGCTATCTCATTGATAACCAGAGCGACACACCCTGGACTGGATACATGTTCGGTCAGCTAAAGCGCGATAGCAGCGGCGACCCCTCATCCAGTACTGCCACCGGCACGGCTACCTATCTGGGTGCGGCGCTCTGGACGAAGGACGAGCCCTACACGAAGGTCTCCATGGGCGACATGGACGACAAGAGCCTGAAGAAGACTGTTGAAGGCGGATGGATCGCCTGGCTACAGCATTACTTCGTAACCGCGTGGATTCCAGCACCGGGCCAGACCAATCAGGTTCAAACCCGCAAGGATAGCCAGGGCAATTACATCATCGGCTTCACCGGCCCTGGCGTTACGGTCGCGCCTGGCAGCCAGGGTGAAACTTACGCCACGCTTTATGCGGGCCCCAAGAGCCAGGACGAGCTGGAAGAACTTTCGCCAGGCCTGCGCCTGACAGTCGACTACGGCATTCTCTGGTTCATTGCTCAGCCGATTTTCTGGTTGCTTCAGAATATCCATGCCCTGCTGGGTAACTGGGGCTGGTCGATCATCGTGCTGACCATCGTCATCAAGCTGGCGTTTTTCCCGCTTTCGGCAGCGAGTTACAGGTCGATGGCCCGCATGCGCGCCGTCTCGCCGAAGATGCAGGCGCTCAAGGAACAGTTTGGCGATGACCGCCAGAAGATGTCCCAGGCGATGATGGAGCTCTACAAGAAAGAGAAGATCAATCCGTTGGGTGGCTGCCTGCCGATCCTCGTGCAGATGCCGGTCTTCCTTGCGCTCTACTGGGTCTTGCTGGAAAGCGTCGAGATGCGCCAGGCGCCCTGGATGTTCTGGATCACTGACCTGTCGATCAAGGATCCTTTCTTCATCCTGCCGATCATCATGGGCCTGACCATGTTCATCCAGCAGCAGTTGAACCCGACGCCACCGGATCCGATGCAGGCCAAGGTGATGAAGTTGCTGCCAATTATCTTCACCTTCTTCTTCCTCTGGTTCCCTGCAGGTCTGGTGCTGTACTGGGTCGTGAACAACGTCCTGTCCATCGCGCAGCAGTGGTACATTACCCGCAAGATCGAGGCTGCAGCGAAGACCGCCTGACACCTCAACCGCTCACACAGAACGCCCCTTGACTGGGGCGTTTTGCTATCTGTTACCTGACAGGAGGCCCCCATGAACGCAGCTATCGATACCATTGCTGCCGTCGCTACCGCCCCCGGACGTGGAGGGGTGGGTATCGTGCGAGTGTCAGGACCACGCGCGAAGGCGATCGCGATCACCCTGACCGGCCGCGAGCCGACGCCACGTCATGCGCACTACGGTGCGTTTCATGCCGACGATGGTGAAGTGATCGACGAGGGTGTGCTGTTGTTCTTCGCGGGTCCACATTCGTTCACCGGTGAGGACGTCGTCGAACTGCAGGGGCACGGCGGCACGGTTGTCATGGACATGCTGTTGCAGCGTTGTGTCGAACTTGGGTCACGCCTGGCGCGCCCTGGCGAATTCAGCGAGCGCGCCTTCCTTAACGACAAGCTCGATCTCGCTCAGGCGGAGGCGATCGCCGATCTGATCGAGGCGAGCTCTGCTCAAGCGGCCCGCAACGCGGTTCGATCACTGCAAGGCGATTTCTCGCGGCTCGTTCATCAGTTGACCGAAAAACTGATTCAACTGCGGATCTACGTCGAGGCAGCGATCGATTTCCCTGAGGAGGAGATCGACTTTCTTGCCGACGGGCATGTCCTGGCTCAATTGGATGGCGTACGAACAGAGTTATCCACAGTGCAGCGCGAGGCGGGGCAAGGCGCCTTGTTGCGTGATGGAATGAGCGTGGTGATCGCGGGTCGTCCCAATGCCGGCAAGTCCAGCCTGCTCAACGCATTGGCTGGACGAGAGGCTGCAATCGTGACGGATATCGCTGGCACGACCCGCGATGTTTTGCGCGAACACATTCTCATCGACGGCATGCCGTTGCACGTAGTGGATACAGCAGGCCTGCGGGACACCGAAGACCAGGTGGAACGCATCGGTGTGCAACGGGCCCTTAGTGCAATCAGCGATGCCGACCGCATTCTGTTGATGGTCGATGCCAGTGCACCTGAAGCGCGAGATCCGCTTGCGCTGTGGCCTGAGTTTCTGGATTTCAATCCGGATCCGAAAAAGGTGACATTGATCCGAAACAAAGCCGACCTGAGTGGCGAAGCAATCGCACTGAGCATCAGTCCGGAGGGTCAGGTTGTCCTGAATATGTCTGCCCGCTCAGGTGAAGGTATCGAACTGCTGCGCGAGCATCTCAAACAGTGCATGGGCTACGAGCAAACTGCTGAGAGCAGTTTCAGCGCTCGCCGTCGACATCTGGATGCGTTGCGCCTGGCTGAACAGCACCTGCTGCACGGCTATGAGCAACTGACCCTGGCCGGGGCGGGCGAGCTGCTCGCCGAAGATCTTCGCCTGGCGCAGCAGGCTCTCGGCGAAATCACTGGTGCATTCAGCTCCGATGACCTGTTAGGACGCATCTTTTCGAGCTTCTGCATAGGCAAGTAACAATTGCAGAACCGTCCGGGCAATCCTGTTCGGACGGAAGCCAATTCTCCCTCCTGGTTAACAAACCAAACGCTCAAGCCCGCGAAATGCGGCGCTCCCTGAGTTGCGTAGCTTGTTTAGCATCCTCTGCTTGATACGTCTGACAGCTGACGCCCCGTTGCGCCTGAAACAGCCGGTAACAGGCCTCGGCGAATCCTTGAACTACCTTTGTCATCAAAACACTCGCTATCGGCTCAGCCGTTTCCACAGCACCACGACAAAAAGGATGGCGCCGTGCTTGCCGCAATGTTTGTATCGTTCCTGGGCGCAATTTTCGCCAGGTTCCTCGTTAGCCGCACCTTTCCCCATGGGGGTTGGATCGCTGCGTTGCTGCCGGCGGGGCTGTTCGTATTCTTTCTGACGCAGGGCGCAGCCCTGGGCGAAACCCCTGTCATTAGTGAAACGTTGAACTGGGTTCCAGCGCTGGGTATCTCGCTGAGCCTGCGACTCGATGGATTCGCGCTGCTTTTCGTACTCCTGATCACCGGCATTGGCACGCTCGTGACGATCTACGCAGGCGCCTACTTTTCGCATTCGCCACGTGAGGAGGGCGCCCGCTTCCTGTCTCTGATTCTGCTGTTCATGACCGCGATGCTGGGGACTGTACTGTCCGACAATCTCATCGTGATGTTCGTGTTCTGGGAAGCAACCAGCCTGTTGTCGTTCATGTTGATCGGCTTCAACTCCAGCCGTCCGCAAGCTCGCAAGGCAGCGTTGCAGTCACTGGTGGTTACCGGCGGGGGCGGGCTGGCCTTGTTCGGCGGTATCTTGCTGATCGGCATCGCACTTGGCACCTACTCGCTGTCTGAGGTGGCGCTGCGTGCGCCCGAGCTGTTGGCCAGCCCGCTCGCCATTCCTGCAATGATCCTCATCATGCTGGGTGCGTTCACCAAATCAGCACAATTCCCGTTCCATTTCTGGCTACCTCAAGCCATGGAAGCTCCAGCGCCAGCTTCCGCATTTCTGCATTCGGCCACCATGGTCAAGCTCGGCGTCTACCTGCTGGCGCGCTTCGATCTGATTTTCGAAGGCGTACCGGCATTCAATACGACCCTGGTCACGATTGGTTGCCTGACCATGCTGCTGGCGGCCGTACGGGCCCTTTCCACAGATGGTTTCAAGGATGTCCTGGCGCATTCAACAGTGGGCTCACTTGGCGTCCTGGTGATGTTGATCGGCTTGGATGGTGACTATTCGGTGACGGCGCTGATTGCTTTCATCATTGCGCATGCCTTGTACAAGGCTGCGCTCTTCTTCTGCGCCGGTACCACGATCCATGCGGTAGGCGAGAGTAGATTGAGCCGCATCGGCGGGCTGGCGCGACGCTTGCCGGTGACTACCGTAGCGGCCGGGATGGCTGCGATCTCCATGGCCGGGCTTCCGCCGACGCTGGGATTCATTACCAAGGAATACCTATTCGAGAGCCAACTCAACGCGTCTTCTGGCTGGGTGATAGTGGCCGTTGCGGTACTGGTCAATGCGGTGTTCGCGGCGATCGCCGGGGTCGCGGCGATCCGCCCTTACTACCTTGGCAAGACGCGCAGTGAAATCAAGCACCCCGAGACCCCAGGGCTGTATCTCGGTCCGCTGGTTCTGGGCGGGCTGGGATTCATGTTTGGTCTAGCCCCGGATTTTCTGGTGCGCGGCCTTATTCAGCCAGCCAACGACGTACTGGTCGGGCACACGGTAGACCTGTCATTTTCGCTCTGGCACGGCTTCACACCGATGCTTGCGCTCAGCGCGACCGTGGTCGCTTTCGCGGGCGGGCTTATTGCCTACTGGCACCGCATCCACTATGCGCTTTCGCTGAACAAACGGTTGGCACGCGTGCTTGGTGACTTTGGTTTCAATGCGCTATTCGCTGCCACCCTGCGCCTGGCCGAGCGCTGCACACGGCTCCTGCAGAACGGAGACCAGCATCGCTATACCTCCACAGTAGCTGCAGCAGTGCTGTTGATCATTGGCTACGGCGTTCTTGCCAGCGGCACCCACCCGGTATTTACCCTTAATGGTGGGCGCTTCGACATGCCTTCGGCCGTCGTACTGCTGTTGATGTGCGTGGGTGCCATCGCTGCTACCCGCACGCCATCGCTGCTGCGGGCTATGATTGCAGTCGGTGTGGTGGGCTTTGGTTCGGCCCTGATCTTCCTGCTCAATGGGGCCCCGGATGTAGCGCTTACACAGTTTTCTGTCGAGGTTCTGCTGGTGCTGATCCTGGTGGCGCTGCTGCTGCGCGTGCCGGAGCGCGCAGCGTCGACCCGTCAGCCTGGGGAAAAACGCTTTGATATCGTGCTCGCGGTCGGGTTCGCGATAGTGGTGTTCGTTGCGCTGGCCGCCACGATCACGCTGCCACTGGACAGCACCATTTCCGATTTCTACGCCGCTACCAGTTACCTGCAAGCCCATGGCCGCAACGTGGTCAACGTGGTACTGGTCGATTACCGGGCCATCGATACCCTGGGCGAAGTCATTGTGGTGGCCTTCGCAGCCATGAGTGTGTGGGGACTTCTACGGGCATTACCGCGCAGGAGGACCACGCCATGAATTCGCTGATCTTCGCTACCTTCTCGCGGATCCTCTTTGGCCTGATGCTCGTCGTTTCGATCTTCGTGCTCTACCGGGGACACAACGAGCCCGGAGGCGGTTTCGTCGGTGGGCTGATTGCAGCTGCCGGGTTCGCCACCCTGGCGCTGGCCCGCGGCGTCGAAGCGGCTCGCGCCGCCCTACGATTCGAACCCATGACGGTTATCGGCCTCGGCATCCTCGCCGCGCTGTTTAGCGGTTTGTCCGGCCTCTGGCTGGACGGCTCGTTCCTGACACACCAGTGGGCAATCTTAGGCAGCTTCCACATCGGCACCACGTTGCTGTTCGATATCGGCGTTTACCTGGTGGTGCTGGGCGGCATTCTTTCCCTGATCCTGCGCTTCTACGAGGGCCTCTGACATGCATCTGCTCTTCGCATTCGCTATTGCCGTGATCGCTGGCTGCAGTCTGTACCTGATCCTGTCCCGGCACATCGTGCGAATTCTCCTGGGCGTCACCATGCTTTCGGCGGCGATCAACCTGGTGATCTTTCTGTCCGGGCGGATCGTATCCAATGTGCCGGCGGTCATTCGAGCCGGAGAGAGCAGCCTGACGGCTGACGCGGCCAACCCATTGCCACAGGCACTGGTGCTCACAGCCATCGTGATCGGATTTTCGCTGACCGCTTTTTTTGCTGCGCTGGCGCTTCAAACCTATCGCAGTTTTGGCAGCGTCGATACACGTGACATCGGCGCCGCCGAGCGCCTGGGTTCGCCATTTACGTCAACTAAGGATCACACGTGATCGGTTTTCTGACCCTACATGCACCACTTTGGCCGGTTCTGTTGCCCATCCTTGGCGCCGGACTGACGACCTGTTTCTGGAAGCAGCGCCGCGCTCAGAGGATCGTCAACGCAATTTTCATCGCATTGCTGTTGGCCGCCTCGGTGCTGCTACTCGTCGCGGTTCAGCAGCCGGGTGTTCTTGCGATTCGTTTCGGAGGTTGGGACGCCCCCTTTGGCGTGGTTTTCGTCGCCGACGCTCTGGCTGCGGCGATGGTGGCTATCACCGGTATCCTGGCTGCGGCAGTGATGATCTTCGGCGTGGCGGACATCCGTCGGCGGGAGGAGCAGGCGGGGTTCTATCCCTTGCTGCTAGGCATGCTTGCAGGGGTCAACGGCGCCTTCCTCACCGGGGACATCTTCAATCTGTATGTCTGGTTCGAGGTGATGCTGATCACCGCGATGGGGCTGCTTTCCATTGGTCGCAACCGCGCCCGGCTCGATGCGACAGTGCGTTATGCGGTGCTCAACCTTTTTTCAACATTGCTCTTTCTAACTGGCGTCGCGCTGCTCTATGGGGCAACTGGAACGCTGAACATGGCCGATCTGGCCAGGGTGTTGCCCGAAACCGAACCGTCAATCAACCTGACGCTGTCGGCGCTGCTCCTGCTCTGTGGCTTTGGCATCAAGGCTGGTTATTTCCCACTGTTTTTCTGGCTACCGGCTTCGTATCACACGGCTTCCATCACCGTTTCTGCGATATTCGCCGGCCTGCTGACCAAGGTAGGGGTATATGCCTGCTTCCGGGTCTTCACTCTGATCTTCAGCGTCGAGGACAGCGGCATCCGTGAAATCGTCGCTGTGCTGGCCGCTGGCACCATGCTGTTCGGCGTATTTGGCGCCGCGGTTCAGTGGGATGTGCGGCGGATTCTGTCATTCCACATCGTCAGTCAGATCGGCTACATGCTGCTGGGTCTGGCAATTTCCACACAGGCAGCACTGGCGGGAGCGATCTTCTACATCATTCACCACATCATTGTTAAGGCGAACCTGTTCCTGCTCGCCGGGGCCATACATCGCGCGTCCGGGACCTTCGACCTGCGCAAGAGCGGGGGCCTGATGTACCGCAATCCGCTATTGGCGGCACTGTTTCTTGTGCCGGCGTTATCGCTGGCGGGCCTGCCGCCGCTCTCCGGCTTCTGGGCTAAGTTTCTGGTAATCGATGCAAGCTTTCGTGCAAGTGAATACTGGTTGGCCGGACTGGCGCTGTTCGTCGGCCTGCTGACGCTTTATTCGATGACCAAGATCTGGATGGAAGCGTTCTGGAAGAAACCCGTATTGCCTAGAAGGGAGGCCCGTCCGGTACCGCTTCCGATGCTCCTGGCCATCGCCACACTTGGCGCACTAACGCTGGTGATCGGCTTCATGCCTCAACCACTGATCCAGTTCTCGCAAGCAGCAGCTGCCGCGCTGCTGGAGCCCACTGCCTACGTGTCGGCGGTACTAACCCCTGACCCGATTCTGGAGGCTCGCCCATGAAGACAGGCATCCTGCGACGCGTCATCGATGTAGCTGAATTGCTGGGGATCTATCTCTATGAACTGATCGTCTCCTCGGTGGCGGTCGCTCGCGCCGCGTTCTCGAGATCCCCGAACATGCGCAGCTCGATCATCGCGGTGCCGATCGAACTGCGTACCGACATGGGCATTTCCGTGCTGGCCAGCCTGGTATCGCTGACACCGGGAAACTGCGCGCTGCACGTCAGTGATGATCGCCGCCTGCTGTATGTTCACGCGCTTGATGGTCGCGCTCCAGAGCAGATCATCAAATCGATCCGCGATGTCTTCGAGCGTCGCATTGCGCGCATCGAGAGGTGGTAAGCATGATCGAAACACTGTTGATGCTGGTCATGCTGCCGTTAGGGCTGACCCTGTGGCGCATGATCGTTGCCCGAACGCTTGTAGACCGGGTTGTAGCACTGGACATGCTGACCGGAGTAGGCGTGGCCATCGCCGCGCTCGTAGCGGCCATGACCGGACGTAGAGAATTTCTCGACGTCGGGTTCGGACTCGGGCTGATCGGTTTTGTTGGAACCTGCGCCTTTGCGGTTTTCATCATGCGCAAGGGGAGGAGTAAGCAATGACAGATGTCCTGGCGGTAGTTTTCATGCTGGCTGGCGTGATTTTCCTGTTCGCCGCAGTGTTCGGCCTACTGCGTTTCGCCGACCCACTGCAGCGAATCCATGCCACGACCAAATCCGGAACTGTAGGTGCAGGCCTGATTCTGGTCGGCGTCATGATCCATATGGGGGATGTACAGGCGATTTTCATTGGATCAGCTACGGTGGTATTTCTGATGCTTACCATTCCAATCGCCGGCCACCTCCTTGGCCGTGCCGCCTATGTATCCGGAGCCCGCCTCGAAGGCTTGCATGGCAAGGACGCGCTTGAAGGCGTACTTGAACGCAGCCCTATCACGCTCGACGAAAGCCTGGCGCAGGCCGAACAGCATTCAAAAAAACGTTACTGATGCTTCTTCACAACTCGAACACCATGAAAATATGGTCGTTTCCCGCCTCCAAGCCCTGTAGATAACTGCGCTTAAGATAGGTAGATAACCGGGGGTCGAAGGGCCTGCATAACTCACCTGTGCATAACTCCTCCTGTTATCAACAGCTAAATCACCTGATCCTAACTGGATCCGCCCAGGCGCAGCACAGGCTTTTGAAACCCTAGAACCCTTTCAGGGCTTGGCGTCCGTTAAGTTATCCACAGATACCCGCACCACCATTAACAAACATATCTACAAGCTCTTTATATATTTCTCTTTATTTATAAAGCTGATTCTCCTCTATTGGTGGTTGATCAATTTTTGTGCAGAGCCCTTCTTTACAGGGGCCTAAGCCCCTATACTTGCGCGTTTCCCCAAACTCATCTGAACAGGCACGAGGTGCGTGGTGGATTTCCCTTCCCGTTTTGATGTCATCGTTATCGGCGGTGGCCATGCCGGTACCGAAGCTGCTTTGGCAGCAGCACGAATCGGCGTGAAGACATTGCTGCTTACCCACAATGTGGAAACCCTTGGGCAGATGAGCTGCAATCCCGCCATCGGTGGGATAGGCAAAAGTCATCTGGTCAAGGAAATCGACGCATTAGGCGGAGCGATGGCCGCTGCAACGGACAAGAGCGGTATTCAGTTTCGTGTACTGAACAGCCGCAAAGGGCCGGCTGTTCGCGCTACTCGTGCCCAAGCGGACCGGATCTTGTACAAGGCGGCTGTCCGGGAGACTCTGGAAAACCAGGCGAACCTGTGGATATTCCAGCAAGCCGCAGATGACCTGATCGTTGAAGGCGAGGAGGTCAAAGGCGTCATTACTCAGATGGGGCTGCGGTTTTTCGCCGATTCCGTTGTGCTGACGACCGGTACCTTCTTGGGTGGACTTATCCACATAGGTATGGAGAACTATTCAGGTGGGCGCGCTGGAGATCCGCCATCCATTGCATTGGCTAGACGTTTGCGAGAGCTGCCGCTGCGGGTGGGTCGTCTCAAGACAGGTACCCCACCGAGAATCGATGGGCGAACCGTCGATTTTTCGGTGATGACCGAACAGCCAGGCGATACACCTATCCCCCCAATGTCATTTCTCGGCCACGCTGCCCAGCATCCAAGGCAAGTGAGCTGCTGGATTACCCATACCAACGCTCGGACACATGAAATCATCGCGGCCAATCTTGATCGTTCGCCGATGTACTCGGGGGTTATCGAAGGGGTAGGCCCGCGGTATTGCCCATCGATCGAAGACAAGATTCATCGTTTCGCCGATAAAGACAGCCATCAGGTTTTCATTGAACCTGAAGGGCTGACTACCCATGAGCTTTACCCCAATGGAATCTCCACGTCGTTGCCTTTCGACGTACAGCTGCAGATCGTGCAAAGCATCCGTGGAATGGAGCAGGCACATATTGTGCGTCCAGGCTATGCCATCGAATACGACTATTTCGATCCGCGCGATTTGAAATACAGCCTGGAAACCAAGGTTATCGCCGGGCTGTTCTTCGCGGGCCAGATCAACGGCACGACCGGATATGAAGAAGCGGGCGCTCAAGGGTTGCTAGCCGGAACCAACGCTGCCTTGCGCTCGCAAGGTAAGGACAGCTGGTGTCCTCGGCGCGACGAGGCTTATCTGGGTGTGTTGGTCGACGACCTGATCACGCTCGGGACTCAGGAGCCTTATCGGATGTTCACCTCCCGGGCCGAATATCGGTTGATTCTCAGGGAGGACAACGCCGATCTCAGACTCACCGAAAAAGGCCGCGAGTTGGGTTTGGTGGATGATGTCCGGTGGTCCGCATTCGAACGCAAGCGCGAAGCTATCGTGCAGGAAGAGCAACGCCTTAAGAGCACCTGGGTCCGCCCATCAACGCCCCAAGGCGATGCCATAGCTCAACGTTTCGGTACGCCTCTGACGCACGAGTACAACTTGCTCAACCTCCTGGCGCGACCGGAAATCGATTACCGAAGCCTGGTTGCACTCACTGGTGAAGGCGTCGAGGATGCGCAGGTTGCCGAGCAGGTCGAAATAAAAACCAAGTACGCTGGCTACATCGATCGGCAACAGGAAGAGATTGCCCGTCTTCGTGCCAGTGAGGACATCGCGCTACCGATGGAACTGGATTATTCCTCGATATCCGGGTTATCCAAGGAGATCCAGCACAAGCTCTCCCTTGCCCGCCCCGAAACCCTCGGACAAGCCTCCAGGATTCCTGGCGTAACGCCAGCGGCTGTATCGCTTCTGATGATTCATCTGAAAAAACGCGGCGCCGGTCAGAAGCTGGAGCAGAGTGCTTGATGGACCTTGAATACGCAGGTTACGCCGAGGAACTTAAGGAGGGGGCACAACAGCTAGGTGTCGTGCTCAGCGATAATCAGCGAGACCAGTTGCTCGCCTATCTCGCGCTGCTCAGCAAGTGGAACAAGGCCTACAACCTAACGGCTGTTCGCGATACGGCTGAAATGGTTTCCCGCCATCTGCTCGATAGCCTGAGCGTTGCACCCCATGTTCAGCCCGGTGGTTCGCGCTGGCTCGATGTGGGTAGCGGGGGAGGGATGCCCGGGATTCCGCTGGCTATTCTATTTCCGGAGCGGCATTTCACACTGCTCGATTCCAATGGGAAAAAAACACGCTTTCTTACTCAAGTTAAACTTGAACTGAAACTCGCCAATCTCGAAGTTGTCCACAGCCGCGTCGAGCAATTCAAGCCGGCTCAGCCCTTCAACGGAATCACGTCGAGGGCGTTCAGCTCTCTTGAAGATTTCACCAGCTGGACACGTCATCTGGGCGATCTTGATTCCTGCTGGCTCGCCATGAAAGGCATTCAGCCTGACGACGAGCTGCAAGCGTTACCGGTCGATTTCCAACTCGAGCGCTGTGTGGTCCTCAAGGTTCCCGGTTGCCAAGGGCAACGCCACCTGTTGATACTGCGCCGCACCTCATGACCCGGACAGACACTGACCATGGCTAAAGTATTTGCCATCGCCAACCAGAAGGGCGGTGTCGCCAAGACCACCACCTGCATCAATTTGGCCGCTTCGCTTGTAGCGACGCGCCGAAGGGTGCTGCTCATCGACCTCGATCCTCAGGGCAATGCCACTACGGGCAGTGGTGTGGATAAGTTGAGTCTCGAATATTCGATCTATGATGTTTTGATCGGTGAATGCAGCCTGGTCGATGCCATGCAGTATTCCGAACACGGCGGTTATCAGTTGTTGCCCGCCAACCGAGATCTGACGGCAGCGGAAGTCGCGCTTTTGAAACTGCCGACCAAAGAGCATCGGCTTCGCGAGGCCCTTGCACCGGTTCGAGAGAACTACGATTACATTTTGATCGACTGCCCGCCTTCCCTTTCGATGTTAACGATCAACGCGCTGACGGCAGCTGACGGCGTGATCATACCGATGCAGTGTGAATACTACGCCCTGGAAGGATTGACCGATCTGGTCAACTCTATTCAGCGAATCGGGCAGGCCCTTAACCCATCCCTGAAGATCGAGGGGCTATTGCGGACGATGTACGATCCGCGTAGCAGTCTTACGAACGATGTCACCGAACAGCTCAAGACCCATTTTGGCGAAAAGCTCTACGACACGGTGATCCCCCGCAATGTACGGCTTGCCGAAGCACCGAGTCATGGCATGCCGGCACTGGTCTATGACAAGCAATCGAAAGGCGCCTTGGCCTATCTGGCGTTGGCGGGTGAGTTATCGCGCCGCCAGCGTCGATCCGCCCGCAGCGTAACCGCATAAGGAATATTCATGGCGACCAAAAAACGAGGCCTAGGACGCGGACTGGATGCCCTGCTCGGTGGCGCTAACGTGGCGACTACGCAGGAAAGCACCGCTCAACTTGATGAGCGCGAGCTGCAACAGTTGCCGCTTGATGTCATACAACGCGGTAAATATCAGCCTAGGCGCGATATCGATCCGGTGACTCTGGAAGAACTGGCGCATTCGATCCGCAGCCAAGGCGTCATGCAACCTATCGTCGTTCGTTCGATCGGCTCGGGTCGATACGAAATCATCGCAGGCGAACGCCGCTGGCGCGCCAGTCAACAGGCTGGCCTGGACAAGATCCCAGCATTGGTGCAGGACGTTTCCGACGAAGCCGCAATCGCCATGGCGCTGATAGAGAATATCCAGCGCGAAGACCTGAACCCCATTGAGGAGGCAGTGGCGTTGCAACGCCTCCAGCAGGAATTTCAGCTGACGCAGCAGCAGGTAGCCGATGCTGTAGGCAAGTCTCGTGTAACCATCAGCAACCTGTTGCGACTGATCGCGCTGCCTGAAGAGATCAAAACGCTTCTTTCCCACGGGGACCTGGAGATGGGCCATGCGCGCGCATTGCTAGGACTCCCAGCGGATCAGCAGGTTGAAGGGGCGCGGCATGTTGTCGCACGCGGGCTAACCGTACGCCAGACCGAAGCACTGGTACGGCAATGGTTGAACAGTTCCGAGCGCACCAAGGAGCAGCCAAAAAGTGACCCGGATATCGTCCGGCTGGAGCAAAGACTTGCTGAGCGATTGGGCTCGCCGGTTCAGATCAAGCACGGCGAAAAGGGCAAAGGACAGCTGGTGATCCGCTACAATTCGCTGGATGAGCTGCAGGGCGTGCTTGCGCACATTCGTTGATACAAAGTTTATGTAGTGCCGGTCAGAAACTGCTACCTGCTGGTTGAATGCGGTGTGGGCTGCTCCTATACTCGCGGCGCTTTTTTGACTGCAGTCAATGTGGACGGCAGACGCGTTTTAGCTATGGATGCACGGTGAACATACGCAACAAGACACCTCTCCATCGGCTACCAGTCATGCGAGTACTGCTCGTTCAGGCTTTGGTCGCAGTGAGCGCCGGCGTTTCATGTGGTTTGATTTTTGGTATGGTTGCGGGCTATTCGGCTTTGCTGGGTGGGCTGATCGCTTTTACGGCTAATTCGTACTTTGCCTTCAAGGCGTTTCGCTATTTTGGAGCGCGGTCAGCCAAGGCCATCGTTCAGTCCCTCTGGGCTGGCGAAATGGGTAAACAGATTCTGGCAGCAGCGCTATTCGCGCTGGTGTTTGTGGGAGTGAAACCGCTGCAGCCGGCAGCTCTATTTGTCGGTTACCTGGTGGTTCTTGGCGCCGGAGCGAGCGCCCTCCTGCTGATGAAAAATAATCCGAAGCATTGAGCACTGAGGCGTTTATGGCGAGTACCCCGGCGGAATACATCCAGCATCACCTGCAGAATCTGACTTACGGAAAACTGCCGGAAGGCTACGTTCGCGCAGATGGCTCCGTGGTCGATCAGGCCACCTGGACCATTGCTCAGTCCGGTCTGGAAGCCCGAGATATGGGCTTCATGGCAGTCCACCTCGATACGCTTGGTTGGTCGCTGTTCATGGGCCTGATCTTCATCCTGGTTTTCCGCATGGCCGCCAAAGGCGCCACCGCCGGTATTCCGGGACGCCTGCAGAACTTCGTGGAAATGTGCGTCGAGTTTGTTGAAGGCGTGGTGAAGGATACGTTCCATGGCCGCAACGCGCTGATCGCACCTCTGGCTCTGACCATCTTCGTCTGGGTGTTCTTGATGAACAGTCTGAAGTGGATTCCGGTCGACTACATCCCGGGCCTGGCAAGTCTGCTTGGTCTACCGTACTTCAAGATCGTCCCAACCGCCGACCCGAATGGCACCTTTGGTCTGTCGCTAGGTGTGTTTATCCTGATCCTGTTTTACAGCTTCAAGGTAAAGGGTGTCGGCGGTTTCACCAAGGAACTGGCCTTTACGCCGTTCAACCATTGGTCGCTCGTTCCATTCAACCTGTTCCTCGAAATCCTCGGTCTGCTGACCAAGCCGCTGAGCCTGGCTCTGCGACTGTTCGGCAACATGTATGCCGGTGAGGTGGTGTTCATCCTTATCGCGCTGCTGCCGTTCTACGTGCAGTGGACCCTGAATGTGCCCTGGGCGATCTTCCATATTCTGGTGATACCGCTACAGGCGTTCATTTTCATGGTTCTGACCGTGGTGTATCTGAGCTCTGCGCATGAAGATCACGGTCATGCCGAACTCACGCCGTAACCGCTGAACCGGTTCAAACTGTTTCGCTTCAACCAAGAAAACCTTAACCCTTAGCTTCAGGAGCTTTACATGGAACTCGTCTACATCGCCGCCTCCATCATGATCGGTCTGGGTGCCCTGGGCACTGGCATCGGCTTCGCCCTGCTGGGCGGCAAGTTGCTGGAATCCACTGCTCGTCAACCCGAGCTGGCTCCGCAACTGCAAACCAAGACCTTCCTCATGGCTGGTCTGCTCGACGCCGTACCGATGATCGGTGTTGGTATCGCGATGTACCTCATCTTCGTTGTCGCTGCTTAAGACTTTTCCGGTTCCTGATGGGGTTCGCCTGCCGAGCCCCGTTGCCGTGGAATTGACAACCGCGTCGAACGAGATAGCACGAGGTATATCGCTGTGAACATTAACTTGACGCTGTTCGGTCAAACGTTCGCTTTCGCTATTTTCGTCTGGTTCTGCATGAAGTACGTATGGCCGCCAATCACCAAGGCCATGCAAGAACGCCAGAAGAAAATTGCCGAAGGTCTGGACGCCGCAGGCCGTGCGCAGCAAGACCTAAAGTTGGCTCAGGAAAAGGTGTCCAACACCCTCCGTGAGACCAAAGGGCAAGCTGCCCAGATCCTAGAGCAGGCTAACAAGCAGGCCAACGCCATTGTTGAGGAAGCCAAGCAACAGGCGCGCGTTGAAGGCGAGCGACTGGTAGCTGGCGCCCGTGCCGAAATCGAGCAGGAAGTGAATCGTGCCAAGGAGCAACTGCGTAACCAGGTAGCCGTACTGGCTGTCATGGGTGCGGAGAAGATCCTGGAGTCCCAAGTGGACGCCAAGGCGCACAACGATCTGGTCGAAAAACTGGCCTCCCAACTCTAAGCGAGGCAAGCGATGATCAATACCCAGACGCTTGCTCGGCCCTATGCAAAGGCCGCTTTCGAATTCGCCAGTGCTGCTGGCCGGATTGATGCCTGGTCGGGCATGTTGAGCCTGGCTGCGGTCGCCGTTGACGTTCCCCAAGTTGCCGAACTGCTGAAGAACCCGCGTCTTACCAGCGAAAGCAAGGTCAAGACGCTGGTACAGCTATTCGGTAGCGACATCGATGAAGCGTTCCGAAACTTCGTCTCCACCCTGGGCGATAACGATCGCCTGGACGTGTTGCCGATGATTCGGGAGCTGTTCGAGGAGCTCAAGGCTGAAGCTGAAAAGACACTCGACGTTGAAGTGCAGACAGCTTTTGAGCTGACTCCTGCGCAACTCCAAACTTTGGCTGCCGCCTTGTCGAAGCGGCTAGATCGTACCGTCAACCCCCAGCAGGTCGTGAACCCTGCGCTGATCGGCGGCGTTGTCATCCGCGCCGGCGATGTGGTTGTCGATGGTTCGGTCCGCGGCAAACTGAGCCAGTTGGCCGAATCGTTGAAATCCTGATTTGAGGGTCGTGGCATGCAGCAACTGAATCCTTCCGAGATTAGTGAAATCATAAAGCAGCGCATCGGTAGTTCCGACGTGTCTGCTCAAGCGCGTAACGAAGGCACCATCGTCAGCGTTTCTGACGGTATCGTTCGCATCTATGGCCTGGCCGATGTGATGTACGGGGAAATGATCGAATTTCCTGGCGGCGTCTTCGGCATGGCCCTGAACCTGGAGCAGGACTCCGTGGGTGCCGTGGTACTGGGCGCCTATCAGAGCCTGACCGAGGGCATGAGCGCCAAGTGCACTGGTCGCGTTCTAGAAGTACCGGTTGGTCCGGAACTGCTGGGCCGCGTAGTCGACGCACTGGGTAACCCGGTTGACGGCAAGGGTCCGGTCAACGCGCAGGCAACTGACGCGGTTGAGAAGGTCGCCCCTGGTGTGATCTGGCGTAAGTCGGTCGACCAGCCGGTCCAGACCGGTTACAAGTCGGTCGATGCCATGATCCCTGTTGGTCGTGGTCAGCGCGAGCTGATCATCGGCGACCGTCAGATCGGTAAGACGGCTCTGGCCATCGACGCCATCATCAATCAGCGCAACAGCGGCATCAAATGCGTCTACGTCGCGATCGGTCAGAAGCAGTCGACCATCGCCAACGTAGTTCGCAAGCTCGAGCAGCACGGCGCCCTGGCTAACACCATCATCGTTGCTGCTTCGGCATCTGAATCCGCTGCGCTGCAGTTCCTGGCTCCTTACGCCGGCTGCACCATGGGCGAGTACTTCCGTGACCGTGGTGAAGACGCCCTGATCGTTTATGACGATCTGTCCAAGCAGGCCGTGGCCTACCGCCAGATTTCCCTGCTCCTGCGCCGTCCGCCGGGACGTGAAGCCTATCCCGGCGACGTGTTCTATCTCCACAGCCGCTTGCTGGAGCGTGCATCGCGCGTTTCCGAAGAGTACGTCGAGAAGTTCACCAATGGTGCCGTGACTGGCAAGACGGGTTCCCTGACCGCTCTGCCAATCATCGAAACCCAGGCTGGTGACGTATCTGCGTTCGTTCCGACCAACGTGATCTCGATCACCGACGGTCAGATCTTCCTCGAGTCGTCCATGTTCAACGCAGGTATCCGTCCGGCCGTTAACGCCGGTATCTCGGTATCTCGTGTGGGTGGTGCTGCTCAGACCAAAATCATCAAGAAGCTGTCCGGTGGTATCCGTACCGCGCTGGCTCAGTATCGTGAACTGGCGGCATTCGCCCAGTTCGCTTCTGATCTGGACGAAGCGACCCGCAAGCAGCTCGAGCATGGTCAGCGCGTTACCGAGCTGATGAAGCAGAAGCAGTACGCGCCGATGTCCATTGCCGACATGGCGGTGTCCTTGTATGCAGCCGAGCGTGGCTATCTGCAGGACATCGAAGTGGCCAAGGTTGGCGCCTTCGAGCAGGCGTTGATTGCCTATTTCCATCACGAGCACGTCGCTCTGCTGGACAAGATCAACGTGAAGGGCGACTTCAACGACGAAATCGACGCGGGCATCAAAGCCGGTATCGAGTCGTTCAAGGCCACCCAATCCTGGTAAGCCGCAGCGAGAGCCGCAAGGCTCTCGCTTGCTAACCCGATAGGTGTCAAATGGCAGGCGCAAAAGAGATTCGCAGCAAGATTGCGAGCATCAAAAGCACGCAGAAGATCACCAGCGCCATGGAAAAGGTGGCGGTCAGCAAGATGCGCAAGGCACAGATGCGTATGGCTGCCAGCCGTCCCTATGCGGAGCGGATCCAGCAGGTAATCGGCCATCTGGCCAATACCAACCCGGAGTACCGCCACCCGTTCATGGTGGAGCGTTCGGTCAAGCGCGTCGGCTACATCGTCGTGTCTTCCGATCGTGGCCTGTGCGGCGGCTTGAACACTAACCTGTTCAAGGTGCTGATCAAGAGCATGAAGGAATGGCACGACAGCAAGGTCGAAGCCGATCTGTGCGTGATCGGCAACAAGGGCGCGAGCTTCTTCCGCAGCTTCGGCGGCAATGTGGTCGCGGCAGTCAATGGGCTTGGCGAAGAGCCATCGATCAATGATCTGATCGGTAGCGTCAAGGTCATGCTGGATGCCTTCGATCAGGGCCGTCTGGACCGTCTTTACCTGGTGTCGAACAAGTTCATCAACACCATGACGCAGAAGCCTACCGTGGCGCAATTGCTACCGTTGGCCGCGAGTGACGATCAGACCGCGCCGAAAGGTCAATGGGATTACCTATACGAACCCGACGCTCGCTTGTTGCTGGACGCGTTGCTGGTTCGCTACGTCGAGTCCCAGGTTTACCAGGCTGTGGTCGAGAACGGTGCAGCTGAACAAGCCGCCCGGATGATCGCCATGAAGAACGCAACCGACAATGCCGGTGAGCTGATCAGCGACTTGCAACTGGTCTATAACAAGGCCCGTCAGGCTGCGATCACCCAGGAAATTTCGGAAATCGTCGGCGGCGCTGCCGCGGTTTAAGAACGGTTCAAATATTCAGAGGAACCAAACATGAGTAGCGGACGTATCGTTCAAATCATCGGCGCCGTTATCGACGTGGAATTTCCGCGCGATGTGGTACCGAACATTTATGACGCGCTGAAAGTCACGGGCGCCGAAACCACTTTGGAAGTCCAGCAGCAGCTGGGCGACGGCATTGTCCGTACCATTGCCATGGGCTCGACCGAAGGCCTCAAGCGTGGCCTGGACGTCAGCAATACTGGTGCTGCCATCTCCGTACCTGTGGGCACTGCCACGCTGGGCCGGATCATGGACGTGCTGGGCAACCCTATCGACGAAGCCGGCCCCATTGGCGAAGAAGAGCGCTGGGGTATCCACCGCGCCGCTCCGAGCTATTCCGAGCAAGCCGGTGGCAACGAGCTGCTGGAGACTGGCATCAAGGTTATCGACCTCGTCTGCCCGTTCGCCAAAGGCGGTAAAGTCGGTCTGTTCGGTGGCGCCGGTGTGGGCAAGACCGTAAACATGATGGAGCTGATCCGTAACATCGCGATGGAACACAGTGGTTATTCCGTGTTCGCCGGTGTGGGTGAGCGTACTCGTGAAGGTAACGACTTCTATCACGAGATGAAGGACTCCAACGTTCTGGACAAAGTTGCTCTGGTATATGGCCAGATGAACGAGCCACCAGGAAACCGTCTGCGTGTAGCACTGACCGGCCTGACCATGGCTGAGAAGTTCCGTGATGAAGGCAAGGACGTTCTGCTGTTCGTCGACAACATCTACCGCTACACCCTGGCCGGTACTGAAGTATCCGCCCTATTGGGCCGTATGCCGTCCGCGGTGGGTTATCAGCCGACACTGGCCGAGGAAATGGGCGTTCTGCAGGAGCGCATCACCTCCACCAAGAGCGGTTCGATCACCTCCGTTCAGGCCGTATACGTACCTGCGGACGACCTGACTGACCCGTCCCCGGCGACCACCTTCGCCCACTTGGACGCTACCGTGGTTCTGTCGCGTGACATCGCTTCTCTGGGTATCTACCCGGCGGTCGATCCGCTCGACTCCACCTCGCGCCAGCTGGATGCCAACGTGATTGGTCAGGAGCACTATGACACCGCTCGCGGCGTTCAGTACGTGCTGCAGCGCTACAAGGAGCTGAAGGACATCATCGCGATTCTGGGTATGGATGAACTGTCCGAAGCGGACAAGCAGCTTGTATCCCGTGCTCGTAAGATTCAGCGCTTCCTGTCCCAGCCGTTCTTCGTGGCCGAGGTCTTCACTGGCTCGCCTGGCAAATACGTCTCGCTGAAAGAAACCATCCGTGGCTTCGCCGGCATCCTCAACGGTGATTACGATCATCTGCCGGAGCAGGCGTTCTACATGGTTGGCGGCATCGACGAAGCCATCGAGAAAGCCAACAAACTGTAACTGCGCGCCCGCTCGCGGGCGCCAATAAGCCCGGCCGGAGGCGTGTGCCAACAGCCGGGCTGATTACCGAGGCATATGTATGGCTATGACAGTCCACTGCGACATCGTCAGTGCGGAAGAAGAGCTGTTCTCGGGGCTGGTAGAGATGGTTGTCGCTCATGGACACCTGGGCGACCTGGGTATCCTGCCGGGCCACGCCCCTCTGCTGACCGATCTCAAGCCCGGTCCGGTCCGTGTCATCAAGCAAGGCGGTGAGGAGGACATCTTCTACATTTCCGGCGGTTTCATTGAAATCCAGCCGAACATGGTGAAGGTGCTTGCCGATACCGCTACGCGCGCCAAGGATCTGGATGCAGCGGCCGCACAGGCTGCGGTTACAGCTGCTGAAAAAGCGCTGCATGAGAAAGGAGCAGAGTTCGATTACGGCTCCGCTGCTGCGCGTCTGGCCGAAGCTGCAGCGCAGCTGCGGACCATCGAGGCAATGCGCAAGAAGTACGGTCGCGGTTGATCCGCTAACGGTTTCATCGCTGATGAGTAAAAGGGTAGCCTTGGCTACCCTTTTCTTTTTTTTGCGTTTGGCACAACGTCTCGCCTAGGCAACACAAAGCCAACTCTGTTCAGGACCCGTCATGTCTCTCGATATCGTCATTCTCGCTGCTGGTCAGGGCACGCGTATGCGTTCCGCACTACCCAAGGTTCTCCACCCAGTTGCTGGAAAATCCATGCTTGGGCACGTCATCGATACGGCTCGCGAGCTAAAGCCGCAAGCCATACACGTAGTGATTGGTCATGGTGCGGAGCGAGTTCGTGAACGGCTGTCGGCGGATGATCTGAATTTCGTGGTGCAAGCCGAGCAGTTGGGGACCGGGCATGCGGTTGCGCAGGCGCTCCCGTCAATTACCGCGGAGCGAGTGCTGATCCTTTATGGCGACGTTCCGCTGATCGAACTGGCGACACTCGAGCGACTCCTGCAAAGGGTCAGCGTTGATCAGCTAGCGCTTCTGACCGTGAAGCTAACCGATCCGACCGGCTATGGCCGCATCGTACGTGATGAGCAGGGCGTGGTTCAGGCGATCATCGAACACAAGGATGCTACGCCCGAGCAAAGGCTCATAGCGGAAGGCAATACTGGCATTCTGGCCGTTCCAGGTGCGCGGCTGGGCGACTGGCTGGGCCGGCTGTCCAACAGCAATGCGCAGGGTGAGTATTACCTGACCGACGTGATCGCCATGGCCGTGTCCGACGGTCTGGTGGTCGCGACCGAACTACCGTTGCATGCAATGGAAGTGCAGGGCGCGAATGATCGGATTCAGCTGTCCGAGCTTGAGCGTCACTATCAGCAGCGCGCCGCCCATCGTCTTATGGCCCAGGGTGTCACGCTGCGCGATCCCGCTCGCTTCGACCTTCGCGGCGAGGTTACCGTGGGACGTGACGTGCTGATCGACGTGAACGTGATCCTTGAAGGGAAAGTCGTGATCGAGGATGGCGTCGAGATCGGCCCCAACTGCGTCATCATTAACAGCACCCTCCGCCGCGGCGCGGTGGTCAAAGCCAATAGCCATCTGGATGGGGCAGAGCTGGGTGAGGGCGCTGATTGCGGGCCGTTTGCGCGTCTGCGCCCCGGTGCCCTGCTGGGGGAAAAAGCACATGTCGGCAATTTCGTCGAGGTGAAGAATACGCGGATGGGTGAGGGGGCCAAGGCTGGTCATCTGGCGTATTTAGGCGACGCGGAAATTGGTGCGCGGACCAATATCGGTGCCGGCACCATCACCTGCAATTACGACGGCGCCAACAAGTCTCGTACGGTCATGGGTGAAGATGTGTTCATTGGCTCCAACAGTTCGCTCGTCGCGCCGGTCTCGCTGGGCGATGGAGCGACAACCGGAGCGGGTTCAGTGATCACGGCAGACGTCCCGGCCGGTACTCTGGCCTTGGGGCGTGCACGGCAGGCGTTGATCCAGGGTTGGCAGCGGCCGCAAAAAAGGCCCAAGTAGAAATGCTTTGGGAGCGTCCGACCCTCACTCGGTAAGCCGCCTGCTCAGGCGGCGTTCAAGAGATCCTATCTTCCGCCGATCTACAGGGCATACCGAAGAAGGACGCGACCATGCCCGCCGTAATCCGTCTATCCATCCAGTGGAAACTCACTCTACTGGCTGGCCTCTGCCTGCTTTTGATCGTCTGCCTGCTGATTGGAGCCTCGCTCTTTCAGTCTCGTCAGACTGTTGCCCTCGTCAGCGCTTCCAGCGGAAAGATGCTTGAAGCGTCCGCCCGCGAGAATCTGCACGCGCTTGGTCAGGCTCAAGCCCTGCGCATCGAGCGTCAGTTCAATGATGCCTACCAGTACGGTCTGGGCTTCACTCGTCAGGTGCTGTCGCTGCGTGAGCAGGCGATCGAGCGGATGTATAACGCCTTCGAACTGCGTGAGGACCTGCATCGCCAGGCCAAAAACGCACTGCAGGCAAATCCGGACCTGATCGGCCTCTATGTCGTGTTCGAAACGGATGCCTTGGACGACAAGGACGGCATGTTCGTCGGCAATTCAGAAATGGGCGGCAACGACACGGGTAGATTTTCTCTGTACTGGTCTCAGCGAACCCCGGGACAGCTGAGCGCAGAGATCATGGACGAGGAAGATCTTGCCGATGCCACGCCGGGCATCAGCGGTGCGCCGTACAACGCCTGGTACAGCTGCCCCCTTAACGGCGCGAAGGTCTGTCTCCTCGATCCCTATTTCGATGAGGTTGAAGGCCGCCCATTGCTGATGACCAGCGTTGCATTCCCGCTGATTGAGAATGGGAAGGTCATAGGAGTGGTTGGGGTCGACATCAGCCTGGCGTCGCTCCAGCAACTTAGCGAGCAGGCTCACCATGAGCTGTATCAGGGCGAGGGCCACTTGAGCGTCATCAGTCCTGCCAGGCTGCTGGGTGGTTACAGCCGTGATGCAGGGTTGCTGGGCAAGCCGCTGGGGGCTGCATTCGGCTCGGAGACCGACGCGATCAGTCGCGCCGTTGCCGCAGGACAGAAAGTGATGCTCGAAGACGGCGACATGCTCCGTGTTCTGCAGCCGGTGCGGGCGATCCCCGACCTTGCACCATGGGCGATCCTGCTTGAAGTACCACGGCAGGTGCTGCTCGCGCCTGCGTTACGCCTCGAACAGGAGCTTCAGGATCAAAGTCACAAGGACAGCATGATTGCTCTGGCCCTCGGGCTTGCAGCGGTTCTGGGGGGGTTGGCGCTGATGTGGCTGACGGCACGTGGCGTCACCCGGCCAATCGAAGGCGTTGCGGCAATGCTCAAGGATATCGCCAGCGGCGAAGGCGATCTCACTCGTCGCCTGGACTATTCTCGTGATGATGAACTGGGAGCGCTGGCCGGCTGGTTCAATCGCTTCCTGGACAAGCTTCAGCCCACCATCGCCGATGTCAAACGCTCGGTGCAGGACGCGCGTAGCAGCGCTGATCAGTCGGCCGCGATCGCCAGTCAGACCAGCGCCGGCATGCAGCAGCAGTTCCGCGAAGTCGACCAGGTCGCCACGGCTTCACAGGAAATGAGCGCAACCGCGCAGGATGTGGCACGCAATGCAGCACAAGCCGCTGAAGCGGCACGCGACGTGGATCAGGCGACGCACGAAGGGCTGACCATTATCGATCAGACCACCCGTAGCATCGGCAGCCTCGCCAGTGAGCTGAATCAGGCCATGACGCAGGTCGAAAGCCTGGCTGACAGCAGCATGCAGATCGGATCGGTTCTGGAGGTGATCCGCGGGATAGCCGAACAGACCAATCTACTAGCGCTCAACGCCGCTATCGAGGCCGCGCGCGCCGGGGAGGCTGGGCGTGGTTTTGCGGTGGTTGCCGATGAGGTACGAGGTTTGGCGCGACGTACGCAGGAGTCCATCGAGGAAATTCGCCAGGTCATCGAACGGCTGCAGAACGAGACCCGCGATGTGGTGACGGCGATGCAAGGCAGCCGCGACCAGGCCCAAGGCAGCGTCGATCAAGTGGGGAATGCTGTCGCGGCCCTGCAAAGAATTGGTGATGCGGTTGCGGTGATATCCGACATGAACCTTCAGATAGCCAGCGCGGCCGAGGAGCAGAGCGCCGTTGCCGAGGAGATCAACCGCAACGTCGCCGGCATTCGTGACGTGACCGAATCGCTATCCGGTCAGGCAGAGGAATCAGCCAGGGTCAGCCAGTCACTCAATCAGCTCGCTAATCATCAGCAGGACCTGATGGGCTATTTCCGCGTCTGACATAGATCAGGAGTTGACTGCCGCGAGCGATTAGGTTTTGATTCGCGAACTTTACTTTCGAATCGAAACTTAAGAATGTCGAAACGCAACACACCGCAGCGTCGTCATGCCATTCTTTCCTTGCTCAGCGAGCAAGGAGAGGTGAGCGTGGACGAATTGTCGAAGCGTTTCGAAACCTCTGAAGTCACCATCCGCAAGGATCTTGCCGCGCTCGAAAAAAACGGCTTGTTATTGCGACGTTATGGCGGGGCGGTCCCTCTTCCACAAGAATTGATCGGCGACGGCGTGCAACCTGTCTCCCCTTGGAAGCAAGCGATCGCGGGAGCGGCGGTTGGCTGCATTCGCGAGCACGCCCGCATCATCATCGACAGCGGCACCACAACTGCGGCCATGATTCCTCAACTCGGTCATAAGCACGGACTGCTCGTGATGACCAATTCGCTGGGTGTGGTCAATGCGCTGCGTGAGTTGGAGCATGAGCCTACGCTGCTGATGACGGGTGGAACCTGGGATCCTCACTCCGAGTCCTTTCAAGGGCAGGTGGCCGAGCAGGTGCTTCGCTCCTATGATTTCGACCAATTGTTCATAGGCGCTGACGGCATCGACCTTCAGCGTGGCACCACCACCTTCAACGAGCTGCTTGGCCTGTCGCGCGTCATGGCTGAAGTCGCACGGGAAGTCATCGTGCTCGCGGAGTCCGACAAGATCGGTCGGCGAATACCCAACCTGGAGTTGCCCTGGGGCGACATCCATACCCTTATTACGGACGACCGGCTTACCGCCGAGGCGCGTTCCAGCATTCAGGCCCGCGGGATCAAGCTGATCTGCGCGGCCGTCGAAAACCATCAGGAGATCTAGACATGTGTGGCATCGTTGGCGGCGTCGCTGAACGCAACATCACCGCAATCCTGATCGAGGGGCTCAAGCGTCTCGAATACCGTGGGTATGACAGCGCAGGCTTCGCCGTGATTGACGATGACGGCGTTCTCCAACGGCTGCGCAGGGTCGGCAAGGTAGCCGAGCTGGATCAGGCCCAACAGCAGGAGCCGTTGGCCGGGCGGCTGGGCATTGCCCATACGCGCTGGGCGACTCACGGTGCGCCCAGCGAGCGCAACGCGCATCCGCACTTTTCAGGTGGTGAGCTCGCCGTTGTGCATAACGGCATCATCGAGAATCACGAAGCCCTGCGTCATCAGCTCAAAGGCCTTGGCTATGTATTCACCTCCGAGACCGACACTGAAGTCATCGTCCACCTGTTGGACCATAAACTGAAGATGTTCGGCGATCTGGCCGATGCACTGAAGGCTGCGGTCAAGGAGTTGCACGGTGCCTACGGCTTATCGGTGATCAACGCTGCACAGCCGGACCGCCTCCTGGCTGCACGTAGCGGCAGCCCGTTGGTGATCGGCCTGGGTCTTGGCGAAAATTTCCTCGCTTCCGATCAACTGGCGTTGCGCCAAGTCACTGACCGTTTCATGTACCTGGAGGAGGGTGACATCGCCGAGATCCGCCGCGACAGCGTGCAGATCTGGGACGCGGCCGGTCAGTTGGTTGAGCGCGAGACGGCGCAGTACCACGAGGGCGCCGAGGCCGCCGACAAAGGCGAATATCGCCACTTCATGCTCAAGGAAATTCACGAACAGCCCAAGGTCGTGCAGCGCACTCTCGAAGGCCGACTCGGTGATCGTCAGGTGCTGGTGCAAGCGTTCGGTCCCCAGGCAGCCGAGTTGTTTGCCAAGGTCCGCAACGTCCAGATAGTTGCCTGCGGTACCAGTTATCACGCCGGTATGGTCGCCCGTTACTGGTTGGAAGAGCTGGCCGGCATTCCTTGTCAGGTAGAAGTTGCCAGCGAGTTTCGCTACCGCAAGGTGGTGGTGCAGCCAGACACCCTGTTCGTCACGATTTCCCAGTCCGGCGAGACCGCCGATTCCCTAGCAGCGCTACGCAATGCCAAGGCGCGCACCGAAGGAGAGGGGCGCTATCTGGCGAGCCTGGCGATCTGCAACGTCGGGATCAGCTCGCTGGTGCGTGAATCCGATCTGACCTTGCTGACCCAGGCTGGTCCGGAGATTGGCGTGGCATCGACCAAGGCCTTCACCACGCAGCTGGTGGGCCTGCTGCTGCTGACGCTATCGTTAGGACAGGTTCGCGGCACGCTTTCCTCCGCGCTGGAGGCTGAACTGGTCGACGAATTGCGACGCCTGCCGACCCGGCTAGGGGAAGCGCTGGCAATGGATGCGACGGTCGAAAAAATATCCGAGCACTTCGCTGAAAAGCACCACACGTTGTTTCTCGGGCGCGGTGCGCAGTATCCGGTCGCGATGGAGGGTGCGCTCAAGCTCAAGGAAATTTCCTACATCCATGCGGAGGCCTACCCGGCAGGCGAGTTGAAGCATGGTCCGCTGGCCCTCGTCGATGCCGATATGCCGGTGGTTACGGTCGCGCCGAACAACGAACTGCTGGAGAAGCTGAAATCCAATTTGCAGGAAGTGCGAGCCCGTGGCGGCGAGCTGATCGTATTCGCCGATCGGGAAGCAGGCATCGAGGATGGTGAGGGCACCTTTATCGTCAGCATGCCGCATATCCATGATGTGCTTGCCCCGATTCTCTACACACTGCCTTTGCAGCTCCTGTCGTATTACGTAGCGGTTCTGCGTGGAACTGACGTCGATCAGCCGCGCAATCTGGCCAAGTCGGTAACCGTGGAGTGAGCCTCTTCGGAGGCTGGTTGCGTACCTGCGCCACCATGCTCGGCGCTTTGCTGCTGGGCGCCGCGAATGCCGGCCATGCCGAGCCCGTGCCATTGGACGGCACCGAGCAGTGGATGATGAAAAGCGCCGAGGGCCGGGAATATCGAGTCATGGTCAGCCTGCCGGAGGGCGAGGTGCCCTATACCGGCGGCCATCGAGTGATCTACCTGCTCGATGCCAATGCCTATTTCCCGGCCTTTCATGCAGCCAAGCGCGCCCAGGAGCGGATGCAATCGACGATCCTCGTGGGCATCGGCTACCCGAGCGATACTCCCTTGGACTTCGAGCGCCGCGCGTTCGATTTGACGCCACCGCAACTCGCCGAGCGCAATGACCCGCCACAAGGCGGTCAAGACCTCTTGCTCGATTTCATCGAGAAACGCCTGATGCCTCAAGTCGACCAGCGCTTCGAGGTCGATCAGGACCAGCGCAGCCTGGTGGGCCACTCGTTTGGCGGGATGTTCAGCCTTTACGCACTGTTCACTCGGCCAACGATGTTTCAGCACGTGGTGGCGATAAGTCCGAGCCTTTGGTGGCGTGACCGCTTTCTGCTGGAGCATGAACGGGCCTTCAGCCAACAGGCTCAGGAAGGGAAACTGGATCTGGTCCACAAGAGCCTGACGATGTGGGTCGGCGACCGCGAGATGCCTCAGGCAATCCATGACACGCGCGCGCTGCAGCTGCGGCTGCAGGATCTTTCGCAATATGGATTGCGCACGGACTTCCAGGTCGTGGCAGGGGAAGACCACATGTCGGTGCCGTTTCGTGTGGTCAATCAGGTGCTGGACGAGTTGACCAGTACGCGTCGCTACTGAGCGAATGACCCCGCAGGCTTCAGATAGTGACCAGGGCCGCTTCGCAGCACGCCTGCCCTCGCTTCAGGCGGTCAGTGGCCTGCCGCAGCCGCGACGAACAGATCGAAACAGTCGCTCGCTCCGGCTAGCAGTTCCTGCCATGGCTGGAGCCGAGCGCTTTGTTCGAACTCCTCAAGAAAACCCGGCCAGGACGGGCTGGTATCCGTGTGTGCCAGGTAGTTCAGTGGTGCCGCTGGGTTGGCTGCAGCTACCCGCCTGGCGAGCAGGCGGCCTCCCAGTCGCGATCCTTCCAGGACGTAGCACGCGCCCAGGCACCAACCCGGTGTAGGTTCGACGACAAGCGGCGCGGGCAGAGCAATGCGGTTCTCACCCAGTTCATGAAGATCCGCCATGAGTGCGTGGCGTCGCTGACGGTTGGCCCAGTCGTGGATCAGCCTGTCGATGCCGGCCGCTTCCAGGGCAACTTCCAGCGGGTGGACCACCTGTAGATGCGCCCCGAGAAATGCGCGGTAGCCCTTGATACTTTCGAGGTCGAAAGAGGAAAAGGCGACGTCCACTCGTTCATGTTGGCCAGCCGTGGCGGCTTTCAGCCTCTGACGTAGGGAATCGTGCGTCAAGCCAGTGCGTTCTCTTTGAGTACCATGCTCAACTTGCCTGCCAACTGCTCTTCGCGGAACGGCTTCTGGATGATCGTCGATGTGCCCATGCCCAGCTCACCCAGCTCGGCATAGCCGGTAATGAACACCACGGGCAGCTTTGGATAGCGGGACAGTACGGCCCGCGCCAGCTCACCACCGTTCATGCCAGGCATCGCAAAGTCAGCCAGCAGCAGGTCGACACGGGTACCTTCTTCCAGCAATTGCAGCGCCAACCGGCCGCTGTCGGCCTGGATCACCGCGTAACCGAGGTTGGCGAGCATCTGCGCGGTTACCTCTCGAACGCTGTTGTCATCATCGACCAGTAACACCGTATTGGAGGCATCCCCCACTGGCGTACCCGGATCGTACTCCGGTAGTCCGATGGGTTTTTCGGGTGCCTGAGCGCGGGGGAGGTAAACCTTCACGGTCGTGCCCACACCCACTTCGGACTCGATGCATGCGCCGCCGCCGGACTGTTTGGCGAACCCAAACACCTGCGCCAGGCCAAGTCCCGAGCCCTTGCCCACTTCCTTGGTGGTGAAAAACGGCTCGAATGCCTTTTGCAGGACTTCACTGCTCATGCCCGTCCCGGTATCGCTTACGGACAGCACCACGTATTCGCCAGGCCCAGGCTCCTCCGCTCTCTGCGCGGGCACATTGATCACCGCATTCTCTGTACTGAGGACCAGCCGCCCACCGGAGCCCATGGCATCGCGTGCGTTGATCGCAAGGTTGAGAATGATCATCTCGATCTGGGTCGGGTCGACCAGTGCATGCCAGAGCCCGCCGCAGGTATCGGTTTCGATAGTGACTGCGCCGCCGAGGGTGCTGTGCAACAGGCTGAGCAGCCCCACCAGCGTGTCGTTGAGGTCAATGGCCTTGGGCGCCAACTGCTGACGCCGGGCGAAGGCAAGCAGCTGGCTGGTGAGTGTGGCTCCGCGTTCGCCGGATTCCTGGATGTACTGAAGCCGGCTGAGCGCCTTTGTCACCGGCGCACCGCGCTCCAGATCGTTCTTCAGGAAGCTGGCACTGGTAAGGATGACGGTGAGCAGGTTATTGAAGTCGTGGGCGACGCCCGCGGTGAGTTGGCCCACCGCTTCCAGACGCTGCATCTGCTGGAGCGTGGCCTCGATGCGTTCACGCTCCTTGATCTGCTCGGTCAACTCGCGATTGGCTGCTGCGAGCCGATCCACCGCTGCGATTTCGCTGGTGATATCGCGTCCAGCGGCATACAGCATTTCGGCCTCGGGAACGGCGGTCCAGGATAGCCAGCGGTAGCTGCCGTCACTGTGCTGCATCCGATTGACGAAGCGGTCGGTGACGTTGCCGCGGCGGATCCGTTCGGTCTCTTCATGGGTCGCAATCAGATCATCGGGGTGCACCAGTGCCCAGAGCGGCTGATCGAGCAGTTTCTCTCTGGGCCAGCCGAGCGTGGTTTCCCAGACCGGGTTCAGGGCCAGCACCCTGGTATCGAAGTGCATTACGGCAAGCAGGTCGCGGGACAGTTCCCATGTACGGTCGCGCTCGCGGGTCCGGGCCTCGACGCGCTCGCCAAGGGTCTCGTTCATGCGTTTCAGGGCTTCGGTGGCCATCTTCTGTTCGGTGACATCCATCACCACGCCAATGAAGCGCTGGCAGACACCCCGTTCAAAGAAGCCCTGACCCCGGGTTTCGACCCATCGCACCCGGCCGTCATCCAACAGAATGCGGAAATCAACAGTGAAATCCTTGTCACCGTCGTGGTTGATCGCCCCCCAGAGCTGTTCCCGAATACGCGGCAGATCGTCCGGGTGACACAGCGATTCGAACATGCCGATGTCCACAGGCGCATCGTCGGTGAGTGCGAACATTCTGCGGCATCGATGATCGATGATCATCGATCCACTTTGCGGCTCGTAATCCCACATCCCCAATCCTGCCGCGTCGATCGCCAGCCGCGCACGAACTTCCACCTCGCGTAATGCGGTTTCGGCGCGCAGACGACCTCGGCGCTCTTGCACCTCGCCAAGCGCGCGCTCGACGGCTTTCGGCAAGAAGCCTAGGTTTTGCTTGAGTACGTAATCGACGGCACCGGAACGCATCATGTTCACGGCATGCTCCTCTCCGAAGACACCGGAGAGGAATATGAATGGTGTGTCAGGGGCCAGCTGCCCGGCTTCCTGCAGTGCCTGGCTACCCGAGTAGCCAGGAAGAATGAAATCTGAAAGAACCAGGTCGAAGCTGCGTCGTTGCAGCGCCTCGGTGACACCGGCCCGGTCGTAGACCACTTCGGCATCGATGGCATAGCCGCTACGTTCGAGGGTCAGCAGTGCTAATTCTGCATCGTGTGGGCTGTCTTCGATGAACAGGACGCTGATAGGTGTTGTCGCCGGCATAACCATCCTGTCACGGATATCACACTGCTCGAAAGGACGTTGCTTTCGAATGAGTCGGAGCCGCGGCGTTTCAGCTCGGCTGTTCTTCGCCTTTGCGGTCCCGGCGCTGACGCTGCAGCCGTAACGAGCCCGGTGGCGGTTCGTTGAGCACAGCCCAGAAAATACCCAGGTCGGAAATGGCCGTCACGAAATCTCGGAATTCGACCGGTTTGACCACGTAAGCGTTCACCCCGAGTTCATAGGCTTTCATCAGGTCCGGCTCTTCGCGCGAAGAGGTCAGCATCACTACAGGGATGCTGCGCAGCTCGGTGGTTTCGCGAACGGTCTTGAGAACTTCCAGGCCATCAATCTTGGGCAGCTTGAGGTCGAGCAGCAGGACCGCTGGATTGCCGTCCGCCCGCTCGGCATGCTCGCCCCGCCGCAGCAGATAATCCAGGGCCTCGGCGCCGTCACGCATGACGATCACGTCGTTGGCCAGCTGGCTGCGTTCAAGCGCCACCAGCGTCAGTTCCAGGTCTCGAGGATTATCCTCGACCAGCAGAATGGGTTTGAGCATTTAGGGTCCTGTACTAAAGGGATGTCGCATAGCTCAGTCTGGGCAGCGAAAAGAAGAACGTCGCGCCCTGGTTGATCTCGCCGTTGGCCCAGACTTGTCCGTCATGCCGCTCGATGATGCGGCGTACGCTGGCCAGCCCGATACCGGTGCCTTCGAATTCCTCCATTCGGTGCAGGCGCTGGAATACACCAAACAGCTTGTTGGCATACTGCATGTTGAAGCCCACACCGTTGTCCCGGATGAAGACAATGATTTCCTCTGGCCGCTCCTCTGCGCCGATCTCGATGATCGCGTGCTCGCGCTTGCGGCTGTACTTGATGGCGTTCGAGATAAGGTTACGCAGCGCCATGTGGATAAAGGCTGCATCGGCCACTACTACTGGCATCGGGGAGACTCGCCATTCTATCTCCCGGTTTTCGCAATCCGGAGCCATTTCCTGACGAATGGATTCGACCAGGGCGTGGAGATTGACGTCCGAGAGGCGCAAGGCCGCACGTCCCATCTGGGAGAAGCTCAGCAGGTTGTCGACAAGGGTGCCGGCGAACCGCGCCGCATCGCCGATGTTGTCGAGAAAACGCAGGCCTCTGTCGCTCAGTTTGCTGCCTTCAAGCTCCCCAAGCAGCTCGGTGTAGCCTGCGATATGCCTCAGCGGCGCACGCAGGTCGTGGGAAACGCTGTAGGAGAACGATTCGAGCTCTTTGTTGCTCTCACGCAATTCGCCGGCGAGCTGTGCCATCTCCTCGGCCTTGCGCAACACGATACCCAGGACCGAGGTGCGCAGCTCGAGGGCGCCATCCAGCTCCACTTCCTGCCAGGGCGGTGCGTAACCGCGCACTGTCTCACGCCAGCTTTCGAAGCTGTTGCGTGGCGACAGAGCACCGTGGCTATCGATTCGTTTGTCCGAGTGCCCAGCCCAGTCCACCGTCTTGACCTGCTCGCGGCGAAACCACAACAGGTAATGCGGATGCAGCCGTGAAATGGAGATTGCAAGCAGCCCAGCACAATGCTCGGCCAGCTCTGGCACAGCAGGGATGTCACGGGAAACGCAATCACTGCTGAACACCACGCGCTCATGCTGAAGCGACAACCATTGCGTCAGTCTTGTCAGCAATTCAGCAGGTGGTGTCTCGCCGATCACTTCATGACGCTCGCCGGAAACGATGGCCGCGCCATTGGCACCAGCGAAACCAAGTACGACGGAGGGTAACGTCTTAAAGCCCTCGATCACGCTGTCGCGGTCGGCCATCGCCGACAGCAGTTCGACGATCTGACGACGCAGCTCGAGTTTGCGCTGAGCCAGTACAGCCGCTTCCTTGGCTTCGATCTGCAGTGAAAGAATGCGACCCAGCAGTTCGCAGGCCGTGCGGGTCTGGTAGCTCACGGCTTTAGGCTCTGCGTTATGGCAGGAAATCATCCCCCATAGCTTGCCCTGAACCACGATGGAGATGGACATCGACGCGAGGGTGCCCATGTTGCGCATGTATTGCAGATGGATCGGCGACACGCTGCGCAGCGAGGCGAAGCTGAGATCCAGCGGTTTACCTGACGTTGGGTTCAGCACTGGGACCAACGGAGAGGCCCGGTAGTTGGCATCCTGAATCACGCGGATCAGGTTGTTGCAGTACAACTGCCGCGCCTGGGGAGGGATGTCCGAAGCCGGGAAGCACAAGCCGAGATAGCGCGGATAACCCTCGTCGGCCTCTTCGGCAAGTACCAGACCGTTGCCCTGTGCATCGAATCGGTACGCCTTGACCCGACCAAAGCCGGTGATGCGCTTGACCTCGCGCACGGCCAGCTGGCAGATCAGGTCCAGCTCCTGGGCCTCCTGCAGCTGCACGACAAATGTCCGCATCAACGGGTAGAGCGTGTCGTATGCCTTGCTGGAACTGCCGGCGGTCTCGAATTCGACGATCAGCTGTCCGTCGTAACGATGGGCTAACAACGCGAACGAGGGGCGGTCACTGCTTTCCGGAAGGCTGAATTTGATATCGCTCAGGTGGAACGGGTTGTGGTCGTCGTCAGCCAGCTGCGCCAGACTTTCGGCAAAGCCGCAGTGACCAATCAGCTCAGTCAGCGGGCGGCCAAGCAACGTGTTCGCTTCGACCCCCAGCCATTGCCCGACATTCTCACTGGCTTGGATAACCGTCAGCTGTGGCTCCTGCAGCACCAGCAGAAAGCCATGGGGTTGAATGCCGCCGGGGATATGAATGGCCTCACTGGCACACTGTGCCAATGCCGCCTCTAGCCGGTCGTGTTCTTCGATGGATTGCAAAATAACTCCTGCTTCGAACTCGAGCGGCCAGTATGACCTGCACGCGCTCATCGGGTGCCAGCGGGGCTGTCAGGCGCTGCATTGGGTAGGCATAGCACACCAGGATTTTCGAGCGGCAGTCACTTTAGCGCGACTGCCACTGGCTAGCCAATGCAGGGGCTTGTATAAACGGCGCATTTCCTGACGATTGAAAGGGGGCAGTCATGGAAGAAGTGATCGAACAACTGCGTGAACTCAATGAGCCAGTACCTGTGCCATTGGAATTACCGGATGACGACCGACTGGTCGAGGTCGAAGAGGAACTGCTGATCAACTTGCCGTTTGGCCTGCGCGAATTTCTCCTGACGGTCAGCGATGTCGTGTACGGCCGCCTTGAGCCAGTTACCGCCGCGGATCCGCAATCTCATACCTACCTGCCGGAAGTTGCCGCAAACGCGTGGGATGCCGGAGTAGAGCGCGATCTGCTGCCAATCTGTCAGGATGGCCCTGACTACTACGTCGTTGATCTGGAGGGAGAGGTCAAGCTGTTCGACGGCAGTGAGCATGAGATGACCGACCAGAGCTGGGAGACGGTCTGGCATTGGGCGCGCGACGTCTGGCTGGAAAGTTGAGCACTTCGCTTGGAGGCGTCTGCCGGTACATCCTCAAGGTATCGGCTATGTGCTTGCCGCACTTAAAGGCTACGGGTGGGGAGTACCGCTCGTGGTAACGCTCGGAAATCTGTTCATATTCCTACTGCTGATGGCGGTTGCCGCCTGGTTCTGGCACTCACACGGCATACGTGAGCGCGCATTGTCGGCAGTACGCCGCCACTGCAAGAAGATGGATGTCGAGCTCCTCGACGGCAATGTCGCATTCCGCCGCCTTGGTTTGATCCGCGATACGCGAGGGCAGCGCCGTTTCGCGCGTATCTACGGGTTCGAGTTCACCGTGACTGGTGAACAGCGGCATCAGGGCAGCGTCGTCATGTTCGGCGGCCGCCCCGGGCCCATCGAAATGGACGCACATCCCTATCGGGAGCCACTCGATTCAGGTCGCATCATTCAGATGGATGACTGGCGTCGGCGCGACGACTGATGCTGCTGGTCCAAGTCGGCATGTCCCGATCGCGGCCGCTAACGTCTTCTCGTTCTGCGGATCGTCGAATATCAGTTCGAGGCGCGAATCTCTTCGCCACTCGCTTGGCTTGAACAAGAGTGGATCGCTGGCCAGGGCGTTGGCCGAACGCCAGCCTTCGGCCCCATGCATGACCATCTTCGCCCGCCTCCAGCCCATGCCCTTCAGGGTGTCTGCGATGCGTTGCAGGTCGAAACGCTGACTGGGGTGCCAGCGCCAGCCGATGCTCCAGCCATCACTATTTCCCTGGCTCATGCAGAATGGCTGGGTCTGGTCCAGCCAGACGCCACCCAACGCCGCCGGGGCTGTAGTGGGCGGTAGAGGCGTCTGTATTGGGTCAAATCCGGCTGGTGCTCCGAAACCTGGCAGTCGGACGATCGGCAACTCGCCTTGCCGGGTCCAGTGCAGCGGTAAGGGCGGCAGGGTGGTGATTACGCTATCGCGTTCGGCCTGCGTCAGGCTTTCGCTCTTGTTCAAAAGCAACAGCCCGCTGTGTTTGAGCGCTTGCAGCTGACTGGTTGGCAAGGGCTCGCCGCGCGTCAACGCCGCTGCGTCAAGGACCGTCACGCTGGGGCGCAACGCCAGGATGCCGCGCCAGGGTGGGCTGTCCAGCTGAGAGAGCAGCTCCGCAGGGTGGCCGAGCCCCGAGGGTTCGATCAGCAGGCGATCCGGTTGCGCTTTGCGCAGCAACCGATTCAAGCCCACCTGAAAGGGCACACCGTTGACGCAGCACAGGCATCCCCCGGCCACTTCAGCCAGGGTGATCCCCGTGTCATCTGTGCTCAACAGTGCGGCGTCTAGCCCGATCTGGCCGAACTCGTTGATCAGAATAGCCCAGCGCTCGGTTGCCGGTTTTTGTGCAAGCAACGAACGGATGAGGCTGGTTTTGCCGGCCCCTAGCGGGCCGCTAATCATATGGGTAGGTATTTGATTCAGCATCTGGCTATGGTGCGCATCCGGACGGTGAGATGAAAGCGATTTCAGGTCCTGCATGCTAGAGTCGCGGCGGACAGGTCAAGGTGATTGAAGATGCGCGCTAGTGGAATTTTGCTGTTGGCTGTAGTCGTGGCTGGAGAGGCGTGGGCCGAGGGCTGCGTCATCCACAGTCATGATGAACGTATCGAAGTGAAGCTCTGTCAGCAGAACCGTACGATCCCCGCCGAGCTGTTTCGCTCAGGCTTCTGTCAGCCGGAGCTTCCAGGCCAGGAAGTCGAAGTCACTTTCGTCGATCAATGCCCCACCGGCGCTTTCGGTGTGTGCCGCAATGCGCAGGTATCTAACATGCCTTACCGGCAGGATATCCATTACTACGGCATTGCGTCGGATGCACGTTTTCTGCAGCCAGCGTGCGAGCAGACCAATAAAGGCGAATGGGCTGTCGAGTAGTGCCTGCTGAGGTTCCACGTGAAACCCTATTGATTTAGCGGCTTCAGCTGACCGCAGTGATCGCTTATCCACTTCCCGCGTGATTGCATACGGCTGCTGCCTTCCTGAGTACCGGTGCGATATTGGCTATCGATGATACTGACGACCTCGCGATCACTGATCAGTCGCGTTTCGCCTTTGCCAGTTGCATCAGGGCAGTCGAAGCTGAACTCCCATAGATCATCCTTCTGGTTGGTGACCTCCTGCTGACAGCCCGCTTCGTCCTGAAATGGCAGCTGACGCGATTTCACCTGCGCAGCGCTCAGGCACATACGAATACCGCCAGTGCCCAGCTCAACGCCTTGTGCGGCGAGCATATCCTCCATCATCTTGCGTTGCTCTGCCGGCAGCGCCTTCATTTGTTCGACCATTTCGTCCATGCCTGGCATCTCGGTGCCGTTCACCTGGATGTCATCACTGGTGATTTCCCAGAGGCCGGGTCGCATTTCCAAGGAAAAGGCAGGGGCTGAGGCAATCAGCAATGCAGCTGCGAAGATCGTGTATTTCATGTCAAAGCTCCAATTCGATTTGAACACAGCCTAGCCCAGCCAGCGTTTGACGCAGTGGCGTGATTGCTGGTCATAGCTTTGCGTTTATGAGAAGCGTTAGCATTAGCAACTCGCAATACCAAAGGGCATGATGGATGGCGACCGAGGGTGTGGTCCGGCAACACCAACTGGTGCATCGACTTTATGTCGATCATCAGGGCTGGCTGAACGGTTGGTTTCGCCGGCAGCTCGGCTGTACCCAGAAGGCCGCGGATTTGGCTCAGGATACATTCGTACGTCTGCTGGCCAAGGGCAATGGGCTCGATGCCATCCACGAGCCGCGTGCCTATCTGCATACCATTGCCCGAGGCTTGCTGATCAACCATTGGCGCCGCAAGCAGATCGAGCAGGCTTATCTGGATGTGATCGCTCTGCAACCTGAAGCGGTCGCGCCCTCGCCGGAGGAGCAGGCACTGGTCATCGAAACGCTGATGCAGGTCGATGCCATGTTGGCGCGCCTGCCAGCCAAGGTGCGCCAAGCTTTCCTGCTGTCACAGCTGCACGGGATGACCTATGCGACCATCGCGATTGAACTTGGCGTGTCTGAAAGGATGATCAAGAAGTACATGGCGCAAGCCATGTTGCACTGCCTGACGCTGCTTGAGGACGAATAGGTGAGGTTTGATTATCAAGTCCTGCAGGCGGCGGCGCAGTGGTTCGCGGTGCTGCAGTCGGAAAGCGTCTCTGACGATGACCGCCAGGCGTGGCGCTGCTGGGTCGAGGTTCCTGAGCACGCACGAGCCTGGCAGCGCGTGGAACAGATCAGCGGTCGCTTCGAGCCCATCGCTCGTGATCCGTTTGGTCACCAGGCCAGCGCCTTGCTTCAGCACCAGCCGAGTCGGCGCCGCGCATTGAAAGCCTTGTCCGTCCTGTTGGGCGGAGGGGTCCTGACGCTGGCCGGGGGCGCCGCGCCCTGGCGTAGCTGGACGGCAGATCAGCGTACTGCTATTGGCGAGGTGCGCGACTGGCATCTGCCTGATGGCTCGCAGCTTTGGCTCAACACCGATAGCGCGGTAGATGTCGCCTTCGAAACAGGCGTTCGCAATATCGCCTTGTACCGCGGGGAACTGCTGATCCAGGCAGTGGATGAGCAACGCCCAGTGGTTCTGCGAACAGCCGAGGGCAGCCTCAAGACCCGTAATGCCGCGCACTTTTCCGTTATGCAGCGCGACGGCGCCACGCAGCTTAGTGTGTTCGAGGGCACGGTCGAGGTTCGGCCCACCACCGGGCGGCCGCGCATTGCGGTACAAGGGCAGCAGGTTGGTTTCGACAGTCGGGATGTCCAGCTGGATCGTCCGGCTCAGGCCGGAAGACAGGCTTGGACGACCGGCGTACTGCTCGCAGACAACCTGCGGCTGGACGATTTCGTCGCGGAGCTCAGCCGTTATCGTCCAGGGTATCTCGGCTGTGATCCGCGCATTGCTGGCCTGCGTGTGGTGGGGGCTTATCCACTTGCCGACACTGAGCGCGTGCTCGATGTGCTTGCCAGCACCCTGGGGCTGCGGGTCAACCGCCGGATGCCGTGGTGGGTCAGCCTGGAGCCGGCGCAAGCGAGCGTCTGAAAAATCAATCGGAAAATATTCTCATCTGCAGTTCCCCTTTTAGCGGCATCGCTGGGCATAACCGCAACGATCACGATTTTGCCCATGCAAAAAGGATGAATCATGCGCTCCAGTGCTTTGCCGCTTCGCTGTCATATCTCGTTATCTCAGGCCATTCGCGCCGCCATGTTCTGTCTGCCTTTGGGCACAATTGCCGCAGCACCGGTGGCGCTTGCTCAAACTGCCAGCCAGCATGCGGTGCGCAGTTATGAGATACCTGCAGGCCCGCTCTCCAGCGCCTTGAGCCGTTTTGCTGGTGAGGCGGGCGTGATGCTGTCAGTCGATGGCAGTCTCATCGGCGACCGCCAGTCACAGGGGTTGCGAGGCCAGTATGGTGTGGAAGACGGCTTCGACACCCTATTGCGTGGCAGTGGTCTGCAGGCTGTTCGTGACGCACGCGGCGCCTATTCGCTGGCGTCCACCAGTGCAGCCGAGCAGGCGCAAGCCGTCGAGCTGAAGCCGATGGTGGTCGAAGGCTTTGCCCTGGGTAACGCATTGGGTGCGATGGAAGGCTACAACGCAACACACAGCAGCGTAGCCACCAAGACCAGTATGCCCTTGCTGGAAACGTCCCAGTCGGTCTCCGTGGTTACGCGTCAGCAGATGGACGACCAGGGTGCGCAGACCGTTTCCCAGGCCATGCGTTACACCCCTGGTGTCATGACCAATCCGTACGGCGCCACCCATCGCTACGATTACCTGGCGATACGTGGCTTCAATGACGGCTCGGTCGACAACATCTTCCTCGATGGGCTGAAGATGATGGGCGACAGCGGCACCTACAGCAGCATGCAGATCGACCCGTATTTCCTGGAGCGCATCGATGTCCTTAAAGGGCCCTCGTCGGTCCTCTACGGCCGCAGCCTGCCGGGAGGCCTGGCTGCGTTGACCAGCAAGAAGCCTACGCAGGAGCAGTACCGGCAGGTGCAGGCGACGGTTGGAAACAACGATCAGCGTGGCGTGGGTTTCGACTTCAGTGGTCCGCTGGATGAAGAGGGACGTGTCGGCTATCGCCTGATCGGCCTGGCGGATCAGGCTGACACTCAGTTCGATCATGTCGAAGAAAAGCGATATGCGCTGGCGCCAACCCTGAGCATCGAGTTCAGCCCCGATACCTCGTTGACGCTGCAGGCCTATCTGCAGAAGGACCCCGAAAGCGGCTACCACGGCGGTCTGCCCGCCGAGGGCACGCTCTACCGACGCAACGGTCGCTATCTCGCCGATGATTTCTTCGAGGGGGAGCCGGGCGCCGAGAAGTTCGAGCGTACGCAGCAGATGCTGGGTTATCAGTTTCAGCATCGCTTCAATGACGTCTGGTCGATGCGGCAGAACTTCCGCTATCTGGACTCCACAGTGGAGAGCGAGCAGGTATACAGCGCCGGTTGGGGCTCAGGCGCTTCCGAGCTGGCCCGTGCCTACACGGGCGCTGACGAAGCCATCCACTCCTGGATCATCGATAACATGCTGCAGGCGGAGTTCTACACCGGGGCCGCTCAGCATACTGTTGTCACGGGTCTGGATTACCAGAGACGCAAGGCAAAGGTCGATTACACCGCGGGCACCGCGAGCAGCCTGGACGCCTTCGATCCGGTCTACGGCGGAACGGTCACGCTCAACCCGGCGTGGTCGTCCAGCTCCACTCGGCGCCTCGAGCAGACCGGGCTCTACCTGCAGGACCTCATGGAGATCGACCGGTGGCGCGTTTCGCTTGGGCTGCGTCAGGACTGGGTCGAGATCAGTGACGAGGACGAGATCTATGGTGGCAAGACCGAGGCCGACCCAACCCAGTTCACTGGCCGTGCCGGGCTGCTGTATCTATTCGATAACGGCTTGGCGCCGTACCTGAGCTATTCCGAGTCGTTCAACCCAAATTCCTTCGCTGATGCCGACGGCAAGCCGCTTGCACCTACGGAGGGCAAGCAATGGGAGCTGGGGCTGAAATACCAACCGGTGGGGACGGACGATCTCTACACGGCATCGCTGTTCCACATCGAACAGGAGAATCTGGCCTCCAAGCTGCCGCAGGAAGATTTCTATCGCCCCATCGGAGCGGTGCGTTCGCAAGGTCTTGAGCTCGAAGCGCGCATGCAGCTGACAGATAGCCTGCGCCTGCTTGGCAGCTACACCTATACGGATATCGAATATTCGAAAACTACGTTCAGCACTCTGTTCGGCCAGGAAAACCTCGACAACCGGGGTAACACCCCGCCGCAGTCTGCAAAGCACATGGCTTCGCTCTGGGTAGATTACCGTGTGCTAGGCGGCAGCCTGGACGGGCTCAACAGCGGGGCAGGGGTTCGCTACGTAGGTGAGGGCTGGGCCGATGCGGAAAACACCGTTCGAGTGCCGTCCTACACGCTGTTCGATGCGTCAGTGGGATACGACCTCGGCAGGGTTGGCCTGCACGGTGTGGACGTTCGCCTCAACGCCAACAATCTGACCGATGAGCGCTACGTGGCGTCCTGCGCCAGCCTCGGCTATTGCTACATGGGAGAAGAGCGAAACGTAACGGCGACGGTCAGCTACGAGTTCTGATTCGCAATTGTTACCAGCCGCCTGGCATCGATGCCGGCGGCTTTCGTGTTTTTACAGTTGGTAGATGCGATGCGACCCATCCTCGTTCTTCTGCACCGCTACGTTGGCCTGGCGACGGCGCTGTTCCTGTTTCTGGCGGGCATCACTGGCAGCGTTCTGGCCTTTCATCACGAGCTGGATGAGTGGCTGAACCCCGTGTTCTATCACACCTCCAGCGAGGGCGCGGTGCTGTCGCCGGGCACGCTGGTCGAGCGGGTCCAGCAGGCCAACCCGCGCATGCAGGTCTGGTACATGGAGTTCCCGGACGAGCCCGGCCATGCCGCGCTGCTGGCGCTGGTGCCGCGCAATGACCCGGCTACCGGTAAACCCTATGAAGACAAGCCGGTGGTGCAGTATCTCGATGCCGTAACGGGTGACCTGGTCGGCACACGCCACTGGGGTGAGTGCTGTTTTTCCAGGCAGAACCTGGTGCCTTTCCTGCTGGAGTTTCATTACAACCTGACGTTGCCGGGCAGTTGGGGAATCTGGCTGATGGGCATCGTTGCGATCTTCTGGGTGCTGGACTGCCTGGTCTCGCTGCTGCTGACGTTCCCCCGTGGTCGACCTTTCTTCGGCAAGTGGAGGACGGCCTGGAAGATCAAACGCCAGCGGCTCAACCACGACGTGCATCGCGCCGGTGGCTTGTGGTTGTGGCTGCTGCTTACCCCGGTGGCGGTCAGCAGCATCGCCATGAACCTGCCTGAGCAGGTGTTCAAGCCGGTAGTGTCGCTGGTATCAGCGGTCGAGCCGAGCGTCTACGCAGCACGTGGCAAGTTGCCCAAGGATGAGCTGGGCGTGACTGGGTATGACTTCCACCAAGCTTACGACTACGCCATGCAGCACGCCGCCGACCTGGGTTTGAGCGAACCCATCGGTGAGCTGTACTACAGCTTCGAATACAACTTCTACGGCGCCGGTTTCGGTGATCACGACAGCAACCAGGGCAACGCCTGGCTGTTCTTCCACGGCAGCGACGGCACGCAACTGCTGGGGCAGGAGATTCCGGGGCAGGGCACCTTGGGCGAGCGGTTCCATCTGCTGCAGCCGGCTATACACGGCGGGCGTATTCTCGGCATGCCGGGACGCGTTCTTATCGCGCTATTGGGTGTGGTGATTGCAGGGCTGTCGGTGACCGGCGTGGTGATCTGGTGGCGCAAGCTGCGCGCCAGACGCGTGGCGGCGAGCAAACGCAGAGAGGCGCTGCAGGCGATCTGACAACCGCTCTCGGCGCTGAGCCATGTAGGGTGGATCACGCTTTAACGATCCACCAGGCGACCTGTGCATCCCGTACGTGGCAAGGCCTTCAGCACAGGTTGCACGATCATTAATTAGGTGGAGCCGACCGCTTGCGCGGCGCAGCTCCAGAGTTCCAGCGCGGGCTGCTCCGCTTTTGGCGGACCGAGCCATTCGCTCATGGCGTGACAACGCTGGTTGAAACACAGTTGGTAATCCCCTGCTTCGGGGGTTCGCCCCACGCGCAGCGGTTGCAACGGCGGCATCTGGCGCTGGTAGTGCCAGGCCCCGTCACGCAGTTCGGCGTCATCCGGAATTTCCATCCCGGCACCTGAACCCTTGACCCGCGCTTCGCCGAGCAGCAGCCCCTCCGACGTCACGCGGTAATCTTCTTCCCAGCGGATCTTCTCGATCGTGTGGTTCCAGGCCAGGGTGAATTCGGCCGTAGGCACTTCTGCCCACACCACCCCAGCCAAGCCCAGACATAGGCCTATCACGCCAGCGCTGGCCGCGCGCGGCGGGCGCGGATAAGGTGCTGGGCAAGCAGCAGGATGCCGATGCCAAAGCCGATTTCATCGGTGATCGGCAGCGCCATGATCAGCGTCGCGCCGGCGGCAAAGGCCAGCATCCGCTCCCACCACGCCAAGGGGCGTTGCAAGTAGCCAATGGTGGCGACGCCCCAGAGGCAGATGGCGAAACCTGCCTTGAGCACCATGTAAGCCGTCATCCACAGGCTGTCGCCCTGCATCATCAGCGCCGGGTTGTAGACCGCCATGAAGGGCACCACGAACCCGGCAATGGCAATACGCACCGCCCACATGCTGATCTTCAACCCGGTCTCTTTCGCTATGGGCGCCGCTGCAAAGCAGGCCAGCGCTACGGGAGGCGTAAGGTCGGCGAGGATGCCGAAGTAGAAGACGAACATGTGCGACACGATCAGCGGCACGCCCAGGTCCAGCAGGGCCGGCGCTGCAATCGAGCTGGTGATGATGTAGTTGGGAATGGTTGGAATACCCATGCCCAGCACCAGGCAGGTCAGCATCGTCAGGATCAGCGACAGGAACAGGTTGTTCTCGCCGACCGCCAGGATGTACCCGGCAAAGGTCGAGGCCACACCCGTCAGCGAGACCACACCGATGATCACGCCGACCAGCGTACAGGCGATACCAACCGGGACTGCGTGGCGTGCCCCTTCAACCAGCGCATGCAGGCAGATCACCAGCGTGTCCCGGCCGCCCTTGATGAACCAGCACACTGCAACCAGCGCGGCGATCACTCCGAAAATCACCCCGATGCCCAGCTGGAAGAACCCGGCACAGAGCACACCCAGGGCTATCCAGAACGCAATGCGCAACGCAAATGACGAGACCCTGAGAATGATCGCCGAGCCAAGGATGACGATCGCTGTCAGCGCAAGGCCGATCATTCCCGAGAACAGCGGTGTGCGGCCCGAGAACAGCAGGTAAACGAGCACGAACAACGGAATCAGCAGGAACCAGCGTTGCCTCACGGCGGCCCAGGCGCTTGGGCACTCTTCCTTTGGCAGACCCTTGAGGTCGGCGCGCTTGGCTTCCAGATGGACCATCCAGAATACCGAGCCGAAGTAGAGAAGGGCCGGAATCAGCGCCGCCTTGGCGATCTCGATGAAGGGGACATTGATGGTTTCAGCCATGATGAAGGCCACGGCGCCCATCACCGGCGGCATCATCTGGCTGCCCATCGAGGAGGTGGCTTCGACGCCACCGGCAAAGGCGGGGCGATAGCCGAAACGCTTCATGAGCGGGATGGTGAACTGCCCGGTGGTGACCACGTTGGCCACGCCGGAGCCGGTGATGGTGCCCATCAATGCCGACGACACCACCGACACCTTGGCCGGCCCGCCCAGCTTGTGGCCGAACAGGCCCATGGCGAAGTCGGTGAACAGCTTGATCATGCCGGCCTGTTCGAGAAATGCACCGAACAGGATGAACAGGAAGATGTAGGTCGCCGACACATAGGTTGGCGTGCCGTAAAGCCCCTCGGTGCCAAATGCCAGCTGATTGACCATCTGATCGAGAGCGTAGCCGCGATGCGCCAGATCGCCTGGCAAATACTGGCCGAGCAGACCATAGGCCAGGAACAGCGCACAGATGATCGGGAGCGCGATGCCCATGACGCGGCGGGCAGCCTCGAACACCAGCACGATCAGCACGATGCCGACGTAGAAGTCCAGCGTGGTCAGGTCGCCGGAGCGTTGGATCAGATCGCCCTCGAAGTACCATTGGTAGAACGCAGTGCCCATGCCTGCCAGCGCCAAGACCCACGCCAGCGGCTGCCAGGGGCGACCATTGCCTTTCGCCGGAAAGCACAGATAGACCACCATCAGCAGGAAGCCGACGTGACCAGCACGCAGTACCTGACTCGATACCGGATGGAAGGCCGCCATGATGATCTGATAGGTGGAAAACAGCAGGGCGACGTAGAAGAGCGCCTTTGGCCAATTGGCCGCACTGCCTGCAAGGCCCTGTTCTTGTTGTAGTTCGCTCATGAATTGCCTCGAGCTGATGAAAGCGTGGTCGCGTAGAGCCGCTAACAAAACCTGCCGTGGGTTCACGCTGGTTTTACTAGCGCCTCTTCAATTTCGATTCGCGGAGCAGTGGCGCGAGCGCGCCTACTGGTCAGAGTAGGGGCAGCGCAGCCGCTGCCCCTGGCGTCGTCACAGCGCGCCGGCTTCCTTGTAGAAGCGCTCGGCACCCGGATGCAGCGGGATCGGCAGATCCTTGGCAGCGTTCTCCAGCTTGATGTCCTTGGCCGCAGAGTGAGCATTGCCCAGCTGATTCAGGTTTTCGAACAGCAACTTGGTCATCTGGTAGGCAACGTCGTCGGACACACCTTCATGGGTCACGAGGATGTTGGTGATGGCGACCGTGGGGACATCAGCTTCCTGGCCGTCGTAGGTGCCTGCGGGGATCATCGCAGCCTGGTAGGCGGCATTGTTGATCTTGGCGACTACATCTTGCGGAATCTCGACGTAGTTCAGCGGCATGGTCGAAGCCAGGTCGCGAATGGCAGCCATGCCCAGACCGGCCGATTGCAGGGTAGCGTCCAGCTGACGGTTCTTGATCAGCTCGACCGACTCGGCGAAAGGAAGGTATTCCACCTTGCCCATATCTTCGTAGCTCAGGCCCGCGGCCTTGAGGATGGCGCGAGCATTGAGCTCGGTTCCGGACTTCGGCGCGCCCACGGAGAGCGATTTGCCTTTCAGGTCAGCCAGGGTCTTGATGCCAGATTCCTGACTTGCAACGATCTGGATGTAGTTCGGGTAGCTGCCGCCGATGGCACGCAGTTTCTTCAGCGGCGCCTTGAAGCCGGCTTCTTCCACGCCATTCCAGCCGTCAGCGACCGAATCGCCCAGGGCGAAGCCCAGCTCACCACGGCCTGCTTGTAGCAGGTTCAGGTTTTCGACCGAAGCCTTGGTTGCCTGTACAGAAGTCTTAGACCCCTCGATGCCCTTGCTGTACAGCTGGGAGATAGCGACGCCGATCGGGTAGTACACGCCGCTTGTGCCGCCCGTGAGGATGTTGATGAAGGTCGGCGCGGCCACCGCTGCGGTGCTGGCGGTGAGGGCCGCTGCGGCAGCGAGCAGGGCGAAACGTTTGGTCATTCTCATGGTGTCACTCCATTTCATTGTTATTGGTTTTGCAGAACTGACGATAGACGATCAGTCGCAGCCGTTGAGCTGCAAGCGGGACAAGAACGGACGGAGACACACGAATGGCTTTCGCTGGGAAAGCAGGGGTGCGCTGTGCGGCTTTTCTTGTCTTTGATCGCATCGGGCTATGACGCTATAGCACGAGCCGTGCCACAGCTTATGAAGGCTCTGGCGCGGCGCCGCATTGCGGAGCACCACGGTGCGTGCGCGGAAAGTCGCCTACTCCGCAGATAGCGTAGGCGGATTTTTGCCGACTCCCTGATGAAACCTGCGCCTTCGACTGGCGTCGCAAGGGAGTGGTTAATCGCAGGGGTGGGGTATGGCAGAGGAAATCGGCGCGACGGCTTTGGGAATCGAGATCGAGAAAGGGGAAAAGGAGCTGTTCAAATGGTTCATCGCCAGCTTCCTGTTCGGCAAGCGCATACAGCGTGACATCGCCGCCGAGGCCTATCGCATCATCGTCGACAAGCATGGTCGTGACACACCGACAAAGCTTGGCAGCTGTAGCCGACGCGCACTGGTCGGCATGCTTGGCGAAGCGCGTTACGTGCGTTATGACGAGTCCACTGCCGACCGGTTGATCAAGCTGTGCGAGAGGCTCGATCGTGAATACGGTGGAGCGCTCGGTGCCATTCGCGAGCGGAGCGAGGATCGCAGGGAGCTGGAGAAGCGTCTGGCGCAATTCGAGGGCGTTGGGCCAAAAACCGTAGAGATCTTCATGCGTGAGGCGCAGAAAGTCTGGTTTTGACAGACAGCTCAAGGGCAAAGCCAGTATCTGGCGACTGTCTTCAGCGCAGTCAGGGGCGGCTGTGCAGATAAGAGCTTCCTGGCGAGTTTACCGTCCTGCCTTCGACTGCCCCCACTTCGTCGGGTAATAAAGCCCAAGACGGTGACAGCGTCCGACCGGACGCGCTTGCGTCGTAAATCGATCCGGCTAAAGTGGCGCCAGCCTTTCATCGAAGCCCGACCTATGCGTGACGTCCTCATTGCGTTCAGCCTGCTCCTGCCCCTGCTGGCCTCAGCCGCGCCGGCGCCGTATTACCAGTGGCAGAGCAAGGCTGACGGTACGGTAATCTGCCGGCAGACGTCGCCTGGACATGGCTGGGAACTGCTCAACGGCCAGCCCTTCCGGGACCTCAACTGCACCATGCCGGCTGCGCGTATCGAGCGCCCGAGCGCCGTGCCAGGGTTTCATCCGCAGCCTGGGCGCTGACGCCTAGCGGTCGATGAGCCGCAACAGTTTATCCACCGATTCCTGCAGATCGCCTGAGTTGTCCAGCAGGAACAGTTCGTCGAGTGAGTCCTCGAAGCGGGCGTTGCGCGCCAGACGGGCCTCGATCTGCTCCGGCGTTTCGCGGTTGCGCTTGAGCAGGCGCTGGCGCAGCACCTCGGGGCGAACGCTGAGCAACACCGTCAGCATATCTGGATAACGCTGACGCGCCTGTTCGAAGTAAGCGCGTGAGCCATTGACCAGCACGTCCTCGCCCGCTGCCAGCCACTGGTCGATCTGCAGTGGAATGCCATAAGCCAGTTCGTTAGCCCGCCAGCTCATGGCAAAGGCACCGCTGCGCTCAAGCCGGTCGAACTCGTCATGGCTGACGGCCTCGGCGGACTCGCCCACGGCCTCAGCAGAGCGCGTGATGACTCGCCGTGCGATGCGCACCCCGCGCGCGGTCAGCCGCTCGCGAGCAGCATCGAGCAGGCTGTCCTTGCCTGAGCCGGATGGGCCGATGAGATAGATCAACCTGCCTTTCATCAAAATCCTCTGTTACCGTTTCGTTCGCTGAGCCTTGCTTCCGCTCGACGGCGCACAAAGCGCTTCAATCCGACGTGTTTTCCATCCGCCAGTAGAGCCTCCATGCTCGACGTGTCTGCCTATTTCGGCCTGTTCATCGCGGCATTCGCAGCGGCGACGCTGGTGCCGGCGCAATCCGAGGCCGTGCTGGTCGGGTTGCTGCTGCATGGCGCCTACTCGCCAGCCGTTCTGCTGTTCCTGGCAACCCTGGGCAATGTGCTGGGGTCGCTGGTCAACTGGCTGCTGGGCCGTTCCGTCGAGCGGTTGCGGCATAAACGCTGGTTCCCGGTCAGCGATCAGCAGTTGGAGCGCGCCCAGCGACGTTACCACCGGTACGGACGCTGGTCGCTGCTGCTGAGCTGGGTGCCGATCATAGGCGATCCGCTGACCGTAATTGCTGGCACATTGCGGGAGCCGCTCTGGAGCTTCCTGCTGCTGGTTACCCTGGCCAAGGGCGCACGCTATCTGATTCTTGCCGGCCTCACGCTCGGCTGGTTGTGACGCAGTGCAGCAGCATCGTTAACTTCAGCGTAACAAAGCGCCCCTCTGCTTGATTGATGACCACATGATCAGGTCCCTACTGTGCGCTCCACATAGCGGAAAACTGTGGAGTCAGCATGACAACAACAATATCCCCACCGCCGCAGTGGTCGCGTCGTCGCGCTGAAAAAGCCCGGCGCCTCGATCAGGTGCGCGACCTCGCCGATGGCGTCGTGTTGCCCACTGACAAGATCGTTGCGGCGCTCGAAGCGCTGATCGCTCCCGGTGATCGGGTCGTGCTCGAAGGCAACAACCAGAAGCAGGCGGACTTCCTCTCGCGCTCCCTGGCCCAGGTTGATCCCGGCAAACTCCACGATCTGCACATGATCATGCCGAGCGTCAGTCGCGCCGAGCATCTGGATCTGTTCGAGCGCCAGATCGCGCGCAAGCTCGACTTCTCCTTTGCCGGCCCGCAGAGCCTGCGCATCAGCCAGTTGCTAGAAGACGGGCTGCTGGAAGTCGGCGCCATCCACACCTACATCGAACTCTATTCACGTCTGTTGGTGGACCTGATCCCCAATGTCGCGCTGGTCGCCGGCTTCCAGGCCGACCGCCACGGCAACATCTACACCGGGCCGAGCACCGAAGACACCCCAGCCCTTGTTGAACCAACGGCCTTTAGCGATGGCATCGTCATCTTTCAGGTCAACGAGATCGTCGACGAGCTGCCGCGTGTGGATATCCCGGCGAGCTGGGTCGACTTCGTCGTAGTGGCCGACAAGCCGTTCTACATCGAACCGCTGTTCACCCGCGACCCGCGCCACATCAAGCCGGTGCACGTGCTGATGGCGATGATGGCGATCCGCGGCATCTACGAAAAACACAAGGTGCAGTCGCTCAACCACGGCATCGGTTTCAACACGGCCGCCATCGAATTGATCCTGCCGACCTACGGCGAATCCCTTGGCCTGAAAGGCAAGATCTGCCGAAACTGGACGCTCAACCCGCACCCGACGCTGATCCCGGCGATCGAGTCCGGCTGGGTCGAGAGCGTGCATTGCTTCGGCACAGAGCTGGGCATGGAGAACTACATCGCCCATCGCCCGGATGTGTTCTTCACCGGCCGCGACGGCTCGATGCGTTCGAACCGCATGATGTGCCAGCTGGCCGGGCAGTACGCCGTTGACCTGTTCATCGGTGCCACCCTGCAGGTCGATGGCGACGGCCATTCCTCCACCGTGACCCGCGGGCGTCTGGCCGGTTTCGGCGGCGCGCCGAACATGGGCCACGACCCGCGCGGTCGCCGCCACCCGACCCCGGCCTGGCTGGACATGGCCATGCCCGGCGGCGAGGCCCCGGTAACCCTGCTAGAGCGTGGGAAAAAGCTCGTGGTGCAGATGGTCGAGACCTTCCAGGAAGGCGGCAAACCCACCTTCGTCGAACAGCTCGACGCGGTGGAGGTGGCGAAGAAGAGCGGCATGCCGCTGGCGCCGATCATGATCTACGGCGACGACGTCACCCACCTGCTCACCGAGGAAGGCATCGCCTACCTCTACAAGGCCCGCTCGCTGGAGGAGCGCCAGGCGATGATCGCCGCGGTGGCCGGCGTCACCAGCATCGGCCTGCGCCACAACCCATCGGTGACCGAGCGCATGCGCCGCGAAGGGTTGATCGCCCTGCCGGAAGACCTTGGCATTCGTCGCAACGACGCCAGCCGTGAGCTGCTGGCGGCCAAAAGCATTGCCGACCTGGTCGACTGGTCCGGCGGCCTCTACAACCCGCCTGCCAAGTTCAGGAGCTGGTGATGAGCGCACTCATAGCTAGACAGGCACAGCCGTCGCTGGCTGAGCGCCTGGCGGATCTTGCGGTGCAAGCGCTCATCGACGAAGCCGACCTCTCGCCCAAGCCCGGGCTGGTAGACCGGCGCGGCAACGGCGCACACAACGATCTTCATCTGGGCCTAATGCATGCCTCGGCCCATGCACTGTGGCCGGCATTCAAGGCAATGGCGCAAGCCGCGCAACTTTTCGGTGAAGTCGGCCAGCCCTTGCGCGAAGCGCTCGGTCAACTGGGACGCGAGGGCGAAACCGAAATGCTGCGGGTCACTGCTGGGGTGAACACTCATCGCGGCGCGATCTGGGCGCTGGGGCTCCTTAGCGCCGCTGCCATGCTGAGACCGGATGCGGCGCCCGGGCAAGTCGCCACGACTGCCGCCACTCTGGCTCGGCTGAGCGACCCGGCCGCACCGCACAACCCGGACAGCCACGGCGCGCGGGTCTGCCGCACCTACGGTGTGCTCGGGGCCCGTGAACAGGCGCAGCACGGCTTTCCCGCTGTGCTTGGTCACGGTCTGCCGCAGCTGCTGGCGAGCCGTCGCGCTGGGGCGGGCGAGCAGAATGCGCGGCTCGATGCATTGCTGGCGATCATGAGTGACCTGACCGACACCTGCGTGCTGCACCGTGCCGGCCTCCAAGGCCTTGGCCGCATGCAGCAGGGCGCCCGAGCGGTACTCGATGCTGGCGGTGCCGCCAGCCTCGATGGGCGTCGTCAGCTGCGCGAACTGGATCGCGACATGCTCGCCCTCAACGCCTCGCCGGGCGGCGCCGCTGACCTGCTGGCCGCCACCCTTTTCCTCGACCGCCTGACGCCCGCTGCATCGGCGCCGACTGGGAGCAACTGATCATGGAAACCCTGTCATTCGTATTCGCAGCCGGGCAACCCGCCCGCAGCAAGGCCCTGGTCGGCGTGGTCGGCTCGGGCGATCTGGAAGTGCTGCTCGAACCTGGCCAGGCCGGCAAGCTGGCGATCCAGGTAGTGACCTCGGTCAACGGCGCTGAGCAACGCTGGCGGCATCTGTTCGAAAGGATGTTCCGCGAGCAGACGCCGCCCGCTTTGAACATCGACATTCACGATTTTGGGGCCACTCCCGGCGTTGTGCGTTTGCGCCTGGAGCAGGGGCTGGAGGAGGTCGGCCATGACTGATTCGTCCGCTGATAATGTGGCCCGTTTACTCAAGTCGCGCAGCTTCGTCGAACTCGGTGCCCGCCAGCGTGCCCGCGCACTGCTGGACGAGGGCAGCTTCCGCGAACTGCTCGACCCGTTCGATCGCGTCACCTCGCCCTGGCTACCGAAGCAAGGCATCGTCACCCAGGCCGACGACGGTGTGGTGGTCGCCAAGGGCACCATTGATGGCCAGCCGGCGTTAATCGCCGCCATCGAAGGCGCTTTCCAGGGCGGCAGTATGGGTGAGGTTGGCGGCGCTAAGATTGCTGGCGCCTTGGAGCTGGCCGTCGAAGACAATTTGAAAGGCATCCCGACCCGCGCCGTGCTCCTGCTGGAAACCGGCGGCGTACGCCTGCAGGAAGCCAATCTGGGGCTGGCGGCCATCGCCGAGATCCAGGCTGCCATCGTAGAGCTGCGCGAGTACCAGCCTGTGATCGGTGTAGTCGCAGGCTCGGTCGGCTGCTTCGGCGGCATGTCCATCGCTGCTGGGCTGTGCAGCTATCTGGTGGTCACCCGGGAGGCCCGTATCGGCCTCAATGGCCCGCAGGTGATCGAGCAGGAAGCCGGCATCGAGGAATACGACTCGCGCGATCGCCCCTTCATCTGGAGCCTGAGCGGGGGGGAGCAACGCTACGCCAGTGGTTTGGCTGATGCTTATGTGGCCGACGACACCGATGCCATTCGCGAGCAGTTGCACGAACTCTTCGCGCTTGGCAAACCCGTTCAACCGCGTAGCCGCCGCCACGCCTGGTTCCTCCAGCGCTTGGCTGACGTCGATACCCTTGAGCAGCTCGACGCCGCCGCCGTGCGCGCCCTGTATGAAGGAGATGCCCGATGAGCCGTGGACTGAACTGGTTGCAAGCGCTGGCCGGCGGCCAGGCCCTGGCGGGCTATCCGGCCTCGATAAAGGTCATCGACGGTTCACTTGGTGCACGCGCCGCGCGTTTTGTCGCTGTTGTGCCGGATGTCGAAAATCCCTTTCCTCGCGCGCGTAACGGCGAGGTCGGGCTGCTAGAGGGCTGGGGTCTGGGTAAGGCCGTTGATGAAGCCATTGAAGCTGACCGAGAGAAAACAGAGAAACAGGTGCTGGTCGCTGTGGTCGATGTGCCGAGTCAGGCCTACGGGCGCCGCGAAGAAGCCCTCGGCATTCACCAGGCGCTCGCCGGTGCAGTGGACGCTTATGCACGCGCTCGTCTGGCTGGCCATCCCGTGGTCTCGCTGCTGGTGGGCAAGGCCATGTCCGGCGCCTTTCTCGCGCACGGTTACCAGGCTCAGCGGATCATCGCCCTGCGCGATCTGGGCGTGATGGTGCACGCCATGGGCAAGGCCGCCGCTGCGCGCATCACCCTGCGTAGCGTCGAGGAACTCGAAGCCTTGGCCGAATCGGTACCGCCGATGGCGTACGACATCGATAACTACGCCACCCTTGGTCTGCTTTGGAAAACCCTTTCGGTGGACGATATCGAGCAACCGGCGGGTGATGACCTGCAGCGGGTTCGCGATTGCCTGGAGCGGGCCGTGGAGGACATCGGCAACAGCAGCGATCTGCGTGGCCGCCTCGGTGCGTCGAATCGCGAGGCGTCTTCGCGAGTGCGGGAGATGCTGCGCGCGCAGTGGTGATCCGCTCACAGCTGTCCGATGAGTCCGAAATCAGCTTCGATTTTGCGTGTCTCACCTTCAACGACACTCACGAGGAGGCTGTAAATGCATGACCGTCCATGCCCCCATGATCTGCTCTGGGGCATGAGCCCGGCGCAGTTGCCCGCTGACGCACCGGCGTGGGCGCGACAGGTGCTTGAAGCCGGCCAGCCGGTGGTGGTGCGACGGGCGATGGTAGCGAGCGGGCAGATAGCCGTGGGCATACGTGGCGCCTCGCGTGACCAGCGTTACGCCACGCTCATGCCCATGGACTCCGTGCGCCGGCGCGTGCGACCTGAAGAACTGATCGAAGGCGTTCAAGCCGGTGATCTACCGCCATTGCGTGCGCTGGTGCAGCTGATGCCTGCAATGGATGAGCTCGGTCTGGACTGGGGGATAACCGGTTCGGTCGGCTATCAGCTGGCCACCGGCATTCCCGCTGCGCATGCCAATAGCGATCTCGATCTGCTCGTGCGAGCTCCGCGGGCGATCACGCGGCCGAGCGCCCGCGAGCTGCTGCGCCTGCTGGATGCCGCGCCATGCCGCGTTGACCTGCAATTGGAGACCCCAGCCGGCGCCATCGCGCTGCGCGAGTGGGCTGGCGACTCGGATCGAGTATTACTCAAGTGCCCGACCGGTGCGCGGCTGGTGGCCGATCCTTGGGCCAGGGCGGAGCAGGTGGCATGAGCAGCCTGTTCGCCTTTCCTGGGCAGGGCGCGCAGAAGCCCGGCATGTTGCACCGCTTGCCGCAGGAGGTTGAGGTTCTCGAGTGCCTCCGGCAAGCCAGCGAAGCGCTGGACGAGGATGCCCTGGTGCTGGACAGCGAAGCCGCGCTGAGATCCACCCGCGCCGTGCAGCTGTGCTTGCTGATTGCCGGCGTCTCCAGCGCGCGACTGCTTATGCGAAGCGGCCAGGTGCCCGATTATGTGGCTGGGCTGTCCATCGGTGCCTACGCCGCCGCGGTGGTAGCCGGCTCGCTGGACTTTCAGGACGCCGTGCGTCTGGTCGCGCTGCGCGGAGAACTGATGCAGAACGCCTATCCCGACGGCTTCGGCATGACCGCCCTGATCGGCCTTGATCTCGGCACCGTCGAACGTTTGCTGTCCGAGGTGCACGATGAAAACACGCCGGTACACCTGGCCAACATCAACGCCGACAACCAGATCGTCATCGCCGGATCGGACGGGGCCATGGCGTTGGTCGGGCAGCGCGCCAAGTTGCTGGGCGCAAGCGGCGTGACGCGTCTGGCGGTCAGCGTGCCGTCCCACAGTGCGTTGCTGAGCGCACCTGCCGCTCGGCTCGCCGAAGCCTTCGCCGGCATCGAGCTTCGCACGCCTCGCCTGCGCTATCTGAGCAGCACCACGGCACGACCCATTTTCGATGCCGAGCGCCTGCGCAATGACCTGGCTTTCAACATGTGCCGCGTCGTCGACTGGTACGGCACCCTGCGCACCGCCTACGAGCGCGGCGTCCGGCTGCATATCGAATTGCCTCCTGGATCGGTACTCACGGGCCTGGCGCGCCGGGTTTTCGAGCAGGGCACGCTGGTTGCGTTCGACGGCGCCCGGCTCGACACGCTGGTTGCCTTGCTGCGTCAGGAAGCGGATCAGGCCCAGTAGCGCTCAGCTTCAAGTGCCCCGGAACAACCTCTCACCAATCAAAGACGCCGCCCCTTGGTGGTCTGCCCTGATCGTCGTGTGTACGGGCAATCGCGCGAAAAAAAAACGGGCTTCAGATTGAAGCCCGTTAAATCGGCCTACGGCCAATGGCCAACATGCACCGTTAGATCGCTTCGCCCATCACGTAGTCCGGCAGGATGGTCGCGATCTGTGGGAACAGACACAGCACGATTATCGCCAGCACCATGACCAGCGCGTAGGGAAGCGCGCCCCAGAGAATTTCCCGTGTCGGCACCTGAGGCGCGATCCCGTTGATGACGAACAGGTTCAAGCCCAGCGGCGGGGTGATCAGACCGATCTCCATGTTGATGGTCAGCACCACCGCAAACCAGTAGGGATCGAAGCCCGCCTGTACGACGATCGGGAACAGCAGAGGCGCGGACATCACGATCACGGCCACTGGCGGCAGGAACATCCCGGCTACGAGCAGGAACACGTTGATCACGCCCATCAGCACCCAGCGATTGACCTCCAGGCTGGCGATCGCCTCGGCCAGTGACTGCGTGATGTACAGCGAGGACAAGGCAAAGGCGAACAGCTCGGCCGAAGCCAGGATCATCATGATCATGACGCTTTCGCGCATGCCGGAGCCGAAGATGTTGCGGAACGTACCCATTTTGAACAGCCGGTACGCCAGCACTACCACCACCAGCGTGAGCATGGCACCCGCGCCGGCTGCTTCCGAAGGCGTCGCCACGCCGCCATATAGCACGTAGAGAACGCCAAGGATGATCAGCATCAGCGGCAGTATCCGCGGAAGAGCGGCAAGCTTGTCGCGCAGGCTGTAATACACGCCTTCAGCGCCGAAGCGGAAGCCCTTTCGGCGGGCATCGAGCATCGCCCAGGCCATGAACATGGCGGTCAGCATCAGGCCAGGCAGTACACCGGCGAGGAACAGCCGGCCAATGGAGGTTTCTGTCGCGATGCCGTAGATGATCATGGTGACCGATGGCGGCAGCAGAATGCCCAGCGTGCCGCCTGCCGCGATCGAACCGGTCGCGACTGAGGATGGGTAGCCTCGGTTGAGCATCTCCGGAATGCCGAGCTTGCCGATGGCCGCGCAGGTCGCAGGGCTCGAGCCGGTCATTCCGGAAAACACAGCGCAGGCGCCGATGTTCGACAGCACCAGGCCACCCGGTACCTTGTACATCCAGCGGTCCAGTGCGCGATAAAGGTCGGCTCCGGCGGGCGTGCCCGCAACGATAGCGCCCATCAGTACGAACATCGGGATCGAAACGAAGGCCAGGTTGCCGATGCCGGCGAACATGGTCTCGGCCACCACGCCTATCACTTCGGGGCCCATCGCCATGAACAGACCGCCCATGGCCGCGAGTCCGAGGGCAAATGCGATGGGCATGCCCGTGGCGAGAAACAGCAGCAAGGCACAAATCAGAATCACGCCTGCAAGGGTTGGAGTCATGGTGCTTCTCCGAATCTCTGATGGGAGTGCAGGGTGTTTTCGTCCTCGGCGGACGTGGGATTTTGCGCCGGCGATGTGGCCAGTTCGGGGTTGAACAGCTTCATCAGCTCAACGATGTACTGCAGGCACAGCAGACCGAAGCCCACCAGCATGGGAGTCGCGGGAATCCACAGCGGAATGGCGGCGATGGTCGGGGTGGTCCAGCCACCTTCCCAGGCCTCGTAGACGTAGATGCCGCTCGCCACGGTCATCAGCACGCAAAACGCCAGACCCAGCAGTGCTCCCAGGCATTTCATCCGGCGTTGGTTCGGTGGCGACATCATCAACTCGATGACATCCACGCCAACGTGGCCTTTCTTCATCAAGACGTAGGGTGCGCCGATGAAGATCGCGGCAGTGGCCGCAAACACCACGACCTCGGTCTGCCAGATGGTGGGCGCCCTGAACAGGTAGCGCATGAGGATCATCTGGCACATGACGACCATGGCGACGATCAACAGGAAAACGGAACTGATACCACCCAGGCGCGACAGGGCCTCGATGGATCGAACGATATGTTTGGACATGGGGACTACTCCTCAGAGCCCGCGCCGTGTGGTGGGAACCCGCGGCGCGCGCTCGATCACGCTATAGGCCGCTACGCGAGCGGCCTGACGGGCTTCACTGCACGGCTAGGGCTTTGTCCAGAAGCTCCTTGCCGCCTTTTACCTTCTCGGCGAAGTACTGATACGAGGATTCGCGTGCGACCTGCATCCAGGCGTCGTGCTGTTCCTTGTTCAGGCTCACCACCTCCACACCGGCTTTGGCGAACGTCTCGTTCATGCGCTTTTCGCCCTTTGGGCCTTCTTCGGCGAAGTAGGCTTCGGCTTTGCTCGCGGCTGCCAGCATCGCTTCTTTCTGCTCTGGGGTAAGGCGCTCGAAGGTGCGCTTGGAGATAAGCACGGGCTCATACATGAACCACAGTGCGTTCTCGCCCGGTGCGGTCAGGCATTTCACCTGCTCGTACAGGCGGTACGAGACAAAGCTGTCATTGGAGGTGTTGGCGGCGTCTAGAACGCCCGTTTGCATACCTGTGTAGATCTCCGACGACGGCATCGACGAAATCGAGGCGCCAGCGGCGGCAAGCATGTTTTCGAACGCAGGGCCGGCGGCGCGGATGACCTGCCCCTTGATGGTATCCGGCGAGGTAATGCAGTTCTTCTTGGAAGCGAATCCGCCGGCCAACCATGCGTTGGCAAGGATGATCGCGCCGTTCTTCTCTGCCAGCGCGTGGATTTCCTTCATGAAGTCCGAATCGTTCAGGCGCTGAGCGTGCTCATAATTCTTGACCAGGCCAGGCATCAAGGTGGCGGAGAACTGCGGAACTCGGCCTGATGCATAGTCCAGCGGCAATGCGGTCATGTCGAGTTGGCCACGTGTCATCGCACCCCATTGTTCGTTGGCTTTGTACAGGGACGACGCGGAATAGATCTGGATGGTGAGGCCGACATCGGCAGCGGCGACTTCCCGGGCGATGATCTGCACCATTTCGTCACGGGGGTCACCCTGGTTGCCCGGGAACTGGTGGGACGCGCGCAGGACGGTATCGGCGAAACTGGGGATGCTGGAAGCCAGCAGAGCAGCCGCAACCGAGGTACGGAGTAGGGCTTTCATTGGAATCTCCTAGATTGACACTTCAGAACCGCGGGTCGCAGCTCATAGTTATTTTTATTACGTCAGAGAGAATTTCTTGTAATCCGAGCGTCCTTGCTCGAGTCGGGTTGCAGGCTAGCGCGCGCAAGGGGGGCAGACAATTAAGACCCACCCACCATCGTTACGCCAAAGTTAATGATTAATGGTGGCCCCTGTAATAAGGCTGGTACGGGAGCGATACATGCGGCATTCAGCAACCAGTGCCAGCAGGTTGGGATCGCGCTCCTTGGCCTTCAGGAACACCACACCGATCTGTTGCTGGAGGCGATAACGGCTTTGCAGAGGGATCAGCCGAATGCGGTTTTCATAAACCGCGGCGACCCGTCCCGGCAAGAGCGCGTAGCCGACGCCTGAACTGACCATGCTGAGCAGCGTGAAGATATCGTTGACCTGCATCCCCACGTTCGGCTCGAAGCCCGCTTGGCTGAATACGCGAGCGCTGTCGCGATGGGTCGCGAAGCCCTGAGTGAGGGTGATGAAGGTGTCTTCGCGAAGGTCAGCCAGGTCGACCTCCGCCTGTTCGGCGAAGGGCGAATCGGCGGGCACGGCGAGAAAGATATCGTCGGCGAACAGCAGCAACTGTTCGCAGTCCGGGTTGATGTGCGTGTCGTCGAGCGAGACCAGAACCGCGTCCAGCTCCATGTTCTTGAGTTTGTAGAGCAGGTCGACGTTGGAGCCGAGAATCAGATCGATATTGAGCTCGCTGCGGCGCAACTTGAGACCCATGATCAGCTGCGGAACTGTCCTTACCGTCAGTGAATACAGCGCCCCGAGCTTGAAGCGCTCCGCCGAGAAACCGGCCGCCTCGCGCGTCTGGCGTACCGTTTCGACGACGTCCTTGATCAGCAGCTGGGCCCGTTCTTCCAGGACCAGGGCACTTTCAAGCGGTATCAGGTTACGGCCGTCGCGCTTGAACAGCGGGCAGCGCAACGCGCTTTCCAGCGAGTGAATGGCGCGGTGAACGCTGACGTTGCTGGTGTTCAGCTCCGCGGCTGCCTTTGTCAGGCTGCCGCTGCGCATGAAGGCCAGGAACACTTCCAGCTTTTTCAGCGTGAGTTCTTCATCGATCTGCATGGACTAGGGGCTCTGAAGAGAGTTTCGATTATGCCCGGCTGCGATCATGAGTCGGGCAGGTCCCGCTTGTTGCAGCTGTTCAGGGAAGCCTGAATACGGGACTACATACAGTGGTGCTAGCGTGCACATCGCATGGCCTTAAGCCTTTACTCATGCAACTTGCAATGTTTAAAAAAATGCGCGCATTGTTAAACCATTGAAATAAAAAGGAAAAAATTTAAGCCGGTTCCTGGCACGGTCACTGCTCTAGCGTTCACTGCTTTCAGAAGCGCCCTTGCCAACCGGCAATGGCCAATTGACATGCAGCTGGACCATCGAGCCAGCTTAGGAAAGGAAAAAATGGACAGCAGGCTGAACGGTAAGAGTGAAATTTGGGCCGATGGATATTCATTCATGGAAGTCACCGAAACGCTGCTGATGGCTTTGGGTATCCGCTCGGATGACCGACAGGCCGAACGTCCATCCCACGAGCAAGCTGAGCCAGCCACAGCATCTTCGGCGCAAACGGCTCCTTGTGCAGATATCACCAACTAACGCTGCACCGTCGAGCGCCATTGCGACGGGCTGCGAGTAGTGTGTCAGACGCTATGCAGATCCCGGCCGCGGGTCAGCATAGTGTCGTGAGCCCTCAGATTCTGTTCGGGGGTTATCGTTTCTAGCCTCGTTACCCAGGGTGTTGGCGCTCCTATTCAGCCAGATGAGTAAGTATGCGATAGGCGAGTTTTACTCGTTCCTCGTTGGGGTAATAGCGGTTGGCGAGTATCACGATCCCCAGTTGCCTGGCGGGTACGAATGCCACATAGGCACCGAAGCCATTGGTCGAGCCGGTCTTGTTGATCCAAACGTCCAGCTGCGGCGCCAACGGCGGCGTTATTGTTTCGACTGGATGAGGTTCGAGCGCCATCTTGCTGCTGTTGCCCACCAGCAGGTCTTTTAACGCGACCGGATAGCGGTACTGCTCCCAGACCAAGGCCTGCGTCATCTCGCCGACTCGGTAGTAGCCAGTCCGGGTGGCGGCCATGGCCTGAATGACCTTGTCATCGATCTTGATGACTCCGAGCTGGGCCTCGACGAATTTCAGCAGATCCTCGCTGGTGGTCTTCACGCCATAGGCTTCAGCGGCCAGCAACGCGGGGTTCAGCCTGACCGGCTCGCCTTTCTGGTTGTACCCCTGTGCATAGCGCGGCATGTCGCCCGTCGGGACAGCGATATAGGTGCTGGACATACCCAGCTTTGGCAGTAGCTGCGTCTGCAGAGCGTCAGTGTAGGAAAGCCCCAGGCTGGCAGCCGTGGCCCGGCCAAGCAGGCCGATACTGGGATTGGCATAAATGCGGTAGCTTCCTGGGGTGTGTTGCGGCTGCCAGGTACTGAAGTAATCGTTCAGCTGCTGCTCATCGCCGACTTCGTCGGGTAGCTGCAGCGGAAAGCCGCCCGCGGTGTGTGTGGCCAGGTTGATCAGCGAAACCGGTTCGAGCGCAGTGTCTTGCAGCGCCGGCAGATGGCGACCCGGGCTGTCGGTCAGCGAGAGCTTGCCTTCGGCCTCAGCGTAGGCGGCGAGGGTAGCCGTGAGCGTCTTGCTGACCGAACCTACTTCGAACAGCGTATCTCGGGTAACGGGCTGTTGTGTCGTTTTGGAGGTCAGGCCGAAGTTGTAGAAGCGCTGTTGTCCCTGCGCGGTGATCGCGATGGCGAGGCCGGGGATGCCGTGCTGTTCCATCACCTTTCTGGCAGCGTCATTCACTGTTGCGTCGATGTCCGCCAGTTTCGTTGCTGCCATCCCTGTCTGGCTGATCATTGCTGCCAACCCCACCGTCAGCAGCCCCAAGCCGTGGGTTCTCAGTGAATGCATCGTTACTCCTAGAGGCGTTCGTTCAGAGCAGATTCCTGGAAATGTGTTTCGATATCTCGACGATGGCGGTCTTGCCGGTGAACTCGAACTTCACCAGACCCAGCGAGGAAAAGTAGATCTCCAGCTCCGAGTCCAGATCGAAAGTGCCGGAGGTCTCTACCGAGTAGGCGACGATGTTCTTGTAGGGCAACGAGGTGAAATCCTTCTTGCTGCCAGTGATCCCTTGCACGTTGACGGCGATGATCCGCTTGGTGGTGAACACCACACCGTCACGCATCGACTTGTAGGCATCGACTACCTGTTCATCATCCAGCAACAGGGACCTGACCCGCTCGGCGTACTCGTTGTTCTGCTTCAGCTTGAAAAAGCCTTTGTTGTTGAAATCGATCATATGCGCGCTCGCAGGGTTGATTGGTGTTGTGGTGACTGCATGCTGCCGCACCCAGATACAGCTTTCCAGAGCGGGATGCGGCATTGACACCGCTGGGCGGCTTCGATCAAATGTTACGGTATAACATCAAATCGGAAGCGGTCATGAGCAACAGCAGGGTTGTAGCACGGTTACTGGGAATTGCCGCTGCGGCGGGTTTGGGCAGCATGTCGGCGCTGGCGCAGGAATCGGACAGCGCAGTGCTCGATGAAGTGGTGGTCACGGCAGATCGTGAGCAGGCCGAGGTCAAGGGATACCAGGCCCGGCGCTCAGCAAGCGCCACCAAGACCGATAGCCCGCTGGAGGAGGTGCCCCAGGCGGTCAGCGTCATTCCTGCTACGGTGCTCGATGACCTGGACAGCCCCCGCATCGAGAAGGCCCTGGACTACGCCGGTGGCGTTGCGCGTCAGAACGACTTCGGCGGCCTGACCATGTACGAGTACAGCATCCGCGGGCTGACCACATCGGAATTCTACAAGGACGGCTTCAGCGTCAACCGCGGATACATGAACCCGCAGGACCCCTCCAACGTCGAGCGCATCGATGTGCTCAAAGGCCCGGCCTCCAGCCTGTATGGCCGCGGCGACCCAGGCGGCACCATCAACATCGTCAGCAAGCGTCCGCAGAATGATCAGTTCACGCGCCTGGACCTGAGCGCCGGCCGTTGGGATCGCTACCGCAGCAGCCTGGACGTCAACACGCCCCTGGATGACGACGGCAAGATGCTCTACCGCATGAACCTCGCGGTGGAGGACAACAAGAGCTTTCGCGATTACCGCACCAGCGAGCGTCAGTTCTTCGCCCCCGCGTTCAGTTGGGAACTGACGCCACAAACGCGCCTGCTGGTTCAGGCTGAAGTCATTCGTAGCAGCCAGGTCTTCGACCGCGGCGTGGTTGCGCCGAACGACCGTCTTGGCCGCGTTTCGCGCTCCGACTTTTTCGGTGAGCCCGGTGACGGAGAAATCGACAACAACAACGAAAGCCTTCAGGCCGAGCTCGAGCATGACCTGAACGCCAGCTGGACTGTTCGACTCGCCAGCCATTACAAGCAAGGTAGGCTGAGCGGCGGCGCCACCGAGGCGAGCACCCTTGCTGCTGACGGCCGCACGCTCAACCGGGAGTACCGCTACCGCGATTACGATTGGCAAGACAGCATTACTCAGCTGGAGCTGCGCGGCCTGGTCTACACCGGCGACATCGAGCACAACCTGCTGATCGGGACCGAGTACGAGCGCTTTGCCAAGGCCGAAGAGGTGCTGCGCACTCGTCCCATTTCGCAAATCGACATCTACGAGCCGGTCTACGGCCAGCCACGATTGCCATTCAGCGTAGGTCCAGGCGGGCGCAGCACTGATCGCCATGAGCTGGTCTATTCCCGTTCACTGAACCTGCAGGACCAGATGCGCTTCAGTGAGAAGCTGTTCGGCGTCATTGGCGCGCGTTATGACCACTACGAGCATCGCCTGGACAACGAAGTTGCCGGCACACGCGTCGAGCAGACCCACGAAAAGATCACGCCACGCATTGGCGCGCTCTATCAATTCACGCCTGAGGTCGCTGTGTTCGCCAACGCCTCACAATCGTTCAAGCCCAATACGGGTGCGCCCCGGCCTGGTACCGGAACGTCATTCGATCCGGAGGAGGGCGTCGGCTACGAAGCGGGCTTCAAGTTCGATCTGCTCGACAGTCGTCTGGGCATGACCATTGCTGCTTTCCACCTGACCAAGGAAAACGTGCTCACTGCCGATCCGGTCGATTCGAGCTACCAGATCGCGGCGGGTGAAGTGCGCAGTCGCGGTATCGACCTGCAACTGACCGGGCAGTTGACCGACGAGCTTCGCGTGATTGGTGCCTATGCCTACGTGGATGCCGAAGTCACCGAGGACAACACCCTGGCGCGCGGCAGCCGTCTACTCAACGTTCCTGAGCACAGCGGCAGCCTGCTGGGCGTTTATGAGTTCCTTGACGGCGGCCTGCGAGGCCTCGAGCTCGGCGCTGGCGTCAACTATGTCGGTGATCGTTCCGGCAATGTCGCGGACAGCGGTTTCGAACTGCCGGGTTACACCACTGTAGACTTGCTGGCGCGCTACAAGGCCACCCAGGATCTGACTCTTGGTGTGAATCTCAATAACGCCTTCGACCGCACCTACTACGAGCGGTCCTACAGCAACGTCTGGGTCATGCCGGGCGAACCGCGCAACCTCAGCCTGAGCCTGTCGCTGAATCTATAATGCCACCCGGCTCGCTCCCCCGAGCCGGTTGTCACCAGCCCCATCCGTAAGGAACAACAATGAACAAGCAACACGCGAAAATCGCCGCTGCACTCCTGGCCGCCATGTTCGCCGGACAAGTTTCGGCCCACGGCATCTGGACCGCGGAACGGCGCGGCAACATCGAGGTGATCTACGGCGACGGTGCCGAAGACAATGCCTATGACCCGAAGAAAATTTCCGGGGCCTGGGCAAGCGACCTGCGGGGCGGTCGTATTCCGGTGACCGTCGAGAAGCTCGAGGACCACGCGCGCCTCAAGCCAACGGAATCGGCCGCGGTGCTCAGCGTTGCGCTGGACAACGGTTACTGGACCCAGGCGCCAGACAAGAAGTGGCTCAATGTCGGAGAGACCCAGGTACCCGGCGCGCTGGATTCCGGGCGCTACTACAAGTACACCCTGGCAGTGCTGGAGGAGGGCGCAAAGCTGCCCCCCTTGGATAAGCTGAAACTGGTGATCGTGCCCCAACAGGACCCGTTGTCGGTTGAAGCTGGCAAGGAATTGGAAGTCCAAGTCCTGGTTGACGGCAAACCGGCTTCCGACGTCGAGCTTGTCGCCGACTTCGTGAACGCACCTGATGAAGTCGCGACGAAAACCGACGCCCAGGGCAAGGCGAAAATCATCGTGCGCAACCGCGGCCTGAATGTCATCGCAGCGTCCACAACCGTTCCGAACGATGACCCCGATGCGCGTGTGCGCGGCATGTTCTCCTCGCTGAGCTTCGTCAGCGAGAAGCACGAGCACTGATCACCCAGCGTTGCTGCGTCGCAAATGAATAGGCCGCCGCCTTCGGGCGGCCCATTCCGCTCATTCATGACGGCCAGGATCAACTCATCGGCTAGCTAAAAGCCGCTCATGCAAGAAGGCCATGAAGGCGCTCATTGACGGTGAGCGCGATACTGGCCCCGTTTCCAGCAGTCCGATGGACCGCCGTGCGGGTTGCTTGATCGGCACCACATGGCAGCGTTCGATGTTGAAAACCGAGGCGCAACTGGCCGGCAACAGGGAAAACCCCAATCCTTCGCGAACCAGCGCAACGGCCGAGCTCATGTGGGCGACTTCCCAGGCAGGCGAAGGATCCACGTCCAGGTGCCGCAGCGCGGCATCGGCCAATGGGCGAATGCTGGTATCTGGCGTAAGGGCGATATAGGGCAGTGCACGAGAATACTGATCGGCGAGAACACGGGCTTCGCCATCAGCCCTGTTGTCCCGAGCGTCTACCTGGCCCTTGCCCTGGCCGGGGTGGAATTACGCAAGCACATCGCCTTTACCTTCTTCTGGGCCTGGGGCGTGAGCCTGATCATGCTGGCGTTCGCCGTGGCGATCGGCGCCGTGCAGGTCTGATCTGTCATAGAGCGGCGAGAATAATCTCGTTGGGTCGCTAAGTCGTTGCAGCCAACCGGTCCCAGCTGGGGCTGGGCCAGCAGGTGAGCCCGGAGCACCCTGTAGCCCAATCGGATAGCGATCACAGCAGAACCGTATAACTAGATATTGACATTTATCGATATGATGGCCAGCATCGCCGGGCTGGTGCAGCTGTCGCCCCGAACTGATCAGGGCGGCCATAGCTCACTGATCCATCGAGCTAAGCCTCATCTATTTATATCTATTAACCACGATATCCAAATATTACGTTATGAATTATCAATCGCTTTTTGCACCCACGACACTTGGCCCCTATCCGCTGCGTAACCGCATCGTGCTGCCGCCACTGACGCGCTCGCGCAGCACGCAGCCGGGCAATATTCCAAACGAATTGATGGCCGCCTACTACCGGCAACGGGCCGGGGCCGGCTTCATGGTCACCGAAGGCACCCAGATCGAACCACGCGGCCAAGGCTATGCCTGGACGCCGGGCATTTACAGTCCCGAGCAGATCGAAGGCTGGAAGGCGATAAGCCAGGCGGTACATGCCGAGGGCGGGGTGATTTTTGCGCAGTTGTGGCACGTCGGCCGCGTATCGCACACCTCCCTGCAACCGGGTGGGGCGGACCCGGTCGCGCCTTCGGCAATTCCTGCACGTAACGTCAAGGTGTTCATCGAGACCGGGCCGGGCGAAGGCATGCTGGCGGAGCCATCGACCCCGCGAGCGCTTACCAATGCAGAGGTCAAAGAGTTGGTGCAGCTCTACGCCCAGGCTGCGCGCAATGCGTTGGAGGCTGGCTTTGACGGCGTCGAGATTCATTGTGCCAACGGCTACCTGGTCAACCAGTTCATCTCCGCGCATACCAATGTCAGGACCGACGAATATGGCGGCTCGCTGCATAACCGCCTGCGCTTTCTCCGTGAAGTGGTCCAGGCCATTGCCGATACCATCGGCGCTGACCGTTTGGGCGTTCGCTTTGCGCCGCTGTTCGCCAGCACGGATGAGGAGCGCGTCTACCTCGGGCTTGTCGAGGAAGACCCACAGGAGACCTATGTCGAGGCAGTCAAATGCCTGGAAGAAATCGGTGTTGCCTACCTTTCCCTCGCTGAGGCCGACTGGGACAGCGCGCCCGAGCTGCCCGACAGCTTTCGCAAGGCAGTCCGCGAGGCCTTCAGCGGCAAGATCATCTATGCCGGCAGATACACGCCGGAGCGCGCAGCTGCAGCCATCGAAGCCGGGTGGGCAGACCTCATCGCATTCGGCCGACCGTTCATCGCCAACCCCGATCTGCCAGCACGTATCGCCAATGGCTGGCCGATGAACACGCTTGATCCCAATAGCATGTACGGCGGTACCGCCACGGGTTACACGGACTATCCCACGCATTCGGCCTGAGCCCCCGCTGCGTGCCTGACATCAGCAGGCACGCAGCGATTCGGCACGAAGTATCGTAAGATCGCGAAAACCCACTAGCCGCCGCGAATATGAACATAGACGTCAGTGAAGCGCTGAAGGCGTTGGACAACCCAACCCGCCTGGCCATCCTTACCCTGCTCAAAGACCCGAAGACCAACTTCCCGGAGCAGGAAGCCGATCCCGAGCAGCTGGGCGTCTGCGTCAGCATCATCCAGGAGCGGGTAGGGCTGTCTCAATCGACTGTCTCCAATTACCTCGCCGCGCTCCAGCGTGCTCAGCTGGTGACCTCACAACGCATCGGCCCCTGGACTTACTACAAGCGAAACGAGCAGAAGATCGCCTTGCTGCTCGAGGCGCTCGAAAAAGTCATATGAGTTAGTTTGATGACTCGCGAAGTAAGCGTGCGGTTTGACGTCACGCTCATCGATTTGGATAAAAAACAAAAGCCCCGGATGAATATCCGGGGCTTTTGTTTTTGAAGATGGCGCACCAGGCGGGATTCGAACCCACGACCCCTGCCTTCGGAGGGCAGTACTCTATCCAGCTGAGCTACTGGTGCGTTGCGGGGCGCAATCATACGCATGTCGTCTGCGGTCGTCCATGGCGCTTCGGCGGCTGCGTGGCTGATGGTTCAGGGCTTGATGCGCCGATTCGGTTGTTCATCAGGCTGAGCTATGGTGCGTTAATTTTTTCGAACATGATGTTGCCTGTTATCGGGCGCAGGCCTAGGATTCGTTCGAGATTTCAAACGCTCTATGATCCAGCTGGAACCCCAAGGCCAAGCCTCGTTCTGACCTTAGTCGGGCGGTTCCACTGCCAACTGCCCCGTACGGCCTCAGGCCTTGATTCATTGTCCGGCCCAGCGCCGGCTCGTAGGAGACTGCCATGCAACTCAAAGACACTTCGCTGTTCCGCCAGCAGGCTTATATAGACGGGGCCTGGCAGGATGCGGATGGCGGCCAGACCATCAAGGTCAACAACCCGGCCAACAACGAGATTCTTGGCACCGTACCGAAAATGGGCGCCGCCGAGACGCGTCGTGCCATCGAAGCCGCCGAGCGTGCGCTTCCCGCCTGGCGTGATCTGACCGCCAAGGAACGCTCACAGAAGCTGCGCCGCTGGTTCGAACTGATGATGGAGAACCAGGACGACCTGGGCCGGCTGATGACTTTGGAGCAGGGCAAGCCGCTGGCCGAGTCCAAGGGCGAGATCGCTTACGCCGCCTCGTTCATCGAGTGGTTCGCCGAGGAGGCCAAGCGTGTCTATGGCGACACAATCCCAGGCCATCAGAAAGACAAGCGCATCATCGTCATCAAGCAGCCGATCGGTGTGACCGCGGCCATCACGCCGTGGAACTTCCCGGCAGCAATGATCACCCGCAAGGCCGGCCCTGCGCTTGCCGCAGGCTGCACCATGGTGCTCAAGCCTGCCAGCCAGACACCGTTTTCCGCCCTGGCCCTGGCTGAGCTGGCTGAACGTGCCGGCATCCCAAAGGGCGTGTTCAGCGTCGTCACCGGGTCGGCCGGCGACATTGGGGACGAGCTGACGGCCAACCCGACCGTGCGCAAGCTCAGCTTTACTGGCTCCACGGAAATCGGTGCCAGGTTGATGGCCCAGTGCGCGCCCGGTATCAAGAAGCTCTCGCTGGAGCTGGGCGGTAACGCGCCTTTCCTCGTTTTCGATGATGCTGACCTGGACGAGGCCGTCAAAGGTGCCATGCAGTCTAAATACCGCAACGCCGGTCAGACTTGCGTGTGCGTCAACCGTATCTATGTCCAGGACGGCGTGTACGACGAGTTCGCCAAGAAATTTCAGGCCGCGGTGGAAAAGCTCAAGGTAGGCAATGGGCTGGACGAGGGGGTGGACATCGGGCCGTTGATCGATGATCGCGCCGCGACAAAGGTCCGCGAGCACATTGAAGATGCTGTCGCCAATGGTGCGCAGGTGCTCACCGGCGGCAAAGCGCATCAGATGGGTGGCAGCTATTTCGAGCCGACACTGATGGTCAATGTGCCGCACAACGCCAAGGTGGCCAAGGAAGAGACCTTCGGACCGCTGGCGCCGCTGTTCCGCTTCAAGGACGAGCCAGAAGGTATCGCGCTCGCCAATGACACCGAGTTTGGCCTGGCGGCCTATTTCTACGCCCGCGATCTGGGCCGCGTGTTTCGCGTCGCCGAAGCCATCGAGTCGGGAATGATCGGCATAAACACCGGCATGATCTCCACCGAGGTGGCGCCGTTTGGAGGCGTGAAATCTTCCGGGTTGGGTCGTGAAGGCTCGAAGTACGGGATCGAGGATTACCTCGAGATCAAGTACCTCTGCCTCGGGTTGTAAGCAGGTCAGGCACGAGGAGCCGCCCCCACGGGGACGGCTCCTTTTTTATGCCCGGCAAAACGAAAAGGCCAACGAGCCGGTACTGGATGCGCTGCCTGCAATTACTTGTCACCTGTACAAGCCGATGCTGGCCTCGGTTATCACGGGAACGCTGCATCGCTTATGGAGCTTGCTAGGTTCATCGATTATCGCCAGTCTCTCGACATGCGGAAATGACTCGACTATTCTGCTGTGCGAAACATGATTCCGTGAAATAACAATTCTAATCATCATTTCACAAGCGGAGGCCTGCCATGACGGAAGCCGTAAGGCTCGAAATTCGGGGCGAGATCGCTCTGATCAAGGTCAACAACCCACCTGTCAACGCCCTCGGCCAAGTGGTACGAGAAGGCTTGCTGAACGCTTTTCAGCGCGCCGAAGCGGACCAGCAGGTCCGTGCCGTGGTATTGGTGTGCGAGGGCAATACCTTTATTGCCGGCGCTGACATAAAGGAGTTCGGCAAGCCGCCGCAGGCGCCGAGCCTGCCGGAGGTGATCGAGGTTATCGAAGGCTGCAGCAAGCCGAGCGTGGCGGTGATCCATGGCACTGCGCTGGGTGGCGGACTTGAAGTCGCGCTGGGTTGTCATTACCGCATCGCCCGGCGGGACGCCAAGGTCGGCCTTCCGGAAGTGAAGCTGGGATTGTTGCCCGGCGCCGGCGGCACCCAGCGGCTGCCGCGTCTGGCCGGCGTCGAGAAAGCGCTGGACATGATTGTCAGCGGCACGCCGATCAGCGCCGCCGAGGCGGTCGAGCACAATATCGTCGACGAGCTTTTTGATGGTGATCTGGTGGACGCCGGTCTCGGCTACGCCCGTCGTATGGTCGAGGAAAACCGCGCACCGCGACGCACTGGCGAGCAGACCCAAGGTCTTGAGGGCGCCGACAACGAGGCCCTGATCCGTGCCAAGCATGCTGAAGTCGCCAAACGCATGCCTGGGCTTTTTTCACCGCTGCGTTGCATCGCAGCGGTAGAGGCGGCCACTCAATTGCCCTTGGCCGAGGGGCTCAAGCGCGAGCGCGAGTTGTTCGCCGAGTGCCTGAACTCGCCTCAGCGTGGTGCTCTGGTTCATTCATTCTTCGCCGAGCGCCAAGCTGGCAAAATCAACGATCTGCCATCCGATACGAAGCCGCGGTCGATCAAGACCGCCGCGGTGATCGGCGGCGGCACCATGGGTGTCGGTATCGCCCTGAGTTTCGCCAATGCCGGGGTGCCGGTGAAGCTGCTGGAAATCAACAAGGAAGCTCTGCAACGCGGCCTGCAGCGCGCACGCGACACCTACGCGGCCAGCGTCAAGCGCGGCAGCCTGACCGAAGACGCGATGGAGCAGCGCCTTGCGCTGATCACAGGCGTCACTGATTACGGCGCCCTGGCCGATGCCGACGTGGTGGTCGAGGCCGTATTCGAGGAGATGGGCGTCAAGCAGCAGGTGTTCGAGCAACTGGATGCGGTGTGCAAACCCGGCGCGATACTCGCCTCCAATACGTCCTCACTCGATTTGGATGCCATCGCGGCTTTCACCAAGCGCCCAGAGGACGTGGTCGGCCTGCATTTCTTCAGCCCGGCCAACGTCATGCGCCTGCTGGAAGTCGTGCGTGGCGAGAAGACCAGCAATGAAGTGCTCGCTACTGCCATGGCCATCGGCAAGCAGCTGAAGAAGGTCTCGGTTGTTGTGGGTGTCTGCGACGGCTTCGTTGGCAACCGCATGGTCTTCCAGTACGGCCGTGAGGCGGAATTCCTCCTGGAGGAGGGTGCCACGCCACAACAGGTCGATGGTGCGCTGCGCAACTTCGGCATGGCCATGGGACCCTTCGCCATGCGCGATCTGTCGGGCCTCGACATCGGCCAGGCGATCCGCAAACGCCAGCGCGCGACGCTGCCAGCGCACCTGGATTTCCCCACCGTCTCGGACAAGCTCTGTGCCGCTGGCATGCTTGGGCAGAAGACCGGTGCCGGCTACTACCGTTACGAGCCGGGTAACCGCACGCCGCTGGAGAACCCTGAACTCGGGCCTATGCTGGAAGCAGCGTCGCGAGAAAAGGGCATCGAGCGAAAGGCGCTGGACGAGCAGTACATTGTCGAGCGCTGCATCTTCGCGCTGGTCAACGAGGGGGCGAAGATTCTTGAAGAGGGCATCGCCCAGCGCTCCAGCGACATCGACGTCATCTACCTCAACGGCTATGGCTTTCCGGCCTTCCGTGGCGGGCCGATGTTCTATGCCGACAGCGTTGGCCTGGACACCGTGCTGGCGCGGGTCAAGGAGCTGTACTCACGTTGCGGCGACTGGTGGAAGCCGGCACCACTGCTGGAAAAACTGGCCGCCGAAGGCCGCACCTTCACCGAATGGCAGGCCGGGCGATGAGCCCCGCCCGCCTGCACTCAGAACGGACATCGAGGATTCATCCATGAACGTCAATTACACGGCCGAAGAGCTCGCCTTCCGTGATGAAGTGCGCGCCTTCCTGACAAACGAGCTGCCCGCGGACATCGCCGCCAAGGTCAAGCTCGGCAAGCACATGTCCAAACAGGACCACGAGCGCTGGCAGCAGATTCTGGTCAAGCGCGGCTGGTACGCGCCGGGCTGGCCGGTGGAGCTGGGCGGCACCACCTGGGGCCCGGTGGAGAAACACATTTTCGACGAGGAATGCGCCCAGTTCGGCGCGCCGCGTACCGTACCGTTCGGCGTGAACATGGTCGCGCCAGTGATCATCAAGTTTGGCAACCAGCAGCAGAAGGACCATTACCTGCCGCGCATCCTCTCGGGTGAAGACTGGTGGTGCCAAGGCTACTCCGAGCCGGGCGCTGGTTCCGATCTGGCAAGCCTCAAGACCCGCGCCGTGCGCGATGGCGACCATTATGTGGTCAACGGCCAGAAGACCTGGACCACCCTCGGCCAGCACGCCAACATGATCTTCTGCCTGGTGCGCACCGACCCCGAAGCCCAGCAGCAGCGCGGCATCAGCTTCCTGTTGATCGACATGAAGAGCCCCGGCATCAGCGTGCGGCCGATCATCACCCTGGACGGCGACCATGAGGTCAACGAAGTCTTCTTCGACAACGTCCGCGTCCCCGTGGAGAACCTCGTCGGCGAAGAAAACCAGGGCTGGACCTGCGCCAAGTATCTGCTGACTCACGAGCGCACCGGCCTTGCCGGCATCGGCGCCTCCAAGGCCGCGCTGACGCATCTCAAGCGCATCGCCATGAAGGAAGTCTGCGACGGCAAGCCGATGCTCGAAGACCCGCTGTTCCGCGCTCAGGTGGCGGAGGTCGAAATGCAGCTGATGGCCATCGAGATGAGCACCCTGCGCATCCTCGCTGCGGCGAAGGAGGGTGGCGTACCCGGTGCCGAGTCTTCGATCCTCAAGGTCAAGGGCACGGAGATCCGCCAGGCGATCACTCACCTCTTGCGCAAGGTCATCGGCCCCTATGCGTTGCCGTTTCTTGAAGAGGAGATGCAGCTGGACTACGAAGGCGATCTCTTGCACGCCGACTACAGCGCATCGCTGGCCGGCGACTACTTCAACATGCGCAAGCTGTCGATCTTCGGCGGCTCCAACGAAATCCAGAAGAACATCGTCTCGAAGATGATTCTCGAGCTGTAAGGGGGCACCGCAATGGACTTCAAACTGACTGAAGAGCAGCAGATGCTGCAAGACACCGCTGCGCGTCTGGTGCGCGACGCCTATCCGTTCGAGCAGCGCGAGAAGTTCAGCGAGTCCGAGCTGGGCTTTTCCGCCGAGTTCTGGGGCCAACTGGGCGAGCTGGGCCTGACCGCCGTACCGTTCGCCGAAGAGATCGGCGGCTTTGGCGGCGGCGGCGTGGAAACCATGCTGGTGATGACCGAACTGGGCCGCGGCCTGACGCTGGAGCCCTACCTGCAATCGGTTATCTATGGCGGCGGACTGTTGAACCAGATGGGCAGTGATGCGCAGAAAGAAGATCTGCTGCCGCAGGTCGCGGCCGGTTCGCTGCAACTGGCTGTGGCCTTCGACGAGCCGCAGAGCCACTACAACCTCCACGACGTGCAGACCAAAGCCGAGGCGGTCGACGGCGGCTATCGCTTGTCCGGTCGCAAGGCCGTGGTCATCGGCGGGCACAGTGCCGGGCGGATCATTGTTTCCGCGCGCAGCTCAGGCGACAGCCGCGACGAAGCTGGCATCAGCCTGTTCCTCGTCGACCCGAACGCCCAGGGCGTCAGCCGTCGCGTCTACCCGACCATCGACGGACGTAAGGGCTGCGAGCTGTTCCTCGACAACGTCCAGGTGGGTTCCGATGCCGTGCTTGGCGAAATTGGCAACGCGCTCTCTGCGCTGCGCTACCAGCAGGGTCGCGCCATCGCCGCGCAATGCGCCGACGCGCTGGGTAGCATGGACGAAGCCTGCAAGCTGACCCTCGACTACCTGAAGACGCGCAAGCAGTTCGGCGTGCCGATCGGTAAATTCCAGGTGCTGCAGCACCGCATGGTGGACATGCAGACCGAGCTGGAGCAGGCCACCAGCATGGCGATCCTCGCCGCGACCTTTGCCGACGGCGAAGACAACGACGACCGCCGCCGTATCATCGCCGCCGCCAAGTACATTTGCGCCCGCGCCGCACGCAAGGTGGCCGAGGAAGCGATCCAGCTGCACGGCGGCATCGGCATGACCTGGGAATACAACCTCGCCCACCACGCCAAGCGTCTTGTGATGATCGCCCACCAGTTCGGTGACGATGACCATCACCTGAAGGCGTACGCTAAGTTGATGCAGGTGGCGTAACGTCCCACTCGCGACACCACGACCGGGCCCTATGGCCCGGTCTTCTTTTAGGCATTCCTTCTTAAGATGCGGCGAGCGGCCTCCGCCTTATCGCAGCGTCGGGACGCAGGTGGTGGGCTTCCTCACCCTACGGCTTGGGTTTGGACTACTCCGATGTTCTTTGTGTAGGAGCCAGCTTGCTGGCGATCAATGCTCCCTTGCAGCCCGGATCGCCAGCAGGCTGGCTCCTACAAGGGCTAGCGGCCCGCGACAATCGCACGATTCCAACGTGCAGCGGATCTAGGCTGAGTCAGCGTTGTGGGACAGAGAAAGCTGATCACTGCGCGGCTGGCGTGCCAATTGGTGCCTTGATCGATAAGTTGCGCCGGGCTGGCGGCCGTTTCGAATGCGTCTTTTTCACGCAACCGCCTGATCACGCTCAACGGACAGCTCCGGTAGCAGATAGTTGGTCCAGAGCGTCGGTGCGAATGATTCCCGAAAGAATCCGAAGTGGCCGATGCGATCGGCGCCCACTTCAATCGGGGCGATGCGGCGCATGGTCTTCGGTGCGCAGGTATAGAAGCCGTGCAGCGATTCGGTGTTGCGTGCCGACATCATCTCGTCGTCCGTGAATGACAATGACGTCAGGGGTGTCTTTACCGCTGCAAAGGCGCTACGCACGGATTCTCCCTCTACGCCGAGCAGATAGTCCGGATGCAGGCACCAGCGGCGCCACTGGCGAATGACACCAGCCGGCAGGTCGCCAACCGCGCCGATCTTGTCGCCGGGGAAATAGCCAGCGGCGGCAGTCAGTACCGGAGCCAGCCCGTGCCACAGCAGCCAGGCTTTGCGTCGAATCTGTGGGCTGTTCTCGCGCCAGTAGCCGCTGCCCGCCGCGATGGTCACGATTCGGGTAAGCCGTTCGTGGCCTTCGGCGATGGGCAGGATCTGTGCACCGACGCTATGACCGATCCAGAACAGGGGCAGCTCGTCGGCTGCGTCCGCAACTGCTGCCAGCATCGCGCTGCAATCGTGTCGAGCCCAGTCGAGAATGTCGACCTTGAGCTGGCGCAACGGCACCTGACGGGAGCGGCCCATGCCGAGATAGTCGAACGTGACGACCAAGTAGCCACAGTCCGCTAGCCAGCTGGCGAAAGCGGCGTAGAAGCGCTGCCTGACGCCCATCGCCGGGGCAATCAATACGGCGCCCCGTGGCGCATCGCTTGGCCGGTACCAAAAGCTGGACAGCAGGTGGCCATTGCCGTTATCGATTGAGCGCTCTTGAGCCTGTATCGTCGCCATCTTGTTGTTCTCCGCACTTTTTGGATTGTCGCGATCAGTGCAGTATACGAACAGTGGAAGATAATTCTAGAACATTATTCTAGTCAGTTTGGAGGCCGGATGGCTCGTAGTAGTCGCAAGCAGGAAATTCTCCGGGCCGCGCTCGCATGCTTTACCGAGTTCGGGGTAGAGGCGACCACCATCGAGATGATTCGTGACCGTTCCGGCGCCAGCATCGGCAGCCTTTACCACCACTTCGGTAACCGCGAAAAGATCATCGCTGCGCTTTATCTGGAGGGCATCGGCGAATATGCCGCCCTGCTGGAGTCTGGTCTGATTGAAACACTGGACGCCGAAGCGTGCGTCAGGCTCTTCGTGACCAGCTACATCGACTGGGTTGCGGCTAACCCGGATTGGGCACGCTTTGTCTTGCATAACCGTGGGCGAGTCGAGGCGGGTGAGATGGGCGAGCGGCTGCGCGAGGTCAATCAGATCCATGGCGAACGGGTCAGCGCCATCTTGCGTCGGCACCGCGACAGCGGCGCCTTTCGTAGAATGCCGGGTGACTGCTTTCTAGCCGTGGTAATCGGGCCCTGCCATGACCTGGCGCGAAACTGGCTGGCTGGGCGTTCGCGTACCGCATTGGCGGATTGCCGCGACCTGCTCGCAGACATCGCTTGGGCCAGCGTCAGAGCGCAGTGAACGCCGTCGGATCTTTAATAAGGCAGAGGGTCTTATAAAAAGTAATTAGCGCACCCAACGCCGACACTTGCGACTGCGCTCATGCGGCGTTTGGATAAGTTGCTCACGCGATCAGACGCCCAGGCTTTCGATGTCGCGTGCGAGCATTTCCAACTGATGAGCCAACGAGCCGCGGAGCGTTTCTTCGCTGAGCTGGAACGAAGGAGCACCGCAGGTCAGTGCCATGATGCTGCCGTCGGCCAAATGCAGCGGCACGCCGGCAGCCATGACATTACGGTCCCAGTCACCAAGAGACAGGCAGAAACCGTGCTGGCGGAACTCGGCAAAGGACTCCTCCAGCGACTGCTTCATTGTTGCCCATTCATCCCCGTATTTGGCTTGCAGCGCGGCCATCAGATGTTCGCGCTCTTTATCGGGGGTGCCCGCGAGAAAAGCTCGGCCCGCCGCGGTGGTAGCCAGAGGCAGACGCACCCCGGCATCCATGCGCAGCGTCGACACCTCGGCCGGACGGCAATTTTCGATATAGATCATCGAAAGCCGATCACGGCAGGTGAGGCCGACAGAGGTATTGGTGCGACGGGAAAACTCGTCCATGTAGGGCTTGGCCAGCTGACGCACACGCAGGTTGGAGACGTAGGCGTATCCCAGCGCCAGAACGCCCGAGTCGAGCTGGTATTTCTCCAGCTGCTGGGAGTAACTGAGGTAGCCGAGTTTGGTCAGGGTGTAGGTCATGCGCGAGACCGTAGGCTTGGGCAGCCCGGTGATGCGTGCGATGTCCTGGTTACCCATCACTACCGAGCCGTGGGTGAAGGCGCGCAGAACATCCAGGCCTCGGGAAAGCGCCTCGACGAACTTGCGATCTTTGGGATTCTCGATGTCTTCAACGTCGCTCATGGTGATATCAGTCTGTGTAATAGTGGGCAGCGGGGCGGCACGATAGCAGATCGCCTTTATTACCTGCTGTGAAGCTGGCCAGACGAGCTTCCTAATGCTGCCGGTGCGGAAGTTGTGCTTAATGGTAGCTTAAAAATTAAATACTTATTTCGCACAGCAAAACAAATGTTCGCTATTCGACTTGAGCAATAGGGCCAGATGTGAAACCTGATGTAGGGTGCCACTTTATTGCTGCTGGTTTGCGTGACTGTGCTTGCCGCTATGACCGCTGAATCGGACCCCTGCTTTCGAGTTCTATAAAGGTGCGTGGATTTTAAGGGGCTCCCGAGCGACGAACGGCGAAGTGGGTGAGATGTAGACAACTCAGCCTGTAGAGCCCGAGCGGTATTTAGCAACGCTGCAAAAAGTCAATCCGAGCTTGTTGCTCTGGAGGCTTTCTGATATAAAGCAGCGCTCTTTTCTAGGGGCCCGGTTTCTTCGCTTGCCGCGTAGCCGGTAAGACCCCAACGAAACGTGGCGCTGAGCGCCAAATGACTAGTGAATTCAAGCGGCCAACCCATGCCGGGTTGGGCATGTGGTTTTAGAGGGCTGAGGCATGTCGAGAGTCTGTCAAGTTACCGGTAAGGGTCCGGTAACCGGGAACAACATTTCCCACGCGAACAACAAAACCCGTCGTCGTTTTCTGCCGAACCTGCAGCATCACCGCTTCTGGGTCGAGTCCGAGAACCGCTTCGTACGTCTGCGCCTGACTGCCAAAGGCATGCGCGTTATCGACAAGCGCGGCATCGACGCCGTTCTGGCTGAACTCCGCGCTCGCGGCGAAAAGGTTTAAGGAGAACTATCATGCGTGACCTGATCCGTTTGGTGTCCAGCGCCGGTACCGGCCATTTCTACACCACCGACAAGAACAAGCGTACCACTCCCGACAAGATCGAAATCAAGAAGTACGATCCTGTCGTGCGTAAGCACGTGATGTACAAGGAAGCCAAGATCAAGTAATTGATCGGCCCTTGAAGAAAAACCCGCCAATCGGCGGGTTTTTTCGTTTCTGCGGTAGCGTATTTAGGCGGGAGGTGCCTTGGACGCATTTCTCTCTGCGTCTCCAAAGCCAAACGTTCATGTTACGTCGCTGCGGTAAACGCTCGCTCAAGCCGCCTTGCGAATGGCATCAGCCAAACGCTCGATCATCGCGTCAATGTGCTCGCGCTCGACGATCAGTGCCGGTGACAGGGCGACGGTGTCACCGCTGGCGCGGGCTAGCAGACCGTCGTCGAAACACTGGCGGAACACTTCATAGCCGCGTTTGCCGGCGCCGTCCGCATGGGGCGCGAACTGAATGCCTGCAACCAGGCCGACCGTGCGGATATCAGTTACGTTCGGCAGCCCCTGCAGGCTGAATAGCGCGTCCTGCCAGTAGCTTTCGATCTCGATTGCTTTCTGGAACAGGTTCTCGCGCCTATAGATCTCCTGGGTTGCCAGGGCAGCGGCGCAGGCCACTGGATGTCCGGAATAGGTGTAGCCGTGGAAAAACTCGATGACGCTTTCCGGCCCCTGCATGAAGGCGTCGTGGATGGTTTCGTTGACGAACACCGCGCCCATGGGGATCGCGCCATTGGTAAGGCCCTTGGCACAGGTGAGGATGTCCGGTGTGACACCCCAGCGTTGCGCGGCAAAGGCCTCGCCAACGCGCCCGAAGCCCGTGATGACCTCATCGAATATCAGCAGGATGCCGTACTTTTGGGTGATCTCGCGCAAGCGCTGTAGATAGCCTTTGGGCGGGAGGATTACCCCAGCTGAACCGGACATGGGTTCGACGATGACGGCCGCGATATTTTCCGCACCATGCAGAGTGACCAGACGTTCCAGCTCATCGGCTCGTTCGGCGCCATGCTCGGGCAGACCGCGGCTGAACGCGTTGCGTTGAACGTCGAGTGTATGCGGCAGGTGGTCGACACCCGGCAACAGCGCGCCGAATGCCTTCCGGTTGTTGGCCATGCCGCCAACCGAAATGCCGCCGAAGCCAACGCCGTGGTAAGCCAGCTCACGGCCGATCAGGCGAGTGCGGCTGCCCTGGCCGATGGCACGCTGGTACGCCAGCGCAATTTTCAAGGCGGTGTCGGCGGACTCGGATCCCGAATTGGTGAAGAACAGACGATTAAGCCCGGCCGGGCTGATCTGTGCGAGCCGCCCGGCCAGTTCGAAGGGCAGCGGATGGCCCATCTGGAAAGTCGGCGCGAAATCCATCTGCGCGATCTGTCGGCTCACCGCCTCGCTGATCTCGCGCCGGCCATGACCGGCATTGCAACACCACAGACCCGCGGTCCCGTCGATCACCTGGCGCCCGTCGGTGTCTGTGTAATACATGCCCTCTGCACGCTCCAGCATGCGCGGATTGCCTTTGAACTGCCGGTTTGCGGTGAAGGGCATCCAGAAATGTTCGGCGGAAGCAGTGAGGTGCGGCTGGTTGGCCATGGCAAGCTCCGGCAAGACGGCGGTTTCGGCGACTATGCTGTAGCGCGACGTAACCGAGCGCCCAGCGGTTTCGGCGAGTCTATGTTTAATAAAACGAACAAAACAAGGCAGAAAACCTTGCTTTCGTAAAAAATATTGATAGCCCGGGCGTCGCTGGTTTAGGGTGCCTTTCTGATTATTCGACAGATACTGAGGACGCCCCATGACCACCCTGACTCTCGCCGACTGGCAACAGCGTGCCCGCGACCTGCGCATCGAAGGGCGGGCCTTCATCCAGGGCGAATACACCACATCCAGTGCTGGCGCCAGCTTCGACTGCATCAGCCCGATCGATGGGCGGGTGCTGGCGCAGGTGGCCAGCTGTGACGAGGCCGATGCCAACCGCGCGGTGATCAGTGCACGTATGGCCTTCGAGTCCGGAGCTTGGTCGCGGATGGCACCGGCCAAGCGTAAGGCGACCATGATCCGTTTTGCCAATCTCCTCCAAAGCAATGCCGAAGAGCTGGCGTTGCTGGAAACCCTGGACATGGGCAAGCCCATCAGCGATTCGCTGAACATCGACATCCCCGGATCAGCCAACGCCCTGCGCTGGTCCGGCGAGGCGATCGACAAGATCTACGACGAAGTCGCGGCCACCCCGCATGACCAGATCGGTATGGTCACCCGCGAGCCAGTGGGCCTGGTGGCAGCCATCGTGCCCTGGAACTTCCCACTGATGATGGCCTGCTGGAAGCTCGGCCCGGCGCTGGCGACAGGCAATTCGGTGGTGCTCAAGCCGTCCGAGAAATCGCCACTGACCGCCATCCGCGTCGCGCAGCTGGCCATAGAGGCGGGCATTCCGGCAGGCGTACTCAACGTGCTGCCGGGCTACGGCCACACTGTTGGCAAGGCGCTGGCGCTGCACATGGATGTCGATACGCTGGTCTTCACTGGTTCCACGCGCGTCGCCAAGCAGCTGATGATCTATGCCGGCGAGTCGAACATGAAGCGTGTCTGGCTTGAGGCGGGCGGCAAAAGCCCGAACATCGTTTTTGCCGATGCGCCCGATCTGCAGGCAGCGGCCCAGTCAGCCGCCAGCGCCATTGCATTCAACCAGGGCGAGGTCTGCACCGCGGGCTCGCGGCTGCTGGTCGAGAGTTCGGTCAAGGAGCGTTTCCTGCCGATGGTGGTCGAGGCGCTCAAGGGTTGGAAGCCGGGAAATCCGCTGGATCCGGCTACCAACGTCGGCGCGCTGGTCGATACTCAGCAGCTCGATACAGTGCTCGGCTACATCGAGGCCGGTCGCAACGACGGCGCGCAGGTACTGATCGGCGGGCAGCGGACCATGCAGGAGACCGGGGGGCTCTATGTCGAGCCGACCATCTTCGACGGCGTCAGTAATGCAATGAAGATCGCGCGGGAAGAGATTTTCGGCCCGGTGCTTTCGGTGATCACCTTTGATACGGCGGCCGAAGCGGTGTCCATCGCCAATGACACACCCTACGGCCTAGCCGCTGCGGTGTGGACGGCCGACCTGTCCAAGGCGCACCTGACGGCGAAGGCACTACGTGCGGGCAGCGTCTGGGTCAATCAGTACGACGGCGGTGACATGACCGCGCCATTCGGCGGCTTCAAGCAGTCCGGTAACGGTCGCGACAAGTCGCTGCATGCGTTCGACAAGTACACCGAGCTCAAGGCGACATGGATAAAGCTGTAAAGCAGCTGCATGCAGTAAGGTGGATGTCGCTTTTACATCCACCCTGGCTCGATTGGCGGATCGCCGAGGCGTGATCCCCCTCATAGGGACGAACGAGTTCTCGACCGATACCAGTCGTAGAAGGCGTTGAGCGAAGCGATACCCATCAAACCGGGACGCACGACGGGTATCGCAGGTCCTCCCTGCCTATTACTGCCCCCACGTTCCGCTGCGGCGCATCGCGCCCCACTGATGCTTGCGACGCGAGAACCACTGCCAGAGCCCGCGGCATCGCCAGAGGGTGTTCAACTGGCGATAGCCGAAGTTTTCCAGCACCGCCATAAGGAACAGCCGCAGCATGTCGCGGCGGCGTTCGTATACGCGGAACGACATGGTCTCCAATAACAGCCCGTTTACCGATAGCAGGATGCCCATTCCGATGGCCACCAACAGGAACGCCGTGAGCGCCGCGTAAGACACTACGCCCAGCACGAACCCGCCGATCATGAAGCCGTAGCCGACCAGCTCGATCAGTGGGCCCAGCCATTCGAACAGCGCCATGAATGGCCAGGCCAGCCAGCCGGGCGCGCCGCCGCGCAGACTGAAGGCGAGGCGGGCGTGGCGGCTTAGGCTTTCGGCCAGTCCCCGTTGCCAACGGCTCCGCTGGCGCCCCAGGGTGCCGAGGTCTTCGGGGCATTCGGTCCAGCAGATAGGATCGGGCAGGTAACGTATGCGGTAGGGAATGCGTTTTTCCCTGTGATAGCGATGCAGCCGCACCACCAGTTCCATGTCTTCGCCGACGGTGTCGGTGCGATAGCCGCCTACGTCCATCACCCTTTCCTTGTCGAACAGGCCGAAGGCGCCGGAGATGATCAGCACCGCATTCATCGGCGACCAGCCAAGGCGGCCAAACAGGAAGGCGCGCAGGTATTCGACGATCTGGAAGCGCGCCAGCCAGTTGCTCGGAAGGCCCGCGCGGATCAGAAACCCACCGCGAACCTCTGAGCCATTGGCGATTCGCACGGTGCCACCAGCTGCAACGGTCCGTTCGTCTTCGAGGAAGGGTTGGACGACGCGTAGCAGGCTGTCGCGCTGGAGAATGGAATCGGCGTCGACCCCACAGAACAGTCCGTGTCGGGCGGCATTGATGCCGGCATTCAATGCGTCGGCCTTGCCCCCGTTGGCCTTGTCGATCACCCGCAGATTGGCGTAACGGCGCGAACGGTAGATGGCTTGAACGGGTTGGTGCGTGACCGCCTGGCGCAATGGCTCAGGGTGCGGGACCAGTTCGAACTCATCGATCAGCACGGCGAGGGTGTTGTCCTTGGAGCCGTCGTTGATCACGACCACCTCGAACTCCGGATACTGCAATTGCAGCATCGAGCGCACCGAGGTGCGAATGGTCGCCTCTTCGTTGAATGCCGGCATCAGTACCGATACCGGCGGTTCCACGCCGAGATAAGGCGCTATCTCACCGGTTTCTGCTCGTTGGCGGATATAGCCCATGAGGCTGACCATCGAGAGCACGTTGAGCAGCAGGTACATGCCATTGAGCGACAGGAAGTAAAGAATGAACCCCAGTTGCAGCCACCACAGCCAATCAAAGCTCACCGCCGCACCTCCGCGATGGCCCGGCGCAGCGCGTCCTGCCCGTAACGATCTTCCACTTTCGCCAGCAATTCCTGCAGCCTTTCAGGGGTGACGCCGGGTAGCGTTGCCAGGCTATCAGCAGCAGCCTGGCGAACCCACCAGCTTGAGTCGGCCAGTAATGGCAGGAACAATTCGCTGTCTTCATTGCGCGCCTGTTTGTGCAGCGCCTGGAGAGCCGCCAGCCTGACGTTGGAATCATTGTGCTGAACCGCACGCTGCAACCGGACGCGATCACGTGGATCGCCCAGTTCGCAGAGGCACCGTAATGCCACCTGCAGCTGCTCCGGTGCGGCATCTTCTTCGAGTCGAGCGCGCGCCCAAGGCGCCGCATGACGTGGATCGCCATGAACCAGCAGCGGGATCAGCCGTTCGCGGCGTGGGTCTTCGGAGCCGGCCAATGCGATCAGCAGGGGCAGGGTGACTGCCTGCTCGCCAGATTGTTGGCAAAGATTGGCCAGCCGTGGCAATGCCCAGTCGAGGCGCGTCACGGCGGCTGGCAGGATCAGCTGCATTGCGCGGGCCGCGTCCATGGCGATCAGCGTCTGTGCGGCAGAGAGCGAGACGACGACGTTGCGGTTCATCAGCAAGGGCTGAACCGCATCCCAATAACCTTGATCGGCCAGGTGTCGCAGGCAGGTCAGCCCGATCAGCTTTCCGCGTACCCGCCCCCCCAACAAAGCCCGGGCATGACGGTCCATGCCGAGTGCGATGAGTGCGCGATTCATCCGCTCTCGCGCGGCGCCGCGCAGCTGCAGTTGAGTCTTGTTCCACTGCAACAGAAACCATAGCTGCCGGCTGCGCGGCAGCGCAGGTACCGGCTCGGGCAGCTCGTCACCCAAGCTGCACAAGGCAAAGAACGGCCGCCATTGATCATTGAACAGCTGTCGCCGTGATGCACGGCGGCGAGCGACTTCGCCCAGCAGCATGACCTGGATCATGACCAGCAGGGTGAGGGCGCCCAGCCCCAATGCGCAATAAAGGGCCAGCTGGAGCATGCCGTCCTCCGGCCAGATGGCCAGCACGGCATTGCGTGGCGCCTCGCAGAGCCAGGCGGGACAGCTGATCGTCAGATCAGAAAGCATGACGCAGGCCGAGCTGCAGCCAGCGCCGCGTGTAGTAGTCTCCCTGGCGGTGCTGCCCGACTTCCCAGGTCAGTGCCCAGCGATCGTCCAGCCAGTGACGGCCTTGCAGGCTAAGTGCGCGCACGTCACTGGTGATCAGTTGCTGTTCCTCGACAGCTTCCTCTTCACCAACGGTAACCCGCACGCCCGCATAGCTGAGCCCCTGATAGTAGTAATCCAATGCCAGATCATGGCCAATGGGTGTGCCGGCATTGGCTACATCCGTGACGTTGAGGGTGTATCCCGCGCGCCACGAATCCCAGTAGCGCTCGGCGCTGAGTGCCAGCCGATCCACGCGGGTGGTTTCGTACTGGGTGCGCCGGACGCTCGCCGCGCCGAGAAAGCCTGCCGGCAAGCGGCGCTGCAGGCGCAGATCGGCATGCCATTCGGGCAGGAAATAGGGCGAGGGCTGATATCCGACTTCCGGCTGCAATGTCCAATTGTCATCCAGTGCGATGACCGCGCCTGCCTCGACGCCGTTGTCCCATTCGCCGAAGCGCTGTTCGCGCAGCAGCGCGCCATACCAGCCGAGGCCTTCGGGTTGCGTCGACGAGTAATCCAGGCGTTGACTGCGCCAGTTGTCGAAGCCATTGTCGAGCCAGTCCTGGCGGGCCGACAGTTCGAGCTCATGGCGACGTTGTGCGGGCGCCGCGGCCAGTGGAGCGGTAGCACTCACCGGCGAGGTCAACGCTGCGCGTGCCTGCTGCATCACCTGTTGCACTTCGAGATAGTCCGGCGCGACTTCCGCCGCCCGCTCCAACGAGGTCAGTGCAGCCTGCGGCTGGCCTGCCCATAGCAGTGCCTGGCCATGACCTAACAGGTAATCGGCGTTGTCGGGTTCGCGTTGCAGCAAAAGCTTATACAGCGCCAGTGCCTGTTCGGGTCTGCCTTGCCAGGCGCGCACTCGAGCCAGGAGGAATTGCGCTTCGCTGTCGTCGGGTTGACGCGCCAGGTGCGTCTCAAGCGTCGCTTCGGCGGCGTCGAGCTGCTGGGCGTCCACCTGCCGTTGTGCGGTGGCGACTTCCGCAGCGGCCAGCGAGGGGGTGATAAGAAATGGGAGGACCAGGGCCAGCGCCGGCAGCAGTCGGCTCATCGCGGTCTCCTCAACAGGCGACGGATGCGCGCCAGCAGTTCCTCCGGTTGAAAGGGCTTGGTCACGTAATCATCTGCGCCCAACTCCAGCGCACGGACGATGTCGACTTCGCGCGCCTTGGCGGTGAGCATCAGCACTGGCACGCTTTCCCAGCCCGGTTGGGCGCGTAGCCGCTCGATCAGCTCAAGACCGTCGTGATAGGGCAGCATGATGTCCATCAAGGTCAGGTCGGGCGGGTTGGAAGAGGTGATCTTCTCGATGGCCTGGCGCCCATCGGCAGCGTGATCGACGATGAAGCCGTGTCGCTCGAGCATAAAGCGGATGAGGAAGGCGATGTCTTCCTCATCCTCTACCATCAGTATGCGCTGGCTAGCGGGATCGCTCATGCATTGACCTCATTGGATTCTTGGACTTGGCCGGGCGGCCAGTGGTGAAGCAGCTGCTGGATCAGCGCGGCAAGCTCGTCGCCGTCATGGCGCGACTTCACCAGTTGGCGCAAGGCCAGGCGGCTGTCATGCACTGGCGCGTCCAGCGCGGAGAAGATGATCACTGGTGGCGGGGGAACGGTCTGGGCCAGCTTATCGAAGAGCTCACTTCCGTCTCCATCGGGGAGCATCAGATCGATGATGGCGAGGTCGTAGCGTTGCTCGTCGAGCAGGCTGCGGGCTTCGGCCAGTGTGGCGGCACCTTCAAGATCAATTTCCAATGGCTCGACCAACCGAGCCAGCAGCACGCGAAGGTCTTCGTCGTCCTCTACATGCAGGATTCTGGGCCGCGTGCCGCTGCTATTCAGGCACGCGCGCACCACGTCCATGACGCGCGAAGGGTCGACCGGCTTGTGCAGCCAGTCGATGACACCTACCGCCCCGCCGCGAAGGACGCCATCGTCATTGTCGCGGCGCTGTGGCTGCAGGCTGACGATCAGGACGGGTAGATGACGATAGGCGTTCTGGCTGCGCAGGCTCTGCAGGAAGGAAATGCTGTCCTCGTCGCTCAGCGCCGGGCTGAGAGTCAGGGCCTGGATGCTGAATTCGCCCAGCAGCTCGCGCGCCTGAGCCGCTGTGCTGGCGACCAGGGTGGCGTAGCCGTGTTGCTGCAAGGTGCTGGCCAGCTGTTCGGCCGCCGACGTATCAGGTTCGAGGACCAGAATCCGTGCAGCGGAATGGGCGGGGGCTGGGTGCGTCGCTGTGGCTGCCACGTTGGGCTGTGCCTCAGCTGGCGCCAGGGGCAGCCTGATCCAGAACCGAGTGCCTCGGGCTTGCTGTGAATCGAAGCCGATCCGCCCGTTCATCTGTTGCACCAGCGAGCGGGTGATCGCCAGGCCCAGCCCTGTGCCGCCGCGCTTGCGGGCATCGGACGAATCGGCCTGAGCAAAACGCTCGAAGATGCGTGAGCGGAATTCTTCCGGGATGCCTGGGCCCTGATCCTGTACCCCGATCTCGAGCCCGCTGCCATCGCTGCGTAACGCGACGCTGACCACCCCACCGGCAGGCGAATGCTTGATCGCATTGGACAACAGGTTGGCCATAACCTGGGCGAAGCGGTCCGGGTCCACATTTACGTGAACTTGAGTGGAGGCCGCCGGTGTGTCGAGTGCGAGGCTGATGCCGTACTCGTCTGCGTAGGGTTTGAGATCGATCAGCGCCTGCTCGGCCAGCTCCCGGGCGTCGCAGCGGGTGAAGTGGAACGGCAGGCGCCCGGCCTCCAGTTTCTCGATATCGAGAATATCGTTGATCAGGCGGACCAGCCGTTCGCTGTTCTTGTGAGCGATGTCGAGCAGTGGTCGGGCACTGTCACCGATATCGCCAGCAACGCCGCCGACCAGCATGCCCAGGGCGCCGCGAATGGCGGTGAGGGGTGTCCTTAGTTCATGGCTGACCGTGGAAATGAATTCGGTCTTCATCTGCTCCATGCGGCGCCGCAGAGACATGTCGACTGCAACGGTCACTACGTAACAGGCGCCGCTGGAGATGGTCATGGGTCGCTTGACCACTTGCAGCCATCGCTCCTGGCCGAGACCATCGGTCAACCCCACCTCGGTGATTCGCAGTTCGCCGCTACCGCAAAGCAGATCGGCTTCGCCCTGCAGCAGCGGCAGCAAACGCTGCGCGCCGGCCAGCTCGTCTGCACGATGGCCTTCGATGGCTTCCGGGCGGCTGTCGAGTAGCGTGGCAAAAGCGCTGTTGCACAGAAGAAAGCGACCCTGGTCGTCGCGCACGAAGATCATGTTCTCGTCTGTGTCCACGACCCGCCGCAGGAATACTTTCTGGTCTTCGAGCGTATCGCGGCTGCGCTGCAGCTCTGTGACATCGCGGGCAATGGCCAGATGATCACCTAGGCCGGTGGGCACCAGGCGAACCTCGAATGTTCGCTGGCAATCCACTTCGCACCAAGTGGTCTGGTGCAGCTGCAGCGAGTTGTCGGCCTGTTCCTGCAGGCTCACCAGTAGCGGCTCGATTGCCGCGGGCGCCGGAGCGCGGCTGTCGTTCGCCTGCGACAGTGCGGTGATCCTTCCTTGCTTGCCGATGGCGTAGAGGTTATCCGGAATAGCTTGCAGCAGCGCACCCAGGCGGGCCTCGCCGGCCTGTGCCTTGACCGCCAGTGCCTGACGAATCCGCAGATTGCGATTGATCGCCCACATGGCGGCCAGAAACAGCGCGGCCACCATCAGGCTACCAATTACGGCCAGCTGCCGGCTGCGTTCGATGGTTTCGGACAAATCGCGATTGGACGTAGCCAGCAGCAGACGTTCGCGTTGCTCGACCGCGTCCAGAAGTGCCCGCAGGTTCTCCATGATCTGCTTGCCACCGGCCTGCTTGAGGCGCTCGGCGGCTGCTTGCAACCCCGCGTCACGCCGGGCCTGGATGTTGCCGGCGGCGATGATCAGGCGTTCGGAGATGTTCCTGTCTAGCTCCTCGAACCAGCGATCATCCGGGTACTCCCGATCCTTGAGCGTCATCTGCAGGGCGCGACGGTGCTCTTCGAGCTGCATCAGGCCGAGCTCGTAGGGTTCCAGATAGTCTTGCTCACCCGTCAGCACGAAGCCACGCGAGCCGGTCTCGATGTTCTGCAGCGACGAGAGCATCTCTTGAGTGGCAGTGATGATTTCCAGGCTGTGACTGACCGATTGATTGGTCGCCAGTACTGCTTCCTGGGTGCGCTTACCCTGCCAGCCGAGCGCGACAAGCACCAGGAAGGCGAACAGGAACGCCAGCGAATGCCAACTTATCGCAGGTTTTGCAGACAAAACCGGAACTCCTTACGCCGGTTAAATGACACGTGCAGCGATGCGATTGATTCGAAGCTGCAGACTCGAAACCAGCATCGGACCGCTGGATCTGCTCCAGTGTAGTTGGAGTCATGCACATCGTAGCGGTTCGCTTGGGCATTGGCGGGAGAAACCGATCAGCGTACCGGGGAGATCCTGACTTGGTCACGACCGTTGTGCTTGGCGACATAGAGGCCTTGATCGGCCGATTCAAGCAATGCGCCGGCGCTTGATTGGCCGTCGGTTTCGCATATTCCGGCGCTGAGGGTCACGCTGAAGGTGCGGGCGCCGGCATGGAAGATCAGCGCTGCAAAGCGCGTGCGGATCTCGTCGAAGATGTGCTTGGCCTGCTCTGCGGAGCAGTCGGGCAGCACCGCAACGAACTCCTCGCCGCCGTAGCGGCCGATGCTGTCGATGCGGCGCAGACGCTGGCGCATCAGGTTGGCCAATGAGCGGATAACGTTGTCGCCGGCGGCATGGCCATACTGGTCGTTGACCTGCTTGAAGTGATCGAGGTCGAGCATCACCACACTGGTGGGCTTGCCGCTGCGCAGGGCGCGTTCGACTTCCAGCGCCACCTGTTCCTTGATGTCAGCGTGTTTGAGCAGGCCGGTAAGACTGTCTCGCGCCAGCGCCATGCTCAGCGAGCGGGCCCGCTGTACCCGGGAGAACACCGCAGCGGTGAGCGCATTGTCGCTGATTGGTTTGGTGATGAAGTCGTCGCCGGCCTTGAGCATGGCGGCCATCTGCCGATTGATGTCGGTCTCGGCGGACAGGTAAATGATCGGAACGCGCAGCCATTCGTCATTCAGGCGGATCATCTGGGCCAGCTCGATGCCGGTGAAGTCCGGCATGTTCATATCCAGCAGCACCATTTCAGGATCGAAGGCGCGCATGACTTCGAACAGCTGGCTCGGGTCGTTCAGGGTCTGGACCTGCATTTGCGAATTTCGCAAGACAAGGCTGTAGCGGGCGGCGAGATCATCGTCGTCATCGATGATCAGCACCCTGTAAGGCTCGCTCGACTGCAGGTTTAGGATGTTTTCGAGGCTGTTTTCCAGCCGGGTGATGTCCAGCGGCCGCGTGAAATAGCCTCTGGCGCCAGCGCGAACTGCCGCCAGCTGGCTGTTGAAGTCAACGCGGTGACCGATGACCAGCAGCGGTAGCGGCGACTCCAAGCTTTGTTGCACGGCGCGTATTGCGTCCAGTTCGCCGTCATTCAGGCTAACGATCAGGGCGTCGGGCAGCTGGGTCTCGACGGCAGTTCGGAGCGAAGCAACGTCCAGAAAAAGCAGCACCTCATAACCAAAGTCGCCGAGGGTCACGCACATCTGCTGACCAGCAACCGGATCTTGCTTGAGCAGGTATATCCGGGAACCCGCTGGCGGGGGCTCATGCGGGTCCGGTTGCTCGATTAGCAGACACACGGGTGCGGCTTCCTGTGAGTCGGTGACCCATTGGCGTATCGCCTGAACGATTTCATTCAGTACTTGGCCGCTGGGCTTGGCCGCTTCGAGCCATTGATCAGTCCGGCGCTCAAGCCGTCTCGCCTGCTGACCAAGCTGATTGAAACCAAAGGTGCCTGCCGTACCGGCCAGCCGATGCAGACGTTCGTGCAGGTCCAGCATCAGCTGTCGACGCTGCTCATGTTCGCGGGCTTGCAGCAACTGCTCGGCGCGCCGCTGGAGTTCTGCGAGCTCTTCACTCACTCGCTCGGCGAACTTTTCGTTCAGGGCCTGAAGTTGGCCTCTCAGCGTTTCGCCCGCGCTGTCATTCATGCTCGGCATTCCATATTTCGTTCAGTTGTGTCGCCAGTTGAAGTGGGTCGAAAGGCTTTTTCAGCAGCTTGCGCACGCCGAGCCGTTGCAGCTCAGATGGATCGCCAGGGTCGTTCGCCTGGCCGGTGAGCAATACTACCGTCGTGTGTTGCAGGTCGATCATTACGGAAAGCTGCCGTAACAGTTCGATGCCGTCCATCTGAGGCAGCGAAAGATCGAGCAGGATCATGTCGGGCTCGAACTGCCGGACCTGCTCCAGCGCTTCCTGGCCCGATGCACAGCTGAGAACCTCGAAGCCGCCAAGCTTCTGCAGTGCGATGCGGGTCACCACCTGGATGGATGGCACGTCTTCAACGTGAAGAATACGCTTCAATGGCTTCACTGCTGGGCCTCGTCCAAGGGATGGCAAGGCAGTTCGAACCAGAAGCATGCCCCTTCGCCGGGCGTCGAATCGAAGCCGATCTGGCCTCCCATGTGCTCGATCAGCTCCTTGCTGATTGCCAGCCCAAGCCCCGTGCCGCCTTGTTGGCGCGTGTCGGATGAGTCGGCCTGGGCGAACTTGCTGAAGATCCGTGCATGAAAGGCTTCGGCAACCCCGGGGCCCTTGTCCAACACCTTGACTCGCACTTTCTGCGTATCAGGCCTCTCGGCCCATAGTTCGATGGTTTCGCCGGGCGGGGAGAATTTCGCTGCGTTGGACAGAAGGTTGCTCATCACCTGTTCGAGGCGCATTGGGTCCACATTGATCGCCACAGCCGGGCAATCGCGCAGCTCGATGCTCACGCCGCAGTTCTCGGCGTAACCCTGATTGCTGCGCAGTGCCTGTTCCAGCAAGGGCCGCAACGGTTGCACCTGCAGCTCGAAGCGCATCTTGCCGGCGTATAGCTTGTCGATGTCCAGCAGGTCATCGATCAGGGCGCTGAGCCGCTTGCTGTTCTGATGGGCAATATCCAGCAATTCCTGCAGATGTTCGGGCACCTCACCCATGACCTGGCCACAGATCAGTCCCAGCGAGGCCGTTATCGAGGTCAGCGGTGTGCGCAGTTCGTGGCTGACGGTGGAGACGAAGTCGCGCTGCAGGATTTCGACCTGCTTGCGCTCGGTAATGTCGTGGAGCACCACCACCGCGCCGTTTTCCTGTCCATTGGAGGCATACATAGGATCGGCGTTGGCCAGCACATAGCGAGGCGTGCCATGCAGCACGATGGTCATTTCCAGGTTGCGAATCCGCTCCCCGCGCAGTGCCCGGATCAGCGGAACCTCATCCATGGTCATCGGCGTCACGCCGTCGGCGTGGAACAGGTGATAGGCGTGTGGCCATTGTTCCGGTGCGATCTGCTGTGCATCGAGCCCGTGCCAGCGGCGAGCGGTGTTATTGAACAGGGTCAGGTTGCAATCGGCATCGCAAGCCACGACCGCTTCGGACAGGGCTTCGAGCAGGCGCCGATTCATCTCCTGCTGTTTGTCGAGCTCGATCTGTTCGCCTTTGCGTTCGGTGATGTCGGTCACCAAGCCATGCCAGAGCACCGAGCCGTCCGGCTGGCGCATGGGCGTCGCGCGCGCCTCGACCCAGATGCGGCCCTTGCGTGGATGATCGATACGATGCTCGAACTGCCAGGGCGTGAGCGTCGAGGCTGCGTGTCGAATGCTCGCCAGGACATGCTCGCGGTCGTCGGGATGAATCCGCTCGTAGATCGGCGCGATGGTCGGTGCCATCTCGGCTGCGCTGAGGCCATAGATATCCTCGACGCCTTCGCTGAGATAGGGAAACGAGCTTTTCCCGTCGGGTCGCCAGCAGAACTGGAACAGCATGCCTGGAACCTGCGCGGCAATCTGTTGCAAACGCAACTGCAGATGTTCCTGGTGCGCCAGGTCATAGGCGCTGACGATGTAGCCACGCAGTAATTCGCGCTCATCGTGAATCGCCGAGACGTTCAGAAGCACCGGCACGCTACCCCCGTTGCGATGGCGCAAGCGCCACTCACGCATTTCGCGGCGGCCTTCGAGCAGCGGTGCGGTGAGCACGGCAAAGTCCGGTGCGATGGGCTCGCCCAGTTCGTTGCTGAGTATCGAGGCACGGCGCGAGAGCGCATCGAGCGGGAATAGTGCGGTGGTCAGCGGTTGGCCAACCAGCATCGCCTCGGTGAAGCCGAACAAGCGCTCAGCAGTCGGATTGACACCCGATATCGTCCCATCGGCAGTAGTTACCAGCATCGCGCTTGCCGCGCTGTTGAGCAGTGCCTGCTGCAAAGCTGCCTGCTCGGCGTAACGGTGAGCCTGCAGGCGCTCCTCGAACAGGCGCATGATCTGCCGACTCAAACGCATCAGCGCGCCACGTTGCGCCTTGCTCAACTGGCGCGGCTGGCGATCGATCACACACAGGGTGCCGAGGTTGTAACCGTCCGGTGTTGTCAGGGGCGCGCCGGCGTAGAAGCGGATATGCGGGTCGCCGGTGACCAGCGGATTATCGCGAAAGCGCTGATCGCGGCGCGCATCATTGACCTCGAAGATGCCTTGCCCTTCGATGGTGTGGGTGCAGAACGAAAGCTCGCGGGCGGTCTCGCTGACGTCCAGGCCGAGCCGGCTCTTGAACCACTGGCGATGGTCATCGACCAGCGATATGAGTGCGATGGGTGTTTCGCAGATGTAGGAAGCCAGCTCGGTGAAATCGTCGAATGCGGTTTCATCCGGCGTATCGAGAATCTCATAGCGCAGCAGCGCAGCCAGCCGGGAAAGCTCGCGGGGCGGGGCGGACGCCTGCATCGACTTCGGTGGCTGCATCTGCTGGATTCCCTCTCTGTACTAAGAAACCGGGCCGGCACCGCCGGCGTCCCAGATTGCCTGGATCTGGCCGGCCAGGCGCATCGGATCGAAGGGTTTGACGATCACGTCACGGGCGCCGAGCCTGCGCAGGGACTCGATTTCACTCGGTTGGACCTTGGCCGTCATGAACACCACCGGAATCTGTCCGAGGTCAATCAGCTCGCCCAGCCTGCTCAGCGTCTCCGGCCCGTCCATGCCGGGCATCATGACGTCCAGCAGGATGAACTGCGGCGCGAACCCTTCCACTTCATCGAGGGCCTGCTGGCCGGATGAGCAGGATCTCACCTGGTAGCCACCGATCGCTTCCAGCGCCACCTTCACGACCGCTTGAATGGAAGGGTCGTCCTCGACATGCAGAATCCTTTTCAGCTCGCTCATGCACGATCTCCGACAGCTGTATGTGGCGTGCTCAGAAGCAAGCAGTCTGCCAGCTTGCACTTTGACTGACGCGGCGCAGTGTAAAAATAGTCTGCTAATCCGTGTCCTGCGCGGGCAGATCGAACCAGAAGCAGGCGCCTTGGCCCAGTTCCGAATCGAATCCGATGCGACCATTCATGTGCTCGATCAGCTCTTTGCTGATCGCAAGGCCAAGGCCCGTGCCGCCTTTTTGACGCGTATCGGATGAATCCGCCTGGGAAAATTTCTGAAATATTCGCTGGCGGAACGTCTGTGGAATCCCAGGTCCGAAGTCGCGAACACAGACCCGTACCTGATCATCGTGACGGTGGCTACTCAGGATTACGACTTCGCCCGACGGTGAGAATTTCGCCGCGTTGGAAAGCAGGTTCGCCAGCACCTGCTGCAGACGGAGTTCATCGACCATCACCGTGGCCGCTGTCCGCTCGCCCAGCTCGAACCGCACGCCAAGTCGATCAGCGTAAGCCTGATTGGAGCGCAGTGCATCCTCAAGCAAAGGCACAAGCGGCATGCAGTGCAGCTCGAAACTCATCTGCCCGGCGACCAGCTTTTCCATATCCAGCAGGTCGCCAATCAGCAGGCCCAAGCGCTGACTGTTCTGTTGCGCGATGCCGAGCATGTGCCCCATGGCAGGTGGCACCTCACCGGCCGCGCCGCCAATAATCAGCCCCAGCGCACCGGATATCGAGGTCAGTGGCGTGCGTAGCTCGTGGCTGACGACCGAGACGAATTCACTCTTCATCTGCTCGATGCGCTTGCGCTCGGTGATGTCGCGCACCAGCCCGATGAGCTTGCGCTCGCCGCTGTGGCTGATTTCCGACACGCGCAGCTCGATGGTGAAGATCTCCCCGTTACGACGAATCGCCTGCAACTCGCGGTTCTGCTCGAGGCTGCGCCCTTCGCCACGTTGTTCGTAGTCCTGCAGGTGCACATCGTGAACGGTGCGATAGGGCTCTGGCATGAGCATCGACAGGTTGCGACCCAGCACGTCCTCCTCGCTGTAGCCGAAGGTGCGTTCGGCGGCATGGTTGAAGGTCTCGATCAACCCGCGCTGGTTGATGATGATGATGGCGTCGACCACGTTGGCAATCAGCAGGCGGACGTAGCTCTCCCGTTCATTGGCTTCACGCTCGGCACGGGCGCGGGCGGTTACGTCCCAGATGAAACCGTCGTACCACTGCAGACAACCATTCTCGTCACGCAGCGCTCGGCTGTTTTCCTGCACCCAGAGCGTTTCGCCACGGGCATTGATCAGGCGATAGGTGTGCTCGAAATGGTCCCCGCTGTGGCTCTGCCAGCGGTCGTGATCGTCCGGGTGCAGCATGCTGCAGTAAAGCCGTTGGCCTGGCGCCATGAAGTCGCTGGCCGGATAGCCTGTAAGACGCTCAATACCGTCGCTCATGTAGCGAATGGCGCGGTCGGCATCCCCAGAGCGACGATACACCACCCCTGGCAGGTTACTGACCATGCTGCGGAAACGGCTTTCGCTTTCGCTCAGTGCAAGGGTAGTGGTCATCAGTGGCGTGATGTCGGCGATGAAGCCATGCCAGAGAACGGATCCGTCGCGAAGACGCTCGGCAGTTGCCCGTACTTCCACCCAGATCAGGCCTTTTTCTGGGTTCCTGATGCGATATCGCGTGCAGCCGCTGCCTAGCTCGGCGGCTGAGCGCTCTATCGCGGCCCTCAATTCCGGCCGATCAGGGTCATAGACAGCCGCGAGCGCGATGGCGGCATTCTCGATCAGCTGTTCCGGGCTCGCTCCATAGATTTGTCGGGCGCCCTCGCTGGCATAAAGCACGCTGTAGGTGAGCGACGGCGAGCGCTTCAGCTGAAAGACCATACCGGGTAGCAGGGTCGCGATCTTCTGACCCCGCTCGAGCAGGCGCCTGCGGTTGCGCTCCTGTTGCATGGAGCGCAGTTGATGCACGCGCTGAAGGAGCCCTCGGCGATGGAGCATGAACGCAAGCACCAGCAGCAGGGTTTGCGCTGTCGCCCACGCCATACCCCACTTCAACAGCAAGCGGCGCTCAGCCTGCTGTTGCTCACGAATTGCGGAGGTAATGTCCCGCCAGACCAGCGCAACGGCCATGGGCAGACGATCCGGGTTCTGTTGGGCCCTGACATCGTGCAGTGGAACCTGATTGAGAAGAAAGCTACGCCCGCCCGCTTCGAGCGTGCGTAGCGCTTTCCCTGCTTCAGGGGATGGCAGCGACTGACTCTTTGCCCAGTCAAGGATCTGGGGTGCGGAATACGTGTCGAGCAGCCAGCCTCGCAGACCGTCAAGCTGGATCCCCGTGGGCCGCGACCAGAGCATTTCTTCAAGCTCGGCGCGATTGACCAGCAGACCGAGTCCAGCATTGAGCCGGCCACCAAGCTGTCTCAGATCCGGCAGGATGTCGAATCCGACTTCCAGCGCGCCCACGATCTCACTCTGGGCGCTGCTGCTGGCACGGATCGGCACGATTGCACGGTTGCCAGCACTGTGACGGCCGATATCCAGTCCGGAGACGATTTGACCTTTGGTAAGGGCTTTGAAGAGCAGTGGGCGATCATCAGCGACGCTATCGCCGAATGCTTGCGGATCGTGCATGCGTAGCAGGGCGATACCCGACTCTCCCCAATAAAGCTGAAGCTGGAGCGCACCATAGCTCTGCATAGCCTGCCAGGAGGGTGTCAGTGCGGAGGTCAGCTGCTGGCGTATGCGCATCAGGTGTGGTCCATGCCACTGAGCGCCGGCCTTGATGGCTCGATCGGCCTGGCGGACTAAACGCAGCGTCTGTGGATCGGTGCCAAGTGTGGTGGCAATCAATCGGGCCTGATCCTCCAGGCCCTGTTGCGCGCTGCGCAAGGCCAACGCTTGAAGCTCTCCCTGTTGCGCCATCTGCAGTGACCAGACAGCATCACGAGTCTTGTAATCATTGAACGCGAGCACCCCGAACAACAACGCCAGGAGCATGCTGCCGATACCAAGAATCCAGCGCGGATCGGTGGAGTAAGGAGAACTCTTCATGGTTTCGAGTGGGCACCGACCCGCGTAACCTCAAACGATCACGCGGGAGGCGTACAGGTATAACAGAACAAAGAGAGACTGGTGGCCATATGCTATATCGAAAGCAATGGCCGTGCTTCTACCTATCGGCAGCGCTGGGTGTTTCTGTCAGACCCTGAAACGAAAAACAGGCACAGAACGACAGACGGGCGCTGAACCAGCCGGGCAAGGGGGATAATGCGGGCAGGTCCGTGATTGCGGACCGGACTTTACACCGCGAGGCAGCGACATTATGTGGTACACCGGTTTTCTCGACCTTTCCGCCTGGCAGGTGGTTGCGGCTACTTTGCTTCTGACGCACGTCACTATCGTCGGGGTAACCGTATACCTGCATCGATATTCAGCTCACCGCTCCCTTGAGCTCAATGCGGGCCTCAAGCACTTCTTCCGTTTCTGGCTGTGGCTGACCACGGCGATGAACACGCGCGAGTGGACGGCGATCCATCGCAAGCACCACGCTAAATGTGAAACCCCGGACGATCCGCACAGCCCTGTGCAAAAAGGCTTGAGCACCGTGTTGCGGCGGGGCGCCGAGTTGTACAAAGAAGAGTCGAAGAACGAAGACACAGTGCGCATCTATGGCAAGAACTGCCCGGACGACTGGATCGAGCGCAACCTGTACTCGCGCTTTCCCAACCTCGGTATTGTGCTGATGCTCGCTATCGATCTGGCGTTGTTCGGCGTTATCGGTCTCACAGTCTGGGCGGTGCAGATGCTGTGGATTCCGGTTTGGGCCGCAGGTGTGATCAATGGACTGGGTCATGCTGTTGGCTATCGCAACTTCGAATGCCGGGATGCGGCTACCAATCTTGTGCCTTGGGGCATCCTTATTGGCGGCGAAGAGCTGCATAACAACCACCACACTTACCCGAACTCGGCCAAGTTGTCGGTGCGCAAGTGGGAGTTCGACATGGGCTGGGCCTGGATCAAGCTGTTCAGCCTGTTCGGCCTGGCCAAGGTGAGCCGTACCGCGCCCATCGCGCATCGGGTCGTTGCCAAGCCACAGCTGGACATGGACAGCGCCATGGCGATCCTCAACAACCGTTTCCAGATCATGGCGCAGTACCGCAAGCTGGTGATCAAGCCGCTGGTGCGCCTGGAGCTGCAACGTGCCGATGCGTCGGTCCGGCACCAGTTCCACCGTGCCAAGCGTCTGCTCTCACGCGAGCCAAGTCTGCTACAGGATGATCAGCAGGCGCGCATCGATATTATTCTGGAGCAGAGTCAGTCGCTGCGGGTGATCTACGAGCAACGCCTGGCGCTACAGCAGATCTGGACCCGGACCAGTGCCAATGGCCACGAAATGCTGGCGGCCATGAAGCAATGGGTACAAGAGGCCGAGGCAAGCGGAATTCAGTCTCTGCGCGAGTTCGGCGAACACTTGAGAACCTACTCACTTCGGCCGGCCGTCGCGGTTGCGTGACCTCTGATCAGTACGTCACATAGCGGATGAGGCATTCGGAACTTTGCTCATCCGCCACTCTCTGAACTGCATTCTGGTGTCATTGCGACAGTTACTCAGCGGATCTCCGCCGGTGCCTGGCGCCATTTTTGGAACGCAGGTATGAATCTGGTGAAGCAGCGAAGCGAAAAGGGTGTTGGCATTCTTCCGCCGACCGAGGCCCAAACCCTTCTGGCATTGATGCATGCCCGCGCCGAGGTCGAGCGACTGAGCGAGCGCGAGCAGCTCTTCAGCACGCTCATGGGTGCGGTCAACGCCGTGCTGTGGGCGTTCGATTGGCAAGCGCAACAAATGATCTATGTGAGTCCGGCGTACGAGCAGATTTTCGGGCGCTCCGCCGCGCTGCTTCTGTCGGACTTCGGCGAGTGGCGCAACAGCATCTACCCTGATGATCTCGAGTACGCACAACAGAGCATGCTCGACGTTCTCGACAAGGGCGCGGTCGAGGAGCGCGAGTACCGCATCATCCGTACAGATGGACAGCTGCGCTGGCTCAGCGACAAGTGCTTCATAGCACGCAAGGCCGATAGCTCCCACGGCACCATCATTGTGGGTATTGCCGAAGACATTACCGAAAAGAAGCAGCTCGAAGGCGAGCTGCAGCGTCTGGCTACCATCGACGTGCTGACACAGAGCAGTAATCGTCGTTACTTCTTCGAGTGTGCCCAGCGAGAGTTCGATCTCGCCCGTCAGTACGCCACCTCATTGGCGTTCCAGCTGCTGGATATCGATGATTTCAAGCGGATCAACGACACGCACGGCCACCAGATGGGTGACCAGGTTCTGCAGCGTGTGGCGCAATGCGGGTCGTCAGTGCTGCGTCGTGGAGACCTGTTTGGCCGTATCGGCGGTGAGGAGTTCGCGTTGCTATTGCCGGGCTGCCAGCCCGATCTGGCCGAGCAGATCGCCGAACGGCTGCAGCGGGAAATTCAGCGACTGGTATTCACCAGCCCCGATGGTCAGCGCTTTGGCGTAACCATCAGCCTGGGCGTGACCTACCTGAGAGCCAGCGATCCGGACCTTAGCGCCATGTTTGCCCGTGCGGATGCGGCCATGTATACGGCCAAGCGCTTGGGCAAGAATCAGGTCATCGTCTCCTGAGATCCACTCCTTCGAAGGTGTGATGGGCTACCGTTAGCCGATCGGCAGCCTGCTGGCTGCTGGCTGCTTTTTGCGCTCGGTAGTCGCCAAATGGCTGCCCGCCAAGGGCAGCCATCTTGCCCGGTAACAATCCCTTCCTTATATGGGGGCGCGGCTCGACGCGGCGGGCTGCTGCTGCGTAATGCAGTGGATGTTGCCGCCCCCGAGCAGGATTTCGCGCCCCGGTACCATGACGACCTGATGCTGAGGAAACAGCCGAGTCAAAATGGCCTGGGCCTCGTCGTCCAGCGGATCGTTGAACGAAGGCGCGATGATGCCGCCATTGACGATCAGGAAATTCACGTAGCTGCCAGCCAGGCGAATGGACGGGTCACGTGGCTGAGTGCCAACCAACGGCACCACCCCTGCACATTCTTCATCGGTGGCATGCAGGGGGCCGGGAATCGGCATTTTGTGAACCACCAGGGGGCGGTCCCAGGCGTCGGTTGACTGCTCCAGCACACGCATGGCTGCCTGGCAGCGTTCATAGTTGGGGTTTTCTGGGTCGTCGGTCCAGGCCAACAGCACTTCGCCAGGGCGCACGAAGCAGCAGAAATTATCCACATGCCCGTCCGTTTCGTCGTTGTACAGGCCGTGCGGCAACCAGATGACCTTGTCGATCGCCAGGTAGTCGGACAGTACCCGTTCGATCTCTTCACGTGACAGATGCGGATTGCGGTTGCGGTTGAGCAGGCACTCCTCGGTGGTGATCAGGGTGCCTTCGCCATCAACATGAATCGACCCGCCTTCGAGCACGAAGCCTTCGGTGCGGTAGCGACCGCAGCGCTCGATTTCGAGGATCTTCTGTGCCACTTCGTCGTCGCGTTGCCACTCGCCATACAGACCGCCTTCGAGGCCGCCCCAGGCATTGAAGGTCCAGTCGACACCCCGTAGCCCCCCTTTGCCGTTGATCACGAAGGTTGGGCCGGTATCCCGTACCCAGGCGTCATCGCTGCTGATTTCCACTACACGGATGCGCGGATCGTCCAGCTGCGCGCGGGCCGTCTGGTAATGCGCGGCGGTCACACAGACACTCACCGGCTCGAATCGCGCAATGGACTTCGCCACCTGCGTAAATGCGGCTTGCGCTGGAGTGGCCTGGTCGCGCCAGTTATCCGGGCGCTGTGGCCAAACCATCCAGGTCTGGCTGTGCGGCGCCCATTCGGCAGGCATGTGGTAATCGTCGGCACGCGGGGTGGTGGTCAGGGTGGTCATCGTTTTACCTGTGAAAGGACAACAATCTGCAATGCGTTCGGCTTTTGTCAGTTAGCGGACATCTGACCATCTGGAGCACCATTCAGCCGCACCTCAGGTAGGGGCGGGGTTGATTGCCCGATAAAAGGCGGGTGCAGCTCATCGCTGGCCCCTCGTGTCCGCGTCTCGCCCCAAGTCGCTGCGCAATCTATTCGATAATCCTCCGGACTAGAAGCGCTTGAGCCTGACTTCGTGTCGCCAGCGTTCTTCCATTCTTATGCACTCGCAGGTCAGCTGCCGCTGAGAGAGTTAGTCAAAGAGCAGGCAAGTCTTCCTGCGAAGCGGGCAAAGTAGTGCTTGGCTACTGAAATACTTCAAAAAAAGACCTGCGGCGACCATCCGAGTTCGGTGACGCGTGGCAGTCTGCTTGAGCACCCATGAGTGGAGCTGGACAGTCGGCCTGCACAGCTGCCGTGCTGGTTGTTAATCGTCTAACTCGATCAGAGTCATACGGAAAGACTGCGTGTGATGCGGCGCGCAACACACGAAACTGCCACAGCTCGCAGTACGGCGATGTCGGACGTTCTGAAGTTGCGTCGGGCGATTTTTTTGAGCGAAATGCCCTGATGCAGGTCTTAAGGTTATCGACGGGCCCTTGTCGGGCCTAGTCCTCAGAGAAGCTGCTGGAGAGGTTTTGCGTTGACGACCGAGCCGCATTTGTACGAGGTGGATTGTGCGCAGGAGCCTATTCACATTCCTGGCACCATTCAGCCTCACGGCGTTCTGCTGGGTTGCACCCTCCCGGACTGGACCATTGCCCATGTGTCGGCGAACGCTGGCAAGTTCTTCGAAGGTGTCGATGCTCAGTCCCTGATAGGACAGCCACTCGATAACGTATTACCTGTCGAAACGGTTCATTCCGTACGAAACCAACTTCAAACCGCAATGCTTTCAGGTACGGCCGAACGGCTCGATTGCCTTGCGTTGGATGACAGTTCGCATCGCTACGACATGACGGTACACATGGCCGACGGGCTGGCTGTGATCGAAGCGGCGCCAAGCGTGATGGGCGCCGGAGCCAATGGCGTAACGCTGCTGCGAGGGCTGGTGGGGCGTTTGCGCCGGGCACCCACCGTGGAGCGACTGTTGATGCTCGCGGCGCAGCAGGTACGCGCAGTCACCGGCTATGACCGGGTAATGATTTATCGTTTTCTCCCAGACGAATCGGGCGAAGTGGTGGCTGAGGCCGTGCGCTACGGCAGCGATTCCTATCTGGGACTTCGATATCCGGCAACCGACATTCCTGCTCAGGCGCGCGAGCTGTACAGGCGCCAACCGCTAAGACTGATTCCCGACGTGGACTATCTGCCGGAACTGGTGCTGCCGGGCCGCGGCCCGGACGGCCTACCGCTGGACCTGGGATTGGCAGCGCTGCGAAGCGTATCACCCGTGCATATCCAGTACCTACGCAACATGAATGTCCGCGCCACGCTCACGGTCAGCTTGATGCGCGGCGATCAGCTATGGGGGCTGATCGCCTGTCACCATGGTGAACCGCACTATCTGAGCGGGGCTCTGTGCTCGGCTGCGGAATTGTTCGGGCAGATGCTCTCACTGCAGATCGACGCACGCGAGCAGCAGCAGGAGCAACAGCGGGTAGCTGATGCACAGAGTGCCCATGACCAATTGCTGGCGGCCATGTCTCCTCGCGATACTGTGTTCGAAGACCTGAGCCGATACGCGGACATGCTCAACAGCATGATTGCCTGCGACGGCATGGCGGTCTGGTCGAATGGTCGGCTCAGCGGCGAAGGAGTACTGCCGCCCGAAGATGCCGTCGCGGCGCTGATCGCGTTTCTCGGCCAGAAACCTGTCGACCGCATCTATGCAACTTCATCACTAGCCGAGCATTTCGCGCCTGCCGCCACCTTTGCCGATCTTGCCAGTGGCGTGATCGCCATTCCCATTTCCCGGGTGGCGCAGGACTACCTGCTGTTCTTCCGTCGTGAAGTCATCCAGACGGTGACCTGGGGCGGCAATCCTGACAAGGCCGTGCAGCGGGATCCGGCAACCGGAAAGCTCAACCCACGCAGCAGTTTCGAGGCCTGGAAGGAAACCGTGCGTGGTCATGCACGCCCCTGGACCGCCAGTGAACTGAGGGTCGCCGAAACGCTACGGGTGGCTTTGCTGGAAGTGATTCTTCGACGCACTGAATTGATCGCTTCGGAGCGCCAGGAGGCACAGGACAGTCAGTCTTTGCTCATCGCCGAGCTCAACCATCGGGTCAAGAACGTCTTAAGCCTGGTGCTGGCAACAACGCGTCAGAGTGCCCAACAGGCAACTTCGGTCGAGGAGTTCACCCAGGAAGTGGAACGGCGCATTCAGGCGCTCGCCAGCGCCCATGATCAGATCAACGCACCTACTGGTGCGTCCACTCAGTTGCGCGCGCTGTTGGAGTCCGAGGCGCGTGCCTGGAATGGCCGAGACGATCTGGATGAGCGGATCCAGTTTTCCGGCCGGGCGGTCACCCTGGATGTGCGCAGCTATCAAACCCTGGCGCTGGTCCTTCACGAGCTGATGACCAACGCCGCGAAGTACGGCGCGCTGAGCGTCCCAGGAGGCCAGCTGACGGTAACCTGGCAACTCGTCGAGGGGCGGGGATTGGAGCTGGAGTGGAATGAGAGCGGTGGGCCAGAGGTGAAGCCTCCGACTCGGCGCGGCTTCGGAAGTATCGTCACCGAGCGCACCGTTCCCTTTGAGCTGCAAGGGGATGCGCGCGTGGAGTTCCGGCCGGAAGGCCTGTTCGCCCGATTCCGCATCCCACCTCAGCACGTGTCGCTGGCCACTGAGCAGCCACAGGCGGACGTCGCCCGGGTACGCCCGGTAAGTCCGATTGCCGGTCTCAGACTGCTGCTGGTCGAGGACAGCATGATGATTGCACTCGATGCGCAGACCATGCTCGAGGACGCCGGGGTTCAGGTGGAGATCGCAGGCTCGCTGGACGATGCCCGTCGCGCCCTGCGGCTCCATCCGTTCGATCTGGTGATACTGGACGTCAACTTGGCGGGGGAAACCAGCCTCGGTATCGCCGCTGAGCTCGAAGCCGAGCAACACCCCTTCCTGTTCGCCACTGGCTACGGTGCCCGAACGGCAATCCCGGAGCGGTTCGATCAGGTTCCGGTGGTGACCAAACCTTACAACCTCAGCGCCCTCGGTTACGCCATCGCTCAGCTACCGGGAATCGAATTGCGCCGCTCGCCGAGCGTCACCTGACCAGTGAAGCCGCTCGGCGCTCGGCTATTGCCCATGGTCATGCCGGAGTAGCTCCAACCTTACTGGTGCCTGATGCGGCAAGAGTTCCCTCACCGGCTTTGGGGGACATCAGCAGATCGCGGAATGTCTTGATCAGCGGCTCGCGGCTACGTCCACGACGCATAACCAAGGTGAACGGCGCCTGGTATCCAAACGTGGACGGCAGCAGGACCTTGAGCCGGCCTGGGGCCTGCGAGGCCCCGCGCGCCAGGCGCGGGCGGGGCTGCTATCAAACGGTATGCAGGTACCAGTTGTACTCAAGGTCGGAGATCGAGTGCTCGAACTCTTCCAGCTCGCTTTCCTTGCACGCGACGAATATGTCGATGTACGTGGAGTCGATGTACCGCGCCATGATCTCGCTGTCATCGAGTTCGCGCAGGGCATCGCGCAAGTTGGTCGGCAGGCTCTGCTCGACCTGCTCGTACGAGTTCCCTTCGATCGGCTCATCCGGGGCGATCTTGTTGGTCAGCCCGTGGTGAATGCCCGCCAGCACACCGGCCAGTAACAAGTAGGGGTTGGCGTCGGCACCAGCTACACGGTGCTCGATGCGCACCGCATCGGGGCTGTCGGTCGGCACACGTAATGCCACGGTACGGTTGTCCAGGCCCCAGCAAGGTGCGTTGGGCACGTAGAACTGGGCACCGAAACGACGATAGGAATTGACGTTGGGGCAGAGGAAAGCCATGGACGCGGCCATGGTCTGCTGAATCCCCCCGATGGCGTGACGCAGCGTCTCGCTTTCCAGTGGGTTATCGGTGGCGAAAATATTGTTGCCGTTCTTGTCCAGCAGCGAAATGTGTACGTGCAATCCGTTACCGGCCTGACCCGGATAGGGCTTGGCCATGAAAGTGGTGTCCATCTCGTGGTCATACGCGATGTTCTTGATCAGTCGCTTGAGCAATACCGCGTAGTCGCAGGCCTTGATGGGATCGGCGACATGATGGAGGTTGACCTCGAATTGCGCTGGCGCGCTTTCCTTGACGATGGCATCGGCGGGAATGCCCTGTTCCTTGGCGCCCTCGAGGACGTCCTGCAGACAGTCGACATATTCGTCGAGGTCATCGATCAGATAGACCTGGGTGGAATGTGGACGCTTGCCCGAAATAGGCGAGCGGGGCGGCTGCGGGCGGCCATTCACGTTCTCCTGATCGATCAGGTAGAACTCCAGTTCGAATGCAGCGCAGATGGTCAGGCCCAGCTCGTCGAACTTGCTCACAACGCGGCGCAGGACTTCGCGAGGGTCGGCGAAGAACGGCGAGCCGTCGCGCTCGTGCATGGTCATGAGCAGCTGCGCGGTAGGGCGCTTCTGCCAGGGCTCGTTGCTCAGGGTATTGGGGATGGGGAAACAGGTCCGGTCCGAGTCGCCGATGTCCATGCCCAGTCCGGTGCTCTCCACAGTGATGCCATTGATATCGAGGGCGAAGAGGGAAGCGGGCAGGTTGATGCCTTTTTCATACACCTTGTGCAGGCTGGCGCGCTCGATGCGCTTACCCCGGACGACACCGTTCATGTCTGCGATCAGCAGGTCGACGTATTGGACCTCCGGGTGTTCCTTGAGAAATGCGTTCGCTTCGTTGAGCTGAACGGCACGCGGCGGAGGAAGCATGATGAAGCACCTTAATTGTTAAAAATTTCAATCATCAAACAGCTTATCTTGGAGTCAATCGAAAAGCCCTGTCGCTGTCAATAGCGCCTCGAAATGCCCCGTCAAGGCCCACAATGGGCGTTTTTGGGGCGATTGCGAGATGGAGCCCGCTACCTTCGCATGGCATTGCCAAGCGGCAGAGGTCGGCTATTGTCTATAAAAACGAACAAGACTACTCTCCGACGAGCCCCATCCGGAAAGACGAGTATCCCATGCCTCGCGTGCCATTGATTGGCGTTTCCGCCTGTACCAGGCAGATCGGCCACCACAGCTTCCATATCGCCGGCGACAAGTACCTGCGCGCTGCTGCCATAGCCGGCATTCCGCTGGTCATTCCTGCGCTTGGCGACCTTATCGACCCCGGCACACTACTAGATAGCGTAGACGGCCTGCTCTTCACCGGCTCTCCGTCTAACGTCGAGCCTCATCACTATGGCGGTGCGGCCAGTGCCGAGGGCACACCGCATGACCCTTCCCGCGACAGTCTCACGCTACCGCTGATCCGCGCGGCAGTCGATGCCGGGGTCCCGGTCTTCGGCGTCTGCCGCGGTTTCCAGGAAATGAACGTCGCCTTCGGCGGCAGCTTGCACCAGAAGGTGCACGAAGCCGGACCCTACAAGGATCACCGTGAGCGTGCCGAGGACCCGGTTGAGGTGCAGTACGGGCTCAGCCACCCGCTGCACGTACAGCCGGGCGGTTTGCTTGAGCGGCTCGGACTTCCGGCCACTATCGAGGTCAATTCGGTGCACGGGCAGGGCGTCGAGCGGCTTGGTCACGGGCTACGCATCGAAGGGCTGGCGCCGGACGGGCTGATCGAGGCGTTTTCCGTCGAGGGCTCGCGGGCTTTCGCCCTTGGCGTGCAGTGGCATCCGGAGTGGAAGGTGCATGAGCACCCTTATTACCTGGCGTTGTTCGAGGGCTTTGCCCGCGCTTGCCAAGAACGCGCAGAACGGCGCTGAGCGCGGGCCGGCACGGCGCTCGTTTCATTAATTTCAGAGGTCGATATGTCCAGCAAGCTCGACCAGCTCACCGGCTGGCTGAAAGAACGCAAGATCACCGAGGTGGAATGCCTGATCAGCGACCTGACCGGCATCGCTCGCGGCAAGATCTCCCCTACCAACAAGTTCCTCGACGAGAAGGGCATGCGCCTGCCTGAGAGCGTGCTCCTGCAGACCGTCACGGGCGATTACGTTGAAGACGACATTTACTACGAGCTGCTCGACCCGGCCGATATCGACATGTTCTGCCGTCCCGACCCTGACGCCGTGTTCCTGGTGCCCTGGGCCATCGAGCCCACGGCCCAGGTGATTCACGATACCTACGACAAAATGGGCAACCCCATCGAGATCTCGCCGCGCAATATCCTCAAGCGCGTCTTGAAGATGTACGCCGACAAGGGCTGGCAGCCGATTGTCGCGCCGGAAATGGAGTTCTATCTGACCAAGCGCTGCGAAGACCCGGACCTGCCATTCCAGCCGCCGATCGGTCGCTCGGGCCGTCAGGAGACAGGTCGGCAGTCGTTTTCCATCGACGCGGCCAACGAGTTCGATCCGTTGTTCGAGGACATGTACGACTGGTGCGAGGCCCAAGGCCTGGATCTGGATACGCTGATCCATGAGGAAGGCACAGCGCAGATGGAGATCAATTTCCGCCATGGCGAAGCGCTGCATCTGGCTGACCAGATCCTGGTGTTCAAGCGGACCATGCGCGAGGCGGCGCTCAAGCACAACGTGGCTGCAACCTTCATGGCCAAGCCCATGACCGGCGAGCCGGGCAGCGCCATGCACCTGCACCAGAGCGTTGTGGACCTGGAAACCGGGCGCAACATCTTTTCCAACAGCGACGGCACCATGAGTCAGCTGTTCTTGCATCACGTTGGCGGACTGCAGAAGTACATTCCAGAGCTGCTGCCGCTGTTCGCGCCAAACGTCAATTCGTTCCGCCGCTTCCTGCCAGATACCTCAGCGCCGGTAAACGTTGAATGGGGCGAGGAAAACCGCACCGTGGGCCTGCGAGTGCCTGATTCGGACCCGCAGAACCGCCGTGTCGAAAACCGTCTCCCGGGCGCCGACGCCAACCCTTACCTTGCCATCGCCGCAAGCCTGCTATGTGGCTATATCGGCATGGTCGAGGAGCTGACACCGAGCCAGCCGGTCAAAGGTCGCGGCTATGAGCGCCGCAACTTGCGACTGCCGCTGACGCTGGAAGCGGCGCTGGAGAGGATGGAGAACTGCCGCCAACTGGAAAAATACCTGAGTCCCAAATTCATCACCGGTTACGTCGCGGTCAAACGTGCCGAGCAGGAGAACTACCACCGGGTTATCAGTTCTTGGGAGCGGGAGTTCTTGATGTTGTCGGTGTAAGGCGGTCGTAGGGTGGATGACAGGTCTTCATCCGCCACGGCTCCGTAAGGTGGGTCGCCACCCGGTGGAACGCCACCCGGTGGACCGATCAAGCGCGATCCGCCGTACGTTTGCCGAAGGCTTTGAGTGGATGAGAGTCATCCACCAGAAAAATCACGGATAAAAGAGGTGACTGATGAGCGATTCGCAAACCCTGCAATGGCAAGCCCTGAGCCGCGACCATCACCTGCCGCCGTTCACCGATTACAAGGCGCTCAATGCCAAGGGCACGCGCATCATCACCCGTGGCGAGGGCGTTTATCTCTGGGATAGCGAGGGCCACAAGATCCTCGATGCCATGGCCGGGCTCTGGTGCGTCAACCTGGGATATGGACGCGAAGAGCTGGTCGAGGCGGCCACGAAGCAGATGCGCGAGCTGCCGTATTACAACCTTTTCTTCCAGACCGCTCATCCTCCGGCGCTGGCTCTAGCCAAGGCGATTGCCGAGATTGCCCCGGAAGGCATGAACCATGTGTTCTTCACCGGTTCCGGCTCAGAGGCCAACGACACCGTGTTGCGCATGGTGCGGCACTACTGGGCGATCAAGGGCCAACCGCAGAAAAAGGTAGTGATTGGCCGCTGGAACGGCTACCACGGCTCGACTATCGCCGGCGCCAGCCTTGGCGGCATGAAGGCTATGCATGAACAGGGTGACGGCCCTATTCCAGGCATCGAGCACATCGACCAGCCCTACTGGTTCGGCGAGGGCGGTGATCTGGACCCGGAAGAGTTCGGTGTACGTGTCGCCGAGCAGTTGGAACAGAAGATCCTCGAAGTCGGTGAAGACAAGGTGGCCGCCTTCATCGCCGAACCCATTCAGGGCGCCGGTGGCGTGATCATTCCGCCCGACAGTTACTGGCCGAAGATCCGTGAAATCCTCGCTCGCTACGACATTCTGTTCATAGCCGACGAGGTCATATGTGGCTTCGGGCGCACTGGTGAATGGTTCGGCAGCGATTACTACGGCAATGCACCTGATCTGATGCCCATTGCGAAGGGTCTCACCTCCGGCTATCTGCCGATGGGTGGCGTGGTAGTGCGCGACGAAGTGGTGCACACCCTTAACGAGGGCGGCGAGTTCTATCACGGCTTCACCTATTCCGGGCACCCAGTGGCGGCAGCGGTGGCGCTGGAGAACATTCGCATTCTGCGTGAAGAGAAAATCGTCGAGCGGGTCAAGACCAAGACGGCACCCTATTTGCAATCTCGCTGGCGTGAGCTGGTCGAGCACCCGCTGGTCGGTGAAGCACGCGGTGTGGGCATGCTCGGCGCGCTGGAGCTGGTGAAGAACAAGAAAACCCGTGAGCGTTTCGCCGACCCGGGTGTGGGCATGCTTTGCCGCGAACACTGCTTCCGTAACGGTCTGGTGATGAGGGCCGTCGGAGACACAATGATCATTTCGCCGCCGCTGGTCATCAATGAGGAACAGATCGACGAGCTGATCGGCAAGGTTCGTCTGTGCCTGGACGCCACTGCGAAGGACGCGGGCTGAAGCAGGCCATGCCGGGCCTTCGCGGCCGACGCGCGAGTGCAAGTAACGGATGTTCAACGCGTTTGGGTTGTTGAAAAACAGAGGTCGACCTTGCCAGACTGCGCGCGTGCTTTGGCCAGACCTACCGAGGGGTGTGTCGATGCCGGCACAGCCTTAGTTGCTATGAAGGATTCAGGCAGAAATCGCCGCTATTTCTGACCTGTTCCGAGCCCCGATACCGATGACAACAGGAGCTGCACGGATGAAACCCTTTGCCAAGACACTACTTGCGGTGACGCTGGCCGGCGCGTTTGCTGGCGCGGCGCAGGCGCAAGAGAAAGTGCTGCACGTATTCAACTGGTCCGACTACATCGCCGAAGACACCCTGGACAATTTCACCAAGGAAACCGGCATCAAGGTCGTCTACGACGTGTTCGATAGTAACGAGGTGCTGGAAGCCAAGCTGCTCGCCGGCAGTTCCGGCTATGACGTCGTGGTGCCATCGAACCCCTTCCTGGCCAAGCAGATCAAAGCGGGCGTGTTCCAGAAGCTCGACAAGAGCAAGCTGCCGAACTGGGAGAATCTCGATAACGATCTGCTCAAGGCGCTGCAGCCCAGCGACCCGGACAACCAGTACGCGGTGCCTTACATGTGGGGCACGATTGGCATCGGCTACAACGCAGAGAAGGTCAAGGCCGCGCTTGGCGAAGACGCCCCGGTGGATTCCTGGGATCTGGTATTCAAGCCTGAAAACATGGAAAAGCTGAAGTCATGCGGCGTTTCCTTCCTTGACTCGCCAACCGAAATCCTCCCGGCTGCGCTGCATTACCTCGGACACAAGCCGGACTCCACCAAGCCCGACGAGCTGAAAAAGGCCGAAGAGCTGTTCATGAAGATTCGCCCGAACGTGGCGTACTTCCATTCTTCGAAATACATCTCGGATCTGGCCAACGGCAACGTTTGCGTCGCTATCGGTTACTCCGGTGACATCTACCAGGCCAAGGCGCGCGCTGAGGAAGCCGGCGGCAAGGTCAAGGTCAGCTACAACATTCCCAAGGAAGGTGCGGGTACCTTCTTCGACATGCTGGCGGTGCCAGCCGATGCGAAGAACGTCGAGAACGCCCACGTGTTCCTCAACTATCTGATGAAGCCGGACGTGATGGCTGCCATCACCGACTATGTGCAGTTCCCCAACGGCAACGCGGCCGCAACGCCGCTGGTGGATGAAGCGATCCGTACCGACCCGGGCATCTACCCGAGCCAGGCGGTGCTGCAGAAGCTCTACACCTTCCCGGACCTGGACTCCAAGACCCAGCGGACCATGACTCGCAGCTGGACCAAGATCAAATCCGGCCGTTGATCGTGCCAGGCCGGCTCGACAGTCCCGCTACGGGGCCTGCTCGTGCCGGCTTGCACGGCCGTGAGGGCGCCGTGTGCGGGCATGAGTTGATGACATGCGATCCGTCTGTAGTGGCCCTCTCGGACAGTGACCGTACCGTTCGTTGCATTGTGCCAGTTGATTTTTAGAGGTTTTTCCAATAAACAGCCCGCCTTTCGCCCGCTGATCGAGCGGCCTGCACAAAGAGGACACTCCCATGCCTTCGACATTGAAGTCGCTTCTCGTCGCCGCTGCGGTTGGCGGCGCTGCATCCGCTCAGGCTGCCACGGTGCACATCTACAACTGGTCCGATTACATCGGCGAAACCACGTTGGAAGAGTTTCAGAAAGAAACCGGCATCAAGCCTGTCTACGACGTGTTCGACTCGAACGAAACCCTTGAAGGCAAACTGCTCGCGGGCCGCACCGGCTACGACGTGGTAGTACCCTCCAATCATTTCCTCGGTAAGCAGATCCGCGCCGGTGCGTTCCAGAAGCTGGACAAGAGCAAGCTGCCCAACTGGGAAAATCTGGATCCGGCATTGCTCAAGCAGCTGGAGAAGAACGATCCGGGCAACGTTTATGCCGCTCCGTACCTCTGGGGCACCAATGGCATCGGCTACAACGTCGAGCAGGTAACCGCTGCGCTGGGGATCGAGAAGGTCGATTCGTGGGCTGTGCTGTTCGAACCTGAAAACGCCAAGAAGCTTGCCGGATGCGGCATTGCCTTCCTCGACTCGGCTGACGAAATGATTCCGGCCGCGCTCAATTACCTTGGCCTGGACCCTAATAGCACCGACCCCGACGACTACGCCAAAGCCGAGGCGAAGCTGCTGGAAATACGCCCTTATGTGCGTTATTTCCATTCGTCCAAATATGTCTCTGACCTTGCCAACGGCAATATCTGCATAGCCGCCGGGTTCTCCGGTGACGTGTTCCAGGCCGCTGCGCGCGCCGACGAGGCTGGGAAGGGCGTCGAGATCGCGTATTCGATTCCAAAGGAAGGCGGCAACCTCTGGTTCGATATGCTGGCCATCCCGACCGATTCGCAAAATGTCGATGAGGCGCATGCCTTCATCAACTATCTGCTCGAACCGCAGGTAATCGCCTCGGTCAGTGACTATGTCGGGTATGCAAACCCCAACACCAAGGCCGACACGTTGATGGATCAAGAGGTGCGTAATGATCCTTCTATCTATCCGCCTCAGGCCGTGCTGGATCGTTTGTATGTGTCGGCAGAGTTGCCGCAAAAGATCATGCGCCTGATGACCCGCAGCTGGACCAAAATCAAGTCGGGTCAATAGCTTCATCGGATGAGGTGGGCGTCGTTGCATGCCGCCTCGTCCCTTCTATCGCTGACGTTCCCCGGCATCGTCCGGGTCCTTTATTTGAATCGGGAGTTCGCGCATGGCCGTTGCCTCCAGCGCCTACAAAAAGGCCCTCACCGGTGAGAGCCAAAGCAAGCAGGTGCTGCTGAAGATCGACCGCGTCACCAAGAAGTTCGACGAAACGGTGGCGGTCGATGATGTTTCGCTGAGCATCCACCAGGGCGAGATCTTCGCGCTGCTGGGGGGCTCCGGCTCTGGCAAATCGACCTTGCTGCGTATGCTGGCTGGGTTCGAGCGGCCTACCGAGGGGCGTATCTTTCTCGATGGGCAGGACATCACCGATATGCCGCCCTACGAGCGGCCGATCAACATGATGTTCCAGTCATACGCGCTGTTCCCGCACATGACCGTGGAGCAGAACATCGCCTTCGGCCTCAAGCAGGACGGCCTGCCTAAGGATGAAGTACAGGCACGTGTGAACGAGATGCTCGGCCTGGTGCAGATGAGCCAGTACGCCAAGCGCAAGCCTCACCAGCTCTCCGGCGGCCAGCGTCAGCGTGTGGCCCTGGCGCGGTCGCTGGCCAAGCGGCCGAAGCTGCTGTTGCTCGACGAGCCCATGGGCGCGCTGGACAAGAAGTTGCGCTCGCAGATGCAGCTGGAGCTGGTGCAGATCATCGAGCGCGTCGGTGTGACCTGCGTGATGGTGACCCATGACCAGGAAGAGGCCATGACCATGGCCGAACGCATCGCAATCATGCATCTGGGCTGGATTGCCCAGGTCGGCAGCCCTATGGATATTTACGAGACGCCGGCGAGCCGACTGGTTTGCGAGTTCATCGGCAACGTCAACCTGTTCGACGGTGAGCTGATTGAAGATATGGGTGACCATGCCGTCATCGCCTCGCCTGGCCTGGAGAACCCGATCTACGTAGGTCATGGCATCAGCACCCGCGCGCAGGACAAGCAGATTACCTATGCCATTCGCCCGGAAAAGCTGCTGATCGGCACCCAGCTGCCGGAACTCGAGCGGCCCGGCTACAACTGGGCCAAAGGCGTAGTACACGACATCGCTTACCTCGGCGGGCATTCGGTGTACTACATCAAACTCCCCTCCGGTGGTGTGCTCCAGGCCTTCATGGCTAACGCGGAACGTCATGTGAAACTGCCAACGTGGGAAGAGGAGGTTTACGTCTACTGGTGGGACGACAGCGGCGTGGTGCTGCAGGCATGAGGCGCTCGCCCTTGAATACCGGCCGTCGACTGGTCATCGGCGTGCCCTTCATATGGCTGATGCTGTTCTTCCTGCTGCCATTCGCCATCGTGCTGAAGATCAGCTTCTCCGAAGCCGATGTGGCGATTCCGCCCTACACGGACATCTTCGCCTACGCGGACCAGCAGTTGCAGGTGCTGATCAATCTCGGGAACTACATCTTCCTCAGCGAAGATGATCTGTATTGGGCCGCCTACGCCGGCTCGTTGAAGATCGCCTTCTTCAGCACAATCATGTGCCTGCTTGTTGGCTATCCCATGGCGTATGCCATTGCACGGGCGCGCAAGGATCTGCAAACGGTGCTCCTGCTGTTGATCATGATGCCGACCTGGACGGCGATCCTGATCCGCGTTTATGCCTGGATGGGCATTCTCAGCAGCAACGGCATTCTCAACGGGCTATTGCAGGGCCTGGGATTGATCGACTCGCCATTGCAGATTCTCAACACTGATCTGGCGGTCTACATCGGCGTGGTCTATTCCTATCTGCCATTCATGATCCTGCCGCTCTACGCCAACCTGGTGAAACACGATCTGAGCCTCCTCGAGGCGGCGTCCGATCTTGGCGCCAGCAACCTCAGCGCGTTCTGGAAGATTACCGTGCCACTGTCGAAGAACGGCATCATCGCCGGCTGCATGCTGGTGTTCATCCCGGTGGTAGGCGAGTTCGTGATTCCCGAGCTGCTCGGCGGGCCGGAAACGCTGATGATTGGCAAGGTGCTCTGGCAGGAGTTCTTCAATAATCGCGACTGGCCTGTAGCCTCCGCACTGGCGGTTGTGATGCTGGTCATCCTGTTGATACCCATCATCTTGTTCAACCGTAACCAAACCAAGGAACTGGAGGGCAAGCTATGAAGCGCTACAGTTTCTCCAATGTAATCCTGGTGTTTGGGTTGCTGTTCATCTACCTACCCATGGTGTTGCTGGTTATCTACTCGTTCAACGCCTCGCGGCTGGTGACGGTGTGGGGCGGCTGGTCGCTGAAGTGGTACGCCGGCCTGTTGGATAACAGTCAGCTGATGGGTGCGGTGATGCGCTCCCTGGAGATTGCCCTCTACACGGCGGTATCCGCCGTTGCGCTGGGCACCATGGCGGCGTTCGTGCTGACACGGATACCGAACTTCCGCGGGCGTACCCTGTTCGGTGGGCTAGTAACGGCGCCACTGGTCATGCCCGAAGTCATCACCGGTTTGTCGCTGTTGCTGCTGTTCGTCGCCATGGCGCAGCTCATCGGTTGGCCGGCGCAGCGGGGTATCACGACCATCTGGATCGCTCACACTACCTTCTGCTCGGCTTACGTCGCGGTGGTGGTGATGGCGCGCCTGCGTGAACTCGACCAGTCTATCGAGGAAGCGGCGATGGACCTTGGCGCAAGGCCGTGGAAGGTGTTTTTCCTGATCACCATGCCGATGATCGCTCCGTCGCTGGCTGCAGGCGGCATGCTTTCCTTCGCGCTGTCGCTGGATGATCTGGTACTGGCCAGCTTTGTCTCAGGTCCAGGTTCGACCACGCTGCCTATGGAGATCTTTTCTGCCGTCAGGCTGGGTGTGAAACCGGAGATCAATGCGGTGGCGAGCCTGATTCTGCTGGTGGTATCGCTGGCGACCTTTATCGCCTGGTACATCAGCCGTCGTGCCGAAAAACGCCGCGTCAGGGCGATGCGCCAGGCCATGGATGACACCAACCAGAGCTGGGCTCCTGCGGTAGAGAAAACAGTGGCGACTCCACCTTCAGCGCACAGCTAATGCACCCCGGGCGGCGCTCGCCGCCCGTTCAGCCCTCCGCCGGGGTAGGCTCGGCCCAGTCGCAGAAGCACCCCACCGCCAGCGAGTGCGTGGCGTTGACCTGTCGGCCAGCCACCACGGCTTCAAGAATCGGTTCGATGAAGCTGTTGCTGGAGTTGCACACAGCGCCTTCGCTGTATGGGCCGATATAGACCAACCGACCGCTCGAATCCCAGATACCCACCGCCGGGCTGGCTGGCAGAGAGGTAGCGCCGGGCAGGGCTTCCAGTGCCTGCAAGCCGGACAGCTGATTTGGTAGCTGTCCGCGGGTTCCAGGCTTTTGCAGCGCGTAAAAACTGACACCTCGATTGCCGAAGCGCTTCAGCAGCTCTGCCAGGTGTTGTTGATTGCCTGCGTTGCACGGGCACGCGGGGTCCCAGAAGTGCACCAGGCGAACCGGCCCAGGCCCGCTCAATGCGCTGGGCAGGGCCAGGTTGTCGCCTGAGAAGATCTCGGCACGTTCGCCATCGAAGGTGCGCAGGTAGCGCGCTTCGAACCACCAGAAAGCGGTCAGCATCGCGCCGCCCCAGATTAATGCGATGAGTGCTGCGATCAGATATTTTCTGCGTACGGGCATGGTGGGCATCTTCAATAGATGCGCCAGCTTGCCACGTAGCGGCTCAGAGCTGTATATCCCAAGCCAACCAAGTCAGAAAAACCCCTCATGCCTTCGCGAATACACCCTGACACCCTGCGAGAGCAGCTAAGCCCCTTCATCCATGCCTGCGACCTCACTGAGGATGCGCGCTTCTATCAGGCTTACTACGGACTGGATCTACCTCAGCATCGCCATGTGAATCGGCGCTTGGGGCGATTCACTGTGGATGGGTATGAGGTGGTTGCACAGGCATGGCTGCCGGATCAGCCCGTTGCTACGCTGCTGATCCTGCATGGTTACTACGACCACATGGGGCTCTACCGGCACGTGGTGGACTGGGGGCTGCAGATGGGCTTCGCAGTGCTCGCCTGCGATCTGCCGGGCCATGGCCTGTCCAGCGGCCCGCGCGCGAGTATCAATGAGTTCGATGAGTACCAAGCCGTGCTAAAGGGTCTTTTGCAAGAGGCTGCGACGCTGGGGTTGCCCCAGCCGTGGCACTTGTTGGGTCAGAGCACCGGGGCGGCCATCGTGCTGGATTATCTGCTCAATCAGCCCGAGCATCCGGCGCTTGGGCGCAGCGTTCTGCTGGCACCCTTGGTTCGGCCGCGCGCCTGGGGCTGGTCACGCTTGAGCTATGAAGTGATGCGCCGCTTCGTAACCCAGATTCCCAGGACCTTCAGCGAGAATTCCGGAGACCCGGAATTTCTCTCTTTCATCCAGTCCAATGATCCGCTGCAGCCGGACATCCTTCCGACTGCCTGGGTTGGCGCGCTGGCACGGTGGATCCCGAGAGTCGAAGGCGCCGCAGCCACTACCCATAGCCCACTGATCGTGCAGGGCGAGTCGGACATGACCGTCGACTGGCAACACAATCTGCCAGTCCTTCAACGTAAGTTCGCGGCGCCCGAAATACTCCGGCTCCCCGAGGCGCGCCATCATCTGGTCAACGAGCGGGAGTCGATACGCCGCGAATATCTGGACTTTCTCCGAGAGCGGCTCAGCTAGCCCACGACGCGCCTGAACGATACTGAGCCTGCGTCCCGCTTTCGCGCGCATCAGCCGCAAGGCCGGCGCGTAGCGCTTGCAGTGCCGCCTGGTAATAGTCCTTGCCGGCTTTCGATTGAGCGAATTCGACGAACTCTTCGAGCTCAGCGTCGGACAAGTCGCGATAGATGAACAAGAGGGTGTTGTCGAGATCGCTCTCCACCTGCTGCTGCAGGCGCTCCCGCTGGCTATCCAGCATCCCCTGCGCCTGACCGCCGCCGAGTAGTCCGGGAATCATCTGGCTGAGGCTGTCGGCCGCGACGCCCGCCAGTGCCAGGCTGACCTCCGCACCCGCTTCGGAGGCAGGAATGGCCTGCGCCAGATGGCGGATCAGCAATTGGCGATTACTCCCAGCCTCCACGCGTGGCAGCCCGTTTTCGTAGCGCGCCAGTTGTTCACGGCGACCTGCCAGGGTCTCAGCAGCTACGACCTTGTGGCCCAGTGTCGACTGGAAGAACGCCAGTGCTGGTTTGGGATCAGACAGGTTCTTCCGAAATGCCTGCTTGGCGCGCCGGTCGATGGCGTCGACCGCGAAGCGGCGGTTGCTGTTGGTGACCAGGGCCTGGAAAACCGCCGGTGGCAGGCTGCTCTTGTAACGCTGTTGGGCGGCGGTCAGGGCATCGGAAAAGTTGGCGCGTTGTTCGCTCCAGCCAGCTGCCTCGTAAAGTTCATCGTAGCTGTCGGCCCAGGTGTTCAGGCTGAAAGCGAGTAATACACAAGCAATAAGGGCGCGCATGGAAGCTCCTCTGTGGCGGGCGGTTTATTTTCAGCGCCACGACCTGGGCTTGTCGAGGAGCGCTATCGCTACTGCTAGACTCAGCCGTGTGTCCGCGCGGGCCCACCGAGGCCGCGAGGAGCTGTCATTGACCCATCGGAGTCACTTTTCCTTGCCGTTCTCTACCATCGTCGATGACCTCGCCGCGCGCGGCTGGTCGTTGCAGAGTTCCTTCCTTCCCAGTGATGTGACCCATAAGCTGGCCGACGAGTGCCGCAGACGCCATGCCGAGGGTACGTTGGCGCCAGCCAGCGTAGGTCGTGGCGAGGAGCAGGCGGTGCGCGAAGGCATTCGCGGCGACCATATCCACTGGCTGGAAGCGGGGCAGGCAGAGGTCTGCGACGCCTATCTGGCGCTGATGGACGAGCTGAGACGGACGCTCAACCGCGAGCTGTTTCTTGGCTTGGAAGAATTCGAATGCCACTTCGCCTTCTATCCACCGGGCGCCTTCTATCAGACGCATCTGGATCGTTTCCGGGATGACGACAGCCGCTGCGTTAGCGCGGTGCTGTATCTGAATCCTGACTGGCAGCCGGCAGATGGTGGGGAACTGCGAATGCACTTCGCCGATGGATCGAATCTGGATGTCCCGCCGCTGTCGGGTGATCTACTGGTATTTCTGTCCGGTGATTTCCCCCATGAGGTATTGGTCACCCGGACCGAACGGCTATCTCTGACGGGCTGGTTCCGCCGACGTCCTGCCGATGTCCTGGCGCTTTGAATTGAGCGCATAAAAAAGCCCGGCACGATGGCCGGGCTAAAAGGGAAGCGAATACTCGGTGCCGTTACATGCCCAACAGATTCGGCAACCCGAGGGAAATCATCGGCACATAGGTGATCAGCGCCAGGAACACCAGCATCAGCGCCAACCACGGCATGACCGCGCGGATCACGTCGGTCACCGGCATCTTGGTCACAGCTGAAGCGACGAACAGGTTTAGCCCCACCGGCGGTGTGATCAGTCCGATCTCCATGTTCACCACCATGATGATGCCCAGGTGAATTGGATCGATACCCAGCTGCACCGCGATCGGGAACAGAATCGGCGCCAGGATCAGGATGATGGCTGACGGCTCCATGAAGGCACCGGCTACCAGCAGCACGATGTTGACCACCAGCAAGAACATCCAGGGCTGTAGTCCGGCTTCGAGCACCATGGCCGTAATCTGCTGAGGGATCTGTTCGGTCGTCAGCACATGGGCGAAGAGCATGGCGTTGGCAATGATGAACATCAGCATGATGGTCAGCTTGCCCGACTCCAAGAGCACCTTCGGGCAGTCGCGAATCGTGATGTCCTTGTAGACGAACAGCGCGATGAATGCCGAATACACCGCCGCTACGGCTGCTGCCTCGGTGGGTGTGAACATGCCCGAGTAGATGCCGCCCAGGATGATCACCATCAGTAGCAGGCCCCACAGCGCCTTACGGGCCGAGGACAGCCACTCGCGGAAGCTCGCGCGCGGCATCGCCGGGAGGTTCTTTTTCACCGCGACGATATAGATCGCCACCATCAAGCCAACGCCCAGCATCAAGCCCGGCACAACACCGGCCATGAACAGCTTGCCGACCGATGTTTCGGTGGCGGCGGCGTAGACCACCATGACGATGGAAGGCGGTATCAGAATGCCCAGAGTACCGGCATTACAGACGATACCTGCGCCAAAGGCCTGCGGGTAACCGGAGCGGACCATGCCGGCAATGGCGATGGAGCCAACGGCCGCCACGGTAGCCGGTGAAGAGCCGGAGAGGGCGGCGAACAGCATGCACGCCATGACCGCGCCGATCGCGAGGCCGCCACGGATGTGACCTACCGTAGCGTTGGCAAAGTCGATCAGACGCTTGGCCACGCCGCCGGTAGTCATGAAGGCGCCAGCGAGCAGGAAGAAGGGGATCGCCAGCAGCGTGTAGTGCTCGGAGGTCTCGAACAGCTTGATCGCCAGCGAGCGAACCGAGTCGGGACTGAAGAAGAAGATCGTCAGAGATCCGGCAAGACCAAGCGAAATGGCCACCGGCACGCCGATGAACATCAGCGCGAAAAGCGCCAGGAAGAGGAACAGGATAGTCATTACTTCGGCTCCTCATCACCGAGCTTGGCGGCTTCGGCGGCTTCGTCAGCCAGTCCAAGTCCGGCCTGCTCGTTGCGCAGGATGCGCACGAAAATCTCTGCGAAACGAATGAACACCATGGCAAAGCCGATCGGTACGATCATGCCGATGTGCCATTGCTTGACGCCGAAGTGACCGAGGTCTTCAGCACCGATGTTGGCGGTGAGCAGCGCCTGGATCCATTCGAAGCTGGCAACGGTCAACAGCGCCGAGTACCCAAGGCAGAAGAGGCAGGCGATGATGCCGATGACGCGTTGGATGTGTCTTGGCGCCAGCTTGACCAGCGCATCGACACCGATATGGCCAGCTGTACGTACGCCATACGCTAGGCCCGAGAAAATCAGCCAGGCAAACAGCGCCTTGGTCAGCGCAGTGCTCCAGGTCATTGACTGAGCCATGCCGATGACGGCATCACCCACGGAGAAGAAAAACTCTTCAGCCGCTGGAAAGCTGTCCGCCAGGCTGTAGAAAACGGTGTAGAGGTTGTTCAGAACCACATAGACGAAGGTTACGAGCGTCATGGCGGCCAGTAGAAAGGCGATAAAGCCTTCCTCGAAATGGTCCCAGACGCGCCAGAGGGCGTTCATGGATGACATCTCCCGATGGATTGGATTGTTTCGATGGGCGTACGGAGCGTGCGCCATGAACCGGTCTGGTAACCGGATGACAGAGCAGTGAAAAGGCTTGTTCTGGACAAGGCGAAAGGTGCCTGTTCGGCTACCCTGGTTCGCGAGGTCGTTTTGTTTTTCGCTGCGCTGTCGGTACTGCCTTTGCCTGAAAGAAGTGAGCGGGCAAAGCCCGCTCACTTCCCGTCAGTACTTACTGAGCGTTGGACGCTTCAGCAGCCTTGATCAGGTCAGCACCGATTTCGCTCTCGAACTTCTGCCAGACCGGCTTCATGGCTTCGCGCCACTTGGCACGCTCTTCCGGCGTCAGTACAAGAATTTCAGTGGTGCCAGCTGCCAGGATGTCAGCTTTGGCCTTCTGGTTCAGCTCGTCGGCCTGCTTGTTCACCTCGACAGTGACCTCATCCACGATCTTTTCCAGCTCGCCACGAACGTCGTCAGGCAGGCCTTTCCAGAACTTGGTGTTGGTGATCAGCATGTAGTCGAGCAGACCGTGGTCGGACTCGGTGATGTGCTTCTGCACTTCGTGCATCTTCTGCGAGTAGATGTTCGAGTAGGGATTCTCGGCACCGTTGACTACGCCGGTCTGCAGGCCTTGGTAGACCTCGGCGAAGCTCATCTTGCGCGGGTTGGCACGCAGTGCCTTGAACTGCTCGTCCAGTACGGCCGATGCCTGTACGCGGAACTTCAGACCGCGTGCGTCTTTCGGCTCACGCAGTTCCTTGTTGGCGGACAGTTGCTTCATACCGTTGTGCCAGTAGCCCAGGCCGGTGATGTTCTTGTCTTCCATCGAGCTCAGCAGGCTCTGGCCGGCTTCGCTCTGCTGGAAGCGGTCAACTGCCGCGATATCGTCAAACAGGAACGGCAGGTCGAATACCTGTACGCCCTTGGAGTAGTGCTCGAACTTGGCCAGCGAAGGTGCGATCAGCTGCACATCGCCCAGCAGCAGCGCTTCCATTTCCTTGCCGTCGCCAAACAGGGAGGAGTTCGGGTAGACCTGAACTTGGACCTTGCCAGCGAGACGCTCTTCCACCAGCTTCTTGAACAGGTTGGCGCCTTGGCCTTTCGGCGTGTTGTCAGCAACCACGTGGGAGAACTTGATCAGGATTGGATCGGCAGCCTGGGCCAAGCCTGCGATACCCAGGGACAGAGCGCAGGCAAGCGCCGTGGCGGTCAGTTTGAACATTGTTGTTTTCCTCTTGTTGTGAATTGAGCCACTGCATCTGAGCAGTCGCTCGGCTGTAGCCAGCAGAACAAGTCTAGGCGTCATCGAAGAAAAGTCGCGACGCCAGCTGTTGATCCATCCTGCCAACTCATGGGGTTAGCGGGAGCAAGTGCTGTGCCATCACGCACAGACCTGCTTCCGTTGCGCGGGAGTTTACCGGTGTAATGGCAGAATGCTGCCGAATATTTCTCAGCGGGAGCGTCTAGCCTGCGGTTTTACGTAGACGCCAATTGGCCTGCTACGCGCGAGTTAGCTAGCCCGAGGATTGTTGCAGTGATGTGGCTAAAAGCCGCAGCGGCAAAAAGTGAGAACCAGGCCTCATTTTCGTGGCGGAAATCCGCCAGCTATTCGCTTTCATCCGGCGAGCTTCCGCCAGCATCACTGAACATCAAGCCGTGCTTGCGCAATTTGTCATGCAGGGTTTTGCGTGGCAGACCGAGGGCTTCTGCGACACTGCGCAACGAGCCATGCGGGCGCGCCAGTTCGGCGGCGATCAGGGCGCGCTCGTAAGCATCGACCTGTTCGTTGAGGCCTCCCCCGGGTGCGACCGCCATACCGTCGGAGGTGGATGCTGAGTCATCGAGGCCCAGCTCCAGGCCCAACGCAAAACGCTCCGCGGTGTTCTGCAATTCCCGGACGTTCCCCGGCCAGGCATGGCGCAGCAGCTGGGCACGCTGCTCAGGGCGCAATTCTCGAATTGGCAGGGCATGGCGATTGGCAGCGGTTTCAGCGAAATGCTGGAACAGGAACAGCAAGTCCTCACTGCGTTCGCGAAGTGGCGGGATGCGCAGTGGTGCCACGTTCAGCCGATAGTAGAGGTCGGCACGGAATCGCCCCTGGTCAGCAGCATGACGCAGATCTTCCTTGGTAGCTGCAATCACGCGGATGTTCAGGGCAATAGACTGGTTGCCGCCAAGCCGCTCGACCACGCGCTCTTGCAGCATGCGCAGTAGTTTGACCTGCACATCCAGGCTCATGCTCTCGATCTCATCGAGAAACAAGGTGCCGCCGTTAGCGAATTCAAACTTGCCGATGCGTCGCTTCTGCGCGCCGGTAAAGGCTCCGGCCTCATGGCCGAACAGTTCGCTTTCGACCACCGACTCGGCCAGTGCGCCGGCGTTGATCGCCACGAATGGTCCGCCACGTCGGCTGGATAGATCGTGCAGCGCGCGCGCGACCACTTCCTTGCCTGCGCCGGTTTCTCCGAGGATCAGCACGTCGGCGTGGGTTCCAGCAAGCGCACCGATCTGCTCACGCAGGCGCTGCATGGCGGGCGACTGGCCAAGCAGGCGCGTCGACAGCTGTTGGCGATCGGCCAGGGCCAGGCGAAGGCTGCGGTTGTCGAGTACCAGCTGCCGCAGCGCCAGTGCTCGGCGCACACCGTCGAGCAGCGCTTCGCTGGGAAAAGGTTTTTCGAGGAAGTCATAGGCGCCGGCCCGCATCGCCTGCACTGCCAATTGGATATCGCCATGACCAGTAATCAGCAGGACCGGAAGATCACGGTCGAGGGCCTGCAGCTGTTGCTGCAACTCCAGGCCATCCAGGCCGGGCATGCGAATGTCGCTGACAACGACGCCTGGCCAGTCCACCGGCAACATCGCAGCCAGGCCGCGCGCATCGCCAAGACTCAGGACCTTGAGCCCGGCAAGATCAAGCGTCTGGCTCAGCGCCTTGCGCAGGTGCGGATCGTCATCGACCAGGACTACCTGAAACTGCGGGTCGATCTGGCTGGTCATGTTAGTCCTCACGCGGAAAGGCGATGCCGGGGTCGGCAGATCGCAGGTAGAGACTGAGTTGCGCACCTCCGTCGGGATGATTGGCTATCGTCAGCTCGCCGCCAAGTGCGCGCGTCAGCGTATCGCAAATGGCCAGACCGAGGCCTAGCCCCTGAGCACTGGTCTTGGTCGTGAAGAAGGGCTCTCGGGCGCGCTCCAGCGCGGCGGGGGAAAAGCCCGGGCCATTGTCGCGAAGGGTCAGCAGCACACCGTCGCCCTGGCGTTCGGCGCGCAGCCAGATACGCCTGGTGGGTGCGCGCTCGTTGAGCGCGTCGAGGGCGTTGGCCAGGAGGTTGGAGAGGATCTGCCGTAAGCGCGTTTCACCTGCCTGCACCCATAGCGTCGCGTCGGGAAGGTCGCGAATCAGCTCGACTCCCATTGCCTGTCGGCGCTTGGCCAGCAGGGCCAGGGCGTCGTCCAGCGCCGGTTGCAGGGCGACCCGCTCCGGCGCATGACGATCGCGCCGGGCGAATGCGCGCAGGTGAGCGATGATCGAGGCCATACGTGCCGTCAGCTCGCTGATCAGCCTGAGGTTGTCGCGTGCCTCATCGTTGCGCTGCTGGTCGAGCAGGACGCCTGCGTTGTCCGCGTAACTGCGAATCGCACCCAGCGGCTGATTGAGCTCATGGCTGATGCTGGCCGACATGGTGCCCAACGCCGACAGCTTGCCCGCTTGCAGCAACTCATCCTGGGCGCGTACCAGTTCCTGCTGTGCCTGCTCGCGTTCGAGTACTTCTTGCTTGAGGCGGCTGTTCAGCGCTTCGAGGTCCTGGGTCCGCTCCTGCACGCGACGCTCCAACTGCTGCCTCGCCTTGGCATCCAGGGCGATTCGCTCCAGATAGTGGCGACGGCGCTGCATGAGCAAGCCCAGCAGCAGCAAAAGGGCGGCAAGGGTAGCTGCGCCGATGGCGACGACCGTCTGAACAGGGCGCTCGACGAGATTGATCGGCGCCAGGATGCGCACCGTCCAGCCGGTCTCCTTGAGTTCCCGGCTCTGGATCAACCAGGCGTTGATGTCCAGCGTCAGGTCCTGCGGTTTTATCGTCGGGTAAGGGCGCTCCTGAGCGATCTGCTCCCGCTCCTCGATGTCCAGCGCCCGGCTTGCGCGAAACCGCCATTCGGGTCTCGACGTGAGGATCACCACCCCAAAGTTGTCAGTCACCATGAGTTGCTCGGGCGTGTTGCCCCATAGCGTCTCGGTGTGGTCCAGGTCGACCTTGACCACCAGCACGCCGAGCACCGAGTCGCCGTCGCGAACTGCGGCACCGAAGTAATAGCCGCGCTTGCCAGACGTGGTTCCAAGGCCGAAAAAGCGGCCCAGATTGCCGGCCATGGCTTCACGGAAGTAGGGGCGGAAGGCGAAATTCCGGCTGACAAAGCTGTCTTCCTCGTTCCAGTTGGAAGCCGCCAGCGTGTTGCCATCCGGCGCCATCAGATAGATCACGTCGGCCCCGGTTTCCTTGCGCAGTTGATCCAGCAGACGGTTGGCCTGGTCCTTGGCTGAAGCGTTGTCGGGTTGGCGCAGCGCCGCGCGCAAGGTCGGCAGATCACCGAGGATGCGTGGCAGCACTTCATAACGGCGCAGCGAACCAAGAAGGTTAGCCACGTAAAGATCAAGCGTCTGTCGGTTCTGCTCGACCAGCTCGTTGCTGTAATAACGTTCGGCCAGCTGTTGCAGCGGCCATAGCAGCGGCGCCAGCATCAGCGTGAGAAGTGCGAGATTACGCCAGCGAGGACGCCGTGGAGATTCGGGAGATGTCATGCGGATGCGCCTGTGATTCGGGCGTCATTATGCACGTTCGACCTTCATCGCATCTCGCCGCGGCTTGATCACGGCGTTTTTCGGCTTCGATCAGCAAGGCATTTGATCGAGACGGAGGCTCGGGTGATTACGCGCTGCGATCCATCCGAACATCGCCAGAATTGCCCAGACATTGTTTCAGTGCGGCTTCCCAGGCAGGCAGTTCGACCTGCCAGTCGCGCTGCAAGCGGGCACAACTGAGGCGCGAGTTGAGGGGGCGCTGGGCAGCGGTAGGGTAATCGGCGGACCGGATTGGCTCGATCTTGGCCCGCAACAAACCCTGACGCTGCAGGTGCTCGGCGATAGCACTGGCAAAGCCGTACCATGACGTTTCGCCGCTGGCCGTCAGGTGATACAAGCCACTGGGGCCGCCGTTGCCACCGCGCCATTTGCGGACCATGTCGGCAGTCACCATTGCAAGTGTGCCGGCCCAGGTTGGAGCGCCTATTTCATCCTCAACCACTGATAACGAATCGCGTTCCTGCAGCAGGCGCTGCATGGTCAACAGGAAGTTATGGCCGTGCGTGGAGTAGACCCAGCTGGTGCGCAGCACCAGATGCTCGCCACCGACAGCCTGTATCGCCTGCTCGCCGGCCAGCTTGCTCTCCCCGTACACGCTCAATGGCGCGGGCTGGTCATCCTCGCCGTAAGGCTCGGCTTTGCGACCGTTGAATACGTAATCAGTGGAATAGTGAATCAGCGGCACACCGAGTAACGCCGCTTCTTCCGCCAGCACGCCCGGGCCAATGGCGTTCACCGCGAAAGCCCGGTCACGTTCACCCTGCGCCACGTCGACCGCCGTATATGCGGCCGCATTGATGATCAGGTCGGGGCGCAGCAGGCGGACCTGCTGGCGAATCTGGCCCGGCTCGGCGAGATCCAGCACCTTGTGTCCCAGCGCGAGCACTTTCCCTTCACCGGCAAGCGCTAGTTGCAGCTCGCGAGACAATTGCCCCGTGCTGCCGGTGATGAGGATTTTCATGCAAACAGCTCCGCTTCACTGAGGATCTTGCCTGCAATATCTTTCTGCGACAGCTGCGGTAGCTCTTCGAATGGCCATTCAATGCCGATCTGCGGATCATTCCAGAGTAATGATCGCTCATGCTCCGGGGCATAGTAATCGGTGGTCTTGTAGAGGAACTCGGCGCTCTCGCTAAGCACCACGAAACCGTGCGCGAAGCCTTCCGGAATCCACAACTGGCGCTGGTTTTGCGCGCTCAGGTGCACGCCGACCCAGCGTCCGAACGTTGCCGAGCTGCGGCGAAGGTCGACGGCGACGTCGAACACTTCACCGGCGACCACCCGCACCAACTTCCCCTGGGGTTGCTGGATCTGATAGTGCAGCCCGCGCAGCACGCCGCGCTGGGATTTGGAGTGATTGTCCTGTACGAAGCTGCGCTTGACCCCCGTCGCGGCTTCGAAGGCCGCGGCGTTGAAGCTTTCGTAGAAAAAGCCGCGCTCATCGCCGAATACCTTCGGCTCGATGATCAGCACGTCAGGGATATCGGTCGCGATGACTTTCATGCGTCTTCACCGGCCAACTTGAACAGGTACTGGCCGTAGCCGGTCTTGCCAAGAGCTTCAGCGCGGCGCAGCAACTGCTCGCGGTCGATCCACTTGTGCTGATAGGCGATCTCTTCCAGGCATGCGACTTTAAGCCCCTGGCGGTGCTCGATGGTCTGTACGTACTGCGAGGCCTCGAGCAGGCTGTCGTGGGTGCCGGTATCGAGCCAGGCGAAGCCGCGGCCAAAGCGCTGGACGTTCAGGTCGCCGCGCTTGAGGTAAGCGTTGTTGACGTCAGTGATTTCCAGCTCGCCACGAGGCGACGGCTTGATCGACTTGGCAATCTCGATCACATCGTTGTCGTAGAAATAGAGACCGGTGACGGCATAGCTGGATTTCGGCTTGGCCGGTTTCTCTTCGATCGACAGTGCCTTGCCTGTTTCGTCGAAATCGATCACGCCGAAGCGCTCCGGATCCTTGACCCAGTAGCCGAAGACGGTAGCGCCTTTCTCTTGCGCCGAGGCACGTTGGAGCATTTCTGAAAAATGCTGGCCATGAAAGATGTTGTCGCCGAGGATCAGGCACACCGAGTCGTCGCCGATGAAGTCTTCGCCAATCAGGAAGGCCTGGGCCAGGCCGTCCGGGGACGGCTGTTCGGCGTAGGAGAAGTTCACGCCGAACTGGCTGCCGTCTCCAAGCAGGTTCCTGTACTGCGGCAGATCCTGCGGCGTGGAGATCAGCAGGATGTCGCGAATCCCGGCCAGCATCAGCACCGAGATCGGGTAGTAGGCCATCGGCTTGTCGTAGATCGGCAGAAGCTGCTTGGATACGCCAAGGGTGATGGGGTGCAAGCGGGTGCCGGAGCCCCCGGCAAGAATGATTCCTTTCATGCGTTTTGCTCCAGCGCGCCTAGGCGCTCACGTTGATAGCTGCCGTCCTGAACGCGACGGCACCACTCCAGATTGTTTAGATACCACTGAACGGTCTTGCGCAGGCCGGTCTCGAAGGTTTCCTGCGGGACCCAGCCGAGTTCGCGCTCGATCTTGCTGGCGTCGATGGCGTAACGCAGGTCGTGGCCTGGACGGTCCTTGACGAAGGTGATCAGGTCCTCGAAGCGCTCTACACCAGCAGGCTTTTGCGGCGCCAGCTCTTCGAGCAACGCGCAGATGCCGCGCACTACGTCGATGTTCTTCTGCTCGTTGTGCCCGCCGATGTTATAGGTCTCGCCGACCTTGCCTTCGCTGACCACCTTGAACAGCGCGCGCGCGTGGTCCTCTACGAACAGCCAGTCCCGCACCTGGGTACCGTTGCCGTAGACGGGCAGCGGTTTACCATCCAGCGCGTTCAGGATCACCAGGGGGATCAGCTTCTCAGGGAAGTGGTACGGCCCATAGTTGTTCGAGCAGTTGGTGATCAGTACCGGCAGGCCATAGGTGCGCTGCCAGGCACGGACCAGATGATCCGATGAGGCTTTGCTCGCCGAGTAGGGAGAGCTGGGCGCGTAAGGCGTGGTTTCGGTGAACAGGTCATCGACACCATGCAGATCGCCGTACACCTCATCAGTGGAAATATGGTGGAAGCGGAACGCCTCCCGGCGCTCGGTCGGCAGCGACTGCCAGTACGAGCGAGTCGCTTCCAGCAGCTGGTAGGTGCCTACGATGTTGGTCTGAATGAATTCGGCCGGCCCGTCGATCGAGCGATCGACATGGGATTCGGCGGCCAGATGCATGATGGCATCAGGCTGAAACTCCAGCAGCGCTTCGCTCACGCGCTCGCGGTCAGCGATGTCGGCCTGGAGAAACTGATAGCGATCGCTGCTTTCGACCTCGGCCAACGACTCGAGATTGCCGGCATAGGTCAGCTTGTCGAGGTTGAGGACGTTGTGCTCGGTGTCTTGGATAAGATGACGGATCAGAGCAGAGCCGATGAATCCGGCTCCGCCGGTTACGAGAATGCGCATGATGATAGGGCTTCCTTGGCGCGCTAATAGAGCTGAAGGCTCTTGGCATGTCGGCAGCATAGACCCGCCGAAAATATAAAAATTCCCAACGCTGGCGTGAGGTGTTAAGGCACCCGCGAAGTTTGTCCAGCTGCGGTGGCCAAAACAATGGCCTAGAGCGTTTCACTTGTTTAGCAGGACTTAAAATCTCTGACGAAGGGCACAAGATCAGCGCGGTGCTATCGAGTAGTATCGCCTCGCCATTATCACCGGTAGCAATGGAATGCCTAGCCGAAATCCCCAACTCGCTGAGCTGCTTAGTACCTCCTCGCATTGCGTAGCTCAGTTGACCGAGGCGCTTACAGCGTTTTCCTTGGAACTCATGGCCAGCGATGATCCGGCTGTGCGTATCGCCAGCCGGCGAATGGTTGCGCGAATTGCCGCCATTCGCTCGGCGTTTGATCGTCAGCTCGAAGCAGAGGCCGCTTGCCAAGCGATTGGCGCTGCCGGCCCTGTCGACCATCCGCCAGGGTGAGGCGCTCAGGCACTTCTCGCGATTGCTAGCGCAATGATTGGCGCAGCCGAGACAGCGCCCCAAGGAAAAATACTGTGCCGATTACCAGCAAGGCCACTAGTTGCGGCCACACGACCGTGGCGCCAGCGCCACGAAACAGGACGGCCTGAGCCAGTTCGACGAAGTGCGTGGTAGGCGCCACCAGCATGATGTTCTGAACCAGCTCCGGCATGCTCTCGCGCGGGGTCACACCGCCGGAAAGGATCTGCAGCGGTATAAGCGTGAGGATGACCAGCAGCCCCAGCTGCGGCATCGAACGCGCCACCGTGCCGAAGAAGATCCCCATCGAGGTGGCAGCGAAAAGGTGCAGGGCGGCGCCACCCGTAAACAGCAGCAGCGAACCCTGGATGGGTATGTCGAGCCAACCTTCAACGACAAAGCGCAGGGCTAACGCAGCGGCCGACAGCACCACCAGCCCCATAGCCCAGACCTTTCCGACCATGATCTCGAACGGCGTCACTGGCATCACCAGAAGGTGCTCGATAGTCCCGTGCTCACGTTCCCGAATCAGGGCGGCCCCGGTCAGGATGATTGCCAGCATGGTGATCTGGTTGATCACCTCGTTCACCGCACCGAACCAGGCTCGACTCAGATTGGGGTTGAAGGCCATGCGCACGACGGCTTCGACGGGGAGCGCATCTGCTGAGCGGTAGCGCTTGAGGAACTCGGCTGTCTCGCTGGAAATGATCTGCTGGATGTGGGCTGCGCCAGTAAACGCCTGGCTGACCTGGGTGGCATCGACGTTCAGTTGGATGGTCGGCTGGCGGCCCGCCAGCAGGTCTTCCTGAAAGCGCGGCGGAATGTTCAGGGTGAAGGTATAGAGGCCTGCGTCCATTCCGCCGTCCATCTGCTGCAGGTTGATGGCGGTGGGTTCGATGAAATAAGGCAGCTGGAACGCATTGATGATGCGCAGCGACGCCTGCGACCGATCTTCGTCGACGACGGCGATGCTTGCGCGGTGGGGGGTTTCTGGAACCGCGGTCGCGCCTTGATAGATGGCCAGGGTGAACGAATACAGGATGAGCACGAGCATGGCGGGGTCACGATAAAGGCTGCGCAGCTCCTTCAGGCCGAGCTGGAAAATGTTGCCTAGTTTGCGGCTCAGGCTCCCCATCTCATTTCTCCTGCTTGCGCAAGCCGGCGATGCTGAGCAGGGTCAACAGCGGAATGGCCAGCAACATGGGAATGAAATAGGGGTACAGCTCTGCAAACCCCAGCGCCTTGGAAAAGACCCCGCGACTGATGATGAGGAAGTGCGTGGTCGGATAGAGCTTGCCGATGAAGGCCCCGAAGCCTTCCATTGCCGAAGTTGGATGGATCAGCCCACTGAACTGGATGGCCGGTAGCAAGGTGACGATGGTCGTGCCGAAAATCGCCGCGATCTGGCTGTTGAGAATCGACGACATCAACAGACCGAGCCCCGTTGCGCAGGCGATGTAGAGCAGTGCCCCTAGGCAGAGCGTGAGGATGCTGCCCTTGATCGGAATACCGAAGACGAAAACCGCCAACAGGGCCAGCGTCGCGAAGTTGAACATGCCCAAGGCGATATATGGCAGCTGCTTGCCAAGCAGAAACTCCAGGCGGGTGGTCGGGGTGACATAGAAATTGGTGATCGAACCCAGCTCCTTCTCACGCACCACCCCAAGGGCGGTGAGCATCGCCGGAATCATCATCAACAGCAGCGGAATCATGGCCGGCGCCATTGCCGGGAGGCTTTGAACGTCGGGGTTGTAGCGATAGCGGATGGCCACGTCTGCGGGTGACAGCTGTCCGCTTACGCCTGCCTCGCGGGCCAGCTGCTGCAGGTAGGTCAGATGAATGCCCTGGACATAACCTTTGATGGTGTCGGCGCGCATGGGCATGGCGCCATCGATCCAGAACGCGACCTGCGGGACCGCACCACGCTTGAGGTCGCGACCGAAGCCCGGGGGTATCTCTACCGCCAGGCTGATGTCGCCGCTGCGCAAGCGGGCGTCGAGGTCGGCGTGGCTGGACAGGGGCGGCATCTCGTCGAAGTAGCGAGAGCCGGCTATGTTGAGCAGGTAGTGCTGGCTGGTGGTGGTCTGGTCACCGTCAAGGACCGCGTAGCTCAGGTTCTCGACGTCGAAGCTGACGCCGTAGCCCATGATGAACATCAGGATCACGCTGCCGAGCATCGCCAGAGTGGCGCGAATCGGGTCACGTCGTAGCTCCATCGCCTCGCGGCGGGTGTAGCTGAATAAACGACGCAGGCTGAACCGTGCTTGCCGCACATTGGTCGCAGGTTGCACAGGCCGTCGGTTCTTAGCTGTGTCTTCTGCTGGTTTGTTCGGCGCTTTTTTTGCGGCGGCAGCCTCCTCGAGGTAGGCAATGAAGGTTGCCTCCAGCGTAGGCAGCCCGCGTTTCTCCATCAGGGCTTGTGGCGTATCGCTGTCGAGTACCCGTCCGGCGTGCATGAGCGAAATTCGGTCGCAGCGCAGCGCTTCGTTCATGAAGTGGGTGGAAATGAAGATGGTCACGCCGTCTTCGCGCGATAGCTGCACCAGCAGCTCCCAGAACCCGTCGCGGGCCACCGGGTCAACGCCCGAGGTGGGCTCGTCGAGAATGAGGATCTCCGGGTTGTGGATCACCGCCACCGCCAGCGAAAGCCGCTGACGCACACCCAGTGGCAGGTTGCCGGGCAGGCTGTCTGCCTCATCGGTGAGGCTGAAGCGCTCAAGCATTTCGTGCACGCGTGGCGCGCGACGGTCTGCTGGCAAATGGAATAGCCGAGCATGCAGATCGAGGTTCTGGCGCACCGTCAGCTCGCTGTACAGCGAGAACGCCTGCGACATGTAACCGACCCGCTGACGGGTCTGCATGTCGTGGGGGTTCACCGGCTTGCCGAACAGCAGCGCCTGGCCGTCGCTGGCAGGCAGGAGGCCGGTAAGCATCTTCATCGTGGTGGTCTTGCCGCACCCATTGGAGCCGAGAAAACCGAAGATTTCGCCGCGGGCGATGCGAAAATTGACTTGGTCCACTGCCACGAAATCACCAAAACGCATGGTCAGGCCATGAGCCTCGATGGCGATGCTGTCGCTTTGCTGCTGCGGTGGAATGATCAGCTCGTGGTGCTGGCTACGCTTTTGTTCTGGCAGCAGGCGGATGAACGCCTGTTCCAGCGAGTCACTACCAGTGCGGGACAGCAGTTCCGCCGCGCTACCAGTAGCCAGTACTTTACCGGCGTCCATGGCCACCAGATGATTGAAGCGTTGGGCTTCGTCCATGTAGGCAGTGGCCACCAACACGCTCATCTGCGGCCGCTCGGTACGGATGCGCTCGATCAGCTCCCAGAACTGCGCGCGGGACAGTGGATCAACACCGGTGGTGGGCTCGTCGAGGATCAACAGGTCTGGATCGTGGATCAGCGCGCAGCACAGCCCAAGCTTCTGCTTCATGCCTCCGGACAGCTTGCCGGCCGGCCGCTCGACGAAGGATGCCAGGCCCGTGCTGCGGGTCAGTTCGGCTATGCGCCAATTTCGCTCCTCGGCGTCCTGGCCGAACAAACGAGCAAAGAACTCGAGGTTCTCCGCCACCGTCAGGGTCGGATACAGGTTCTTGCCCAGCCCCTGCGGCATATAGGCGATGCGTGGGCACACCTTGCGGCGATGACCGGCATCGCCGATATCACCGCCCAGCACCCGTATCCCACCCTGTTGCAGCTCGCGCGCTCCTGATATCAGAGCCAGTAAGCTGGATTTACCCACTCCATCGGGCCCGATCAGGCCGACCATGCACTGACCAGGAAGGCTTAGAGTCAGGTCGTCCAGCGCTTGTGTCTTGCCGTAGCGCAGGCTGACTCCATCAACCTGCACCACTGGTTCTGGCAGCTCCTTCATGGCGAAACATTGATCTGAAGATGTGCGGGCCACTCGGCGTCAGGGTCGAGTTTCAGATAAGCCATGCCCGGTAAACCGGTCTTGACCTGCTCCATGTGGCGCTTGAGCAGCTCGGGGTCGATTCGGGCCTTGACCCGGAACATGAGCTTTTCGCGCTCGCTCTCGGTCTCCACCGTTTTCGGAGTGAACTGAGCGACGCTGGCGACAAAGCTGACCTTCGCGGGGATCACATATTGTGGCGCCGCGTCGATCACGATACGAACCTCGGAGCCAATGGCAACGCGGCCCGCCTGCCGCTCAGGCAAAAAGAAAGTCATGTAGACATCGGCGAGGTCCACCAGATTGAGCAGCTTGCCGCCAGCACTTAGCACCTCGCCTGCCTGCGCCACACGGTATTGAACGCGTGCGACGCGATCACTTTTCAGCTCGCTGTCGCGGATGTCGGCCTGCAGTCGCTCGACACCGGCCTGGGCCGCCTCGACCGACGATTGGGCTTCGATTACCTGAGATCGGGCGGCGGCAATGCCTGCGTCTGCGGAAATCACCTGCGAGCGCGCGGCGGCCAGTGCTGCCTGGGCGCTCTGCATCGCCGCCAGATCATCATCGAGTTGCTGCCGGGCCATCGCATTGCGTGCTACCAGGGTTTCGGTGCGCTGATGGCGCTTCTGGGTAGCGGTCAGCTCGGCGCGGCGCTGGGTAACGACGGCCTCGGCGGTAGCTCTTTCGCTCTCACGCTGAGCAACCATGGCCTGTGCGGTGAGCATCGCATTCTCGCCCTGGCGAACCTGCGCACGCGCCTGGTTGAGCTGCGCCTGTAGCACTTCGGTGTCCATGCGCGCGAGCACCTGGCCGGGCTGGACGAAATCACCTTCGTCCACGAGGATTTCCAGCACACGGCCCGGGCTCTTGGTCGCAACATCGATCTCGGTGGCTTCGATCCGGCCGTTACCGCTGGCAAAGCCATCGCCCAGGCCGCCAGGACGCAGCTCGGTCCAAAGCAGCACGCCGATCACGGTGATCACGGCGACGATCCCCAGGGCCTTGAAAGCGGTTCGAGTGCGTGGCTGACTCATGAATCTGCTCCGGCTGTTGTGTAGTCCGGAGCCATCTTAGGCGCTCTAACACGCACTTTATGTGTATCTGGATCAATACCGGTGCGATTAGTCGCCGTTGTTTTATTCAGGCAGCTTACGTGCGTGGCTCAGCGTCCACTCCAGCACCTCGGCGCTGAGTCGGTCGCTGGCCTTGCCGAACGCATCCACCACCTGCTCGACGTCGGCGCCGGCGCTGGGCTGGCGAACTTCGAAGCGGCGGTTGGCCAGAGTGTGCTGATTATTGCGGTTGACCAGGCGGCTATCGAGCACGATCAGCACTACCGGTTTGCCATCCACATACTCGCTCTGGAAAGCCCGCAGGTCGCTGTGCAGACTCAGGTCGGCATAGAGATTGACATCCTCATTGCTGACCGAGGGCATCCGGCCGTCACGCTGGAACGCCTCGATCAGGCGATCGCGCAGCAGGGCTGGCGCGGCGTCACTCCAGCGCGCGCCGCCGTAAGCGCTGATCTCGTTGCCGTGGGGCACCACTGCGATACGTTGGCTGGAAAGAATTCGGCTGGCTTGCGGCGTATTGATGCGCAGCGCGTGCTGGAGGGTCGGCTCGCTACTTTGCTGCGGCGTGGGAGCGGTAGGCAGCAGGAAGATCCGCAGGGTCTCGGACTCCGGGAGAACCGAACACGCCGAAACTGCCGAAAGCAGCCCCATCAGGGCGAGGCGGGACAGGGATTGGCGAAGGCTCATGGGTTGAACTCCTGCAGTTTGTCGCGGCCGAGCAGGAAGCCACTCGGGTTGTCTTCAAGGCGTTGGGTGACGCGGCGCAGTGCGCCAAGGGTGGAGCGCAGCTCGTTGATGGCCGGGCCAAGTTCGTTGAAACCCTGCATGCCGTTGTTCAGCGCGCCTTCGTTCTCCTCGAGCAGCTTGTCCAGTCGAGCAGTGGCCTCGTCCAAGGTGTTCATTGACTGCGCTGCGCTGGTCAGGACGCTACGACCCTGGTCGTCCAGCAGGCCGTTGGCATTGCGCGCCAGACTCGACAGCTCGCCCATTACGGTGTTCGCCTGCTGGCTCAGTTGATTGAACTGCTGCAGCGTCTGGGCTAGGTCGCCACGCTGCTCGGAAAGCACGCTGGTGGCCTGTTCCAGGTGCTCCAGGGTGCGGCTCAGCCGGGAGGTGTTTTCTTCGGAAAAGATCTGATTGGCGCTCAGCAGCAGGTTGTTGATGTTACTCATCAGGTCCTCGCCGTTTTCCAACAGCGCGCTGAGCGATGATGGATCGGCCACGATCAATGGTGGCTCATCGCGGTCGCCCTCCAGCCGCGGGGCTTCCGGGGTGCCGCCATGTAGCTGGATGACCATGCTGCCGGTGATATTCGCCAGTGCCAGGCGCGCCTGGGTATCGGTCTTGATCGGCGTGCCACCGTAGACGCGGACGCGGGCCCGGACTTTGCGCGGGTCGTCCGGCTCCAGCCACAACTCCGTCACATCACCGACCTTGATACCGCTGTACTCCACCGAGCTGCCGCTGGACAGTCCGCTTACTGCCTGACTGAAACCGATGTCGTAGTAGCTGTATTCCCGATCCATGCTGGACTTGCCCAGCCACAGGGCGAAGAGCAGGGCGCAGCCAACGGCTACCACGGTAAACAGTCCGATCAATACATGATGGGCACGGGTTTCCATTATCAGGGTGTCTCCAGCATAAGCGCGGCATCGTGCGCAGCGCGGCCACGAGGGCCGTGAAAATATTCGCGAATCCATTCATCGTCAGTGGCCGCGACCTTCTCAAGGGTATCGACCACCAGCACGCGTTTCTGCGCCAGAACGGCGACGCGATCGCAGATGGTGTAGAGCGTATCGAGGTCGTGGGTGACTAGAAATACGCTGAACCCCAGCGCATCGCGCAGGGTCAGGATCAGCTGATCGAAGGCTGCCGCGCCGATCGGGTCGAGGCCCGCAGTGGGCTCGTCGAGAAACAGCACTTCAGGGTCCAGGGCCAGTGCACGAGCCAGGGCTGCACGCTTGACCATACCGCCGGATAACTCGTCAGGAAACTTGCAGGCCGCCTCCGGTGGCAGCCCGGCCAGTGCCAGTTTCTGCCTCGCCAGGTGCTCGGCATCGGCGCGTTTGAGGCCGGCGTGTTCGATCAACGGCAGCGCGACATTCTCCTGCAGGTTGAGCGAGGTGAACAGGGCGCCGCGCTGGAACAGTACGCCAAAACGCCGCTCCACTTCCGAGCGGCGCTGGGTAGAGAGCTTGAGCAGGTTCTCGCCAAACACCTTCACGCTGCCGGCATTGGGCCGGCGCAGCCCAACGATGCTGCGCAGCAAAACCGACTTGCCGGTGCCCGAGCCTCCCACCACACCGAGGATTTCGCCGCGATGAATATCCAAGTCCAGATTGACGTGCACGGCCTGCTTGCCAAAGCGATTGACCAGGCCGCTGACCTGAATAACGGGTTCGTCTGTCCTCACCATCCCATCTCCATGAAGAACAAGGCTGCAACCGCATCGAGCAGGATCACCATGAAGATCGATTGCACCACGCTGGAAGTGGTGTGCTCACCTACCGACTGGGCGCTGCCGCTGGCTTTGAAGCCTTCCAGGCAGCCGATCACCGCGATCAGAAAGGCAAATACAGGCGCTTTGCCGATGCCGACGAGAAAGTGATTGAGCGGTATGTCGCGTTGAAGGATGGTGAAGAACATCGCCGGCGAAATATCCAGCGCCAGTGAGCAGACCACCAATCCGCCAACGATGCCGCTGAGGATGCCGATGAAGGTCAGGATCGGCAGCGTAATCAGCATCGCCAGTACTCGCGGCAATACCAACAGTTCGATGGGGCTCAGGCCGAGCGTGCGGATGGCGTCGATTTCTTCATTGGATTTCATCGCTCCGATCTGTGCAGCGAAGGCGCTGGCGGTGCGCCCGGCGAGCAGAATCGCCGCCAGCAAAACGCCAAATTCGCGCAGAAAGGAGAAGGCAACGAGATTGACCGTATAGATAGTCGCGCCGAAATCGGCCAGCACCGTGGCGCCGAGGAATGCCACCACCGCGCCGACCAGAAAGGTCAGCAGGGCCACGATGGGGATCGCGTCTAGTCCGGTCGCTTCGATATGCGAAACCAGAGAGGTCACGCGCCAGCGCCGTGGGTTGAACATGACTGCAAACATCGTCTGCAGTGTGAGCCCGATGAAACCGAGCAGGGTGCGTTGCTGGTTCCAGACGCCAGAGACGGTGCGGCCGACATGGGCCAGCACATCGGCCAGCCCGTTGGTTTCGGGCGCCTGTGCGGCTTCCGGCTTGTCCAGTGCTGCTGCGACCGTTTTCAGCAGTGCCTGGCGCTCCGCTGGCAAATGCGGCGCCCAATCATTCAAACGTGCCACTCGATTCGGCCCGAGCAGCTCTACCAGCAGGCCGGCACCCGCGGTGTCCAGCTCACCGATGGCGTCGAGATCGACCTGGTCGGATTCGGTGACTTGGCGACGAGTACGCTCGACTTCACGGCGCAGGGCGGCGTAGTGCGCAAGCGTCCAGTCACCGCCGACCGTCAGGGTGGCCTGTGAGTCGCTGTTGGGTTGCCGCTGCAAACTGCCTGGCGGCGAAGTGGGGTGCGTCAAGGTTGTATCCCATGTTGCAGGCGGAGCGGATGGCGAATGGCCTGTTGTGGCAGCTTTAGGCAGATCCTATCAGGTCCGACCCTATGATCGCGCTTCGGTTTACCCTGCCGAAGTGTCGGGCAAGATGTGAGGAACGACCCATCCCTAAGTAATTTGTTACAGGCGGGCGCGAACTATCATTGCCAGACGGCCTCCATAGGCGTGCGAGCCGGGCAAACGATTCCGGTATGCACGCGTCGCGGTCGATATCCTAGGCCGCTGATTACCGGCGCTTCTTGATACTCAGCCCGTTCGGGCCCTGCCGATCCGTTCCTTTTCCATCGCTGCGAGATTTTGCGTTTGCCTATCAATTATTTGCGTGTACTGCCGTTCCTCGTCGTTCTGGCAGTAATTCTGTTCAGCGGCTTGCGCCCCGAGCCGGTGCCTCAAGTTTTCGACCAACAGGACAAGTTGCATCACATGCTCGGCTTTGCCGCGCTGATCTTTACCCTGCGGCTGGCCTTTCCGCAGTGGCGCGTATTCTGGTGCATTGCGTTGAGCCTTGGCGCCGCCACGCTGATCGAGCTGGGTCAGAGCCTGCTCCCCAATCGTCAGGCATCGATGGGCGACATGGTGGCCAATGCTGCAGGCGTGCTGCTGGGCTGGGGCTGCTCGCATCTGGCATACATCTGGTATCTACGGCGCATCGGTGTAACCACCGCTCCTGAAACGACCGAATCTGGCGAGCGTTTAGGGAGTTCCGCTCGGCCCTGAACGCTGCCGATGCCGCTAGCTCGCTTCGTTAGCCATCGAGCGCTGGCTATCGAGCACCTGCGTGTTGTCGATAAGTGCACAGCTGTCGGCGGTCAATCTCCGTCACCAACTTTTTGGTCTGGTTGCGGGTCACACCAACTGGACCCTCGACGGAGCTGCGAATGATCTGGCGCCCACTGTCATTGATGCTGGGCCTGGCCACGCTGGCGGCGGTATGGCTGGGGCCTCTGCCTGCGATGGCTGATCAGCTTTTCGTTTGCCACATGGTGATGCATGTGATGGTCGTCGCGGTTGCGGCACCGTTGCTGGCCATCGGCATTGCGGGTGGTCGAATGGATGTATCCAGCCGTATCCCAGTGCTCTTCTCACCAATCCTGGCTTCGGTGGTCGAACTCTTCGTGGTATGGGCTTGGCACGTTCCAGCGCTGCACCATACGGCACGGACTTCCCTGGCAGCTCAGGTTCTGGAGCAGGCCAGCTATCTGGTGGTCGGTTTGCTGGTCTGGCTTGCAGCGTTCGGCAGCGTCCGGCATCAGCGCCCGCTTGCCGGTATCGCCGGACTGCTTCTGACATCCATGCACATGACGTTGCTCGGTGTATTGCTGGCAATGTCCGGCAAAGTGCTCTTCGAACATACCGGTTCGGCACTGGCTGGGTTGAGCCCTCTCGAAGACCAGCAGATGGGTGGCGTGATCATGCTGATATTCGGCGGCACCGCCTACCTGCTTGGCGGGCTCTGCCTGTTGGCCGGTCTGCTGCGAGATAAAAGCGAGACGGTTACCGCGGGCTAACATCGAGCCGGCCCCGAAGCGGCGCCGCATCGTTGTAGCGAACACAGAGACGTCTATTCGCAACACCTGAATGGGTGATCGGTGACACTGTCATATTGCCCTGGACAGGCGATCCAGGGTTTTTCGCAGGAGTCAGCTCAATAGCCATCCGGCTTGCGCTCGGTTGCCGCGCCGCGACCGCTGCACGCGGGTATGACGCTTTGGAGCGTGGAGAGAAAGCGTCACCCGTTCCGGTGACGCCTGAACCGTCAGGCTGCGCCCGCTGACGGGCGGCTACGCTGGCACTGATCGATCACCTCGAAGACCTGCTGCCACATCTGCTCGGATTGCTCCTTGAGCTGGGCGGTACGAGTCTGAATCAGCGCGGCGATCCTCGCGCTGTCGTCAGTGACCAGGTCGAGCTTGCGCTTGATCTCTGCTTCATCGCCTGTGACCTGCACCAAGCCTTCAGGGAAGCCGTAATCCTCGAACAGCATCTGGTACTTGTGGCTCCAGCCCGTGGCCAACGCCGGTACACCTTGAGACAGTGCGCTGACCAGGCCGTGGAAGCGGCTGCCCAGGGTGCCACTGCAGGCACCGAGGATGCCTTTGATCTCCAGCGGACCACTCTCACGAACGATCGGAATGCCGCCGACTGCCGCTGAAAGCTTCTCGGCGAGGGCCAGATCACCTTTGCCTTCGTGCACCAGCACGAATGGCTTGGCGCCTTTTTCCAGCAGGTAGCGGGTGCAGGTGATCAGGAAGGGCAGGTAGGCATCACGCGTCTGCTGATCTGTCTTGTCGAGCATCCGGCAATTGGGAACGATACAGAAGCGATTCTGTTCGACGTCGAAATCAGCCGGAATCACGCCGCTGATCAAGTTGGTAAAGTCTGGCGCCTGCTTGATCTTCGCCTGCTCGCCGGTCAATGCGGTCAGATGCTCGTAGGACACTCGCTCGCGCGGGAAGACCAGGTCGACATTCTCCACTACGGTCTTCATGGCCGCCTGGATCTTGTCGGTAGTGAACGGCCCCAGGGCCTGCGGCAACAGGATCACGCGGGTGCCATTCTTCTTCCAGGTCTTTGCCGACTGCGCAAGCTCGACGCTTGGCTCGTCTCCCCATTGGTCGCTGTAGGCGAAGCCGGCCGCGTCGATGACCACATCGACTTCCTTATCGAGCACCACACCGTACATTTCACGCAGCGGCCGTGGTGCGAAATTGGCGAGGTTGCCCCACTGGATACCGTAGCGCCACAGGGAAGCCTTGGGATAGAAGCCCAGTTGCACCAGCTTGCGGAACGGGTGATCGGATTTCTCGGTGGTTGGAGCCATGACGAAGGTAGCGTCTGGATACCGGGTTTTCAGCTTCTGCAGTGCTGCATGCAACATCAGCTCGGCGCCTTTATTGACGAATCCTGCCTTTCTGATCTCGATAATCATCGCTTACCTCACTTAAAAACAATCAAGTCTTGCTCGGTTTTCTTGTCCGAAAACGGTATCCCTCCCGTTGGATCGGCGTAGCCCACCGCGAGCAGCATCACTGTGCGCTCGTGGTAGGCCAGTTCCAGTTTCTTCGCCAGGCGGCGCTCGGCCTCCTCGATGTCCGGCCAGTTGATCGGACAGGTGGAGAGCCCGAGGCTTTCGAAGGCCAGCATCAGCTGCATGGCTGCCAGTGACCCGTCGATATAAATGACGTGCCGGTCGCGTGCTTCGGGATAGGCGCCGAGGTCGCCCACCACCGCGATCACGCACGGCAGATTGTCGTGGAAGCCACCGGTCCCACCGGCGCACTGAGCGATGTCGGCTGCCTTCGCAGCGTCGTTGCTGACATAAAAGCGAAACGGCTGGCGGTTGCACGCCGAAGGGGCGAGCGTAGCGGCGCGCACTGCCTGTTCGATCAGTTCGTTGCTGACGGGTTTATCCTGATACCAGCGCACCGAGCGGCGGCGACGGAACAGCACCATCAGCTGCTCGTAGCTGACCGGGCATTCAGGCAGGTCGCTGTGCGGGTAGGGCACGCAGCGGTTTGGGTCATCGGCGCGCTGGGTGCCGGAAAACTCACGTCGGGCCGAATCGATCCGCGGGGTGCTTTGAACTGCCGAGAAGTAATCGGTGAGTACGTCGTTCGCCCAGCGCTGCTGCCCTGTCACGACGCCTGCATGGGTCGCGTCGGCAAAGCAGCGCACGGTCGGACCGATGTAATCCTCGGCAAAGGTGCTGCGCCGCGGGCGCATGATCAAGCCCTTTTCCAGACGGTGTACGTTGCGGCGCAAGAAGGCATCGTTCTCGCCCTTGCTCTGCATCAGCCGGGCAAATTGCAGACGGCCCAGCAGCACCGCACGGTGCTCGCGATCGAATTCCCGGCTGATCAGGCAGTAGTAAAGCGAGGCCATAAACCCGTTGCTGGAGAACATTCTGACCATGCCCAGGCGAGTATTGTCCCGGGCGGCCTTGAGCACGTCTTTGACCGGCTCCGGCAATATGCGAACGAGGGACTTCAAACTCATCGGGTGACTCCTACAGCGTTGATTGCATAACGGACTGGACTGAAGATCGACTTGGTCATCATGTAAAACACCGGCCGGGTCTTCTTGTGCACCAGTAATGCGGCGTACGAGGCGATGGCATACGAGATGAGGGTCGCCATTGCTGCACCCTCGCCGCCGTAACGCGGGATCAGCAGCATGTTCAGGCCAATATTCGCCAATGCCCCGAGGCCCTGGGTGATCAGCGAGAACATCAGCGCACCCTCGATCAGGATCCAGCGACTGAAGGCCGCGCGCATGAAAATGAACACGCCCGCCCAGATATGGATGGTGAGGATGGAGGCGGAGTTCTGGTATTCATTGCCGAATAGCAGTGCAATCAGAGGTCCGGCGACGAGTGACACCAGTACAGCCACGAATATGGCGAGGATGAAGAGCACATCGAACAGCTGCTGGAAGCGCTGGTTGAAGCGAGCCGGATCGGCCTCATGCAACTTGATCAGCTTGGGAAAGAACGATGCGACGATTGCAGTAGGCAGGAAGTACCAGGCTTCGGACAGCTGCGCGGCGACGGCATAAACGCCCACTTCCTCCGCACCTATCATCCACTTGAGCATGACCTGATCGATCTTCATGTAGACGACCGCGAATATAGACCCGAGGTAAATGATCCAGCCTTGGCTGAGCAGCTCCTTGGCCTTGGCGAAACTGGCCTTCCAGGTCGTCAGCGAGACCGCTGTAGTGCCTTTGTAAAGCAGCGCCAGGATCAACGCGGCGAGCATGAACTGCGCCGTGTGGGCGAACGCGAAAGCCACAACACCTGCGCCGCTGAGTACCAGCGCCACCTTGATGCCGGCCGCAATTACAAGGGAGGTCGACTTTGCGATGGCCGGGTACTTGGCCTGGACCTGCGACTGGAACCAATACTCCACCACATCGAAGGTCTGGAAAAAGATGGCGGACGCCACGATCAGCAGCATCCAGAATTCCGTGCTGCCTATTTCCTCGAACACGAGCGTGTAGATGAGGATCAGCGCATAGCCAATGGCCATGCCGGAGAGCTTCAACATAAAGGTGGTGCCAAGGGTTTCCGACACCATGTCCGGTTTCTTGACCACCTCACGGACCACCAGACCTGCCAGGCCCATATGGCCTGCCGAAGCGAAAATGGCAGTCATGGAAATGGCGTAAGCAAGAATGCCGAATTGCTCGGGTCCCAGATACCGCGCAAGGAGTACAGCCGTGACAAATCCCACGCCGATGTTCAGCAGCCGTTCGGCCATCATCCAGGAGGCGTTGAAAAGGTAAAGCTTGAGTTTATCGAAGAGGGATTTGATCGCGGTCATCAAGTGGCCTGGCTCCTGAAGGCTGCTGGCTCCGTAATGGCAGTCAATTGCCTAATCTTTTTGCGCTGGAGTGTGGCGACGCATAGCTGACCGCGCGATGTCCCTCATGTTCCGGATAGATCCGATCTAAAACGTATCGAAACGGTTACCAAGAGCCACGTATGGCTATTGGCTATTTGCGTCTAGACCGCGCGTTGCGCAGGTTTTGCCTTAAATAACCTCTATCTGGAGAAAACCGCCGGGCCATCAAACCAATGAGCACTTAGCTCAACTGCCGGCCTCGGTGAGTCTGCCGATCTGAAGTGAAGAGGAGGTGACCTGAAAGCTGGGTGCTTAATCCGTGGTGGCCTTTTCATTGCAAAAGTTGAACTTTTGCCATCATGGCAGTTCATACCCATGCTGCCGATGCTGGCCGCTCCCTGACCCGCCCCGCCGCGTCATGGATCGCCTAGCACGGCGCCCAGCCCGAGACGTTTGGGTTGTGGTATGGCTGCCGCGAAGGATCTCGCAAGCGTCAGGGTCGGCGTTTAGGAATGCTGCTTGGAGCGGCGAAAAAGGACAGGACTCAGCCCAAACAGAAAAGCCCCGCATCGTTTGATGCGGGGCTTTTTTGTTTGCGTTGCTAAATCATTACCACGTTACTGGCTACGACATTACGAGACTGCAGGAGCAACAGTCAGAAACGAAAAAGGCCCACCTTGCGGTGAGCCTTCTTCGTGTTTCGTATGGTGCCGGCACCAAGAGTCGAACTCGGGACCTACTGATTACAAGTCAGTTGCTCTACCAGCTGAGCTATACCGGCTAAAAGATGGGCGCCATTATAGCCATAGTTCGCGGCGAGTAAACTGTTTGTTGCCAGTTGTTTGCATGACTTCTCTCAAGTAGTTGCGCGAGGGGCGTCGAGCTCGGCAATGATCATCAGATTGCGTGGGGTCAGGCTGGCTGGACAGAAGGTGCCAAGCTGGATGGCATAACCGTTTTCGGCGAGCAACAATGCGCGGTCGAGCAACAGCCACAGCTCCAGTGGCCGCCGGAACAGGCCGCGCACCAGTTCCAGATTGCGTACCTCGGCAAGGCGCTGCCAGCCATCTCGTTCAAGGGCGTGCCAATCCCGAGCTGGCGGCTCGCGTAGTTCTTTCTTTGCTGCCAGGTCACGGCAGTAGGCCTCGAAGGTTTTTTTCAGCCAACTGCCAGGTAGTGAGGGTGTGGGTAGATATTCGTCTTTTCCACGCAAGTCGCGTTGAAGCAGATCAAAACCGAGACGCCAGGCCATCGACTGGTCTCGCAAGCGGCGTTCACGTGCACCAGCTGTAACCGTTTCGCTCAACGGCAGGCCGAGGTCGTCGCGGGATAATTTCAGGGCCGAGGCCGCAGCTGTGTTGGACAGGGGTACATAGCGCTCGGTCTGGATGCGGTTGTAGCAACAGGGCGCGATAGCCAGCTGTGCACAGCGGCGCTCGATGCTTAGCTTTATCAATCGCGCGTGCAGATCGCCGCACGCATGCAGCGCTACTGGCGTGATGTTCGGGCCGAGTAGCTCAGTCACCTCGTCACTCATGACGTCCTGTTGCCGGTGCCCGGCATCTATGCCAAGGCGTCGGCTCAGATGAGCGCCGGACGCTACCAGTGCCGGGTCCCACTCAAGGCATGTCAGGGTGCCGCTGCGGCGTACGAGATGGCGGCCCAGATGGCCCTTGCCTGCACACCAGTCAAGCCAGTGCAGGGGAGATTCCTGAAACGTCAAGGCCGAGTCGAACGCCTGGATCTGTTGCCATTTGCGGCCGGGAATGTCGACCGAATGGCGAGCGTCGGGCGCTTCAGTGAGCGCGTGGGGGAGCTCATCCACCAACCCCAGTTCACTCGCCTGTGCCGCCAGTGCAGGAAAAGGGGCGGGCGCCCTGAGCGTTTCGGGGCAGTTATGCACGGCCTCGGCATCGTCAAGCGAGCGATTGCGCAGCCAAAGAGCCAGCTCGGGATGAGCCAATTCCCAGTCGAGCTGGAGGTGGGTAAAGGGCCGTGGTCGCCACAACGCCTGGTGCTTCAACAGGAAGGAGTCGAGCTGTTGAAAGCGCTCGGCAAGCATGGCGTGGCGGGTCAGGTCAGTTGGCATTGGCTGGCAGGAAAGAAGGTTTGCCGACATGGTCGCTGTAAAAGGCTCTGCCGAAAAGCGAGACGCCCGTCGAAACGGGCGTCTGCTGGGGTCTATTTGCCGTACACCTGCTCTGGGAGCCAGGTCACCAGTCCGGGGAACTGGTAGGCAATCACCAGCAACATGATCTGGATCAGAATGAACGGCAATACGCCTTTATAAATAGTGCTGGTAGGTACCGACTTGGGTGTAACGCCGCGCAGATAGAACAACGCGAATCCGAAGGGCGGTGTGAGGAACGAGGTTTGCAGGTTGAGCGCAATCATTACGCCGAGCCACACTGGGTCCAGGCCCATGGCCAATAGAACCGGGCCGACGATGGGCACCACCACGAAGGTGATTTCGATGAAGTCCAGGATGAAGCCCAGCAGGAAAATCACCACCATTACCAAGAAGAAGGCTCCGAGTACGCCTCCTGGCAATTGTGCGAAGACGTCCTCGATCAGCGCTTCGCCGCCAAACCCGCGGAAGACCAGCGAGAAAAGCGACGCCCCAATCAGGATCAGGAACACCATGGCACTGATTTCGGTGGTGCCGTATGCCACTTCTCGCAACTGACCGAAGTTCAGCTTGCCCTTGTAGAAGGCCAGGATCATTGCACCCAGGGCGCCCAGCGCTGCGGCCTCGGTAGGAGTGGCATAACCGGCGAGAATCGAACCGAGCACGGCGCTGATGAGAAGCAGCGGTGGCACCAGCGCATTGATCAGCTTGCCCCACTCGATTGGACCGAGTTCTTCTTGCGGAAGGGCAGGCAGCTTTTTCGGTTGCAGGATCGCAACGGCCACAATGTAGACGATGTACAAGCCGACCAGCAGCAATCCGGGCAGCAATGCGCCGACGAAAAGATCGCCGACCGATACGGTCTTGGGCGAGAAGATGCCCATTTTCAGCTGCGCCTGCTGATAGGCGCTGGACATCACGTCACCCAGCAGTACCAGCACGATGGAAGGCGGAATGATTTGACCGAGGGTGCCGGTAGCAGCGAGCGTTCCGGTGGAAATGGCGGGGTCATACCCGCGGCGCAGCATGGTAGGCAGTGCCAGCAAGCCCATGGTCACGACCGTGGCGCCTACGATTCCCGTGCTGGCCGCGAGCAACGCACCCACGACACATACCGAAATGGCCAGACCGCCGCGTAGCGTGCCGAACAGGCGGGACATGGATTCGAGCAGATCTTCGGCCACCCGACTTTTTTCCAGCATCACCCCCATGAACACGAACAGCGGCACGGCGAGCATGGTCTGGTTGTTCATGATGCCGAACAGGCGGTTCGGCAAGGCGTTCAGGTACCCGCCATCGAAGGTGCCAGTGACAATGCCGAGACCGGCGAACAGCAGTGAAACACCACCAAGCGTGAACGCTACCGGGTAGCCGGCCATCAAGGCTGCGCAGATGCTGACGAACAGCAGTATCGCCATCAACTCAGCCATGCTTCACCTCCGGCGCAGGCAGGCGACCAGCGATGGTGTAGGCCCCCTTGATGATCTCGGAAACCCCTTGCAACAGCAGGCACGCAACCAGAATGAGGATGATGCTCTTCTGTAGGAATACGAATTTGAGACCGCCCGATTCGCTTGACCCTTCCAGCGTCGACCACGAATTGCTGACGTAATCCCAGCTCGCCCAGCCGAGAAACAGGCAGACGGGTATAAGGAAAAGCAGGGTTCCAATCACTTCGACGAAGGCCTGGTGGCGAGGGCTGAGCCGCTGGTAGAAGATGTCGACGCGAACGTGGCCGTTGCGCTGCAGTACCCAGGCGGCGGCGCCCATGAACACCAGTGCGTGCGCGTAAAGAACTGCTTCCTGCAGGGCAGTTGCGCCAATTCCGAACCCGTAGCGCAACACCACGACCACGGCGGTTCCTAGCACAAGAAACATGGTCAGCCAGGCGCAGGCCTGTCCGAAGCGGGCGTTCACCGCATCGATCACTCTGGCGAGACCGAGCAATGGAGGGGCATGGTTCGACATGGCAGATCCTTTATTGTTATGGCCACACGGCCGGCGATTCTAGGCGGCTGTGTGAACGTGCCGCAACCGGCAGTACTACGTACGTAGTGCGCATACGTAGTCACGGCGCTTGAGCGAGGGATAGCCATATGATAGCTAGAACTACCTGATTTCGGGGTTCCGAAATTCAGCATTACAAAAACAAGGAGTGACACATGAAACGTCGTCAAATTCTGGCCGCCGCAGGCGTTGGTCTGGCCGCGACCGCACTGGCCGGTTGCAACAAGGAAGCCGATACCGCGAGCAAGCCCGAGGGCACCGCAAGCACCGAGAAATTCAACTGGAAAATGGTCACCTCTTGGCCAAAGAACTTCCCGGGCGTGGGCGTTGGCGCGGAGAACTTCGCCAAGCTGGTCAACGAGATGAGCAATGGCCGCCTGACGGTCAAGGTCTACGCAGCGGGCGAGCTGGTTCCGGCGCTTGAAGTGTTCGATGCAGTATCCCGTGGTACCGCCGAAATGGGTCACGGCGCCCCTTATTATTGGAAGGGCAAAGTGCCTGCAGCACAGTTCTTCTGCGCACTTCCGTTCGGCCCTAACGCTCAGGAAATGAACGCGTGGCTGCATCGTGGTGGCGGCATGGAGCTGTGGGAAGAAGTGTACAAACCCTACGGCGTATTGCCGATGGCCTGTGGTGCCACCGGCGTGCAAACGGCGGGCTGGTTCAACAAGGAAATCAATTCCGTCAAGGATTTCCAGGGCCTGAAGATGCGGACTCCAGGTCTGGGCGGTGAAGTGCTGACCAAGATGGGCGGAACCGTGGTCAACATGCCGGCTGGTGAAATCTTCACCGCCCTGCAGACTGGCGCTATCGACGCCACCGAGTGGATCGGCCCGTACAACGATCTGGCGCTGGGCCTGCACAAGGCCTCGAAGTACTACTACACGCCGGGCTGGCAGGAGCCTAACGTTACCTTCGAGCTGGATGTGAACCTCAAGGCCTGGGATACCCTTCCGGACGACCTGAAAGCTATCGTTCGCGCCGCCGCCCGTGCCGTCAACGGTGACATGCTCGACGATTACAACGCCAAGAACATGGAGGCTCTGGAGCAGCTGCGCGAGCAGGGCGTCGAAGTGCGGCGCCTACCGGACGAAGTGCTGGCCCGCCTGAAGGAAGTGGCTGCCGAAGTGGTTGATGCCTCTGCTGCAGCGGACCCGGTTGCGGCAAAGGTTTGGGAGCAGCAGAGCGCCTACCTCAAGCGTTTGTACGAATATGCCGAGCTGAACGAAAAGGACATCTACAACATCCGCGGTTGATAGCCTCTCCGCGAACGAAAACGCCGCCTCATTGGGCGGCGTTTTTTTTCTGCCGAATCAACTTTCCAGGGTGGCGCTCAGGCTGATCTGGGCGTTCAGCACCTTGGATACCGGGCAGCCTTCCTTCGCCTTATTGGCGATTTGCTGGAATTGACTTTCTTCTGCTCCAGGAATCTTCGCATTCAGTGTCAGCGCGATGGCGGTGATGGAGAAGCCTTCGCCGTCCTTGTCCAGCGTGACCTCCGCCTTGGTCTCGATGCGTTCGGCGGTAAGACCGGCCTGGCCGAGCATCATTGACAGCGCCATGGAGAAACACCCTGCGTGCGCGGCACCGATCAGCTCTTCCGGATTGGTGCCTGGCGTGTCTTCGAAGCGGGTATTGAAGCCATAGGGGTTGTCCTTCAGCGCGCCGCTCTGAGTGCTGATTGTGCCTTTGCCACTTTTCAGATCACCTTGCCAGACGGCGGATGCGGTTTTTTTCATGATTCCTCCAATGCTGCGAATGGATGATCTTCGGTGCGGGCGAGCCACCAGATCGAGCTAAACGGCCGACCATTCGGGATTACTGCTGTTCGGCAGCGAGGATGGCATTCGCCAGCTGCATGTCACTTGCCTGCAGCTGCGGTTGCTCGGCGCGCACCTTCACCAGCATCGCTTCGAGATAAGGACCCCGAATGGCGCCATCGCTGGCGACGAAACTACCCGCGTCCTCTTGTGCAGCTGCGACCAGCTTGTCGTCACGGAAGGTCATGTAAGTAGACGCGGTGGTCGCGCCCGACGACAGGATCTGCCGGACGAAACCGCTGTCCGCCATGGCCGCGCCGAAGGGCACGCAAGTCAAGGTGATTGCCGCCAGTATCGTTTTACGCATGATCACTACCTCTGCTTGGTCCTTCACTAAAGAGTGCATGGCCCACGGCAGAGTTCCTTGCAGCGCTACCCGCTGCGCTCGATCAACTGGCGGACCTTGGCGGCGAGCACCTCGATGCTGAACGGCTTGGCCAGCATGTCCATCCCGGGGCCGAGGAACTCACCGCGCACTTCGGCGTTAGGTGCGTAGCCGGTGATGAACAGCACCCGCAGCTCGGGGCGATGCTGACGGGCGATTTCGGCCAGTTGCCGGCCATTTATGCCGGGCAGGCCGATATCGCTGACAAGCAGGTCGATACGCTGATCGCCTTTAAGATAAGGCTGCGCAGTGTTGCCATCCACGGCTTCGAGCACTTGGTAGCCAAGCTCCTGGAGCACCTCGACCACCAGCATGCGTACGGCCGCTTCGTCCTCCACGACCAGCACGGTTTCGTCGGTCAGAGCGCCCTGGACAGCTACCGGCGTATCCCGATGCTCTTCCACAGGCTCCGCCCGGCTCCGATTGCGCGGCAAAAACAGGGTGATCAGCGTGCCATGACCCGGCGTGCTGTCGATACGCACGTGGCCGCCGGTCTGCTTGACGAAGCCATAGACCATCGACAGCCCAAGGCCGGTCCCCTGGCCGATAGGCTTGGTCGTGAAGAAAGGGTCGAATGCCTTGGCAACCACTTCAGGCGGCATGCCCGAGCCATTGTCGGCAACGCTGAGGGTGACGTAATCACCTGGCTCAGGGCCGTCGCGCTCAGCGCTCTTGATCTGCACGGCGCCGGTCTGGATGACCAGTCGACCGCCTTCGCTCATCGCATCACGGGCGTTGATCACCAGATTCAGTAGCGCGTTTTCGAGCTGGTGCGCATCGGTGTAGGCCAGCCAGGGGTCGATCTGAAGGCGCGTGTCGAATTCGATATGTTCGGCCATGGTGCGCCGCAGCATGTCTTCCATGGATTCGACGAGCTGATTGACGTCCACTGGTTGCGGGTCCAGCGACTGCCGCCTGGCGAACGCCAGCAGTCTATGGGTCAGCGCCGCGGCGCGGTTGGCTGAACTCGCTGCTGCATCGACGTAGCGGCTGAGATCGTCTACTCGGCCGCTGGCGACTCGACGTTGAATGAAATCAAGCGCGCCCAGCACGCCGGTCAGCATGTTGTTGAAGTCATGGGCGAGGCCGCCGGTCAGTTGCCCGATGGCTTCCATTTTCTGAGCGTGGCGTAGCGTTTCTTCGGCACGCTCGCGTTCGCCCATTTCCAGATGCAGCAGGTGGTTGATCTCGGCCAACTCGCGGGTACGTTCGGCCACGCGCCGCTCGAGGTTGTCATTCAACTCGCGCAAGGCCTCTTCGGCAGTCACCTGGGCAGTGATGTCGGTATTTGTACCGAACCAGTGGGTCACCTGTCCGAAGTCATCGCGAATCGGTAGCGCTCTGGCGAGGAACCAGCGGTATTTTCCGTCCTTGCCGCGCAGTGGGAAGGTTTCTTCCCAGATAGAGCCAATCGCTACGGCCCGCTTCATCGACGCGCTGACGCGTACGTGATGGTCGGGATGGTGAACGGAGCGCCACCCAAGTGCGCGCATGGCTTCCAGCGTGGTGCCGGTGTAGTCGTACCAACGCTTGTTGTACCAGTAGATGCGACCGGCCGGATCCGCCATCCAGGCGAACTGGCTCATGTTGTCCGCCAGGGTCCGGAACTGTTCTTCACTGGCGCGCAACGCGCTTTCGGCGCGCATCCGCTCATCGGCGGTCCAGGCGCGGTCTGCGACTTCACGTACGAAGGAAATGTCTTCTTCTGCCCACTGGCGCGGCCGATCCTGTAGCAGGATCAGGGCTGCCCGGAGAACGCCCTGCTCCTGCAGCGGCACGCAGACCAGGCTTTGTATGCGCCGCAGGCGCAGGCTTGCCGCCTGAGCGGCTGTTCGCGGGTCATGCAGAACGTCGTCGACCACAACCAGCTCATCGTTCTGCAGATCGTAGATGAAGTCACCGTAATCGGCGAAGCACATGCGTTCGGTATAATCGCCCAGCGCACCGTCGCTCCAATAGCGTTCCACTGAGGCGTACTGCCCGCCGGGCTCGATGGCCAGGAAGGCAGCGCGGGTCACCTTGAGCGTCATCCCCAGGGCCCGTACGGCAGCGGTTACGATGGTGACGCTGTCGGGCTGCCCACGCAGGAGGTCGCCCAACTCCATCAGTACGGACTGGCGCTGCTCGGTGACCTGACGTTCCTGGATCTGCTCTTCGAGCAGGGCATTCATGCGCAGCAGCTTTAAGGCTGCGTTGCGCTCGGCGGTGATTTCCCGGGCGGTGCCGAGCAGGCGAACCTTGCCGTCGGCATCCAGCAGGCGGCGGCCGCGGTTGGTCAACCAGCGAAACTGGCCGCTGCGCTCGTCGTAGACGCGGTAGTCCAGATTCAGCTCGCCTCCGCCAACTCCGTCCAGCGCGTTGCGGAACGCAGTTATCAACGCACGGCGGTCATCGGCGTGAACGCGCGCAAGGAACTCGTCGACCGACAGTTCCGTTTCATTGGGTTCCAGGCCTGCCAAGCCTTTGAGCTGGGCATCCCAATGCACCGAGTTGTGCTCGAAGTCATAGTCCCAGACGCCGATGGCAGCAATCTCGTTGGCCAGGCTGACGCGCTGTTCGGCTTCGAGCAGGGCTTTGCGGGCGCGCGCACGGTCTGCCGCGGCGCGGATACGCTCGGCCACTTCGCGTACCAGTGATATGTCGGTCTGGCTCCAGCTGCGTGGTTGGCGGCTGGCAAATAGCAGGAATGCACCATTCGAGGATTGCTCCAACAGAGGTGCCAGCAACAAGCTGCGGTAGCCAAGATGGTCATGCAGGGCGCCGCAGTTTCCATGGCAGTCGGCTTCGTCGAGCAGGTCTTCGAATGGCACCACCAGCCCTTGCGTCAAGCGCAGGCGCAACGTATGTGCGCACCCGCCAAGCACATAGGGCTCGGCGCGCGATTTGGCAGCCGCCTCAGGCCAGTGCTCATCGATGATCAGGCCGTCGCGCTCGTCGAGATGCCCTTCGCAGATGCAGTCTGCTCCCATCAGATGAGCGAGCCGCTCGGCCATCATGTCGGCCAGACCGATGCGGCTGCCACTGTCCTGCAGGCGGTCGCTGAGTTCTAACAGGTAGGATTGCTGCGCGTCGCCGCGGGCTCGCTCGCTGATATCCGTGAAGGTGCAGATGGCGCCATGCAGCACATCATCGCGGTAGAGCGGGGCGACACGGTATTCCACCGGAAGGCTGGTGCCATCCAGTCGAAAGAACAACTCGTACTCGACATGCGCCGGTTCGCCGGTCTTGGCGGTGCGCTGGATCGGGCACTCCTCGACTGGATAAGGCGAACCGTCCGGGTGGCTATGGTGGATCAGATTATGCAACTGACGGCCGATCACTTCGTTCTTGCTGGTGAATCCGAGCAGTTTGACGAATGCCTCGTTGCAGAGCGTAACCAGTCCGCCGGTATCGATGGAGTAGAAGCCTTCGCTGGCAGCATCCAGCAGGCTACGGGTGAACGCCTCGCTCTCCAGGCGCTTGATCTCTGCCAGCCGGCGCTCGTGAATGTCCTGTGCCACCAGGACCCAGTGGAGCAGGCGACTGTCGCAATCGTAGACAGGTGCACCGCTGCCCTGGAACCAGCGCTGGCTGCCATCCGCGGCGAGCAATGGGACTTCGAAGTTACCGGCTTGCCCCGACTTCAGCGCACCTCGCCATTGCTGCAGCACGGCGTCGCGGTGATCCGGTGCCACGGCGGCAATCCAACCCATGCCGGCCGAGGTTTCGGCGCTCATGCCAGTGAAGTCGCACCAGTAGCGGTTGCAGAAAATCAGATGTCCGCTCGCATCGCACTGCCAGATCACCTGCGGGCTGAGGTCTACCAACGCGCGGTATCGCTCATCGGCCTCGCGAATGGCCGCCTGCTCGTGAAGACGTTCGGTCAGGTCACGCAGGATCTGTACGAAACCCAGGTGATGGCCGCGATCATCCTTGAGCGGCATCTGCACACCGCTTGCCCAGAAGTGAGTGCCGTCCTTGCGCCGATGCCAGCGTTCATTGATCGCAGAGCCTTCACGCGCTGCGGTCGCCATCTCGGCGCCGGGCACGCCGCGGGCTACGTCTTGCTCGATGAACAGGCGTGAAGCGGGCGTGCCGATGATCTCGTCCGGGCGCCACCCGAGAATGCGCTCGGCGCCCTGGTTCCAAGTGGTGACCTGACCATGGATGTCGGTCGTGAGGATCGCGTAATCCACCGCACTGTCAATGATCTGCCGGTTGCGCTCGTTGGCTTCGCGGCTGCGTCGTAGTTCCAGCAGCGCCATCACCTGTCGGCCCAGCGCCTGTAAATGGGCGCTCTGGCGCTCCGACAGCCGACGCGGCTCGTTGTCCATCACGCATAGCGTGCCAAGCGGAAAACCCTCGGGCGTGCGCAATACCGCCGCGGCGTAGAAACCGGTTGAGCCTTTGGCGAGGGGCTCGCCGGAGAGATCTTCGATTACCCGCTGTTCGGAATGAGTGATGGCTCGAGCGCAGAGCGCTTCGTCGCGGGGGCGATTACCGTTGTCGACATTCACCGAGGCCTTTACCCACTGGCGCTCCTTGTCGATGAAGACGATGGCAGCACTTGGGCTGGCGCACAGTTCGGCTGCGAGGAGTACCAGATCGTCGAAGGCCGCCTCGGCTGGGGTATCCAGAATTCGGTATCGGGCCAGCGCGGCCAGCCTGTCAGCTTCATTCCATGTGTTGACTGTATTTATGTCGTTCAAAACTTCTGCTCGGCTATCCGTGGCGGCAAAAAAATCGCGGTGTTCAAGTGTGAGTGACGGTCCCCCTGAGCAGGCGGATGCTGTCGTCAATTGCAGAGTCTAGGCGGTTCGCACGTTACCGGTGCATGTTTGCGAGGCAAGTAGACCTCGGTATACGGGCAATCTGCCAGAGCCGCCGGTCCGGTCCTGGGTGGTCGGTCGCAACTCTTTCGATGGCGTTCGCTTTACTGCGGCTTGCTAAGCGGAAGGGCTGGTAGCTTAGGACCGCGATCAGCTGCTTGCAGAGCCGCCAGTAGCGACGGGTCGCGATGATAGACGTCCGGACGATAGCGCGGCTCGCCGGTATTGTCGGCTTCGGCTGTCCAATAAGCCAATAGGATCGGCGTTGGTTCAGCGGGGCGGAATTCGTATGTCTTACCTGCTTCGAGCAAGCGGGCCACTCGCTCGCGTTCTGCTTCGGTGAGCAGCAGATTTATCAATTGCATCACTGACTCGACCCGCACGCAGCCCGAGCTGAAGGCGCGCTGTGAGCGCGCGAAAAGCCCCTGGCTCGGGGTGTCGTGCAAATAGATCGAGTAGGGGTTGGCGAAGCGGATCACCACCCGGCCTAGGGGGTTGTCCGGCCCTGCGGCTTGGCGCAGGAGGATCCTGCCCGGGTTGTCCCAGTCGACGGCTGCGGGGTTGAGCACCGCACCCTGATAGTCCAGAACCTGCAGCTTGTGTTCTGCCAGGTAGTCCAGGTTTTCGCGGATCCGCGGCAGCTTGTCCTCACGCAGGATGGTGGGCGGCACTGTCCAGGTCGGATTGAGCGTAAGGCGGGTGACGCTCGACTTGATCGAAGGAGTCTGACGCGTATCCCTGCCTACCTGGCCGCGAGCTTCCCATTGCGGGCTGTTGTTACGAAAGAAAATCACCTTGCCGCCCGCGATATCCACGAGCAACGAGCGTGGCTCGATATCCGCAGCGAGCCAGCGGAAGCGTTCCAGATTCACCCGCAGCTGTTCCAGCCGGTCATGTGGTGTCGCGTTCAGCGCGGCGAGGGTGCAGCTGCCCAGGACGCCATCATCCTGCAATGAGTGGCGGCGCTGAAACGCCTTGAGGGCGGTTTCGAGTGAGGGGGTGTACTGGTTTTCGGCTGCGTCTGGCACGACGATTTCGTCCTGCAGATACCCGTCGGCGCTCAGACGTTCCCGCAGCGATGGCACGCGCGGGTCGGACATTCCGGGGCGCAACGTTTTGCCGGCGGGAATCTGCGGGTGCTCGGGCAAGGGCTCGCTGCGTAAGCGGGCGTAGGCTTTGCGCAGATTTTGGTATTGTTCCAGCGCCGGGCGCGCTTTGTTGAAAGCGTGTTCCAGCTGGCTCAAACCCTCGGAGGCGATCACCAGCAGACGTGCCTCGGCCTGCTTCTGTGAGCTCGAATCAGGGCTGCGCCAAACCGGTTCGATGCGCTCTTGCGGCAATCTGCCCTGCGCCAGATGGCCCAGCGCGGACAGATAGGCGTGGCTGACGAAGATATCGCTGCATTCCAGGTCTTTCGGGTGCGGCGTTGCGGTCTGCATCACCCGACGAATGGCATCGGGCTGGTAACGGGCAGGATCGAGGCCATCATCGACCAGCGTGTCGAGTTGAATGAGTAATTCGTCGACCTGCTCATATGATGTCCAAAGCCGCTCGAAATGGTGGCGCTGATACAGCGCTGATAGTCGGCCTAGAGCGGTTTCATCAACATCTTCCCAGACTTTGCCGCAGGCCTTCCGTAGGTCCTGCAGCACCTGTTCCATCGGGCTCGGCAGCGCAGGTTCTGACTCAGCCATCGCCAGCCAGGGACTGGAGAGCAGAACAAGGAGTACACAGAATGTATGTTTTTTGTACAACGCTTCACTCCTGGCAAACCAGCCGACTGCTAGACTCCGCCGCTCAAAGGGCCGCGACGTCTGGAAAACCAGGCTCTATCAGGCCATCGAATCATGATCGATCAGACGATGTGGGAGCCGTACAGGTCCCGTCTGATCCAACTTTCGCTACTTTAAATCATTGCGTAAGCCAGGTAGCGAACTGGGTCGCCAACCGACAGGGATGAGCGGTAATGGCGCCGTCGAGGTGTTTTGAGAATGATGAGTTCGCTTCGTAGTCTTTGTATTGCGGCGGGTATGCTGCTGTGTTCTCCGCTGATGGCAGCCAGCGCCGACTATCAGCCAGTTGTGGCGTCGCTTTCTCGTGTTGCCCCTACGCTGAACGTTCAGGTGCTCACCCATGCGGTGGCGGCGATGCAATGTGCGGTCAACAACGGCGCAACTCCCGCACAACGACTCGCGGTGATCGATTTCTCGTTGCCGTCTTCGGAACGTCGACTCTGGATCTTCGACCTTCAGCAGCGCCGATTGTTGCTCAAGGAGTTCGTTGCTCACGGGATGAACTCGGGGGAAAACCTAGCCACTCGTTTTTCCAACGTTCTGGGCAGCCATCAGTCGAGCATCGGTTTGTTCCGCACGGCCGAAAGCTACAGTGGCAAGCATGGCTACTCATTGCGCATGGACGGACTCGAGCCAGGCGTGAACGACTTGGCCCGTGAGCGGGCTATCGTCATCCATCCGGCCGACTACGTGAACCCGGACTGGATCGCGACCCAGGGCCGCATCGGCCGCAGCCAGGGCTGCCCTGCGGTTCGCCCGGAGGTGGCGCGCATGGTGGTCGATAGCCTCAAGGGCGGCCAGTTCATGTTTTCCTGGTACCCGGACCAGCAATGGCTGCAATCGTCGGCCTACCTGAATTGTGAGCCGAACCTGGTGGCCACCCTGGTCGCGGCCAAATCTGGCGGTTAGAAATCTTCGAGAGGCAGCTGGCAGGCCGAGGGCGATGGGCTCGCCCTCCGGTTAAGCAGGCAGAAAAATGCGTTTCGTCTTTTGCAGGCCTAAAGGTGGATGCTAAAAAGCGATCCACCCTGTGTCTCTGCTACTTCTGCTCGCTTTGAGGCGTTACCCGCAATACTTCTTCCAGCGTGGTCAGCCCTGCGGCGATCTTCTGCGCACCTGAAAGTCGCAGGCTGTGCATGCCGTCCTTGAAGGCTTGGCGGCGTAGCGCGATGAGATCGGTGTCGGCAGCAATAAGCGGTTTGATGGCGTCGTTGAGCAGCATGATCTCGTAGACGCCCGCGCGCCCGCGATAGCCGGTGTCGCGGCATTCGATACAGCCCACTGCCTGATGGGCGTTGCCCGGCAGCGGAGCATTCCAGGGTTTGGTCAGCGCCTGCCAGTCATCGGCATCGAGTTTTATCGGCGCCTTGCAGTGCGGGCACAGTGTGCGCACCAGGCGCTGGGCCATCACGCCGAGCAGAGTTGCGCGCAGCAGGTAGTGCGGAACGCCGAGCTCCAGCAAGCGAGTGATGGCGCTCGGCGCGTCGTTGGTGTGCAAGGTCGAAAGCACCAGGTGGCCGGTCAGCGCTGCCTGAATCGCCATTTCGGCGGTTTCCAGATCGCGAATCTCGCCAACCATGATGATGTCCGGGTCCTGGCGCATCAACGCACGCACACCGCTGGCAAAGCTCAGGTCGATATTGTGCTGGACCTGCATCTGGTTGAAGGCGCCCTCGATCATCTCGATGGGGTCCTCGATGGTGCAGACGTTCACTTCTGGGGTAGCCAGCTGTTTGAGCGTTGTGTAGAGCGTGGTGGTCTTGCCCGAACCCGTCGGGCCTGTAACCAGGATGATGCCGTTGGGCTGGCCCGTCATGGTCTGCCAGCGACGCAGGTCCTCGGCGGAGAAGCCCAGCTGATCGAAGCCCTTGAGCAGCACCTCGGGGTCGAAGATTCGCATCACCATCTTTTCGCCGAACGCCGTCGGCAGGGTCGAAAGCCGCAACTCCACTTCACCGCCATCGGGGGTCTTGGTCTTGACCCGGCCGTCCTGCGGTTTGCGCTTCTCGGCGACGTTCATTCGCCCCAGCGACTTGAGACGGCTAACCACGGCCATCGCCACCTGAGGTGGGAATTGATAGACGTTGTGCAGCACGCCGTCGATGCGGAACCGCACGGTTCCTTGCTCGCGCCGCGGTTCAATGTGGATGTCACTGGCGCGCTGGTCGAAGGCGTACTGGAACAGCCAGTCAACGATGTTCACCACGTGGGCGTCGTTGGCGTCTGGCTCCTGATCGCTCGCGCCGAGGTTGAGCAACTGCTCGAAGTTGCCGGTGCCACTGATCTTCTGATCATTGGCAGTGGCGCCGCTGACCGACTTGGCCAGCCGATAGAACTCCACGGTGAAACGCTGCAGGTCGACCGGGTTGGCTACCACACGCTTGATCGGTCGCTTGAGTACGTGAGTGAGGTTGGCTTCCCAGCTCTTCACGAAGGGCTGGCTGCTGGCGATGGTGACCGCGGAATTGTCCACCGCCACGGCAAGAATCTTGTGTCGCTGGGCGAACGCGTAGGACATCAGCGGCGTGACTGCGGCAACGTTGATCTTCAGTGGGTCGATGCGCAGGTAGGGTTGCCCGGCCTGCTCTGCGAGCCAGACGGTCAGGGTTTCGAGATCCAGCTTCTTGCCTGGCCGCGCCAGATCATCGAGCTGCTGCGCGCCCAGGAACTCAAGCGGGTGCTGCTGACTGTTTGCCGCGCTGCGGCGCTGCGTCAGGCACTGCTCGGCAGTTTCCTGCTGCAGCCGGCCCTGCGCGACAAGGTCGCGCAACAGGTCGTTGAGATCGAGAAAGCGGTCCTGGGCAGGCGAATTCAACACGGGTATGGGGCCTTTGGGACATGGCGGAGACGAAGGACAAGCTTGCCGCTAAATCCGCACGCTGTCTGCCTGAGCGGTTCAACTTTGTGGGACCGTCCGTAACTGTCGAATGAGACGGCACGCCTCGCCGTAACCGGCCCGTGATGCGCCAGCCCCTGTAGGGTGGGCTTCAGCCCACCTGCGAGTAGGGGCAGGCGTCGGCCTGGCATGACTGGACAGCTTCGGGTTTGCCGCAAACGGTAGGCTGAAGCGGAGCGCCGCCCTGCCCACGCTACGTTCCGCCAATGCGACCTGAGCTATTTGGTCAGCAGCTTCCACGGCTTGAGCGTCCAGACCGTGTGCGCCTGGTCCACCCGCGCCTGGAGCTGCTCGTCATCAAGAGGCTGGCCGGCGAGTTCGTAGAGCTTGGCCAGCTCGCCGTAGAGGCGATCCACTTCAGGGAGGTCCAGCGTAGCCCGAGCCAGGTGCAGCCAGACCAGCAGGCGCTCCATGCGCGGCCGCTGTTCGGCGAGGTCTTCGGGTTGTTGTTGATAACGCTGCAGCTGTAGCGCTTCGGCTTCCTCGCCTAGCTGGCGTGGCAACCAATTGCCCAGCTCGGCAGCGCCCTGACGGTTGCCACGGTTGTTGCGCTCGGCGGTCCAGCCCCGTTGCAGCAGCCATAGCGAAGCTTTCAAGGAGAACAGGCCCCAGCGGGGCTTGCCCAATTCAGTAGCGAAAGCATCGGGTGCGCTCTTACGGGTGCCTTCGTCGTCCTGGCCAGTTTCGATGCGCGGGCGCCAGGCCTGAATCAGTGCGTCCAACTGCTCACGTAGCTCGCGGCTGCTGGCACGCGGTGCTGCCTGTCCAAGGCTGCCGAGCAGGGCGCGCAGTTCCACCAACTGTTGCAGCCACTCTTCGAGCAATTTCCAGTGGCCGTTGAAGCGGTACTGCTCAGCCAGTCGCTGGCTGTTGCCGAGCAGCTGCCAAGCCAGCGCGGCGAAGGCATCATCCAGTGGCATCGTTGCATCGAGTTGGGGTGCTGGCAGGCTCAGCGAGTAGCTTTCAGCGTCATACAGGCGATAACCGCGCTCGGCCTTGCTGATGTCGCAGGGCATCAGCGCCAGGTCAGCGGCGAGCTCAGCGGCCAGCTCCAGCAGTGCCTCGGGCTCTCCATGGCGCAGCTCCAACTCAAGCTCGCAGATTTCTTCGCTCTGCTTGCCCACCACGACTTTGCCCATGTCCAGTGCCGCTTCGATGACGACTTTGGCTTTGCCGCGGCCCCAGGCGATTTCGGCTTTCTCGCGAACGAAATCAGTGGTGAAGATCGGCTTCAGGGTTTTCTTGTCCAGCTCGGCAAGACTGGCGGGCCAGCACTCATCGTCGAGCTTCTTGGTGTCCAGCTTGGCCTTGTCCAGATACCAGTCCCATTCGTTGCGCTCGGATAGGCCAGCGACGCTCTGGCCTCGGCTCTTGAGCGTCTGGATGAACTGGTCACCGTCGCGACGCAGGCGCAGCGCGACCTTGGCCTGAGCAAGCTCGCGCTCGGGCGTGTCGAAATACTGGTTGAAGAGTTCGTGCCGTTCCCAGCCGCTCTTGTTGCGCTTTTTCAGCAGCGGATGATCGCGTAGTGCCGTCAGGGTTTCGCGACTGGCGCGCAGCTTGATTTCGGTTTCTTTCTGCATGTGCCCGGAGGATGCCTATAGTAAATATATTTCAGCTTGATGACGTGCGGTAGCGGCCGCCTGGGGCCGTCCGTATACTTGCCGCCTTCTGAAGCCGGGGTGTTCCCTATGCCAATCAATCCTTTCGTCAGCCTGTTCGGACGCTCGCCCATCGGGCCGATGCAACAGCACATGGCCAAGTCCCACGAGTGTGCGGCCAATCTGGTTCCGCTGTTCCAGGCCATCACGACAGAAGACTGGGAACGGGTCGAGCAGATCCAGAAAGAGATGGCCCGACTGGAAAACGAGGCCGACAAACTCAAGAAGAGTGTCCGTCAACATCTGCCAAAAAGCCTGTTTCTGCCGGTGCCGCGTTCGGATCTGCTGGAGCTGTTGAGTGTACAGGACAAAATTGCCAACCGCGCCAAGGACATCGCGGGGTTGATGCTAGGTCGCTGCATGACCATTCCGCCTGCTTTGCAGCCTGAAATGCTCGCGTTCGTGCAGCGTAGCGTCGATGCCAGTTGCCAGGCACTCAAAGCGCTCAAGGAACTCGATTCGCTGCTGGAAACCGGCTTTGCCGGTCGGGAAGCGACTCTGGTGGAAAAGATGGTCGAAGAGCTCGAAGAAATCGAGCGTGAAACCGACCGTATGCAGATCACGGTGCGCCGTGCGCTGTTCAAGCTGGAAAAGGAATTGCCGCCAGTAGACGTGATGTTTCTCTACAAGATCATTGAATGGATCGGTGACGTAGCTGACCGTGCCGAGCGCGTCGGCAACCGTCTGGAACAACTGCTGGCGCGCTGAGGCGCCAGCATCCTTTCTAGGTTCAACAGGTAATTCCTTATGTCCTTTATCGCGGAATACGGCTTCGTACTCCTGGTGCTTGCCTGCGCATTCGGTTTCTTCATGGCCTGGGGTGTGGGCGCCAACGACGTGGCCAATGCCATGGGTACTTCGGTCGGTTCTCGGGCGCTGACCATCAAACAGGCCATCGTGGTGGCCATGATTTTCGAATTCTGCGGCGCCTATCTGGCCGGTGGAGAGGTCACCGAGACCATCAAGAACGGCATCGTCGACGCGGAGATCATCTCGCCGGACCTGATGGTTCTGGGCATGATGTCGGCGCTGCTGGCAGCCGGCACCTGGCTGATGATCGCCACCATGAAAGGTTGGCCGGTATCCACCACGCATTCGATCATCGGTGCGGTGATCGGCTTTGCCGCGGTGGGAGTATCCACCGATGCGGTTCACTGGGATGCCATCGGGCCCATCGTGGCGAGCTGGGTGGTGACACCGGTCCTCTCGGGCATCGTCGCGTTCGGGCTGTTCATGAGTGTGCAGAAGCTGATCATCAACACTGATGATCCCTTTCTGAACGCCAAGCGCTTCGTGCCGCTTTACATGTTCCTAACCGGATTCATGGTCGCGCTGATGACCGTCACCAAGGGCCTCAAGCATGTCGGACTGACCTTGAGCAGCAGCCAGGGCATCCTCCTGGCGTTCGCCATCGGCGTTCTGGTGATGCTGATCGGAATCGGGCTGCTGTCGCGGATCAAAATCGACGTCGAGGCTGATCGCACCTTTCACTACGCGAGCGTGGAAAAGGTCTTCGCTGTCCTGATGATTTTCACGGCCTGCTCCATGGCCTTCGCCCATGGCGCCAATGACGTAGCCAATGCGGTGGGCCCTTTGGCTGCCGTGGTCGGTGTCATCCAGTCTGAGGGCGCCGGTGCGATCGCTGCGAAGTCAGCGGTGCCGGGCTGGGTGTTGCTGCTGGGCGCTGTGGGTATCGTCATCGGCCTGGCGACTTACGGTTACAAGGTGATTGCAACCATCGGCAAGGAAATCACCGAGCTGACGCCGAGTCGCGGTTTCGCCGCCGAACTTGCGACCGCAACGACCGTGGTGGGCGCTTCGGCCATCGGCTTGCCGGTATCGACGACCCATACGCTGGTCGGGGCAGTTCTGGGTATCGGCATCGCCCGTGGTATCGGCGCCCTGAATCTGGGGGTGGTCGGGTCGATCTTCATGTCGTGGCTGATCACACTGCCCGCTGGCGCTCTGCTGTCGATCATTTTCTTCACCATTTTGCAGGCGATTTTCGTCTGACATCACCCGTTGCCGCAGTTTTTACCCAGGCGGTAAGGCTGCGGCGGCGCGTTTCATGTTTCACTGAGGGCCTTCTACCCCGTCTTTCAGGAGGTTGTCGGTGCCCATCCCCTCGCTCAAAGACCAGTTTGCCGCGCTGATTGCCGCGCCTTCGGTGAGTTGCACACAAGCACATTGGGATCAGACCAATCGGCCAGTGATCGAGCTGCTCGCCGGTTGGCTGGGTGATCTCGGTTTCGCCTGTGAGGTGCAGGAAATCACGCCTGGCAAGTTCAACCTTCTGGCCAGCTACGGCAGCGGTCCTGGCGGCCTGGTGCTTGCCGGGCACAGCGATACGGTGCCCTTCGATGCCGAGCTGTGGACGGCCGAGCCGCTGCAACTTCGCGAAGCCGACGACCGTTGGTACGGCCTGGGCGTGTGTGACATGAAGGGTTTTTTCGCGCTGATCATCGAAGCTGTGCTGCCGCTTCTCGACCAGCCGTTCCGCCAGCCGCTGTTGATCCTCGCCACTTGCGACGAGGAAAGCTCCATGTCGGGCGCCCGCGCACTGGCCGATGCCGGGCGGCCTTTGGGCCGTGCGGCGGTCATCGGCGAGCCCACAGGGCTTCGGCCGGTGCGTTTGCACAAGGGCATCATGATGGAGGGCATCGAGATTCACGGTCAGAGCGGCCACTCCTCCAACCCGGCCTACGGTCACAGTGCGCTGGAGGCGATGCATGATGTCATGGGCGAACTGATAACGCTGCGTCGTGAATGGCAGGGCATCTACAACAACCCGCTGTTCGACGTGCCGAAGCCGACCCTGAACCTCGGCTGCATCCATGGCGGTGATAACCCCAACCGGATCTGTGGCCAATGCTCGTTGGAATATGACCTGCGCCCGCTGCCCGGAATGGACCCGGCGCAGCTTCGCGAAGCAATAGCCGGACGCTTGCGGCCGGTTGCCGAAAAGCATCAGGTGAAGATTGATCTGGCGCCACTGTTTCCCAGCGTGCCGGCCTTCGACCAGGGCGCGGATAGCGAACTGGTAAAGCTCGCCGAGCGGCTTACCGGACACGTTGCCGAGGCGGTGGCCTTCGCCACCGAAGCGCCTTATCTTCAACAGCTTGGCTGCGAGACGCTGGTACTCGGTCCGGGTGATATCGCCTGCGCCCACCAGCCGGACGAATACCTGGACCTCGATCGAATCGAACCTACCGTGAGGCTGCTGCGCGGAATGATCGAACACTATTGCCTGCAACCGGGCCGAGGATAGGAGCAGGCTGGCGATCCGATCACATCGCGAACCTGCTCCCTGCATCCCTATCATCGACCCGGCTTCCGGTCTGAAAAGCTGTCACCTGAAGGCTTCTGCAATGCACAACTATGTCACCTGGCTGCGCGATTCATCCCCCTACATCAATTCTCATCGTGACCGCACCTTCGTGGTCATGCTGCCTGGCGACGGGCTGGAACACCCCAACTTCGCCAATATCGTCCACGACTTGGTGCTGCTGCACAGCCTAGGCGTGCGACTGGTGCTGGCGTTCGGCTCGCGCCCGCAGATTGAGGAGCGGCTGGCCGCGCGCGGTATCGAACCGCGTTTCTATCGTGACCTGCGCATCACCGATTCGGCGACGCTCGAGTGCGTGATCGATGCCGTCGGTCACATGCGCATCGCGCTGGAGGCGCGGCTGTCCATGGACATGGCGGCATCACCAATGCAGGGTGCCCGGCTGCGCGTGGCCAGCGGCAACTTCGTCACTGCCCGGCCAATCGGCGTGCTTGATGGCGTTGACTACCACCACACTGGCGAGGTGCGTCGTGTCGACCGAAAAGGCATTGGCCGGCTGCTGGATGAACGCACCATCGTGCTGCTTTCGCCGCTGGGTTACTCGCCCACTGGCGAGATCTTCAACATCGCCTGTGAAGACATCGCCACCCGCGCTGCAATCGACCTGCAGGCTGACAAGCTGGTGCTCTACGGCGCCGAGCGCGGCTTGCGCGACGAGGCCGGCAAACTGGTGCGCGAGCTGCGTCCGCCACAGGTGCCGGCCTACCTTGAACGCCTCGTCGGCACTTACCAGGCGGAACTGCTCGACGCCGCCGCGCAGGCCTGCAAGGGCGGCGTGCGGCGCAGCCATGTGATCAGCTATGCAGAGGATGGCTCGCTGCTCAACGAACTCTTCACTCGCGACGGCGGCGACGGCACCCTGGTGACCCAGGAGCAGTTCGAGCAGCTGCGCGAGGCGACCATTGAGGACGTCGGCGGCCTGATCGATCTGATCACTCCGTTGGAAGAGCAGGGGATTCTGGTACGCCGCTCGCGCGAAGTGCTGGAGCGGGAAGTGGAGCAATTCAGCATCGTCGAGCGCGACGGCCTGATCATCGCCTGCGCCGCGCTGTATCCCATCGCGGATTCCGATTCCGGTGAGCTGGCCTGTCTGGCGGTGAATCCGGAATACCGCCACGGTGGCCGTGGCGACGAGTTGCTCGAGCGTATCGAGGCGCGGGCACGCAAGCTGGGTTTGAAAACCCTGTTCGTGCTCACCACCCGTACGGCGCACTGGTTCCGAGAGCGTGGGTTCGAGCCCAGCGGCGTAGAACGACTGCCCGCCGCCCGGGCATCGCTGTACAACTTCCAGCGCAATTCGAAAATTTTCGAGAAGGCGCTTTAGCTGTCCTGGTGCGTGGGCTCGTTTTTGTGTTCCCCATGGCTGCAAGCGGCAGCTATGGCGAACGGTAGGGTGGGCTTCAGCCCACCAAGGGTGAGCGCAGGGGTGGACAGACGAGGCATAGGGCGATTGAGAGGCAAGCGGTGGGCTAAAGGCTACCTACGGTCTTCCCTTCATGCAGCGCAGCGAGAGACAACGAGCGGTTGATTCAGCCAGCGGGGCGGGGGCCGTGGAACGCGCCTGTGTCCGGATGCGGCCGCATGATGGCCGCCCATGCGCAGCCATCATAGGGTTGAGAGGTGAGCTAGACGGGGGTGAGGGTAGTCAGGCTGCGCTGATAGTCTTCGACGAAACTGTCGAAATCCAGCGTGTCTTCGGCTTCCATGGCGGCTTGCTGCGCCAGGGATTGCTGGGCGGTCTGATCGAACCAGGTCATATCCGCTGTGGGCAAAGGTTGGTCGCGGAAATGCTCGGCATGCAGATGCGTCTGGCGCAGCGCGAACTGGCTGAAACTTTCGCCGTTGCGACGAAGCGTTTCAAGCACCTGCGCAGACGGCGTCAGGCTGCTGTCGGCCACTTTCGCCTGTTGTGCCGCTAGCGCCTGAGCATGCGCCTCGCCGCCCTGACTGCGGTCGAGTAGCGCGGCGATAGTGCCTATTTCCGCGAGCAGCTGGCCTGCCCATTCCTGAAGACTGATGGCCTCACCACCGCGCCGTAATTCCAGACCAGGCTTGCGGCCCTCCTTGACCACCTTGAGGAAGTTTTCATTGCTGGCGCGGCATTCGCCGTCGACCAGGCAAGGACTGTCCTGCAAGGTACAGAACAGCAGGAAGGCATCGAGGAAGCGAGCTTCCTGAAGGTCGATACCCAGCGGCAGGAAGGGATTGATGTCCAGACAACGCACTTCGATGTACTGGATGCCGCGCGCGCGCAGGGCGTGCAGCGGTCGTTCTCCGGTTCCAGTGACGCGCTTGGGGCGGATGTTCGAGTAGTACTCGTTCTCGATCTGCAGCACGTTGGTGTTGAGTTGTTGCCAGTTGCCGTCGGCGTCCTTGGTGCCTAGCGCCGCATACTCGGGGTAAGGCGTGGACACCGCCTTGTGCAGGCTGGTGGTGTAACTCGCCAGATCGTCATAGCACGGGGTGAGCCCGGCCTGTGCGTTGCTCTGGTAGCCCAGATCGCTCATGCGCAGGCTGGTGGCGTAGGGCAGGTAAAGGGTGTCGTCGTCGAGCTGTTCGAGCTGGTGCGAACGGCCGCGCATGAAGCTCGCGTCCAGGGCGGGCGAGGCGCCGAACAGATACATCAACAGCCAGCTGTAGCGGCGGAAGTTGCGGATCAGCGCAATGTAGCGCGAGGACTGGAAGTCCTGTGCCGACCGCTGGTCGCCTTCGTCTGCCTGCAATGTGGCCCACAGTGCCTCGGGCAACGAGAAGTTGTAATGGATGCCGGCAATGCACTGCATCGTCTTGCCGTAGCGCAGGGCAAGTCCCTGGCGATAAACATACTTGAGTCGGCCGATGTTGGAGCTGCCGTATTCGGCGATCGGGATCTGCGGCTCTTCCGGCAGCTCACCAGGCATCGACGGGCTCCAGAGATATTCATCGCCCAGCTTGCTGTAGGTGTAACGGTGGATGGCGTCGAGCTCGGCCAGTGTCTTGGTGGGATCGGTTTCGGTGCCAGTGATGAACTCCAGCAGCGCTTCGGAATAATCGGTGGTGATCTTCGGATGAGTCAACGCCGAGCCCAGCGCCCGCGGGTGCGGCGTCATGGCCAGTCGACCATCGTTGTCGACACGCAGGCACTCGCGCTCGATCCCATGCAGGCATTGCGAGAGCAGCGACAGGTTGTGGTGCTCGGCCAGCAACGCCAGGCGGTGGGAGAGAAGATCGCTCAATTGGGAATTCCTTCACGCATCAATCGGCACAATATGGGGGTGGATCGAACGCTCTACAAGAGGCCGTCAGCGTTGGACCGCGCACCGCTGCGGAGCGTTTCCAGCGAGCCCCCACCTGCGGCCAGATGACTCACATGACCGAGAAGGTCGCCTGGGCTTTGGCGACCAGCTTTTCGCCCTGGTGGACTTCGGCTTCGAGCACCTGGGTGCGTCGACCGCCGTGCACCACCCAGGCGCGGCAGGTCAGCTCGCCTTCGGTGACCGGTCGAATGTAGTTGACCTTGCACTCGAGGGTCACGCTGTTGGGCTCGCCGCCGTTGAGGCTGTGGCTGGCCTGGCCCATTGCGGTATCGATCAGCGAAAACAGCGCGCCGCCGTGAAGCTTGCCGTGCAGGTTGCGCAAGCCGTCGTGCATCTCGAGACGCAGCAGCGCTTCGCCATTCTCGGCCTTGAGAATCTCAAGGCCCAGCAAGCGCCCGAAGGCGCTGCTGCTTCCCACTGATTCGGCTTCGCGCACCTTATTTCCTCAGGTTCTTGGCGTTGGCAAACAGCGCGGCCATGGCGTTGTTGGCGGGTGCCGGCTTGGTTTCGGGCTTGGCCGGAGTGCGCTCGCCGCGGCCCTGGCCGCTGCGGTTGTTGCCGCCACCGCGCATGCTCTCCGCCTTTTCGCCGGGTGTGTCGCTCATGCGCATGGACAGGCCAACGCGCTTGCGCGGTATGTCCACTTCCATGACCTTGACCTTGACGATGTCGCCTGCCTTGACCACCTCGTAGGGATCCTTGACGAATTTCTCCGACAGCGCCGAGATATGCACCAGGCCGTCCTGATGCACGCCGATATCGACGAAGGCACCGAAGTTGGTGACGTTGGTCACCACGCCTTCGAGCACCATGCCGGGGGTCAGGTCACTGAGTTTCTCCACGCCGTCCTGGAACTCGGCCGTCTTGAATTCGGGGCGTGGGTCGCGTCCGGGCTTTTCCAGCTCCTGCAGGATGTCGCTGACGGTGACCAGGCCGAAGCCCTCATCGGTGAATTGCTTGGGGTCCAGGCGCTTGAGAAAGGCGGAATCGCCGATCAGCGAGCGGATATCGCGGCCGGTGTCCTGGGCGATGCGCTTGACCAGCGGATAGGTCTCAGGGTGCACCGCCGAGGCGTCCAGCGGGTTATCGCCATTCATCACGCGAAGGAAGCCAGCGGCCTGCTCGAAGGTCTTGTCGCCCAGGCGCGGCACCTTCTTCAACTCGTTACGCGTCTTGAACGCGCCGTTGGCGTCGCGGTAGGTGACGATGTTCTGCGCCAGCGTGGTGTTCAAACCGGAAATGCGCGCCAGCAGTGCGACCGAGGCGGTATTGACGTCGACGCCAACGGCGTTCACGCAGTCCTCGACCACCGCATCCAGCGAGCGCGCCAGTTTCAGCTGGGAAACATCGTGCTGGTACTGGCCGACACCGATGGCCTTGGGCTCGATCTTCACCAGTTCGGCCAGTGGGTCCTGCAGGCGGCGGGCGATGGACACCGCGCCACGGATCGATACGTCCAGATCCGGGAATTCCTTGGCTGCCAGCTCCGAGGCCGAGTACACGGATGCGCCGGCTTCGGACACCATCACCTTGGTCAGCTTGAGCCCCGGCACCTGCTTGATCAGATCGGCGGCGAGCTTGTCTGTCTCGCGGCTGGCGGTGCCATTGCCGATGGCGATCAGGTCAACGGCATGTTTGGCGCAGAGCTTTGCCAGCACTGCCAGGGTGCCGTCCCAGTCGTTACGCGGTGCGTGCGGATATACCGTGGCGGTGTCCAGCAGTTTGCCGGTGGCATCGACCACCGCGACTTTGCAACCGGTACGCAGCCCCGGGTCCAGGCCCAGAGTGGCACGCGGGCCGGCCGGAGCGGCCAGCAGCAGGTCATGCATGTTACGCGCGAATACACCGATCGCATCGTCCTCGGCTTTTTCACGCAGCTCACCGAGCAGATCGGTCTCCAGATGGGTGTAGAGCTTGACTTTCCAGGTCCAGCGCACCACTTCGCTCAGCCACTTGTCCGCTGCACGACCGCGGTTGGAAATACCGAAGCGCTCGCCGATCATCACTTCGCCTGGGTGCATGGTGCCGGGCGCTTCGTCTCCCACTTTCAGGCTGACACTGAGCACGCCTTCGTTGCGCCCGCGGAAGATCGCCAGCGCACGGTGAGAAGGCGCATTCCTGAACGGTTCGTCGTGCTCGAAGTAATCGCTGAACTTGGCGCCTTCATTCTCCTTGCCCGGTACTACGCGCGCACTCAGGGTCGCGTTCTGGCTGAGGAAGTCGCGCAGCTTGGCCAGCAGGTTGGCGTCTTCGGCGAAGCGCTCCATGAGGATGTACTTGGCGCCCTCGAGCACCGCCTTGACGTCGGCGAAGCCCTTTTCGGCATCGACAAAACGCGCGGCCTCGCTTTCTGGGTTGAGCTCGGGATCGGCAAAGATCGCGTCAGCCAGCTCGCCAAGGCCGGCTTCCAGGGCGATCTGGCCCTTGGTGCGGCGCTTCTGCTTATAGGGCAGGTAGAGGTCTTCGAGACGGGTCTTGGTATCGGCGAGGTCGATCTCGCGCTTCAGCTCGGGTGTGAGCTTGCCCTGTTCCTCGATGCTGGAAAGGATCGAGGCGCGGCGGTCGTCCAGCTCGCGCATGTAGCGCAGACGCTCTTCGAGCAGACGCAGCTGGGTGTCATCAAGGCTACCAGTGACTTCCTTGCGGTAACGGGCGATGAAGGGAACGGTGGAGCCTTCGTCGAGCAGCGCCACTGTGGCGGCAACCTGTTGCGGGCGCACGCCCAATTCGGCGGCGATGCGGGAGTTGATGCTGTCCATGAACCTACCTGGGTCAGTCAAACCATGCAGGCCGTGCCTGCGCGAAAGGGCGCGATTATAAGGGCAGCAGAGCACTTGAGACCGCAAGCCGGACGAAAAACCCGAGCCTGTCGCACCGACTCATTCTTTCGGCCCTCGGCTTGGCACCGCAAAATCTGCTAACAATGGCTGTCAGTTGCCTTTACTTCACTGCGCGCATAATGCGCCGTCGATCATTCCGGGAGTTCTCATGAGCAGCACCGCACCTGCCAACGAAGGCGAAAAGATCCTGATTGTTGACGATGACGCCCGTTTGCGGCGCTTGCTCGAGCGGTTTCTCGATGAGCAGGGCTACCGCGTCCGGACTGTGGAAAGTGCCGAACAGATGGACCGCCTGCTGAGCCGCGAGCTGTTTCATCTGGTGGTGCTGGACCTGATGATGCCTGGCGAGGATGGCCTTTCCGCCTGTAACCGGCTGCGCACCGGCGGTAATCAGATACCGATCATCATGCTTACTGCCAAGGGTGACGAGGCTAGCCGCATCCACGGGCTGGAGCAGGGCGCCGATGATTATCTGGCCAAACCCTTCAACCCGCGCGAGTTGCTGGCGCGTATTCGTGCGGTCCTGCGCCGCCAGGCCCCGCAGGTGCCGGGTGCGCCGGGCAGCGAAGACGAGACCGTCAGCTTCGGTGACTACGAGCTGTTCCTCGGCACCCGGGAGCTGAAGAAGGGCGATCAGGTGCACATGCTCACCACGGGTGAGTTCGCCGTGCTCAAGGCGCTGGTGCAGCACGCACGCGAGCCGCTCACCCGAGACAAGCTGATGAATCTGGCCCGTGGGCGCGAGTGGGACGCGCTGGAGCGTTCCATTGACGTGCAGATTTCCCGCCTGCGCCGTCTGATCGAGCCGGACCCGTCCAAGCCCCGCTATATCCAGACCGTCTGGGGTGTTGGCTATGTGTTCGTACCGGACGGCAACAAGTAACCCGCCGCTGCTTCGTGGCGGACGGCTTGCCGTTCGCCCTTTTCACTAATCGGTCCGTGACCTGGGCCGCTCGATAATCGGCATTCTCGCCGTGGCTGCTCTATGAAAGCCCCGCTCTGGTTTCCGCAAAGCTTCTTCGCCCGCACCCTCTGGATGGTGCTGATCGTCGTCTTGTTCTCCAAGGTACTGATGCTGGTCTACCTGATGATGAACGAGGACGTCATGGTCGATCGTCAGTACAGCCACGGCGCGGCCCTTACCCTGCGAGCCTACTGGGCAGCGGACGAGCAGAATCGCGAGCGTATCGCCAAGGCTGCCGGGGTGCAGCGCGTGAGCGCGGAGGATGTGCCGCCGAGCGAATATCACTGGCCTTACACGGAGATCTTCCAGCGGCAGATGCAGACGGAACTCGGTGAAGGTACGGAGGTGCGGGTTCGTATCCAGCCTGATACGGCGATCTGGGTCCGCGCGCCGAGCCTCGGGCCTGACTGGTTGCAGGTGCCATTGTATGCCTACCCGCTGCGTGGCCAGCGGATCTGGAGCGTGCTCGGCTGGTTTCTCGGCATTGGCCTTCTTTCCACGGCGGCGGCGTGGATCTTTGTCAGTCAGCTCAACCTGCCGCTCAAGCGTTTGGTCTATGCGGCGCGGCAGATCGGCAAAGGTCGTAGCGTGCGGCTTCCCATCAGCGACACGCCGAGCGAGATGACCGAGGTCTACCGTGCCTTCAACCAGATGGCCGAGGATGTCGAACAGGCGGGGCGCGAACGTGAGTTGATGCTGGCAGGCGTGTCCCACGACCTGCGCACGCCACTGACGCGTCTGCGGTTGTCGCTCGAACTGATGTCCAGCGATGCCGAGCTCACCGAAGACATGGTTCGTGACATCGAGGACATGAACGCTATCCTCGATCAGTTTCTCGCCTTTGTTCGCGACGGCAGCGACGAGCCGGTGGAGAGCGTAGACCTGGGCGAGCTGGTCCGTGAAGTGGTGGCGCCCTACAACCAGTACGGTGAAAGCGTCCGGCTGTGCGTTGAACCAATGCCGCAACTGGCGCTGCGCCGGGTGTCTATCAAGCGTCTGCTGGTCAATCTGATCGAGAATGCGCTGCGCTATGGCGGGCATGGCGTTGAAGTTGCGGCCTATGTATCCGGTGACAGCAGCGCACCCTATGTAGCGCTGAGTGTGCTTGACCGCGGTGCGGGGATCGATCCGAGTGAGCTGGGGGAGATATTCAATCCGTTCATTCGCGGCGATCGCGCTCGCGGCGGGCAGGGTACTGGTCTGGGGCTGGCGATCGTCAAACGTATCGCTTCGCAGCACGGCGGGGCGGTCGAACTGCGAAATCGCGATGGCGGCGGGCTGGAGGCCAGGGTCAGTCTGCCGCTGGGACTTCTGCTGCCGCGTGCAGCGATGCAGCAGAACGGCACCAAAAACTGAAAGAGGCGCTGCGCTCTTGGCCAATCACAGGACGGCCAGGCGGTCAGCCCTTGCCCTTGGTCCTGGTCAGGTGAGGGCCGGCGTTTTTCTCCAGATACTGGATGATCAGCCCGGCAACATCCTTGCCGGTGGTTTCCTCGATGCCTGCCAAGCCCGGCGAGGAATTCACTTCCATCACCAGCGGACCGTGGTTGGAGCGCAAGATATCGACTCCGGCAACGCTCAGGCCCATCACCTTGGCAGCGCGGATGGCAGTCATGCGTTCTTCCGGGGTTATCTTGATCAGGCTGGCGGTGCCGCCGCGGTGCAGGTTGGAGCGGAATTCGCCTGGCTTGGCCTGGCGCTTCATGGCGGCGATGACCTTGTCACCGACGACAAAGCAGCGGATGTCCGCGCCGCCGGCTTCCTTGATGTACTCCTGCACCATGATGTCCTGCTTGAGGCCCATGAATGCCTCGATTACCGATTCGGCAGCTGTTGCTGTTTCGCACATGACCACGCCGATTCCCTGGGTGCCTTCCAGCACCTTGATTACCAGTGGTGCACCGTTGACCATCTGGATCAGGTCGGCAATGTCGTCCGGCGAGTGAGCAAAGCCGGTCACCGGCAGGCCGATGCCACGGCGAGACAGAAGCTGCAGCGAGCGCAACTTGTCACGTGAGCGAGCGATCGCCACCGATTCGTTGAGCGGGAAAACACCCTGCATCTCGAACTGGCGCAGCACGGCGCAGCCGTAAAAGGTGACCGAGGCGCCGATTCGCGGGATCACCGCGTCAAACCCCTCGAGTGGGCGACCGCGGTAGTGAATTTGAGGCTTGTGGCTGGCGATGTTCATGTACGCGCGCAGGGTATCGATTACCACGACCTCATGGCCGCGTTGCTGGCCGGCCTCCACCAGACGGCGGGTCGAATATAAACGAGGGTTGCGCGACAGCACGGCGATTTTCATTGGGCACCGGGAGAGGTAAGGGTCTGGGGTTTTTCCTGCACGTAAGTGCGTGCAGGGTCGACCAGCCATTTGCCGTCCATCAGGGCTTTTGACCCGAGCAGGAGGCGATAGCGCATGGTCTTGCGGCAGGTAAGGGTAAATTCCACGGGCCAAAGATGATCGCCCAGCGCGAGCAGCGTTCGGACCACGTAGCGAGTCTGCACGTGCCCGTTGGAGCTCTTTATTGTTTTGCGTGTGACCAGTGGCGCTTCGCAGCGATGGCGGCGCTGCACCAGAGTGCCCAGATGCGCAGTGAATCGAACCCAGCGCTTGCCGCCGCGCTCGAATTCACTGATGTCCGTCGCGTGCAGAGCCGACGTGCTGGCGCCGGTGTCGATTTTCGCGCGAAGACCGACCACGCCGAGCTCGGGCAAGGCGATCCATTCGCGCAAACCGATGATTGTCTGGAGGTCGGAATTGTTCAAAAAGCGTACCCGGTAGATTTGCGCGCATTCTAGACAGGGCGAATGACAACCGCACCCGTCTTATGACCCTATGACAACGTAACGATAAACAGAGTTGAATGATGAGCGAGAAAGACGACGGCAAAGTCAGGTTGGACAAGTGGTTATGGGCCGCGCGCTTCTTCAAGACGCGGGCGTTGGCGAAGGCGGCCATCGAGGGCGGCAAGGTGCATTGTCGCGGCGAGCGGTGCAAGCCGGGCAAGGAGCCCAAGATTGGCGAAGAGCTGGTCATTCGGGCCGGTTTCGATGAGCGCACCGTGGTTATCCAGGCGCTGTCGGCGGTACGCAAGGGCGCGCCGGAAGCACAGCTGCTCTATGCAGAAACCGCCGAAAGCCTGTCCCGGCGGGAAAATGCGGCGGCCATGCGCAAGGCCGGCACGCTGGGCGTCGAAACCGACGGCAAGCCAAGCAAGAAGCAGCGCCGTGCATTGCAGCGCTTTCGCTCCGACGCCGGGTGAGGGTGGCGGTTGGACGGTCGCCACTTTCACCCTAGAATGCGGTCCCTTCTCTCAGGCACCGGCTGATACGCAGAGGCTCGCAGCTTCTCCCGTCTTCCAACCGTCCTGATCGCCAACCTGCTCTGGTCATGCTCATGCTCGATTCCGATTACACCCAGCGTTTCCTTTTTGATGACACCGACGTGCGCGGCGAGTGGGTCGGGCTTGAACGCAGCTATGCCGAGGTGCTGGCCAAGCACAGCTACCCTGAGCCGGTCGCTCAGTTACTGGGCGAATTGCTGGCGGCAGCGGCGTTGCTGGTCGGCACTCTGAAATTCGACGGTCTGATGGTTCTGCAGGCCCGATCGACCGGTGCGGTCCCGCTGCTGATGGTGGAATGCTCCAGTGATCGCGAAGTGCGAGGTATCGCCCGCTATGACGAGTCGCTGCTGGCCCCAGGCGCGACCCTGTCAGAGCTGATGCCCGACGGCGTCCTGGCGATGACCATCGACCCAACCAACGGGCAGCGCTATCAGGGCATCGTCGCGCTGGACGGCGTGACGCTCGCGGACAGCCTCTCCAACTATTTCGCTTCCTCCGAGCAATTGCCGACGCGCTTCTGGCTCGCCGCCGATGGCCGTCGTGCCTGCGGCATGTTGCTGCAACAGCTGCCGGCCGATCGCATCCGCGACAGCGAAGAGCGTGAAGCCAGCTGGCAGCATCTGCGCACCCTGGCCGATACGCTGTCTGCCGAAGAATTACTCGGCCTCGACACACAGACGGTACTGCATCGCCTCTATCACGAAGAGCAGGTTCGCCTGTTCGAGCCGCGCTCGATCGTGTTCCGTTGCAGCTGCTCGCGCGAGCGCTCGGCCAACGCGGTGATCAGCCTCGGCCAGCAGGATGCCGAGCAGTTGCTGGCCGAGCAGGGCGGGGCCATCACTATCGATTGTCAGTTCTGCAACCATAGCTATCGCTTCGATGCAGCCGACATCGCCCAGCTGTTCGCCGGTGCTGGAACGGAAGGCCCTTCCGGCACCCGACATTAAAAGGGAGGGGGCGTAGAACCTTTTCGCCATTACGCCCTCATACCCAGCGCAGCGTCATTTCTGTCATAATCGCGCGCACTTTTTTTCGGTGTAGTCCACTGTTCCGTGGGCTACAACAGCATGGAGGATTCGGCCCAGGGCCGACGGGAAACTCATGACGCAAGCCACTAACGCCGTGTACATCGATATCAGCACCGCTCAACTGATTGAAGAAGCCATCCAGCGCGGTGAGGGTGAATTGGCCGCCAATGGCGCGCTCGTCGTGAAAACCGGCCATCGGACCGGTCGTTCGCCAGCTGATCGCTTTATCGTTGAAGAGCCCAGCACCAAGGATTCCATCGCCTGGGGCCCGATCAACCGTCCGTTCCCTGCCGACAAGTTCGATGCCCTGTGGGAACGCGTCGAGGCCTTCAACAAGGCCCAGGACCATTTCGTTTCCCATGTTCATGTAGGCTCTTCCGAAGGTCACTACCTGCCGGTCAAGATGTCCACTGCAACGGCGTGGCAGAACCTCTTCGGTCGCCAGCTGTTCATCAATCCCGAGCAGTACAACCCAGCCGGGAAAAACGAATGGCAAGTGCTTAACGTCGCCAACTTCGAATGTTCCCCTGAGCGTGACGGCACCAATTCCGACGGTTGCGTGATCATCAATTTCGCCCAGAAGAAGGTCCTGATCGCGGGCATGCGTTACGCCGGTGAAATGAAGAAAGCGATGTTCTCCGTGCAGAACTATCTGCTGCCGGAAGCCGATGTGCTGCCGATGCACTGCGCTGCGAACATCGGCGAAGACGGCGACGTCACCCTGTTCTTCGGCCTGTCCGGTACCGGCAAGACCACCCTCTCGGCCGACGAATCGCGCTACCTGATCGGCGATGACGAACACGGCTGGGGCACCGGCGTGGTGTTCAACATCGAAGGCGGCTGCTACGCCAAGTGCATCGACCTGTCCGAGAAGAACGAGCCGGTGATCTGGAAAGCCATCCAGTTCGGCACCGTGCTGGAAAACGTCGTCCTCAACGACGAGCGCGTAGCTGATTACACCGACGACAGCCTGACCCAGAACAGCCGCGCCGCCTACCCGCTGGAGTTCGTTGAGAAGCGCTCCGAGAAGAACCTGGGTGGTGAGCCCAATGCGGTGATCTTCCTGACCTGCGACCTGACCGGCGTTCTACCGCCCGTCTCGATCCTCAACGAAGAGCAGGCTGCCTACCACTTCCTTTCCGGCTACACAGCTCTGGTCGGTTCCACCGAAATGGGCTCGGGCAGTGGCATCAAGTCCACCTTCTCCACCTGCTTCGGCGCGCCATTCTTTCCGCGTCCGGCCGGTGTTTACGCCGAGCTGCTGATCAAGCGCATCCAGGCGTTCGGTTCCAAAGTCTATCTGGTCAACACTGGCTGGACTGGCGGCGGCTACGGTGTCGGCAAGCGTTTCAACATCCCGACCACCCGTGCGGTGATTGCAGCGATCCAGAGCGGCGCTCTGATCGGTGCCGAGACCGAGCACCTGCCGATTATCAACCTGGACGTGCCGAAAGCCGTTGCCGGTGTCGATACCCAGCTGCTCAACCCGCGCAACACATGGTCGGATGGCAACGCCTACGACGAAGCGGCAAAGGAGCTGGCGAACAAGTTCATCGAGAACTTCAAGAAGTTCGACGTCTCCGACGCCATCAAGGCGGCCGGTCCGCAGCTCTAAGCTGTAGCACTGACGCCCATTGAAGCCGCCCACGGGCGGCTTTTTTTGTGGGCGTTCACTTGAGACGCGACGGAACTGGCAGGCGGTGGGTCCGGCGCTACCGGCATAGTGACCAGGGTTAGGCAGCCCGCCCAACGTCCCCGTATCCATGACTGTTGATGCTGTGATAAATCGGGTGATCCGATAGATTCCATCAGCCGAGGCGGATGGATTCGATGGATGCCTGGGCATAGCATAGCGGCCATGTTCACACCCCCTATCGGAGCTACACCATGCAGATCGAAGAAGCCATCCAGACCCGCCGCGCTGTCAAAGCCTACGACGCCAGCTTTCAACTCAGCCGCGACGAAAAAGACGAACTGCTGCAGCTAGCGCTACTCGCGCCGTCCGCCTTCAATCTGCAACACGTACGTTTCGTCGAAGTCAGCGATCCAGAGCTTCGCGCGCAGATTCGCGAGGTAGGTTGGAATCAGGCACAGATGACCGATGCATCGATGCTTGTGGTGGTCTGCGCCCAGGTCGACAGCTGGGAGAAGAATGTCCGCCGTGTCTGGGAAGGCGCACCGAACGAGGTGCAGGACTACATGGCGGGTGCCATCGACAACTACTACCGCGGCAAGCCCCAGGTGCAGCGTGACGAAGCCATGCGCAGCTGCGCCCTGATGGCGCAAACGTTGATGCTGGCGGCTCGTGGGAAGGGGTTGGACTCCTGCCCCATGGACGGTTTCGATTTCGATGCCGTGGCCAAGCTGATCAATCTGCCGGACAACCATGTCATCGCCATGATGGTCGCGGTAGGCAAGCGGGCTGCCGAGCCGAAGCCGCGCATCGGCAAGCTGCCGTTCGAAGAAGTCATCATCCGCGATCGCTTCTGATCGTCCCGCGAAGAAGTCAGCGACTAAAGCGCGCCGATCCTGCCTTGAAAGGGTCGGCGCCTGCCTGTTCGCACTGAGGCGATCAGTTCTGGTTCTTGCAGCTATCGGCCAGCGTGCGATAAGCGAGCTTGCGGACTTCGCCTGAAGAGTCCCGGTACGTCATGACCGCGTCGGTCACTTTGCAGTAAGGCGTCGGCTCGATCTTTACGGACATTACTGAGGCGATATCCAGTTGAGTCCCGTAGCTGTACGTCTCGGTTTCGGCGCTATTGGCGTGGACGAGGGAGGTGGCTGAAAGGAGCAGGGCAGCAGTAGCAAGGGTAACGCGCATGTCAGGAATTCCTGTTTCTGATTCGTAGGTCCCGTTCCTGTTCGCGGCGCGGACCACCTGATCCGGCGACGCTTATGCTTGTTTTCAGGAGCCCCGCAATCCTAGAAGTTGCTAGCTTGCTAACGATAATTGCCGATTCCAATCCAGTCGATTGATCGAAATGCCTGGCCGTTTCGCTTGTTGGCTGTCCTCGATACGCCCGCCCGGCGCCACTCTCGCGCTTTCCGGACGGCTGACCCTCACCGCCTACCCGCTTTGCAGTACCGTCTCTCTCCTTTTGCTACCCTCCGGCCTCCAGTCAAAGGAGTGACTCAGCATGATCGAACAGACCCTCAAGCAGACTTTCGGCTACGACCGCTTTCGTCCAGGGCAAGACCAGGCGATTCGCGCCGTGGTAGCCGGGCGCTCGGCGGCGGCAATCTTTCCCACCGGGTCGGGCAAGTCCCTGTGTTATCAGTTGCCGGCGCTGCTGTTGCCGCATCTCACCTTGGTCGTCTCGCCGCTACTGGCATTGATGCAGGATCAGCTGGCGTTCCTGCATCGGCACGGCATCGCGGCGGCAAGCATCGATTCGGCGCAGAGCCGCGAGCAGGCGAGCGAAACCATGGCGCGCGCCAAGTCTGGTGAATTGAAGATCCTGATGATTTCGGTGGAGCGGCTGAAGAACGAGCGCTTCCGCAACTTCATCAGTCAGGTGCCGATCTCGTTGCTGGTGGTCGACGAAGCACACTGCATCTCCGAATGGGGCCACAACTTCCGCCCGGATTATCTGAAGCTTCCTGACTATCAGCACCAGTTCAACATCCCTCAGGTGCTGCTGCTGACGGCGACGGCGACGCCGCCGGTGATCGCCGACATGCAGGCCAAATTCTCGATTGCCGCGGACGACGTGGTAACCACCGGTTTTTACCGGCCCAATCTCAACCTGTTGGTGGAGCCGGTCAGTGGTTTCAACAAGCAGCGCCGGCTGGTGGACTGGCTGGCGGACAAGGGCGGCCAGCCGACCATCGTCTATGTTACCCAGCAGAAGACCGCCGAGCAGGTCGCCGAACACCTGGCGCAACGGGGCTTTCCGGCCAGCGCTTATCACGCTGGGATGGCGCACGAGCTGCGCGAATCCATCCAGCGACGCTTCATGGAGGGCGAGCTGAACTGCATCGTCGCCACCATCGCTTTCGGCATGGGCATCGACAAGGCGGATATTCGCAATGTGGTGCACTACGACCTACCCAAGTCGGTGGAGAACTACAGCCAGGAAATCGGGCGTGCGGGCCGTGATGGGCAGCCGTCCGACTGTCTGGTGCTGGCCAATCGCGACAGCCTCAGCGTGCTGCAGAACTTCGTCTACGGCGACACGCCGGAGCACGACGGTATCCGCTGCGTGCTCGATGAATTGCGTCAGGCAGGCGCCGGCGGGCAATGGGAACTGATGCTCAACCAGCTCTCGGACCAGAGCAATATCCGCCAGCTGCCGCTGAAGACGCTGCTGGTGCAACTCGAACTGCGCGGCATCATCGCGCCACGCTTCGCCTACTTTGCCGAATATCGTTTCAAGTACCTGCTCGAACCCGAAGTGCTGGTCACCAGGTTCGAAGGCGAGCGGCGGCAGTTCGTCGAGGCCATCGTGCATACCTCGGCTCGTGCTCGGACCTGGTGCACCCTGGACTTCGACATGCTCTACCAGCAGCACGGCGCCGACCGTGGGCGTGTGGTCAAGGCGTTGGAGTATTTCCAGGAGAAGGGATGGATCGAGCTGGAGAGCAAGCAGATGACAGACGTCTATGCGCTGCTCGATTCATCTTTCGATCTCGAAGCCCTGTGCGCCGAGCTGCATTCTTACTTCAAGCAGCATGAAGCGAGCGAAATTACCCGTATCGACAACATGCTGGCACTGTTCGAATCCGCCGAGTGCTTGAGTCGTCGGCTGGCGGTGTACTTTGGCGATGATCAGGCCCCGCAGCGCTGTGGGCATTGTTCGGTCTGCCGTGGGCGGGTTGCGCGATTGCCCGACCCGCCGGCGCTGGCGCCCCTGGAAGAGATGGACTTGAGCGCCCGCTGTGCAGACTTCAGCGAGCGTTATCGGCAGCTCAAGGGCGCGCAGCCCAGTTCCGAATGCCTGACACGCTTCCTCTGCGGCATCAGCGTGCCGGTGTTCACCAAGCTCAAAGCCCGCCAGATTCCAGGTTTCGCCTCGCTCGAAGCCTACCCATATGCCGATGTGCGTGCGCGTCTGCTGGCCTGAGCTCGGGTTGATCGGGCGCGGCTGTGGATCAGCCAGGATTTCCAGTTGGTGCGCTGTCGCTTTGTCTAGGCCAGCGCCGCTAGCAGGGTTTGCTGGAGATAGAGCGCTTTAGCGGGTCCCGAGCCCGGGGCACCTAGTGAACGCCCGAGTTGAGTACCAGCAAGGGGGCTTTCAGTAGTTGTGCAAAAAACGACCAGTGGCCTGCTGGGTCGCTTGTCGCTGCCGATAGAACACACAAGCCCTCTAGGAGCGAAGCCATGTCTCGCTTTCTCAATGATCTCGGATTCCGCTGGAAAATAACCCTCCCCATCGGCGCATTGGCCCTGCTGCTGATACTGATGGGTGTCTTTGGTATGCGTGGTATCGAGCGCGTTACCGAGTCCACAAAACAACTGGCGGATCGTCGTTTGCCTGCGATCGGTCTGCTGCTCAACGCCGATCGAGATCTTTACCAGGCGTTTGTGGCTGAGCGCAGCCTGCTCGACAGCGATGCCGGAGATCACGTGCAGTCGTTGCGGGACAGCCATGCCGAGAACGTCAAGCAGGCCTACGACCGGGTTCAGAAGTATGCAGCCATGCAGCCCAGCGCCGAGGCGATGGCGCTGGTCGAGCAGTTCAATCGTGAATTTCAGCAGTGGTCCGAAGTCTCCCGGCGGGTGCTGAGCCTGATCGATCTGGACCCTCAGGCGGCAAGTGCGCTGAGCTTTGGAGACAGCGAGGCGCGCTTCGACGCCATGCGGGACGCCATCGACAAGCTGGGCGATCTGGAAGATGCCGCTGCAAACAGCGAAGGTGAAGCGGCCGTAGCTGACGGCGTAACCACGGCCAAGCAGCAGCTTGCGGTGCTGGTGGTCGGCCTGCTCGGTTGCGTGCTGCTGGTCATCTGCCTTCCATTGGTGGTTTTGCGGCCGATGCGTCGTCTGTTGGAGCGCGTTCAACAGATTGCAGAAGGTGATGGCGACCTGCGCGTGCGGCTTGAGGTTCGCTCAGCCGACGAGCTTGGGCAACTGGGCAATGCCTTCAATCGCTTCCTCGACAAACTACAACCTTTGATCGCCGAGGTTGGGCGGGTGACTGGCGAAGTTGACGCCGCTGCGCGTGACATGGCGAGAATGGCGACCACCAATGATCAGCTGATCAGCAGCGAACACGCTGCGGTCGACCAGGTCAGCACGGCGGCCACGCAGATGAGCGCTGCGGTGCATGAAGTTGCGCAGAATGCGCAGGGCGCCTCGGATGCGGCGCACGCCGCGCAGACTCAATCTCGCCAGGGCGCCGCGGTGGTCAATGACACGGTTCAGTCGATCCGCCAGTTGGCTCAGGAGGTGGAAAGTACCTCGCTGACCATCGGCGCGTTGGCCGAAGAGACCAACAGCATCGGCGCTGTGCTCGAAGTGATTCGCGGCATCGCCGAGCAGACCAATCTGCTCGCGTTGAACGCCGCCATCGAAGCGGCCCGGGCAGGTGAACAGGGGCGGGGATTTGCCGTGGTGGCGGACGAAGTGCGGGCGCTGGCCGGGCGCACCCAGGACTCGACCAAGGACATTCAAGTGCGAATCGAGCGTTTGCAGGGGGGGGTTGGCAAGGCCGTACTGGCCATGCAAAGCGGCAGCAGCAAAGCGCGCGACAGCGTGGAGCGGGCTGCCGGAGTAGACCAGGTTCTGGCCGAGACCACTCATTCGGTGCAGCGCATCAACGACATGGCTGCGCAGATCGCGACTGCCTGCGAGGAGCAAAGCAGCGTCACCGAGGAGATCGCGCGCAACATCAGCGACATCCGTGATCTCTCCAACGATGCGGCAGCCAACTCAGCCAGCAGCATGCAAGCCAGTCAGCAGCTTTCATCGCTGTCACAGACGTTGGCGACGTTGGTCGGGCGCTTCCAGGTCTAAATGCGGGCTCCTTCAGCGGGCAGCGAGCGCGCCCCACAGCAGCCGGCCAATGCCGGCATCGGTCGGCAGCAGCAGGAGGCTGAGCAAAAACACCAGCACCAGGCCGAGGATGTAGAACAGGCTCAGCCATCGCTGCTTGACTGGCCGGCGTGTCGTTGACGATGGGCCGGGCGGGGGGCCATCAGGCAAGGCGTGATTCGGGTGCATCGTTGTCTCGATAGAGCGGGCTCAGCCGCTGCGGCGGGTCAGGGCGGCAAAGTAGACCGGAAAAGAAGTCATAATGCCACTACGGCGTGCGCGCACCGATCGAAGTGTGTCTAGCGCAAGGCGTTGGGCAGTCACTTCGACCCCTGTAATAAACGGAAAAGCTCTTCTCGGCCGATCTTCCGGTGCTTCATGGCTAGTCGACCATACTCAACCGTCGACCTGCCGAATCGCCTCGTCCGGAGACTACACATGCAGACGCGCCGCCAGCTGCTTCATCGATCAGCCTTGTTAGCCTCATTCGCCGCGCTTGGATCGTTATGGCCTTCCATGGGCAGCGCCGCTCAGCTGCTGGCCACACGCAAGATCCCGGCATCGGGCGAGATGTTGCCGGTGATCGGGTTGGGTACGTCGATAACGCACAATGTGAGCCTGGATAGCGCGGAGATGCAGCAGCTGCTCGAAGTACTTCGGGTCCTTGTGGAGGGCGGCGCACAGCTGATCGACACCGCGCCGAGCTATGGCAATGCCGACCGTGTGGTGGGTGAACTGGTGCAGCGGCAGAATGCGCGGGAGCGTGTCTTCCTGGCGACAAAGGTGTCATCCACTGGCAGTGCCCGCGGCATGGCGCAGATCGAAGAGAGCTTCAAGGCGCTGCAGACCGACACGATCGACCTGATCCAGGTGCACAACCTTCAGGACACCAGCACTCAGCTCGGCCTGCTGCGCGAGCTCAAGGAGCAGGGTCGCATTCGCTACGTCGGGGTGACGCATTACGTCGAGTCTGCCCATGACCGGCTCCTCGAGGTGCTCAAACAGGAGCCCGTGGACTTCGTTCAATTCAACTATTCCGTCAGCGAGCGCAACGCCGAGAAGCAGCTTTTGCCCTACTGCGCCGATAACGGCATCGCGACCTTGATCAATCGCCCCTTCACCCGCGGCAACCTGCTCTCTCGGGTCAAGGACAAGCCGCTTCCGGACTGGGCTGCCGAGATTGATGCCAGCTCCTGGGCGCAACTGCTACTCAAGTTCATCCTGGCGGAGCCGGCAGTTACGGCGGTAATCCCCGCCACATCCAACCCGCGGTACATGGCCGACAACATTCTTGCCGGGCAAGGACGGTTGCCGGATGCCCGCCAGAGGCAGCTGATCGTCGAAGCATTCGGTTGAGTGCCCGTGCACCGCGTACCCGCGGAGACTGACCGGTGAGCACGTTCGCCACGCGCGCGGCCGCGCTGATCAATGCCCGCCCTGGCGAATTGCGTGCCGCAGCGGCGGGTTTCGCGTTGTTCTTTTGCCTGTTTTCCGGCTATTTCATGTTGCGCCCGATACGAGAGTCGATGGGAATACAGGGGGGCGTCGATAATCTGCAATGGCTTTTCACCGCGACATTCTTCGCCATGCTGCTGGCAGTTCCGTTGTTCGCCTGGCTCAACTCGCGTGTGGCGCGCATTCACTACATCGACTGGGTCTACGGCTTCTTCTGCCTCAATCTCCTGCTTTTCGCCGGGCTGTTCTTCCTGCTGCGCGACAGCATCTGGCTGGCGCGCGTGTTCTACGTCTGGATCTCGGTCTACAACCTGTTTGTCGTATCGGTGGCCTGGAGCCTGATGGCTGACGTGTTCGACGCCCCCCAGGCGCGGCGCCTTTTCGCCTTCATTGCTGCCGGCGCCAGCGTTGGTGGTCTTGTCGGGCCCGCCATGAGCGCACTGCTGGTGGGGAGGCTCGGGGAGTTTGGCTTGATGTTGTTGGCAGCCCTTCTGTTGGCCACGGCGGTCGCGATCAAGCATTACCTGATGACCTGGAGAGAGGTGCAGGGCGCTGGCCGACCGGGCGCCGAACACTCAGAGAGCCCTCGTCGACCTGTTGCAGGCAATCCGTTCAGCGGGCTCACTCGTGTGCTGGGATCAGGCTATCTGCTGAGCATCGCGGTCTTCGTTCTGCTGCTGACCACGGCCAGTACGTTCCTCTATTTCGAACAGGCGCGGCTGGTGGCCGAACTGTTTCCCGATCGAGCGGAACAGGTAAGGGTCTTCGGGGCTATCGATTTCGTCGTGCAGGCCGGTGCACTGCTCTCGCAACTATTCATCACCGGACGCATCGCACAGCGGCTCGGCGTGAGAGTGCTGCTCACTGCCGTGCCGGCACTGGTTTTTCTGGGTTTCATCGGCCTGGCCCTTGCACCCACCTTCGCCGTACTGGCCGCGGTGATGATTGTGCGGCGCATTGGCGAGTACGCATTCGTCCGGCCGGGGCGCGAAATGCTCTTCGCCCCACTGGATGCCGAGAGCAAGTACAAAGCCAAGAACTTCATCGATACCGTGGTCTATCGCGGCGGCGATGCCGTGAGCGGGTGGACCAAGAGCCTGCTGGACAGCCTCGGGCATGGGGCATGGCTCGTGGCTCTTGTGGGCGCGATATGTGCGGCGATCTGGGGCGTTGTGGGCTGGTCACTCGGCGTACGCGCCGATCGGGCCAGCGCAAAGCATGAGCGCGGTAAGTGACGCGCGCAGGCTTGTCCTGTGGCGTTGCGCTATCAGCTGTATCACTTCACTGACCTGGATCAGCCGGCCTCGGTCAACGTCTGGAGACAATTGAGTCAGACGAAGCACCTGAACCTCGGCGGTTTCGGCGCCTCGAACCTAGTAGGTACGTCATCAATCAGGAGTAGTCGTATGCATGTTCAAGTCAACAGCCATCACATCCCCGGCAGTGTCGAACTGCATGAATGGGTAGGTTCGACAATTGAGGAGCGGCTGGAGCGGTTCGACGATTTCCTCACCCGTATCGAGGTCCACATCGGCGACGAAAATGCTCAAAAGGCAGGCGCAGACGACAAGCGCTGCCAGATCGAAGCGCGTCCGAAGGGCCATCAGGCCGTATCGGTAACCCACAAGGCCGAATCGGTGCAGCTGGCCGTTGATGGTGCTGCAGACAAGATGCGTAACGCCCTGGAGCATCTGATGGGCAAGCTGGACACCAAGGTGCTTTCAGGTGGTGAGATCAACGATCCACTGCTCGACGAGCAGCCCCAGGCGGTAAAGGACGCCATGCTCGAAGAGGAATTCCTGGAAAAGCAGGAAGCGCTCGACAAGTAATATGATCAGCCCCGGTGATCCATCGGGGCTTTTCCGTCACGGTTCAAGAAACGGGCCTGACGCGAATCTATACCCCGCTCGGAACCTGTCGCCGATGGCTCGTCTCGAATGGGCTTATCCCTGTTCGGTAACGACTTCATGCAAATCATTCTGGTGCGTCACGGGCGGCCTGATCACGGCGGAGCGTCCTGGAGCACCCCTGCGGGCATGAAAACCTGGGTGGAGCGATATAACGCGGCCAACGTCGTCGGCCACGAACGTCCGGAGGCCCTGAAGCAACTAGCGGCGTCCGCTGAGATGGTGGTCTGCAGCTCGCTGCTGCGTTGCGTGGAATCGCGTGATCACCTGCATTGCGAGTGCTCGAGTGAGCCTGATCCGCTATTCAAGGAAGCCCACCTCCCGCACCCTGACTGGAGGTTCCCCTTGATGCCGTCGCGGTTCTGGCGTCTCGCTTTTCGTACGGCCTGGTTTTTTGGCTTTGCGAGCAATACCGAGCCGGTCAAGGAGTCCAGACGGCGCGCGAGCGCCGCGGCTGACAAACTCATCGAGCTGGCCGAAGCCCATGGAAGCGTCCTGCTGATGGGCCACAAGATCATGAATGCACTGATTGCTACTGAGCTGCGTCGACGTGGGTGGAGGGGGCCGGCAATGCCTCTGCTGTCCGGCTATTGGCACCCCAGTCGTTACCATAAGTCACCCTGAACGCTTACCAGCCCGCTCGAATACCTTCGGGCTGCGCTTTCCGTGCATGTGCTCCCTTCCTAAGCAAAACTGATTGCGCAGCAGACCGCTCTGGTTTGCAAGCTGAAACGTTTCAGCTAACGTGATGGGAGATGCATAACAACAAAGGAAGCGCTATGACCCGTTTGTCCCTTCTCTGCGGCCTCGGCTTTTGCCTGGCTAACCAGGCCATGGCCTGGGAACAGGTTCTGATCGACCCCAATACCCCAGCCAGGAACTGGCAAGTGACCAGTGAAGAGCTCGGTATCCAGGCCGAGCGGCCGTTCAAGGTCAGCATGCGCACCCTCCACGGTGGTCGACAGGAGGGTGTCAGCCTGATCGAAATCGACAACGGCGTGATGCGGATGACCATCGTCCCGAACCGCGGGATGAATGTTCTCGAGGCAGTGGCAGGTGACGTACGCCTGGGCTGGGACTCACCGGTGGACGAAGTGGTAAATCCGTCTTTTATCGAACTCAACGGCCGCGAAGGGCTTGGCTGGCTGGAAGGCTTCAATGAGCTGGTAACCCGCTGCGGATACGAGTGGGTCGGGCATCCTGGGGAAGACAATGGGGAGCTACTGACCCTGCATGGCCGCGCAGCCAATATCCCGGCGTCCCGGGTTGTGCTGCAGATCGATGAAAAGCCCCCCTACGTCATCCGCCTGCGTGGCGAGCTCAAGGAGAAGGCGTTCAAGAAGGTCGACTTCTCGATCATGACCGAATTGAGTACCGAACCCGGTCGTCGCGGATTTTCTTTGCACGACACCCTGACCAATGAGGGTGACTACGCCAAGGAATACCAGGCCCTGTACCACACCAATTTCGGCACACCCTTGCTCGAGCAGGGCGCTCGCTTCGTTGCGCCGGTCAAGCAGGTGTCACCGTTCAACGCCAAAGCTGGCAAGGAACTGAGTGATTGGCAGACCTATCGTGGCCCGACGGCGGACTACGACGAGACCGTATTCAATGTGGTGCCTTTTGCCGATGAGCAAGGCGAGACATTGACGATGCTGCACAACCGCAGCGCTGAGCTTGGTGTGACGGTCGGCTTCAATACCCGCGAACTGCCGGTCTTCTCACTCTGGAAGAACACCGACACCGAAAAGCAAGGCTACGTGACCGGCCTGGAACCAGGCACCAGCTATTCCTATAACCGGGCTTATCAGCGCCCGCTGGGATTGGTGCCGGCCATCGAGCCGGGTGAGCAGAAGCACTTTCATGTCAGCTACGACTTGCTGGTCAACAAGGCCGCTGTAGCGGATGCTCGCTCGCGCATCGAAGCGATCCAAGGCGATCGCAAAACTGAGGTCATAGAAAAGCCATTGGTTGATCTCGAGAACTGATTCGTTATTCAGGTGACTCGATGCCTGAAGGCGTAGTCGAGACCGCTAGACTGCGCCGCCGACGCTGCTATAGCCAAAGGCTTACAAGACGTCGCGGCGTTCGGCGATTCTACTCACCACCTGAAATGCTTAATCTGCACCCACTCTGAAGCGCAGGACGCGCTCAGGATCAGGAAGATCGACCATCGCCAGGACGGCAATCGAAGGGACTTCGACAAGGTCAGAAAAAACCCGCTTCGGCGGGTTTTTGCTTTTCTGAGAAATAATATCCGGGATCGCTGGCGTGATGTTTATCAATTCCAGCCGTTGGCGAAAGATGCAGGTAGCAATTATCTTCCCCCTCGTCGCGACGGCTTATTTCAAGTATTCAAATTCAAGACGAAAAAAAGCCCCGCCGAAGCGAGGCTTTTTCTATCAGGCGTCTTAAGAGACTTGAACCTGATCGGCCTGCATTCCTTTCTGGCCTTTAGTAGCCATGAAAGAAACAGCTTGGCCTTCGCTCAGGCTTTTGAAGCCAGCGCTTTCGATCGAACGATAATGAACGAACAGGTCTTCGCTGCCGTCGGTCGGCGTGATGAAGCCGAAACCTTTTTCATCGTTGAACCATTTTACAGTGCCATTTTGACGAGTAGACATGAGTATCTCCCAGGTGTTTTAAGGCTGCAGCGCAGAACCGTTCGGCGCCGAGACTGAGAAGCGAGAAGCAAAACGAACCGAGGAGATGAAACAGAGAAACATCATGCCGGGTGTCGAAGTGTTAATTGCGAAGCAGTGATCCCGAATATACGCGGATAAAATTATAAGTACAGCTTTAGTTTGGTCAGCCAAATATTGGCGGACCTGATTTGATCTTATTGGTCCTTATGATTCCTGTATTTGGCTAGACGTAGCTGTCTGCGATTATTGATATCGCGTTAATTGAGCGAATCCAAAATTAGTTTTTGTTGGAATTATATTTGTAGTTTTGAGCGTTTCTATAAAAAGGCTCAGGACTATGACTCCCCAAACATCTAAGGGATCTACGGCCCGTTTGTTTGCTGACGAGAGCCAAAACTCGCGATCAGCGGGAAGCGAAGACTTGTTTATCTGCGCGGTCCGAGCTCCGCCGGTGGTGAGTCTGCGCTATCTAAAACACTGAACGATCGCTTAGACGATCTGCATTATTTTGTGGACGTTATGCGTCCATACGCCACCGCTCGATAGGCAACATAGCTTCACCGGCTGGCAAACACCTCCAGCCGCTAAGCCATCTACCTATCGAGGAACTGATCATGAGCACACTGAATCGCGCACTGACTCTCGCCACCCTTACCCTGGCGGCCGCTGTCACAGCACAAGCATCCCAGATTGCCGGTGCAAGCACGGCTGCTGTGCTCGGCAGCGAGCGGTCTGAAAGCTACGTCACCACTAAGGACGGTGTAAGCCTCTACTACAAGGACTGGGGGCCTCGTGACGGTCAGGTCGTTACATTCAGCCACGGCTGGCCTCTCAGCTCGGATAGCTGGGAGTCGCAAATGATGTTTCTGGCATCCAAGGGCTATCGCGTCGTTGCCCATGATCGCCGCGGTCATGGTCGCTCCAGTCAGCCGTGGGAAGGCAACGATATGGACCATTACGCCGATGACCTCTCAGCAATTCTTGAAGCCTTGGATCTGAAGGACGCGACGCTGATCGGCTTCTCGACCGGCGGCGGTGAGGTGGCGCGTTACATCGGTCGACATGGCACTGGCCGGGTGAAAAAGGCCGTGCTGGTTGCGTCGGTCCCGCCACAGATGCTCAAGACTGATAGCAATCCAAACGGCGTTCCGCTGGAGGTGTTCGACGGGCTGCGTCAGGCTTCGCTTGAGAACAGATCGCAGCTTTATCTGGACATCGCCTCCGGGCCGTTCTTCGGCTACAACCGGCCAGGCGCAACACCGTCACAGGGGCTGATCCAATCATTCTGGGCGCAAGGCATGCAAGCGGGCCACAAAAATACGTATGACTCGATCGCTGCTTTCTCGGCTACCGATTTTCGCGAAGACCTGGAGAAGTTCGATGTGCCGACGCTGGTGATTCACGGCGACGATGACCAGATCGTACCTATCGACACCTCCGCCCGCGCCTCGGCTGCCATCGTCAAGGACGCAAAACTGATCGTATATCCGGGGGCGCCGCACGGGTTGGCAGACACTCACAAGGACCGCCTGAACCAGGATCTGCTGGATTTCCTCGAGAAGTAGTGAGCTTCCGATCAGCCCCCGCAAGCGGGGCTGATCGCATTAGCCGTTGTGCTTTCAGGGCGCAGCAGGAGGGTTCGCTGGACAGCAGAACGCTGCGTTTGTTTCACCTATAGCCAAAGGCTTACAAGAATCGCAGTCATCAGCTATTTTGCCGGACCCATGGGAGGCCTAATCTATACCCATCTCTGAAGCGCAGGACGCGCTGAGGATCAAGGAAGATCGACCATCGCCAGGACGGCAGCCGGAAGGATTCGGATGGTCAGAAAAACCCGCTTCGGCGGGTTTTTTGCTGTCTGAAAAGTCATATGTGCCGCCATCCAGTGCTGGCTGAACGGCTCGCAAACGAAGCGCTCCCGCATTGTCGTCTCGCTGCAGCCTTATCTGACGCGATGACCCGTATTCCCCCCTCCTGCACAAATACCTTCTGCGACAGTAGCGACCAGGACTGCACTTATGCCGCAGGTGATGGTCCGGTGGTCATCCATTTCTATACCCAAGGATCCACCCGTGCGGCAGAGTCTGATGAATCTTTTCCAGCGCTGGACTGCAGTCGCGGCCCTAAATAAGAAACGCACCCTGGTAGCCGTGACGGCCGTGACGGCCGTGTGCGGGGCGGGATTTCTAGCGCTGATGATGCTGCAGCCGCCTGAGCTAGCTGATTTATCCGAAGAAAATCGATACCAGCTACCTAACCTCAAAGCGCAGTGGGCACGGGGCGACTTAGTGGTGTTGGTGCGTCACCTGGAGCGTTGCGATAAGGAGGACTTCCCATGTTGGGAGGGCTCCGATGGCATTACATCCCGTTCAGTGGGAGTTGGGCGCGAACTCGGCGAGGACTTCTTCCAGCTTGGTCTCAGCAAAAGCGACATCTACAACAGCCCTTTGAGCCGAACGGCCCAGACAGAGCAGATCGTCTTCAAAGATGTCGGCAAAGACCAGGAGTGGTTGTATCGCTGCCGCGAAACCATGTTGGCCGATGCCCTGAAGAGCAAGATGCCGGGCAGGAATCTGGTGCTGGTAACCCATAGCAGCTGTATCGCCAAGTTCGAACAAGCACTGGGCTACGACAGCGATACACCTGATTACGGCACGTCCTTGTTCTTCTCAGCGACCGAAGCGCCGGGGTCGCTTGCCGCGCTGGGCTTCCTGGATGCAGAGGATTGGTTCATCGCCTTGGGGTTCTGACACGCGCGCATGTTGCAATGGAGACGTCACACCCCGCGGCTGCCCTGGCTTTGAATGGCCATGATTTCACCGATGAGCCATTGCAAAGCTGCATCCCGCTCGCGTTGTGCCACGCTCACGATGTCCAGCTGGAAGGTGCCAAGGTCGAATGGCAGGTCGAAGAGCTGCAGCGGTAGCAACCCTGCGAAATGCCGAGCCAGCCCCGTCGGGAGTACGGCGGCGAGGTCACTGCTGGCTACGATGTGGGCGGCCTGCAGGTAGTTGGGGGTGGTGTAGACCACGCCCCGCGCCAAGTCGTGATCTTCCAGCCACTGGTCGACCATGCCCCGCGTCTGGCCACCATGAACCCACAGATGGCGCAGCCGCAGAAATGTAGTCAGATCGAGCTCCCCGTCGATCAACGGGTGTTGTTTGCGCAGCGCGACCTGCAGCGTTTCGCTGGCCCAGCGACGGCTATGGAAGCGGGTCGGCACATCAAGGAACCGCCCGACCGCCAGATCGATTTCACCGTTATCCAGTGCTGCGGCTGGCAGGGAAGGGGTCAAGTGCTCAATTCCCAGCTGAACGCCTGGGGCCACTTTCGCCAGATGGGCCATCAGCGGTGGCATGCAAATCAACTCAACGTAGTCAGTCACCGCGATGACGAAGCGCTGGCGGCTGGTGGCTGGGTCAAAGAAGTCACCCGCATTGAGCGTGTGCTCGATCTGCTGCAAGGCATCGCGGATAGGCGCTTCCAGGCTCAGTGCTCGCGGAGTGGGTTGCATGGCGCGGCCGACTCGCACCAGCAGCGGGTCATCGAGCAGTTCACGCAAGCGATTGAGCGCATTGCTGACCGCCGGTTGGCTGAGCGACAGGCGCTCGGCGGCGCGCGAGACGTTGCGTTCGCGCAGCAGCGCGTCTAGGACGCGGAGCAGGTTGAGATCGAAGCTGTAGATATTCATCTAATGAATCTGAATCATCACAAGACTAAATTTCAAAAATAGTACCGTCTTCATCTAAGGTAGGTCTTCTGATTTTTCTGCCTTTGCGACGAGGACAGCTGCAATGAGCCAAACCCGTTTCGATATCCAGACCGCTGCCGTGATCGGCGCGGGCACCATGGGCCGCGGTATCGTCATGAGCCTGGCCAACGCCGGCGTGCAGGTGCGCTGGCTGGACAACAATCCCGAGATGCTGGAACAGGCGCTGGGCGCGGTGGCCGACACCTACGCGCACAACGTGCGGCAGGGCCGGATCGACGAGACTCAAGCGGCTGCGCGACGGGCCTGCATCAGCAAGGCGGCTGATTACCAGGCGCTGGCCGATGTCGATCTGGTGATCGAGGCGGTCTACGAAAACCTCGAGCTCAAGCAGAAGATCTTCCGCGAGCTGGACGGCATCGTGAAGCCGACCGGCATTCTTGCCAGCAACACCTCGGCGCTGGATATCGACGCCATCGCCGCCGTCACCGGGCGCCCGGAGCAGGTCGTGGGCCTGCACTTCTTCAGCCCGGCGCACATCATGAAGCTGCTGGAAATCGTCCGCGGCGCGAAGACCTCCAAAGCCGTGCTCGACGCCTCCACCGAACTGGGCAAGCGCATGGGCAAGGTCAGTGTAATCGCCGGCAACTGCCCGGGCTTCATCGGCAATCGCATGCTCGCCACCTACGTGAGCGAGGCGCGGATGATGCTGCTCGAAGGCGCCTATCCCCATCAGGTGGACGCCGCGCTGCAGGGCTTCGGCTTCGCCATGGGCCCATTCCGTATGTATGACGTGGTCGGTATCGACCTGGAATGGCGCGCCCGCGAACTGGCCGGCAAGGGCCAGGATGAATCCGAGGTGCAGGTGGATAACCGTCTCTGTGAGCTGGGCCGCTTCGGTCAGAAGTCGCGCATGGGCTACTACCGCTACGCCGAGGGCAGCCGTCAGGCCGAGCACGATCCGGAAGTGGACGCCTTGGTGCAGCGCGAGTCCGAGCGCCTCGGCTATGAGCGCCGCGAGATCGGCAGCGAAGAAATCCTCGAGCGCTGCCTGCTTGCGTTGGTCAATGAGGGCGCGAAGATTCTCGAGGAAGGCATGGCTGAGTCCTGCGCCGACATCGACACCGTCTACCTCTATGGTTACGGCTTCCCAGCTGAAGTCGGTGGGCCGATGACCTGGGCCGATCGTCAGGGCCTGCCGGCCATTCGTGATCGCCTCAACGCATTGGCCGAGCGCCACGGCGAGCACTGGCAGCCTGCGGGGCTGATCGACAGCCTGGCCACCCTTGGCGGTCGTTTCGCCGACCACAAGAAGGAGGCGTGAGCATGGAATACAAGGCACCCCTGCGTGACATGCGCTTCGTGCTGCACGAGCTGTTCGATGCCACCGGTCATTGCGAATTGCTCGGCAACGGCCTGGACCGCGAGTTGATCGACGGCGTGCTGGAAGAAGCCGCGCGCTACACCGGCGGCGAGATCGCGCCGCTCAATCGCAACAGCGACGAAGAAGGCGTGACCCTGGAAAACGGCGAAGTGCGCACGCCGCAGGGCTTCGTCGAAGCCTACAAGCAGTACGTCGACAACGGCTGGGCGAGCATGACCGGGCCGACCGAGTACGGTGGTCAAGGCTTTCCGCAGCTGGTGGCCTGCAACTTCCACGAGATGCTGATGGGCGCGTCCCTGTCCTTCCGCATCTACTCGGGCCTCACCGAGGGCGCGGTGCTGGCGCTGTACAAGCACGGCAGCGACGAGCTGAAGAATGCCTATCTGGAGAAGCTGGTCAGCGGGAGCTGGAGCGGCACCATGTGCCTCACCGAGCCGCAGGCCGGCACCGACCTCGCCCTGCTGCGCACCCGGGCCGAGCCCCAGGCGGACGGTAGCTACAAGGTCAGCGGCAGCAAGATTTTCATCTCCGGCGGCGAGCACGACATGAGCGAGAACATCGTGCACCTGGTGCTGGCGCGCCTGCCGGATGCGCCGGCTGGGGTGAAAGGCATCAGCCTGCTGCTGGTGCCCAAGTTCATCGCCAATGCCGACGGCACGCCGGGCGAGCGCAACGCGCTGAGCTGCGGCGCCATCGAGCACAAGATGGGCATCAAGGGCGCGGCCACCTGCGTGATGAATTTCGACGGTGCCACCGGCTGGGTTGTCGGCGAGCCGAACCAGGGCCTTGCCTGCATGTTCACCATGATGAACGACGCGCGCTTCCAGGTCGGCTTGCAGGGGCTTGGCATTGCCGAACAGGCTTATCAGGGCTCGCTGGCCTATGCTCGTGAGCGTCTGCAATCGCGAGGACTGGCTGGCGCGCAGCACCCGGACAAGGTCGCCGACCCGATCATCGTGCATCCGGACGTGCGGCGCATGCTGCTAACGCAAAAGACGCTGGTCGAAGGCAGCCGCATGCTGGCCGCCTACTGCGCCCGGCAGCTGGATCTCGAACACGGCCACCCCGAGCCGAGCTACCGCAAGGCCGCAAGCAAGCGCGCTGCGTTGCTGATCCCCATCGTCAAGGCGTTCTTCACCGACATGGGCCAGGAAGTCGCAAGCCTCGGCGTGCAGGTCTACGGTGGCCACGGGTATATCCGCGAGTGGGGCATGGAGCAGCTGATGCGCGACAGCCGCATCACCCAGCTCTACGAGGGCACCAACGGTATCCAGGCGCTGGATTACATCCGCCGCAAGCTGCTCGGCGATGGCGGCGCGGAGCTATCTGCGTTGCAGGCGGAATTCAGCGAGGTCTGTGACCGCCAGATCGACCGGCCGGCATTGCACGACATGGCCAGCAAGGTGCAGGCACGCATTGGCGAATGGCGCGAGCTGACTGCCGAGATCATTGCTGCGACCGGCCGCGATCCGCAGGAAATTGGCGCGGTGTCGGTGGATTTCCTGCAGTACTCGGCGTATGTCCTGTTGGCGGGCTTGTGGCTGCAGGCCGCGGCGCGCGCCCAGGATGCGATGGAGCAAGGCAGCGGTGAAGAAGCGTTCTATCAGGCCAAGCTGGCCAGCGCGGATTTCTATCTGCGCCGTGTCCTGCCAAGGGCCAGTGCACATCGGGAAGCCATTCAGGGTGGGGCCGAATGTTTGATGGCGCTGCCGGAAAGCGACTTCGCGTTTTGAGCTAATCGATCACAGGAGGCACCGATGCATCCGTTCAGCTTTGCCACAACCGCTCAATTGATCTGCGAGCCCGGCTCGTCGCGCCGGCTGGCCAGCCTCTGCAAGGAGCGCGGGGCACGCTCGGTGCTGGTGGTGACCGACCCCGGCATCACCCGTTTCGGCCTGCTCAATGAAGTGCTGCCGGGCTTCGAGGCGGAAGGGCTGCAAGTCGCTGTGTACGATCAGGTCATCGCTGATCCGCCAGAAAATATCGTGATGGCTGCGGTCGAGCAGGCGAAAGCGTGCGGTGCCGATCTGGTCATCGGCTTCGGCGGCGGCAGCTCCATGGACGTAGCCAAGCTGGTGGCATTGCTGGCGCATCCTGACTGCAGTCAATCGCTGCAGGACATCTATGGGGTCGGCAACGCCAAGGGTCAGCGCCTGCCGCTGATACAGGTGCCGACCACGGCGGGCACCGGCTCCGAAGTCACGCAGATCGCCATCATCACCACCGGCGAGACGACCAAAATGGGCGTGGTCTCCACGCTGTTGCTGCCGGATCTGGCGTTGCTGGATGCCGATCTCACCCTCGGCCTGCCACCAGCGGTGACAGCGGCCACGGGCATCGATGCCATGGTGCATGCCATCGAGGCCTATACCAGTGCTTTGAAGAAGAACCCGATGTCCGACCTGTTGGCCCGTGAGGCGCTGCGCCTCTTGGCGGCCAATCTGGACGAGGCGGTGCATAACGGCAGCAACCGTGAGGCGCGCCAGGCCATGCTGCTGGGCGCCTGCCTGGCCGGGCAGGCGTTCGCCAATGCGCCGGTCGCCGCGGTGCACGCGCTGGCCTATCCGCTGGGGGGCAATTTCCATATTCCTCACGGCCTTTCCAACGCTCTGGTGTTGCCGCAGGTGTTGCGCTTCAACGTCAGCGCGGCGACCACGCATTACGGCGAGCTGGCGCCGATCATTCTCGGTGATCGACTGCGCACCGATGACCCTTCGACTTATGCCGAGCAGCTGATTGTGGAATTTGAGCAGATGAGCGCACGCGTTGGCCTGCCGACCCGGCTGCGTGATGCCGGTGTCCCCGAGGACATGCTGCCGCAACTGGCCAAGGAAGCGATGCTGCAGCAGCGCCTCTTGGTCAACAACCCGCGGGAAGTGACCGAAGCTGACGCCCTGGCGATCTACCGAGCGGCTTACTGACCCCACGTTGCGTCGCGTTCACGTGGCGCAGCGTCTGTTACCCCGAAGGATTACCGCATGGCCGAACAACCGCAGCACCTGCGTACCGACTATCGCCACTTCCAGCCCATTACCACGCGCTGGCATGACAACGACATCTACGGCCACGTGAACAACGTCGTCTACTACAGCTATTTCGATAGCGCAGTGAATACCTATCTGATCGAACGCGGCGGTCTGGATATTCACGACGGCGAGGTGGTGGGCTTCGTGGTCAGCTCCGCGTGCGATTACTTTTCGTCCATCGCCTTTCCGGACGCTCTGGAAGTTGGCTTGCGAGTCGGAAAATTGGGCAACAGCTCAGTGCAGTATGAACTGGCGATCTTCAAGGCTGGTGAGGCTCAGGCCTGTGCGGCGGGGCGCTTCGTCCACGTCTTCGTGGAACGCGTCAGCAACCGACCAACCCCGATTCCCGCTGGCTTGCGTCAGGCGTTGGAAGCATTGCTGGTGTGAGGAGGAATGTGGGGTAGAAGAGGAGCGGGGTTTAGCTGCACTGCATGGCCGGGATTGCGGGCCATGCAGCGGTGCTCTTGCCGCGCCAGTTCGCGCGGCAAGGTCAGCAGTATCAGCGGTGATGTTTGTGTTTGTGCTTGTAGTGCCCTTTGGCTTTGCCGGGGTGACCGTAGTAACGGCGGTCGTCTCGGTAGCGGCGGTTGCCGCGATAGTCATCATCATCGCCGTAAGCATTGCCGATAGCGCCGCCTGCTCCGCCGCCTACCGCTGCACCGATCAGCCCACCGTTGCTGCCCCCGACCCGCTGACCAATGACATTGCCGCCCGCTGCGCCCAGGCCGCCACCGATGGCCGCTTCGGTGCGGCTGCGCTTATCTGCACCGACCATGCCGCCAGCCGCGCCGCCTACGCCGGCACCAATGGTCGCGCCTGTCGAGCCGCCCAGGTGTTCGCCCACTACCGACCCAAGGGCTCCTCCGAGTGCGCCGCCCACTGCGGCTTCGGTGTTGCCTGCCATGGCCAGGCCGCTGCTGGCCAAGCCGAGAGAGAGGATGAGCAACTTCAATGACTTCATGGACACCTCTATGACAGCGCCGCTCTGCGGCGAGATTTGGCCCATAGACTGATCGTTTCCCTGTCCGGTTCCGGCTGCTCCGACGGTGTTTCCAGATTTTCGACGCGGTTCACGTTCTTGATCAGCACTTTGAATGGCCGCCTAGAGCAGGCTCTCACGACCCCATTGTTCCAGCGCCTGAGGCAGCGGCAGCACTTCGCCAGGGCGACTCAGGGCGTAACCCGGCAGACGAGCTATGCATGTCTGGAACTCCGGGTCCTGCAGCACTTTCAGTAGCGCACCCATCGCCGGAAGGTCGAGGCTGTCTTCACGGCATAGCAGGCAGTAGTGCTCGCGCGCCATAGGAATGAATTCCAGGCCGAACTGGCGCGCAGCTGCCTCGACTCCGAAGCCCACGTCGGCCATGCCGCTGGCAACGTACGCAGCCACCGCTGCATGCGTGAATTCCTCGTTGTGAAAGCCGGTAATCTTCATGCTGTCCAGCTCATCACGGCGCAGCAGGTCTTCGAGCAGCATGCGTGTGCCGGATCCCTGCTCGCGATTGACGAAGCGCAGCTCGCTTCGTCTCAGATCGGCCAGCCCCTTCACACCGTGCGGATTTCCAGGAGCCAGCATCAGCCCCTGTGTGCGCACCACGAAGGTGATCGCGCGCTGGTCCGGACGCATCCATGGCTGAATGCGGCTCATGCTCAGTTCGCCGAGCGGCCCTGCCGGCACGTGCAGGCCGGCGACTTCACAGTCGTGACGGTGCAGCGCAATGATCGCCTCGTTGCCGCCGCGAAACTGCACCTCCCACTGCCAACTCGGATCTCTCTCCAGCCACTGGCGCAAGGCTGCGACGGCGAAGCCATGGCTGGCATGGATGCGCAGGCCGGGATTGCTTGCCTGCAACACTCGGTTCAGTTCCAGCTCCAATTCGCTGGCCAGATTGTCCAGCTGTGGTGACAGCCGGGCGCGAATACGCTGATCGGCCCACAACAGTTTCTCTCCCAGCGGCGCCAGGCGCGCGCCCTTGCCTCGTTCCAGCTCGATCAGCGGGCTGCCGAAGAATGCCTGCCACTTGCCCAGCAGATTCCACGCGTGGCGGTAGGAATACCCCACGCGTGCGGCGGCTTCAGTCAACTTGCCGGTGTCGTGCACCGCCTGCAGCAATGCCAGTCCTTGAGGGTCCAGGCTGCTGCCGTCGCTCTGGTGAAACCTCCATCGCGGCTGGATCTCGATTCGAATCATATGATCTAGGCTTCATATTTGTTGATGAATATGACCATGTTAACTTGCATTTACCGGCCTGTAGCGGCTGGATAATAAGAACTTCATTTCATATGTGGGTCGCTTTATTGGCGACGCCAGAGATTAGCCCTCGGTAACCGTGACTGAGGCGCTTGTCTCCCGACAGTACCGGTCATAGCCGCCGGCTGGAGCTTCGAACATGGCCATTCTTTCCCAGCGCTTCGCTCCCGAGCAGTGTCAGGCTGTCGCCCGCGAGGTGCTGGCCGCCCGCCGCGGCCAGCCTGGCGCCTTGCTGCCAATCCTTCACGATATTCAGGATCGCCTTGGTGCGGTACCGCCCGACCTTTTGCCGATGATTGCCGAGGAGCTGTGCCTGTCGCGCGCCGAGGTGCATGGCGTGGTCAGTTTCTATCACGATTTTCGCGCCAGCCCACCGGGTCGGCATGTGCTCAAACTCTGCCAGGCAGAGGCCTGCCAGTCGATGGGCGTAAAAGCGCTGACTGCCGAGATGGAGCAAAAGCTGGGCCTGCCGCTTGGTGAGACCCTCGAGGATGGCAGTCTGAGCTTCGAGGCGGTGTATTGCCTGGGTAACTGCGCCTGCGCGCCGAACGCGATGCTCAATGGCGAGTTGCATGGCCGCGTCGATGCGCAGGAGCTGCTGGCGCTGCTGGCTGAGCAGGAGTCCCGCGCATGAATCAGCCCATCACCGTTTATGTGCCGCGCGACGTCACAGCCCTAAGCCTTGGCGCCGACAAGGTGGCCAAGGCCCTCGTTATGGAGGCTGCGGCGCGCGGTATCGAACTGAATCTGGTACGCAATGGTTCGCGCGGACTGTTCTGGCTCGAGCCGCTGGTGGAGGTGGCGACCAGCGCAGGGCGCGTCGCCTACGGTCCGGTCAAGGCCAGAGATGTTGCCGGCCTGTTCGACGCCGATTTTCTTGAAGGCGGGGCGCATCCGCTGGGTCATGGGCTGACCGAGGAGATCGAGTACCTCAAGCGCCAGGAGCGTCTGACCTTTGCCCGAGCCGGAATTACCGATCCGCTGTCGCTGGACGACTACATCGCTCACGACGGTTATCGCGGTCTCAGGCGCGCCCTCGGCATGACTCCCGACGCCATCGTTGCCGAGGTCACCGAATCAGGCCTGCGCGGCCGTGGCGGTGCGGCCTTCCCCACGGGCATCAAGTGGCGCACCGTGCTCGGCTGCGAAGCCGCGCAGAAGTACATCGTCTGCAACGCCGATGAGGGCGACTCTGGCACCTTCTCCGATCGCATGGTGATGGAAGACGACCCCTTCGTTCTGATCGAAGGCATGACCATCGCCGGCTTGGCCGTGGGTGCCACCATGGGCTACATCTACCTGCGTTCGGAGTACCCGCACGCCGAGGCCACCCTGAATGCTGCCATCGCCCGCGCATACGCCGCCGGCTATCTGGGCGATGACCTGCTTGGTAGCGGCAAGCGTTTCCACCTGGAGCTTCGCCGCGGAGCAGGCGCCTATATCTGCGGCGAGGAAACAGCCCTGCTGGAGAGCGTCGAAGGCAAGCGCGGCACTGTGCGGCCGAAGCCACCGCTGCCGGCCATCGAGGGTCTGTTCGGCATGCCGACGGTGATCAACAACGTGATTTCGCTCGCCTCGGTGCCCATCATCCTCGACAAGGGTGGCGCCTATTACCGTGACTTCGGCATGGGTCGATCGCTCGGCACCTTACCCATTCAGCTGACCGGCAACATTGCTCGCGGCGGCCTGATCGAGAGGGCCTTTGGCATCACTCTGCGCGAGCTGCTCTACGAATACGGCGGCGGATCGGCCAGTGGCCGGCCGATCCGCGCGGTACAGGTCGGTGGCCCACTTGGCGCTTATCTGCCGGAATCTCAGTTCGACACCCCTCTGGATTACGAAGCCTTCGCAGCACTTGGAGCGGTGCTTGGCCACGGCGGCATCGTGGTGTTCGACGACACCGTGGACATGGCCGACATGGCGCGTTACGCCATGGAATTCTGCGCGGTGGAGTCCTGCGGCAAGTGCACGCCCTGCCGGATCGGTTCCACCCGGGGCGAAGAGTTGCTCGAGCAAATCATCGTTGCTCGCTCGGAAGGTCCGCAGCCGGGCCGTATCGAGCTGCTCAAAAGCCTGTGCGACACCATGCTCGGCGCTTCGCTCTGCGCCCTCGGCGGGATGACTCCCTACCCTGTGATGAGTGCACTCAATCATTTTCCCGAGGATTTCGGCGACACCGCCGAAGCCCGCTGATCCGGAGGCACAAATATGGCCCTGTATCGTGAACTCGACTATGGCACCCCGGCCCGCACCGGCGCTCCGGTAACGGTGGAAATCGACGGCACGGCAATCAGCGTGCCCGCGGGCACCTCGGTGATGCGCGCCGCTCAGGAAGCCGGAATTTCGGTGCCCAAGCTGTGCGCCAGCGACAGCCTTGAGCCGTTCGGCTCTTGCCGGCTGTGTACGGTGGAGATCGAAGGCCGGCGCGGCTTTCCGGCTTCCTGTACTACGCCTGTCGAGCCAGGCATGAAGGTACGCACCCAGAGCCCCAAGCTCGCAGAACTGCGCCGTGGCACCATGGAGCTGTACATCTCGGACCACCCGTTGGACTGTCTGACCTGCTCGGCGAATGGCAACTGCGAACTGCAGGACATGGCCGGCGTGGTTGGCCTGCGCGAAGTGCGTTACGACCCGGTGCAAACCCACCTTGCCGAAGCCAAGGACGAGTCCAATCCCTATTTCAGCTATGACCCAGCCAAGTGCATCGTCTGCAACCGTTGTGTGCGGGCTTGCGAAGAAGTGCAGGGCACCTTTGCGCTGACCATCGACGGGCGCGGCTTCGATTCGCGTATCGCCGCCGGCCAGGCCGAGGATTTTCTCGATTCCGAGTGCGTTTCCTGCGGCGCCTGTGTGCAGGCCTGCCCGACTGCGACGCTGATGGAAAAGACGGTGATCGAGATGGGTCAGGCCGAGCGCAGCGTTACCACTACCTGCGCCTACTGCGGCGTAGGCTGCTCGTTCAAGGCCGAGGTCAAGGGCAACGAAGTAGTGCGCATGGTGCCGAACAAGGATGGCCACGCCAACCATGGCCACTCCTGCGTGAAGGGCCGCTTCGCCTGGGGTTATGCCACCCACCCCGACCGTATCAAGACGCCGATGATCCGCGACAGTATCAACGAGCCCTGGCGTCCGGTGAGCTGGGACGAGGCGATTGGCTACGCCGCCCGGCGCTTCAAGGAAATCCAGGCGCAGTACGGCCAGAATTCGGTGGGCGGGCTGACGTCCTCGCGTTGCACCAATGAGGAAACCTATCTGGTTCAGAAGTTGGTACGCGCCGCCTTCGGCAACAACAACGTCGACACCTGTGCGAGGGTTTGCCATTCGCCCACCGGCTACGGCCTGAAGGTTACGCTTGGCGAATCCGCCGGTACTCAGGACTTCGACTCGGTGTTGTCGGCCGACGTGGTGCTGGTGATCGGCGCCAACCCCACCGACGGGCACCCCGTCTTCGGTTCACAACTCAAGCGTCGGCTGCGCGAGGGCGCCCGGCTGATCGTTGCCGACCCACGCGGCATAGATCTGGTACGCGGTCCGCACGTCAAGGCCGACCACCATCTGCAACTGCGCCCTGGCAGCAATGTCGCCCTGCTCAATAGCCTGGCGCACGTGATCGTCACGGAGAACCTGGTGGACGAGGCCTTTGTCGCCGAGCGCTGCGAAGCCGAGGCATTCGAACAGTGGCGCGCATTTGTCGGTGAGCAGCGCAACAGCCCCGAAACCATGCAGGAGCTGACCGGCGTGCCGGCCGCCACAGTGCGCGCCGCGGCGCGTCTGTACGCCACCGGCGGCAATGCCGCTATCTACTACGGCCTCGGTGTCACCGAGCACAGCCAGGGTTCGTCCACCGTCATGGCAATCGCCAACCTGGCCATGGCCACCGGCAATATCGGCAGACCGGGCGTGGGCGTGAACCCGTTGCGCGGGCAGAACAACGTGCAAGGTTCCTGTGACATGGGCTCTTTTCCGCACGAGCTGCCGGGTTATCGTCACGTTTCCGATCCGGTGGCGCGGCCACTGTTCGAAGACGCCTGGGGCGTCAAGCTGCTCGACGAGCCGGGCTTGCGCATCCCGAACATGCTGGCGGCGGCGCACGCCGGGACTTTCAAAGGGCTGTATATCCAGGGCGAGGACCCGGCGCAGTCGGATCCCGATACCCAGCACGTCACCGATGCGCTCAAGGCCATGGAATGTGTTGTGGTGCAGGACCTGTTCCTCAACGAAACCGCCAAGTTTGCCCACGTGTTCCTGCCTGGCGCCTCCTTCCTTGAGAAGAACGGCACCTTCACCAACGCCGAGCGGCGCATTTCGCCGGTGCGCAAAGTGATGCCGGCGCTGGCTGGCAAGGAAGACTGGGAAGTGACGGTGGCGCTGTCCAACGCCCTCGGCTATCCAATGAATTACACCCATCCGTCGCAGATCATGGACGAGATCGCCAGCCTGACCCCGACATTCACCGGCGTCAGCTACGCCAAGCTCGATCGCATGGGCAGCATTCAGTGGCCATGCAACGACGAGGCGCCGGAAGGCACGCCGATCATGCATGAGGACGCATTCGTGCGCGGCAAGGGGCGCTTCGTGATCACCGAGTTCATCGCCACTGATGAGCGCACCTCGCGCAAGCGGCCGCTGGTGCTGACCACCGGGCGTATCCTTTCGCAGTACAACGTCGGGGCGCAGACACGCCGTACCGCCAACAAGGCCTGGCACGCCGAGGACATCCTTGAGCTGCACCCGGTTGATGCCGAAGACCGTGGCATCAACGACGGTGACTGGGTCGGTATCAACAGCCGCGCGGGTGAGACGGTGATGCGCGCAAAGGTCACCCAACGCATGCAGCCCGGCGTGGTGTACACCACCTTCCACCATCCCGAGTCCGGTGCCAACGTGATCACCACGGACAACTCGGACTGGGCTACCAATTGCCCCGAATATAAGGTCACCGCGGTGCAGGTGCGCAAGGTGGAGGTCCCCTCGAAGTGGCAGCAGGAGTTCGACGCTTTCACCCGCGAGCAGGTGAACCTGCTGCCCGTGGTGCAGCTGTGAGTCCTATCGCAGCGACCGCTCGCGGGGTGCGCATTGCGCCCCCGCGCAGCGCTTCGCACCCGGCCGGTGCGGTTTTCAGCTCAATCAGCGGAGCACGTTCATGGGCATGAATGCCACGCAATTGATCAGGATGGCCAATCAGATTGGCGCCTTTTTCGCCTCCCAGCCCGATGCCGAGCAGGCTCGCACGGACTTCGCGCTGCATCTCAAGCGCCAATGGGACCCGCAGATGCGCACGGCACTATTCGCTCATCTGGATGCCACTGCAGGCGAAGGGTTGAACCCGTTCGTGCTGCAGGCTCTGGGCGGGATACGCGAGCAGATAGAACCGCAGGTACACGCCTGAGTCGAATATCCTTACAGCTCGACTGCAAGGAACACCCTCATGCCTCGTCCTGCGCCCCTTAGTACCACCATGTCCGACGGCAATTCAGCGCCGGACGCTTATACCTATGCCGAGCTGGATGACGCGGCAGGTTCGGGTAGCGCTGTACTGGCCGAAGAATGCGCGCTGGCCATCGCGTATAACGGCATCAGCCATGCGGTGATGATGGTCTCGCCCAGTGCGCTGGAAGACTTCGTGGTTGGCTTCAGCCTGAGCGGCGAGGTGGTCGGCGGCATCGACGACATACACGACATCCAGCTCAATCGTCGCGGTGACGCATTCAGCGCCGAAGTGCAGATCGGCAACAGGGCGTTCTGGGCGCTCAAGGAGCAGCGGCGCAATCTGGCCGGCACCAGCGGCTGCGGGCTTTGCGGCGTGGAGGCGATCGAACAGGCGCTGCCGCAATTGACCGCTCTGGCGCCCAGCCCGTTGCCCCCGGCCGCGCATCTGCACGATTTGCGCGCGCGCATCAACGATGTGCAGCGCCTGGCACGGCAAAGCGGTGCTCTGCACGCCGCGCTGTTTGTCGACGAGCAGGGCGAGATCGTGCTGTGCCGTGAAGACATTGGCCGCCACAACGCGCTGGACAAGCTGATTGGCGCGCTGAGACGGGAGGGCCGTGACGGCCGTCATGGCTTCGCCGTGGTCACCAGCCGATGCAGTCTCGAGTTGATTCACAAGGCCGTGCGTGCGGGGCTTTCGACCCTGGTCAGCCTCTCGGCGCCGACCGACCTTTGCGTGCGCTGGGCGCGCCAGCACCACCTCAATCTGATCCACCTGCCGCATCACAACGCGCCGCGGGTCTATAGCCCCGGAGCTGGCGCGTAATAGCGGTTACTGCCCGCGTGCCAGCATGTTTCGAACTCGTGTCGCAAATTTTTCGACGGCGAATGGTTTGCTGATCATATCCATATCGGTGTCGAGAAAGCCGCTGCTTGCCGCTTGCTCGGCATAACCGGTCATGAATAGAACACGCAAGCCGGGGCGATGCTGGCGGGCTATATCGGCGAGCTGGCGCCCGTTCATTCCTGGCAAGCCGACGTCCGAGACAAGCAGGTCGATGCGCGCGCCGGTTTCTAGAATCTTCACCGCCGCGTTAGCCTCGGCAGCTTCAAGCGCCGCATAGCCGAGCATGCTAAGGACGTCGACCACCAGCAGGCGCACGGCTGGATCATCTTCGACCACCAGCACGGTCTCGCCTTCCAGCGCCTGAGGCGTCTGCTCCAATTGCTTGGCCGTCTCGGCCAGTACGGCCATATCATGATGGGCCGGCAGATAAAGAGTTACCTCGGTGCCTTTGTCGGGCTCGCTGCAGATATGCACGTGGCCGCCGGCCTGCCGTGTGAAGCCGTAGATCATCGACAGTCCGAGGCCGGTGCCCTGGCCAATGGGTTTGGTGGTGAAGAAAGGCTCGAAGGCCGCAGCCAGTACCTTTGGCGTCATCCCGCATCCGCTGTCCAGAACGCTCAGACTTACATAACGTCCCGGCGGCAGCTCGCCGACTTCGGACTGGTTCGCCAGAAGCACATTGGCGGTGGTGATGTAGAGACTGCCACCCTTGGGCATGGCATCCCGCGCGTTGATAACCAGATTCAGAAGAGCGCTCTCCAGCTGATTCTCGTCGCTGTTGGCTGGCCAGAGTTCGGGTTCAAGCTGAGCGTCGACAAGGATGTGGCTGCCCAGTGTGCGCACCATGAGATCGCGCATGGACTCCACCAGCGAGTTGAGGTCGACGCATTTGAGATTCAATGGCTGACGCCGGGCAAAGGCCAGCAGCCGGTGAGTCAGCGCCGCGGCGCGATTTGCCGAGGTCGTGGCGGCATCTATAAAGCGTTGGGTTTCGGTATGGCGCCCGGACTCGTTATAGCGCTGGATCAGATCCAGGCCGCCTATGATCCCGGTGAGCATGTTGTTGAAGTCGTGGGCAATGCCACCGGTGAGTTGGCCGACTGCTTCCATCTTCTGGGCCTGGCGCAGGGCTTCCTGCGCCTGCTCGCGGCTGGCCATTTCCGTGAGCAGCCGCTCGTAGACCTCCGCCAGTGCATTGGTGCGTTCCTGGACGCGGCTTTCAAGGGTCTCATTAAGCTCGCGCAACGACTGTTCGGCTTGCCAGCGCTCGGTTACATCCTGCGCCAGCACGAAGAAGCCCAGCACTTCACCGTGCTCATCGCGGCGTGGCAGGTAATGCATCAGCGACTGGCGCGGGTGCCCATCCTTGTGCGGCAGGTGCGCTTCGAAGACCACGTCCTCGCCGGCCAGCGTCCGGGCGATTTCGTTCGCGCGCACGCTGATGGCTCGCTCGCCGACCACCTCGACCAGGCTTTTGCCGTAAAGCCAGGCAGGTGAATGGCCGAACCATTCTTCGTAGTAGCGGTTGTTGTAGCGGTAGCGCTGCTCCTTGTCGACGTAGCCGATCAACACTGGCAGCGCATCGACGATCATCTTCATTTCGCTTTCCCGGTGGCGCAGCGCTTCTTCTGCGCTGTGGCGCATGCACAGGAGTTGCCCGCCAATCGACGCGCCATCGCGGACCGGGCTCAGCGACAGGTCGACCCAAACGCTCCCGCCTGTTTCGACGCCGTTGGAAAAACACTGATGGTGCAGCTGGATAGCGTTGCCCTGCGCAGCGCTCGCTCGTGCGTCGAGCAGTCCTGGCCAGACTGTGGCCCAGGTATTCGAGACCGGCTGCCCCAGCGCGGTGGGATGCTTACGGCCGATCAGTTCGGCATGGGCATCGTTGTACAGTTGCACGCCGGCTTCGCCCCAGAGCGCGCACATGGGCAGTGGGGCATCGAGCAATATGTCTAGCAGCACCCGCAGCGCGACAGGCCAGTCATCGAGCGGGCCCAGCGCTGTAGCGCTCCAGTCATGGTCCCTGATGCGTCGCCCCATTTCGCTACCGTCATGCGGCCAGAGCCCCGGATCTACTGCCATAAGTCTTCCATCAAGGTGCGGCGGTCGATCGACGACCTCACGTGTGGCGGCATTCACTTGCCTGGTGCGGTTCGGCGCATGCCTGCCCATCTGTGTACGTCATGCATGCGATTGCCCTTGTGACGCGGGGCTCGCTGGAAATCGAAGTTAAGCACGACGGCGGTGCTTCGTTCAGGTCGCATTGCCCTGAAGATTGCGAATCAGCTCCAGATAATCGTCGACGGCGGTGAACTCCTCGGTGTTTTTAGGCCCGCGGCGGCTGTCCGGCTCGCTGATCGCCAGCAGATGGGCGATGCCGAATGCGCGAGCGCTACGCAGGACCGGCAGGCTGTCGTCGATGAAAAGAGAAGTGACCGGATCGAAATCAAGATCCGCCTTCAAGGCATACCAGAACTGCGCCTGCTCTTTGGGAAACCCATAGTCATGGGAGCTGATCAGGCGGTCGAACCAGGGCGCCAGCTCGATGCGCTCAAGCTTGAGCGACAGCGAGTCACGGTGGGCGTTGGTGATCAGCACTACCTGCTTGCCGGACTGGCGCAACGCTGCGAGGAATTCGTCGGCTGCAGGCCGCAGGGCGATCAGCTCGGCGATTTCGCGCTTCATCTCGCGGATTGGCAGGTTCAGCTCCCGGGTCCAGAAATCCAGACAGTACCAGGTGAGTTTTCCCTCGTGCTCGTTGAACAGCGGCGCTAGTTCCATTTCCGCCATGGCGCGGCTGATGCCATGCAGCTCTGCATAGCGCTGGGGCAGGAATTCGAGCCAGAAATGGTTATCGAAATGCAGGTCCAGAAGCGTGCCGTCCATGTCCAGCAGGACGGTGTCGATCTCGGACCAGGGCAGCGAGGTGATCATGGTTGGCTCTTCGTTTGGCGAGTGAGTAATGGTGCGACAGCGGTTGATTCGATGCAAAGCGTTCACGGTCAGCGCAAAAAGCCGGGTTATGATTGTGGTTCGCGTTTAAAGGATAGCTCCCATGCGCCAGAAACCTACCGTGCTTGCCCGAGAGATCGTTGCCACCAGCCGTCTGTTCCGCGTCGAGGAACTGCAGCTGCGGTTCTCAAACGGTGTCGAGCGTACTTACGAACGGCTGGTCGGCAAGGGCGTCGGCTATGGGGCGGTGATGATCGTCGCGCTGGAAGCCGATGGCCGAGCACTGCTGATTGAGGAGTATTGCGGCGGCACCGATACCTACGAACTGTCGCTGCCCAAAGGCCTGATCGAGCCGGGCGAAGATGTGCTCGACGCCGCCAATCGTGAGTTGAAGGAAGAGGCCGGATTTGGAGCGCGGAGTCTCGAGTTGCTGACCGAGCTGTCGCTCTCGCCCGGTTACATGAGCCAGAAGATTCAGGTGGTGCTCGCTCGCGACCTTTATCCCGAACAGCTGCCCGGTGACGAGCCGGAGCCGATGCGTGTCGATCGCGTGGATCTACGCGAACTCTCCAGCCTCATCCAAAACCCGCAGTTCACTGAAGGTCGCGCGCTGGCGGCCTTGTACCTGGCGCGTGATCTGCTGACCCAACGAGGGGAATTCGTCCTGTGAGTCATCCCTATCTGGCACCGGTTATCGATCTGGTTCGCAAAGCCGGTCAAGCCATCCTTCCGCATTGGCGCACCGATGTGCAGGTGCACGAAAAGGCCGATGCATCGCCGGTGACTGCTGCCGATATGGCCGCCCATCACCTCCTGGCTGACGGGCTGCGTGGGCTGGACGCCGCTATTCCTGTCCTCTCGGAGGAAGATTGCGAACTCGGCCTGGGCGAACGCAGCGCCTGGACGCGCTGGTGGCTGGTCGACCCGCTGGACGGCACCAAGGAGTTCATCGCCGGCAGTGAAGAATTCACCGTCAACGTGGCGCTGATCGAACAGGGCCGCGTGCTATTCGGCGTGGTCGGCATCCCTGCCAACGGCCGCTGCTATTACGGCGGCGCGGATTTCGGCGCCTGGCGCGCCGAGGCGGACGGCGCTGCGCAACCGCTGCGGGTGCGACAGCATCCTGCGGAGGGTTTCACCGTGGTAGCCAGCCGCCGGCATTCGAGCCCGGCGCAAGAGCATTTGCTCGACGGATTGCGCCAGCGCTTCGGAGAGCTGGTATTGGCTAACGTTGGCAGTTCATTGAAGCTCTGCCTGCTGGCCGAAGGCGCTGCCGATTGCTACCCGCGTCTGGCGCCAACCTCGCAATGGGATACGGCTGCTGCCCAGGGCGTGCTCGAGGGGGCGGGGGGCGAGGTGCTCGATGTCGCCGGGGCTGTATTGACTTACGAGGCGCGCGAAAGCTACCTCAACCCATCGTTTCTGGCGCTGCCTCGCAATGCCGAGTGGCGCGACGAGCTGATCGGGCTGGCGAACCGCTAGACGAACGCCGTTACGGCCGCCCACCACCGGATCGGACTGGCCCGGACAGCAGCCATGCCAGGAACTCGCACCCTGGCCAAGCCAAGCGGAGCGTCGTTGTGTCGAAAACCCCTACCGGTATACGCCAATGGATCTGGCGCGCCTTCGTCCAGACTGCGCTGATTCCACTGGTGCTGGTCGAGGTCGTGCTGGTCGCTACCTATCTGTTATCCAACAGCGCCATCCGCGACGCGCAGATCGAACACCTGCGCGAGACGGCGCTAGCCGAGCTGCAGGCCGCGGCAGCACTGGAGACACGGATAATCGACGAGCAACTTCAGCAGGTAGCGCGCTCGACCCGGCTGCTGCGCAACTTCACGGCACGCGCGCTGGCCGAAGATGAGCCTGTAGCTCCGCGGGCCTTGAGCTTCACCGAAGACGGGGTGCGCTACAGCCCCGAGAATGATGGTGGTGCTGCCAGCTTCTACTCAGGGGCGACGCCACCGGAGCACCAGGATTTGCAGAAGGTCGCCAGGCTGCACCGGCTCAATCCCCTGCTGATGGAGCTGCAGGCCGGCAATCCATTGATCGCCAGTCTCTACTTCAACAGCTGGGACAGTTACAACCACATCTATCCATGGTTCGACACGGCGCAGCAGTATCCGCCGGACATGAACATCCCGGACTACAACTTCTATTACCTGGCCAACGCCTGGCATAACCCCGCCCGCAAGGTGGTCTGGACCGATGTGTACCTCGATCCGGCCGGCCACGGTTGGATGATGTCGGCCATCGCTCCGGTATACCGTGGCGATTTTCTCGAAGGCGTCGTGGGTGTAGATGTCACGGTGGGGGGCATCCTCGAGCAGATCGGCACCCTGCGCGTGCCGTGGAACGGCTACGCCGTGTTGGTCAGCCGTGATCTGAGCATCATGGCGTTGCCCGAAGCGGGTGAGCGCGAGTTCGGCCTGGACGAACTGACCAAACACTCCTACGACGAGGCGGTACGCCGCGAAATATTCAAACCCGAGGACTTCCGTCTTGATCGTCGTGGGCAGACACGCAAGCTGGCCCAGGCGCTGGCCGCCCAGAATGAGGGGGTGATGCGTCTCGAATTGGGCGGCGAGCAAAGGCTGGTCGCCTGGACAACGGTACGGCAGACCGGCTGGCACCTGCTGGCGGTGGTCGATGAAGCCGAGGTCTTTAGCCAGACCAACGCCCTTGCCAATCGCTTTCAGCACATCGGCTATCTCATGATTGCCGGTCTGGTGCTGTTCTACCTGGCGTTCTTTGCCTACATGTGGCTGCGTGCGCGCCGACTGAGCGAGTCGCTGCTGACGCCTATTTTTCAGATATCCACGATGATGGGGCAGATCGGACTGGGTCGACTGCGGCCGCAGCGTGTCGCTTCGGATATCCGCGAGCTCGATGATCTGGCGCAGCACACCCAGGCGATCGGCGCTCAGCTGGAGCATAGTGAGTCTCAGCGCACCCAGGCCCAGGAGCGACTCGAGCTGGTTCTGGAGAGCGCAACGGACAGCCTCTGGGAATTCGACACGCGTAGCGACACCCTGCAGTTGCGTGGCCGTCTGCCGGCGCGCTTCGGCCTGCCCGCGGCGCAGCTCAGCGAATCGCAGTTTCTGCAGCGCGTCCATCCACAGGACCTTGCGCACGTGAAAGCCGAGGTGGAGCGCATGCACCGTGGCCATACCCTGCACTACGAAAGCGAGTTCCGGTTCGCCGATGCGCTTGGCGATTACCACTGGCTGCTAAGCCGGGGCCGGGTGCTCGAACGTGATCCTCAGACGGGCCAGGCGACACTGATCGCGGGCACTCATGTGGATATCGATGCAATCAAGCGTGGCGAGGAAAACCTGCGCCTGGCCACCCAGCAAGCCCAGGCCGCCAATCAGGCAAAAACGCACCTGATCTCCAGCATCAGCCACGAACTGCGCACTCCGCTCAATGCCATTCTTGGCTTCGCTCAGCTGATGCGCATGGACTGCTCGCCGGATGCCGATCCCGAGGCCGCCGACTATCTGGATGAAATCCTGCTGGCCAGCCGTCATCTGAATCAGCTTCTCGGCGACATCCTCGACTGGTCCAGTCTGCAGGCTGAGCGGCCTCGGCTGGCGCTCGAGCGTGTTGAAGTCACGGCGCTGATGCGTGAGTGCGCAGAGCTGGTAGCCCTCGATGTCCAGCGCCACGGCCTGCGGCTGGATTTCGACGTGCCGTCCGCTCCCATCGACGTGCGCGCCGAGCCGCGGCGTTTGCGTCAGGTGTTGCTCAACCTGTTGTCCAACGCCATCAAATACAACAGCCCTGCAGGGGCGATCCGGCTCAGTATCGAAATGGTCGCAGGCCAGGTGCGGCTGCAGGTCGAGGATACCGGGATGGGTATCGACGAGACCTTGCAAGCCAGGATGTTCGAACCATTCCAGCGGCTCGGCCGGGAAAGCTCGAACATTCAGGGCGCCGGCATCGGCCTGTCCCTGTGCCTGGAGTACGCCAAGTTGATGGGGGGCAGTATCGGCGTGAAGAGTGCGCCAGGCGCGGGGAGTCGATTCTGGATAGCCTTGTCGCCGCTCGACCCGAAGCGCCTGCCTCTGACTCGCGAACGGCCCCGGATTGTCTATGCCGAGGATGATCCGGCCAGTCAGTTACTGGTGCGCAAGGCCCTGGCGGAACTGGGCGAGGTTGTGGTGATCGGCAATGGTCGACAGGCGCTCGAGCAAGTGCTGGACGATCCGCCGGAGCTGTTACTACTCGATCTCAACCTGCCTGAGCTGGACGGCGAGCGCTTGCTGCATCTGCTGAGACAGTCGCCGGAGACGCGGCGGCTGCCGGTCATCGTCCTCAGCGCAGCCAGTGTGCGAAAGGACGAGATCGACTGTCAGGGCTGGTTGAGCAAACCCCTTGATCTGGAGGCGCTGCGCCGGCGGGTGCGTGACTGCCTGCAGGCGCTGGATCTGAGTCCGAACTGACCCGCTGCCTCACTCGGCGCGCTCGCTGCAAAGGTCGACGGCGAACCAATGCTCGACCTCGGATTGCGGTAGGCCCGCACCAAGCAGCGAGAAAAGCTTGCCCAGCGCCGCTTCGCGAGTCATGCCACCGCCGGAGATCAGGCCTGTAGCAGCAAGCTTGCCACCCGCGGCGTAGATGTCGAAGTCGACATGCCCCTGCGGGCACTGACTGATGGCGACAAGCACGACACCGCGCCGATGTGCTTTCGACAGCGCATCCAGCAGTTGCGCATCGTCGGACGGCCCGGTGCCGCTGCCGTAGCACTCCAGTACCAAGCCCTTCACGCCACTTTCCAGCACGCCATTGAGTTGCGCCGCGGTGATCCCGGGATACAGCGGCAACACTGCAAGCGGGACCGGTCGGCGCGTCTGCCGGAAATCGAGCGAGCCGGGCACCGGCACGTGCTGACCTGTGCGCATCCTCGGCAACACACCAAATGCCTCGAGGCTGGCCGTACCGAGTTTGCTGGCCCGCACGCCCGGCATCAGCTTGCCGCTGAAGAACAGCTGAACGCCCGTCTCGACACCGTTGGAAAGTGCCTGCATGGCGCCGAACAGATTGTCCCAGGCATCACTACCGGATACACCCGCGGGCAGCATCGAACCAGTCAGCACTACCGGGACTTCCAGCCCGAGTAACAAAAAACTCAGCGCTGCAGCGCTGTAAGCCAGCGTGTCCGTGCCATGCAGCACCAATACGCCATCGCAACCATCCTGCTCTACGCCGTTGCGAATCGCCTCGGCCATCGCCAGCCAGTTGCGCTGATTCATGTTGGCACTGTCTATCGGCGGCAGCAGCTCGCGGAATTGCCAGTCTGGCAGCTGTAGCGAGGGCAGCTGCGCCTGCTGAGCGCCTAGGCGTTCGGCAAAGCCAGAGGCGGGCATCAGGCCTTCGCTGCTTTGCTGCATGCCGATGGTGCCGCCGGTGTACAGCACCAGGATATTTCTGGATGCCGGCATGGGGATCTCCTTTATGAAACAGGGGCCTTGCCAGACCGCGGAGAACGGTTGCGTGCGCTCACGCGTGCTTCGTTTCACACGGCCTGAAAGGCCCCTGTCATGCAACGTCTCTGCCAACCGTTAGCGGGGCGCCACTGTGGTCGGGTTGATCGTTGCTCCAGACGCCCCGTGGCCACTCACCTTTGCAGGCCAGACGCTTGGGTCCAAATCCAGGTCGGCGAACTGCTTCGGATCGAATACCGGCGTCTCGATTCCGGCTTTGCGCTGGTTGTCGTAATCGCGCATCAGGCGCAGACCGACCTTGAACAGCAACGCCAGCGCGATCAGGTTGCAGATGGCGAGCAGTCCCATGGTGACATCGGCGAAGCCGAATACCGTGCCCAGATCCTGGACCGATCCCCACATCACCAGGCCGATGACCATCACCCGGTAGAGCAGCACTGGCCAGCGCTTGCCCGTGAAGAAGCTCAGTGCGTTCTCGCCCAGGTAATAGTTGTAGATCAGCGTGGTGAACACGAACAGCAGCAGCGCGACGCTGATGAACACCCGGCCCCATTCGCCGACGACAGCGGCAACGGCGGTCTGGGTCAGAACGACGCCGGCCATGTCGCTGCCCGGCTCGAACACACCTGAGAGAATGATGATCAGCGCGGTGCAGCTGCACAGCACGATGGTGTCGATGAATACGCTCAGCGACTGGACGATGCCCTGCGCGACCGGGTGCTTGACCTCGGCGACTGCCGCCACGTTGGGCGCGCTGCCCAGGCCGGCTTCGTTGGAGAACAGGCCGCGCTTGACGCCCATGATGATCGCCGCGCCAATGCCCCCGGCGAATGCCGGCTCGAGACCGAAGGCGCTGCGGAAGATGGTGCCGAACGCTTCAGGAATGGCGCCTGCATTGCTGCCAATGACGAAGATGGCCATGCCGATGTAGGCGAACGCCATGACCGGTACCAGTACGTCGGCAAACTTGGCGATGCGCTTGATGCCGCCAAAGATGATCAGACCGATCACCACCATCAGCACGATGCCGCTGACGAAGGTCGGCACACCAAAGGTGTCGTTCATCGAGCTGGCGACCGTGTAGGACTGCACGGCGTTGAAACCGAAGCCAAAGGTCACCAGCAGCAACAGCGAAACCACGATGCCCAACCAGCGCTGGCCCAGGCCGTGCTGGATATAGAACGCCGGGCCGCCGCGGTAGCCGCCGTCGGCTTCGCGGCGCTTGTACAGCTGAGCCAGGGAGCATTCGAAATAGCTGGTGGCCATGCCGACCAGCGCGACGATCCACATCCAGAAGATCGCGCCCGGGCCACCAAGCATGATGGCGACCGACACGCCGGCGATATTGCCGGCACCGACGCGCCCGGCGACGCTGAGCATCAGCGCCTGGAACGAACTGAGCTGGCCTGGTTGACGTTTGAAGGCTTCGCCGAAGATGCGAAACATGCTGCCGAAATAGCGAAACTGGACGAATCGCGAGGCGATGGTGAAGTACAGGCCGAGGCCTATCAGCATCACGATGAGCAACTTGCTCCAGATGAGATCGTTGAGAAGATCGAGCATGGCGGAGGGTCTCTCTTGTTGTTTTGACGAATGAGGGGTGACGCAGGGCGGGAATGGTTGGCCAGAGGCGATATGCCATGCAATTGCGCGGGTCGCGGCGATCTGGCGCGAGTTGATGCTAGAATCGCGTCGCTCGCATCACAGGGATCGACCATGCAAGACCATCTCGGCGCCAATCTCAAGCTGCTCTGCAGCCATTACCGTTCGATTGCCGAGGTATGCCGCAAGCTCTCGATCAACCGGGCGCAGTTCAACAAGTACCTGAACGGCCAGAGCCGCCCGACTGCACACAACCTCAAGCGCATCTGCGATTTCTTCGGGGTCGAGGGTTACGAGCTGAGCCTGCCTGGCGAGCAATTCGCCCAACTGATCGGCCTGCGGCGGCACGATCAGGAGCGCATCGCTGCCAGTGATCCGCTGCTCGAGCTGTTCCAGCCGATGCGCGACAACGCCAACAGCCTGGCCCGCTATTGCGGTTATTACTTCGAATACGCCAACTGCATGTCGGTGCCGGGGCAGATCCTGCTGTCGCTGGTACATTTGCGTGAGGATCGCGGCAGCTTTGTTTTCGAGCGTCAGGAACGACAGGAGCAGTCGCGCCCGGACAATCCCAAACAGGAAGACGGGGTAGTGCGCTGTCGCTATCTAGGTGCAGCCTTTTACCTGCAGGATCGGCTGTTTCTCATCGACTACGAGTCACTGACCGGCAACGAGATGAGCCAGACCATCCTGATTCCCAGCTTCAAGAGCCGCATTAGTCGGCTCAATGGCCTGAAGACCGGCGTATCCAGCGGCGACCGGCGTACGCCGGCCTGCACACGCGTGGTGTGGGAATATCTGGGTACGGAGATCAACCGGGTCAATGCGTATCGGCAGGTGATGCTCTACGCCCTCGATGACACGCGCATTGATCCCGAAATCCGCGAGCGCCTGGCGGCGGCATCCATGCGTGATGGGCTGTTCGAGATCGAATGAACCAGCTCGCCGCGAGTGTCGGACGGCTGTTGCTGCATTGCTAGGCGCAGAAGAGAGGCGGGAGATGTGTGGCGGATTTTCGTCTCGATGGCGACGTGTGCGCCATCGAGCGTTTCAGGCGAATCAGCAGAGTTCTGGGTGTTTGGTGCAGGTGCCGTAGCCCTCGGTCTTCATATCGTCCAGCGCCTTCTGCAGACGGGTGACGACTTCATCGGGGGTGTCCAGATTCAATGCCAGGTACAGCGGCGCTGAGTTGAATACCAGCACTGTGTTCAGGCCGGCGACGCCCTCCTGCTTGGCGTAGTAGCGCCAGACCGGATCGGAGGTCGCCCAGAGGTCGATCTTGCCGGTGAGCAGTTTTTGCAGGTTTTCCTGATCGCGTAGCGAGTTGACGGGCGTCAGGCCCTGCGCTTCGACACGCTGGCTGACTGCGCTGCTCTTGTAGGCGCCGATGGTGTAGCCCTTGGCCTGTTCCAGGCTGGTCAGCTTCAGGCTGGAACCTGGAGCCGAGAGCAGTACGCTTTCGTACTGCGCGATCGGGCCGACCCACTTGAACAGTGGGCGGCGCGCATCGGTCATGGACGTCGAGAAAAGGCCGTGATTGGGTAGATCCAGCGTCGATTGGTAGATGCGATCCCATGGGAAACGCAGGGTCATCGAATAGGGAATGTCGGCGCGCTTGAACATTTCGCGCACGGTGGTTGCGCTGATGCCCTCTATATTTTCCTCGCGGGCGAAGTTCTTGCCGCCATCAGCCATGTTGAAAGGCGGGAAGTTTTCGGTCTGCAGGACCATTTCGTAGCCCTTCGGAAGCTCCGCCTGAGCGAGCGGCGCGCCGATAATCGAGCTGAACAACAAGGTGATGGCGAATAATTTGCGCATGGGGCCTCCGAGGAATCGGCGGATTCTACGCACGGTGCAAAATTCAGGACTTGTGCCGGGTCACGGTTTTGGAGTGCGGATCAGTGCACGGTTTAGGCATTGCGGAGCTGAACAGGAAGGTGGGGCTGAAACTTTCAGCCTGGGCAGGCATCTCAGGCCGTTTGCCCTGCTACGCCTCGATCCGTCGGTTTGCAGGCGTTGCAGGGCGCTGACTTGAAGTCGCAAGCGGCGCCTCGCTCGCAGGCACCGCCTCTCAGACTTACTTCTTATTGACGCTGTCGTAGATGTCGCGGTCCAGTTCGTTCTCGCTGCGCCCGACCAGCGTGGTAGTCATCAGGTCACCGGCAACGTTTACGGTGGTGCGGGCCATATCGAGGATTCGGTCGATCCCGGCGATCAGTGCCACGCCTTCAAGCGGCAGGCCGGCTGCGGTCAGGACCAGCCCGAGCATGATCAATCCGGCTCCCGGAATACCGGCCGTTCCGATCGAGGCCAAGGTCGCGGTGAGGATGATCATCAGGTATTGGCCCGCGCTGAGGTCGATTCCGAACGCCTGGGCGATAAAAAGCGCCAGAACGCCCTGGTAGATCGCCGTACCGTCCATATTGATCGTCGCACCCACTGGCAGCACGAAGCCCGCTACGCCTTCGGATATCCCGAGGTTCTTGCGCGCGCACTCGATCGACACCGGTAAGGTTCCTGAGCTGCTCGAGGTGCTGAAAGCAACTGCCAGAGCGGGTGCGATGCCCTGCAGAAAGCGCAAGGGGCTGAGCCGGCCCACCAGCCCCAGCAGGCCGCCGTAGACCAGCAGCACATGCGCGATGCTGGCCATGTAGATCACGCCGATGACGCCGGCCAAGGGCAGCAGCACCTCCGCACCATGGCTGCCGACCACTCCCGCGGTAAGTGCGAAAACACCGAAAGGCGCAACGCGCATCACCAGATCGGTAAGCTTGTAGAAGGTCTCGGCCAGGCCATCGAAAAGGCGCACGGCCGGCGCTGCGCGCTCGCCCACCAGGTTCATGCTCACGCCTAGCGCAATGGCAAAGACGATGATCTGCAGGATATTGCCCTCGGCAAAGGCCGTGACCGGGTTGCTCGGCACCAGACCGACCAGGATGCTCACCAGAGAAGGCGCCTGTTTGGCCTCGGTAGTGGTGCTAGCAACCATGTTCATCCCCTCTCCGGGACTGAACAGAGCACCGAACAGCAGGCCGATACTGACCGCGAAGGCGGTGGTTATCAGATAGATAACTATGGTCTTGATGCTGATGCGGCCGAGCTTGGCGCTGTCTTGCATGGAGGTGATACCCGCGACCAGCGAGACGAACACCAACGGCACGATCAGCATCTTGATGGCATTGAGAAACAGTGTGCCAATCGGCGCCAGAATCAGCGCCTTTTCTTTGAACAGCAGGCCGGTGGCAATGCCGAGTGCCAGGCCTATCAGAATCTGCTGCCACAGGGCGAGGCGCCCGAGCAGGCGAAAGGGTGTACGAAGGGTGGTGCTCTGGTTCATGCGGGTACCTGTTTGTTGTTCTTATTGAAACGGACCGTCGGATGCGGCCCGGTTGAAACGCGCCCGATATATCGGGCGCTGTAGCGTCGCCTGGTGTCAGGCTTTAAGCGGCACCAGTCGCGGCGCGATCATGTTTTCCGGGCGCAGGATGTCGTCGAGCGTGGCGTCGTCCAGCAGCCGCTCTTCACGCACCAGCTCCAGCACGCCTCGACCGGTGAGCAGCGCCTGGCCCGCGATCCGTGTGGCATTCTCGTAGCCGATGTAGGGATTCAGCGCGGTGATCAGCCCGATGGAGCTTTCCATCAGCTGACGGCAGCGATCCTCGTTGGCGGTGATGCCGACGATGCAATGCTCACGCAGCATGTCCATGGCGCGCTGCAGCAGGCGAATCGAGTCGAACAGCTTGAAGGCAATCAATGGCTCCATGACGTTGAGCTGCAACTGCCCGGCTTCGGCGGCCATGGTCAGCGCCAGGTCGTTGCCGATCACCTCGAAGGCGACCTGATTGACCGCTTCGGGAATCACCGGGTTGACCTTGCCCGGCATGATCGAGCTTCCGGGTTGCCGCGCCGGCAGGTTGATTTCATTGATACCGGTGCGCGGTCCGCTGGAGAGCAGGCGTAGATCGTTGCAGATCTTCGAAAGCTTCACCGCCAGGCGCTTGAGCATGCTGGAGAAGGTAACGAAGGCGCCCATGTCCGAAGTGGCCTCGATCAGGTCCGCAGCGGGCTTGAGCGGATGGCCGCTGATGGTTGCCAGACGTTGCACGGCCAGGTTCTGGTAACTCGGATCGGCATTGATGCCGGTGCCGATGGCCGTGCCGCCGAGGTTCACCTCGACCAACAATTGCGGCGCTATAAGGCGCAGGTGCTCCAGGTCCTCTCCCAGGGTGGTGGCGAACGCGCGGAATTCCTGGCCCAGGGTCATGGGCACCGCGTCTTGCAACTGGGTGCGTCCCATCTTGAGAATGTGCGCAAACTCCGCGGACTTGCCAGCGAACGCCTGGACCAGGCTGTCGAGGCTGGCCAGCAAGGTGTCATGGCCGAGCAGCAGGCCGAGGCGAATGGCGGTGGGGTAGGCATCGTTGGTGGACTGGGCCATGTTCACATCGTTGTTCGGATGCAAATGCTGGTACTCACCCTTGGGGTGGCCCATGTACTCCAGCGCCAGATTGGCGATCACTTCGTTGGCGTTCATGTTCGTCGAGGTGCCGGCGCCCCCCTGGATCATGTCGACGACGAACTGATCGTGGTGCTCGCCACGAACGAGATGGGCGCAGGCCTGACTGATCGCCATGTGCTTGGCGTCGCTGAGGTGTCCCAGTTCGCGATTGGCGTCCGCTGCCGCCTGCTTGACCATGGCTAGGGCTACTACCAGCTTCGGAAAGTGCGAGAGCGGCACACCGGAGAGGTGAAAATTGCGCACAGCACGCAGAGTCTGGATGCCGTAATAAGCGTCAGCGGGAACTTCCAAAGAGCCAAGCAGATCTTTTTCGAGGCGGAATGATGCAGCGGAGGACATGAGGGTTCTCATCCGAGAGATAAGCGGCACATGCCGCGAGGGCCGCTAACATAGGGCTTGAGCCCATTTCCCTGCCAATGCCGTTAAACGCTGGGTCATGCACAATCGGCATAGAACCCATGTGACGCCGTTTCGCTGACAAGCGTTATTGCTGCACTTGGCATTCCGTTTCCGATCCGCCGGAGTCGCTTTTTTGAACATCGAAACCAAATGGTTGGAAGACCTGATCGCGCTGGCCTCGACCCGCAGTTTTTCCCAGGCGGCTGAGCGGCGCTTCGTGACCCAGCCCGCCTTCAGCCGGCGTATCCGCAGCCTGGAAAATTGTCTCGGTTTGACCCTGGTGAACCGCGCCAAGACCCCGATCGAGCTGACCGAGGCCGGCCAGCTGTTCCTGGTCACGGCGCGCAACATGATCGACCAGCTCGGCGAGGTGGTGCACTACCTGCACAATCTCGAAGGACAGCGTGGTGAGGTGTTGCAGATCGCCGCCGCCCACTCGTTGGCGCTGGGCTTCTTTCCCGAATGGCTGGCGAGACTGCGTCAGGACGGCGTGCCGGTGAACAGCCGGCTGGTGGCGACCAACGTCGGAGAGGCCGTGCATTCGTTGCGTGAGGGCACCTGCGACCTGATCCTCGCTTACTACGACCCGGACGCTGCGCTGCAAATGGACCCGGAGCTATTCCCGTCACTCTCGCTTGGGCGTACCGAAATCGTGCCCGTCTGCGGAGTCGATGCAGCGGGCGAGCCTCTATTCGATCCGGACAGCGGCCAGACCGTCCCATTGTTGGCCTATAGCGCCGGCGCTTCGCTGGGGCGTTCGGTCAACCTGCTCCTGCGCCAGCGCGGTCTGCGTTCATCGACGGTCTACGAGACAGCCATGGCCGACAGCTTGAAAAGCATGGCGATGCAGCGCCTGGGCCTGGCCTGGGTGCCTCGGCTGAGCGTAACTGCCGAGCTGGAGCGCGGCGAGCTGGTAGTTTGTGGTGGCGAGCACTGGCGGGTGCCGCTGGAGATTCGCCTGTACCGCTGCGCACTGGTACGCAAGGCGCCGGTGCGCTTGCTTTGGCGCAAGCTGGAAGCGGGAGCGGGGCAGGGCGTAGAGGGGTTATTGGTGGAGTGAGCCGCCGTCCGCTGGCAGCGTCATGGTTGCGGCGACTACGCAGCTTGCTTGCTGTCGGCCCGGTTGCACCGATCGCCAGCAAGCTGGGCTCCTACAGGCTGGTGCTAGGGCCGTGCGGGCCTAGCGCGTTGTTACATGCTCATCACGATCCGGCCTTCGATGGTCCCGGCGCGCATCTGGTCGAATATCTGATTGATGTCGTCAAGCTTGCCGCTGTGGATGGTGGCCTTGACCAGACCCTCTGCGGCGAAGTCCAGCGCTTCCTGCAAATCTGCGCGGGTGCCGACAATGGAGCCGGTAATGCTGATTGCCTTGAGCACGACATCGAATATCGGTGTCGGGAAATCTCCCGGTGGCAGCCCGACCAGGGCCACCGTGCCGTGCCGTCGTGCCATGCCGATGGCCTGGCCGAAGGCGCTGTTGGACACCGCCGTGACCAGCACCCCATGCGCACCGCCTATATCGCGTTGAATGACTTCGACCGGATCCTCCTTGCGCGCATTGATGGTCAGGCTGGCACCGAGCTTTTTCGCCAGTTCCAGCTTGGCATCGTCGACGTCCACCGCCGCTACGTGCAGGCCCATTGCCTTGGCGTATTGCACGGCCACATGACCCAGTCCGCCGACGCCTGAGATGACCACCCACTGGCCGGGTCGGGCGTTGGTTACCTTCAGGCCCTTGTACACCGTCACGCCGGCGCAGAGGATCGGAGCGATCTCGTCGAAGGCGACTTCTTTGGGCAGGATGCCGACGTAATTGGGGTCAGCCAGGACGTACTCCGCATAACCGCCATTCACCGAATAGCCGGTATTTTGCTGCTCGGCACAGAGCGTTTCCCAGCCAGTCAGGCAGTGTTCGCAGCAGCCGCAGGCGCTGTACAGCCAGGGCACTCCGACGCGGTCACCTTCCTTGACCCGGCTGACACCGCCACCTACCGCGGCAACGTAACCTACGCCTTCGTGGCCGGGAATGAAGGGCAGCGGCGGGCGCACGGGCCAATCGCCCTCCACGGCATGCAGGTCTGTATGGCAGACGCCACAGGCTTCGATCTTGACCAGTATCTGGCCCGGGCCGGGCAATGGGACTTTCACCTCTTCGATACGCAGCGGTTCACCGTAGGTATGCGCCACGGCGGCTTTCATCGTCTGGTTCATGATGCGTCTCCTGTGCGTCGGAACTGGCAGTCTCCATGTCTGATCCAAGCCAACATTGACCTCAGGCAAGGTTAGCGCTCATTCACTGCTTTGCCAGACGCGCGGTCACGGGTGCCGGGCGGTCTGGGCTTGCGATATACTGCGCGGCCTTTTGGTCGGACGGTTTCCGACCCTGTACCTGCACGGCCGCGCTGCTATCAGCGCGGCCGTTGTTCCTGATGCGCCTTAGGGCGCCGAAGCGAGGCACGACGATGACCGCACTGGTAGGCGTGATCATGGGCTCCAAGTCCGACTGGTCCACCTTGAGCCACACCGCAGATATGCTGGAAAAGCTCGGCATTCCGCACGAAGTCACCGTGGTGTCTGCGCACCGCACGCCCGATCTGCTGTTCCAATATGCCGAACAGGCCGAGTCACGTGGGTTACGTGTGATCATCGCCGGCGCAGGCGGTGCTGCGCATCTGCCGGGCATGTGCGCAGCCAAGACTCATCTGCCGGTGCTCGGCGTGCCGGTGCAGTCCTCGATGCTCTCGGGAGTGGATTCGCTGTTGTCGATCGTGCAGATGCCTGCCGGCGTACCGGTTGCCACTTTGGCAATCGGCAAGGCAGGGGCGATCAACGCCGCGCTGTTGTCAGCCAGCATCATTGGCCATGAGTTTCCCGAATATCACGCCGCGCTGAAGACGTTTCGCGACGAACAGACTCAAACCGTGCTCGACAATCCGGATCCGAGGAACGCGTAATGAAAATTGGCGTGATCGGTGGCGGCCAGCTCGGTCGCATGCTGGCCCTGGCAGGAACTCCGCTGGGTATGAATTTCGCATTCCTCGATCCTGCGCCGGACGCTTGTGCGGCGGCCCTGGGGGAGCATCTTCGCGCCGATTATGGCGATCAGGACCATCTGCGCCAGCTGGCTGACGAAGTCGACCTGGTGACCTTCGAGTTCGAGAGCGTGCCGGCTGAAACGGTCGCATTTCTCTCGCAGTTCGTACCAGTTTATCCAAGCGCCGAGGCGCTGCGCATCGCCCGCGATCGTTGGTTCGAGAAGTCGATGTTCAAGGACCTCGGTATTCCCACGCCCGAGTTTGCCGATATCCAGTCCCAGGCCGATCTCGATGCTGCCGCGGCCAACATCGGTCTGCCAGCCGTGCTCAAGACCCGTACGCTCGGCTACGACGGCAAAGGCCAGAAGGTGCTGCGCAAGCCCGCTGACGTCACCGGCGCCTTTGCCGAGCTTGGCAGCGTGCCCTGCATTCTCGAAGGTTTCGTGCCTTTCACCGGTGAGGTGTCGCTGATTGCCGTGCGTGGGCGTGACGGCGAAACCTGTTTCTACCCGCTGGTTCACAACACCCATGAAGAGGGGATCCTGCGGTTGTCGGTTGCCAGCAGCAATCACCCTCTGCAGATCTTGGCTGAAGATTACGTCGGGCGAGTGCTGAACGAGCTGAATTATGTCGGTGTGCTGGCCTTCGAATTCTTTGAGGTCGACGGCGGGCTCAAAGCCAATGAAATTGCGCCCCGTGTGCACAATTCAGGTCACTGGACCATCGAGGGCGCCGAGTGCAGCCAGTTCGAAAATCATCTGCGTGCCGTTAGCGGTCTGCCGCTGGGATCGACGGCGAAGCTGGGCGAGAGCGCCATGCTCAACTTCATCGGCGAAGTGCCTGACGTGGCAAAAGTCATCGCCGTCGAAGACTGCCATTTGCACCATTACGGCAAGGCGTTCAAGGTCGGGCGCAAGGTCGGGCACGCCACGCTGCGCTGCCCGGACCGAGCCACACTTGACCGCCAGATCACCGCTGTCGAGTCGTTGATCGCCCGGGACTAGCCCTCCGGCCGTCTGGCTTGTTTCATCCTCCGGCGAACTGGCAAGCGCTCCTCATGTCCGAGAGTACGTGACGTAAATTCTCGGACCTTAAGGAGACTGCCAATGGGCATCATCGGAACTATCATCATCGGCCTGATCGTAGGTCTCATCGCACGCTTCCTGAAGCCGGGTAACGACAGCATGGGCTGGATCATGACCATCCTGCTGGGTATCGGCGGTTCGCTGCTGGCCACCTATGGCGGTCAAGCGCTGGGTCTTTATGAGGCGGGTGAAGGTGCGGGCTTTATCGGCGCAGTGGTCGGTGCGATCATCCTGCTGGTAATCTACGGCATGGTTAGCGGCCGTAAACACTGATACGCCCAGGGCCGCGCCCTGCGGCCCCGTTCTACCACCGCTTGGTTGCCATGCGCCAGATAGCCCTTTCCCTCCTGCTTCTCATACATTCCTTTGCTTACGCGGCTCCAGCCGAGCTCGATTGGCTTGAACTGATGCCTCCCGAAGACCGCAAGGCTTTGGAGGAAATGCCTGAAATCGAACATGATTCACCCGAATCGGATGGTTTCAGTGATCAGGGCGGGCTCAAGCAAGGCGCCGGTTTGCCGGAGGTGATGTATTCGGCCAAGACCGTATCGGCGCTGGACGGCAAGCGTATCCGCCTGGGCGGTTATCCAGTTCCGCTGGAAACCGACAACAAAGGCCGCAGTACGGAGTTCTTCCTTGTCCCTTATCCAGGGGCCTGCATCCATGTTCCGCCACCGCCGCCTAATCAGATCGTCATGGTTCGCTATCCGGCCGGCGTCATGCTGGACGACATCTATGCGCCGCTTTGGGTGGACGGAACGCTGAAGATCGAACCGGTCAACAACGATCTGGCTGAAGCGGCCTACGCTATTTCCGACGCTGAAGTGATTCTTGTGGACGAAAGCGATTTCTAGTGAGCGCTCCCATGCGACTTGCAGCATCTCAGCGCCGAGCGTTTCGAGAGTTGGCATCCCACACCGAGGGGATCGACCAGGCGGTGTATCAGGCGCTGGGAAAAGATCCGCTGGAGCCGATCATCGGGCTCGGGCCGGCTGACGCGCCCCTCGCTTTTTTCGGGCGCGATCCCGGTCGCGAGGAGGTTCGCTACGCGGAGCCCTTCATCGGCAGCGGCGGCCAACTGGTGCGACGTGGCCTGTATCGACACTTGTATGGCGCGGACATGCCCGACTTCGAGGCGAGCCGGTCGGTGGGTGATGGCTACTTCTGGATCAACACCGTGCCCTACAAGCCGGTCGGCAATCGCGCCTGGTCGATGGCGGTCAAGCGCCGCTTCCATCCATTGATGCGCCAGCTGTTAATCGACAACTGGCACGGTCGCGACATCGTCACGCTGGGGCGTGAAGCCTTCCTCTGGTTTGGGCTGGACCAGCCACGGGTGGAAAGGCAGCGGCTCGAAGGATTCTGGCAACGAGACGACCGCTTCTCCGCTCACTGCGATATCGAACTGGCTTCAGAACAAGGCAGTTCGCGTCAGTTTCGTCTGCATCCGCTGCCACATCCCTCACCGCTCAACGTGATCTGGTTCAAGCGCTTTCCGGCACTGCTGGAAGCGCGACTGCAACAGCTGCTTGGCCGATAACTTCAAATATCGGCGCCGTGACGGCGCATGAAACTCAGATCGAGATGGTTCTTCCAGACGCCAAACACGTCGCCTTCGGCTGCCAGCCCAGCCCAGCTCAACATCGCACCTCCTTGGCCATCAGCCAGCAGAGCGAGGGTGTGTGCCTGCGGGTGATAGCGGCGCAGCGGTTGGCCGATGGCAACCAGAGAGAGGTTGGTTGCCAGCACCCGTGCCTGGCGTACGGCATGCACACCGTTCCGCGCAACGCCGGGCATACTCGCGCAGTCGCCGCTGGCGAATACATGGGGATGTGAACGGCTCTGCAGCGAAGGTGAAACCTCGACGAATCCCTGCCCATCGAGCCGCAAACCTGATTCGCGCAGCCATTCCAATGGACTGGGTCCGGTTGCGACGACCAGCCGTCGGCCGCGCCAGCACTGTTCACCGTTCCCGATCAGCGTGTTGCCGTCCACACTATGGATTGGCGTATGTTCGCTGACCGTGACGCCAGCTGCGCCGAGATGGCGCAGCGCCAGGCGGCGAAGGCGCGGCGCATGGTCGATCAGCAGCTCGCCCGCGGTGAACAGGCTGATTGCGGGTACGCGCCCCGACATGGCCAGCGCCAGCTCGACACCTGCCGCCCCGCCGCCAAGAACGGCGACCGGTTCAGGCGCTTCTTCCCACTGCTGCCAGCGACGGATGAAATCTGCGAAGGGCTTTACCGAGAGCATCTCCATGCCGTCACCGGTCTGCTCTGGTACCCAAGGCAACGATCCGAGGTTGAGCGACAGCCAGGTGCTGCGCAGGCTGACGCCCGTTGCCAGCAACAGTTCGGGTGTTTCGGGTTGCAGCGCGACGATGGTGCCCTGGACGAACTCCACGTCAGCCGCCGCGCATAGCTTGGGCAGCGCCACGCGGCACTGACGAGGTTGATAACGTTCGGCTACCACGCCGGGCATCATTCCGGAATACCAGGCATGAGGCTCTGCCGACACAAGCCCGATCCGGCCCATGGGGCGGTCACGGCTGGCCCACTGTCGAATCACGCCGAGGTGACTGTGTCCGGCGCCGGCAAGGAGCAGATCGAAGTCAGTGTTCATGGTGCATCAGAAAAAGGCTGATGCGGCTGGAGACGGGCGTACGCAAACTACCAAACAGCTGGGCTGCATCCATGGCAAGCGTCCTTCGAGCGTTACGGTCCACCTCCGGACGGCGCACCGGACAGGCGCGCCGCGCTACGGCAAGGTGTTGTCGCCAGTATAGACGCTGCGCGGCAGCCAGCTCTTCACGGTGTTCGTGTTGCAGGTGCTGATCCTGCTCCCCTATAGCGGCTCGACCCCTATCGAGACGCTGAGCGTGTGGCTTGCCCCCGGCTCAAGGCAAACCATATCGCTCATCACGTTCGCGGTTTCGATGCAAAGCATGCGCTGCCAGGCGTCGTCGGCGAATTGGGATAGCCGCTTCGCCTTCTCGATCCAGGGATTCCAAAGCACTGCGGATTGCGAGCCGCGAGTTTCGAGAGTGATGCGCCGACCTGCGCCCGTATCGCAGAGGGACAGCGTAGGCGGCAGGTCCAAATAGATGCGGTCGGTCTCGCCTGTAAACAGCAGGTTCCCTTCCTGTTTGCGCTGTTCCCAGCCCTCGAGTGTCTCGATGTACGGACGACCATCGAGGCCCTCGACCGTGACCTGATGAATGTCGCTGATGGCGAAGTAGCTATGCAGCGCCTGTGACAACGCCACCGGCGTGTCGCCTCTGTTATGACTGGCAAGCGACAGGTGCAGCCGCTGATCGAGTCGAATTGTCAGGGTAGGCTCGACGGCATGCGGCCAATCGGGCAAGGCGTTCGGGTCCGCACAGACGAATTCCAGTGTTCCCCCATCGACGTCGCTGTAGGAATTCTTAAGCGTCCAGTCGATGCCCCGCACCAGGCCATGGGCGGGCGGCTGGCTGCCCTCGAAACCATCCTGTATGGCCTGAGGATTGCGCGCGAGGTCGCCGAACCATGGCCAGCAGACCGGAACGCCACCACGTACCGGCTGGCCACGGACGAACGAGGCTTCTTCGCTCAGCCAGATGATCGGCAGGCCTGGCCCGCGGGTGTAGCTGAGAACCTGTGCACCCTGTTCGGCGACCACCAGCTCGGCGTCGTCGTGGCGGATGCGCCAGCAGGCGAGTTGGTCCATTTCGATGCGCTGGATATCGACGGGCATGGGCGGTCTCTTGGTCGTGGGTGAGTAGAGCGTCTGACTGCTAGGTCGCTGCAGGATTCCGAGGTCAACGCCGCGGCGGTAAAACTGGCAGGCGTAAAAAAGGGCCGGCATCAGGCGCGGCCCTTCATTGCTGCTGCTCGGTGGCTAGCGGCCCTGACAGGCGTCCACGCGCAGCCAGCGTTCCAGCAGTTTGAACCCCTGCATCAGGACGAACGCGATGATCAGGTAGATCAGGCCGGCAGTGAGGAACATTTCCTCGTGCTGGTACGTGCGCGCCGCGATCTTGCGTGCCATGCCGGTCAGCTCCAGCAGGGTGATGGTGCTCGCCAGGGCGCTGGCCTTGAGCATCAGAATCACTTCGTTACTGTAGGCCGGCAGGCCGATTCGCGTGGCGCGCGGCAGGATGATGTGTCGCAGCGCCTGGGAACGGGACATGCCCAGCGCGCGGGCCGCTTCGACTTCACCGGCGGGCACGTTCTGGATCGCGCCGCGCAGGATCTCGGCGATGTAAGCGGCCGTGTGCAATGTCATGGTGATGATGGCGCACCAGTACGGATCGCGCAGGAATGGCCACATCCAGCTCTGGCGAACCACCTCGAACTGGGCCATGCCGTAGTAGACAAGGAACAGCTGGACCAGCAACGGCGTGCCGCGGAAAAAGAAGATGTAGCCATAGGGCAATGCACGCACCGCAAGCAGGCGCGAGGAACGCGCAATGCCCAGCGGCAGCGCAAGGATCAACCCTGCAACCACCGAAACGCCGACCAGTTGCAACGTCAGCCAGGCGCCCTCTAGAAAGCTTGGTAGCCACTTGATGAACAATTCCCAGCTCATGCGGCACTCCTGACGAAGCCGCGGCCAGCGCGTTTTTCAAGAAAGTGCATACCGGTCATCGCGATTACCGTCAGGCCCAAATAGATGAGGGCGGCAACGACGAAGAAGGTGAACGGCTCTTTGCTGGCCGTCACGGCGATTTGCGAGCTGCGCATGATCTCTTCCAGGCCGATCACCGAGACCAGCGCGGTGTCCTTCATCAGGATCATGAACAGGTTGCCCAGACCTGGCAGCGCCAGGCGCCACATCTGTGGGAGGATCAACTTGAGAAAGATCCGCCGCTTGCCCAGCCCCAGTGCGAGACCGGCTTCACGATGGCCCTTGGGGATGGCCAGCAGCGCGCCACGAAACACTTCGGTCGCATAGGCTCCGAAGCACAGCCCGAGGGCGATGGTGCCCGCGACGAAGGGGCTGAGCGCCAGATTGGCGATGCCGAACACTTCGCCAACTCCGCGCACCAGGCTGATGGTGCCGAAATAGATCAGCAGTACCCAGAGCAATTCGGGCACGCCACGGACGATGGTCGAATAGGTGCCGCCGACCCAGCGCAGAGCTGCGTATGGCGAAGTTTTGGCCAGCGCACCCAGCAGCCCGAGCACCAAGCCCAGAGCGAGGGCCGCGACAGCCAGTTGAATGGTCATCCAGGTGCCGGCGAGCAACGCCGGACCGAATCCATGAAGGTCAGGAATCATAAGGGCTCAAACACCAAAGCCCGGCCTACCATTATTGGCGGCCGGGCTTTGATTCAGACGGATCAGTAAATGTCGAAAGGGAAGTACTTGGCGTTCAGTTTCTCGTAAGTGCCATCGGCTCTGATTTCCGCCAGGGCCTTGTTCAGCTTCTGGCGCAACTCGTCATTACCCTTGCGCACCGCAATGGCGATCTTGTCGTTGTCGAACACCGGCTCGCCCTTGAACTCGAAGTTCTTGCCTGCATCGCTCTTGAGCCATTCCCACTGTACGAAGGAGTCGGCAAGGATGCCATCAACCCGGCCCGAGGCCAGGTCGAGGTAGGCGTTTTCCTGGGTGTCGTAGAGCTTGATGTCCACGACCTTGTCCATGTTGTCCTCGAGCCACGTCCCGGCAATCGTTGCCCGCTGGGCGCCGATGGTCTTGCCTTTCAGATAGCTCTCGTCAGTCTTGAAGTCGACCGATTTGGGCGCCACGAACTGCAATTTGTTGGTGTAGTAATGATCGGTGAAGTCGACAGCGTTCTTGCGCTCTTCGGTGACCGACATCGAGGCGGCGAGGAAGTCGAACTTGCCGGCGTTCAGCGCGGGAATGATGCCGTCCCAGTCGGACGTTACCACTTCACACTCGACTTCCATCTTGGCGCAGAGGGCGTGCGCGACGTCCAGATCGAAGCCGACGACTTGGCCGCTGGCATCGATGAGGTTGAAGGGTGGGTACGCGCCTTCGGTACCGATGCGCAACTTGTCAGCGGCAAAGGCATTGGCGCCGAGCATCAGAGTGGCGGCGGCAGTCAGCAGAATCTTCTTATAGCTTTTCATGCGGTGTTGCTCCATTAGCGATGGCTGGACATGAACTGTTTACAGCGTGCCGATTGGGGATTGTCGAACACCTGCTCCGGCGTTCCCTGCTCTTCGACCAGGCCCTGGTGGAGGAAGACCACCTCACTGGAAACCTGCTTGGCGAAGTTCATTTCATGAGTGACCAGCAGCATGGTGCGACCCTCATCGGCCAGCGACCTGATCACCGTAAGCACTTCTTGTACCATTTCCGGGTCGAGAGCCGAGGTCGGCTCGTCGAACAGGATCACCTTGGGCTGCATGGCCAGGGTGCGCGCAATCGCGGCGCGTTGCTGCTGGCCACCCGATAGCTGGTTCGGATAAACGTGGCGCTTGTCGGCGATACCGACTTTGGCGAGCAACGCCTCCGCTATCTCTGTCGCCTCGGCTTTGCTCTGGCCCAGCACGCGACGAGGCGCCTCGATGATGTTGTCGAGCACGCTCATGTGCGGCCAGAGATTGAAGTTCTGGAACACGAAGCCCAGTTTGCTGCGCATCAGGTTGATCTGCTTGGCGTCCGCGGCAACCAGGTCGCCGTCTTTGGCGCGCTTGAGTCGCAGCTGCTCGCCGGCCACGAGGATTTCGCCCTCGTTGGGGTTTTCCAGCAGGTTGATGCAGCGCAGAAATGTGGATTTTCCGGACCCTGAAGAGCCGAGGATGGAAATCACGTCACCATCGCGAGCGGTCAGCGAGATGCCTTTGAGAACTTCCAGATCGCCGTAGCGCTTGTGCAGATTGCGGATTTCCAGTGCGGGTATGGCCTCGGCCATTGAGCTTCCTCTTCTCGGAACAGGGGGCTGTTCCTGCTCCGTTTCTATGTAAATTGCGCTCCGGCCAACTGCTCGCCATCCTGGCGAGGCGCAAACCTAGCATGGGCGGGGGCATGCGCCAAGCGCGATGCGGCGCAGAGCGACGTGACCGCTCGGTCACCCTTGCCGGGCCCTGACCTATAGAGTTACCTCCAGACAGGAAGTAAAGCAGGCCAGACCGCATGTCGCCCGCCTGCTGTTTGTTTTCAGGACGACGGGTTGGTCTTGGGCAATTCCGGGTCGTCCGTAAGCATCTCGTCATGCTCTGCCATTTTCCACGGCAGGCTTCCCGGCGAGATGTGCAGGAAGTGCAGGTATTTCTCGAACTGGTCGAGTATGTCGCTGATGATGTCGGCCTGGTCATACCCGTAGATGTCGTAATGCTGCCCGCCCCGGCGCAGGAAGACTTCAGCGCGATAGTACTGTTCATCGGCCTCCGGCCCGTCGGACAGTGCGAATGCCGGCATGGCGTAACCCACTGCGCGGATCTCGTAGATGAAATCGACCTGGTCCTCTTTGATTACTTCCAGATAGAGCCGTGAATGGGCCTCATCCGTGTGCACCTCGGCGTTCCATTCCTGGCCGCTGAGTTCGCGCTGCACCCGGCGCATGGCTTTCAGCACCGTGCTGCTCATGAATCCGTCCACGTCTTCCCTGCTTGGGAAACTGACCATGCCCGCGAGGCGTTTCTTCCACAACCCGGGACCTGCATTGCTCGCCAGGCGGCTGCCTTGCATATGGCTCTGCAGGCTGGTTTCGTGGTGGCCTTCGATGACCAGCGCGCGCCACATGCCCAGCGCGGCGATCATCATGATGATGGCGAAGGGCAGGGCGCTGGCGATGGTCATGGTTTGCAGGGCGCTGAGGCCGCCAGCCAGGAGTAACGTTCCGGCGACTAATCCTTCGATGCTGGCCCAGAAAACCCGTTGCCAGACCGGTGTGCGGAGGGCGCCACCTGCGGCAAGCGAGTCGATCACCAGTGAGCCGGAGTCCGACGAGGTCACGAAGAAGGTGATGATCAGCACTACCGCGAGAAACGAGGCGATGGACGTCATTGGTAGCAGTTCGAACAGCTTGAACAGCGCGATGGCGTTGTCCGCCTGAACATCGGAGATCAGCGAGGTGTAGCCCTCGACCATGATCAGATGCAGGGCCGTGTCGCCGAATACCGAGAACCAGAGAAAAGTAAAGATGGTGGGCACGAACATGACGCCGAAGACGAATTGGCGAATGGTCCTGCCGCGGCTGATCTTGGCAATGAACAGACCGACGAAGGGCGACCAGGCAATGGTCCAGCCGAAGATGAACAGTGTCCAGTTGCCGATCCAGTCACTGCGACTGTAAGCCTGGAGATTGAAGGTTCGCTCGATGATGTTGTTCAGGTAGCTGCCCGTGTTCTGCAGAAAGGTTTCGAGAATGAAAATCGTCGGGCCGACCAGAAACACGAAAACCATCAGGCCGATCGCCAGAACCATGTTCAGCAGCGAAAGATTCTTCACGCCCTTGTCGAGGCCGGCGACTACCGAACAGATTGCCAGGCCCGTAATGATGGCGATCGCGATCAGTTGCACGTTTATGCTGATCGGGATCGACGGCCACAGGTAGTTGATCCCGGCATTGATCTGGGTGACAGATAGGCCAAGCGTCGTCGCGATACCGAACAACGTGCCGAGAATGGCGAAGATGTCCACCACATGCCCGATGGGTCCGTATATGCGCTCGCCGATGATCGGGTAGAGCGCCGAGCGCATGGACAGCGGTAGGCCGTGTCGGAACGAGAAGTAAGCCAGCACCAGACCGGTCAGGCCGTAGATGGCCCAGATGTGGAAGCCCCAGTGGAAAAAGGCGATCTGCATTGCTTGCTTCGCGGCATCGACAGTTTCCGCGGCGCCTGCGGGGGGCGCGGCATAATGCAGGACAGGTTCGGCCACTCCGAAGAACAGCAGTGCGATGCCATAACCGGCCGAGAAGAGCATGGCAAACCACGCAGGAAAACTGTACTGAGGCTCGGCGTGGTCCGGCCCCAGCTTGATGCTGCCCCACGGCGTCATCGCGATACCGACGATGAAGACCAGGAAGAACGCCACCGACAGCATGTAGAACCAGCCGAAATTGGTGGTGATAAAGGCCAGCGTCGAACTGAAGACCTCTCCAGCCAGCTCAGGGTTACTGATGGTGCCAACTACCAGAAGCAGGGTGACGACTACGGCGGGTATGAATACTGGGAAGAGGATCACGGCCTTGGGTAGCTTCTTTTCTGCTTCCATATGTCGTTCTGGTCTCTGGTTGGAGAGTGGGACGGAAAACGCGCGGTGGCTCCCGAAGTGAAAGTGCTATCGGAAGGGTAGACGGTGTTTCGCCGCGGATTACTCCCCAGAATTGTCATCGATGTTCGGGTTGAAGGCCCGGTACGCCCCTCCAGCTCGCGGAAAGTTCGTGCTCAGTAGGCTGCTTCGAGCTGATGACGACGCAGGATCGCCGGCACTGTACCGTCGGCAATGGCCTGGTCCATCGCCTGCTGGAATGCCTCGAACTGTGCCTCGCTCACGGTCTTGCGGGACAGCCCTATGCCATAGGTGATAGGGCCCATTTCACCTGCTTCCCGAAGGCCCGCGATGCCTTCCTCGTCGATCAGATGCCAGGCGACGTCCTGGTTGAGCACGGCCAACCCTTCCTTGCCGAACCGGCCGGAGTGCAGCATGCGCAACAGGCGACGATTGTCAGCCGTCAGGTGCAGGCGTACGTCGGGCACCGACTTGAGGCGTTCGGACAGTATGTAGGACGTTCCGGATGGGCCGTACACGCCAATCAGTCGGCCAGCGAGGTCGCTCGGTTTGTTGAAGACAAAGGTGCTGTCGGTTCGAGCGAAGACGCTGTAGCGCGTAGTGACCAGCATTCGGCTGATGTGGAAGATTTCTTCGCGCTGCGGAGAACGGACAAGGGTGAAGATGCCATCGGCGAGGCCCTGCTCTGCCATTTGCAGGGACCGACGCCACGGATACAGCGTAATCGTGCAGGGTTGATGCAGGCGCGCGCAAATCGCCTGCACCACTTCCACCAATGGGCCGCCCGCGCTGACGCCGGCACTCGGCGTGGTATCAAAGGTGGGATCGGCGGGGTAGGTGAAGGGTGGAAAATCCTCGGTTACGAAATGCCACTGTTGCGCATTGGCCTGAGCGGCAGCAGAGATCAATCCGATCATCAGGATGGTAGTTACCCACTGCACTGCTTGGCTCCTTGGGTGTTGGCTGCATTCCATGGCGACATGACGCAGCCAGACGCTGCCCGATGCGGCTTCGTCTAGCTGCTACCAGCCTAGCCCAGAATTAAGTCAGAGCGGCTAAAACTATCCGAGACTTAAGATGCCGTACCCTGGATCGCGGCTGCAGTATCGATCAGAAACTCACCTGATATCCCAGCATCAGCGTGCGTCCTCGACCGTTGAATACCCGGCCGTCTCGCGTGAGTTTCGTTCCGGTGTTGGCGGCTTGCGAGTAATAGGTCAGGTAGTCCTTGTTCATCAAGTTCTCGATCCCAACGCTCACTTCGCCAACTGGCAGGCGATAACCCACAAAAGCATCCACCAGCGTATAGCCATCGAACTCCAGACCGGGGGTGTCGAAATCCCGGCTGGCATAATGATTGGCCTGCAGCAGACTGTGCAGGTTATCGCTCCAGTTCGCCTGCCAGCTGACACCGTAGCGATCCGGCGAGATGTTCGCGCCGTTCAAGTCGGTATCCACCTTGCCGTCGCCGTCTGTGTCGGAGCGGCCATTGACCTGCGCATACATCAGCTTCAACCGGTGCATGTCATTAACTTTCCAGCCGCCGGTGAACTCCACCCCATCGATCTCCGTGCGTTCACGGCGGATCTGGTAAACGCCGCCCACGCTGTCCAGGCGCGATCCCAGATCAGCATCGGACTCGTAATAGCTGATCTCCGCATCGAATGGGCCATGGTTCAGACGAAAACCGATCTCCCGGTTCTCGGTGACCACTGGCTGCAAGTCCAGGAAGTTGTCGACACTAGTACCGGGCGTCCCGATGCCCCGCAGTACGCGGCCCACATCAGGCATGCCGAACCCTTCGGAGTAATTGGCGAACAGTTGTATCCAGTCGGTCATCTGCCAGACTAGTCCGGCGTTGTAGAGCGTTTCTTCGAAGTTTGGGTTGCCACCCTCGACGTCGACACCGCCTAGCGCAGGATTGGTCGAGGCGATGGTCCTGAAGCCGTCAACGTTCAAATCGGCGAACTCGTGTCGTGCGCCGACGAAGAGCGTCAGGTCCTCAAGCGCGCGGATTTCGGCCTGGAGAAAAGGCGCATAGTTTCGGAACACGGTTTCCGGCACCCACTCGCGGTCAGTGAGGATCAACTGTTGGCTGGTTGTGTCCTGCAACACGTCGAGACCGCCGGTCAGCATCAGACGGTCATTGAACATGCCGTCACGGCTGAGGGTCAGCTTGCCACCTATCTTGTCCGACTCGTTCTGCGATTGATCGAACAACGTGCCGACTGGTGCAATGCCCGCATCCTGAAATGTCCCGTTATTGCCGCCACCGAATCGCCCGCGGAAGCGCTGAGTGTAGAGCTGCAGCCCCAGCTCGTTGCCGTACAGGTCTGCGTGTTTGTAGGACAGGCTCGTCGCCAACACTTCGTTTTGGGGCGCTTTGCCCAGTGGGTCGCCTTTGCGTGAGGTCGCCGGGATGTCGGCATCCGCATCGCCGGGTACGTTGACGTATTCGTGCTCGCCCTCGACCTGGTAACGATTGACCATCAGACCGATGTTCTGATTGTCGTCCAGCCAGTAACCGAGCTTGAGCAGCAGATCAGTGCTGGTTGAGTCCATGACATCGCCCTGGGTGTCATCGACACCGATCAGGTTGCCCTTGGCGTCATAGAACATGCCCTGAGTCTGCCAGCTGGTGCCGACCAGGTAGTCGAAGTTGCCTTGAGTACCTTCGACTCTGTAGTCCAGCTTGTAGCCAAGCCCTTCGGACTCGTAATCGGTGGGAGCGGTGAAGCTAATCCCAGCGTGCTGACGCAGCGTCCCGCTTTCTGGACGGCGGGTGACGTAATTGATGATGCCGCCCGTGGCACCCAAGCCGTGCTCGGCACTGGCGCCATGGATCACCTCGATGCGCTCGACCATCGACAGATCAATCACGTACCCGTCGCGCTGGCTATCTCGCAAAGGCGTGGATTGTGGCACGCCATCGATGAGAATCAGCGCGGAACGACCGCGAAAGGTCTCACCTGCACTGCTCATCTTCTGCCGGCTTGGCGAGTAGGACGGGATCAGATTGCTCAGCACCGCACCGTGATCTGAAGTGATCGACAGTTGCTGTTCGATCTGCTCACGACTGATCACTGTGATCTTCTGCGGTGTTTTGCCCGCTTCGCTTCTGGCTCGTGTCGCACTGATGGTAACGGCTTCAAGTTCGGTCGCTTCATCAGCCTGGGTCGGCATGGAGGTAAGCGAGAGGGTAGCGAGGGATACGGAAAGGCACAGACAGGTTTTGCGAAACACGCGAGGCTCCCAGTGTTGGACTTTTTTGTGGGAGCGAGAAAGTAAACTAAATGAAAATTACTTTCATTAAGATTTTGCTACGGGCTCCCGTTCACTGGCCAACACCGCTGGCTGCGAACGGATAGGAGTCGCCTAGCGGCTGCCGCGTTGCTGCTGACGCCACTCCCACGGTGGTTGCTGATCGGCTTTGGGTAATGACCACAAGCCACGACCAAGCTCGCGTGCTACTGCTTCCATATTGAGAAGGGTGCGATCGTCCAAATGGCCGCGATTGGCCCATGCGCATCCGGTCCGCACCAGCTCTGAATTGATGTCGCGGTCGCCAAGCTTGACCTGCGCCAATGTCCGTCCACGGCCGTCGCGGCCCTTTATTGTCAAGGTCACCGTTTTGCCGAAAATGTTGCTGGCAAGTGCCTGTCTCGCCTGGCTGCCATAGGGCTGCCGAAGTTCGGGGCTATCGATCTCCGCTAATCTGACCCGGATTTGCTCACCTGTAGCACCAACGCAGCTGAAGCTGTCGCCGTCTGCGATACCGGTCACCCGACAGTCGAGCGACTCGGCAGATGCAGGAAGGGTAAAGATGAGCAAGAAGGTGGCTAGAGCGCGCAACATGAAGGCTTCCATGCAGAATCTGGGCGGCGAGATTAACAGGCTGTTTAGCCGCCGAACCGGCGCCAGGTCTCATGGGTAAAGCCGGATTTGCCCTGTAATAGCAAACCGTGAACTGATATGGGCGCCTAGGCGCGGGATCTGCCAGCTCATCCAAGGGAAGAAACCGCGAACAACAAAAAGCCCGCACTGGGCGGGCTTCTTGTGCTTTCGGGTGGTTTTCGCACCACCTGAAATTAATAGATGGTGCCCAGGGACGGAATCGAACCGCCGACACGGGGATTTTCAATCCCCTGCTCTACCGACTGAGCTACCTGGGCAACGGGGCGCTATTAGACGGATTTGGCTTTTGCCTGTCAAGCGCGCTCAGGAAAATATTTAGCCAGAACGGGCGTTTAGCGTAATCGAAGCCGTCAGGGCGGCCGGAGCAGCACCGCCAGCCCATCATTTACTCGCTTGGCGGAACGTAGCCTTCAGCCTGTGCGTACTCCTCGCCGGAGAGGAACTTGTCCATCTCTGTCTGGAGGAATTTGCGATCTTCGGCATTCATCATGTTCAACCGCCGCTCGTTGATCAGCATGGTCTGGTGCTTTTGCCAGTCGTCCCAGGCTCTCTTCGATACGTTGTTGTAGATGTCCTCACCCTTGGCTCCCGGATATGGCGGGCGCTCCAGGCCAGGAAGTTCTTCTTTGTACTTGCGGCAATTCACGGTGCGGGTCATGGCATCTCTCCTGCGTTCAATTCGGCAGCGGCGCGCTTGAGCAGCGTCTTCACCGGGGCGGCGAGCCCCAGTCGCGGCGGGGTGGCGAGGTTATACCAGAGCCAGTCAGCCTCGGCCACGACCCCGGCGGGGGTCCGCACTCTGATGAGCCAGGGCTCGATGGCGAGCTGGAAGTGACTGAAGGTGTGGGTCAGGCCGGGCAGCTCACGACGATCCTGCATCTGCAGAGAATGGCGCTGGGCGAGGATATCCAGCGCCGCAAGATCTTCTAGTTCCGGAAGGCTCCAGAGGCCGCCCCATAGCCCCGTCGAAGGGCGGCGATAGAGCAGGATTGCGCCCTCCGGGTTAGCCAGCAGCGGCATCAGGGTGCGCTTCTGTGGCAGCGCTTTGCGGGGTTTCGGCACGGGGAATTCCGTTTCGCGACCCAGCAGATGAGCACGACAGCCCGAGCGCAACGGACAGAGCAGGCAGGTGGGCTTGCTGCGGGTGCAGAGCGTGGCGCCCAGGTCCATCATCGCCTGGGTGTAATGATTGACGCGTTGCTGCGGCGTGAAGCGCTCGGCAGCTTCCCACAATTGCTTGGCCACCTTCGGCTCGCCGGGATAACCCTGCTGTGCCACATAGCGCGCAAGGACGCGCTTCACGTTGCCATCGAGGATCGGCGCGCGCAGGCCCATGCTCAGGCTGGCAATGGCCCCCGCGGTGGAGCGACCAATTCCGGGAAGCTCGGCGAGCTGCTCGACGCAACGTGGAAACTCGCCGCCGTGGTCGGCAACTATCCGTTTGGCGGTCTTGTGCAGATTGCGGGCGCGGCTGTAGTAGCCGAGGCCGGTCCAAAGGTGCAGCACCTCGTCCTCGTCGGCACTGGCCAGGGCTTCCACGGTGGGAAGTGCTTCCATGAACCGGTCAAAGTATCCGAGAACTGTGCTGACCTGCGTCTGCTGCAGCATGATCTCCGACACCCAGACCCGGTACGGAGTAATGCGCTGCTGCCACGGCAGATCCTTGCGACCGTGACGGTCATACCAGTCCAGCACGGCAGCCCCGAACTGCTCGGGGCTCATGGGCTCGGCGATCATCGATTGAACAAGCCTTTGAGGGCGTCCTTGAGTTCGGGGCTGACCTTGTCTCCGAGCTTCTCTTCGATGGTCTTGTTGAGCTTTTCACCGGCCAGCCTGGCGGCGATCTTGCCGAGGCGGTCGTTATCGAAGCGGCATGCCTTCGCACCCAGCTCCAACGGACCGCGACAGCGCAGCGGCCATTCGATGCCGACGTAACGCTCATTGACCTCGCAGGCCGGGTCGGGCATTTCACCCTTGTCGCCCTCGACCAAGATGCCGACGCGATAATCCATGCCCAAAACGCGCAGATCGACGTCGCCTTCGCCGTTGACGGTAAGGCCCGGAATACTCGCTTTCAGGTCCGGGTTACTGGCGACGCCGTTACGCAGGGTCAGGTTGCCTTTGAGTTCGCGGAAAGGTGTGTCCTTGCCACGCGGCTCGCTGGCCAGCGGTTTGCGGTTGAGCGTCGAAATGGCCCGGCATAGCTGCTGCTCAAGGTTTGCATCGACGAGGATGCCATTGTCGATGATGAAGCCGATCTTGCCGTTGAGGTTGTCGATCCAGGCCTTCTGGCTGTTGCCCCGAGTCTGGATGTCGCTGTCCAGATTAATCAGGCCCTTGATTACTTCCTTTTCGCCCTGGCTTCGCATCAGGCGCTCAACCGGGACGCGCACCAGGCGCGTCTGTGCCGTCATCAACGGTGCCTCTGGGCGCACGTCAACGCTCGCTGAAGCTTCGAGGCGCCCGTTATAGAGGCCACTGCGCAGCTCTTCTAGGGTCAGCAGCCCACCTGCGGTGCGTGCCCTAAGGGCGAAGTTTTCGAGTGGCAGCTGAATGGCTGTAAAGCTGCCGATGTCCAGCTTGATGCGGGTGTCCAGGATGCGCAGGGTGCTGATCGGAAGGACCGATTCTTCGCTCCAGGCGTGCTGGGTCGGCTTATCTGGCAGAGGTGTGGTGCCGCTACCGATCACGGCAGCTTCAGTGGCGTCGACCTCGGATCGGCGCGCGGCCCCGGCGGCGTTTTCCTTTTCCGGCGGCGGCAGATAGCGGTCAAGATTCAGCCGATCGCCCTTGAGATCCACTCGCAGTGCCTGCTTGGCGAAATCGCTGACACCGACGTTTCCGGTAAAGGTGCTGCCATCCAGTTTCAGATTGAGTTCTTCGAAGGTCAGGCTCGTCGCGGTACCGGCAAGGCGGGTGACCAGCTCGGCCTTGGTCAGGGCGGTGCTGTCAGCCATGGGCGGTAGTTGCTGCCCGGCGCTGTCGAGGAATTCACGCAGATTGAATTCGGCGATGGACAGGGTGCCAGCGACTTTCGGCTGATTCTGCAGGTTACGCAGCTTCAGCTCACCAAGGCCGCGCAATTGGTTGGCGGTGAATTTCAGGCTTGTCCATTCGGCAACGTCGGCGGCCAGGTCAGCCAGCAGTTGTCCCTGCGCGCTGAAGGAAAGAGTCTTGCCCTGCAGCGGCTCACCGGACGCTTCGCCACTCAGGCGCAGGTCCTCGAGTTGGTAGCGCTGCAGTTTGGTATCGAAACGCAGCGCCCCCTGTAGCTCGGTACGGGCACGCATCACAGGTTTGTTGCTGCCAAAAAAGGCGTTGAGCTTGAGCGGGATCGACGTGGCTTCGCGGATGGCGCCCGTGGTCAGCTCGATGCCCTCGGCGCTGAATTGCTGGCCGGTTTTTGCGTCGTGGTAGGTGACGCGCGCATCGCTGACGGTCAGGCTGTCGATATCGAGCTGCAGAGGGCGTCTGGGTTTCTCGGCTGCCTGCTCATCGGCTGGCGTCTGGGTCTGATCCGCTGACTGCGACTGCTCGGGCTGCGCTTCATTGGTCTCCGGCTGGCCGACACCTTCCCAATTGCCTTTACCGTTCTCGTCACGTGCCAGCATCAGGTTGAGGCCGTTGAGCGTTATGTCGCTCATTTGCACCTCACGATTGAGCAGCGGCATGACGCGAACAGACAGGCCCAGCATGCGTAGATCGGCGAAAGGCTGCTGCGGTGTGCGCACGCTGGCCAGGGTGGTGTCGTGGAGTTCCAGGCCAAGCCAGGGGAACAGGCTCCAGCCGATGTCGCCGGCAATATTGAGTTCAAGGCCGGCCTTGTCGCGGGCCAGGGCGCGAATCTCGTCCTTGTAGTCGTTGGGGTCGAACAGATGGGTCAGGGCAAAGCCCAGTGCGACGATGAGCAGCAGCAACCCGAGGATTACCAGGCCCAGGATTTTGCCGAGCGCTTTCATGAACAGGTCCTTTGTGTTTGGCGTTTTCAAAGGCAGCGAGTATAGCGCCCCAAGCAGGTGGCTTTAGTCGCAGCGCATGTTGGAGTGGTTGCCTGCGCCCGGGTTCCGGGATGACCGGCAGCGCTGACCTATCCGGCGTGTTGAGACGGCGGCCCTAGAGTGAATCGAGCGGTAGATGCGTCCGGGCCGCCAGCGCCTGTGCTTCGAGGTGATCGCGTGGCGCGGCAAGATGCAGCTCCTTCCCGGCTTCGCCAGCCAGACGCAGGCTCTCCTCGAGAATGCGCTTGCCGACGCCGCGACGGCGGGTGATTTTGCGCACGCACAGATGTGAAAGGCGCCAATGCGGTTCACCCCGTTGCAGAAGCCCTGCGCCCAGCAGGCGATCATTGAAGCGCCCGGCGATCAGGCTGTGATCGGCCAGTCCCGCCTCGATCAACGCTGCTGCATCGGCGTGCGGTGCCAATAGCCATGCCGGGGCATCGGCGAATATCTTCGCCAGATCGATTCGATCCTGCTGGCTTGGGTCGGTTACGGTTTCGACGAATACGGGCATGCTGACCTGGCGTGCTGGGTGGTAATGGTTCAAGCATAACCGTGCAGGCGTGCATGCGCACGGTAGGCCAAAGGCCGCTGTATCAGCGGTAGCCGGTGGCGCTCGGACTGCGGCGGGGAAGCCGCTGGTCTGCACGACAAATGCAGCGAGGGCGGCGACACGCTCGGATCCTCGGGCGTACGGCGCAGGTTCGAGCATGCTCCGCGTATCCCGACCTGCGGGTTTGGCCTATAATGCGGCTCTTTTTCGCCCCACGATCAGCGGAGCTGTTGATGTCCGAACGTACGGCTTACGTAGAGCGCAATACCCTGGAAACCCAGGTGAAGGTCACCATCAACCTGGATGGCACCGGCAAGAGCCGCTTCGCCATTGGTGTGCCTTTTCTTGAGCACATGCTTGACCAGATTGCCCGTCATGGCCTGATCGATCTGGACATCGAATGCCAGGGCGATCTGCATATCGACGATCACCACACTGTGGAGGACGTCGGCATTACCCTCGGTCAGGCCTTTGCCAAGGCCGTTGGCGACAAAAAGGGCATGACCCGCTACGGGCATTCCTACGTGCCACTGGACGAAGCGTTATCGCGTGTCGTGATCGACTTTTCGGGGCGTCCGGGTCTGCAGATGCATGTCCCTTACACCCGCGCCACCGTCGGTGGCTTCGATGTGGATCTGTTCCAGGAATTCTTCCAGGGCTTCGTCAACCACGCCTTGGTTACCCTGCACATCGACAACCTGCGCGGGCACAACACCCATCATCAGATCGAAACCGTATTCAAGGCCTTCGGCCGCGCGCTGCGCATGGCGGTGACGCTGGACGAGCGCATGGCCGGCCAGATGCCCTCGACCAAGGGTTGCCTGTAATGCAGACCGTTGCAGTCATCGATTACGGCATGGGCAACCTGCATTCGGTAGCCAAGGCGCTCGAGCACGTCGGTGCCGGTCGGGTACTGATCACCAGTGACGCGCAGGTCATACGCGAAGCTGATCGTGTAGTGTTCCCAGGCGTAGGTGCGATCCGCGATTGCATGGCCGAGATTCGCCGTTTGGGCTTCGACGAGCTGGTGCGTGAGGTCAGCGTTGATCGACCATTTCTAGGTGTTTGCGTTGGCATGCAGGCACTGATGGAGCGCAGCGAAGAAAACGGCGGCGTCGACTGCATTGGCCTGTTTCCTGGTCAGGTTCGCTTCTTCGGCAAGGATCTGGAGGAAGACGGTGAGCGCCTCAAGGTGCCGCACATGGGTTGGAACCATGTGGAGCAGGCCGTAAGCCATCCGCTTTGGCACAACATTCCCGCTGACGGCCGATTCTACTTCGTGCACAGCTATTACATCGAAGCGGGCAACCCCCGTCAGGTCGTCGGTCGCGGCCATTATGGTCGGGACTTCGCGGCGGCGCTGGCCGATGGCTCGCGCTTCGCGGTGCAGTTCCACCCCGAGAAGAGCCACACCCACGGCCTGCAGTTGCTGCAGAACTTCGCCGCCTGGGATGGCCGGTGGTAATGAGCCGGGCGAAGCTAAAGGCACCCGTCCTGACGCTTGACTCCTCTCAGGAACAGGCCGCGCAGCAGGTCATCAAGCGCTTTCTGGAAGATCGCTTCGAGCTGGAGCTGGGCTCGTTCGAGGCGCAGGAAGTGCTTGATCTTTTCGCTCGCGAAATTGCTCCGCTCTACTACAACAAAGCGATTTTCGACGTGCAGACGCACTTGAAGGAACGGTTCGAGAGCATCGAAAGCGATTTATGGGCACTCGAAAAGAGCTGACCTCATCCAATTTGATTTAGACAGGTTCAAGCCATGCTGATTATTCCCGCGATCGATCTCAAGGACGGCGCCTGCGTGCGTCTGCGTCAGGGGCTGATGGAAGACGCCACGGTGTTTTCCGATGACCCGGTGGCCATGGCCGCCAAGTGGGTCGAGGCTGGCTGCCGTCGTCTGCACCTTGTCGACCTCAACGGCGCATTCGAGGGGCAGCCGGTCAACGGTGAAGTGGTCACCGCCATCGCCAAGCGCTACCCGGAGCTGCCGATCCAGATCGGTGGCGGCATCCGCTCACTGGAAACCATAGAGCATTACGTTCGCGCTGGCGTCAGCTACGTGATCATCGGCACCAAAGCGGTCAAGCAGCCGGAGTTCGTCGGCGAAGCCTGCCGCGCCTTTCCGGGCAAGGTCATCGTTGGCCTGGACGCTAAGGATGGCTTTGTCGCGACCGATGGCTGGGCCGAGGTCAGCAGCGTGCAAGCCGTGGATCTGGCTCGCCGCTTCGAGGCCGATGGCGTCTCGGCAATCGTCTACACCGATATCGCCAAGGACGGCATGATGCAGGGCTGCAACGTCGAGGCGACCGTGGCACTGGCCAATGCCAGCCGCATCCCGGTAATCGCCTCCGGCGGCATCCACAATATTGGCGATATTCAGAAGTTGCTCGACACCAACGCCCGTGGAATCGTCGGCGCCATTACCGGTCGCGCGATCTACGAAGGCACCCTTGATGTCGCCGAGGCCCAGGCGCTCTGCGACCTGAAGTTCAAGGACGAGTGAATCGCTGATACGTGTGGGCTGCAGCAAGGTAGCCCGCTCGATTCGCGCCGATCGGTTTGTGCGCAGCCTCGAGCTGCTTCCGGAGAGAGCCCCATGGCATTGGCCAAACGTATCATCCCCTGCCTCGACGTGGACAATGGCCGCGTGGTCAAGGGCGTCCAGTTCGAGAACATCCGTGACGCCGGTGATCCTGTGGAAATCGCCCGTCGCTACGATGAGCAAGGCGCTGACGAGATCACCTTTCTCGACATCACCGCGAGCGTCGACAACCGCGATACCACCCTGCACACCGTGGAACGCATGGCCAGCCAGGTGTTCATCCCACTGACCGTGGGCGGCGGCGTGCGCAGCGTGCAGGACATCCGCAACCTGCTCAACGCCGGGGCCGACAAGGTGTCGATCAACACCGCTGCGGTTTTCACCCCTGAATTCGTCGGCGAGGCGGCTGATCGGTTCGGCTCGCAATGCATCGTCGTAGCCATCGACGCCAAGCGGGTATCCAAGCCAGGCGAAACCCCGCGCTGGGAAATATTCACCCATGGTGGCCGCAAGCCCACCGGTTTGGATGCCGTGCTCTGGGCACAGAAGATGGAAGCCTTGGGCGCTGGCGAAATACTACTGACCAGCATGGACCAGGACGGCGTGAAAAGCGGCTACGACCTCGGCGTGACGCGCGCCATCAGCGAAGCTGTGAACATCCCGGTGATTGCTTCGGGTGGGGTAGGCAATCTTCAGCATCTGGCTGATGGAATTCTCGAAGGCAAGGCCGATGCGGTACTTGCGGCGAGCATCTTCCACTTCGGCGAATACACCGTGCCAGAAGCCAAGGCATACATGGCCAGCTGCGGCATCGTGATGCGTTGAACATTGATTGCGCAGCAGTACATTCAAGGAAGTAGTCGGGCGGTTTGCGTCCAGTTTCAAGGAGCTCTAGCAATGTTCAAGTCCACGCTTCTGGCCCTGACGACCAGTCTGATGCTCGGAACAGTTACCGCCCAGGCGGCGCCTGAAAGGATCGAGCTGCTCACCGAGAATTTCCCGCCGTACAACATGGCTGTCGACGGGAAGAACTTCGCGCGCGATGAAAATATCCATGGGATCGCCACCGACATCATCCGCGAGATGTTCAAGCGCGCCGGAGTGGATTACTCCCTGACACTGCGCTTTCCGTGGGAGCGAATTTACAAGATGGCCCTCGAAAACCCCGGGTATGGGGTGTTCGTGACCGCGCGGTTGCCAGAGCGCGAAGAATTGTTCAAGTGGGTCGGTCCTATCGGCCCGGATGATTGGGTATTGCTGGCGCGAGGTGACAGCTCCATTGAGGTCAGCAGTCTGGATGATGCCAGGCAGTACCGTATCGGGGCGTACAAGGGTGACGCCATCGGTGAACATCTACTGGCTCAGGGGCTCGAGCCGTCATTGGCGCTTCGCGATCAAGCCAATGTGGAAAAGCTCCAGAATGGCTCCATCGATCTATGGGCAACGGGCGATCCGGCGGGACGCTTCCTGGCCAAACAGGAAGGTATTACGGGCTTCAAGCGGGTCCTGCGCTTCGACAGTGCCGAGCTTTACCTGGCGTTGAACAAGCAGACATCGGACGAAACGCTCAGCAAGTTACAGGATGCCCTCGAGCAAATGCGTGCTGATGGCACTATCGAGACCATCAACGCCCGTTACCTCTGATTCGATCCAGCTGCTTCAAAATCGCGCGAGCCAATTGATCTCAGCCCGCCAGCGCACCGTTTGGGTGCGCGTGCCGCTTCGCGAATCCATGCGCGACGAGCATGAGCAATGCATAGCCATGGATAGATGGCCATTTGGCATATTTTCTTGTGCGATTGGTCTCATTTCCCTTCTGCAATTCATATGCGTGGTTCGCAAGTTGCTAAACCTAGCAAGCGGCACACCTATGGCACTCACGAGAAGTCGCTGACGGTTGCCGCTTGGGTTTTAGCAAGCAGGGGAATGTCATGAAGCGATTGATTGCAGTTGGGCTGCTGATGATGCTGGCCGTATCGACCAGAGCCGCATTGCCTGACGACTACAAGGTGGTATTGCTGACCGAAAATTTCCCGCCCTTCAACATGGCGGCGGACAGCAAGAATTATGCGGCGGACCACAACATCAGCGGCATCAACGCCGACATCGTTCGCGAAATGTTCAAGCGTGCTGGAGTCAGTTACAGCCTGACGCTGCGCTTCCCGTGGGAACGTATCTATAACCAGGTTCTGGAACAGCCGAATCAGGGTCTCTTTTCCACCACTTACACTCCGGAGCGCGAGCCCCTGTTCAAGTGGGTCGGCCCCCTCGCAAGCACTGGCTGGGTGCTGCTGGCCAAGCCCGATAGCACCGTGCGTTTGACCTCGCTTGAGCAAGCAAAGCAGTACCGGGTCGGTGCTTACAAGAACGATGCGGTAAGCCAGCACCTCGAAAGCAAGGGCTTCGAGCCGGTCAATTCACTGCGTGACCAAGAGAACGTCGCCAAGCTGCTCAAGGGCCAGATCGATCTCTGGGCCACGACCGATCCAGTCGGCCCTTATCTGGCCAAGCAGGAAGGAGTGAGCGGCCTGACTACGGTGCTGCGTTTCAATGATGCTCAACTGTTCCTGGCGCTGAACAAGCAGACACCAGATGAGGTTGTGAACAAGCTGCAGAACGCTCTCAACGAGATGAAGAGTGACGGCGCCATCGATGCGATCCTGCGCCGCTACCTATGAGCCCAGTGGTCAGCGATAGATTCCCTTCGCTCCATGGGCGAGCATGGCGCGATTGCTGCGGGTAGCGATCATCTGCCCGATGTCCACCCAGTCGATGCCCTGTTCGCGCAGCTTCGGCAATTCCCTTTCCAGCAGGGCCAGCGTGCTTTGATGCGGGTGCCCAATGATCACGACCGAACCCTGCTTTCGCGCCAGCTGTAGAGCCTGTCGAAACTGCACTGCAACAGCCTCCGGCGACGGGTCATCGTCGAGAAAGATGTCGCGTGAAAGGCTGGCCAGCCCGATCCGTTGGGCGGTCGCGGCGGCGACGGTTCTGGCGTTGGTGCGGCTGTCGAGAAAGAACAAATGGCGCCGCTGCAGCTCGCTCATCAGAGCAACCATGGGCGGTTGCCGGTCGGTCATCTGACTGCCCATATGGTTGTTCACACCGCTGGCGTGCGGCACCTTTTTCAGTGCGCGTTCCAGTCTGTTGGTCAATTCTTCGGGAGGCAGCTGCGGTTGCCAGGCATATGGGCCGCCTGCTGGCGCCATGGGCAGGTGTAGCATGACCGTTTTGCCTGCCGCTTGCGCCCGCTGTGACAGGGCTGTGGCGTATCGGGTGTCCGGCAGGATAGCCATTGCGACAGGGCCGGGTAGCGCCAGAACCCGACCGTCACGCGAGGCGTTCTGGCCCAGATCATCGATCACCAGCGCCAGCTTCGGCATCTGCGAAACAGCAGCCAGGTGCTGTGCCGGGTTCCCGGTATCAGCACCTGTGTCCGGCGCGCCAATCCCCAACAACGGCGCGACTACACCCAATAGCAGAAGCCAGCGCCTGCGCATTGCTACTTGCCGCGGGTAAGGTTCAACCCCTTGAGAAGGTTAAGCGCCTGGCCAAGCTGATAGTCATCATCCTGGGGGCGAGGCGAGTCGCTTGCAATCGGCGCCATGGTCGGGCGTTCCGGGCCACCGTTGCCATTGCCAAGATGCCCGGCAAGATCAGCTTCGCGCACGCCTTCGGCTGCCTGTTCGCGGGTAAGTTTGGCGCGGGTCACGGTGATGTCCGGCTCAATGCCCTGAGCCTGGATCGAGCGACCATTTGGCGTGTAGTAGAGCGCGGTGGTGAGCTTCAACGCTCTGTCGTTGTTCAGCGGCAATACCGTCTGCACCGAACCCTTGCCGAAGCTGTCGGTGCCCATCACAACGCCGCGCTTCTGGTCTTGCAGGGCGCCGGCAACGATTTCAGAGGCAGAGGCGCTGCCACCGTTGATCAGCACTACCAGCTGAACGCCTTCGCTGGCATCGGCCGCGTCGGCATTGAAGCGAAGCTCGGAGTTGGGAATACGCCCTTTGGTGTAAACGATCAAACCGTCAGTGAGGAAATGATCGGAAACTTCGACCGCAGCCTGCAGTACGCCGCCCGGATTGTTGCGCAGGTCGAGTACAAGGCCATTGAGCTTCTTGCCGTTTTCCTTGCGCATTTTTGCCAGCGCCTTACCGACTTCTTCGCCGGTATTTATCTGGAACTGCGTTACGCGCAGATAGCCGTAACCGGGTTCGAGCATCTGGCTCTTGACGCTGGTTACCTTGATCACCGCCCGAGTGAGTTTCACTGAAAAAGGCTTGCCACCCTCACGTACCAGCGACAGTGAAATGTCGCTGCCCGGCTTGCCGCGCATCATTCCCACGGCATCCATCATGGACATGCCCTTGGTGGGCTTGCCGTCGATCTTGACGATAAGGTCACCCGCCTCGATGCCCGCCTTTGACGCTGGCGTGTCGTCGATGGGCGAAACCACCTTGATGAAGCCGTCTTCGATGCCGACTTCGATTCCGAGACCGCCGAACTCGCCGCTGGTGCTTTCCTGCAACTCGGCAAATGCTTCTGGCTCAAGATAGGCCGAGTGGGGGTCGAGGTTGCTCAGCATGCCCTTGATGGCATTTTCCAGCAGCGTCTTGTCGTCCACCGGCTCGACATAAGCCGCCTTGATTCGGTCCAGCACCTCGGCAAAGGTGCGCAGCTCGTCCAGCGGCAGCGGTGCCTTGCGGGCAGCCGGGTCCAGCTGGATCGACTCCGTCGCGATTTCCGGGGGCGGTTGCTGCGCCCAGGCGCTACCGTACATCCCCAGCATGATGGTCAGGGCCAGGGTGGAGGGTTGGGCGAAACGGCGCAGGTGCAGCATGTCTGACTCCAGTTATGAGGGGCGCTTCAGCCGAGCTGGCCTATCCTTGCGCACGACACCATTGTGCCGGATCGCTCGGGCGACCCTGTTGGCGAATGGCGAAATACAGTGCGGCAGCTTCCTGCCCGCCACTGGTTCCTACGGTGGCGATCGGATCGCCGGCCTTGACGATATCACCGGCGTCGCGCAGCAGGCTCTGGTTGTGCCCGTACAGGCTCAGATAGCCATTGCCATGGTCGAGTATTACCAGCAAACCGGCGCCTCGAAGCCAGTCGGCGAATACTACTCGGCCGCCGTGAACAGCGCGTACCTGAGTGCCTACATTGGCACCGATCAACACGCCGTCCCACTTGGTTCGAGCATCACCGCCGCGCGGAGTGCCGTAGCGTGCGACCAATCTTCCATCAACAGGCCAGGGCAGCTTACCTTTGGCGTTGGCGAAGGGGCCGCCGAAATTCCCGCCGGCACTGGAAACTGTGGGGCCTGCCGGTGCTGGTGCCGCGGGCTCGCGTCCGGCCTGTTGCTGGCGTACCTGTTCTGCTCGCGCCAAGGCCAATGCTCGCTGGCGCTCCTGCTCAGCTTCGCGGGCTTGGCGCGCAAGTGTTTCCTCGATGGTCTTGAGAACGCGCTCAAGCTGAGCCTGCTCCTGTTTTCGAGCCTTTAGCTTCTGATCGCGGCTGGATAGATCCTTATCGAGCTTGGCCAGGGCCAGCTGCCGTTCCTTGCGGACTTCGGCCAATTGAGCGCGTCGCGCCTGAAGCCCGTCCTGCTGCTGGGCGAGCTCTTCCTGCTGCGCCTGGATGCCAGCCTCGACATTGGCGAGCTGCGTGAGCGTTTCATTGAAATCTGAGACTTGCTCGAAACGAGCCCTGCTGAGGTAATCGTAGTAGGTCAGGGTGCGGCTGAATTTTTCGGGATTCTGCTGATTGAGCAGCAGTTTAAGGTATTCCTGGCGCCCGCTCTGGTAGGCGGCTCGCGCCTGGATTCCGATCAAGCGCTGCTGTTCGAGTCGAGCCCCTTCCAACGTGGTTTTTTCGTCATTGAGGCGGTCCAGCTCCGACTCGCTGCGGTCGATTTCCTGCTGCAAGGAGTCAACCTGCTTTTCAAGCTGGCCCATCTCGCTTTCGGTGGTCTGCAGCTGTTTCTGGACTGCGGACTTCTCCTGCTCGATCTGTTTGAGCAGTTTCTGAAGCTCGGCGACATCCTTACGTGCAGCTTCGATCTGCTTGCGCGCATCGGTGCGCTCGTCAGCGACTGCAGGGCCGAACAGACAGAACAGCATCAGGATGAGAGGTAAACGGGGCATGGGAGGGCGTAACCGAGAGTTCAACGACGGCCGTAGTATGCCTAAAAAAGCATCGTCAAGCTGCATCCCGTCCCTCGCGAGTGCGAGTTGCGATCACCGGTGCGTCCGTACGGGCGCACCGGCTCTATAGCGTGCAGACCTGACTTTTTAGCCTTTTATTTCAGCTCGACGATGGAGCGTCCGGTCATCTCGACGGGTACTGGCATGCCGAGCATCGTCAGCATGGTCGGAGCCACATCGGCAAGCACGCCACCTTCGCGGATGGTCAGGTTGCGCTTGCCGACATAAATGAATGGCACCGGCTCACAGGTGTGAGCGGTATGAGCCTGCCCGGTCATGGCGTCCTCCATTTGCTCGACGTTGCCATGGTCAGCCGTCACCAGCGCTTCACCGCCGACCTTCTCCAAGGCTTCAACGATTCGGCCTACGCATTTGTCCAGGCATTCAACAGCTTTTACGGCTGCGTCGAATACGCCGGTGTGACCGACCATGTCGCCGTTGGCGTAATTCACGATGATCACGTCGAATCGCTGATTCTCGATGGCATCGACGATGCGATCCGTCACCTCGGGTGCGCTCATTTCCGGCTGCATGTCGTAGGTCGCCACTTGCGGTGACGGAATCAGGATGCGCTCTTCGCCGGCGAAAGGCTCTTCGCGGCCGCCTGAAAAGAAGAAGGTCACATGGGCATATTTTTCAGTCTCGGCGATGCGTAGCTGGGTCTTGCCGTTGTTAGCCAGGTATTCGCCCAGCACATTGGTCAGCGCCTCAGGGGCGTAGGCGCTGGGTGCTGGAATGCTCGCTGCATACTGAGTCAACATGACGAAGCCGGCCAATTGCGGTACACGAGCGCGCTCGAACTCGTTGAAGCCCGGCTCGACGAAACAGCGCGTCAGCTCGCGGGCGCGGTCAGCGCGGAAATTCATGAACACAACTGCGTCGCCGTCTTCCACACGAACCGGTTCGCCGATACTGGTGGCCTTGACGAACTCGTCACTTTCCCCGCGCTCGTAAGCCGCGATGAGGCCGTCCACCGCGTACTCTGCTTGGTGCTCGGCCTTGCCCTCGACGATCAGGCTGTACGCCTGCTCGACGCGGTCCCAGCGGTTGTCGCGGTCCATGGCGAAGTAGCGACCGATCAGGCTGGCGACGCGCCCCTTGCCAAGGCGGGTAAAGGTGGCTTGCATCAGTTCAATGGAGTGCTGTGCGCTCTTGGGCGGGGTGTCGCGACCGTCCAGGAATGCGTGCAGGTAGATCTTCTCGGCGCCGCGCTTTGCGGCCAGTTCAGCCATGGCGACCAGATGATCCTGATGGCTGTGCACACCGCCATCCGAGAGCAGCCCGAGAATATGCACGGCCTTGCCTGCACCGGCGGCCTTGTCCACTGCAGCACAGATGGTGGGGTTCTCGAAGAAGTCGCCATCGCGGATGGACTTGGTCACCCGGGTAAAGTCCTGGTACACCACGCGACCGGCACCAAGATTCATGTGCCCCACCTCGGAGTTGCCCATCTGCCCGTCCGGAAGACCGACGTCCATTCCGCTTCCGGAGATCAGCCCATGCGGCTGGCTGGCCAGAAGCCGGTCAAGAACTGGCTTGTGGGCGGCATGAATGGCATTGAATTCAGGACTGTCACTGTGTCCGAAGCCGTCGAGGATTATCAGTACCAGGGGTTTTGGCGCGGCGGGCATGTGTCTGGCTCCTTGCACGAGGTCGCGAAATAAATGGCGGCCAGTCTAAATGTTGGCCGGTTGGGCGTCACGATTCGCAGGGTTCAGCCTGGTGGGGGGGCTGTGTATACTGGCCCGCATTTTATCCCCCGGGTACCCTTTTGATGGTCGCTAACCTGATTGAATTTGTCTCTAACCACTATCTGCTGGTCAGCATCTTTTTGGTGTTGCTGGTTCTTCTCGCCGTCACCGAGGCGCGCAAGGGCGGAAAAAGCCTGAGCAACCGCGAGTTGACCAACTTGGTCAACCGCGACGAAGGCGTGGTGTTGGACGTGCGTGCGAAGAAGGAGTTCGACGCCGGTCACATCGTCGACGCGTTGAACATTCCACACGAAAAGCTGGTCAGCCGACTAGGTGAGCTGGAGAAGCACAAGGCCAAGATGATCGTCGTCGTCGACGCCATGGGCCAGCACGCCGGAACGGCCTGCCGTGAGTTGCAGAAGGCGGGCTTCACAGCCGCGAAGCTGTCCGGAGGGATTTCCAGCTGGCGCGGCGAAAATCTGCCAGTGGTCAAATAACTATGTCAAAAGTCGTCATGTACACCACCGCCTGGTGCCCGTTCTGCATTCGGGCCAAGAGCCTGCTCGATCGCAAAGGCGTCAGCTATGAGGAGATTCCCGTCGATGGGAAGCCTGCGTTGCGCTCGGAAATGGCGACAAAGGCAGGACGTACTTCTGTCCCCCAGATATGGATCGGTGACGAGCACGTCGGCGGATGCGATGAGCTGCATGCACTCGAGCGGGCTGGCAAGCTGGATGCGATGCTCTCGGCGTAACCCTAACAAGCGGCCTGTCTGCAGTTGGCTAAATGCTGGTGCTGGCAGGGCAATCAAATACGACATGCACAACAAGAAGGCTTCACATGACTGAACAAGCAAACAACGGCGCCGCTGCTCAGGAAGAGCAAGGTGCACAGTTCTCCCTGCAGCGCATCTACGTACGTGACGTCTCTTTCGAGGCTCCTAAAAGCCCGGAGATCTTCCGTCAGGAGTGGAATCCAAGCGTCGCGCTGGACTTGAACACGAAGCAGAAGTCGCTAGAGGGCGATTTCCACGAAGTGGTTCTGACGCTTTCAGTGACAGTCAAGACAGGCGAGGAAGTAGCCTTCATCGCTGAAGTTCAGCAGGCCGGCATCTTCCTGATCAAGGGGCTTGAGCCGCAGGCAATGAGCCATACGCTCGGCGCGTTTTGCCCGAATATTCTTTTCCCTTATGCGCGTGAAGCCCTCGACAGCCTGGTCACCCGTGGGTCGTTCCCCGCGCTTATGCTGGCACCGGTGAATTTCGATGCGCTTTATGCCCAGGAAATGGCGCGCATGCAGCAGGGCGGCGAAGCGCCTGCTACCGCTCACTGATTACTCCTCGCTTCAAGCCTGCCGCAGGGCGCCAAGCGCTCTGCGGTAGCGACTCAGATTTCAACGTACCTTGACGACCAGCTTGCCGACCGCTCTACGCTGGGCCAGGGTATTGATCGCCTCAGCCGTCTGCTCCAGCGCGAAAGTTTGTGACACCAAAGGCTTGAGCTTGCCCTCGGCATGCCAGGCGAACAGTTGCTTGAAGTTCGCCGCGTTGTCATGTGGCTGACGCCGAGCGAAGCTGCCCCAGAACACCCCGATCAGCGAGGCGCCCTTGAGCAGCGGGAGATTGGCCGGCAGTGACGGGATATCTCCCGCTGCGAAGCCGACCACCAGCATCCGGCCGTTCCAGGCGATGCTGCGAAAGGCTTCTTCGAACAGTTTCCCGCCGACCGGATCATAGATCACGTCTACGCCCTCGCCGCCAGTGAGTTCTTTCAAGCGTTCCTTGAGGCTGGTTTCGGTGTAGTTGATCAGCTCATCAGCGCCTGCATTCTTGGCAACTTCAAGCTTTTCAGCCGTCGATGCGGCAGCTATGACCTTGGCGCCCATTGCTTTGCCGATTTCAACCGCGGCCAGACCTACGCCGCCGGAGGCGCCAAGTACCAGCAAGGTTTCTCCAGGTTGAAGGTTGGCGCGCTGTTTCAGCGCATGCATCGAGGTTCCGTAGGTCATGCTGAACGCGGCGGCCGTCGAAAAATCCATGGCTGGCGGTATCGGCAGCACGTTATCTCCAGGCACAGCTACCTGTTCGGCAAAGCTGCCCCAGCCAGTCAACCCCATCACGCGATCGCCCACCTTCAAATGGGTGACTTTTTCGCCTACTGCAGCCACGACGCCAGCTGCTTCACCGCCTGGAGAGAAAGGGAACGGTGGCTTGAACTGATATTTGCCTTCGATCATGAGCGTATCCGGGAAATTCACGCCGGCGGCATGAACGTCGAGTAATACCTCGCCCTTCTTGATCTGGGGCCCGTCGATCTCTTCTATTACCAGCTTTTCTGCCGGGCCGAACTCTTTGCACAGGACAGCTTTCATCAGGATTCCTTTTATCGTTTGAGATGAGGCTATGACCGGGTAGGGATCGGGTCAGTCTAGAAGCCTGCTCCGTTGGCGCAACGAGCATGGTCTGGCCTGATGGCGACACATAAGGCCGGGCTTGGGTCTGCGGCCGTCACTGGTTATGCTGATCTGCATATCCCCCGGAGTATCGCCGTGAACCGTATTCTTGTTTTTCTGTTTGCTCTTTGTGTGGCACAGGCAGCGCTCGCTGAGAGCGCGGAAGGCGATGCGGCTGCGCCGAAGGCCATCTATTACGCGCTAGTGCCCGCGCTGGTTGGCAACTATGGTTCCGATGGCAAGCTCAAGTACTACAAGGCGGACATCGCGTTACGGGTAAGCGGCGCCGAAGCGGAGGCAAAGGTGAAACACCACGAGCCTTTGATCCGCAATCAGTTGGTGACGCTTTTCTCCCAGCAGACGGACGCCACCATAGGCACCGTCCAGGCCAAGGAGGCGCTCAGGCAGGAAGCGCTCAAGCAGGTGCAGGCGGTGTTGACCCAGGAGGAGGGTGCCCCCCTGGTCGACGATTTGCTGTTCAACAATCTCATCGTCCAGTAGCTGCGGTCATTCTGACTAAAGCGGGTTCAGCGCATCGCCAAGATCACGTGCCACTCGGCTTCACCCACGGGCATCACCGAGAGCCGGCTGCCTTTCTGGACGAGGGGCAGCTGCGACAGCGCTGGATGGCTTTTCAGCTGCGGCAGCGTCAATACGGTGTCAAAGCGCTCCACGAACCCGACGTCGACCGCGCTCCACGGGTTTTTCTCGGCCTTAGCCTTCATATCGAAGTAAGCAGAGTTCGGGTCGATTGCGGTTGGGTCAGGATAGGCGGCGCGCGTAATGCGGCCGATCCCGGCGATACCGGGTGTCGCGCAACTTGAATGATAGAAAAAGAACAAGTCGCCCTCTGCCATCGCTCGCAGAAAGTTTCGAGCCTGATAATTGCGTACACCGTCCCAGCGGCTGTACCCGAGTTCCTCTAGATTCCGAATGGAAAATTCGTCCGGTTCAGACTTCATCAGCCAGCACGGCATGGTCTTTGCTCTCTTTCTTTTGCTTTAAGAGTCTCAGATGCGAAGTCCCCGACAGTCGGTTGCTACGCTGGTTTGCGCTGCACCGAGGCATGGCGGAGAATGCCGCGCTTGAGGTAGGTGGTGTCGAGTCTCCAAAACCAAAACGATATTGACTCGTCGTAAGACTATTCGCCTGGCAGGGGGAGGCGAAAAACTATGAAACGTAAGCCAGATATTCTTTGGGTCCTGGTACTGATTTTCGGTCTCGGTGTAGTGACGACGGGCTATACCCAAGGGCTATGGGAAGCGTCGGACAATTCCTCGTCCATGGTTCCTATCAGCCACTCGCAGCAACTTCAGCGCTAGCCTGAAGCGCCGCATGGACGCGGCTGAACACCTGGCTTTCCCTATTTTCCATACCATCCGCGATCAGTCACCGTTGCCTGCAAGCTCACATCCCAGCTTGCGACGGGAATAAGGTCGACCTTCTGACATTCATGAGCTAGACCTAAAAGTGTCGGTTTGTGACCATTTTTGCGCCTTTTGCGATAGGCCAGGCTTCGGTCATAGAAGCCTCCGCCCATGCCCAGTCGGCCGCCGCGCTCATCGAATCCCACCAAAGGCATCAATACCAGGTCAAGCGCCCACATGCGTCTCTGCTGGCCGGGGCGAAATGCTGGCTCGGCGATGCCGAAGCGGTTTGGCTTCAGTCTTTCGTTGGGTTTGATCCGTTGGAACACCATGCGCGTACGGGGCCAGGCGTTCAGGACCGGAAGATAGGTTGCCTTTCCTCGCCGTTGGGCCTCATGGAGCAGCGGGCGCGGGTCGATTTCACCGTCATTGGGCAAATAGAGGGCGACGTGGCGACTTCTGCGGAACAGCGGGTGTTGCGCCAGCTGCCGATAGAGCAGCTTGGCTGCTTGGCGCTGTTGGGCGGGAGACATTTTGCGGCGTGCTTGACGCAATTGCCGTCGCAGCGCCGGACGCGAAAGTCCTTCGGCTGCGATCATGAATTGAGGCTCCCCAGCATGCCGCTGCCCGCGTAGGCCCTTGAACCCGAGAGTTCAAGGTGGCGACTACAGAGTACCTTAAGGCTTTCCGTCAGGCGGACATGCACACCGGCACTACGTGTAGCCTCCATGGTGTTGCTTATCGGGAGAGGGTCATCGCCGACTGGCGAACATGCCAGGGAGTGGGCGGGATTATAACGCAATCTGTCTGCCGTTCATCAGTTGCCGGTTGGGTTTGGATCGGCGGCCAGAGCGCTGTCCACTCGCTCCAGCAAAGTACGCACGTGTTCACGAGCGCTGTTGGCTTCTGCATCAAGACGGTCATGCTTGTGCAACAGCTCATGGGTAATGTTCAGTGCGGCCATCACCGCGACTCGATCTGCGCCGATGACTTTGCCGCTGCTACGGATCTCACGCATCTTGCGGTCAAGATAATGAGCGGCGCCTTCGAGGTTGCTGCGTTCTTCGGGTGGACAGGAAATACAATATTCCTTGTCCATGATGTGCACGGTGACGGTGTTCGGCTGGGTCATGAGTCCTGCTCCAGGGCTTTCAGGCGCGAAATCATTGATTCGACCTTCACCCGTGCCATTTCGTTCTTTTCGATCAGATGAGCGCGTTCCTCGCGCCAGCTCTTCTCACTGTTGAGCAACAGACAATTCTGCACCTTAAGTTGCTCGATGCGTTGTATCAGCTGTTCCAGTTTGGTGGTCAGCAGCTGCAAGTCGGCGTCTTCCATGGGATTCCCGGGTAATGGCGCGAGCGTTGGCTAGTCCGGCTTCGATGGTCTTGGCTCGTATGCCGATGCTAGGATACAAGGCCTTCATTCTAGACATTAGCGCCTTCGTGCGCCTAGCTGCCAATGCCCATTCAAAACTCGCCGTATGCCGCCTTTGCCACCTTGCTAGCCAACAGTGCCCAACCTGTCACCCCCGCCGAGCTGCATGGGCTATTGCTCGGGCGAAGCTGCGCCGGGGCTGGTTTCGATGCCGAATCGTGGCTCATCGATGCCGTCGAGTTGCTCGGCGCCGAGCCCGAAGAGTCAGTACGCCAGGCACTTCTGGGTCTTCAGGAGATGGTCAAGGGCGAGCTCGCCGGAGAAGATATCGCCATCGTTCTGCTGCTTCCCTCCGATGATGCGCCGCTTACCGAGCGCGCCCAGGCGCTGGGCCAGTGGTGCCAGAGTTTCCTGACCGGTTTTGGTCTGATTGCAGGTGATCGAGCGCTAAGCGGTGAGGCCGTGGAGGTCCTGCAAGACCTTGCAGCAATCGCGCAGATACAGGATTCGCTGGAAGAATCCGAAGACGGCGAGAACGACTACATGGAAGTCATGGAATACTTGCGAGTTGCGCCGCTGTTGTTGTTCACCGAGTGCGCCAAGCCGGTAGCGGCGACGCCGAAGCCCTCCTTGCATTGAGGACCGTCAGCCCATGACTCGAATTCCCAGATCGGAATACGCCCGTAGGCGCAAGGCGCTGATGGCAGAGATGGAGCCCAACAGCATCGCCATCCTTCCGGCGGCGCCGATGTACATCCGTAACCGCGACGTCGAGCATATCTACCGTCAGGACAGCGATTTCCAATACCTGTCGGGTTTTCCGGAGCCCGAAGCGGTGATTGCTCTGATCCCTGGCCGCGAGCATGGGGAGTACGTGCTGTTCTGCCGTGAGCGTGATCCCGCACGTGAATTGTGGGACGGGCTGCGCGCCGGGCAGGACGGTGCCATCGCCGAATATGGCGCCGACGACGCGTTCCCCGTCGGGGATATCGACGACATTCTTCCCGGGCTGATCGAGGGGCGTTCGCGTGTCTATTATGCCATCGGCAGCAATCAGGAGTTCGATCATCGCCTGATGGAGTGGATCAATACGATCCGCTCCAAGGCTCGCCAGGGCGCGCAGCCGCCGAATGAGTTCGTCGCCCTCGACCATCTCCTGCACGACCTGCGCCTTTACAAGTCGGCCAATGAAGTAAAGGTGATGAAGCACGCGGCGGAGATATCCGCGCGTGCCCACATCCGTGCCATGCAAGCCAGCCGCGCTGGGCTTTACGAGTACCACCTCGAAGCGGAGCTGGACTACGAGTTCCGCAAGGCCGGTTCGAAGATGCCGGCCTACGGTTCTATCGTTGCAGCAGGCAAGAATGCCTGCATCCTGCATTATCGGGAGAACGATGCGGTGCTCCGGGATGGTGATCTGGTGCTGATCGATGCGGGCTGTGAAATCGATTGCTACGCCAGCGACATCACGCGCACATTTCCTGTCAATGGGCGCTTCTCGCCCGAGCAGAAATCCATCTACGAACTGGTACTGAAGGCAAACGAAGAAGCGTTCAGCCACATCGCGCCTGGCAAACACTGGAACGAAGCTCACGAGGCGACCGTGCAGGTCATCACCACAGGGCTGGTCGAGCTCGGACTGCTTCAGGGTGACGTGCAAGAACTGATCGCAGCCGAAGCCTACAAGCCCTTCTATATGCATCGCGCCGGCCACTGGCTTGGCATGGATGTCCATGATGTCGGTGACTACAAGGTAGGCGGAGAGTGGCGGGTGCTTGAGCCTGGCATGTCGATGACAGTCGAACCGGGTATCTACATTGCGGCAGACAATCAGGATGTGCCTAAGAAGTGGCGCGGTATCGGTGTCCGCATCGAAGACGACGTTGTAGTGACCAAGACAGGCTGCGAGATCCTGACCGGCGGCGTACCCAAATCCGTTGAGGAAATCGAAGCGCTGATGGCGGCTACGGCCGAGGGCGCATAAGCATGAGCAGCCTGGCCATTGTGGGCGGTGGGCTGGTCGGTGCAAGCCTGGCTCTGGCACTGCAAGAAGGCGCCTGGGCGCGTGGCTGGAAGATTGAGCTGATCGAGCCGTTCGAGCCGGGCAACGAGTATCAGCCAAGCTACGACGCACGTTCCACCGCACTGTCCTATGGAACCCGGCTGATCTATCAGCGCCTTGGCGTGTGGGAGCAGATTGCGCAGCGAGCTCAGCCGATCACTCGTATTCATGTATCTGATCGCGGGCGTGCCGGCGCCACTCGACTCGATGCCGAAAACCAGAAAGTACCGGCGCTGGGCTATGTAGTGGAGAACGCCTGGATCGGGCATTGTCTGTGGCAGGCTCTGGATGACCGAGTCGTTACCCGCCATTGCCCTGCCGAAGTCGAGCGCATGCAGCCGCATGCCGACGGCTATCGGCTGACCCTGACCAACGGCGACTCTCTGGGCTGTGAACTTGCGGTGCTGGCCGATGGAGGGCGCTCGGCATTGCGTGAACAGCTCGGTATAGGCATCAAGCGCACGCCTTACGATCAGACTGCCCTTATCGCCAATGTCACGCCTGGCAAGCCGCACGGTGGGCAGGCGTTCGAGCGCTTCACCGATGAAGGCCCGATGGCTTTGCTGCCGTTGGCGGAGAATCGTTGTGCACTGGTCTGGACCCGACCCGATAAGGATGCCGCGCGGCTGGCGGCGCTGCCTGAGGCCGATTTCCTCAGAGAGTTGCAGCAGGCTTTCGGTTACCGCCTAGGTGGATTTCAGCAAGTTGGCGCGCGGCACCTCTATCCGCTCGTACTGATCGAGGCCGAGGAGCAGGTTCGCTCCGGTCTTGTGGTGCTCGGTAATGCGGCGCACAGCTTGCACCCGATCGCAGGGCAGGGCTACAACCTGTCACTGAGAGATACCGAGGCCCTTGCGGCTGCGTTGTTGAGCAGCTCGTCAGGAATTGGCGATCTTGCGGTGCTACAGAACTACCATCGGCGCCAGCGCGCAGACCAGTGGCTGACGGTTGGATTTTCTGACCAGCTGACGCAGCTCTTCAGCGATACCTCGCGGCTGTCGGCTGCTGCTCGGAACCTGGGGTTGATTGGGCTGGATCTGTTGCCACCTGCCAAGACATGGTTTGCCAGGCAGGCCATGGGGCTCGGCGTGCGCGAGCGTTGACCGGACAGCTCCATCGACTCTGCATGCGAGCAAATGGCTGATCCAGCAAGCTGAAACCAGCGACACACGCCACGCACACGCTGGTGCGGGCAAGCAGACCCTATTAGGCACGCCGGAGCTCGGCGTGCAGGAGAGCACAGATGCAAACGGACCTCATCATTGTCGGAGCCGGGATGGTTGGCAGCACCTTGGCGCTCGCGCTCAGGGATGCCGGTCTCAGCATCAAGTTGATTGATGCAGGTCCGTTGGAGATTCAGCCCTGCGCGCCGTCCGATACATTCGAGCCACGTGTCAGTGCGCTGTCTGCTGCCAGTCAGCGGATTCTCGAGCGCGTCGGTGCGTGGGCCGGGATCACCCATCGTCGCGCCAGCCCGTACACCGACATGCACGTCTGGGATGGCTCCGGTACCGGGCAGATTCATTTCTCTGCAGCCTCCGTGCATGCCGACGTCCTCGGTCATATCGTCGAGAACCGCGTAGTGCAGGATTCTCTGTTGGATGTGCTGAAAGATGACGGCTCCGTTGAACTGCTGCCCAATGCACGCCTGGAGCAACTGCAACGTAGCGAGCGGGGCTGGAGCTTGACCCTCTCCGACGGCAAACAGGTGGAGGCCACGCTGGTGGTGGCAGCCGACGGTGCCAATTCAGCCGTGCGGCGCCTGGCCGGTTGCGAGACGCGCGAATGGGATTACCTGCATCAGGCCATCGTGACCAGCGTGCGTTGTGCCAATTCCAACCAGCAGACCGCCTGGCAGCGGTTCACGGATGAGGGGCCGTTGGCGTTTCTACCGCTGCAGAAAGAAGGCGATTCGCACTGGTGCTCGATCGTCTGGTCCGTTACAGAGACCGAAGCGCAGCGTCTGATGGCGTTGGATGACGCGGCCTTTCGTCACGCGCTGGGGCGGGCGTTCGAGTTTCGTCTGGGTGATGTGTTGGACGCTGACCCTAGGCTCTGCATCCCGCTGCGCCAGCGACATGCCAAGCGTTACGTCCAGCACGGCCTGGCGCTGATTGGCGATGCGGCACACACCATTCACCCTTTGGCGGGGCAAGGCGTCAATCTCGGTCTGCTGGATGCCGCGGTGCTTGCGGAGGTTCTGATCGCTGCAATCGCGAGGGGGGAGCAACTTGGCGACCCGCGTGTGCTAAGTCGATTCGAGCGCCGCCGGATGCCGCATAACCTGGCCATGATGGCGGCTATGGAGGGCTTCGAACGTCTGTTCCAGGCAGACCCATTGCCGTTGCGCTGGTTGCGTAATGCTGGCCTGAAAGGCATTCAGGCGCTGCCCGAAGCCAAGGCTCTGTTCGTCCGGCAGGCGTTGGGCCTGAGCGGCGACCTGCCAGGGCTGGCGAAAGTCTGATCGTTCAGCAGTCAGCCAGCGCGAATTGTCGCGTTGAGAAAGTAAATGACATTCACTACTATTCAGCATCTTTCACGAACTGATAAGAGGCTGATCCATGCAGGCAAGCAAAGGTTTACTCGCCGCTCTGGCGCTCTCCGCGCTGTCGAGCGCTGTACAAGCTGCCGATGAAGTAGTGGTTTACTCCTCGCGAATCGATGAGCTGATCAAGCCGGTCTTCGATGCGTATAAAGCCAAGACCGGTGTCAACGTCAAGTTCATTACCGATAAAGAAGCCCCGCTGATGGCCCGCATCAAGGCCGAAGGCGCGAACACCCCTGCCGACCTGCTGTTGACCGTAGATGGTGGCAACCTCTGGCAAGCCGAGGAAATGGGCATCCTCCAGCCGCTGAATTCCCAGGTGGTCAAGGACAACATTCCTGCACAGTACCGCTCTTCCGCCGATGCCTGGACGGGTCTGTCCTTGCGCGCCCGGACGATTGTCTATTCGCCCGACCGTGTCGAGCAGAACGAAATGTCGACCTACGAGGCGCTTGCGGACAAGAACTGGGAAGGCCGTCTGTGCCTGCGTACCAGCAAGAAGGTCTATAACCAGTCGCTGACTGCCACCATGATCGAGACCCACGGTGCCAAGAAGACCGAAGAGATCATCAAGGGCTGGGTCAACAATCTCGCAACCGACGTCTTCGCCGACGACACTGCGCTGGTCCAGGCGGTCGATGCCGGGCAGTGCGACGTTGGAATCGTCAATACCTACTACTTCGGCCGGCTGCATGCGCAGAATCCGGATCTTAAAGCCAAGCTCTTCTGGCCGAACCAGAATGACCGCGGCGTTCACGTCAATCTTTCAGGCATCGGTCTGACCAAGCATGCGCCCAATCGCGAAGCGGCGCTGAAGCTGGTCGAGTGGATGACCACGCCGGAAGCGCAGAAGATCTTCGCTGACATCAACATGGAGTTCCCGGCCAATCCGAATGTCGAGCCTTCTTCGGAAGTCGCTGCATGGGGTGATTTCAAGGCGGACACCATTCCTGTCGAGGTCGCTGGTAAGCGCCAGGCTGAAGCCATCATGCTGATGGACCGTGCTGGCTGGAATTGACAGCCGCCTGCAGTCGATAGGCTGCACTGCCGTTATACTCGACGCCCCCGGCCTGCCGGGGGCGTTGTCTTTCTGCTTCCGAGGCTTGCGTGTCCCACCCCGTTGAGCGCCGCTGGTACCCCATCACCTTTGCAGTTGCCGCGCTGGTATTGCTGCCGCTGAGTGTCCTGCTTTTCAGTTGGGGTGACGTCGACACCAGCATCTGGTCGCACCTCTGGCAAACCCAGATGCCGCGCTTGCTGAGCAACACTCTGACGCTGGTCGTGGGGGTGTCGGTGGGCGTAACGGTGTTGGGCGTCAGCCTGGCCTGGTTGACGGCTCTGTGCGAATTCCCAGGTCGGCGCTGGCTGGACTGGGCGCTCATGCTGCCGTTCGCGATTCCTGCCTATGTCCTGGCGTTCGTGTTCATCGGCCTGCTGGATTTCTCAGGGCCGGTGCAAACCCTTGCGCGGGAGTGGTTCGGCAGCGGTGTGCGCTTCCCTCGGGTGCGTTCCACTGGCGGGGTGATTACCGTGCTGGTGCTGGTGTTCTATCCCTACGTCTACCTGCTAGCCCGCTCTGCATTCCTTGCTCAGGGCAAAGGGCTGATGGAAGCTGCGCGGGTGCTCGGCCATTCGCCTTGGAAGGCATTCTGGAGTGTCGCGCTGCCGATGGCGCGGCCGGCGATCGGTGCAGGGCTGGCGCTTGCGCTGATGGAGACGCTGGCCGATTTCGGTGCCGTGGCGGTGTTCAATTTCGATACCTTCACCACTGCGATCTACAAGACCTGGTACGGCTTTTTCAGCCTGACCAGCGCAACCCAGCTGGCCAGTCTGTTGTTGCTCGCGGTGATGCTGGTGCTCTATGGCGAGCGTCGCGCGCGCGGTGCAGCGAGGCCTGCCAACGACCGGGCACGCTCGGGGGCGCTGTATCGGCTGACCGGACTCAAGGCTCTGGCGGCTAGCGGTTGGTGTGGTCTGGTATTTCTCTGCGCTTTCGTGATACCGATGTTGCAGTTGTTGGTGTGGCTCTGGCAACGCGGGCGGTTCGACCTCGACGAACGCTACGCCGGGCTTATCCTGCACACCCTCTATCTGGGCGGCATGGCTGCGTTCATCACCGTTGCGGTTGCCTTGCTATTGGCTTTCGCCCGGCGTCAGGCGCCCGTGCGCTCGGTCAAGGCGGCGGTCGGCTTGTCGAATCTGGGCTATGCGCTACCGGGTTCGGTCCTGGCGGTTTCGATCATGCTTGCGTTCAGCTATCTCGACCGCGAACTGGTCATTCCGCTATCGGCCTGGCTTGGCGGCAGCGCCAAGCCGATTTTGCTCGGCAGCCTGGGTGCGTTGCTGCTGGCCTACCTGATTCGCTTCATGGCAGTGGCGTTCGGTCCGCTGGAGAGTGCCCTGGCGCGGATTCGGCCGTCGCTGCCGCAGGCTTCGCGAAGCCTCGGTGTCGGAGGTGCTGCGCTGTTCTTCCGCGTCTACCTGCCGCTGTTGCTGCCGGGCACGCTGAGTGCCGCGTTGCTGGTATTCGTCGACGTACTGAAAGAGATGCCGGCCACGCTGCTGATGCGCCCGTTCGGTTGGGACACGCTGTCGGTGCGGATCTTCGAGATGACCAGTGAGGGCGAGTGGGCGCGTGCCGCGCTGCCCGCGTTGACGCTGGTGCTGGTAGGGCTGTTGCCTGTCATTCTGCTTATCCGCCGTTCGGCAAGACGGGTCGGTTAAATACGCTCCATCGTCTCACCGTGACCTGTCACAACCTTGGGGCTACAATGCGCGCCATCCAAAAATCGTCGGGCCAGCCGCTCGACTCTAATAAGCTTTGCCCCCGCCGCTTCGGCGACCTGCCCGGAAGGAGAAACCCATGGGTCAGCGTACTCCCCTTTATGATCAGCACCTCGCACTTGGCGCCAAGATGGTCGACTTCGGTGGCTGGGACATGCCGCTGCATTACGGCTCTCAGGTAGAAGAACATCACCAGGTGCGGCGTGATTGTGGGGTGTTCGACGTATCCCACATGACGGTCGTCGACGTGGCGGGCCCGGACGCCACCGCCTATCTCCAACGCCTTCTGGCCAATGACGTGAGCCGGCTGGTGCAGGTGGGCAAAGCGCTCTATACGGCAATGCTCAATGAGCGGGGCGGCGTGGTGGACGACCTGATCGTCTATCTCACCGAGTGGGGCTATCGACTGGTCGTCAACGCCAGCACTCGAGACAAGGACATTGCCTGGATGCAGGCGTTGACCGAAGGCTTCACCGTCGAAGTTAAGGAGCGCCCTGAGCTGGCCATGCTTGCCATTCAGGGGCCGCATGCGCGCGCCAAGACCGCCGAGCTGGTGGATCAGGGGCGCGCCGCACTCATCCAGGAATTGAAACCATTCAACGGGCGGGCGGCAGGAGATTGGTTCATCGGTCGCACCGGCTATACCGGCGAAGATGGCCTGGAGATCATCCTGCCGGCCGAGCAGGCTCCCGATTTTCTCAGCGAGCTGGTCGGTGCAGGTATTCCTCCGATCGGGCTGGGGGCGCGTGACACGCTGCGCCTGGAGGCCGGGCTCAATCTCTACGGCCAGGACATGAACGAAGATGTGTCGCCGCTGCAGGCGAACATGGGTTGGACTGTTGCTTGGGATCCAGCCGAGCGCGATTTCGTCGGCCGCACCGCTCTGGAAGCGCAAAAGGCTCAGAGCGATCTGCCCAAGCTGGTAGGTTTGGTACTCGAAGAGCGCGGTGTGCTGCGTGCTCACCAGCCCGTACGCGTCAATGGCGTCGGCGATGGCGAGATCACCAGCGGCAGTTTTTCGCCTACCCTTGGCAAAGCCATTGCGCTCGCGCGGGTCCCGGCGAGTACCGGCGACCGCGCCGAAGTGGAGATCCGTGGCAAATGGTATCCCGTGCGCGTGGTGCAGCCGACTTTCGTGCGTCACGGCAAAGTACTGGTGTAAATTCGGCCGACTGCTTCACGTCAGCGGGTGGCCTAGCCCGCTTGTGCGCAAACTGACAGCTTTTTGAGGACTTACTGATGAGCGACATCCCCAGCGATCTGCGTTACGCCGCCAGCCACGAGTGGGCCCGCCTCGAAACGGACGGCAGTGTGACCGTCGGTATCTCCGATCACGCACAGGAAGCCCTGGGTGACGTGGTGTTCGTGGAGCTGCCCGAGGTCGGGCAACAGCTCACGGCCGGGCAGCAGGCCGGTGTTGTGGAGTCGGTCAAGGCTGCTTCGGATATCTACGCGCCGATTTCCGGCGAGGTTGTCGCGATCAACGAGCAGCTCACCGACTCGCCTGAGATGGTCAACGGCGAGCCTTACGGAAGCTGGTTCTTCCGTATTCAGCCGAACGATGCCTCTGAGCTCGACAAGTTGCTTGACGCAGAAGGCTACAAAGCCTCCTGCGACGCCGACGCCTAAGCATTTTCCATCTTGAAAGCCCTGTAATGCAGGACGCGGAAAAACGATGTGCTCGTTTTATCCGCCCTGTGTTCCAGGGCTTTTTCCTTTCGCGAGAGAGCAGTGATGTCACAGGTACCGCGCCTTTCCCAGCTTCAGCAGCCTGACGCATTCTTGCGTCGTCACCTCGGCCCAGATGCGGCTGAACAGCAAGCCATGCTTGACGCGCTGGGGCTATCCAGTCGCGAGCAGCTGGTCGAGCAGACCGTGCCGCCAGCGATCCGTCTGCAAGGGCCGCTCGAGTTGCCGCCTGCGCTGGATGAGCAGGGAGCGCTCGCTCGACTGCGCGGTTACGCTGAACAGAATCAGCTCTGGACCAGCCTGATCGGCATGGGATACCACGGTACCATCACGCCGCCGGTGATCCTGCGCAACGTGTTGGAAAACCCGGGCTGGTATACCGCCTACACACCCTATCAGCCTGAAATTGCCCAGGGTCGCCTCGAAGCGCTGCTCAACTTCCAGCAGTTGACCATCGATCTCACGGGCCTTGATCTAGCCAACGCCTCGCTGCTCGATGAGGCAACCGCAGCTGCAGAGGCCATGACGCTGGCGCGGCGCATGGCGAAGAGCAAAAGCAACCGCTTCTTCGTTGATGAAAACTGCCATCCGCAGACACTGTCGGTCGTGCAGACCCGTGCTGAAGCGTTCGGCTTCGAGCTGGTCTTAGGCACGCTGGAAGATGCAGCGTCTCAGGATGTCTTCGGTGCGTTGCTGCAATACCCCGACACCCATGGCGAAATTCGGGACCTGCGCCCGGTCATCGAGGCGCTGCATGGAAAACAGGCGCTTGCTTGCGTTGCCGCCGACCTGCTCAGCCTGCTGCTGCTGACCCCGCCTGGCGAGCTGGGTGCGGATGTGGTACTTGGCTCCACTCAGCGATTTGGCGTGCCGATGGGCTACGGCGGCCCCCATGCTGCCTATTTCGCGACACGCGATGCCTATAAGCGGGCAATGCCAGGCCGCATCATCGGCGTTTCAAAGGATGCTCGCGGCAACACTGCGCTGCGTATGGCGCTGCAGACCCGTGAGCAACATATCCGTCGCGAAAAGGCCAACTCCAACATCTGCACGGCGCAGGTCCTGCTGGCAAATATCGCCAGCTGCTACGCGGTCTACCACGGTCCCGAAGGGCTCAAGCGCATCGCGCAGCGCACGCACCGGCTGACAGCGATCCTGGCAACCGCGCTCGAGCAACGTGGCATCAAGCGCATCAACCGGAATTTCTTCGACACCCTGACGCTCGACGTCGGCGGTGCGCAGACGGCCATTCTGGAAAGCGCCCGGGCGGCGCGTATCAATCTGCGTATCCTCGGTCGGGGCAAACTGGGCGTCAGCCTTGATGAGACCTGCAACGAGGCAACGGTCGAGCAGCTGCTGGCAGTGTTCCTCGGTGCAGACAATGGTCTCGATATCGCCACGCTCGATGCTGGCGAGATCGCTAGCGGCATCCCTGCTGAGCTGCAGCGCAGCAGCGGCTATCTCACTCATCCGGTGTTCAACACTCACCACAGCGAGACCGAGATGCTGCGCTACCTCAAGCAGCTGGAGAACAAGGACCTGGCATTGAACCAGGCAATGATTCCCCTTGGCTCATGCACCATGAAGCTCAACGCTACCAGTGAAATGATTCCTATCACCTGGCCGGAATTCGCCAATCTGCATCCTTTTGCACCGCAGGAACAGGCGCAGGGATACAAGTTGATGATCGAGGAGCTGGAAGCCTGGCTCTGCGCGATCACGGGCTTCGACGCGATCTCCATGCAGCCCAATTCCGGTGCGCAGGGCGAGTACGCAGGCCTGGTCGCGATTCGCAAATACCACGAAAGCCGCGGTGAGGGTCAGCGCGATATCTGTCTGATTCCGTCCTCGGCACACGGTACCAACCCGGCATCGGCACAGATGGTCAGCATGCGTGTCGTCATCGTCGAGTGCGACAAGGCCGGCAATGTCGATCTGGAAGATCTCAAGCGCAAGGCTGCTGAAGCGGGCAACAAGCTGTCTTGCCTGATGATCACCTATCCGTCGACCCACGGCGTATACGAGGAAGGGATTCGCGAGATCTGCGAGGCCATTCATGCTCAGGGCGGCCAGGTTTATATGGACGGCGCCAACCTCAATGCCCAGGTGGGGCTGGCGCGCCCGGCTGACATCGGCGCCGATGTCTCACACATGAACTTGCACAAGACCTTCTGCATACCGCACGGCGGCGGTGGTCCAGGCATGGGGCCGATCGGTATCAAGGCGCATCTGGCGCCGTTCGTCGCCAACCATCCGGTGATTGAGCTGCAAGGGCCGAACCCAGAAAACGGTGCGGTCAGTGCTGCGCCTTGGGGTAGCGCCAGCATCCTGCCGATCAGCTGGATGTACATCGCGATGATGGGCCCGCAGCTGCGTGACGCCACCGAGGTTGCGATCCTCAGTGCAAACTACCTGGCGATGCGTCTGGACGGTGCCTTCCCGGTTCTCTACAGCGGCCGCAACGGACGCGTCGCTCACGAGTGCATCATCGATTTGCGTCCATTGAAGGCGCAGACAGGGATAACAGAAGAGGACGTCGCCAAGCGCCTGATCGACTACGGCTTCCACGCGCCAACCATGTCGTTTCCAGTGCCCGGTACGCTGATGATCGAACCAACCGAAAGCGAATCGAAAGCTGAGCTGGACCGATTCGTCGAGGCGATGCTGAGCATTCGTGCCGAGATCGCCAAGGTGCAGGACGGCGGTTGGCCGGCAGAAGACAACCCGTTGGTCCGTGCGCCGCACACCCTGGCCGATGTAACGCATGCCTGGGATCGCCCTTACAGCATTGCCGAAGGCGTAACGCCCAGTGCTCACACCCAGGCCCATAAATACTGGCCGGCGGTGAATCGGGTCGATAACGTCTTTGGCGACCGCAACCTGTTCTGCGCGTGCGTGCCGGTCGACGATTATCGCGAGTAAAAAAAAGGCCCGCTCTGCGCCTGATGGCAGAGCGGGCCTTTTCGCTAGCGCGGGCTAACCCTCAGACTGCTCTCTGGCGTCTTCGTCGTCGCCAATCATTCCCAGCAGTTGCGCCAGTACCAGCTGTGCTTCTTCGACACCCTGACGTTTCGGGGCAGAGAACAGCTGCACGCTGACGCCATCTCCCCAGCCTTTGCGGATGTCGCGCTGGATCGCCAGCAACGCGTTTTTTGCCGCGCCAAAGGCCAGTTTGTCCGACTTGGTAAGCAGGATGTGCAGCGGCATCTCGCTGGCATTGGACCAGTCGAGCATCATCCGGTCGAACTCGGTCAGCGGATGACGAATGTCCATCATCAGAAATACCCCAGCCAAGCTTTCTCTGCTGCTCAGATAGGCTTCCAGGTGACGCTGCCAATGCTGTTTGAGCGGGATGGGCACCTTCGCATAGCCGTAACCGGGCAGGTCCACCAGGCGATGGTTGTCATCCAGACGAAAGAAATTGAGCAGCTGGGTGCGACCCGGTGTCTTGGATGTGCGCGCGAGACTGGCGTGAGTCAGGGTGTTCATCGCGCTGGATTTTCCCGCATTCGACCGGCCGGCAAACGCGACTTCGAGTCCCTCGTCTGCCGGGCATTGATCGACCTTGGCGGCGCTGGTCATGAAGGTGGCTTGCTGGCAGAGGCCGAGAATCGGGTTTTTGGGGAGCATGGGCTTTCCGGTGAGTGCGCGGGGTGCGGCAATGGTTCATTTCCGTTTCAGTAGCGCCAGTATATAATGCCGCAGATTTTGTGTGCGCTTTGGTCTTCAACGAGCCGCCTGAAACGGTTTCAATGGCTGCCAAAGCGGTCGTTCTCACCGTTGGTACGGCAGGCCAAACGTCGCCTTCTAACGAGCATTGTCACTGTCCCAGCGGGCATGGCTGCCGAATAAGAGATTCCTTTTTAACCCTTAGCCGTAGTTGGATGAGCTGATGAACAAAGTACTCGTGAGTCTGCTGTTGACCCTTGGCATCACCGGTATCGCCCACGCGGCTGGAAACGCCGAAGCCGGTCAGGAAAAGGTTGCAGTCTGTGGTGCATGCCACGGTGCCGATGGCAACAGTGCCGCACCAAACTTCCCCAAACTGGCAGGTCAAGGCGAGAACTATCTGTTCAAGCAGTTGCAGGACATCAAGGTCGGCAGCAAGCCGGGCGCACCGGAAGGCGAAGGGCGCAAGGTGTTGGAAATGACCGGCATGCTCGATCCGTACAGCGATCAGGACCTGGCCGATATCGCGGCGTATTTCGCCAGTCAGAAGACCACTATCGGTATGGCTGACCCGGCGCTGGTTGCTCAGGGCGAAAAACTGTTCCGTGGCGGCAAGGTTGAAGAAGGAATGCCAGCCTGCACGGGTTGCCACGCACCCAATGGTGTCGGTAACGAGCTGGCGGGGTTCCCTCATCTGGGAGGCCAGCATGCAGCCTACACGGCCAAGCAGTTGACCGACTTCCGCGAAGGCAACCGTACCAATGACGGTGACACGATGATCATGCGCACCATTGCGTCGAAGCTGACCAACAAGGACATCGAAGCCCTGTCGAGCTACATCCAGGGCCTGCACTGATCGCCTGAGCGGTCAGCCTGAATGAGGGCGTTCATGGCGTTAGCCTGAACGCCCTTTTTTTGTTTATGGCGTCGCTATAATGATTGTCAAGATATTGAAAAGCGTTGGAAAGCGCTGGCGAGCACGCATTATTTGTTGCAGCCTGTGGCGCTAACGCTCAGCCGTACCTCACAAGGGAGTCACCATGCGTAAACTCGTTCTTAGCGCCGTCCTCGCTACCGCCAGCCTGTTCGGTATGGCAGCTCACGCGGCTGAATTCCAGGCCGGCAAAGAGTATGTCGAGCTCAAGAATCCTGTCCCTGTAGCAGAGCCGGAGAAGATCGAGGTGGTGGAGCTATTCTGGTATGGCTGCCCGCATTGCTACCAGTTCGAGCCGATCATCAATCCATGGGTCAAGCAGCTGCCGGATGATGTCGACTTCAAGCGCGTACCGGCCATGTTTGGCGGCGCCTGGAATGTTCACGGGCAGATGTTTCTCGCCCTTGAGTCCATGAACGTCGAGCAGGACGTTCATGACGCTGTGTTCAATGCCTATCACCGCGACGGCAATAAGCTCGAGACCCCGGAAAAGATGGCTGAGCTTGTAGAAGGCCATGGCGTGGATAAAGCGGCCTTTCTGAAAGCCTATAACTCTTTCGGCGTGAAAAGCCGTGCCGAGCAGGCGAAGAAGCTGGGGATGGCTTATCAGATCACAGGCGTGCCGGTAATGGTCGTCAATGGCAAATATCGCTTTGACATCGGTTCAGCTGGCGGTCCGGAGCGAGCACTGGAAGTGGCCGACTTCCTGATCGAAAAAGAACGCGCCGCCCGGTAAGCGCGGATGCTTCGCCGCTGGAGTTCGCCTCGCTTGGCAGGCCCTGGGCAAACCAGGGTCAACCCGCAATGCCTGGACGCTAGCGGCCTTCCTTGTAACGGCCGCTTGCGCCTGCTGAGTTTCAATATTCAGGTTGGCATCAGTACTGAACGCTATCACCACTATCTAACGCGGAGCTGGCAGCATTTGCTGCCGCATCCCGGCCGCGCCCGAAATCTGCAGCGCATCGGCGAGCTGCTCGAGAACTATGACCTGGTGGCATTGCAGGAGGCGGACGGCGGTAGCATGCGCTCGGGCTATGTCAATCAAGTCGAACATCTCGCTCAGCTCGGTGCATTTCCCTACTGGTATCAGCAGCTAAACCGCAACCTCGGCCGCTTCGCCCAACACAGCAATGGCGTGCTCAGCAGATTGGAGCCGCATGGGCTGGAGGATCATCCACTACCTGGCCCATCGGGCCGCGGCGCGATTCTGCTGCGCTTCGGTGAAGGCGATGATGCGCTGATAGTAGTGGTGATGCATCTGGCGCTCGGCGGCGGCACGCGTACTCGCCAACTGGCGTATATCCGCGAGCTGATCGGCGGCTACCGGCATCAGATCCTGATGGGGGACATGAATACCCATGCCAGCGACCTACTGGAGCACTCCCCGTTACGTGACCTCGGCCTTCAGGCGCCGCAGATCGAGGCGACTTTTCCTAGCTGGCGTCCACAACGCTGTCTTGACCATATTCTGTTGAGCCCGAGTCTCACGCTCGAGCGTGTCGACGTGTTGGGCCAAGCCAGCTCGGACCACCTTCCAGTGGGTGTCGAGATCCGTTTGCCCGACGCGCTGCATACCAGCGCATTGCCTGTACCTATGGATGGGATCTGATGAGCGACGACGCGCAACGCTGGAAAGAGAAATACCTGCATTCGCTGGAGCAGCACGAGCAGCTGGAAGGGCGCTGGAATACGCGCCTGGACCTGCTGCGCCGCAGCCTGGTTCGCAGCAGCTTTGCCGTCGATGGCGCTGATCCGGCTGTCGAGCAGTGCATGCGCGAACTTCGCGATGTGCTCCGCGACGACGTCCAGGATGACCGCCTGGGTGCGCTTGTACCGCGCCTTGAGCGAGCGGTTCTGGATACCGAGCGCAGCAAGCAGGAGCGTCTCCAGCGCCTGACTGAGGCGCTTGATCGACTGGCGTCACAACTGCTCGACCTGCCGCTGCCCAGCGAAATTCGCAAACCCTTGAAGAAATTCACCCGGGGACTCGGCGAGCGTGCCGCCCAGTCACGTGAATTGCCGGGCCTGTTGAGCGAACTCGGTGAGTTTCAAAGTCAGGCGCTTTCTGCTCAGCAGGCGGGTGGCTCGAACTCGGTTGGTTTGCTAGGTCGTTTGTTCGGTCAGCGCGACCGGCCTGCTGAGATGTTGACGGCTTCGCAAACGGAGCCGCCGCCACAGGCTAATCCGGCGGATCAACCCGCAGTGCAGCCAACGGGGCGCGGGAGCGAACCGGCGGAACAGGCAGCGCCTGCCGACGAATCAGTTTCTGCCCCAGTTCAGCCGGAGCCACCACACGTATCCGCTGACGCGGCTTTTCTGGTGCCCGCCAGCGAAGCCTCCCCTGTCCTTGTTACGTCTGAAACGACTAAAGCTGACCCCTATCAGTTACCGCCTTCGCCGGAGCAGGCCTACAGCGCAATTGCCGAGCGAGTCGAGTCAACGCTCTTCGCACTTCTCGATGACCTACAGCTGCCCGAGCACCAACAGCCGCAGGCGCAGGCGTTGCGTGAACGAATTCAGCATGGCCTGAACTGGTATGAGCTGGTCCCTGTTTTGGATGATCTAGCTCAGTTACTGATCTCCGTCGCCGATCTGGGGCAGCGAGAGTTTGAAAGCTACCTGAAGCTTCTCAACGAGCGGCTGGCCACCATGCAGGACAGCCTCAGTGCTGCTCGTGAGGGACACGTGCAGAGCCAGGAGTCTGCGCAGGCGCTGGACGAAGAGCTGCGCCAGCAAGTGGGTGGTTTGCAGGACAGCATGCTCGGAGCCAAGGACCTGCCAACGCTGAAGCAGGCGGTGCAGGTGCGTCTCGACGGACTGCTGGAAACCGTCGACGCCTACCAGCGTCAGCGCGGTGAGCAGGAGCAGCAGCTGAGCGAGCGTCTGAGTACTCTGGTCGAGCGTGTCGCCAGCCTGGAGCAGGCAGCGACAGGAATGCGCGAGCATCTCGAAGAACAACGCCAGAAAGCACTGCAGGACCCGCTTACCGGTTTGCCGAACCGAGCTGCGTGGAATGAGCGGCTGGAGTTGGAAGTGGCGCGCCAGCAGCGCTACGGCGGACAGTTGCTGCTGGCCGTGCTTGATGTCGATTACTTCAAGCGGATCAATGACAGTTTCGGTCATCTGGCCGGTGATCGGGTGCTGAAGATCATCGCCGGTGAATTGCGCAGACGGCTGCGCAAAACTGATTTCATCGCCCGTTTCGGGGGAGAAGAGTTCGCACTGCTGCTGCCGGAGACACCCGCCGACGCCGGCTTGAAACTTCTCGATGGCCTGCGCTCGGGTATCCAGGAATGCCCTTTCCACTTCAAGGGAGAGCGTATCGAAGTCACGCTGTCCGGCGGTCTCGCCAACTTCGCAGAGAAGGATGTGGCGGAGAAGGTTTTCGAGCGCGCCGATCAGGCGCTCTACCGGGCCAAAGGGGCCGGGCGCAATCGGATAGAGACGGGCTGACCAGTCGCTCTGGGAGCATGCTGGCCGCCTCGCTATAATCCGACCTTCAACACCTGCGCCGCGCTCCAGACGTGGCCGTCCGGGCGGCTCGCCCGATTCAACTGCGCAAAGTCTGCGTCATCTTGTTGTCGACCAGAGGTGCCGAATGAAAGCCCTGATTTCCGCTGCGATCCTGTTGTTGCTCGCTGGTTGCTCCAGTGGCCCGCGTATCGATACCAGTTACACGTCTCTGGGCCAGGACAGTCGAGCCCAGTTCATCGTCATCCACTACACCTCCAGCGACTTGCAGCGTTCGCTCGACATTCTCAAGGGCAACGATGTCAGCAGCCATTATCTGATCGGAGAGTCGCCCGCGACCATCTACCGACTGGTGGACGAGAACCGCCGCGCCTGGCATGCCGGCGATAGCCAATGGAATGGTCGCACTTGGCTCAACTCCAGCTCCATTGGCATCGAGCTGGTCAACCGTGGTTACGTCGAGGGTGCGCAGGGTCGGTTGTGGTATCCCTATTCCGAGGAGCAGATCGACGCGTTGATCGTGCTGCTCAAGGACATCATGCAGCGCAATGGGTTGAAGCCTGGAGCCATCGTCGGCCACAGCGACATCGCTCCGCAGCGCAAGGTCGATCCGGGCCCGCTTTTTCCATGGAAGCGCCTGGCCGACGCGGGTCTGGTACCCTGGCCTGACGCTACAGCGGTAGCCCGGCAGCGCGATCTGCTTGCGACCGCTATGCCGGACGTGGGCTGGTTCCAGGCGCAGCTGGCCCGTCAGGGCTACAAGGTCCCGGAGCATGGGTATCTTGATCTTGAAACACGTAACGTCATCGCTGCGTTTCAGATGAAATATCGGCCGGGCCGTTTTGACGGTGAGCCGGACGTCGAAACCGCGGCGCTGCTGGCAGTGCTCAATGCTGCTGGTTGAAAAACTGCGTCAGCTGCGCGGCGTGCATGCAATCAACCTCGAGTCAGCCAGGGCGGCGGTGCGGTGTATCGCGGCGGCCTGATACTCCGCATCACTCAACATTGTCAGGAACGCCTGGGGTGATGGATAGCGGACAAGAAGCACTTCGTCCCAGCTCTCCTGGTCCGGTGCGATCAATGCCACTCGCGCTTGAGCCATGCTTTCCACGGCGCCTCCGGCCGTGCGTACCTTGAGCAGAGCCGTGCGGCTGTAACGCGCATACGCCTCTTTGCCCGAGCATGGTTGCTCGCCGCTCCCGGCTGGATAGACGGCATCGGCATTGAAACGCAGCAAGTTGAGCATGACGATCGGCTCGCCAGCAGGCATATGCTCGGCGAACCTTTTAAGCTGATCGGCGCTTGGATTGAGGCTGGGCATGGCGGCTCCTTTGTTCTTCCAGCCCTGCCAGGCTCAGATTGGCAGGGCGATGTAGAAGATGGTGCCGTGGCCGATCCGTGAATGCACGCCGATACGACCACCATGCAGCTGGGCGATTTCCTTGCATAAGGCCAGGCCCAGTCCGGCGCCGCCGCGGCGCCGGCCGATCTGTACGAATGGCTCGAATATCCTGGCCTGCTGGCTATAGGGAATGCCTTCGCCATTGTCTTCGACGCTGAGGATGACCCGCTCGCCGTGATGCCGCGCGAGCAGGCGTATCTCGCCGCCATCGGGGGTGTGACGTAGGGCATTGCTGAGCAGGTTGTCCAGCACCCGCTCCATCTGTTGCCGGTCCAGCAACAAGTTAGGCAGCGGTGTCTGCAATTCCAGCTTGATGTCGATGTCGTTCTGCATCGCAGCCGCCTGGAAACGCTGCCGGGCCTGCTCCAGCAGCTGCGACGGATCGCACGGCTCGCGTTCGAGTTTCTGTTGGCCGCTCTGGTAGCGCGAGAAGTTGAGCAGGTCGTTGATCAGGGTGACCAGACGCTGCATTTCTTCGTGAACGGTGTTGAACAGGTCCGCCTCGCGGCTGTTGTCGGGGTACTTGGTGCGCTCGCGCAGCAGACTGAATGCCATCTGCATTCCGGTAACAGGCGTGCGCAGCTCGTGGGAAGCGCGCAGGACGAATTCATTGCGCACGCGCTCGAAGGTGCGCTGATCGGTGACGTCGTGGAGCACCATAACAGCGCCGCTGATACGTCCATCGTGATGGTTTACTGGGCTCATTCGCCATGACAGAAGTCGGCGTTCACCGTCTGCTTCGATGACCAGGTCTTCTGGCGGGCCGGACAACGACTTGTCATCCAGTACCTGTTGCGCTGCTTCGTCCAGTTCCGGATAGCCGAGCGCTTGGCCAAGGGTCGAGCCAAGATGCTCGGTTTCCCAGGCCAGCTGGCGCTGCGCAACGGGGTTCGCATGCTCCAGGCGGCCCTGCCGGTCGACGATCAGAAGACCATCGTCGATGCTGTCGAGCAAGGCCTGCAGGCGCTGTTGGCCGTCGACCAGCGCCTCGACATTGGTTTGCTTGAAGTCATGCAGCGCCTGCGCCATCAGGCCGAAGCGGTGTATCAGCGACGACAGCTCGGCAATGGGCGATGAGGGCAGGTTGATGTTGAAGTCGCCTCGGCCTATCTGATCAGCGACGCTGGAAAGCTGTTCGATTGGATCACCGAAACGCCGGGCAAAACTGTGTGCGGTGACAAAGCCGATCAACAGGACTGCAATCCCCGTCAGACCGAGCAATCCAGCCAACAATTGGGCGCGTTCACGGCTACGGATTTCGGTATCGCGAATCTGGTCGTAGGCGCTCTGTTGCATCTCGACCATGAGCTCGCGTACACGGCTGAAAGACTGACCAAGGGGATTGTCTTCCAGCAGTGTGGAGTTGTCGGTGGTAGGCGTTTCCAGCTCAGTCAGAAACTCTGAATAAGCGTCGGCGATCACCTGATAGGCGTCGCGGTCTGTCGGGCGTGGTGCCTGCGCCATCCCTCTAGCCAGTGCGTCCTGGAAGGCGTCGCGGTTCTTGGCGAAGCCTGCGGGGTCATTCTGGTTCCGTACCAGCAGTAGAAGATGATTATTGAGCGCATGCCGCAGTTGCTGGTTGACCTCGATGACGCCGAAGTTATCGCGAATGAGTTTTTCCTGACTCTTGGCCATCTGCACCACGCTGACCAGTGCCAGTAACAGGCCAAGCAGCGCTACGGTCATCAGGGCCGAGAAGCCAAGAAATAGGCGGGTTCTCAGCTTCATTTGCAGTTTCATAGGCCGTATTGCTTACGTTTTCGGTAGAGCGTCGAGGCGTCGATGCCGAGGATTCTGGCGGCCTGCTCAAGGGTATCGCTTGTGCTCAACACGCCGGAAATATGCACTTTTTCCAACTCTTCCAGGCTCAGGGCCTCGCCTATGCGAGGCGCGTTACTGATGCTGTGATCGGCAAGGCCCAAGTGGGTCACCTCGATCATCGGCTGTGGACAGATGATGCTGGCGCGCTCCACAACGTTGCGCAGCTCACGCACGTTGCCAGGCCAGCGGTAGGCTTTCAGCGCAGCGATGGCGTTATCACTGAAACCGCGCGCCGGGCGACCATAGCTTTTTACGAAGAACGCAAGGAAGCGCTCGGCGAGGGTCAGCACGTCTTCCGGGCGCTCACGCATCGGTGGCAGGTTGAGAGTGATGACGTTAAGGCGGTAGAGCAGGTCTTCGCGGAATTTGCCTTCCCGAACCATCTCTTCGAGATTCAGGTTGGTTGCGGCAAGAATGCGCACATCGGCGCGGCGCGTGACCGGATCGCCGACGCGTTCGTATTCCTTGTCCTGAATGAAACGGAGCAACTTTGGCTGCAAAGCCATGGGGAAATCGCCAATCTCGTCAAGAAACAGCGTGCCGCCATCTGCTTGGTTGACGCGGCCCAGGGTGCTTTCGGTGGCCCCGGTGAAGGCACCACGGTTGTGACCGAAGAGCTCGCTTTCCATCAGGTCTGCTGACAGCGAAGGACAGTTAATGGTGATGAACGCCTTCTTCGCGCGACGGCTCCAGTTGTGAATCGCCCGAGACAACTCGCCCTTACCGGTGCCCGACTCGCCGAGGATCAGGATATTGGCATCGGTATCGGCTACCTGCCGTGCAGTCTCGAGGACGTTCATCATGGCCGGGCTATGGGAGCCGAGGGCATCGCTGCGCTTCTGGACTTCGCCTTCCAATGCTTCAAGTCGGGCGGCCATCTGGCGCACTTCAAGTTGCTTGGCCGCCGACAGGCGCAGCTGCTCAGGGCTGCAAGGCTTGACGAGATAATCCGCCGCTCCCGCCTGCATTGCATCTACTGCCGTATCCACTGCCGAGTGTGCGGTGACGATCACGACGCGCATCCAAGGGGCCAGCACGCGCATCTGTTGCAATACATCGAGGCCGTTGTCTTCGCCTAGACGCAAGTCGAGAAAACACAGATCGAATACCTGGCGCTGCAGGATCGCTTCGGCCTGCGAGGCGCTGGCCGCGGTGACTACCGTATAGCCGCGGTCTTCGAGGCAGTAGCGGAAGGTTCGCAGGATCGCGGCCTCGTCATCCACCAGGAGAATGCGGCCACCGGTGTCGGTCGTTTGATCCATGAAGGCTCCATCAGGCAAAGGCGTTTTAAGTGTATGGCGAGTGAATCGAGAGTTGTTTCAGTGCGCTACGCCTCGGTCAGTAAGCGGCAGCGCCTGCATTAGTCTACGCAAACCCATGCAAGTTGCACGGTCTGTGAAAGGCATTCGCGCACCATGCAATCACACGTCAAGCGTAACGGCCCTGCAAGTGATTGAAAGATAAGGTATGAGACAGATCCGGGGGCTGGCATGGGGCTTGCGAATGTATGAGGGCCAAACGCGCGATCCGCCGCTCACGGCGCATCGCATCTGCTTTTTCGGAGGACCCATGAATCAGAAAGTGACTCATCTCAACGAGCTCATCGAGATCACCCGCGACGGTCAGCATTTTTATCAGCATGCGCTTGAGGTTGTGAAGGACGTTGAGCTGCAGCATCTGTTCAGAGATATGGCGCAGTCCAAGACCCACATCATTCAGGCGCTTTCGGTGAAGGTTGCAGCCAATCAGGAGCAGCCAGCGCAGGGCGGCACTGCGACCGGCAAGCTGCGTGAGGTTTATGCCGACATCAAAGCCCGGCTAGGTAATGCCGACGCAGTTTATATCGATCAGTTGGACCAGACCGAGGAGCGCATCCTGGCTGCATTCGAAGATGCGCTGAGTACGGCAGAGCCGGATGTCAGGGCTTTGCTGGCGATTGAATTGCCGAAAATACGAGCCTGCCATGAGCGTATTCACAAGCTGAATCACGGGGGCGCCAAGCGCGGGGATTAGTTGGTCGTGCAAATCGCCCGGCGCAATTGCAGGCATCGTGCAATATAAATTGGCGGAACGTTGGCTGTGTTTAATAAGTAATTGATAAATAAAGGAAAAATGAATTATCAAAGGCTGGCACGGGGCCTGCAATATTACTTGCAAGACAGACATGCACTGCATGCTTAGAAGGAGTTGAGGATGAATCGTCAGACACGTTTCTCACTGGTTGGCAAAGGGTTTCTTACAGCCGCTGTAGTAACGCTGATTGTGGGTGCCGAGCAGCCGATGTCGGAGCCGCTCAGCCAAACACAACACGAGTCAGCGGAACGAATCCGCATGTATGACGCTCAACCAGTAGGGATCGTGCAAACCGGACCTACCCCGAAGACGATTGATTACGTGCAGGTGCGGTCTGAGCAACGTTGGGTTTTCTAGTGGTATATCCGCGAGCTGATGCAGCCATCGGTCCCGCTGAAGATGTCTTGAACCGAAGAGGAGTTACACCATGCTGAGTTGGGCTATTACATTCCTGATCATTGCCATCATCGCTGCTGTATTGGGCTTCGGTGGAATTGCTGGCACTGCGACCGGTATCGCGAAGATCCTGTTCGTTGTGTTCCTGGTGCTGTTCGTTGCATCGCTGATCTTTGGGCGAGGCCGCGGTCCGCGCGTTTGACGCAAGTGGTGCCGCCCGCGAGGGCGGCTGCAACACCCACGGAAGTAACACGGACTGGACGCCATTATTCGAAGCCTACGCCCACTCGGCGGAGGCATGCAGGACTGGGATGATTCGTTTCCTACGAGTACTCATCAGCCCCCAGCAGCGGGGGAACCAAGGGGTCGGGATGCTCTGATGTACGGAGCGACCTAGGGGTACATCGGAGTACCTCCGTCAAGGACCGGGTTCGGCGAAAGGCAACCGAAGGTGGGGATTCCCACCTTCGGTATGCGGTCTTCATTCAGGGTTACTCTCAGCCCTCACTCTTCTTGAAAATGCACTTTCTCCTGCGGCGAAGCTTCGCCTCTTGCTTATAAGCTGTCGCCGGTCTGATTAGTTTCCTCTACCTACAATCACCACTGTCTGTTCGTGGCCGTCCTCCAACTGCGCCGTTATCATCGCGCCGCAGACTTTAGTTGGAGACACACATGCTTAACGGCCTTTGGCTAGGCTTTTTCCTGGTTGCGGCGGTAGCTGCGCTGGCGCGTTGGTTGCTGGGTGGCGATCCCGCGGTGTTCGCCGCGCTGGTCGAGAGCCTATTTGCCATGGCCAAGCTCGCCGTGGAAATCATGATCGTGCTGTTCGGCACGCTTACCCTGTGGCTCGGCTTCCTACGCATAGCTGAAAAAGCAGGGATGATCGAAAAACTGGCGCGCCTGTTGGGACCGTTGTTCAGCCGCCTGATGCCTGAGGTGCCCGCCGGGCATCCGGCGCTGGGCCTGATTACTCTCAATTTCGCAGCCAACGGACTGGGCCTGGACAATGCCGCCACGCCGATCGGTCTACGTGCGATGAGGGCGCTGCAAGAGCTTAATCCCACGCCGCATATCGCCAGCAATGCCCAGATTCTGTTCCTGGTGCTCAATACGTCATCGTTGACGCTGCTGCCCGTTTCGATCTTCATGTACAGGGTGCAACAAGGCGCCGATGATCCAACCCTGGTGTTCCTACCGATCTTGCTGGCGACCAGTGCGTCATCGCTTGCGGGGCTGCTTGCCGTGGCGCTGGTGCAACGCCTGCGTCTTTGGGATCCGGTGGTCCTTGCTTATCTGATACCCGGTGCGCTGCTTCTGGGTGGTTTCATGGCATTGCTCGCAGGGCTGTCGGCCACCGCCCTTTCATCGCTGTCATCATTACTTGGCAATCTCACGCTGTTCGGCCTGATTATCACTTTTCTGGTCGTCGGGGCGCTGCGCAAGGTGCCGGTGTATGAAAGCTTCGTCGAAGGTGCTCAGGAGGGCTTTGACGTAGCCAAGAGTCTGCTGCCTTACCTGATCGCCATGCTCTGCGCCATCGGTGTATTCCGCGCCTCCGGCGCGCTGGACTTCGGTCTGGATGGCATCCGCTGGCTGGTCGATACGCTAGGGTTGGACACCCGATTCGTCGACGCGCTACCAACGGCATTGGTCAAGCCGTTTTCGGGAAGCGCGGCGCGCGCGATGCTGATCGAGACCATGCAAAGCCAGGGCGTGGACAGTTTTCCGGCATTGATTGCCGCGACAGTGCAAGGCAGCACTGAAACCACCTTCTATGTGCTGGCCGTTTATTTCGGCGCGGTGGGAATTCAGAGAGCACGGCACGCAGTTGGATGCGCTCTGGCGGCAGACTTTGCCGGAATCGTCGCGGCAATTCTGGTGTGCTACTGGTTCTTCGGATAAAGCGAAGCGGCGGGTTAAAGCGTGGCTCGTTGCCAGAGTCGATATATCGGCTCAGCGAGAAACATCACCATGAACAGCCGAAGCACCTGCAGTGCGGTCACCAGTGCCACCGACAGCTGCAGCGCTTCGGCCGTCAGGCAAAGCTCTGTGATGCCTCCTGGCATCATGCCCAGCATCAAGGAGGTCTGGTTCAGCGTGGCTGCCCATCCCAGGATCTCCGCAAGGCCGGCTGCGGCGAGCATTGCCAACAAGGTGAACAGCAGAATTCGCAGCATGAACCGCGGCGCGCTGCGAAAGAAGGCGCGATCAAAGTGGCAGCCCAGCGAGCAGCCAATCAACCACTGGCCGAGCTGGCCGATGCCCTGAGGCATGCCCAGGTGGAGATCGAACAGGGCACTGGCGGCGGCGCATACTGTCAGCGGTCCGAGCATCCAGGGGTTAGGCTGGCCAAGCTTCTTCCAGAGCATCGCCAGCAGAGCACCGGCGGGGAGCAAGAACGCAAGCCATGGCCAGCTGACTGGCGCGGGGGGCGGAGGGCTTACCGGAGGCAGGCTCCAGGTGAACACGGCTGGGATGATCAGCACCACCAGCAGCAGGCGCATGCTATGGGCTGCAGCCACCATCGCCGGTTGCGCGTCATGACGTTTGGCCAGGTTGACCATCTCGCTGGCACCGCCGGGCATGCTGGAGAAGAACGCAGTGGCGCGGTCAGTGCCACTGCGCAGCAGAATGAAGATACCGATCAGGCTCAGCAGCAGGGTACCCAGCGCACCGGCGAGAATCACGCCGAAATGCTCGAGTACCTGTTGCATCACCTCAGTCGTGAAGTGCAGGCCGATGGCGCTGGCGATCAACCACTGGCCTGTTTGGCGCCCTCGGGGGACCTCCTTGACCAGCCAGCCGCTGCAGCGCACCGCAATCACCGCCAAGAGCGAACCGACCATCCAGGGCAGCGGCCAGTTCGCCAGGCTTGCCAGCCAGCCGCCGAGCGCTCCCACCAGCGGAGTCGCCCACCATCCCGGCAGCTCGCGTGGCATATCAGACCTGGGCTTCGTTCAGCTTGGCGCGACGGCGCTGACGCCACCAGCGCAGCCCAGGCATCGCCAGCATCAGGGCAGCCATCGCCCAGAGGACCAGCGTGATCGGGCTTCCCCAGAGAATGCCTAGCTCTCCCGCAGAGATCGAAAGGGCACGACGCAGGTTGTCTTCCATCATCTCGCCCAGCACGAAGCCGAGAATCAGCGAGGAGAGGGGAAACTCCAGCTTGCGCAGCAGATACCCGAACACTCCGAGGCCCACCATCAGCACCAGATCGAACGTCGTGCTGTGAACCGAGTACACGCCGACCACGCTGATCGCGGTAATCGCCGGCACCAGCACCCAGTTGGGCACGCTGAGCATCTTGGAGAACAGCCCGACCAGCGGGATATTCATGACCAGCAGGATGACGTTGCCGATGAACAGCGAGGCGATCAGGCCCCAGACCACGTCCGGCTGCTGTTCGAACAACAGCGGGCCCGGCGTGATGTTGTAGAGCGTCAGCGCCCCGATCATCACTGCGGTAGTGCCAGAGCCCGGCACGCCGAGCGTCAGCATGGGGATCAGCGAGCCGCAGGCGGAAGCATTGTTGGCAGCTTCAGGCGCGGCCAGGCCGCGCAGGTCGCCCTCGCCGAACTTGCCGCTTTCGCCAGCCATGCGCTTCTCGCTCATGTAGGTCATGGCGCTGGCGATGGTCGCACCCGCACCCGGCAGGGTGCCGATGACGAAGCCGGCCAGGGCACTGCGCACCATGGTCCAGAAGGTGAAGCAGAACTCCTTGAAGTTGAACAGCAGACGCCCGCTGGCCTTGACCGCTTTCTGCCCGCTGTGAGTCTTCTCCAGCATCAGCAGGACCTCGCTGACGCTGAAGAAACCAATCACCACGATCACGAACTGAATGCCATCGGACAGGCTCACGCTGCCAAAGGTGAAGCGGTAGACGCCAGTGGTCGAGTCCACGCCCACAGTCGCGAGGCCAAGGCCGATAAGTGCCGCCATCAGGGTTTTGACTGGCTTATCGCCGACCATCCCTCCAAGGCAGGCGATGGCGAAAATCATCAAGACGAAATATTCCGCTGGGCCGAACGCCACTGCCCATTTCGCCAGCAGCGGGGCGAATAGCACCACTCCACAGGTAGCGATGATGCTGCCCATGAAAGAGCTGACTGCAGACAGCGACAGGGCGATGCCCGCCTTGCCCTGACGCGCCAGCGGGTAGCCGTCCAGCGTCGTCATGACCGCTGCCGCATCGCCGGGTACGTTGAGCAGGATTGCCGAGATACGCCCGCCGTACTCGCAGCCCAGATAGACCGCAGCCAGAAGGATCAGCGCGGTTTCCGGCGGCAGACCAAGAGCGAAGGCAAGCGGCAGCAGCAGGGCTACGCCGTTGATTGGCCCCAGGCCCGGCAGCAAGCCGACGATGGTGCCGACGAATGCGCCGAACAGCGCCACCAGCAGGTTGGTCGGTCGCGTTGCGACATCGAAGCCCTGCCACAAGAAATTCAAGGTTTCCATTTTCAGCTCTCCAGCAAGCGCAGCACGCCGAGTGGCAGTGGTACGTCGAGCGACAGGTCAAACAGGCCGTAGAGCAGCACCCCCATCAATACGCCACTGATGAGGCAGGGCAGCAGGCGTCCGTTGAACAACAGGCCCAGGGCAAACGTGGCCAGCGCGGTGGTGATCACGAAGCCGAGCACCTCGAACAGCAGCGAGTAAGCCAGCAGTACCAATACGCAGAGCGCGGCGCGGCGGGCGATCGCCCAGTCGAAAGCAGGAGTTGGATCGCCGTGCGGTTTGCACAACAGCCAGAGCGAACCGCAGGCCATGAGAAACAACAGCAGAAGCGGATAGGCACGCGGGCCGACCGGGTCGTAGGCAAACGGTGCCTCGAAACCCCAGGCGAGCAGTGCGAGGCCGGCGCACGCGAGCAGCCAAGCCGCGGCAAAGACACGAACGTACATGGTGGTTACCTCGGAAGGAGGCCCGCTGTGGCTCACTCAAGCGAGCCGCAGCGGACAGGGTGTTACTTGACCAGGCCGAACTCGGCTGCGAGTTCCTTGTAGTCTGCGACTTGCTGATTGACGAATGCCTTGAGCTCGTCGCCCGTCATCGACAACGGGAAGAGGTCGCGTTGCTCACGCAGCTTGGCGAAATCGTCATCGGCCAGCAGCGTGTCGAACTGGGTCTTCCACCAGTTGAAGTCTTCATCGCTGACTTCCGGGCCCATGTAGAAGCCGCGGATCACCGGCCAACTGATGTCATAGCCCTGCTCCTTGGCGGTCGGCACTTCAGACATCTTGCCTGGCAGCCGCTCATCGGACAGCACAGCCAGAATGCGGATCTTGCCGGCTTCAAGCTGTGGAGCGACTTCGCCCAGACCGCTGCTGGTGACCTGTACGTGGCCGCCGAGCATGGCGGTGAGGGTTTCGCCGCCGCCTTCGAAGGCGACATAGCGGAGCTTCTGCGGGTCCACGCCAGCGGCGCGCGCGATCAGTGCAGTCTGCATCCAGTCCTGGCCGCCGATGGTGGCGCCGGCACCGAATACCACACTGCTTGGGTCCTTCTTGACTGCGTCGATCAGGTCGTCGAGGTCCTGATAGGGCGCATCGGCTCGGACAGAAATGGCGCCGTAATCGGTGCCGATTCCTGCCAGCCAGCGCACGTTGGTTTCGTCATAGCGGCCGAACTTGCCTTGGGCCAGGTTCAATAGCGATCCGCTGGAGAACGCAGTAATGGTCGCAGGGTCCGACGCGCGTTGCGCGATCACCGCGTTGTAGGCCACCGCACCCACGCCGCCGGGCATGTAAGTGACGCGCATGGGCGACTTGAGCAGGCCGCCGTCCTTCAGCCCGCTCTGGGCCAGTTTGCAGGTCAGGTCGAAGCCGCCGCCGGGCTTGGCGGGGGCTATACATTCAGGGCGCTTGGGCTCGGCCATCAGCTGGGTCGAAAGTACCAGGCAGGACGAGAGCAGGGCGAAACGACGCATTGCAGTTTTCATGAGTGTCTCCTTCTGTTTCTTGTTGTTGACGGCTTTACCAGATCGGCAGGCTGTAACTGACGATCAGGCGATTTTCATCGGCATCGCGGGCGAAGTCGGAGCGGAACATGGCGTTGCGCATGCGCACGGCAACGTTCTTCAGCGGGCCGGTCTGCACCACATATTTGAGTTCGATATCGCGCTCCCACTCGCTGCCGTTGCTGCCACCGGCGTACTCAGCGTTGTCGCCGGAAACGTAGCGGGTCAGAAAGGTCAGCCCAGGGACCCCGATGGAGGCGAAGTTGTAGTCGTAACGGGCTTGCCAGGAGCGCTCATCGGCGTTGGCGAAATCGTTGATCTGGACGAAGTTGACCAGGTAGGGGTCGCCGCCATCGATGTAGGCGTAACCGGTGTCGCCGTTCATTTGCTGAAAGGCGAGGCTGACCTTATGCCCGCCAAGGCTGTAGCCCACCGTGCCGTTCCAGGCCTGGTTGTCGATCTTGCCAGCGTTCGCCGCACCGGTGTCGTCGCTGATCATCAGCCGCAGATCGGCAGTCAGTGCCGCGTCTTCACCAAGCGGGCGCACCACCTGCAGGTTGAAGAAATGCTGGCGATAGATGTCATCGAGCTCGGCCGCGTAGTAAGTGCCAGTGAACGTTTCGCTGAAGTCGTACCGGGCACCCGCGAACGTCAGATGATCGGCTTCGGCGGCGCTGGAGAAGCGGCTGTTCTTGTTGTTCAGCTGCAGCTCCTGGGAGTTGGTCGAGGCGCGGTCGATGACCTTGTTCAGACGTCCACCGCTCAAGGTCAGCCCCGTTACGTCCTGGGATACCAGCATGGCGCCTTCGAAAACCTGTGGCAGGGTGCGGCTGTCGCTGGCCTTGACCACGGGCGTTTCAGGGATGTGGCTACCGTAGCGTAGCTCGGTTTCGGAGAGTCTGGCTTTGGCGGTCAGCCCGAGACGGCTGAACTCATCGGGCGTGCCGCCGTCATCCTGTACCGGCAGCAGGTCAGTGCCAGCGCGGCCGCCACCGGAGTCGAGCTTGATGCCAAGCATGCCCATGGCGTCTACACCGAAGCCAACAGTGCCTTCGGTGAAGCCTGATTCGATATTGAGCAAGAAGCCCTGGGACCACTCTTCGCGCTTGGACTGGCCGGTGCCTTCGCGGAAATCGCGATTGAGATAGATGTTCTGGGTTTGCAGGGTCGCGCGGCTGTCTTCAATGAAGTCCGCTTGGGCCATTGGCACCAGCGAGGCAACTGCGACGGCGAGTGCAAGGCGGGCACGCGCGGGTTTGGTTCTGACGGCAGTCAGCATCCTTGAATCTCCACTATTGTTCTTGTTGTGACGGCCATGGGCCGAATGGTGGATCTAGCCACCTGAACCGATCCTAGGCGGCGAAACTTTCAGCAGGCTTTCAGGCGTGAAAGCAGCGTATGGCGTGCCTTGCCGCTACACTGGCGGCCCGTTCCGTGTGTGGCAGAGGACAGCAATGCGGATTCTTCTTGTCGAGGACCACCCCCAGTTAGCCGAAAGCGTGGCGCAAGCGTTGCGCGCTGGCGGCTGGACCGTGGACCTGCTCGGTGATGGCATCGCGGCCGATCTGGCACTCTCAACCGAGGACTACGCGCTGGCAATCCTCGATGTGGGGTTGCCCAGGCTCGACGGCTTTCAGGTGCTGGCGCGGCTGCGCGAACGAGGCAAGACGCTGCCGGTACTCATGCTCACCGCCCGCAGCGATGTCACGGATCGGGTACATGGCCTGAATTTGGGCGCGGATGACTACCTGGCAAAACCTTTCGAACTCTCCGAGCTGGAGGCGCGGGTCAAGGCATTGCTGCGGCGCAGCGTGGCGGCGGGCGAGCGCCAGCAGAGCTGCGGCCCGCTGGTTTATGACCTGGACGCACGGCGGTTCAGTCTCGATCGCCAGCCCCTGAGTCTGACCTCCCGCGAGCAGGCCGTGCTCGAGGCGCTTATCACGCGGCCCGGGCGGGTCATGAGCAAGGATCAGCTGGCAGCGCAGGTGTTCGGACTGGACGAGGACGCGAGTGCCGACGCCATCGAGATCTACGTGCATCGGCTGCGCAAGAAGCTCGAAGGCCGCGCGGTGCGTATCGTGACCTTCCGCGGGCTCGGTTATCTGCTGGAGAGCATGGATGCCTGATGCGGTGGCGCGTGCCGGAAGTCTGCGCGCCGGGCTGCTGCGCCGGCTAGCCGTCCTGCTGGCGCTGCTACTTCTGTTCAGCGGTTGGAGCGCCTACTGGAACGGGCGGGCCGCCGCTGATACCGCCTACGACCGCACCTTGCTGGCCTCTGCGCGGGCCATTGCCGATGGGCTGGTCGCCAATGACGGCCAGCTGCGCGCTAACGTGCCCTATGTGGCGCTGGACACCTTTGCCTATGACAGCGCAGGGCGTATCTATTATCAGGTGCTCGACACCGAAGGGCGCCTGGCCAGTGGCTATGAGAATCTGCCGGCGCCTGGGCCCAAGGTCCGGCGTACCGACGACTACCCGGCACTGGCACGTTTCTATGACGGGCAGTTCAAGGGAGAGGGCGTGCGGCTGGTCAGTCTGCTGCAGCCGGTCAGCGAGCCGGAGCTCACCGGCATTGCCGAAATCCGCGTGGCTGAAACTCTGGGGGCGCGCGAACGCATGGCGCGCAGTCTGCTGGTGGATACGCTGTGGCGGGTCGGTCTGCTGGCAATTGCTGCGCTGGTTCTGGTGTGGCTGGCAGTCAGCGCCGCACTGCGGCCGCTGGGCAAGCTCAGCGAGGCGGTCGAACTGCGCCAGCCTGACGATCTACGCCCGCTGCCTCTGGTCGCCGTGCAGCGCGAACTCAGGCCGCTGGTGGCGGCGCTCAACCATTTCACCGAGCGATTGCGCGTGCAGTTCGAGCGTCAGGCGCAATTCATCGCCGACGCCGCGCACGAGTTGCGAACCCCCTTGGCAGCGCTCAAGGCTCGAATCGAGCTGGGGAGACGCGAGCAACAACCGCAGCGCTGGCAGGAGACCCTTGAGGAGGCCGAGGCCCATACCGATCGGGTGATCCATCTTGCCAACCAGTTGTTGTCCCTGGCCCGTATCGAAAGCGGCGCGCAGTCCATTGCCGAAGGCGGTGCGCAGCGCCTGGATCTCAGCCAGCTGGCCCGGGAGCTGGGCCTGGCGATGGCGGCACTGGCTCATAAACGCGGCGTTGCGCTGGCGCTGGAGGCAGACGACCCGGTGTGGATCGACGGCGAGCCGACCTTGCTCAGTGAGCTGCTGAGTAACCTGCTGGACAATGCACTGGCTCACACCCCAAGTGGCGGCAACGTGGTGCTCAGGGTGAAGCAGGAGGGCGTGCTGGAAGTCGAAGACGACGGGCCGGGCATCGCGCCTGAGGAACGTGAAAGAGTCTTTGCGCGCTTCTATCGGGTACAGCAACAGGGGCAGGGCGCGGGGCTCGGCCTGGCCATCGTCGGTGAAATCAGCCGTGCCCACCGAGCCGCCATCGAGCTGGATCAGGGGGCGTCGGGCGGCCTGCTGGTCAAGGTGCGCTTTCCGGCACCAGCTGCAAACTCAATCGTCTGACCGCTCGATCACCTGGAGCGGCTCGGCAACCACCACCTGATTGCGTCCGTTATGTTTGGCGCGGTAAAGCGCCGCGTCGGCAGCCGCCAGTAGCTGCGCCGGTGTGCTTTGCGCCGCAGGGTCAAGCGTTGCCACCCCGATGCTGATGGTCAGCTGAAGCCGGTCTTCACCACAGCGCGGTTCAAGGGCCGCCACTGCAGCGCGAATGCGCTCGGCCTGTTCTGCGGCCTGGGTAGCGTCCATCCCCGGCAGCGCGATGACGAATTCTTCACCGCCGTAGCGGGCCACCACATCACCGGCGCGCTGGCCGTGTTGCTTGAGGGTATCGGCGACTAGCCGCAGGCATTCGTCGCCGAACGGATGGCCGTAGGTGTCGTTGACGCGCTTGAAGTGATCGATGTCCAGCAACAGCACCGACAGCGGCATCTCGATGCGCCGTGCGCGGCGGATCTCCTCATCGATCATCACGTCGAAATGGCCCCGGTTCGACAGCTGGGTCAGGGCGTCGGTAATGCTGAGGCGGGTGAGCTGCTCATTGACCATCTCCAGCCCTCGCTTGGCATCCTCCAGCGCCCGGGTGCGTTCGTACACGCGCGCTTCGAGCGCCTCATTGGCCCGCATCTGCACATCGAGGGCCTGCTGCTGCGCCTGCAGTCGCGACTCACGTTCGATGGCTAACGCCTCGGAGGCGTGCAGCACGCTTTGCTGCGCGAGGATGCGGCGTTCGCGCTCCACGTTGATGCGCTGGGCCAGCGCCATGGAAAGCAGCACGAACTCGGCAAACATGCCAATCAGCTGGCCATACAAAGTCAAGGTATTGAGCGGCAGCACGCCTTCAAGTGCAAGCAGATGTGCGATGGTTGCGATCAGCAGCGTCGACCAGGCGATAGCGAACAAGCGCGCCGAGGGGTTGCCCCTTATCCACAGGCTGATGACCGCCGCCATGGTCAGAACGCAATGAACCAGCGCCATCGCTTCGCTGGCAAGATAACGCGTGAGTGTCGGGGCGAGCAGGATGAGCATGATCGCCGTCGCCCAGTACACCATCAGCACCCAGGTCACCAGCCAGACCCAGCCACCATAACGACGGATGCTCAGGAAGCGTGTTGCGAACACCAGCGGCGTGAAGAAGCACAGCGCCGCGGAAAGGCCATAGAAGCGCCGGGCGATGGGTGTCTCCGGCCACAAGAACAACTGGCCGAACCCGGTGATCGCCACAACATAAAACAGGGCGCTGAGTAGATAGACAACGTAGAGCAGATAGCTCAGGTCGCGGGTAAAAACGAAGAGGCTGCTGTTATAGAGCAGGATCACCAGCATGCCGCCGAAGAACAGGCTGATCATCGCCACATCCTTGATCTTGCCGGCAACGAAGCCTGGTTCGTCGGATATGACCAGCGGCACCGCCATCATGCCCCAGGTCTGCAGGTGCATGTACACCACTGCGTGTTCGCCAGCCTTCACCTCCAGCGGGAACACCAGATTCAGATCCGCTACGGGCTGTTCACGCATCGGCACGTGATCTCCGGCGCGCATCAATGGCCCCCATTCATTCTCGGCAGGGAAGAACAGTCGTACCTGCACCTCGTCAAGGACAGGCCACTTCAGGCTCAGGAACCAGCGTTCATCACTGGCGCTATCGCTATCGCGATCGACAGCGAAGCGCAACCACACGCCTTCCTTCTGCTTTCCCAGATTCGGTTTTTGCAAGGGTTGCCATGACCAGTTGGCGTAGTGCGCCGTCTCGAAATCGGCGTCACGGTGGCCGGGCACCCATTCGATGGTGCCAGCCTTGAGGGCTGCGCGTCCCTCATGGACCACGCCGGGCGAGATTGCCGCGATCGCCTGATTGGAGATCGAGACGATAAGTGCGCTGAGCAGGCAAAAGAGCAGGAGCAGGCGTGATCGCATCAAGCGCAAAGTCTCATTTTGCGACCCCGCCGCTACGCTAGGCGGGCGTGAGGGTCTAGCAGTGGTAATGGCCTTCAAAAGATACGGCTAATGTCGCTTTGATACCACCGCCGGACCTGCCAAAGGCTTGTCCACCTATCGGAACGGACGCAAGAACTATAGCCCGCCTATCCGCGTCGACGTGTCCAGAACTGCTGGACCAGCATTTCCATGCTGTCCGCCAATTGAGCGACGCCCGAAGCGGTTTCCCGGCTACGCAGGCCGCTCGCTACATGCTGGTCCGAGCCGCTGCGGATGCTGACGATGTTCTGATTGATGTTCTCGCTTACAGCACTCTGCTCCTCGACTGCCGAGGCAATCTGCATGCTCATGTCGCTGATCTCATTTACCCGATTGTTGATACCTTGAAGTGAACGTGCCGCTTGCTCGGCCTGCTCGACACTTTCCATCGCCTGTTCGCGGCTGCGCTGCATTACTTGCACCGCTTGCCGTGCACCGCCCTGGAGGGCCGCGATCATGGTGTTGATTTCCTGGGTAGAGTGCTGGGTCCGCGAGGCCAGGCTGCGAACTTCATCGGCGACCACGGCGAAACCACGGCCTTGTTCGCCGGCACGAGCCGCTTCAATGGCGGCGTTGAGCGCCAGCAGGTTGGTCTGCTCGGCGATGCCGCGAATCACATCCAGCACCTTGGTGATGTCATTGCTGTGCGCTTCCAGCTCGTGAATGACATCGCCGGCCTGCTGGATGTCCTGAGCCAGGCGGCCGATAGCCGCGCCAGTTCGGTTGACTACATCAGTGCCAGTCGCCGCTTCGCTATTGGCTCGGCTCGCCGCCTCGGCAGTACGCTGGGCGTTGTTGGCGACTTCCTGCACGCTCATCGCCATCTGATTGATTGCCGTGGCTACCTGATCGGTTTCGCTCTGCTGCCGGGATGCGCTCTGCGCGCTGCTATCCATTGCTCCTACAAGCTCGCGGGCATGCTGGCTCAGCTGGCGAGAGGCGTCACCGATTCGTCCGACCATGGCGCCCGCTTCGGTTTCGAGCAGTTTCATCGCAAAGCTGATCTGCCCGAATTCATCGCGGCGGCCCGTGTAGACCAGTTGACCGACCGCGTTGTCTCCCACTGCGCGAGCTTGTTCCGCAAGACGCTGCAATGGCGCCAGCGCCATCCACGCCAGGCTACCGGCGCTTAAAGCGGCTGCCGCAGTAGTCGCTATCGCGGCCACCATATGTGCGCCACCCAGCAGCGAGCCTCCAATCACAAAAGGCACGGTACCGAGCGCCGCCAGCAGCGCCACGCGGCAGCGCACACTCAGAGGAGCTCGTCGCAACGCAGCCGGGGCACGCTTGTCGCGCAGTTGTGCGTACAACTTTTCGGCCGCTGCTACCTGGGCAGCCTGTGGCTTGGTCCGCACCGATTGATATTCGACGACCTTTCCATTGCGGCTAATGGGCGTGACAAAGGCGCTGACCCAATAGTGATCGCCATTCTTGCAGCGGTTTTTAACCATGCCCATCCACGACTTGCCAGCCCGAACGCTGGACCACAGGTCGCTGAACGCTTCGGGCGGCATGTCTGGGTGTCGGACTATGTTGTGGTGCTGGCCGAGCACTTCGTCTTCATCGAAACCGCTGATTTGTATGAAGTCGGGGTTTACGTAGGTGATGTCGCCGTTGAGGTCGGTAGTGGACAGGATGTTGGCCGTCTCACTGAATGATACGTCGCGTCCGGTAATCGGGAGGTTCAAGCGCATGGTGGAATTCTCGGGTCTGCTTAAATGTTCCGCCACAGTCGTCTTGATCGATACCCAGACTGGCGCATCGCGCATTCCCTGCCATCTCCACCTTTCGGTGAGTTCCCCGGACTACCAAACGGTTCCTGTCTTCTTTGCCTTGGCAAGCGCACACAAAAAAGCGCCAGCATTGATCCATCCTTTGGATAGCCACTGTTGGCGCTTTAGCTCGCACATCGCTGTGTTTGTTAGGCAGCCGCCTTTGCTTTGCGTGATGTCATATTGATATCGCTGAGTCTATCGAGTAGCTCCGGCAATGTCCCACCCCATTGGTCGGGTAATGGCGCTATGACATGCATGTATCTTATACGGATAAATTTACCTGTACAGATATTTGTATAGGTATCGTTGTTTATTGCTCAAATGCGAGCAACCCTGAGTCAGTTGGTGGGTCCCATTCAGGGAGTCGGGAGATGAAGATAGGATTTCGGATGGCGGTCGTGCTGTTACCGACGCAGTGGCCTGCTAGACTCCGGACTTCTCGCCAGGCTCACGAGGTCGGCGGGGCAAATTCCAAAACAACCAATAAAGGAGTGAATCCATGAAAGGCAAATCCTTGGCATGGATATTTTCCGCCGCGTTGGCGGGGACCGGTCTGAGTGGAGTGGCTCAGGCGCAAGAGAAATTCGTGACCATCGGTACCGGTGGTCAGACTGGCGTCTATTACGTGGCTGGCCAGTCGATCTGCCGTTTCGTCAACCGTAATGCCGAAAACCTCAAATGCAACGCTCCGGCCAGCGGTGGCGGCGTGGCAAACGTGAACGGTCTGCGTAGCGGCGAGTTCAACTTCGGCATCATGCAGTCCGACCATCAGTACAAGGCGATGGAAGGTGTGGCGCCATTCGAGAGTGAAGGCAAGATGGACGACATCCGTGCCGTCTTCTCGCTGCAGAGCGAAGTCTTCACCGTACTGGCACGTCGTGACGCCAACATCAAAGGTCTCGACGATCTGAAAGGCAAGCGCGTCAACATCGGCAACCCAGGTTCCGGTCAGCGCGACACCCTTGAAGAGATCATGAAGGAAAAGGGCTGGGACAAATCAGCCTTCAGCCTCGCCGCTGAGCTCAAGCCGGCCGAGCAGGCCAGCGCTCTGGGCGACAACAACATCGATGCCATGACCTACTTCGTCGGTCATCCCAATGGCGCGATCCAGGAAGCCACTACCACTGTTGATGCCGTACTGGTGCCGATCACCGGACCTGAAATCGACAAGCTGCTGGCTGACAAGAGCTACTACACGAAAGCTGAAATCCCAGGCGGTATCTACAAGGGCAATGACAGCGCCACTCAGTCCATCGGCGGCAAGGCGGTGCTCTCTACCACTTCCAAGGTCGACGCCGAAGTGGTTTATCAGCTGGTCAAGTCGGTGTTCGAGAACATCGAGCGCTTCCAGCGTCTGCACCCGGCATTCAAGGACCTGAAGCCGGAAGACATGATCAAGGTCGGCCTGTCCGCTCCCCTGCATGAAGGTGCCGAGCGTTACTACAAGGAACGCGGCTGGATGTAACGGTCCGCTAGCCTGCTGTCTGCATCGGCAGGCTTGCCGTCCGCGGCTCTCGTCTGAAAACCCGTGCGCTTCGTGCCACGGGTTTTCGCGGTTTCCGATACCTGAAAAAACAGGCCCCATTTCATGCAAGACAAAGAACTGTCCACTGAAGAGCTGATCGCCCAGGACGTCGGCGCACGCTCGCCCGTCGGGCTTATGTCCGCGGTGATTGCCGGACTCGCGCTGCTCTGGTCGCTGTTTCAGCTGTGGATCGCCTCGCCGCTGCCTTTCGTATTGGGTTTTGGCGTACTAAATGACACCGAGACTCGCTCGATTCACCTGGCTTTTGCGCTGCTGCTGGCGTTTCTGGCTTACCCGGCGTTCAAGAAATCGCCGCGAGACCGCGTCCCCCTGGTCGATATCGCCCTGGGTCTGGTCGCTGCTGCCACGGCGGCCTATCTATTTATCGCCTATGAACAACTGGCACAGCGTCCCGGCAACCTGACCACCATGGATCTGGTTACCGCCTGTATCGGTATTCCGCTGCTGCTCGAGGCCACGCGTCGCGCGTTGGGCCCGCCACTGGCAATCATTGCTCTGGTTTTCCTGGTGTACAGCGTTGCCGGCCCCTGGATGCCTGGGCTGCTGGCACACCGTGGCGTCAGTTTCACCGCGTTGGCGAACCACCAGTGGATCACTACTGAGGGCGTATTCGGCATTGCGCTGGGTGTCTCCACCAGCTTCGTTTTCCTGTTTGTTCTGTTCGGTGCGCTGCTTGAGCGCGCAGGTGCCGGGCACTATTTCATTCAGCTGGCCTTCAGCATGCTCGGCCATTTCCGCGGCGGCCCTGCCAAGGCGGCGGTCGTGGCATCGGGGATGACCGGCCTGATTTCCGGTTCGTCGATTGCCAACGTTGTGACCACCGGCACATTCACCATCCCCATGATGAAGCGCACCGGGTTTTCCGCGGAAAAGGCTGGAGCCGTGGAAGTCGCCTCGTCGGTCAACGGACAGATCATGCCCCCCGTGATGGGCGCAGCGGCGTTTCTGATGGTCGAGTACGTGGGGATTCCCTACGTCGAAGTAATCAAGCACGCCTTTCTTCCAGCGCTGATCTCCTACATCGCGCTGGTCTATATCGTTCACCTTGAGTCGCTCAAACTGGGCCTGACCGCGTTGCCGCGCGCTAACGTTGCCAAACCCTGGATGCAGAGGCTGATCGGCTTCGCATTCGGTGCTGCGCTGATTTCCGGCCTCTCGCTGGGTGTCTATTACGGGCTTGGCTGGCTGAAACCGGTGCTCGGTGATGCCGCGCTGTGGGTCATCGGCGCGTTGCTGGCACTGGTCTATCTGGGCTTGCTGAAGATCGCCGCAAGCAATCCACCGTTGCCGCACGAAGACCCTGATGCGCCGCTGGAAAAATTGCCGGAAACGCGCCCGGTGCTGCTGTCGGGCCTGCATTTCCTTCTGCCTGTGGTGGTGCTGGTCTGGTGCCTGATGATCGAGCGCCTGTCGCCCGGCCTGTCCGCTTTCTGGGGCTCGGTGATGCTGGTCATCATCCTGCTTACGCAGCGTCCGTTGCTGTCGATGCTGCGCAAGGACGGTACTCATCAGCACGGCAGCTTCATGGATGGCGTTATCGACTTGCGTGAAGGCCTGATCGCCGGCGCGCGCAACATGATCGGCATCGGCATCGCCACGGCGGCTGCGGGCATCATCGTCGGTGCAGTTTCACAGACGGGTGTTGGCCTGGTGCTTGCGGACCTGGTCGAGCTGCTGTCGATGGGCAATCTGCTGCTGATGCTGCTGCTCACAGCATTCCTCAGCCTCATCCTGGGGATGGGCCTGCCGACGACTGCCAACTACATCGTCGTCTCCAGCCTGCTGGCGCCGGTGGTGGTTGCGCTGGGCCAGCAGAACGGCCTGATCGTGCCGTTGATCGCAGTGCACCTGTTTGTCTTCTACTTCGGCATCATGGCTGACGTCACGCCGCCTGTGGGCCTGGCTTCTTTCGCTGCTGCTGCGGTGTCCAAGGGCGATCCGATCAAGACCGGTATCACGGCGTTCTACTACAGCCTTCGAACAGCGGCGCTGCCTTTCCTGTTCATCTTCAATACCGACCTGCTGCTGATCAACGTCGACTTCTGGCATGGGGTTCTGATCTTCATAGTGGCGACCATCGCCATGTTGGTGTTCGCGGCGGGCACTCAAGGCTATTTCCTGGTGCGCAGCCGCTGGTACGAGAGCCTGCTGCTGCTGCTGGTGGCCTTCACGTTGTTCCGGCCGGGTTTCTGGATGGACATGATTCACGACCCGTATCGTGATATCGCGCCGTCCGAGTTGGTCCAGGCCCTCGATGATGTCGAGGAAGACAGCCAGTTGCGCTTGCGCGTCATGGGTGAAAACGACGTCGGTGACCCACGCGAATTCGTGGTGCTACTGGCCATCCCTGACGGAGCAACAGGCCAGGAAAAGCTCGACAAAATCGGCTTGGTTACATTCGAGGATGGCGGCAAGCTCCTGGTTGACAGCGTGACCTTCGGCAGCCCAGCCGCCGAAGCAGGTCTGGAGTTCGATCAGGAGATCTTGACGGTCCGCGCGCCCACCGATCGCTGGCCGAAGGAATACATGTGGATTCCCGGCTTCCTGCTGTTCGGTCTGATCTACTGGATGCAGCGACGTCGCCGCGTAGATAACTGATCCTCCAGCCTGACCAAAGCCCCGACGGTGCCTCGCACCGCCGGGGCTTTTTGTTTGATGACATGAAGCTTGCCTGTCCAGGCCAAGCGTCCGTCCCGGGTATTGCGCCGTTGCCTAACTTCGCGATTCGCTTTACGGCCCTCACGGCTGCGGGCCTGGGCTACGACTCCAGCGCCGCCTAAACGGCACTGCAAAACAGAGCGCCTCGCCGACCAACTGGGTATACCTTCGCACCACCGCTGCGCAACCGGAACTTGCTACCCTTGCCCGCTGATCCAGTCGAAGCCGCCACCATGCTCAGCCTTTACCACGCTCCCGACCTCGAAACCCTTGGCGAACTGGCTACACGCCTGCTTGCCCAGCCGCTCAGCGACCCCTTCGCCCCGGCATTAGTGGTGGTGCCGAGCCAGGGCATGGGCCGCTGGCTGACCCTGGAGCTGGCGCGCAAGCAAGGTATCGCCATGCAGCTGGAGATGCAGCTGCCGGCCAAGTTCGTCTGGGACCTGAGCCGCACCGTTCTGGGCAGCCTGCCCGAGCAGTCGGCGTTCTCCCCGACGACCCTGACCTGGCGCCTCTACGGTTGGCTCTGCGAGCCGGCCAATCTCGAACTCGCGCCGCGCCTGGCGCAGTACCTTGACGGTGGTGACGAGCGCCGTCGATTGTCGCTTGCCGCGAAGATCGCAGACGTTTTCGACCAGTACCTGCTCTATCGCGACGACTGGCTGGCGGCGTGGGAGCGGGGCGAAATGCAGGAACTGGGTCCTGACGAAGCCTGGCAGGCGCTGCTCTGGCGCGAGCTGACAAAAGACGGCCACCCGCACCGCGCACGGCTGCTTGGCGACCTGCTGCAGCGCCTCTACAGCGACGAGCCCTTGCCGGGCCTGCCCGAGCGGCTGCTGGTGTTCGGCATCAGCAGCCTGCCGCCACACCACCTGCGCGTGCTCGACGGGCTGTCGCGGCATATCGACGTGGTGGTCTGCGCGCTCAACCCGAGCCGCGAAGCCTGGGGGGAGATTCGCGATATCCGCGAGCTGGCCAGGCAACCGGAGAGCGGTATCGATGACTGGTATCTGGACGTGGGCCATCCGCTGCTGGCAAGTCTCGGCAAGCAGGGTCGCGATTTCTTCGATTCCCTGTTCAGCCTCACCGCCAGCGAAGGCAGCCAGGAGTTCGGCCTGTATTCCGAAGATGACGACCTCAGCGACGACAGCCTCCTGCACGCCCTGCAGAACGACATCCTGCGCCTGCGCACGCGGCTACCCGATGAGCGCATCACGCTGGCCGAGGGCGACCGTTCTCTGGAAGTGCACATCGCCCATTCGCCGCTGCGCGAGGTGGAAATCCTCCACGATCAGCTGCTGGCGCGCTTCGCTGCTAATCCGGCGCTGTCGCCCGATCAGGTGGTGGTGCTGACACCCGACATCGAACGTTACGCGCCCTTCATCGAGGCGGTGTTCGCCCAGCGCGAGGGCAGCCCGCGGATTCCCTACAGCCTCGCAGACCGCAGCCTGCGGGCCGAAATGCCATTGATCGAGGCTTTCCTTGAGTTGCTGATGTTGGCGCAGAGCCGTTTCGCCGCCGAGGAAATCCTCGCCTGGCTGGAGCAGCCAGCTATCGCCCGTCGCGCCGGTATCGAAAGCGAAGACCTGCCGCTGCTACGCGACTGGCTGCGCGAGGCCGGCGTGCGTTGGGGGCGCGACGGTAGCCAGCGCGTTCGCCTGGGGCTGCCGGACGAATCGGCCTTTACCTGGCGCCAGGGGCTGGATCGGCTGATGCTGGGGTTTGCTGCACCGCCGCAGTTGGCCGGGGACAACGCGCCGCTGCTCGGCGACTACTGGCCTCTGGATGCTCTGGAAGGGGCCCGTGGGCAATTGCTGGGACGACTTGTGGAGTTCGTCGAACGTCTCGGCACACTGGCCGACCAGCTGGCGCGGCCGCGTCCGTTGGGCGAATGGGCGGACGACCTGCAAGTGCTGATCGATACGCTGTTCGACGAGCGCGAGGCCGGCGAGACGCTGCTACTGCTCTCCCAGGCCTGTGCCTCGCTGCGCGATCAGGCCCAGGCCGCCGATCTCACCCGCCCCATCGAGCTGGAGCTGGTGCACCAGCAGCTCAGCGCCGCGCTGCAGCAGGGCAGCGGCGCCTCGGGCTTTCTCACCGGTGCGGTGACCTTCTGCACCATGGTGCCGATGCGCAGCCTGCCGTTCCGAGTGGTCTGTCTGCTAGGGCTGGACGATGGCGCCTTCCCGCGGCGCACACCGCCGTCGGGCTTCGATCTGATCGGCCGCCACCCGCGCCGTGGCGACCGTGCGCGGCGCCTCGACGACCGCTACCTGCTGCTGGAGACGCTGCTCTCTGCGCGCGAGGCGTTGTACCTGTCCTATGTCGGCCGCGACCCGCGGGACAATGCCGTGCTGCCACCGTCGGTGCTGCTCAGCGAGGTGCTCGAGGCGGTGGACATGACCGCCGTGCTGGCCGATGGCGCGCGGCCGGTCAGCCAGAAGATCCTCATTGCCCACCCGCTGCAGCCGTTCTCGCCGCGTAATTTCGGCGAAGCGCCCTGCGCCGGCTTTTCGCTGCCCTGGTTCCGCGCCGCCCAGCGCCTCGCCGAGCCACCCCATACACAGGCGCAACCCTTCGCAAGCCTGCTCGCCGAACCCGACGAGGCCTGGCTGACCATTGAGCCCTCGCAGCTATTGCAATGCTTCCGGCACCCGGCGCGCTTCCTGCTTGAACAGCGCCTGGGCCTGCGGCTGGCCGATGATCAGGAAACGCTCGCCAGTGACGAGCCGTTCGATCTGGAGATGCCGGCCTGGAACGGCCTGCGCCGCCTGTCGCTGCAGGCCATGGAACATGGCTGGAGTGACGAAGAAGAGCGCCGCATGGCCTGTGCAGCGGGTTGGCTCCCCACCGGTGAGCTGGGCCAGGCGCTGTGGGGCAAGTTGCGCGGCCCGGTCCGTGCCTTTGCGCCGCGCCTGTTCGAACTGCGCCCGGACGCGGTGCCCGAGCCGCTGCCGGTGGATATCACCCTGGCCGGTGTACGCGTGCATGGCTGGCTCGACGGCGTGACCCCGGCCGGCCTGTTCGGCTGGAAGCTCGGCCGCTTGGGGGAGTGGGACCTGCCGCCGTTCTGGCTGCGCCATCTGCTGCTCAATCTGTCCGCCACGCCCGGAATCGAGCGCAACAGCCTGATGCTTTCGCCAGCCGGCGACTGGCAGCTTGGACCGCTGGCCAACGCCGCCGAGCTGCTGGAGCCCTGGCTGGCGGCCTATCGCTGTGCGATTCGGGAGCCGCTGCCGTTGTTGCCGCGTAGCAGCCATGCGTTTGCCAAGGGCTACCGCAAGCCGGCCCGTGGTAGCGAGCCGCTCGACTGCGCCCGCAAGCGTGCCCGCGAAGCTTGGCTTGGTGCCGAGTTCAGCCCCATTGCCGCCGAAGCTGAAGACCCCTGGAACGCCTTGGCCTTCCGTGATCGCGATCCGCTGGACGAGCGGTTCGAAATTCTGGCGGAACAGCTGATCGGCCCGGCCCTGGATGCCCTGGCCGATGAGGAGCAGGAAGAATGAAACTCGACCTCCTCGACTCCCCCTTCGACGGCCGCTCGCTGATCGAAGCCAGCGCCGGCACCGGCAAGACCTGGACGCTCACCGCGCTCTATGCGCGTCTGCTGCTGGAGCGCCAGCTCTCGGTGGGGCAGATTCTGGTGGTCACCTACACCACCGCCGCCACCGCCGAGCTGCGCGAGCGCATCCGCGCGCGGCTGGCCGATCTGCTGGCGGTTTATGAGGGCACGCCGAGCAGCGATGACTTCCTCAATCGCCTGCACGCCCGCTATCCGGACGACGCCTCGCGGCGGCGCCTGTTGCTGGCGGTGCACGGGTTCGACGAGGCGGCGATCTTCACCATCCACGGCTTCTGCCAGCGTGCCCTGCAGGACGCGGCCTTCGAGGCCGGCGGCGACTTCGACAGCGAGCTGACCGCCGATGACCGCGAGATCATCGACGCGCTGCTTGCTGATGCCTGGCGCAGCGAACTGGCCGATGCCGATCCGGCCTGGGCGCGTTTCCTCGCCAAGAGCCGGATCACGCCGGTGTGGCTGCGCCAGCGGTTGCGCAGTCACTTGGGCAAGCCTTACTTGCGCGTGGAACCTCAGGACTTGCCGGTGCCAACGGACCTGCGCTCTGTCGAGGCAGCCTGGCAGCGCGCCGCGGCGCTCTGGCAAGAGGCCGGCAAGGCCTGGGTCGCTGAGCTGGTAGCCCATGGCGGGCTGAACCAGAGCACTCACAAGGGCATCAAGTTCACACCATGGCAGGTTGAACTGGACGCCTACTTTGCCGACCCGGCGGTGATGTTCGACCTGCCCGAGGGTGCGGCCAAGTTCGGCGTGCGCGCCCTGAGCAAGGCTTGCAAAAAAGGCTTCGACGCGCCCGTGTGCGAGCTGGCCCATGCACTGGACGAGCTGGCCGATCAGGTGGCCGACGCACTGCCCGCCGGCAAGCAGCGGCTGATCGCCCTTCAGGTGGCGCTGCTCGAGAGGCTCAACCGCGAGCTGCCGGAGCGCAAGGCGGCGCAGCGGCTGCTTGCCTTCGACGATCTGCTCAATCGCCTGGATCTGGCTTTGCAGGGCCCAGTCGGCGATGACCTGGCGGCCTCGTTGCGCGCGACCTATCCGCTGGCGCTGATCGACGAGTTTCAGGACACCGACCCGATCCAGTACGCCATCTTCAACCGCATCTATGCCAAGACAAGCGAGGCTTCGCTGTGCTTCGTAGGTGACCCCAAGCAGGCGATCTATGCCTTCCGTGGCGCGGATTTGGCGACCTACATGACCGCCAAGCAGCAGGCTGATCGCGAACCCTTCAACCTGCCGACCAACTACCGCTCCACGCCTGAGCTGATCGCCGCGCTCAACCAGCTGTTCAAGCATCCGCAGCCGTTTGCGCAACGCGATCTGCAGTACCCGCCGGTGGGCGCCGCCGAGAAGCCGCGGGCCAAGCTGCGCCTGGTGGAGGAGGGCGAAGCCGCGCCACTGTCGCTCGTGTGGCTGGGCGACGATCCGCTGGGCAAAGGCGAGGCCGCGCAGCTGGCGGTGAGCGACACCGCACGGCGCATTGCCCTGCAACTGGCGGGCGCCGGTGAAGGGCGTGCAGGCTTCGACAAGGACGGCGCGTTTACCGCGCTGAAAGGTGGCGATATCGCCGTGCTGGTGGCCAACCATCGCCAGGCCGGAATGATCGCTGATGAGCTGTCTGCCCGCGGCGTGCCCAGCGTTCGCCGTGGGCGCGACAGTGTATGGCGCAGCGAGGAGGCCACGGAGCTCGCGGCGGTGCTCGCCGCCTACGCCGAGCCGGGGCGCGAAGGGCTGCTGCGTTACGCCCTGGCCACGCGCCTGCTGGGCCGCAGCGCCGCCGATCTTGCCCGCTGTCAGGACGATCAGCAGCAGTGGGATGCCGAGCGCGAAGCCGCAGAGCGCTATCACCAACTCTGGCAGCAGCAGGGCTTCATGCGTGTATTCCGTGCCTGGCTAGACGAGCAGGCCGTAGCCGAGCGGCTGCTGGCGCGTGTCGACGGGGAGCGTCGGCTGACCAATCTGCTGCACCTTGGCGAATTGCTGCAAGCTGAAAGCCTGCTGCGCCCGGGGCTGGAGCCGCTGCTGGCCTGGTTCAATGCCCAGCGCGGCAGCGAAGGCGCGGGCGAGGAAGCGCTGCTGCGCCTGGAAAGCGATGCCGAACGGGTGCAGATCGTCACCATCCACACCAGCAAGGGCCTGGAATATCCGCTGGTGTTCTGCCCCTTCCTGTGGGACGGCAAACTGCTCGGCAAGAACCGCGACAGCGCCCGTTGCCACGACGCCGATGGCCAGCCGCTGCTGGACCTGGGCAGCGACGCGCTGCAAGACAACCTCGAACGCGCCCGGGAGGAAGTTTTCGCCGAGCAACTGCGCCTGGCCTACGTCGCACTGACCCGCGCACGTGACCGGCTCTGGCTGCACTGGGGGCCGGTCAATCTGTGCAAACCAAAGAAAGATGGCAGTCTGGCCGATGAAGGCCTGCACAGCAGCGCCCTGGCCTGGCTGCTGCACGGTCGTGGACTTCCAGGCGAGCAACCGCTTACCGAACTGGGCAATCATCTGGCTGACCTCAATGGCGCAAGCCTGCGCCTTGCCGTCGAGCGTCTGGTCGAGGAAGGCAAGGGGAGCATCGCCTGCCTGCCGCTGGAGACCCGCGAAGCCAACGCTCAGGGACCCGGTCGCGCGGCGCCGCCGGGATCATTGTCACAGCTCAATCGAACCCTTTACAGCGCCTGGCGAATCGGCAGCTTTTCGGGGCTCGCCGCCGGCATGCACATGGAGGCGCCGGACCGTGACGCTCTGGCGATCCCCGATGCCGGCGAGCCGGGCAGCGGGTTCTTCGCCTTTCCCCGCGGCGCACGGGCCGGAACTTGCCTGCACGCGATTCTTGAAGATTGGGCACGGGGAAAAGGCGATCTGCCGGAGCTGGTCGAGCCGGCACTGCAGGCTTATGGCTTGCCGCTGGAATGGAAGGACATCGCCACGACCCATTTACAGGGCGTGCTGGAGACTGACCTGGACGGCGCCGGCCTGACGCTTGCCCGCCTGCAATCTGCACGGCGGCTGCCCGAGCTGGGCTTCACCTTCCCGGTGCAGGAACTCGATGTGACGCGGTTGCGTACTCTGCTGACAGACCCTGACTACGGCCTCGCCGCTCCGCTGCGCGAGGCAGCGTCGCGGCTTGAATTCGACAGCCTCAAGGGCTTTCTCAAGGGTTTTATCGACCTGACCTTCGAGCACGATGGCCGTTGGTACATCGCGGACTACAAGTCCAATTGGCTAGGGCCTGATGCGAGCTACTACGGCGGTGAGCGGCTGCTGCAAGCATTGGCGGGCGAGCACTATTACCTGCAATACCTGATCTATCTGGTAGCGCTGCGCCGCTTTCTGCGTCAGCGTCTGGCTGATTTCCGCGACGATCAGCTGGGCGGCGCCTTCTACCTGTTCCTGCGAGGCATGCCCGACGCCGGCGTCTACTTCGCCCGCCCGCGCGACGCGCTTCTCGATGCGCTGGATCGGTTGTTCGAGGAGGAACGATGATGCGCCTCATATTTGCAGGAGCCCTATCTCGCGAAGGGCGATTACCCGCTTGTGTAGGAGTCAGCTTGCTGGCGATCCGGGCGCGTTATAAAAGCATCGCCAGCAAGCTGGCTCCTACGGCCGTACAAGTGTTGTCGCCATATCTTCAGAGGCAGTCGCCAGCGCTTCTGCCAGTTCATTCGCTGCGACCTGCTGCTCTTATAGGAGCCAGCATGCTGGCGATCCAGGGCGCCGGAATAAGTACTGCCAGCAAGCGGGTTTCTGCTGGATCGAGGTCGCAACTATGACGGATCTATTCGAGCTTCCGTTAGGGCCACTGGAGCGTGCCTTCATCGCCAGCCTGCAGCGCCTCGAGCCTGAGACGCCTGATATGGTCCTGCTGGCCGCCGCGCTTTGCTGTGAAGCCCTGGCGTCCGGAGACGTCTGTCTGCCGCTCGAACGCCTGGCCGGCAAGCGCCCCTGGGCTGAGGTCGACCTCAGCCTGCCAGCGCTCGCAACCTGGCGCGCACAACTGGAGGCGTCGCCCCTGATCGGCGCACGCGGCGAATACGCACCCTTGATCCTGGATGGCGACCGGCTCTACCTCGCCCGATACCAGGCGTACGAAGAGCAGCTGGCCGAACAGCTGCTTGCGCGCGCGGCGGATGCGCCAGCCGTGGACGAAAGACAATTGAGCGACAGCCTGGCCCGGCTATTCGCTTTCAACCGGCAAAGCCCCGATTGGCAGCGGTTGGCCGCCGCGCAGGCGGTACGCCGGCGCCTGGCGGTGATTTCCGGCGGCCCCGGTACCGGTAAAACCACCACCGTGGTGCGCCTGCTGGCAGCGCTGCTGGAACAGCCAGGCGGCGAGCGCCTGGCCATCGGCCTCGCCGCGCCCACCGGCAAGGCCGCCGCGCGCATGGCCGAAGCGATCCGCAACGCCAAGGCCGAGCTGCCGGTCAGCGATGCAGTAAAAGCAGCCCTGCCCGACGAGGCGCGCACACTGCACCGCCTGCTTGGCAGTCGCGGCGACAGTCCCAAGGTGCGCCACGATGCAGCCAAACCCCTGGCGCTGGACGTGCTGGTGGTAGACGAGGCGTCGATGGTCGATTTGGCGTTGATGGCCAAGCTGGTCGCAGCGCTGCCGCCGAAGGCGAGGTTGATTCTGCTAGGCGACAAGGACCAATTGGCGGCGGTTGAAGCAGGAGCGGTCTTCGCCGAGCTTTGTGAGGGTCGCGGTTTCGATACCCAGGCAGCGGCCGATCTGCAACGCATTACCGGGCAGCATGTACCGGTCGAGACGCCCCGTTCGCGCCTGGGTGATGCGGTGGTGCTCCTGACCCACAGCCACCGATTCGCCGGTGACAGCGGCATCGGCGAGCTGGCGCGGCGGATCAACGCCGGCGATGCCAAGGGCACCGTCGCGTTGCTGCAGGAAGGCCGTGCGGATCTCGCCTGGAATGAGACGCCCAGCCCCGCCGCACTGATCGAGCGACTGGAGCAGGGCTATTCGCCCTATCTGCAGGCCGCACGCCAGGCTGATCCATCCGCTGCCTTCGAGGCTTTCAACGGCTTTCGCGCGCTGACTGCCCAGCGCGAAGGCGCCTTTGGGCTCACCGGCATCAACGAAGCGCTGGAGGCACGTTTCAAGCGCCGCCTCGGCGTGCCGGCCCGCGAGCGCTGGTATCCCGGCCGCGCGGTGATGGTCCGGCAGAATGACTACGCGCTGGGCCTGTTCAACGGTGACATCGGCCTGTGCCTGAAAACCGAGCAGGGACTGCGCGTGTTCTTCGAGGGCGACGACGGTTATCGCGGCTTCGCACCGGCGCGATTGCCGAGCCACGACAGCGCCTTCGCCATGACTGTGCACAAGAGCCAGGGCTCGGAATTCACCGAGGTGCTGCTGGCGCTCCCCGAACAGCCCAGCCCCCTGTTGACGCGCTCGCTGTTCTATACCGGCATCACCCGCGCCAAGCGCAAGGTCGAGATATGGGCTTTGCCGGCGCGGCTGGCCGAGGCGGTCGTTACTCGTGCCGAACGGGCGGCTGGGCTGGCCGAGCGGCTGGGCGCGGACGAAGCAAAGGGCAGCGTCGAAGTCCGCACCATGCCAAAGCCGGCGAGCGAGCCGGCGGGTGATCAGCTCAGCTTGTTCTGATCGTGCACTGCTGCGCGAAGCCGACATGATCGCGGCTCATCACGGGGTGTTTCGTGACGCGGTTGCATGTACGAGCGGCGGTTTTCTGGTCCGATGATCGCTCGTCGAGGCGATACGGAACACGTGATGAAGAAAACCTTTCTGGTGAGCTGGGCCCTGCTGAGCCTGTTGCTGATTGGCCTCGTACTGCGTGAGCTGTGGGTCGACCCCTCATTCGCCAGCGTTTTCGCGCTAGGGATGGCCGGGTATTACAGCTTTTGCTTTTTCAAGCTCATCCTTGCTGCCTATATGCCGTGGGGGTTGCTTGGGTCGTATCGTCGGGCAGGTTACTGGCTTTGTCTCATCCTGCTGCCGATGACATTGATCCCGCTGCATTCAGCCTACGAGGTCTGGGTGCGCGGCGCTTACGTTGCAGCCCAGACCTCACGACGTACCGCTGTGCTGCAACAGGTGCTCGGATGGCTGCAGGATGCCATTGGATACCTCGGCCCACTGTTGGCGCTTGGCGCGTTCGGACTGGGTATGGCCGTTGTGCTGCTGCGCCTGCTTCGCGGTCAGGTCGCGCGCTGATCAGCCGTTGAGCAGCGTGAGTACCAGCGGCAGGCTGGCGGCGGCGAGCAGTGTTTGCAGGGTGATGATGCCGGCCATGAGATGGCTGTCGCCGCCGAGCTGACGGGTCAGCACATAAGCAGTGGGCGCGGTGGGCAGGGCGAAGAACAGCACGATGATGGTCGTTTCCATCGACGGCAAGTGGAGCAGTCGAGCCACCGCATAGGCCAGTAGCGGAACCGCCAGCAGGCGCAGCGCGCTGTTCCAGCCGAGTGCAGGGATTTCTCCACCGAGCTGCTTTGGCTTCAACGCGGCGCCGACACAGAGCAGGCCCAGCGGCAGGCTCGCAGCCGCGAGCAGGTTCAACAGGCGATCCGTACCGCCGGGCAGACCCAGACCCGAGAAATTGACCAGGGCGCCGGTCAGGCACGCGAGGATCAGAGGGTTCTTCAATATCGGCAGTAGCAAAGAGCGTACGCTGACGCCGCGCTCGGCTGTCAGCGCCCATACGGACATCACATTAACCGTGGGCACCATCAACGCGAGCATCAGTGCAGCCAGCGCCAATCCCTCCTTGCCGAACAGGCTGCCAACCGCAGCGAGCCCCAGATAGGTGTTGAACCGCAGCCCGCCTTGGGCGAAGGCGCCAAAACGGGCGGCAGGCCAGCCGCGTAGCCGCTTCATGATCAACAACACGCCCCAGGCGACGCCGAGCCCCATCATCACCGCGGCAGCCAGGCGGGGGAGGGCTGGATTGTCCAGCGGTGCGGTAGCGAGACTGCTGAACAGCAGTGCCGGAAACAACACGAAATAGTTGATGCGTTCTGCGCCCGGCCAGAATTCCTCGCTGGGAAAAGCGCGCAGGCGCAGGAAGTAACCCGCGACAATGAGTGCGAACAGCGGCCACAGGGCAAGAAGAAGGGCAGTCACGCGGATACATCCAACAGTGCAGGTTTTCAGATAGTGGAGCGTCCAATCGACGGCGGCAAGGGTTGCAGGTTGCCTATTTAGCTTGGCGCGGATGGGAAGAGCACGTTCATCGGGAAGTCAAGCGCAATGATGTCCAAGTGATATCATCGTCCCGCCCGAACATGAGCTATTGCGATGCTTTCCCTAGAACACCAGTCTGCCGAAGATTTTCGGGACACGCCCTATGGCAGGCAGCTGCTCGCGGGGTTTCGCCGATTGCTCTTTGCCCCTGAGCTGGAGCGCGAGTTTCGGCGCTATCTGGGTTATCAGGCAAGGCTGGCGCAGTTGATGGGCGCATGCCTGCTGTTGCTAGTGGTCGGTGGCTATCTGTACGTTGAACGCCGGCTGTTCGCCCACTCCGAGCCGCAGTGGCTGCGTGAATTGACGCTATTGCGCGTGCTGCAGATGGCCCCAGGCGTCGCAATACTGATCATGACGCTCTTTCACCGCCGGATCCGGCTGATCGCCAACCGGTTGTTTCCAGTCTTACTGGTGCTGGTGGGGACCATCGCAGCGCGGATAGACATCCAATACGAGATCCTGCAGCCGGAACTGGCCTTCCGCTACGGCGCCGGGCTGTTGATCGTATGCTCGTTCTTTTTTCTCGGGATAACCTTCTGGCGAGCGCTGGCGAGCGCGGCGGCGATCGTGCTCTTCGACGTTATGATGGCCGCTTTGATCCTGCCTTCCAATGAAATGCAGGTTCACTGGATTTCGGTCAGCTACTACGTGCTGTTGCTGGTTATCGGAGCGATCAGTCGCTACATCCATGAATACTCGCAACGCGAGCAGTTCCTTGTGCGCAAGCTACTCGGTTGGGTTGCGCAGCACGACTCGATGACGGGGCTGGCCAACCGGCGCAGCTTCGACACCGCGCTGAAACAGGTCATGTTGCAGGCGCGTCGGGACCATCAGCCGCTGGCTCTTTTGTTGCTCGATCTCGACAACTTCAAGGCTTACAACGACAACCTTGGCCACCCGGCTGGCGATGCACTGATCCGCAATTTCAGCGACTTGCTGGGCAGCTTTTCCCGGCGGCCGATGGATCTGGCTGCGCGCGTTGGCGGAGAGGAGTTCGCCTTGCTATTGCATAACTGCGATGCCAGGTCGGCGCAGGCGATAGCGGGGCAGATCTTGTCGGCGCTGGCCGAGCGAGCCATGCCGCATCCAGCGTCTCCCCAGGGTGCGTTCGCCACAACGAGTATTGGTATTGCGGTCTGGAAGCCAGGACAGACTGCAGAGCAGCTATATCAAGCCGCTGATGCTGCCTTGTACGGCGCCAAGCAGGCTGGCAAGAATCGCTATCTGATGAGCTGATTCGGCGCAGCAGGGCCACTCCTAGCGGCGAGGCGTCACCGGGCGTGTGCGACCGCTGCCGTCGATGGCGACGAAGACGAACACTGCTTCGGTGACCTTTCGCCACTCACTGGTCAATGGCTCATCGCTCCACACTTCTACCAGCATCCGGATCGAGCTGCGCCCGACATCCAATGTCTGCGTATAGAAGGAAAGCTGCGCCCCCACCGGCACCGGGACCATGAAGGCCATTCGATCGATGGACACGGTAGCGACTCGACCGGCAGCCACACGACTGGCCATAGCAGTGCCAGCCAAATCCATCTGCGAGACCAGCCAACCCCCGAAAATGTCGCCGAAACCGTTGGTCTCGCGCGGCAGCGCGGTCAGCTGCAAAGCCAGGTCGCCCTGGGGGATTGGATCTTCCTGTTCAAATTCTTTCATTGGTTGGACCCGCGGCGCGTTTGTTGTTTTGGCGCGAAAAGCCCGCAGTAGTGCGGGGCGGGCCGAGTATAGCGGCTGTATGGGCTGTCAGCGACAAAGCTGGCCTAAAGTCAGCATCGTCACCTTATTGTCATATTCCCTTCATAGAGTATTCACACGGCCTGCAGACAATGGCCCCCGTTCCAAACACTGACACACCCCTTGCTAGGAGCATGGAATGAAACTGAATCGTTTGATGGCGGCCCTGACCTTTGTTGCCGCTGGTGTTGGCGCTGCTAACGCAGTTGCCGCGGTTGACCCGGCTCTGCCGAGCTATGAGAAGACCTCCGGCGTTTCCGGCAACCTGTCCAGTGTCGGTTCCGACTCCCTGGCCAACCTGATGACCCTGTGGGCCGAAGACTTCAAGCGTAGCTACCCCAACGTCAATATTCAGATCCAGGCAGCCGGTTCTTCGACCGCACCGCCGGCTCTGACTGAAGGCACGTCCAACATGGGCCCAATGAGCCGCCCGATGAAGGACAACGAAATCCAGGCCTTCGAAGAAAAGTATGGCTATAAGCCGACTGCGGTCCCGGTTGCCATCGACGCCCTGGCCGTGTTCGTGCACAAGGACAACCCGATCAAGAGCCTGGACATCGAACAGGTTGACGCAATCTTCTCCAGCACCCGTCTGTGTGGCGGCGAGCAGGACATCAAGACCTGGGGTGACGTTGGTCTGACTGGCGAGTGGGCTGGCAAGCCGATTCAGCTGTTCGGTCGTAACTCGGTGTCCGGCACCTACGGTTACTTCAAGGAAGAAGCCCTGTGTAAAGGTGACTTCAAGTCCAACGTGAACGAGCAGCCAGGCTCCGCGTCGGTGGTGCAGTCGATCTCCAGCACCCTGAACGCTATCGGTTACTCGGGTATCGGTTACAAGACTTCCAGCGTACGCGCCGTTCCTCTGTCGAAAGGCGGCGAAGCCTTCGAAGCCAACGAAGAGAACGCTCTGGCTGGCAAGTTCCCGCTGTCGCGCTTCTTCTACGTCTACGTCAACAAGGCGCCGAACAAGCCGCTGAGCCCCATCGACGCCGAGTTCATGAAGCTGGTGCTTTCCAAGCAGGGTCAGGAAGTCGTGGTCAAGGACGGCTACATCCCGCTGCCGAAGAAAGTGGTCGACAAGACCATGCAAGAGCTGGGTCTGAACTAAGACCTTAATGGCAGCCTCGCGGCGCCTGCCGCGAGCTGACTAGAGACGCCCGCCACGCCATGCGCGCTGGTGGGCGTCGTCGTGTCACCCCTCTGTAATTTTTCTGTCACACAGCTGCATTAAATTAGGCGCCCGACCGGCCATCAAGCCTGGAAACGACTCGCGCCACTACGGCGCAGCAGTTCGGTTTTAAACGGCCTGAGCGGCCAGGACCTTCGCATGAACGATATCGAGACCATGAGCGCGAATTCCGATGTGCAACGGCTGGACTTCAATACCCCGGCGCTGCAACGCAAGCGCCGCATCCGCGCGCTGAAAGACAACCTGGCGCGTTGGTACGTCTCCATCGGCGGCCTCGCCGTGCTAGGCGCGATCTGCCTGATTTTCTTCTATCTCGCCCAAGTCGTTACGCCCATGTTCCAGGGCGCCGAACTGGAAGCGCGTGAAGCCCAGCAGCCAGCCTGGTTAGCCACTTCCGGTGAGCCGCTGTTACTAGCGGTGGAAGAGCAGAACCAAGTCGCCTTGCGCCTCGGCGATGACGGCATGGTTCGCTTCTTCAGCCTCAGGACGGGAGAGTCTCTGCGCACCGTAGAGCTGCCATTGCCGGCCGATAGCCGCATCGTATCGGTGGGGCAGGACACGCCCGGCAACCGCAGAATCGTTATCGGCCTGGACAATGGCCAGGTTATGGTCCTGGAGCACAACTACAAGGTCACCTACCCCGAAGGCAAGAAAACCATCACGCCGCAGCTGGACTACCCGTTCGGCGAACAGCCGCTGAACCTGGACCCGCAAGGGCGTCCCGTTCAGCACGCAGCCATCAGCCTCAACGGCAAGACCCTGATGGTCGCCGGCGCAACCGACGGCGCGCTGCATGCCTTGAAGATCGCGTCGAGCGAGAACCTGCTGACCGGCGAAGTCACTCTGGAAGAGGAGCGCATGGAGCTTCCGCAGCTCTCCGAGCCGATCAAGGCGCTGCGCATCGATCCACGCCACATGTGGATGTTCGCGGTGAGTGGCCGTGCCAGCGTCGATGTCTTCGACCTGCGTCGCAAGCAGCTCAACGGTCGCTACAAACTGCTCGCAGGCAAAGGCGAAATCACCACGGTTGCCTCGTTGCTTGGCGGCATCTCGCTGATGGTCGGCGACTCGGCCGGCGGCATTGGCCAGTGGTTCATGGTTCGCGGCAACGACGGCCAGGCCGAGCTGAAAAATGTGCGTAACTTCAAGCTCGACGGCCAAGCGATCAGCCAGATCATTCCGGAAGAGCGTCGCAAGGGCTTTCTCGCCCTCGATAGCGCCGGCACCTTGGGCATTTTCCACAGCACCGCGCATCGCACACTGCTGACCGAGCAGGTCGCAGAGGGCGCGGCGGTCGCCGCCATGTCGCCGCGAGCGACCCGTCTGCTGGTTGAAGCGGGCGATCAGCTGCAACGCTTCGTCATCGACAACCCGCACCCGGAGATTTCCTGGAGCGCACTCTGGGGCAAGGTCTGGTACGAAAGCTATCCAGAGCCTGACTACATCTGGCAGTCGACTTCTGCGACCGGTGACTTCGAACCCAAGCTGAGCCTTTCGCCACTGGCGTTCGGTACGCTGAAAGCCGCCTTCTACGCGATGCTGCTGGCGGCCCCGCTGGCCATCTGCGCTGCGTTCTACACCGCGTATTTCATGGCTCCGGCGCTGCGCCGCAAGGTCAAACCGGTCATCGAACTGATGGAAGCCCTGCCGACGGTAATCCTGGGCTTCTTCGCCGGACTGTTCCTCGCTCCTTATCTGGAGAACCACCTGCCGGGCATTTTCAGCCTCTTGCTGCTGATGCCGGTAGGCATTCTGCTGGCCAGCTGGATCTGGAGCCGACTGCCCGAAGGTTTGCGCCTGAGCGTCCCGGATGGCTGGGAAGCGGTGTTGCTGATCCCTGTGATCCTGTTCGTGGGCTGGGGCTCGCTGGCAGTCAGCGGCTACCTGGAGAACTGGTTCTTTGGCGGCGACATGCGTCTGTGGCTATCCAATGAAATGGGTATCCCCTTCGATCAGCGCAATGCCCTGGTCATCGGGCTGGCGATGGGCTTCGCCGTGATCCCGACCATCTACTCGATTGCAGAAGACGCCGTATTCAGCGTGCCGCGCAGCCTGACACTGGGTTCGCTTGCCCTTGGTGCTACGCCATGGCAGACGCTGACGCGCGTGGTGCTGCTGACGGCCAGTCCGGGCATTTTCTCCGCGCTGATGATCGGCATGGGCCGCGCCGTGGGCGAGACCATGATCGTGCTGATGGCCACCGGTAACACGCCGATCATGGAAGCCAACATCTTCGAAGGCATGCGCACCCTGGCGGCCAACGTAGCGGTTGAAATGCCTGAGTCAGAAGTGGGCAGCACGCACTACCGCGTCCTGTTCCTGGCGGCGATGGTGCTACTGATATTCACCTTCGTCATGAACACCCTGGCCGAGCTGATCCGCCAGCGCCTGCGTCGCAAGTACGCCAGCCTGTAACACGAGCCACGCCTTAGGGCACCGACGCAGCCGATTGTGGCTAAGAAAGATTTCGACAAAGGTATCGATCCGTGAAAAAGGATTCGCTGAAAACCTGGATCAAGAGCGGCACACCCTGGATCTGGATGAACGCCGGCGCCGTGTCCATCGCCGTCATCATGACCCTCGGCCTGCTGGCGGTGATCGCCGTACGCGGCCTCGAACACTTCTGGCCGGCTGATGTGATCGTCAGCGACTACCGGATTCCCGGTGCCGAGCCGCGGGTGATGGCTGGCGAGATCGTGCAAGCCGAAGAGGTGCCGCGTGCGCGTCTGGCAGCCAGTGGGTTGCCGGTGGACGTCGAAGGCGGCGAGTTCATGACCCGCGAGCTGCTCAAGGTGGGTAACCGCGAGGTCTATGGCGCGGACTTCTCCTGGGTGATCGGCGAATGGCTGAGCAACCCTCGCAGGCCGGTTGATCTGGTCGCGCTGGAGCGTCGCGAGTGGGGCAACTTCTATGGCGAGCTGCTGAACGTCAAGGAAAACGGGCAACTGGTCGCCGAGGGTGATGCTGCCTGGGATGAACTGCAGAAACGAATCAGCCGTATCGACCAATTGCATGCACAGCTGTCGCGCTTGGAAAAGGTCGACATTGGCCGGATCAACCATGGTCTCGAACGGTTGCGTTTGAAGACTCGCAAACTGGAACTGAACGACCAGCTCGATGCCGCAGCTCAGGCCGATCTGGACGCCGAGCGTGCCCAGTGGGACGCCGAATACAAGGCGCTGGAGGGCGAGCTGACGTCGCTTTATCAAAGCGTCAATCGCGACAGCATCACCATGCGCACCATGGATGGCCAGGAAAAGGAAATCACCCTCGGCAAGATCGTGCGTGCCTACCGTCCTAATGCCATGTCGACAATGGACAAGATGGGCTTTTATTTCGCCAAGGTATGGGAGTTCGTCAGCGACGAGCCGCGTGAGGCGAATACCGAAGGCGGTATTTTTCCGGCGATCTTCGGTACCGTCTTGATGACCATCATCATGGCGATCATCGTCACCCCGTTTGGCGTCATTGCGGCGGTATACCTGCGCGAATACGCCAAACAGGGCGTGCTCACCCGCATCATCCGCATTGCCGTCAACAACCTCGCTGGCGTCCCCTCGATCGTCTACGGTGTGTTCGGCCTGGGCTTCTTCGTCTACGTGCTGGGTGGCTCGCTCGACCGCATCTTTTATCCTGAAGCGGCGCCAGCGCCGGTATTCGGTACACCGGGCCTGATGTGGGCATCGTTGACTCTAGCCATTCTGACCCTGCCGGTGGTCATCGTCGCCACCGAGGAAGGTCTGGCGCGGATTCCGCGGATTCTGCGTGAAGGTTCGCTGGCGCTCGGTGCGACCAAGTCCGAGACGTTGTGGAAAGTGGTATTGCCCATGGCCAGCCCAGCCATGATGACCGGCCTGATCCTGGCCGTGGCACGGGCCGCTGGCGAAGTAGCACCGCTGATGCTGGTCGGCGTGGTCAAGCTGGCACCGAGCCTGCCGCTCAACGGTAACTATCCTTACCTGCACCTGGATCAGAAGATCATGCACCTTGGCTTTCACATCTTCGACGTCGGCTTCCAGAGCCCCAACGTCGAGGCGGCGCGGCCGCTGGTCTATGCGACCGCTTTGCTGCTGGTGATCGTCATCGCGACACTCAACCTCAGTGCAGTCGTCATTCGTAACCATCTGCGCGAAAAATACAAAGCGCTCGACCACTAATAGCCGACAGACACCGTTGGAGGCCGGGGCAGCCCATCGCAGCCCGGGCTTCTAGCCTCCAGCGATACGGAGACATCTCATGTCACAAGCAAAGACGCATACCATCGACATTTCGGCGCTGGGTCGTGACAAACGCGCGCTGAACCTGGCTAACGAACCCGTCGCCATCGAAGTACCCGACCTGAGCCTTTACTACGGCGAGAAACAGGCGCTTTACAACGTCAGCATGAACATCCCGCGCCAGCGCGTGACTGCATTCATCGGCCCGTCCGGCTGCGGCAAGTCGACCCTGCTGCGCTGCTTCAACCGCATGAACGACCTGGTGGACGGCTGCCGCATCGAAGGTGCCATCAACCTCGACGGCACCAACATCTACCGCAAGGGCGAGGATGTTGCCGACCTGCGCCGTCGTGTTGGCATGGTGTTCCAGAAGCCCAACCCGTTTCCAAAGAGCATCTACGAAAACGTGGTTTACGGTCTGCGCATACAGGGAATCAAGCAAAAGCGCGTGCTCGATGAGACCGTCGAATGGGCACTCAAGGGTGCGGCACTGTGGGAGGAAGTGAAGGATCGTCTGCACGAGTCGGCACTGGGTCTTTCCGGTGGTCAGCAGCAGCGCCTGGTAATCGCCCGGACCATCGCCGTGCAGCCTGAAGTTCTGCTGCTCGATGAACCCAGCTCGGCTCTCGACCCGATTTCTTCCCTCAAGGTCGAGGAGCTGATCTACGAGCTCAAGGCCAAGTACACCATCGTCATCGTGACCCACAACATGCAGCAGGCCGCGCGCGTGTCCGATTACACCGCGTTCATGTACATGGGCAAGCTTATCGAGTATGGCGATACCGATACGCTGTTCACCAATCCGGACAAGAAGCAGACGGAAGACTACATCACCGGCCGCTACGGCTAGTCTGGCCATGTCAGAGCGCGCCAGGCGGCGTCGGCGGAACTTGCCGTACAAATCGTACTGTCTGCGTTCCGCCTCCTTGCCTGGCACACTCTGCCCAAGCCCAGACGGGTTGGCGTGGTATCCATTTTTTTCAGGTGCGCTGCGCACCAGTGCCGCGTAGCGGCAGTCTCCTCGGAGCGAACACGATGATCAGCAAAGACAGCCATACCCAACACATCTCTCAACAGTTCAACGCCGAGCTGGAAGAGGTACGCAGTCACCTCCTGGCCATGGGCGGCCTGGTGGAGAAGCAGGTCAACGATGCGGTCACCGCGCTGATCGAGGCCGATTCAGGACTGGCGCAGCAAGTGCGAGACGTGGATGACCAGATCAACCACATGGAGCGCGATATCGACGAGGAGTGCATCCGCATCCTCGCGCGCCGTCAGCCGGCTGCATCAGACTTGCGCTTGATCATCAGCATCTCCAAGTCGGTCATCGACCTGGAGCGCATCGGTGATGAGGCGACCAAGATCGCCCGCCGTGCCATCGAGCTGTGCGAGGACGGCGAGTCGCCACGCGGCTACGTCGAGGTTCGTCATATCGGTGATCAGGTGCGCCGCATGGTGCAGGAGGCGCTCGACGCCTTTGCTCGCTTCGACGCCGATCTGGCATTGTCGGTGGCGCAGTACGACAAGACCGTGGACCGCGAGTACAAGACCGCTCTGCGCGAGCTGGTTACCTACATGATGGAAGACCCTCGCTCTATTTCCCGCGTCCTGAGCGTGATCTGGGTGCTGCGTTCGCTGGAGCGTATCGGTGATCACGCACGCAATATCGCCGAAATGGTGATCTACCTGGTGCGCGGGACCGACGTACGCCACCTCGGCCTCAAGCGCATGGCTGAAGAAGTCGCCAAGCGCGACTGATCGTTCTTGCGGAAACGGTGGGTCCTGATACTGCCCTTGGTGGGCTGAAGCCCACCATTAATCGCTGCTCGGCGCTCTGCTTACCGTACCGCTAGAGGCTGAACGCCGCATTAGTCTTCCCAGGACGCGTGGCGCTTAGCTCGTTGGCAACGCCTCGCTGAGGTAATCGATCAGCACCCGCTTCTTGGGCGGCAGGTGCTGGTTCTGTCGCCACAACAGCCAGGCCGCACCCTGATACGAGCCGGTGTAGCGCCACTGCGGCAGCACTTCGCGCAAGCGTCCCTCCGCCAGCGCTTGCGCCGAGGTGAATTGCGGCAGCACCGTGATACCGACATCCCCCAGCGCCGCTTCCAGTCGCGCTTCGCTGTGGTTGCAGATATAGCGACCGCGCACCGTCACTACTTCGTGCTGATCACCGTTGCTGAAATGCCAGCGGTTGTCGCCACTGTGTTCACCCAGAAAGATGCAGCTGTGCCTAAGCAATTCCTGCGGGTGCTGCGGCATGCCGTGCTGTTGCAGATATTGGGGGCTCGCGCAGAGCAGCTGGCGTACCGGCCCAAGCGGTTTGCCGGCGAGGCCTTCAGGCGGTTGATCGGTGACCTTCACCAGCAGGTCGAAGCCATCCTCTATCAGGTCAGGGCTCTGATCGCTGATGTGCAGTTGCACGTCGACATCGGCATAACGGCGCAGGAAATCCGGTATCAGCGGACTGATGACGAACTTGCCATAGGCCTTGGGCACGCTCAGGCGAACCAGGCCGCTCGGTCGGCTCATCAGACGTTCGCCAATGGCCAGCGCTTGATCGGCCGCATCGAGCATTGTTCGGCAATGGTCGTAGAACTCACTGCCGGCTTCGTTCAGGCGCAGCTGCCGCGTGGTGCGCTCCAGCAGGCGTAACGACAGCTCCTGCTCCAGCCTCGCCACCTGGCGGCTTACCGCCGACGCGGTAGTACCGAGCTGCCGGGCGGCGGCGGAAAAACTTCCAGCCTCCACTACGCGTACGAATACCGCCATGCCAGGCAGCAAGGCGAGCTTTTCATTTGTTCTCATAGCGAACAAGTCCTTTGCCTAATCAGCGGATTATCAACCTCAAGGTATCAACGGACAATCAGCTCTCTAACGAGTTGGTGATAGGTATGCAGAACTGGCGCGATGCGGCACAACGCAACCTCTGGCTGGCCGATGCCATGCTGTTGATGGTGGCGATCATATGGGGTAGCAGTTATGCGGTGGCCAAGCAGGCGCTATGGTTCTATCCGGTGCTGGGCTTTCTGGCGATTCGATTTGGCCTGACCTTCGTCCTGCTCGTGCCGCAGCTGCGAGGAGATGGGCGGCGGGCGATTCGACCCGGTTTGCCACTGGGGCTGGTGATGTTGTGCATCTTTCTCTGCGAGACCTGGGGCGTGATGCTCACGACGGCCAGCAATGCTGCCTTTCTCATCAGCCTCTGCGTAGTGTTCACGCCTTTCGTGGAGTGGGCCATGTTGCGCCAGCGCCCGAGCAATCTGTTGTTCGCCGCATGCTTGATGTCGCTTGCTGGCGTCTGGTTGCTGACAGGTGGGATGGCCATATCACTCAACCTCGGCGACGGGCTGATGATTGTCGCAGCAGTGCTGCGTGCCATTCTGGTCTGCCTGACGCGGCGGCTGACAGCCGATCGCGAGGTTCCACCATTGGCACTGACGGCGGTGCAGAGTGGGGTGGTGGCGGCTGGTTGTCTGGTACTGGGCCTCTCGCTGCCGGGCGGCTTACCGGCCTTGCCGCAGAGTCCGGCGTTCTGGGCTGCAGCGCTTTATCTGGTGGGCTTCGCGACCTTGTTCGCGCTCTACGTGCAAAATCTGGCGCTCGGCCGCACCAGCGCAACGCGGGTGTCTTTATTGATGGGTTCCGAGCCGCTTTTCGGCGCGCTTATCGCCGGGCTCTGGCTGGAGGAGCGATTGACGCTGACGCAATGGTCCGGCGGCCTGTTGATAGTGGTGGCGACGCTGGGCACCTTGCGTTTCGGCCGGGCGATGGCGCCGACCGTGGGCGAGAGCAGAGCGCAGACCGCCCATCCAGGCGCGTCCGTGAATTAGGGGAGGAAACACTTTGCGGTAGCGCTAGGGTGGGCGTGAGTCCACCAGATAGTTCCGACACCCCTCCGTACGTCACGCCTGTGCAACGGCTTAGCTGCGCTGCAGGCTTGCCACCAGCTCGGCCAGTTGCTGGTGCCGTTCGGCCTGCTCCAGGCGCGAGCCGGGGTTCAAGGAGGACCATTCAGGATGCGCGCGGCAACGGTGCAGTGCTTCAGGCAGTTTGCCTTCGCGCCAAGCCTTGTCATCGGGCGCATCCAGACGGATCGCTTCCATCGCGGCGTGCCCGCGCGCGGCCAATGCGATCAGCAGTTGTCGCTGGCGCACGGCGAGCAAGCGCAGCACGGCGTCATCCACAGTCAGTTCCCGTTGGCCTTTGAGCTTCCCGAGCAAACGGTTGCCGTAGTGGCGAGCGGTCTGCGCGCCGCCTCCGGCAATGGCGCCGAGCAATGCCGCGGCGCCCAGGGTAATACCGCCGACCATCAGATCAACACCAGCACCTGCCGCTGCCCCGGCGGCCATCCCGCCGCCGATCTTCACACCTAGCTCCTTGAGCGTTTCAGGATTGAACAGGTCGTCGCCCCAGCGGCCGTTGAGCAATGGTAAATCGGCAGCAGCGGCGTCCTGCGGGCGGAAGCCGTAGACGCGAAGCATGGCTTCGACACAGCCCTGCTCACGGGCACGGACGGCGTCGTGCAGTTCACGAATGGCGCCGCGCTCCAGCTCCGGCTGAGCGGCGACGCTACGCCGACAGGCCGCTACATCCACCAGCAGTTCGGCGATCAAACGATTGCCTTCGCTGAGCCGGGCCAAGGCTTGGGCTTCATGATCGTCGATCAGACGTTGCAGTTTGGGGCGCGACTGTTCCAGCAGCAGCGCCAAGCTTTCATACAGACGGCGCTCGCCATCGATCGGTGGCGCCACACTGTCGAAACGCACCAACGCGTGCAGGCCGAGGCGTGCAAGGGCTTCACGCCACTGTTCTTCGCGATGGCCTGGCTGGGCGACGAAGTTGAGTACCGGCAGCAATGGTTTTCCACAGCCGGCCAGCACCGCCAGCTCATCCTTGTATTTGGCCAACACTGGCTCGCGCGCATCGATCACATAAAGCCCGGCGTCACTGGCCAGCAGCTGGCGCAGCACCTTGGCTTCCTGCTCGAAACGCTGTCGCGCCTCGCTGCCTTCGAGAAAGCGGGTGGTGCGGGCTGGGCCGTCAAGGCGCTCGCCGGGCCGTTCGATCCGCTCGAGATGATCGAGCAGGGCGATGGCGTCCTCCAGGCCGGGTGTGTCGTAGAGTTCCAGGAGCGGTTCGCCGTCCACCGAAAGCCGCGCGCCTTCGACATGGCGGGTAGTGCTCGGCCGGTGCGAGACCTCGCCAAAGCTGACATCCCGGGTCAGGGTGCGTAGAAGCGAGGTCTTGCCGACGTTGGTGTGGCCGACCAAGGCGAGTTTGAGGGGGGCGCTCATTGCCGAGACTCCGTCTGGGGACTAGCGAGGTTCAGGGCGCACTGCAGGTTGCTCGCGAGCAACACCTGCTTTTTGTTGGAGTCAGGGGAACGCTTAGTTCCTGCAGGCGATGCCCGCTGCGAAGCATTGGTTTTGATCGCCAGCAAGCTGGCTCCTACCGGCAAGGTCCTGTGCTCAGTCATGCCAGCCATCCCGAGCAGGTGCGCGCAGCAGCGAAGTCTTGGCGACATTGGCGTGGCCGACCAAGGCGAGCTCATGGGCGCGCTCATGGCTTATTTCTCCGCTGTGTCCGCCGTATAGGAGCCAGCTTGCTGGCCATCCGCCGTGGAAGCGCGCTGAATTGATCGCCGGCAAGTTGGCTCGTGCGGGAAATAAAGAGCACGTATCAGTCATGGCCGGTCTCCAGCCAGGTCAGCGGGGCGCTGGTGGAGTGGAGCAGGCCAAGGCTGTCCAGTGCCTGCTTCCAGTCCTGCAAGCGGTAACTGTCCAGTGGCTCGCCGGCCGTTGGCTGCAGCAGCCAGACGCGGGTTGCAGTGGCGCACCGGCTCAGCTCGCCGATCAACGCCAAAGTACCGCGGTCCGGCGACCGGCGCGGATCACAAGCGATTGCCAGGCGCTGCGGCGGAAAACGGGTCAGCTGTTCCAACAGGCGGCGGCGCTGCTCGCGATCGTCCAGCACACCTGCATCAGCGACGGCCTTCGGCACTTTCGGCGGCCAGGGGTGACTCTGGTCCAGCTCGATGCCAACCAGAACCGCGCCCTCGCTGCCGTCCAATTGAGCGCCGGCGCTTGGCGCATGGAGCCGTTCCGGTGCCGCGTCACTGATGCCGAGGCGTTCACTGGGCGGCTGCAGACGTTCGCGTAGCAGGCGGTAGGCGGGTAGTTGAAGATCGAGGCGTAGCTGCGCCCGTCCGCGTTGCCAACGCAAGTAGCAGAACAAAGCCAGCAGCAAGCGTGGCAGCAGCCCGTAGACCAGCACTACGCCCACCAGCCAACCAGCCCAGCTTTGGCGAGCGCTTTCTACGCCATTTGCCAGATCCCCGCTGGAGCGGATCTGCTCGATGTCCGGCACGCTGAAGCCCAGCAGCGACGGCAGCACGCCGAGCGACTGGGTCAGGCTGATGAAGGTGCTTTCGCCAAGAATGGTGGTTTCCCATACAAAGCCGTAGCGCCGCGTTGCGAGCAGCGCCAGCAGGGTCAACAGCGCGCTGCTCATCGCCACCAGCCATAAGCCGTGCACGCCCAGCCCCAGCAGCCAGCGTCCGAGGCGGCGTTGCTCGAGTACCGCGAGTAGCGCAGGCGCCAACTGCACGGCGCGCGCATCCCGGGCGAGCTTTTCACTGAGCCAGAGCCACAGCCGCCCCAGCGCACCGCCGGCATCGCCCGCGAAGAAGAACCCCAACAGCCAGCCCAGGAGCGTCAACAGGTTCAGGCCGAGCAGGCTGCCCAGTGCCCAGAACACATTCACCGGCCTGACGCCATCGCCCAGTGCTGCCAGTGCCAGCCCGGTACCGGTCAGCAATGCGATCAGTACCAGGGCGAACCCGGCCAAACGCGCGCCCTGGCGCCAGTGACGCAGCGCTTCGATCAACCCGTCACGGCGCGCCAACCACAGCGCCCGATGTTCGATCAGCTGAGCGAGTTCGCCACCCTGCGCACGCGCCTGGCGATTGGCTTCGGCATCATCCAGGGGCCCGGCGTGTTCTTCGCGCAGGCGCACGGCTTCGGTCAGCCAGAGGCGGTCAAGGGCATTGTTCGGTGATGGGTTGGGGGGCGCGGACACACGGTTTCTCGTAGAAGGGCTTGGTCCTGAGGATAACTGGTGTCGGCCGGAACGGTGAACCGCGTGCGCTCGCACAGAGCCGATTTTGCTAGTATCCGCGGCCGATCAGCTGATCGTTCCGCGGTTCGCCGCATCATCCGCCAGGGACAGGCCGACTCGCCAAGCAGCGCTTTTCCGCTGCCCTGCGCACCTCAAAAGGACTTTGCAATGAAAGACATCTTTTTCTTCGACTCCATGCTGACGCCGAAGATCATTATCTTCATTTACTGGCTAGGCTTGATCAGCGTGATCATTGGCGCGCTCGGCTCCATGTTCAGCGGGTATGGCGGGTTCTGGTCAGGGCTTGGCATCCTGGTGTTCGGCCTGATCGGCACGCGAATCTGGTGCGAGCTGCTGATCGTGCTGTTCAAGATCAATGAGAACCTGCAGAAAATCGCCAACCGTCAGTGATTGGCCAGGGCGGCGCGCTGTCGCCCGTTGTCCCGCGCTGTTCGGTCTGATCCGCGCAACTCAATTGACCTTGATGCGCTCCTGCCAGTAGCGCCGAATTGCGAAGAACAGCGAAAGCGCGGTAAGCACAATGAAGATCCAGGTGATCGGCCCGCGGAAAAAGATCATTGGATCGCCGCGGCCGATCAGCAGGGTGCGCCGCAGGTTGTCCTCGAACATTGGTCCGAGGATGAAGCCGAGCAGGAAGGGCGCAGTGGCGAATCCAGTGCGATTGAACACGTAACCCACCACACCGAAGAACAGCATCAGGCCAATGTCGAACACGCTGTTGTTCACCGCAAACGCGCCGTAAACGCAGAACATCAGCACGATGGGCAGCAGAATCGCCTTCGGGATGTCGGCCACCAGCGAGAAATACTTGATCACGCCTTGCCCAACCACCAGCAGCACTGCCGAACTCAGCATGATTCCGCAGAACAGCGCATAGATCAGCGTGAGGTTTTCCTGAAACAGCACCGGGCCTGGCGTCAGCCCGTGGATCATGAAAGCGCCGAGAATGATCGCGGTGATCACGTCGCCGGGAATACCGAGCGACAACAGAGGAATCAGCGTGGCGCCCGCGACACCGTTGTTGCCCGATTCGGCGGCCGCAACGCCTTCAAGTTCGCCCTTGCCGAAGTTGGCCCCATTCGGCGAACGCCGCTTGGCCTCGCCGTAGGAGATGAAGGTCGCTGCGGTGGCTCCCGTACCGGGAATAGCTCCAATAATCACGCCAATTACCGAGCCACGAACGATGGTCTTCAAGCTGGTTTTGAGCTCCTTGAAGGTCAGGCCAGCGCCGCTGGTGGCCGCGCGTATGTGCGGCTCGGCCTTTTTCAGGTAGAAGTCGAGCACCTCCGGTATAGCGAACAGGCCGATCAGCAGCGGCACGAAGGAGATCCTGTCCATCAGGTTGTAGTTATCGAAGGTCAGTCGCTGACTGCCGTACACCACATCCATGCCGATGGACGAGACGATCACCCCGAGGCTGGCTGCGATCAGGCCCTTGATGGCCGAGTCACCCGCGATCGAGACGATTACGGTGAGCGAAAAGCAGATCAGCCAGAAGAACTCTGGCGGGCCGAAATTGAGAGCGATCTTCGCCAGGTATGACGCGAACAGGATCAACGCCAGATTCGACAGCACATCGGCGATGCATGACGAATACAGGGCCATCTGCAGCGCCTTCTTGCCTTTACCCTGCTGGGTCAGCGGATACCCGTCGAGCAGTGTGCACGCCGATGCAGGTGAACCTGGTGTGTGAATCAGAATGGCCGTGATCGAGCCGCCGTACATGCCCCCCTTGTAGATCCCCACCAGCAGCAGGATGGCCGTTATCGGTGCAAGGCTGAACGTGAAGGGAAGCGCCAGAGCTACCGCCATGGTGGCGGTCAGCCCGGGAATGGCGCCAACCACGACGCCGATCAATACCCCAATGCCGATCGCGATGAAGTTGTCGACGCTCAGGAACAGGTTCAGAACTTCGGAAAAACCTTCCATTCGGTCACTCGCGGATGAGGGGTGATCAGTCCCAGAGCGTGCCCGAGGGCAGCGGGACGTTCAGCACATGGATGAAGAGAACGCTCACCAGCCATGGCAGGCCAATGGCGAGGAGGTAAAGCCAGGGTTTGCGGACCGGGTGCGCGACAAACATCAACAGCGTGCCGAGGATGCCCGCCAGGATTGCACCCAGCGGCTCGAACAGCAGCCAATACGCGGCGAGCCCGGCCAGCATCAGTATCCATCGCCGTGCCGGAGCGCGCGCGGCGGTGGTCCCCTGTCTCGCCGGTGGGCGAAAATATCCTTCAAGAATCAGCGCCAGCGACAGCGCGGCGATAAGCCAACCGGCTACCGTCGGCAGCCAGCGTGGCGACTGCATTGGGTTCTCGACCATCGGTGCCTCGTCGATATGGTTCGGCACCAGATAGAACAGAAAAACCAGTGCCGCGAGCAGCCAGAAAGCGCCGAGCATCGTGTTGACGTTGGCCCACCGCTGGCGTCGCTCCGGATGCGTCATGGCGACCCCTTACTGAAGTTCGGCCTGACCGGCGACGCCCTGCCAGCGCTCCACGTCTGCCACGACATAATCGCGGAAAGCGTCGCCTTCCTGGCTGGCAACTTCGCCACCGATCTGCGCGACGAAATCCTGGAAACCCTGATCGCCAATGACCTTGTCCAGCGCGCTTTGCAGTCGCTCCACGGCCGCATCCGGCATGCTGTCGTCGGCGATCAGGCCGAACCAGGCAGTGGTGACGAAGTCAGCGAGACCCAGATCGGCTCCGAGTTTGGAGAGCGGCTCGACACCTGGCAGGTAGGGTGAAGGTTCAGCTGAGGTGACCGCCAACGCTCGCAACTTGCCGGACTTGATGTGAGACAGAACGGTCGGCATGTTTTCGAAGGACACGTCGACGTCACCGCTCAGCAGAGCAGGCAAGGCTTCGCCGCTACCGCGGAAGGGCACATGGGTCATCTTGGTGCCGGTCATGGTCTTGAACAGCTCGCCGGACATATGGATCGAGCTGCCCACACCGGCGGAGCTGAAGGTCATCTCCTTGTCCTTTGCAGCTTTGATGAATTCCTCGACGTTCTGATAGGGGCTGTTCGCCGGCACCACCATGACGTTGGGAATCTCGATCACGTTGCGGATGAAGCGAAAGTCCTTCACCGGATCGTACGGCAGCTTTTTGTACAGCACCGGGCCAATGGTGTGGCCAGGCGAAGCCATCAGGATGTTGTGATCGGCGCCGCGGCCTCCTCGAGCCAGCTGCCCGGTGGCCATGGTCGATCCGGCGCCCGGACGGTTCTCGACCACCACCGTGCCGATTTCCTTCTGCAACAGGTCGGCGACCTTGCGCGAAAGCACATCCGTCGTCCCGCCGGGTGCGTAAGGCACCACCAGGCGAACGGTATCGGTGGGCCAGTCGGCCGCGTTGGCAGAGACGGAGAAAAGTGGCAGGGCAATACTCAGCATGCACAGGCGCACGGCGCGCTTGAGAATAGGTGTCATAGGAGCTTCCCGTTGTAGTTGTTGTAGGGGCCGATCAGCGAACGAAAGCCCGTACGGGCGCTTCGGTTGATTCGCTCTAGAAACAGACGTAGTCACCTTAACGATGGTTTCTGTACCGGGACCAGTGGCGCCTAAAAAAGCGTTCGATAATCGAACGGTTGTACATGTGGCTACGGTTGTGATTTGAGCGCGCTTGGGTCAAGTTCGATTACACCGCCCATTTGCAATAACAAGAAGGAGCTCGTGATGAGCGCTCTAAGTGGCATCAAGGTCCTGGACCTGACTCGCATCATGGCAGGGCCCTGGTCGACCATGGCCCTGGCTGATCTCGGTGCCGAAGTCTGGAAGATCGAGAGCCTGGAGGGTGACGACACCCGCAGCTGGATGCCGCCCGCCACGGCGGGGATCTCCACCTACTACCTCAGTGCCAATCGCAGCAAGCAGAGCCTGGCGGTTGACCTGCGCAAGCCGGAAGGGCGCCAACTCATTCTGGATCTCGCCGCCCAGGCCGACGTGGTGGTGGAGAACTTCCTGCCCGCCAGCCTCAAGCGCCTGGGGCTCGACTACGAGGCGTTGTCAGCCGTCAATCCACGACTCATCCACTGCTCGATCACCGGTTACGGGCGCGGCAACCCAATGGAGAACCGGCCGGGGTACGATTTCATCATTCAGGCCGAAAGCGGCTTCATGTCGATCACGGGAGAGAAGGATGGCGAGCCCATGCGGCTGGGCGTGGCCTTCATCGATCTGGTCACTGGAATGAATGCGGTGCAGGGCATCCTCGCTGCTCTGTTCGAACGGGAGAAGTCCGGGCTCGGCCAGTCCATCGACATCGCGCTGTCCGACAGCGCCCTGCATTTCCTGGCCAATATCGCTTCGGGCTATCTCAACACCGGCAAGGTGCCGCAACGCTACGGCAATGCCCACGCCAGCATCGTCCCCTATCAGCTGTTCGACACCGCAGACGGCAGCATCGCCCTGGCCGTGGGTAACGACGAGCAGTACCGGCGGCTGTGCCTGGATGTGCTTGAACGGCCGGACCTTTATAACGACCCGCGCTTCACACAGAACAAAAGCCGCACCGAGCATCGCACGTTGCTGATTCCTTTGTTGCAGGCGGTCTTCCGGGCGTGGCCCAGCGATGCCTTGATCGATGCGCTACGTGCCCAGGCGATTCCGGTGGGTGAGGTGAAGGATGTGGCGCAAGCATTGGAGTCGGAGACTGCTCGCTATCGCCAGCTGGTGATGAGTGTCGAGCATCCGGTTGCGGGGGAGGTGCGGATGGTGCGTAGCCCGCTGCGTTTCTCGCGAACGCCAACGGTTGCGGCTAAGGCGCCGCCGCTGCATGGCCAGCACACCGATGAGGTGCTCGGACGAGTGCTCGGTAAGGATGAAGCAGAGCTGGCTTCTCTACGCGAAGCCGGTGTCATCCTCTGACACCGGCTGGCTTTCTTTCCTTGGGCTTTCGCCTTCGGCCGGGGAGCGGTTATTACTTCTGGGCGCGAACCTTCACCGCAATATCGGGCTGATCGATAAATAGGCCGTCGATGCCGGTGGCGAGATACGCGCGAATATCTGCCTCGATATCGCCACGATCAGCAGGGGATGTGCCTTTGCGCAAGTTGGTCGGCAGGAAAGCGTTCTCGGCGCGGAAAGTGTACGGGTGCACTTTCAGGCCTGCGGCGTGAGCGTTCGGCACAAAGTCGGTGGGCTGGCCCAGGTTGCCATTGGCGTCACGCGGAATGATGTAGCTTTTTTCAGGGCCAACGCCGGCGGCGTAGCGCGAGATAGCCTTCAGGCCTTCGGCGGTGGCCATCTGCGCGTAGGTCAGCTCACTGCCGCGAACCTTCTGGTCGTACGGCTGGCCGCCGCTGAACAACTGCACCAGGCGCACTTCAGTCATTCGGCTCAGGGTTTTCAGGTTCTCGACTTCGAACGACTGGATATACACCGGCGCGTTGCGGCCGGCGTAGCCGTTGCGGTGGAGGACCTGCACCAGCGGCTTTTCCATTGCCAGGCCGAGCTGCTGGAAATGAGTGGGGTGCTTGGTTTCCGGGTAAAGGCCGATGCGACGACGTTCGCTCAGCTGCATGGTTTTCACCAGATCGATGATCTCCTGCAGTGTCGGGATTTCCAGGCTGCCGTCCATGCGCGCGTTACCGGGGCGAATCGCCGGGATGCGCTCGATGGCACGCAGGGTCTTCAGTTCGGCCAGGGTGAAGTCTTCGCTGAACCAGCCGGTCAGCTTCACGCCATCGACCGTCTGCGTGCGCTTGCGGTCGGCGAATTCCGGGTGCTGTGACACGTCGGTGGTCAGTCCCAGCTCATTGTCATGGCGGGCGACCAGCTGGCCATCGCGGGTCATGACCAGGTCCGGCTCGACATAGTCGGCACCTTGCAAGATTGCCAGTGCGTAGGCCGCAAGGGTGTGCTCGGGCACATAACCGCTGGCGCCACGGTGGGCGATGACCAGCGGGCTGGGCTCGTCTCGGCCGTTCTTGGCCGCAATCGAGGCGTCGGGCGCAGCGGCAAATGCAGCGATCGGCAGCAGCAGGCTGCAGGCGGTGAACAAGTGGCGCAGGGTTGGGCGGCTATGGCGGGCCATCATGGGCATCTCCGGGGAAGGGGAGCGATTAGCCTGAAGCCTATCAATGACGGCGGCTTGACGCTTTGGTAAATCAGATATGACCGTTTGATGATGCTGACGTGTATTCGCCGCCGCTGACTGCGCTCTTGGCGCTCTGCTATCCTCGCCGCCATGAATCAGACCTCTCTTCCCCTCGCCATGATTGCGGCGCTCGCCGACAACCGCGTCATCGGACTCGATAACGCCATGCCCTGGCACCTGCCAGCCGACCTGAAACACTTCAAGGCCATGACCTTGGGCAAGCCGATCATCATGGGCCGCAAGACCTGGGATTCGCTTGGCCGCCCATTGCCGGGCCGATTGAATCTGGTGGTCAGCCGTCAACCTGAGCTGCAGCTCGAAGGTGCCGAGACCTTCAAAACGCTCGACGCTGCGCTGGTTCGCGCTGAACAGTGGGCGCGCGAACAAGGTGTCGACGAGCTGATGCTGATTGGTGGCGCGCAACTCTATGCCCAGGCCTTGCCGCAAGCGCAGCGTCTGTATCTCACCCGAATCGATGCGGCACCTGAGGGCGATGCGTTCTTTCCAGCCTTCGACGAGTCCGAGTGGCAGCGCACCGATGCCCAGGCGCACCCCGCTGAAGGTCAGACGCCCGGCTACCGCTTCGAGACCTGGCTGCGGCGCTGAACTCTCCGCGATGCGCCTTCCTTGACCGACGCCAAGTCGCTATCTGGCGTCTGGTCTTATGCTTTGCTTCCCTTCTCCCCGAGACCGCTTACATGCAAAACGAGCAAACTGGCGTCGAGCGTGCGGATGCCGAGCAGGCGGAAACCATCGCCGCGATATTCGTTCGCCATCCACTCTGGGAGGATGCACTGGCGTTGTTGCTGGGCACAGCCATGGTGGCGCTGGGCATTGCATTCTACAGCCACGCAGGGCTATTGACCGGTGGCACGGTGGGCTTGGCGTTCTTGCTCAAGTACTTCGCCGGCTGGCCGTTCGGGCTGGTGTTCTTCACCCTGAATATCCCCTTCTACGCGTTGGCCATCTGGCGCATGGGCTGGAGCTTCACGCTGCGCACCGTCATCGCAGTGGGATTGGTGTCGCTGCTGGCAGAGCTGACACCCAGCTGGATCCGTTTCGCTGAGCTGAATATCTACTACGCCGCGCTATTCGGCGGTTTCGCCATGGGCGTCGGGCTGTTGATGCTGTTCCGCCACCGCGCCAGCCTAGGTGGCGTGAACATCCTCGCGCTGTTCCTGCAGGAGCGCTTCGGTGTGCGCGCCGGGACCTTTCAGATGGGTATCGACGCGCTGATCGTGCTGGCGGCGGTGTTCATCGTGCCGCTGGATAAGGTTGCACTTTCAGTACTTGGCGCGGTAGCGCTGAACCTCGTCCTGGCGATCAATCACCGCAGTGACCGCTACATGGGCGTCAGCTAAACCTCAGCCCAGCGTCACCAGCTGCGCCCGCGGTTGCCCATCCTCGATATCCAGCAGTGCAAGGCTTATAGGTAGCTTGAACCGGCGACGACCGGCGCTGCCAGGGTTGAGGTAGAGCACGTCGTTGACCTGTTCGATCTTGGGCTGATGCGAGTGCCCGGAAATCACCACGTCGATGCCCTCGGCGACCGGGTCGATCTCCATCGTCTTGACGTCATGAATGATGTATACGCGAAGCCCGCCGATCCTCAGGTCAAGGGTCTCGGGGATTGCGACGGCCCAGTCGCCGCTGTCGACGTTGCCGCGAATGGCGTCCAGCGTCGCCAGTTCCTCTAGCGCTTCCAGCACCTGGGGTTTGCCGATGTCGCCGGCATGGATGAGCCGCTCGCAACCCTGCAGCGCGGCGAGCGCTTCAGGGCGCAGCAAGCCGTGGGTGTCGGAGATGATGCCGATGCGCATGGTGCGCTCCTGTGTTTGCCGAGTGCCTGAACATTGGGCAAGCGAGACTTGGCCGCGGTTCGATCTTGCGGCAGTCTGACGCCAGCCTTATCTGATGGGGAACGAAATGGAGCAGGTCGATTGCGTCGTGATCGGTGCGGGTGTGGTGGGGCTTGCGGTCGCGCGCGCACTCGCGCTGGCCGGCCGTGAGGTGTTGATTTTGGAAGCCGACGCGGCCATTGGGACGGGCACCAGTTCGCGCAACAGCGAGGTCATTCATGCCGGCATCTACTATCCGCAAGGCTCGTTGAAGGCACGGTTGTGCGTGGCCGGACGGGATGCGCTCTATGCGTTCTGTGACAGTCACGGCGTGGCTTATAGACGTTGCGGCAAGCTGGTCGTCGCCACCGATGAATCCCAGTTGGCGGGGCTCGACGCGCTACAGGCACACGCCCGGGCCAATGGCGTCGACGATCTGCAGCGGCTCGCTGGCGATGAAGTTAAGAAACTGGAGCCGCAACTCAATGCCGTCGCCGGATTGCTATCCCCGAGCACCGGTATCGTCGATAGCCATGGGCTGATGCTGGCGTTGCAAGGCGATGCCGAGGCCGCGGGTGCGCTGCTGGCGTTGCATGCGCCGGTTGCGTCCATTGCGGTGACCCATGCGGGGCTGCGTGTCGAGGTGGTGGGTCAAACGCCCATGACACTGCTGGCACGCAGCGTCATCAACTGTGCTGGACACGTCGCGCCAGAACTTGCCGCGCGAACGGCGGGCCTGCCCGTCGGTTCCGTACCTTCCCGGTTTTTTGCCAAGGGCAGCTACTTCAGCCTGGCGGCTGCGACGCCGTTCCGCCATCTGGTCTATCCGCTTCCCGAGCCCGGTGGCCTTGGCGTGCATCTGACGCTGGATCTCGGCGGTCAGGCGCGTTTCGGCCCGGACGTGGAGTGGGTCGACAAGCTCGATTACACAATGGACGAAAGCCGCGCTGACCGTTTCTACGCCGCGATCCGGCGTTACTGGCCGGCACTGCCCGACGATGCGCTGCGGCCGGCCTATACCGGCATCCGCCCGAAAATCAGCGGGCCCGGCGAGGCGGCAGCGGACTTTCGCATCGATGGGCCAGCCGAGCACGGCATCGCTGGGCTGGTGAACCTGTTCGGCATCGAATCGCCTGGATTGACCGCGGCCCTGGCGATTGCCGATGAGGTCCGTCAGCGGCTCGCCAAGAGTGCTTGAACGGTCCGATCAGAGCGGGTCCTGCTTCGCAGCGGCTGGCGATTCCGGCAGGAACCAATTCATCACCAATGCGCAGATGCCGCCGGTTGCCACGCCTGATTCAAGCACGTTGCGCAGTTCGACCGGCAGGTTGGCGAGAAACTCCGGCACTTGGGAAAAGCCCAGGCCCAGTGCCAGCGAGACGGAGATGATCAGCAGCGCGCGACGATCCAGCTGAACGCCGGCGAGAATGTTGATGCCTGCGGCAGCCACCGCGCCGAACATCACCAGCGCGGCCCCGCCAAGAACCGGCTCCGGTACGGCCTGCAGAACGCCGGCGACCGCCGGGAACAGACCGAGAATCACCAGCATGACGGCGATCCACATGCCGACATAGCGACTGGCGATTCCGGTGAGCTGGATGATGCCGTTGTTCTGTGCGAACACCGAACTGGGGAAAGTATTGAAGAAACCCGCCAGCAGTGAGTTGGCGCCATTGACCAATACACCGCCCTTGATGCGCTGCATCCACGTCGGGCCTTCGACAGGTTGGCGTGAAAGCTTGCTGGTGGCGGTGATATCGCCGATGGCTTCGAGCGAGGTGACCAGGTAGATCACCACCATGGGAATGAACAGGCTCCAGGAAAAGCCAAGGCCGAAGTGCAACGGCAAGGGCACCTCGAACAGTTCGGCTTCGCGCATGCCCGTGAAGTCCAGTCGGCCCAGGTAGGCGGACAGTGCATAGCCGATGGCAAGCGCGATGATGATCGCGCAGCTACGCATCCACTGCACCGGCAGCCGGTTGAGTACGACGATAGCGGCCAGCACCACGCCCGACAGCAAGAGGTTTTCGCGGCTGGCGAAGGTGCCGTCACCCATGGCCGCGTAACCGCCGCCCATGCTGATAAGTCCGACCTTGATCAGCGTCAGGCCAATCATCAGCACGACGATGCCGGTCACCAGCGGCGTGATCAGCCGTTTGATGAACGGCAGCACGCGTGAGACGCCCATCTCGATGAAGGAACCGGCAATGACCACGCCGAAGATCGCCGCCATAACCGATTCCACCGGCGTGCCTTGCCCTACCATCAATACGCCGCCCGCGATCAGCGGGCCGACGAAGTTGAAGCTCGTGCCCTGCACGATCAGCAGCCCCGCACCGAGCGGGCCGAAGCGCTTGCACTGGACAAAGGTGGCGATGCCGGAGATCACCAATGACATGGACACGATGATATTGGTGTCGCGTGGCGTTACGCCGATCGCCTGACAGATCAGCAACCCAGGCGTGACGATCGGAACGATGATCGCGAGCAGGTGCTGCAGCGCGGCGAGAAAGGCAATCCATGGCCGGGGCCGGTCATCGAGTGCGTAGACCAGGTCGTTACGAAGCTCATCAGGAGAGGACTTCTGCGCGCTCATGGCATGCTCCAGAAAAAAGAGCGCGATTCTACGTCGCGTCGACGATGACGCACAGCCGAACCCGTGGGGCGCTGATCGCGAGCGAACTCGATCCTACGAAAAGCGGGACGGCCGGTCGCCAACGGCTGTACTCAGATCGCCAGCCCTGTAGGAGCAAGCTTGCTGGCGATCCGGGCTCTCCCGCAGCACGAATTTCAGCGCTTGATATCGAGCAAGCTCGCTCCTACGAAGAGCGAGACGGTCGCTCGCCCACGGCTGAATTAGCTGCCAGCCTCAAGGTCGCAGCGCGGCATGTTGAGATTCAGATGCTCCAACCGCATCATCTGCGCCCAACACCGCTGTCATGACTTCCTGAAGGAGCAACCATGCAACCAGTGACTGAGCAGCGACCCCTGGCGGTTTATCTGGCGGTGGGGCTGTTGCAGGGCCTGACGCTGTGGATGGCGAGTGAGGTTTGGCCGCAGGGAACGGTCTGGAGATCCCTTTGCTCGGCCCTTATCGTCCTGGTCGTAGTGGGCGGCTGGCAGCTGCAGATGCTGTGGGGGCAGTTGCGCGAGGCGGGTCGCTGGAAGCTGCTACTCCCGGCAATTCTGTTGCCCGCGGCGCTGGCGGCGTGGCTTGCGGTGCAGTTCGATCAGCCCCGCTGGTATCACTTCGATGAAGCGACCGGCACGCTGCTGCTGTGGAGTCAGTTGGCACTGGCCTACATCCTCACGCCATTTATCCAGGCGCAGAACCCAGCGTATCGGTGGCGCTTCGACTACAGCGCGCTCTACCGTCACGCCTGGAACAACGGATTGCTGCTGTTCATGGCATTGGTGATGCTCGGGGTTTTCTGGTTGCTGATCTGGCTCTGGTCGGGCCTGTTCAGCATGCTTGGGATCGATCAGTTCAAGCGGTTCTTCGATTCGCCCGGCTTCATCTGGGTTGCCAGCGCTACCGTAATTGCCGCCGGGCTGCGGATCGGGTTGGAGCGTGGCCAAGTCATCGATGCGCTTCGCAACGTGCTACAAGCCATGTGCCGATTCTTACTGCCGTTGACGGTGGTGATCCTGCTGCTGTTCGTGGTCTTCCTGCCGTTCACTGGCCTGACCCCGCTCTGGGCGACACGTCACGCGACGCCGATTCTGCTGGCGCTGGTGTTCGCGCATATCGCATTGCTCAATGGGGTCGTACAGGACGGCCTGCAGACCGCCCATTACCCCCGGCTTCTGCGACTGCTGGCGGATGCCAGCTCGCTGTGCCTGCCGCTGCTGGCCGGGCTCGCGATGCATGCGCTATGGCTGCGTATCGACCAGTACGGACTGACACCGGATCGCGTGTTGGCTGCGCTCTTGGCGCTGGTTGCGCTGATCCACGGTCTTGCGCTGGTGAGGGCGGTGCTCCGGCGTGATCCCGCCTGGCTGAGCGGGCTTAGGCAGAGCAACCCGCCTCTGGCGCTGTTCGCCGCATTTCTGCTGATATTGATGCATGTACCTATGCTGAGCCCATTGCAACTGAGCGCGGCCAATCAGTACCAGCGGCTGCTCGATTCGACACTGTCTGCTGAACGCACTGATCTCGGCGCGCTGCGCTTTCAACTGGGTGAGCCGGGGCGGCGATATCTGCAAGCGCTGCGTAAGGCGCTGGTCGAGCCTTGGGGGGACGAAGCGCTGCGCATGCGACTGCAGGACGATCTGCAGCGACTGGATGGCGCAGAGCACTACTGGGCCTGGAAGCGCGAGCAGGAAGTGGCTGCCGCGCCGCCAGTGCCCTGGATTGGGGAGCCAGTGGCGGATGACGACGGATCACTGGCGCGTGCGGTCAATTATCTGGGGTGCTTAGACAAGTGCCGCTTGTTCGCTGTAGATCTGGACCGGGACGGCCAACCCGAGGTGCTGTTACTTCGGGCAGAGCCATGGGCGGTGCCTGTGTTCGGCCAGGCTGCTGCGGGGGGCTGGCAGAGGATTGGCCAGCTACGCATCACTGCAGGCGTGCTCCCGGACGGCGACGTACTCAGCGAGCTCTTGCAGCGCAGAGAGTTCGAATTGGTCGCGCCACGATTCGATGCGATCGAGATCGATGGCGTTCGCCTGGAACCGGCCATCGACCAATGAAAAGCCCGACGCGATGGTCGGGCTTTCTTTGCCGCAGTAACCCGAACGATCAGCCGTCCAGCATCGCCTTGTTACGCACCGCGCCCTTGTCGGCACTGGTGGCGAGCAGAGCGTAAGCCTTTAGCGCCGTGGTCACCTTGCGCGGGCGCGGGGCTACGGGCTTCCAACCTTTCTTATCTTGCTCTATGCGGCGGTGGGACAGTTCTTCATCGCTGACCTGCAGCTGGATGCTGCGGTTAGGAATGTCGATCAGCACCTTGTCGCCGTCCTGCACCAGGCCGATGGCGCCACCGGCAGCCGCTTCCGGCGATGCGTGGCCGATGGACAGGCCCGAAGTACCGCCGGAGAAGCGGCCATCGGTGAGCAGCGCGCAATCCTTGCCCAGTCCTTTGGACTTCAGGTACGAGGTCGGGTAAAGCATTTCCTGCATGCCCGGGCCGCCTTTCGGGCCTTCGTAGCGAATGATGACGATGTCGCCAGCCTTCACTTCGTCATTGAGGATGCCCTTCACGGCGCTGTCCTGGCTTTCGAAGATCTTTGCCGTGCCTTCGAACACATGGATGGATTCGTCCACGCCTGCGGTTTTCACCACGCAGCCATCCAGTGCGATGTTGCCGTACAGCACGGCGAGGCCGCCTTCCTGCGAGTAGGCGTGCTCGACGCTGCGGATGCAGCCGTTTTCGCGGTCGTCATCCAGGCTGTCCCAGCGGGTCGACTGGCTGAATGCCGTCTGCGTTGGAATGCCGGCCGGGCCGGCCTTGAAGAAGGTGTGTACCGCTTCATCCTGGGTCTGGGTGATGTCCCACTGCGCGATGCCTTCAGCCAGGGTGCGGCTATGCACGGTGGGCACGTCGGTGTGCAACAGGCCGCCACGGGCCAGTTCACCCAGAATGGAGAAGATCCCGCCGGCACGGTGCACGTCTTCCATGTGGTATTTCTGGATGTTCGGCGCGACCTTGCACAGCTGCGGCACCTTGCGCGACAGCGCGTCGATGGCGCGCAGGTCGAAATCGACCTCGGCTTCCTGAGCCGCTGCCAAGAGATGCAGGATGGTGTTGGTCGAACCACCCATGGCGATATCGAGCGTCATGGCGTTCTCGAACGCACGGCGGCTGGCGATGTTGCGCGGCAGGACCGATTCGTCGCCTTCGCCGTAATAGCGCTGGCAAAGCTCGACGACGGTGCGGCCGGCGCGCAGGAACAGCTGCTCACGGTCGCTGTGGGTCGCCAGGGTCGAGCCATTGCCGGGCAGGGCTAGCCCCAAGGCTTCGGCCAGGCAGTTCATCGAGTTGGCGGTGAACATACCGGAGCAACTGCCGCACGTCGGGCAGGCGCTACGCTCGTATTCGGCGACTTTTTCGTCAGACGCGCTTTCATCGGCAGCGATGACCATGGCGTCGACCAGATCCAGGCCGTGGCTGGCCAGCTTGGTCTTGCCGGCTTCCATCGGGCCGCCGGAGACGAACACTACCGGAATGTTCAGGCGCAGCGCGGCCATCAGCATGCCGGGGGTGATCTTGTCGCAGTTGGAGATGCAGACGATGGCGTCGGCGCAATGCGCGTTGACCATGTACTCCACCGAGTCGGCGATGATTTCGCGCGACGGCAGCGAATAGAGCATCCCGTCGTGGCCCATGGCGATGCCGTCATCGACCGCGATGGTGTTGAACTCCTTGGCGACGCCGCCGTGTTTTTCGATCTCACGGGCGACCAGCTGACCGAGGTCCTTGAGGTGCACGTGACCGGGCACGAACTGGGTGAACGAGTTGGCGATGGCGATGATCGGCTTCTTGAAGTCTTCGTCCTTCATGCCGGTGGCGCGCCACAGCGCGCGGGCGCCGGCCATGTTGCGGCCATGCGTGGAGGTTTTCGAGCGGTAATCGGGCATGACGGTTCCTGCGGCTAATCAGCGGTTCGAATAGTGCTTATGGTGAGCGTCACCTGTGCCGCGTGCAACGGCAGGTGACCGTGCGTGCGGAGGGGCCGGCTCGAGGCGGGGTATCGCTCGGGCGGCCTGGGCTCATGGCCCGCCGGGGGATGGTGGCGAGGAATGAGCCGATTCTACGCGCGTTCTCTCTGGCGAGCCAAACGGCACGATTACTGGCGCTCATCCTACATTGAGTCAGGTGCATCAACACCCAAGCTAATGATGAATTATTCAGCCGGGGCGAAGCGCGGCCGTTCGTCCGCTGCAGGCGCGCTTCCAGTGGCGCTGTGGTTTCAGCTGGCTAGGGTTGATTCGGGCCGACTGGCCACCCGCGTTACTGACAGGCGGGCGACATAGAAGGTGCAGTGCGCTCGACTCGCATGACGGGCTGGCGCGAACGTCCATACATATGATCAGAACAACAAGAGGAATGCACATGCTGGACATCAAACTCGGCGGCATCGCCGCTGCGCTGAGCTTGGCGATTTGCGGATCTGCCATGGCTGCACCACTGCCGGACACACCCGGCACGCCATTTCCAGGCGTGTCGAACTTCGAGCGCTCCGGCCCCTATGCCACCACCAGCCGCAGCGAAGGCCCCAACTGCCGCGTCTATCGTCCCAGTAACCTGGGTCAGAACGGCGTCCGGCATCCTGTAATTCTCTGGGGTAACGGAACCGGAACGGGGCCGACCGCCTATTCCGGCCTGTTGTCGCACTGGGCGAGCCACGGCTTTGTCGTTGCGGCAGCGGAGACATCCAACGCCGGGACCGGTCGGGACATGCTGGCGTGCCTCGACTATCTGGTACAGGAAAGCAACCGTACCTTCGGCACCTACGTGGGCGTGCTCAATACGGGCAGGGTCGGCACGTCCGGGCATTCCCAGGGCGGCGGCGGTTCGATCATGGCCGGGCAGGATGATCGCGTGAGAGTTACTGCGCCGATACAGCCCTACACCATTGGCCTGGGCCACAATTCGGCCTCCCAAAGAAATCAGAAAGGGCCGATGTTTTTGATGTCAGGCGGGGGCGACACAATCGCCATCCCTTACCTCAACGCACAACCGGTCTATTCGCGAGCCAACGTGCCGGTGTTCTGGGGTGAGCGACGCTTCGTCAGCCACTTCGAGCCTGTCGGTGACGGCGGGGCCTATCGCGGACCGTCCACAGCCTGGTTCCGGTACCACCTGATGGAGGATCAGACGGCTCGCGGCACCTTCTATGGTCGCTTCTGCGGCTTGTGTAGCAGCACCTTGTGGACCGAGCAGCGCAAGGGCATCGAGTAAGCGTTGCACCGAACCCCCGCACGCGGAGTGGTGTGGGGGTTCGTCTGCCGTGGTTATCAGCTGTTGGGAAGGATCCGGCAGGTAATGCTCTTGATATACCGGGTCTCCGGGATAGCGGGGTGAACTGGATGGTCCGGGCCCTGGCTTCCGCGTTCGAGCAGTTGGATGTTGCGGTCCAGATGACGCGCGCTGCCGAGCAGGATGTTCTGCAAGTTGTCTTCTTCCAGGTGCATCGAGCAGCTGGCGCTGACCAGAATGCCGTCCTTGTTCAGTAGACGCATGGCGGCTTCATTGAGGCGGCGGTAAGCACCTTCCCCGTTCTTGATGTCCTTCTTGCGCTTGATGAACGCCGGTGGGTCGGTGATGACCACATCGAAGCGCTCCTCGGCGTTCTTCAGCTCCTTCATCGCTTCGAAGGCATCGCCTTCCACGCAGGTCATCTTTTCGGCTACGCCGTTGAGCGCGGCATTGCGCTCGACGCCGTCCAGGGCGAAGGCTGAAGCGTCGACGCAAAAGACTTCACTGGCACCGAAGGCCGCAGCCTGTACGCCCCATCCGCCGATGTAGCTGAACAGGTCGAGCACGCGCTTGCCCTTCACATAGGGGGCCAGGCGCGCGCGGTTCATGCGGTGATCGTAGAACCAGCCGGTTTTCTGGCCCTGCAGCACCGGTGCCTCGAACTTCACGCCGTTCTCTTCCAGTGCGACCCATTCCGGGACCACGCCGAACGCAGTATCGACGTACCGCTCCAGGCCCTCGGCATCGCGGGCGCTGGAGTCATTCTTCCACAGCACGCCGCGCGGCTTGAGCACCTGGACAAGCGCTTCGAGCACGGCATCCTTGTTGCGCTCCATGGTGGCCGAGGCCAGCTGTACCACCAGATGGTCATGGAAGCGGTCCACCACCAGCCCGGGCAGCAGGTCCGAATCGCCATAGATCAGGCGGTAGCAGGGCTGATCGAACAAGCGGTCGCGCAACGATAGGGCGACCTGGATGCGATGCACCAGCAGCGACTTGTCCAGGCTGTGCTTGAGGTCGCGCGACAGCAGGCGCGCGCAGATCAGGTTGTTCGGCGAGACGCCGACGATACCCAGCGGTTTCCCGCCAGCCGCTTCGAGGATCGCTTGATCACCGGCGGCGAAGCCGCTCAAGGGTGTGGCGGCAGTATCCACTTCGTTGCTGTAGACCCACAGATGACCGGCGCGCAGGCGGCGATCGGCGTTGGCTTTGAGGCGCAGGCTGGGCAGGCTCATCAGGAGGGCTCCGGGAAAAGGGCGGGATTATAGGGGAGCGGGCGGACAAAAGCGCCGGAGATGGTGCAGCAACATATTCGTAGGCAGGGATTATTGACAGGAGTCGGAACTCACTTCCTACCGGTGAGGCATCGGGGCTGCCAGTGGCGACTGGCTATTTCCGATGCCTCTGGGCACGCATCAGCCAGCGAGTGCCTTGACCAAGGCTTCGCTAAAGGCCGGGATATCGTCCGGGTTGCGGCTGCTGATCAGATTTCCATCGACCACCACTTGCTCGTCGACCCAGTTGGCGCCCGCGTTTTTCAGATCGTCGGTGAGCGATGGGTAGCTGGTCATCCGCTTGCCTTGCACGAGCTTGGCTGAAATCAACAGCCATCCACCATGGCAAATGACCGCTATCGGCTTGTTTGCCTGGGCCGCGTCGCGCACCAGCTGCTGCGCTTTTTCATCGGTACGAATGGTGTCTGAGTTCACCACCCCGCCAGGCAGCACCACGGCGTCGTAGTCACTCATTTTGATGCCTTCGAAGGTGTTGTCGACATGGAACTTGGTGGCCGGAGTGATGTGGTTCCAGCCGGTCACTTCACCGTTCGAGGATGAGATGATCTCGGCGACCGCGCCGGCTTTTTCCAGCGCTTCCTTCGGGCCGGTCAGCTCGACCTGCTCGAAACCGTCGGTTACCAGGATCGCTACACGTTTGCCTTTCAGGGAATCGGTCATATCGTTTCCTCCTCGTCGGATTGCAAAGTTATCTACTTGAAATCCGACCATGAACTCGGCCAAAGTTCGCACTCTTTTCTTAGTGGCCTTGTGCTATTGCGCGAGGCCGGGCCATCTTCATGTCCATCGAACTCACCGACGAGCAGATCCGCAGCGTGCTGCAGGGGATCAGCGTTCCGCCGCAGCCACAGATAATGGTCGATCTGCAGATGGAGCAGGTCATGCCTGATCCCGATCTGCGCGCAATCGCTCGATTGATCAGCCAGGATCCTGGCCTGTCCGGCGCCTTGCTGAAAACGGTCAACTCTCCATTTTTCGGCCTCGCCAACCGCATCGCATCGATCCAGCAGGCCGTCAACCTGCTGGGCTGCCGTTCGGTGATTAACCTGATCAATGCACAATCGATCCGCGGCGAGCTGACCGACGCGGCCATCGTCACGCTCAACCGTTTCTGGGATTCTGCGCAAGATGTGGCCAGCACCTGTCTGACGCTGGCCAAACGCATCGGGCATCCGGCGCCGGATGAGGCTTACACGCTGGGGCTCTTCCACAACTGCGGCATCCCGCTGATGCTGACCCGATTCCCCGGATACATGGCAGTGCTGGAGGAGGCCTATGCAAGCGTCGGGGTCGAGACGCGCATCACCGACATCGAAAATCGGGTGCTCAATACCAACCATTCCGTCGTGGGTTATTTCGTCGCACGATCGTGGAAGCTGCCGCAGCACCTGTGCGAGGCCATCGCCAACCACCATAACGCGCTCGCCCTGTTCAACGATGAATGGAGCGATCCACAGATCAAGACCCTGCTGGCGATCCTGAAGATGGCAGAGCACATCTGCGCCTGCCATCGCGTGCTCGGCGATCAGGCGGACGACCATGAGTGGGAAGCCGTTGCACGGCTAGTGCTCGAATACGTGGGCCTCTCTGAATACGATTTCGAATGCCAGCGCGACATCATCCGCGAGCTGGGTGTCGGCTGACCCCACCGCCTGTTAGCTGCTAAGGTCGCCTCCCGGTCCACTACCGATTCGCCCGTATGCCTGAACTCCCCGAAGTCGAAACCACCCGCCGTGGCATTGCCCCGCACCTCGTTGGCCAACGTGTCAGCCAGGTCGTTGTCCGCGAGCGCCGGCTGCGCTGGCCGATTCCAGATGCTCTCGACGTACGGCTGTCTGGCCAACGTATCGAGGCGGTGGAGCGGCGCGCCAAATACCTGCTGATCAAAGCTGAGGTCGGGACCCTGATTGCCCATCTGGGTATGTCAGGCAGCCTGCGGTTGGTGCCGGCCGATCTACCTGTGGGCAAGCATGAGCACGTCGATTTCGTGTTGGAATCCGGCATGGCGCTGCGCTACACCGATCCCCGTCGCTTTGGCGCGCTGCTCTGGAGCGCCGATCCGTTGAGCCATGTGCTGCTCGCGAGCCTCGGACCAGAGCCGCTCAGTGATGATTTTGATGGTGAACGCCTGTACCAGCTTTCGCGCGGACGCAGCATGGCGGTCAAGCCCTTCATCATGGACAACGCGGTGGTGGTGGGCGTCGGCAATATCTATGCGAGCGAGGCGCTGTTCGCTGCCGGGATCGACCCTCGTCGCGCCGCCGGAGCGGTATCGCGAGCGCGTTATATGAAGTTGGCCGTCGAGATCAAGCGGATACTGGCCTACGCCATCGAGCGCGGCGGTACCACGTTGCGTGATTTCGTCGGTGGCGACGGCAAGCCGGGCTATTTCCAGCAGGAGCTGTTCGTCTACGGTCGGGGCGGGGATTTGTGCAAACGCTGCGGCTCGACCCTGCGCGAAATCCGCCTCGGTCAGCGTGCCAGCGTCTACTGCGGACGCTGCCAGCGATAAAATCGATCTGCCTTGCACTGCGCAGGCATTGACGGTGTTCACGATCAACAACCGGCGGCCACTGCTATAGTGACCCTCACCACAATCATCTGCCTCGTTTCGCCCAGCTGAAGGACCACACCATGAATCTGTTTCGCTCCACTGCTGTTGTCTTGGCCCTGACCACAGGTCTGCTGACGATGCCTGTGCAGGCGCAATCGGTACAGCAGAACGCCAGCGGCGATCCGATGTACACCGTAGAAGCTCCCAAAGCCTTTTCCATGGTCGGCGATCTTTTGATTGCCCGGCCACTGCTCATTGCCGCGACCGCCATCGGTGCAGGCCTGTTCGTCGTCAGCCTGCCTTTCAGCGCCATGGGTGGCGGCATCAAGGAAACCGGCCATGCGCTGGTCGTCGAGCCTGGCGCCGCGGCCTTTGCCCGTTGCCTGGGTTGCACCCGCGTCGGTTACAACCGCCAGGACTGATTCTGCGGTTCAGCTTCATCGGACCGGGTGATCACCCGGCTCGCCCTCACGGCCTTGTCGCTTGATCGCGTGCAGGGCCGTGTCGTTTTCGGCTTCAGCTTCCCGCTGTAACTTTCGTTGAAAGGCCTGGATGATGAGTCTGAGCGGCCGTGCTCATGCGTTCAGCAAAGCCGGCCGAGCCAAGAGATCCGTATGGATGTCGCGCAATTGCAGCGCTGGGAGAACGGGAGGCGAGCGTCGGGGATGACTTCACCGTCGAGCCGAGTTCGGAGGCGTCACGCCTTGCCGGTGATGATCATGTACTTCTGCATCAGTTCGTCTTTGCTCTCGACGTTGCTTTCGTCGAGCGGAATGCAGTCCACGGGGCAAACCTGCTGGCACTGTGGTTCGTCGTAATGACCGACGCACTCGGTGCAGAGATTCGGATCGATGACGTAGATTCCCTCGCCTTGGGAAATGGCGCTGTTCGGGCACTCGGGCTCGCACACGTCGCAATTGATGCAGTCATCGGTGATTATCAGGGACATCCAGCTAACTCCAGCTGCAGTACGGACCGCAGCGCAGGTAAAAACGGGCCGTCAATTTTGCCGCATTGGCCCGCCCGGTGCACGTAGCAGTCGCTGCCCTGTCGTCGGCAATGTTCCCGTCGTGAGGCTGAATCGCCTTAGCGCGAGGCGTAGCGCTCCGTCAGTGCCTTCATGACCGAGGGATGGACGAACTTGGTGACATCGCCACCCAGACGCGCAATCTCGCGAACCAGGGTGGAGGAAATGTAGGAGAACTTTTCCGAAGGCGTCAGGAACAGGCTTTCCACGTCGGGAACGAGCTGCCGATTCATGTTGGCCAGTTGGAATTCGTACTCGAAGTCAGACACTGCGCGCAGGCCGCGCAGCAGAACGTTGGCCTTCTGCTCGATGACGAAGTGAGCCAGCAACTTGGAAAAGCCCATGACCTTGACGTTGGGCAGGTGCGCCGTAACTTCCTGAGCAAGCGCTACACGTTGTTCAAGCGGGAACAACGGATTCTTGTTGGGGCTGGCAGCGACCGCAATGATCACCTCGTCGAACAAACGTGAGGCGCGTTCGACCAGGTCGGTGTGGCCCATGGTGATCGGGTCGAAAGTGCCCGGATACAACACTCGATTCATCGCGGCGTCCTGACGCATGCGTGGGGGGTGGATGGTAGCGGCTCGGTAACGGCAGCGTAAAGCGTCAAAGCGGATGACCTCCGGGTAGCGACATAACGGAGCCGTTCACGCATTTTTCAACCGTTCGATCAGTTGACTGGAGAGCTTCGCCGCCAGGCCGTAGATCGACAATTGGGGGTTCGCGCCGATGCTCGTAGGAAACAGCGAGCCGTCGTGGATCGACAGATTTTCAACTCGATGATGCCGGCCGAGGCTGTCGGTGACCGCGTGGCGCGGGTCTTCGCCCATGGCGCAGCCGCCCATCACGTGAGCGCTGCCGAGGCGTGTTCGATACGGCTCAAGCTTCAGCCCTGCAATCATCTGGCGTGCCTGCCGAAGGCTTTTCGCCAGAGTGGCATCGTTGTGCAGTGGTAGCATCGCCTTGGCGCCAGCCGCGAATTGGATTTCCGCCATGCTTTGATAAGCGCGACGAATGCCATCCCATGTGTAGCCCGTCATCCTGTAATCGAGCGTGGGCGATCCGTCGCTGCGCAGCTGCACTTGTCCTTCTGCGCTGTCGGGGTGAAAACCGTCTCGCATCAAGGCGATCATGGCGTTGGTGTTAGGCAGCTGCTCCATGCGCAGCGCATTGTCTATGCCGAACCGTCCCAGCAGGGTGGCCGCCAAAGCCGGATGAACCGGCGGCACTTCAAGCTTGTAGGACATGCGGCCACTGACCCCGTCATCCCACTGAAAGTGATCGGAATAAATCGACTGGGGCGCGCCATAGAACGGGTTGATGACCTCATCGAACTGCGCAGCAGAGAAATTGACTGGATGCAGGAAGGTGCGCGCGCCGACGCGCTGGTGGGGGTCGGGTGCGCCCGAGCGCAAGAGGATGGCCGGGGTATTGATGCCGCCGCCAGCGAGAATGTAGTGACGGGCGAGCACGCGAATCCGGCGGCCAGTGGGCGCGACGCAGCGCGCATCCATGCCCGAACACTCAAGCGCTACGATGCGCTCCTTCTGCATGATCAGGCGATCAACGCGCGTCAGGTAGAGCAGCTCGCCGTCGCGATCCAGGGTGGCGGGTATGCTGGTGACAAGCATCGATTGCTTGGCGTTGGTCGGACATCCCATGCCGCAATAGCCCAGATTCCAGCAGCCACGTACATTGCGTGGAATGACCGCCCAGCTGTAGCCAAGGGCTTGGCATCCCTTGCGAATCACCTGGTTATTGGCATTCGGCGGCATTTGCCAGGGCTCGATACCAAGCCGCGCTTCCATTCGCTCGAACCAGGGCCCCATTTCTTCTGCCGAGATGCCGATGACGCCATGCTCGCGCGCCCAGTGCTTGAGGGTGGCAATCGGTGTCCGAAAGCTGGAGGTCCAGTTCACCAGCGTCGAACCGCCGACCGCGCGGCCTTGCAAAATAGTGATGGCGCCGTCCTTGCTGGTGCGTCCGATGGCTTCCTGGTAGAGCGAGGCGTAAGCCGGCGGCTCCAGCATGTCGAAGTCGCGACTGCTGCGCAGCGGGCCTTCTTCGATCAACAACACCTTGAAACCGGCGGCGCTGAGGAACTCTGCACTGGTTGCTCCACCGGCACCGCTGCCTACGATGGCAATATCGGTTTCGAGCGTTAGATCCTGCTCCAGGCGCGACCCGTCGTAGGTTTTCCAGCCGCGGGCCAGGCCGTCGGCTATCGGGTCGGAGACGGGCATATTTTTCCTCTATACGCTGTGTGATCCGGTCAGTGTGAGCGACGGCTAGATCGCTGGCGGGCCGGGGTAACCGCAATGTGGCCAGGATTCCCGGCGGCCATACCAAGCCATCAGAATCATCTGCTGAAGCGCGGCATGGCCTTGGCGCAACAGTGCAATGGAGCTGTTTTCCCAGCGCTCCAGAAACGCGTGGATGTCGGCGTCCTTCGCAAGCTCCCAGCTGCTCCAGATTCCGGTAAACGGTCCTCGAGTCAGTGAAAGAGAGAGGAGGTCAAAAAGCTGCCGGATTTGCCGCAACACGGCCGGTGAGAGGTAGCCAAGACCCTCATCGAGACTGGCCAGCGCGGCCTGTGCCGCGTCGGAGGCGTCTGACGCTGGAACAGCACCGGCCAGCATGATCGGTGTCAGCCGGCGCAGCATGGGCAGATCGCTTTGTCGCAACTGCTGGAAGCCTGCGGCTGAGCGGTCCGTGCTGCAGCCGGACACGCTTCCGAGCAGACCTGCCCCAGCCAGTGCGAAGCCGCCAAACAGGCCGACCTTGAGCACCCCGCGGCGTGAATATGTACGGTCGATATCCATCATCGGACTTATTGCTTGCGAGTCAGCGCACGAAGAGCTTGTAGATCAGCTGCTGCAGTGCCTTGCCATAGGGCGGGTAGATCAGTCGGGCAGCGTTGAGTCTTTGCTTGATGAAGACGCCCTTGGCCTTGCTGAAGGTCAGAAATCCATCGTGCCCGTGGTAGTGGCCCATCCCGGATGGTCCAACGCCACCGAATGGCAGGTCGTCCTGGGCAACGTGAAGCAAGGTGTCGTTGAGGCAGACGCCACCGGAGTGGGTTTGGCGCAGCACCTGACGTTGCTCTGCCCTGTCATAGCCAAAGTAGTACAGCGCCAGCGGGCGAGGACGCTCGTTGACGTAGGCGAGCGCCTGGTCGAGATCGTCATAGGGCACGATTGGGAGCAACGGGCCGAAGATTTCGTCCTGCATCACCTGCATGTCGTCGCTGACATCGAGCAGCAGATGGTGCGGCATGCGGCGGTCCTGGCCGACTTCGTGCAGCGGCAGCAGGCGCGCGCCCTTGGCGGCGGCGTCGTCCAGATAGGTTTGAAGCCGAGCGAGCTGGCGGGCATTCACGATGGAGGTGTAGTCAGGATTGTCCTTCAGCACTGGGTAAAAGCGCTGCACGGCTGCGCGATAAGCCGCTATGAACCCGTCGATGCGCGGTCTGGGTACCAGCACATAATCAGGGGCGACGCAGGTCTGGCCCGCATTTACCGTCTTGCCGAAGGCGATGCGTTCGGCGGCATCGGCAAGCGGTACTGTCTTCGAGACGATAGCCGGCGACTTGCCGCCCAGCTCGAGCGTTACGGGCGTCAGATTCTCCGCCGCGGCGCGCATCACCTGCCGACCGACGCTGGTGCTTCCAGTGAATAAAAGGTGATCGAAGGGCAGTTGCGAGAATGCAATGCCGGTTTCAACGTCGCCCAACACGACCGCCACTTGCTCTTCAGGGAAGATTTCAGCAAGCAGCTCCCTCAGTAGCTTCCCTGTGGCAGGCGTGGACTCGCTCATCTTGAGCATGACTCGGTTGCCCGCTGCCAGCGCTCCGATCATTGGGCCGATAGCCAGATACAGCGGGTAATTCCAAGGCACGATGACGCCAACCACGCCGAGTGGCTGATACACGACTTTGGCGCTGGCTGGCTGAAATGCAATACCAACCCGGCGACGCGACGGCATCATCCAGCGTTGCAGGTGTCGCTTGGCGTGTTGAATGCCGTGAAGGCTAGGCATCAGCTCAGCCAAACGGGTTTCGTCTGCCGATCGATTGCCAAAATCATGACTGATGGCCTCGATCAACGGCTGCTGATTGCTTGCCAGTACATCGTGCAATGCTTCCAGCCATTGCTGACGATCTTCGCCGTTCGGGTAGGGGTTTGCCTGGAACGCCTTGCGTTGGCGTCCCAAAAGGGCCAACAAGCGGTCGGCCTCGGAGCTGAGCTGATTCAGGTATGCGGCATCGCCATGCATGAGCGCGGCTCCGGCAGAAACGGGCAGTGCAGCGCTTATTAGAGTAACTGCTCTAATCTGTCAATCGAGTGCGCTTAAGAGGTCGCCGGGTTACCTTTATATGCCCAGGTTCAGCCCCGACGGATTAGTCCTCCCCGTGCCCCCCAAATCCAAGACCCGCGAACGCATCCTTCAGGCCAGCCTCGAACTGTTCAATGCCCAGGGTGAGCGCAGCGTGACTACCAACCACCTTGCCGCACACCTGGAAATGTCGCCGGGCAACCTTTACTACTATTTCCGAAACAAGCAGATGATCATCGCTGAGCTCTTTGCCCGCTATGAGCAGGAGGTTGATGGTTTTCTGAAACTGCCTGAGGGCCGCTCTGTAACCATCGAGGATAAAACCCGCTATTTTGAAGCGCTGCTGTCAGTGATGTGGAATTACCGCTTTCTGCACCGGGACCTCGAACATATGCTGAGCAGTGATCAGGAGCTTGCCGAGCGTTATCGCCTCTTTGCCAGGCGGCATCTGCACAGTGCGCAGTACATTTACCAGGGCTTCGTCGATGCCGGCATCCTGAAGATGACAACACTTCAGGTTGAGGCTCTGGCGACCAACGCCTGGATCGTCATGACCTCATGGATGCAGTTCCTCTGTACCGTTACTACCGAGGCTGATGGTGCACCCGACAAAGACATGCTAAAGCGTGGTATCGGCCAACTGCTGGCGCTAGAGGAAGGGTTTGTCACTGAATCCGCGCGCTCCGCATTCAATGATATTCGGCAGCGACTCCGCTAGTTGCGATCGCCAATTCAATATTCTGGCGAGCTAATTCGTTGAATGTGTCGGTTTTCTGGCGCGTATTTCATCCTTAGTCAACCATCCATCGCCAATGGTGGCATTTTGCTTGTATCGGGTAGTGGCCTGTGAATTAATACCGCCTGTAACAGCCGTTCTGTCTGGTGGAAGTCATGTGGGTTGCTCAAGCGCGAGATTGCCGAACCATCGCGGCTGTATTTTTTGAATTGCCGGCTATTTCGCGAATCGTTCTCTTGGCACTCGTCGTGTTGGGCGGTGTGTTCGCCCTGGCTTCACCCAGTCGAGCCGACACCGCCAGCCCTGGCAGTGTGGCTTTCTGGTACGCCGCCAACCCTCCGCTCGCTGAGCTCGCTCAGTTCGAATGGACCGTTCTGGAATCGGCACATCTCGAACCTAAAGACGTGGCCTTCCTTCGTGCTCAGGGCAGCGAGCCTTTTGCTTACCTTTCTATCGGCGAATTCGACGGAGACGTGCAGGCGCCTGGGGTAAATCTGGCTGCGGGCGCAAGCGACGTGCGCAACCAGGCCTGGAACAGCCAGGTGATGTTGCTCTCATCCAGTGCCTGGCAGGCGCATCTGCTGCGCCGTGCCGAAGCGCTGGCGGGCCAGGGTTATACCGGGTTGTTTCTGGATACGCTGGACAGTTTCCAACTGCTGCCAGAGGCGGAACGAGAAGAGCAACGCATCGCGTTGCGTGATTTCCTCGCCGAGCTGAAGCGGCGGCAGCCCGCGCTGAAGCTCATATTCAATCGTGGTTTCGAAGTGCTGCCGGAGCTCTCAGGTGTCGCCTCCGCCGTGGCTGTGGAATCGATCCATGCCGGGTGGGATGCGAACGCCGCACATTACAGGGAAGTACCACAGGCGGATCGCGACTGGCTGAACATTCATCTTGATCCGTTGCGCGCCAAAGGGGTGCCGCTGATTGCGATCGACTATCTTCCGGCTACTCAGCGTGACCAGGCCCGAGAGCTGGCTCAGCGACTGCAGTCGGAAGGCTTTGTGCCCTTCGTGACGATGCCAGATCTCAATTACCTCGGAGTCAGCAGCATCGAGGTCCAGCCACGCCGCATTGCGGTCGTCTATGACCCGCGCGAAGGTCCGCTTTCGTCGAATCGCGGTCATATGTTCCTCGGTGGGCTGCTCGAGTACCTCGGGTATCGTATCGACTATCTTGCTGCCGACCAGCTCCCAGACGGCCCCCTCGCCGGGCTTTATGCAGGCGTAGTGACCTGGATGACTAGCGGGGCGCCCGCCGATTCAGCCGGGTTCGATCGATGGCTGTCGGCACGCATCGATGAGTCCGTTCCGCTGGCCATCATGGCGGGCTTGCCTGTTACCGATAAGGCCTTGCTGGCCCGCATGGGTCTGCAACGGGTTGGTCAGCAGGCCAAGCGTGAAGTCCGGATTGCCAGTCGCGACGAGCGGCTGGTCGGCAGTTTCGAGGCGCCGGTGGTGATCCGATTGCGCGATCTTGTGCCGCTCACCGTCATCGAAGGCACCGCGACGGCCGCCCTTGAGCTTGTCGACAGCGAGCTGCGTCAGTACGTCCCGATCGCTACGGGGGCGACTGGCGGTATCGCGCTGACGCCTTACATCCTTGAGGAAGGCCCGGACAGCCAGCGCTGGATCCTTGATCCATTCGCCTTCTTGCAACAGGCCTTGCGGTTACCCGCTATCCCGCGTCCGGATGCGACCACGGAGAATGGCAGGCGAGTTGCTACGGTGCATATCGATGGCGACGGCTTCCTTTCACGTGCCGAAGTGACAGGGTCTCCCTATGCGGGGCGTGAGGTGCTCGACACATTCATCAAGCCTCACGCGCTGCTGACATCCGTTTCCGTCATCGAGGGTGAAATCGGGCCCAAGGGGCGCTACCCGCATCTTTCCCGGGAGCTTGAGCCGATCGCTCGTGAGATCTTCGCCGATGCAAAGGTGGAGGTGGCCACTCACAGTTTCAGTCACCCGTTCTTCTGGCAGCCTGAGCGGGCTCGGCTGCGCGAAGGTTTCACCGCCGACTATGGGATGTCGATGACCATCCCTGGGTACGACACGCTCGACTTCACACGGGAGGTCGTAGGCTCGACGGCGTATATAAACGAGCGCCTTACCAGTGCATCGAAGCCGGTGAAGATGATCTTCTGGACGGGCGATGCGTTGCCGGACGCGGCGACCATCAAGCTGGCGTACGACGCCGGACTGGCCAACGTCAATGGTGGCACCACCATACTCACTCATGCGCGGCCGTCACTTACCGGCTTGTCGCCGCTGATCAGGCCAACCGCAGGCGGCGTCCAGTATTACGCCCCTATCATCAATGAAAACCTCTACACCAACCTTTGGCAGGGGCCGTACTACGGCTTCCGCGATGTGCTGGAAACCTTTGAGCTAACAGACGGGCCCCGTCGGCTGCGTGGTTTGCATCTGTACTACCACTTCTATTCAGCTACCAAGCAGGCCTCCATCCGCACCATGAAGGAGATCTATCGCTCGATGCTGGCTGAGCAGCCGATCTCACTCTGGATGAGCCAGTACATCACCCGCATGCATGGCCTGCACCAGGCCAGCCTGGCTCGTCTGGCCGACGGTCGCTGGCAGATTCGCGCAATGGATGGCCTGCGCACGCTGCGCCTGGACCCGAGCCTCGGTTGGCCGGATCTGGCCCGGTCTCAAGGCGTAGCGGGTGTTCGTGATCTGCCCCAGGGCCGCTATGTCCACCTGAGCAGTTCAGGTGCAGTACTCGCGCTGCGAGGCGAGCGCGACCCGCGTCCCGCGCTGGAGCAGGCAAATCTGCCGTTACTGGGTTGGGACTATCTCGACGAGAACAGGGTGAAGTTGTCGTTCGCCGGTGAGATGCCCTTGCGGTTTTCAGTGCGCGCCGTGGGCCGGTGCTCGCTCGATGTGGCGGGTAAACGTTATCAAGCCGTAAAGGCGGATGGATTGTGGCGGTTCGATCTGCCAGGGAAACGAGTGGTAGATGCGCAGCTCCTCTGTAACTGAACCCACTCGACTGCTGAGTCCATGGGCGCTGCTGCTGGTGGCGGTGCTCGTTGGCGCCTTGCTGGTGCTGACCTATACCGGCGAAGACGTGTTCATGCCCAGCGAAAAACAGCCCGACGCTGTGTCCATCAGTTACGCCGAGCTTCTGCTTGAGGCGCACCCGAACGACACCAGCTTGCGCCTCAAGCTCATCGAGCAGCTTGTCGAGCTGGGCGACCTCGCGCGTGCGCGCTCGCATGTCTTCAAACTGGCCGAGTCCGAGTCTGACAACGTGCGCTTCTTTCTTGCCGAGCTTGCAGTGCTGGAAGCGCAGTCGGCCACCGATGGTATATCGGCTTCGACGCTTGCCGCCCTGCGCGATCAGCTAGGCGCCGTAGAGCGCGGAAGTGTCACCATCGAGCAATTGTCCCGTCTTGCTCGTTATGCGCTGGCCCTGGGCGACCCTGCTTTGGCGGCGCTTACCTATCGCGATCTGGCGGTTCGAGATGAGGCTCAGCGCGAGCACTGGCTGATCGAGTCAGCGCAGAGCCATCTGGCAGCGGGGGATACGATGGCTGCTGCACGCATCTTCACCGACCTGCTTGCCAGCACCGAGCCGTCCGCGGAGCGCCGCGAATACCTCGGCAAGGCGTTTTCAGCGATGGTCGCGGCCGATCAGGGCGAGCAGGCAGCAGAGCTGGTCCACCGTAATCTCGATCTGTTGAGCGCCGCCGATGGTGATCTGTTCGGCAGGGCTGTTCGGGCTGGGGTCGGTAGCCATCGTTACGATCTGGCGATCGACACGGTCACTCGCTGGCGCGAGGCTCAGCCGGACGATGCGTCCGCTGTACACGCCGACATGCAACTTCGCCTCGCGGCGGGGCAATTGGAACAGGCCTGGGCTGCAGGGCAGCACCTGTCAGCGCTTGGTCCATTGGATGCCGAGACTCTGGAGCTGATGGGCAGGCTCGGTGAGTGGACCGGCCGGACGAGCGAATCGCTTGAATTCTGGTTACGTCTGGTCCAGCAACGTGACGAACCGGCGATCCGCGAACATGCCTGGCGTCTGGCGTCACAGCTTTTCGACTATGACAACACCATCGCTTTACTCGCCGGGGCCGGGAAGCTGCGGCAGTTGTCCGATACCGAACTGGATGCGCTGGTATACAGCCATAACGCGCGGGGTACACCAGAGCAGGCCGAGCGCTGGTTGCGTGACTATCTCCGTAGCAGGCCCGGTCACCAGCGCGCCTGGCTGCATCTTCAGCAGATTCTCGAGCACACCCACCAGCAGGTCGCGCAGGTCGAGCTGTGGGCAGAGATCGACCGCCGTTTCGGTCTGACGATTGATCAGCGGATCAAGTGGGCCGAGGACCATTGGGAGCTGTTCGACCCTCAGGCTGCCTGGCGCGTGCTCGACATTGCGGACGCCAAGACGGTGACCGACACAGCTTACTGGCTGCTGCGTGCGGAGCTGGCATGGGAGCTGGAGCGAGATGCAGACACGCTCGACGCCTACCAGCGGCTTGCCGCGTTGGGGGTCGGTCCCACCAGCACTGCCGAAGAACGACTCATCGCGCTTTACGAGCGCAACGAGCCGACTCGTGCGCTGGACGTGATGATTACCAGTTGGGAGCGCAATCGCACGCAGCCCAACCTAACTCGTGCACTGCAATTGGCTATGGAACTCGGCGATCTGGGCCGGGTGGAGCGGTTGATCAGTGAAGGACTTCAGCTGCCCGACAGTGACAGGATTGTGGCTATCTGGAGCGCCCGCGCGTTCGTAGCGTCACGCAATGGCGACCGCGCCGGGACCGAGCAGATCTATCTTCAGGCGCTGTCGCTTTTCCCCCATGCGGGAGAGTTCCGCGAGCAGCTGCTCTGGCATTACATCGATCACGGGGAGCGTGACGCGCTCGGGCCGCTGCTGCAGCAGTGGGAGCCTTTGGCGCGAAAGCAAAGTGGACTGTGGCTTCCCTTCGCAAGCGCAAACCTGATGCTCAACCGCAACGATCAAGCCTTGCGCTGGTTCGACCTTTACCTGCGAAAGGATCCTGGCGATGCGCTGGTGCAGGCGGCCTATGCCGATGCGCTGGATAGCGCCGGCTATGCGGATCGTGCACTGCGTCTGCGACGTCATGTGCTGCGTAATTTCGAGATGCCTGTGGTTGGAGCCGCCCCGGCGCTCTATCAAACCTACCTGCGGTTATTGACGTCAGGGGGCGCGCGCATGGCGGCCGGTGAGCTGGCGCTAAGCTGGAACGATGGCTCGCAGCCGTTGTTGCAGTTGTGGTTCGACCAGTTCAGCGAGCAACTCGACGCGACCAACCAGGGTGCGCTCAAGGAGCAATGGCTGGCTTGGGCTCGTAGCAAGGGCCTGCGAATCAGTCGCTATGCCGAACTGCAACAGGCATTGCAAGAGCAGAACCGCCAGACCTTGGAGCGTCTGCTTGCCGAGGGTGGATTGGATCCCGCGCAGCGTGTCGAGGCTTTGCAGCGTCTGGGCGCTACAGGCCGTGCCTTGGCCGAAGGTCTGCAGGCGCTCTCGCCCGAACAGCCGGTTGCAGTGCAGCAGCAATTACGTCGGCAGACACTGGCGCTACAGGAGCGCAATCCCCAAGGCGTCCGGATAGGCATGCGCCAACAGGATTTCGGGTCGCTCGAGCTGCAGGGGCAAACCGCAGAGATCGCGGGTCAACTTGACCATGATTGGCACGCGCAGCTGTCGCTTGGCCGGCAGGACTACTCCGGCAGTGGTCTGATCGGGGTTCGACCAGGCATCGAGCATTGGGCGCAATTGCAGCTGACACGTGCTCTGCCGGATGGCTCAGCGGGTGTGGAGGTGGACGTCAGTCGTCATGACGCCGGGGACCGTACGGGATTCGGGCTTACCCGCAGCCTCCAACTCAACAGTGGCGATACCGTCGAGTTTCAGATGGGGTGGCATCGTCAGGCAGAAGAGAGTGGTCTTCTGCGAGCCATGGGGCGACGCGATTCGCTGGGTGTCAGCGGCATTCATGCCATCAGCGCTCGCGACCAGTTCAGCTGGTCTGCGGCGCAGCAACGCTTCAGCACCTTGAGCGGTGAAGCTGTGGGCAGCGGGCAACAGGTCAATCTCGAGTTGAGCCATGCCGTTTTCTTCGAAGGCCCTACGTGGACGCTTCGCACCGGGCTTAGCTATGCAAGATATGGCACCTCGAACGACGAGCTGCGTTCAGTTGGCGCGCCTGCGGCCGATCTACTACAGGATCGCTTCGGACAGGCCTACATCGGTAGCACCTGGCGCCGCGGTTTTCCGGGTGCATTGAATCGCAGCACAGCCCAATTCAGCTGGATCTTCGATGTGCTGGCCGGCTGGCAATGGACCGAACAGCAGACCAACTATGCAATTAACACCGGAGTCGGCATGCAGGTGCTTGGCGACGATGAGCTGGCGTTCACCTTTGGCTTTCAGTCCGCACCAAAAAACGGTGATGGCGAGCCAGGTGGAACATTGGGCATGACTTACAGCACTCGATTCGGGCGCTGATGCGGCAATCACAGGGAGAATCAAAGATGTCATCCATTCGTAGCCTGGTCGTACTGGCCATGGTCTTTCTCATTGGTGGCTGCACCACCTTCACCCAGCAAAGCGCGCCCGGTTTACCACGAGCGGCTGCCTGGGGGCTGGTGCCGGTGGTCAATTACTCTCAGGCGCCTCAGGCTGGCGAGCGTGCTGAGCAGATTCTTCTCAGTGTACTGGCCGAGCGTGGCCTCCAGCCGCGTCACTATCCTGTGATGCCGCAATCGGAAATACCCATGCTTGATGATCGGGAGCGCCTGGCCAAGGCTCTTGCCTGGGCAAAAGCCGAACGCCTCGATTACGTGATCAGCGGCAGTGTCGAGGAGTGGCAATACAAGAGCGGTCTGGATGGCGAGCCTGCGGTTGGCCTGAGCCTGCAAGTGATTGAGCCTGCCAGCGGGCGGGTCGTATGGAGCAAGAGCGGAGCGCGTGCCGGCTGGTCTCGGGAGAGTCTTGCGGGCACCGGGCAGAAGGTTCTGCGTGAGCTCGCCGGCGCGTTGCGTCTCGAATAATGGCACTCAGCTCGGCACATAAGGATTTCACGCTGGCCCCACGCGCCAGTACCGCCGTTTCGTGGCTGGAAACCTGGCTGATCACGGGCCTTGCCATCGGCATCGGCTATTGGTTGATGCCTGCCGACCCGTTGATGGTTGAAAACTCGTTTCCCTGGCCGGTACTCGCGCCATTGCTGCTGGGAATGCGCTACGGCTTCATGCGTGGGCTGGTCAGCGCGGTGCTGCTGATCCTCGCGCTGATTGCCTACCACCGGTTCGGCGATGGCCTTTACCCCGAAATGCCGGCATCCTTCATTGTCGGTGTGCTGGTCAGTGGCATGTTGGTAGGTGAGTTTCGCGATATCTGGGAACGGCGCCTGGAGCGTCTGGACCTGGCTAACGACTACCGTCAGCTGAGGTTGGACGAATTCACGCGGGCCCACTACATCCTGCGTATTTCCCATGATCGGCTGGAACAGCGAGTCGCTGGGAGTGACCAGAGCCTGCGCAGCTCGCTCGTCGGTTTGCGTAACCAGCTGCGCAGCTTGCCAAGGGGAGACGATCCGCTCGCGGCGCTGGCCGAGCCGGTGCTGAGCCTGCTCACGCAGTACGGCTCGTTCCGGGCGGCGGGCCTCTACCGGGTGAAGAGCGGTGCCGCAGTGGCCAGCCCCCTGAGCGTGGTCGGTGATACGGCGCCTCTTGATGAAAATGATCTGCTCCTGCGCATGTGCCTGAAACGCGGAGAGCTGGTCAGTATTCGTGAAGAGTTGCTCGAGCGTGGCGAGCATAAACAGCATTCCAGCTACCAGCTCTGCGTTCCGCTCATCGATACCGAGGGTCGCATCCTGGCCATCCTTGCCGTTGAGCAGATGCCCTTTTTCTCCTTCAATGATCGCGTGTTCGGCCTGCTCTCGATCCTGGCTGGGCATATTGCTGATCTGATCCTGAGCGACCCGCAAACGCTGCAATTGCAAGACATGGACAGCCAGGTATTCAGCCAGAACCTGAAGCGCTCACTGAGCGATGCCAGATCACATGGGCTGGATGCCAGCCTCTATTGCTTGGAAGTGGGGGCCTCCCCATCCCGTGAAAAACTGCTGCGCCTGATCGAAGACAGCCGACGCGGGCTGGATCTGCAACTCAGAGCAGAAAATCAACGCGGTAATACCTGCGTGCTGGTGCTGCTACCACTCACCTCGGCCGAGGGTGCGCAGGGTTACCTGTTCCGTCTGAACGCGTTGCTGGCCGAGCGATTTGGGGCCGGTGAAACACTTGAGAGTCTGCAGGTGAAAGTACTCGCGCACGACCTCGGTACCGCGAGCGGCCACGACTCGATACGCCATTTCCTCTACAGCGAGTGCGCCCTGAATGATCAGCAAGTGGCTGTTTAGCGGCGCGCTGCTGTTCGAGGTCGGCAGCTGGGCGGCCTTTCAAGAGCAGTTGAGCATCGCGCAGGCAACCTCCTTATACCTGGGGGCGCATGCCCTCAGCAGTGCATTGCTCGCGGGCGGTATCTGGCTGCTGCTGCCTAGACGCTATAAGTTTCCACTGCCCTGGAGTCCGCTTTTTATCTTCAGTCTGGCATTTTTCGTACCGGGGCTAGGCGCCGTTGGTGTTGCTGCCGCGCTGTTTCCGGCGCTCTATCTGCCCCGTCGACACAAGCAGCTGACCTGGGACTCCATGGCATTGCCTGAACTGCCCTTCCGCCCTCAGGAGCGAGGCAAGGAGCTGATGTTCAACGACGGCGGCCTGCAGGATGTGTTGCGTCACGCCCCGGATACCGAGAAGCGCCTGACCGCTTTATTCGCGACGCGCCGGATGCCTGCACGTGAGGCGATTCCCATCCTCAAGGTGGCGCTGCGCGATCCGGCCGATGATGTGCGGTTGCTGGCCTATTCGATGCTCGATAAGCAGGAAAGCGAGATCAACCTTCGCATCGAGACTTCGTTGCAACAGTTGGCGACGGCGGAGGGTTCACACCGGACCGCCCTGCATGATGCCCTGGCGCGCTGGTATTGGGAGCTCGCTTATCTTGGGCTGGCCCAAGGCAGCGTGCTCGAGCATGTTCTCAACCAGGCACGGGAGCATGCGCAGCATACCCTCGATGGCGGCGATAACCCCTATGCTCACGTGCTTGCCGGACGCATTGCCCTGGAGCAGGGGCGACTGGACGCGGCGAAGACCCACTTCGACCAGGCTGAGGCTGCCGGCGTAGGCAAGCCGACCCTGGCTCCGTACCGTGCCGAAACGGCCTTCATCGAAGGTCGCTACGAGGACATTGCGGGACAACTCTGCGAGCTGCCCGATTCGGTCCTGCAACGCCCACCTTTTGCCTCCCTCGCGAAGTACTGGTTGTGACCAAGCCTAATCTCGAAACCCCGATCGCTGATGTTTGCCTATTGCTTGAGGGCACATGGCCCTACGTGCGCGGTGGCGTGTCCAGCTGGGTCAATCAATTGATCCTGGGGCTTCCGGAGTTCACCTTCTCGGTGTTCTTTATCGGTGGCCAGCGAGAAGCCTACGGCGAGAGGCAATACAAGATCCCACCAAACGTCGTTCATATCGAAGAGCACTTTCTGGAGAGCGCCTGGCGTCCCGGTGATCCGGTGGAAGTGGCCAAGGGCGAAGGGTCGCGCGACAGCATGCGGCAGATGCACGAGTTTCTGCATCATCCAGACGAGCCTTCCATCGAGCAGGGTGAGGCTATTCTTGAGATTCTCGCATCGGGGCGCCTGAGCCTTGATGACGTGTTGCGAAGCCGGTCGAGCTGGGAGGCGATCACCGACGGTTATTCCCAGCACTGCAGCGATCCATCGTTCATCAACTATTTCTGGACGCTGCGCACCATGCATGCGCCGCTCGTCATGCTTGCTCAGGCAGCGGCCCGGCTGCCGCGGGCCAGGGCCTTGCATTCCATTTCAACCGGCTACGCCGGTCTGCTCGGGGCGATCCTGCAAAAACGCTGGCAATGCGCATACATGCTCAGCGAGCACGGCATCTATACCAAGGAACGCAAAATCGACCTGGCCCAGGCGAGCTGGATTTCCGAGGGGGCAGACGAAGCGCTGCGTACCGGTCTGGACGCGGAGTTCAGCTATATCCGCAAGCTCTGGATTCGCTTCTTCGAACGTATCGGTTTGCTTACCTATCGTGCTGCCGACCCAATCATTTCCCTGTACGACGGCAACCGCCAACGCCAGATAGCCGATGGCGCCGATCCGATCCGTACCCGGGTCATACCCAATGGCATTGCGATGGCTGCCTGGGGCGATGCCTTGCAGCGCCGGCCAGCCGGGATCGCACCCATTGTCGGCCTGGTTGGCCGTGTGGTGCCGATCAAGGACGTGAAGACCTTCATCCGGGCGATGCGCGGCGTGGTTAGCGCCATTCCCGAAGCGGAAGGGTGGGTGGTTGGTCCCGAAGAGGAAGATCGGGCCTATGCCGCTGAGTGTCACAGCCTGGTGATCAGCCTGGGCCTCGAAGGTAAGGTGAAGTTTCTCGGCTTTCGACAGATACACGAGCTGCTGCCGAATCTCGGTCTGATGGTGCTTACATCGATCAGCGAGGCGCAGCCGCTGGTGATACTGGAAGCCTGGGCAGCCGGCACGCCGGTGGTGACCAGTGACGTTGGCTCTTGCCGTGAATTGATCGAAGGCGCGCCCGATGAAGAGCCAGCATTGGGCTGTGCGGGTGAGGTCGTCGCGATCGCCGATCCGCAAGCTACTTCCCGCGCGATCATCAACCTGTTTAAAAGCCCGGAACGCTGGCGAGCCGCGCAGGCGGTAGGGCTGCAGCGGGTCAATCGCTATTACACTGAAACGCTCATGCTCGACCGTTACCGCAACCTCTATCGCAACGCCAAGGGAGAAGTCTGACATGGCCGGGATTGGCTTCGAGCTGCGCAAGATCCTGTCGCGCGATTCCTATACGGCCACTCTTAGAGCCTACGTCTATGCCGGTCTGATCAGCTCGGGGCCCTGGGTCCTGTCGATCATCAGCGTGATGCTGATTGGTGTGATGAGCCTGGGGGTCGTCGTACCGGAGTTCCTGATTCGACAGTTTCTGGTGAGCGTGACCTACTTGATGGCCGCGTCGCTGATCGTCACTGGCGGCGCCCAGCTGTTCTTCACTCGGTTCATTTCCGATCGGTTGTTCGAAAAGCGGCAAGAAATGATCTTGCCCAATCTGATCGGAATACTCCTGGTCACCACCGTCTCGTCCGGGCTGCTTGGATTTATCCTGCTCGGCCTGCTGTTCGACCAGCCATTTCTCTACCGTCTGCTGATGCTCGCGAACTTCGTGGTGCTCTGTAACCTGTGGCTGACCATCATTTTTCTATCGGGCATGAAAGCCTACAACCGCATCCTGCTGGTCATGGCGGCAGGCTACTCGCTGATGGTGCTGTGCTCGTTCCTGCTGCGTTTTCTCAAGCTCGAAGGGCTGCTGCTCAGCCTGCTGATCGGCCACGCCAGCCTGTTTTTCATGTTTCTGTTCGACATCCTGCGTGAATACCCGGCCAAGCAACTGGTGGCCTTCGACTTCTTCAAGCGTAAACAGGTGTTCGTCAGCCTGCTCGTGACCGGGCTTTGCTACAACATGGGGATCTGGATCGACAAGATCCTGTTCTGGTTCAACCCCAGCACGTCCAGCCAGGTCATCGGTCCGCTGCGCGCTTCGATGCTCTATGACTTGCCGATCTTTCTGGCGTATCTGGCCATCATTCCTGGTATGGCCGTGTTCCTGGTACGCATCGAGACCGACTTCGCCGAATGGTATGACCGCGTTTACTCTGCCATACGCGGCGGAGAGACCCTGCAACATATCGGTCAGCTCAAGCAGCAGATGATTCTCTCGGTACGCCAGGGGCTCCTGGAAATATGCAAAGTTCAGGGGCTGACCGTGGTGCTGCTGTTCCTGATCGCGCCACAGCTGCTGGCCTGGCTGGGGATATCCGCATACTACCTACCGTTGTTCTACGTCGACCTCATCGGCGTCAGTATCCAGGTGGTATTCATGGCGTTGCTCAACGTGTTTTTTTACCTGGACAAGCGTCGGATCGTGCTGGAGCTTTGCCTGATTTTCGTCTTGCTGAATGCGGTACTGACAGTCGTCAGTCAGCAGATGGGACCGAGCTTCTTCGGCTATGGCTTTACCTTGTCGGTACTGGCCTGCGTGCTGCTGGGTTTGGTGCGCCTGGCCAATTCGCTAGAGGACCTTGAGTTCGAAACCTTCATGCTGGGACGTTGAATCGACTCGGCTGGCCATATGGGGCTGCGCTAACCACTCCGGTATTCGACGCTCCAGGTAGTAACGCGGCTTGTGTGGCATGCCTTCGACGAAGCCAACGTGGCCACCGGTTCGGTGCAGTTCCAGTGTCGTGGTTGCGGACAGTTCACCGAGTTCGGGCACGCTGTGGCGAAACACGAAGGGGTCATCTTCGGCCTGGATGAGCAGGGTCGGTACGCGGATATTCGGTAGAAAGTAGCGGCTCGAGGCACGGCGATAGTAATCGCTTGCGTCGGCGTAACCGTGAAGCGGGGCTGTGAAGCGGCCATCGAAATCCCAGAAAGTGCGCATGCCGTCGAGGGAGCCGAGGCGTTGCAGCGCCGACAGGTGTTCACTGGCACCCTGCTGGGTGAAAAGGCGCTGCTTGTCCCTCACATAGGCGACCATCTCGCGCATGAAATGCGCCTGGTACACCCGCGAGAAGCCGAGACCTATGCGGTCGGCGCACTGATCCAACCGATACGGAACCGAAACCGCCACAGCACGCTGTAGTGGCGCCGTTGGGCCAGTTTCACCCAGATACTTGAGCAGGACATTGCCGCCCAACGAGTAGCCGACCCCATACAGCGGAGCCAACGGCCGGGCCGCCTGCAGGTGGGCGATAACCTCCTTCAGGTCATCGCTGGCCCCCGAGTGATAAGCGCGGGGCAGCAGGTTCGGCTCGCCGGAACAGCCACGCCAGTTGATCGCAACGCTGGCCCAGTTGCGTTTCGCCAGCTGCGCCTGAAGGCCCAGCACGTAATGTGAGCTGGAGGAGCCAGTCAGCCCGTGCAGGACCAGCACCAAGGGTGCCGCCGGTTCGTGCGGGCCATGCCAGTCGAGGTCGATGAAATCCCCATCGGCCAACCAGATGCGCTCACGTCGTCGGTCGAGCTTGATCCTGCGCCGCAAGAAGGGGTTCCAGAGCGTCTGCAGGTGACCGCCTGGCAACCACCAGGCGGGGGCGAAATCGTCGCCAGAGCGGTTTTCAATGAAGGGGTCGGGATAGGTTGCGGACACAGGGCAGTCCCGTTGCTGATTACTTACATCTGTGGCCGGCGCCGTTTAGTTGCAGTGGGACCAACAGACTATCGGAGGTTCACGCCTGCGCACTGCGCTCCCACAACGCGTAATGCACCTTTCCAGCCTGCTTCTCACGATGCAGCCGCCAATTGGCGGGCAGCCCAAGGCTCGAAGGCACCATCTCGCTCTCGGTATAGACCCACGAATGCTTGGCCAGCCAACCCTTGTTTTCCAGCAGCTCACATGTTGGTTGCAGCAGGTTTTTGTTGAACGGCGGATCGAGGAACACCAGATCGAACGCTGTGGGCGATTGAGTTTCGAGATAGCGCAGCGCGTCGCTCTGCAGTAACTGGCCCTGGCCGCACTTGAGCGTGTCGAGATGCTTGCGCAGGCTGGCGATGGCGTTGGCGTTAACGTCCAGCGCCAAGGCCATACTTGCGCCGCGTGACAGTGCCTCGAGGTAAAGCGCGCCACTTCCGGTATAGGGGTCGAACACTCGTGCGCCGGACATATAGGGCGCGAGCCAGTTGAACAGCGTCTCGCGCACGCGATCAGGCGTCGGCCGCAGACCTTCGGCATCCGGAAACTCGAATCGCCGGCTGCGCCACTCGCCGCCAATGATTCGCAGCTGTCCCTGACCGCCGTGGCTTTGGGCAGAAGGTCTGATAGGAGGGTTGGCCATCAATGCTCCGGAACGCTGCTGGGTTGCTCGAGGGGTTTTTCGCTCGGTGGCGGCAATGGTTTCTGCTCGACTTGCGGGCCGGCAGTAATGATCACGAAACCGTCCGCGCTGAGATGTTTGTTCATCGCGTCCCTGACCTGTTCGACCGATTGCGACTGGACCTGTTGCATGAAGTCTTCCAGATAGGTCAGCGGCAGGTTATAGAAACCGATGCTGCCCAGCTGGCCGACGATGTCAGCGTTGCTCGCGGTAGACAGCGGGAAGCTGCCTGCGATCTCACGCTTGCTGCGATCCAGCTCGGCCTGGGTCGGGCCTTTTTCCAGAAACTCGCCGACCAGTTGCTGAACCAGTGCCAGTGTTGCCTCGGAAAGGTCGGCGCGGGTCTGCAAATTGATCATGAACGGGCCGTTGGTCTGCATCGGGCTGAACCCGGAGTAGATGCCATAGGTAAGCCCGCGTTTCTCGCGCACTTCTTCCATCAGGCGCGTACCGAAACCGCCGCCGCCAAGGATCTGATTGCCCAGGTAAAGCGCTGCGTAGTCCGGATCGCCGCGCGGGATGCCGAGTTGTGCGAGCATCAGGTGGGTCTGGTTGGAAGGGAAGTCGATGTGCCGCTGACTTGCGGTCGGTGCGCTCGGGGCCGGTGGCGCGGGTAGTGCGGGACCTTGCGGCAACGCGCTGGAGACCCGTTCTGCAATCGCCTCGGCCTGCGCGCGGTCGAGATCACCAACCAGGGCGATCACCGCATTGCCAGGGGTATATGCCTTGCCATGAAAGTCGCGTAGCTGGGCGACGCCGATGCCAGGGATGGTGTCGGCGGTGCCTTCGCTGGGGTGCGCGTAAGGGTGATCCTGGTAAAGGTGCTCGAACAGTTCAAGACTGGCCAGCTTTCCCGGGTTCTGCTTCTGGAATTCGAAGCCCGCGAGCACCTGATTCTTGATGCGCTGCAATGCATCTTCCGGGAAGGTCGGCTGGCCTACCACCTGGCTGAACAGCTCCAGGGCTTGGTCGCGCTTGTCCTGCTCGCTCAGGCTGCGCAGGCTGGCGACCGCCATATCGCGATAGGAGCCGTTGCCGAATTCGGCGCCAAGCCCTTCGAAGCCCTGGGCGATGGCCGTTACATCCTTGCCTTCAATACCTTCGTTGAGCATCGCGTTGGTCAACATGGCCACGCCGGGAACGTCACCGTCCTGGCTGCTGCCGGCGGCGAACGTCAGGCGCAGATCGAACATCGGCAACTGGCGTGCCTCGACGAACAGCACTCGAGCACCGCCTTCGGTCTGCCAACTCTGGATGTCCAGCTCGCGGCGTGCCAGCGGCTGGTCGCCCAACTCGGCCAAGGATTCCAAGCGGGCCGCTTCGGCGTTCTTTGCGTTGGCGATCGCTTGGCCGGACTCGCCGGGGGTCGCAACGGTTCCAGCCGCAGGCGTGGGAATGGCTGCGGCCGTTTCACCGGTATCGGCGTCGCAGGCAGCGATGCCCAGACAGGACGCCATGACCAGGCCGAGCAGGCCGCAACGCAACAGATTGCGATCACTCATCGCTGGACTCCTCGGGCAGTACATGGGCGACGCTCATCCGGGAGCGTGTGAAATAGGTACGGGCAGCTTGCTGGATATCGTCCGGTGTCACCGCCTCAAGCGCGCTGAGCTCTTCATCCATCAGTCGCCAGGATAGTCCGACGGTCTCGAGCTGGCCGATGGTGGTGGCCTGCTGAGTGATGGAATCGCGCTCATAAACCAGTCCGGCGATAACCTGGGCGCGTACGCGCTCCAGCTCTTCCTCGGAAGGTGCTGTCTGCTTGAGCTTGTCGAGTTCTTGCCAGAGGCCGGTCTCCACCTCTTCCAGGGTGCGTCCTTTCTGCATGTTGGGCGCAGCGCTGAGGGCGAACAGGGTGTCGCCTCGGGCGTAGGCGTTGTACCAGGCAGAAGCGCTGGTCACCAGTTCTTCGCCGCGCTCGAGCTGCTGCGGTAGACGGGCGCTGTAGCCGCCATCGAGCAGGGCGCTGATCAGGCGCAGGGCATGGATTTGTCGGGCGCTATCCGATGTGGCCAGGCTTGGTGTATTGAACGCCATGATCAGGCTCGGCACCTGGGTCTTCACATGCAGCTTTAAACGTCGCTCGCCGGGTTCGTCGAGCTCCAGGGGGCGCTTCGCGCTGGGAAGGGCGCGGCTTTTGATCGGTCCGAAGTAACGCTCGGCCAGTTTTCGCACCTCATCCAGGGTTACGTCACCAACCACCACAAGGGTAGCGTTGTTGGGGGCGTACCAGGCCTGGTACCAGCTACGCAGCTCCTCGATGGTCATGCGCTCGAGGTCGGCCATCCAGCCTATGGTAGGCGTGTGATACCCGCTGGCGGGATAGGCCATTGCCTTGAATCGCTCATAGGCAAGGGCGCTGGGCTTGTCGTCGGTGCGTAACCTGCGCTCCTCCTTGATCACCTCGATTTCGCGTGCGAACTCATCGCCCGGCAGCTTCAGGCTGGCCAGGCGATCGGCCTCCAGCTCGAGCGCGACAGCCAGGCGATCACGCGCCAGCACCTGGTAATAGGCGGTGTAATCGTCGCTGGTAAAGGCGTTCTCTTCCGCGCCAAGTTCGCGGAGGATGCGCGAGGCTTCGCCCGCTTCGAGCTTGCGGCTGCCCTTGAACATCATGTGCTCGAGCGCATGGGACAAGCCGGTCTGGCCTGGCGACTCGTAGCTAGAGCCAACCTTGTACCAGAGCTGGGACACCACCACCGGTGCGCGGTGATCTTCGCGGACGATCACCTTGAGGCCGTTGTCGAGGACGAATTCGTGAGTTGGCTGTGCTTCGGCTGCAATGACCAGTGGTAAATACAGAGCGCCGAGTAGGAGGGCCGCGGCGCGGCGTAGCATCAGGGGCATATTCAGGGCTCGTTCAAGGATGAATTCCGCCACGGCGACGCCGGCAGGCGGGACACGCAGGGCATGGTACTGGGGTGTCGGTGAGAGGGCAAAGCGGTGAAGTGCCGATATGGCACCGCTTCTTTCCTGCGGGATGACCGCGCTTAGCGCAGGCGGTTGTGCAGTGCTAGGATAGCCCCCGTCTGGCCGGCGGCGTGGCCGCTGGCGTTTCGCCCTCTTGAGAAAATCTTCTCCATGTTTGGTTCCAACGACGATAAGAAGACGCCGGCCGAGGCTGGCGAGAAGAAAGGCTTGTTCGGCTGGCTGCGCAAGAAGCCGCAGACCCCGGCTGCCGAGCCGCCGCCTGCCGAGCCGCTGGAAGATAGCCAGCCGTTCGCAGACGAGCCCGATACCGCACTCCCTGAAACACCTCCAGCCGTAGAGCCAGTGCGTACCGAGGCTGTTGCGGCCGCGCCTGAACCGACTATCGAGCCCAAGATCGCGCCTGAAGTGGTCCTGCATGCCGAGCCCGAAGCGGAGCCAGTGCCAGAGCTCGTCCGGCCTGGCGAAGAGCCGGAGGCCCCGGTCCTGGCTGAAATCGCCGTCGAACCGGCCCCTGCGCCCAGCCCGACTGAGGCGCCGGCCAAGCTGGGGTTCTTCGCCCGTCTCAAACAAGGGCTGTCGAAAACCAGCGCCAGTATCGGCGAAGGCATGGCCAGCCTGTTCCTGGGCAAGAAAGCCATCGACGATGATCTGCTCGATGAGCTCGAGACCCGTTTGCTGACGGCGGATGTCGGCGTCGAGGCCACCACTGCAATCATGCAGAACCTTGCACGTCGTGTATCGCGCAAGGAGCTGGCCGACAGCGGTGCACTTTACAAGGCTCTGCAGGAAGAGTTGGCCAGCCTGCTAAAGCCTGTCGAGCAGCCGCTGGTAATAGACGGTAGCAAGCGCCCATTCGTGATTCTTGTGGTTGGCGTCAATGGCGTCGGCAAGACCACTACCATCGGCAAGCTGGCGAAAAAGCTCCAGCTCGAAGGTAAGAAGGTGATGCTGGCCGCCGGCGATACATTCCGCGCTGCTGCGGTCGAGCAGCTGCAGGTCTGGGGCGAGCGCAACAATATCGCAGTGATCGCGCAGCACACTGGCGCCGATTCCGCTTCGGTGATTTTCGATGCTGTGCAGGCTGCCAAAGCCCGTGGCATCGACGTGCTGATTGCCGACACGGCAGGCCGTCTGCACACCAAGGACAACTTGATGGAAGAGCTGAAGAAAGTCCGTCGGGTAATGGGCAAGCTCGATGACAGCGCGCCCCACGAGGTCCTGCTGGTGCTCGATGCCGGGACCGGGCAGAACGCGATCAATCAGACCAAGCAGTTCAACCAGTCCGTCGAACTCACCGGGCTGGTGTTGACCAAGCTCGACGGTACCGCCAAGGGCGGGGTGATCTTCGCGCTGGCCAAGCAGTTCGGTACGCCGATCCGCTATATCGGAGTAGGCGAGGGTATTGACGACCTGCGTGCATTCGAAGCGAATGCGTTCGTCGATGCCCTGTTCGCCGAGAAAGGGGCAGGTGGAGCCTCGTCATGATTCGATTCGAGCAGGTCGGCAAACGCTATCCTAACGGTCACACCGGGCTGCACGAGCTTTCCTTCCACGTGCAGCGCGGCGAATTTCTATTCGTCACCGGTCACTCCGGGGCCGGTAAAAGTACCTTGCTGCGCCTTCTGCTGGCCATGGAGCGGCCAACCAGCGGCAAATTGCTGCTGGCCGGGCAGGACCTTTCACGAATCAGTAATGCGCAGATCCCTTTTTTACGTCGCCAGATCGGCGTGGTGTTCCAGAACCATCAGCTATTGTTCGATCGCACCGTGTTCGACAACGCAGCGTTGCCGCTACAGATTCTTGGCTTGAACAAGCGCGAGATCGGCCAGCGCGTGATGACTGCCCTGGAGCGCGTCAGCCTCAAGGATAAGGCGCTGCAGTATCCCTCCGATCTTTCCACCGGACAGCAGCAGCGCGTCGGTATCGCCCGCGCTGTGGTGCACCGTCCTGCGCTGTTGCTCGCTGATGAACCAACCGGCAACCTCGATCCGCGTCTGGCAGCAGAAATCATGGGTGTATTCGAAGACATCAATCGCCTGGGCACCACGGTGCTCATTGCCAGCCACGACCTGGCGCTGATCGCTCGTATGCGCCATCGCATGCTCACACTGCAGCGCGGTCGATTGATCGGTGACGGGGAGTCCGCCCGATGAGTAAGCCCGAGCAGAACCCGAATCCGGCGGAACGTGCCGGCGGCGTGCGCAACAAGCCTGATCAGCCGCGAAGCGACGAACCAGACTTCAAGACACTGTTCCATGCGTGGGTGGAAAGTCACCGCGCCAGCGTGGTCGACAGCGTCGGCCGGTTGATCAAACAGCCGATTGGCAGCTTCTTCACCTGCCTGGTCATGGCGGTTGCCCTCAGCCTGCCCATGGGCTTGGCCCTGTTGCTGGATAATGTCGAGCGCCTCGGTGGTTCCTGGCAGCGTGCCGCACAGATCTCCCTGTTCATGCAGCTAAACGTGGATGCCCAGCAGGGGCAGGGGTTGCGTGAGCAGATACTGCAGATGCCGGATGTCTCCGAAGCCAGCTGGATCAGCCGTGAAGAAGCCCTGGAAGAGTTCCAGCAGCTCTCGGGCCTTGGCGAAGCGCTCCGAGAACTGCCGGAAAACCCCTTGCCTGGCGTGATTCTGGTGACGCCCGCCGAGGTCGATCGCGACAATCTAGAAGCTCTGCGTCAGCGTCTGGCCGAGCTGCCTGGCGTGGAGCAGGCGCAGCTTGATCTGCTCTGGGTCGAGCGGCTGACCGCAATACTCAAGCTAGGTGATCGTTTCGTCTTTGGCCTCAGTCTGCTACTGATCGCAACGCTGTTGTTGGTGATCGGCAACACCATCCGCTTGCACATTGAAAACCGTCGCACTGAAATCGAAGTGGTGAAACTGGTTGGCGGGACGGACGGTTATGTGCGGCGCCCATTCCTGTACATGGGAGCGCTGTACGGGTTGGGGGCCGGCCTGATCGCATGGCTCTTGCTGGCGTACGGCCTTGGCTGGTTGAACGAGGCGGTCATAGGCCTTGCCGGTCTGTATGGCAGTGATTTCGGATTGGGCGGCGTACCCTCCGAGGACGGGCTGTCACTGGTACTGGGCGCTGTACTGTTGGGATACATCGGCGCCTGGCTTGCGGTCGCAAGACATCTGAGCGAATTGGCTCCGAGATAAGTTGTTGTTTATAAAGAGGTTTATTTGCACAAAGGAAACTTTTCCACAGGCTTGCAGTCTCATGCGGCAGTGCTAAACTTCTGCAGCTTCAATTTTGGAGGATCTGCATGACTACAAATCTGCAACCTGTTCAAGCCTTGGTCCCGGGAGCGAATCTCGAGGCCTACGTGCAGACGGTCAACAGCATTCCGCTGCTTACGGTCGAGCAGGAGCGCGATCTGGCCGGGCGTCTGTTTTATCAGCAGGACCTTGAGGCCGCGCGCCAGATGGTGCTTGCTCACCTGCGCTTCGTCGTGCACATCGCTCGCAGCTATTCCGGTTACGGTCTGGCCCAGGCTGACCTGATCCAGGAGGGCAACGTTGGCCTGATGAAAGCGGTCAAGCGTTTCAACCCGGAGATGGGTGTCCGTCTGGTGTCCTTCGCTGTGCACTGGATCAAGGCCGAGATCCACGAGTTCATCCTGCGCAACTGGCGCATCGTCAAGGTCGCCACCACCAAGGCGCAGCGCAAGCTGTTCTTCAACCTGCGTAGCCAGAAGAAGCGTCTTGCCTGGCTGAACAACGACGAAGTCGAGCGTGTTGCCGACAGCCTCGGCGTTGAAGCCCGTGAAGTGCGCGAGATGGAGAGCCGTCTGACCGGCCATGACATGGCCTTCGATCCTTCGGCGGACGCCGATGATGACAGTGCCTACCAGTCGCCGGCTCACTACCTCGAGGATCATCGTTATGATCCTGCCCGACAACTCGAGGACGCGGATTGGAGTGATAGTTCCAATACCAATCTCCACGAGGCTTTGAGCACGCTGGACGAACGTAGTCGGGACATCCTTCAGCAGCGTTGGTTGAGCGACAACAAGGCGACCCTGCATGACCTGGCTGCGAAATACGGCGTCTCGGCAGAACGTATTCGTCAACTTGAGAAGAACGCCATGAATAAGCTCAAGGGCTCTATCCTGGCTTGATCAATGGTGTCGATTCATAAGGCGCTGCAGTTGCAGCGCCTTTTTTGTTTCCGATCGCGCTATCAGCCGGACAGATACATGCACTCGGTCCCGCTCACGAAGGATGTCGATTGCTTTCCAGGCTGTCTGTAAGGGCGATCAACAGCTGCGCGGCACTGATGGGCTTGTGCAGCCAGGCGATGTTTCTGTCATCTGGGTGCCGGTCGAACTGGCTGGCTGCCGAAATGACAATGATCGGCAGGTTTCGGGTGTCGAGATTATTGCGGACTTCGTCGATCAGGTCCCGTCCACTACCATCCGGTAAATGCATATCGAGCGTCATCGCTTCATATCGGGTGCCGGCGAGCTTGCCTCGTGCTGCATGCAGGCTTTGTACGCGGTCCACGGCGTAACCCGCGTCTCGCAGCATCAGGTGCAATAGCCGACCGGTATCCGGTTCGTCTTCGATCACGAGCAGGCGCGGCTGGCCCTGGTCTGGCGTCAAAGTGGCAGTTTCCACGATCGGTAGCTCACACCAGAATGTAGTGCCATTGCCTTCAGCCGTATCGAAGCCGACCCGCCCGCCCATACGCTCTATGAATTCCTTGGTAATGGCGAGCCCTAAACCGGTACCGCCCTTCTGGCGGCTGTCCGAAGCATCTGCCTGAGCGAATTTTTCGAACACGCGGGTCTGGAACGTCGGAGGAATGCCTGGCCCCTGATCGGTGACGCTGATGCGTACGTGTCCCCCGTCGGGCTGGCTGCAGTGCAGGGTGACTTCACCACCTTCGGGGGTGTACTTGATCGCATTCGAAAGGAAGTTGGTCAGCACCTGTTGAAGCCGCAAACCGTCCACCCACACGTTTACGTTGGCCGGCTCGCGCAGGATGCAATTGACGCCGTAATGAGCGGCGAACGCCTGATTGCTAATCAACGCCTCGTCCAGCAGGCGACGTAGCGAATGCTCCCGCATGTCGAAGGTCATCTTGCCGGCCGTGATCTTTTCCATGTCCAGCAAGTCGTTGATCAGATATCCCAGGCGCAGGCTGTTGCGATGAGCGATTTCGAGCATTTGCTGGATGGCTGGTGGGGATTCACCAAGGGCGCCGGCTGTAATCAGCCCGAGGGCGCCACTGATAGAGGTCAGCGGTGTACGCAATTCATGGCTGACGGTGGAGACGAACTCATCTTTCATCTGCTCGATGCGTTTGTGCTCTGTCAGATCCATGCTGGTACCGCTGATGCGCAGCGGCTGACCGCTCCGGTCACGCTGGATGTAGCCGCGTACCAGTACCGGAGTGACCTTGCCGCTTTTATGCTGCAGGCGTAACTCTGCGGTGAAATGATCGACCTTGGACAACATGGTGCGCGCCAGTTGGGCTCGGGCTTTCGGCAGATCCTCTGCCACCATTACGCGTTCCCAAAGCTTGAGATCCGAACTCAGCTCGCCTGGACGATAACCCAGCATGTGCCACGCGCGAGGCGAGGCGTAGAAGGTGCCAATGTCCAGATTCAGATCCCACAGGCCGTCATTGCTGCCTTTGAGCGCAAGACTCAAGCGCTCTTCACTGAGCTGCAGGGCTCGCTTGTTCTCCAGAATGTGCTCGGTCATCTGCTGAGCTAGCGACTCCGCTCGACTACGCCGCATCGAGAGGGATAAAGTCAGGAAGAACAGCAAAGCACTCAATCCGGTGCCAAGGCCAACGATCAGGCTCTTGTTGCTGTGGAAGAACTGATCGAAGGCCGGCCGGCTCTCGAGACGCAATGTCCACGTCTGTCCATATAGCTGCAGTTTCGCCACTTGGCTGTATTTTGGCTCTTCGGTCGCCTCGCCTTCGCGGCTGGCATAAAGCATCTGTTCAACGCTCTCGCTTTCGCCAGCGTAGATGTGCAAATTGAGGTTTGCATTAACACCAAGAATCCCGCGCATCAGGTCGTCCAGCCGAAAAGGGCTGAAGACGAAGCCATAAAGTGCGTCAAGGCGCTGCGCTGGGGTGTCGAGTGGCTCGCCGGGGGTGTACAGCGGCGCGTACATGAGGATCCCTGCCTGCACTTCGCGGTAGATTTCCTGGCGCAGCGTAACTTTTCCAGTTATCTGCGTTTCCCCCGTTTCGGCAGCCGTGAGCATGGCCTGACGCCTGATGGGTTCGGCAAACATGTCATAGCCGAATGCAGCCCGATTGCGCTCGTTGAAAGGCTCCAGGTAGACGATCGGCGTATACAGGTCGCGATTGCCGGGCGGGGCCACGTCGTAGTCTGATAACCCTTCCGCTCGAACGGATTGAACGTGCGTTGCGAGCTCTGCCTGCGGCACCGTCTTGGCGAAGCCTACGCCCTGGATTCCGGGATAGCGCTCGGACAGCTGCAAGCGTTCGTTGTAATTGCGCCATTGGTCACGCGTAACCTCATCGCTGCCGTCAAACATGCCGGCTGCGCCCAGCAGGATTTGTTCATGGTCGACCATGCGTTTGCGGATGGTTTCGGTAGTCGTCTGCACCAACAGGTCAAACTGCTTGAGCGCGGCGCGCTCTTCTTTGCGCTCGAGATGATGCAGGAGCGCCAGCTGTACCAGTAGCGCAAAGGCCAGGACCAGCCAGGCGACGCCGTTACGCCAGTGGAAGACTTGCCGCATCTTGTCGGATGACGCGTCAGTTGCAGTTTCGCTCATACAATCAGCCGTGCGTTCTGTGGCAAATGGCGAAGTCGTCGTGCGTGCCTTGAATGACGCCCTTGTTGCAGACTTGTGCGGGCCTGCATTCGCGAGATGTGCGTTGAGCTTACTCGTTGCAGTGGCGCACTGCCATAACGCTCCGTCAGGCCGTTCCGTTGGCCTGTGGTCCAGGTTTGAACCCTTGAGCGGGCGGGTTGCTACCTGGCTCAGGTCGTGTCCGGCGAACGGCTAGGTTGAGCATCCGCCTGAATCGAGCTGCGGTCACTCAGCGAGCGTCGGTCTGTCGCAGCCTATTCAGGTAGTGGCTGCCTCCGAGCTGGCGCATCTGCTGACGAATCCAGCTCGCGCGTTGGCGAACATGAGGGCCGGGACGGCCGGCATTCCATTCGCGTGGGTTAGGCAGCACAGCGGCCAGCTGGGTTGCCTGGGCAGCGGAGAGATAAGAAGCACCGATGCCGAAGTGATGCCGGGCTGCCGCTTCGGCCCCGAATATTCCATTACCCCATTCCACGCTATTGAGATAAACCTCGAGGATGCGCTGTTTCGGCCACAGCAATTCGATCCATCCGGTGAACCAGACTTCCAGTCCCTTGCGCACCCAGCTTCGGCCAGACCAGAGGAACAGGTTCTTGGCGACCTGTTGGCTCAGCGTGCTGGCCCCGCGCAGCGAGCCACCTCGCTCGTTGTGCTCGAATGCAGCGCGAATTGCGCCGACATCGAAGCCCCAGTGATCGGCGAACTTCTGGTCCTCCGCGGCGATCACCGCCATCTTCAGGTCATCGGGCAGCTCATTCCAGGGCCGCCAGCTCCGTTGCAGATCGATGCTCGTTCCGCTGGTCCAGGATTCGATCTTGCGCTCGATCATCAGCCCAGTGAGAGGCGGTGGCACCCAGCGGAACACGAGTACCAGCAGTACGGACAGCGCGGTCAGCCATAAAAGCAGTTTGATGAGGCGGCGCAGCAGGGCTCGGAGCATGGGCGTGGTCGCGACCAGAGGGAACGGGCATTATAACGGCGTCCTTACCACCTGACTGGAAGCGCCCGATGATTCGTCCTTTTCTCATGCTTGCCGCATTCTTCGGTCTGACTGGAGTAGCGCTGGGCGCTTTTGCCGCACATGGGTTGAGGCAGCGTCTTGGGGCCGACTATCTGGCCGTGTTCCAGACCGGCGTGCAGTACCAGCTGATCCATGCGCTGGCATTGATCGGCGTTGCGCTGCTGGCATTACATGCGCCAAGTCGCCTACTGACCGCTGCGGGCATGCTGTTTGCGCTTGGCGTCCTGCTCTTTTCCGGAAGTCTGTACCTGCTGACCCTGACGGGCATCAGCAAGCTCGGCATCATTACCCCCATCGGTGGCAGCGCCTTTCTGGCGGGTTGGGTCTGCCTGATGCTGGCGGCCTGGACTCTGCGCGTATAAGCGGGTCAATGGTTTTCGCAAGGATGAACGGCGGCGCTCGGTGCCTTGGTGGTCGGAGTCGATCGGGCTAGAATGCTGGCCCCTTGGCAATGGTGGCGATCACTATGCACATTCAGCTGAACGGCGAGCGCTATGAGCTTCCTGACGGTCAGTCGGTGGCCGACTTGCTGCAACGCCTTGAACTGACTGGGCGTCGGCTGGCCGTAGAGCTCAACCGCGATATCGTCCCGCGCAGCCAGCATGCCGCGACGGTCCTGGTTGAAGACGATCAGGTCGAAGTCGTGCACGCCATTGGCGGCGGCTGACGGCTCCGTCACCCAATAGTTTTTTCCGGACGTCGCCCGTGCAGCGACGTATATCTCGATCCATTACGTCTGAACAGGATGGTCGCATGAGCCCAGTTCCGCACGACAAACCCTTCACGCTCGCTGGCCGCACCTATCAATCTCGCCTGCTGGTCGGTACGGGCAAGTACAAGGATCTCGACGAAACCCGCGCCGCCATCGAAGCATCTGGCGCAGAGATCGTCACCGTCGCGGTGCGGCGTACCAATATTGGACAGAATCCAGGCGAGCCAAACCTGCTCGACGTCATCTCGCCGGACCGATACACCATATTGCCCAATACCGCAGGTTGTTATGACGCCGACGAAGCCGTGCGTACCTGCCGTCTCGCTCGGGAATTGCTCGACGGCCACAAGCTGGTCAAGCTGGAAGTGCTGGCCGATCAGAAAACACTTTTCCCGAACGTCATCGAAACCCTGAAGGCCGCAGAGATCCTGGTCAAAGATGATTTTGACGTCATGGTGTACACCAGCGACGACCCGATCATCGCCCGTCAGCTGGCGGACATGGGATGTATCGCGGTAATGCCGCTGGCCGGACTGATCGGTACGGGGCTGGGGATCTGCAATCCCTACAACCTGCGCATAATCCTGGAGGAAGCCAAGGTGCCGGTATTGGTCGACGCGGGCGTCGGCACCGCGTCCGACGCCACCATCGCTATGGAGCTGGGTTGCGAGGCGGTGCTGATGAACAGTGCTATCGCCCTCGCGCAAAATCCGGTGTTGATGGCCGAAGCCATGAAATACGCCATAGATGCGGGCCGCCTGGCCTATCTCGCTGGTCGCATGCCGAAGAGGCTATACGCCAGTGCTTCCTCGCCTCTGGAAGGCCTGATCCGCTAGTCCAACCCCTCCCACCCGTTATCCGGCCGCTGTCCATTGGATCAAGCGGCCGGTCCTTTGCTACCTGCAGGTTCGTTCATGACTGACACTCCCAACCCGGCCGCCGTCCAGAAGCGCATGCGCACCATCAAGAGTTTCGTGATGCGTGCCGGCCGCATGACTGAAGGCCAGCAACGTGGTCTTGACCAGGGGTGGCCGCGTTTTGGCTTGGACTTGGCTGATGGCTTGCGTGACTTCGACGAGCTATTCGGACGGCAGGCTCCACGGACCTTTGAAATCGGTTTTGGCATGGGCCATTCCACCCTGGAGATGGCCGCGGCAGCACCCGAGCAGGATTTCATCGCAGTTGAAGTGCATTCGCCGGGTGTGGGGGCCCTGCTAAGCGGACTTCTGTCACAGAATCTAAATAATGTGCGGGTCTACAGTTGCGATGCGCTTGAAGTGCTGCGTGAATGCGTTCCCGATGCCAGTCTGGACAGGGTTCTGCTGTTCTTCCCAGATCCCTGGCATAAAAGTCGCCACCACAAGCGGCGCATTGTCCAGCCGGCATTCGCCGAGCTGGTGCGCAAGAAGCTCAAGGTCGGTGGTGTGCTGCATATGGCGACCGACTGGGAAGCTTATGCAGAGCACATGCTCGACGTCATGAGCGTCGCGCCTGGCTACAGGAACCAAGCCCCAAATGGACAGTATGTCGAGCGCCCATCTGAGCGCCCGACGACCAAGTTCGAGCGTCGCGGTGAGCGTTTGGGTCATGGTGTCTGGGACCTGAAGTTCGAGCGAATCGACTGATTGAATACAGGCAACACCGCTACATCGACTAGAGCCGTTCAACGGCCAAGGAATACCGGTTAGACCGTAACGCCAGGAAGGCACGATCCCCAACGCCTCACGAGAGCCCTGCCCGCCGGCAGTGGCCGTCATCTGCCGCGCGTACTTCGCGCAGCAAGGAGCAAAGAGATGTACAGAAAATTTGGAATTCTGCTGCTGGCGGCATGTGCCAGCCAGGCTTACGCCAAGGTCGATGACGCGCAGGCTGTGCGGTTGGGTCAGGATCTGACCCCGCTGGGTGCCGAGCGCGCTGCTAACGCAGCTGGCACGATTCCGGCCTGGACCGGCGGTGTGCAAGCACCTGCCGGTTACGAGCCAGGCATGCATCACCCCGATCCCTACGCGGCCGATCCGGTGCTGTACAAAGTCGACAAGAGCAACGTTGCCGAGTACGCCGCGTTGCTGCCCGAGGGCTTGCGGGCACTGGTCGAGCGGCATTCGGACTTCCACCTGCGAGTGTTTCCAACCCGCCGCAGCGCCGCGAACCCGCAGCGCATCTATGATGCGACCCGCCAGAATGCGGTCAATGCCGAGCTGATCGCCAATGGAAACGGCATCAGGGGCGCGTCGGCTGGTATTCCTTTTCCGATCCCGAAGGACGGCATAGAGGTGATCTGGAACCACATGCTGCATTACAAGGGTGACCAGACGCATTTCGTCAACAATCAGGCCGTGGTCATCAACGGCAGCCCGACCTACATCAAGCGTGATCGCCACATCTACTACGTCTACAACCGCGAAGGCATGAACCAGACGGACCTGGACAACACGGCCCTTTACTACAAGTACCGGGTAACCGCGCCGGCCAAGCTGTCGGGCACCGCATTGGTGGTCCAGGATCCGTTGGATCAGGTTCTCGGGGTTCGCAAGGCCTGGCGTTACAGCCCAGCCGACCGCCGGGTCCGTCGCCTGCCTTCACTTGCCTACGACTCGTTGCAGCCCGATACCAGCGGTCTGGCAACGGCCGACGTGGTGGACTCGTTCAACGGGGCCCCCGATCGATACGAGTGGGAGCTGGCCGGCAAGCGTGAAATGCTCGTGCCGTACAACAGCTACGCCGTGCACCAGAAAGGCATTCCATACGAAAAGATCGTGGGTCCAAAAACCTTGAATCCCGAGCTGCTGCGCTATGAGTTGCACCGGGTGTGGGTAGTCGATGCAACGCTGCGCAAGGGCTTTAAACATCCCTACGACAAGCGTCGCTTCTACATCGATGAAGACAGCTGGTCGATCCTGGCAGTGGACCTTTTTGACGAGAAAGGTGAGTTGATCGGTCTGCAGGAAAGCCACCCGATCAGCTATTACGAAGTGCCCATGTTCAACAGTACGGTAGAGACCCTTTACCATCTGAAAGACGACAACTACTTCGTGGATGGCTTGGATAATAACGAGCAGATGTATGACTTCGAAGCCAGGCTCACGCCGCGAGACTTCTCTCCGGCGGCCCTGCGCCGATAATCGACTTTCAATTACAACGAAGCCGCCTTTTCAGGCGGCTTTTTTGTTTCGCCGAATCAGGCAACGGGCTATGCAAATGCTTTTGACGACAGGCTGACCCGGGTACCGGCTTGACCCTGAACGATCGCTTCGATGTCGCTCAATGAGCCGATTACCGCCACGTTGCCGGTACGTCTGGCGAACTCGCAGGCTGCCTGCACCTTCGGGCCCATGGAGCCTGCGGCGAAGCCAAGTTCCTCCAGCTGATCGGGGTGCGCCTCGGTGATTCGACGCTGCTGTGGCGCGCCCCAATCCATGTACGCGCCGTCAACATCTGTGGCGATCACCAGCAGATCGGCCTCAAGTTGCTCGGCCAAGAGGGCTGAGCAGAGGTCCTTGTCGATCACCGCCTCAACGCCCTCGAGTCGGCCATTCTGGTTATAGACAGTGGGAATTCCGCCTCCGCCGGCGCAGATCACTACGCTGCCTTTTTCCAGCAGCCAGCGGATCGGCCGGATCTCGAAAATGCGCTTGGGTCTAGGGCTTGCGACTACTCTGCGGAAGTGATCGCCGTCTGCAGCAATGCTCCAGCCTTTTTCCCGCGCCAGATGATCAGCCTCTTCTCGGCTGTATACCGGGCCGATCGGTTTGCTTGGGTGCTTGAATGCAGGGTCGGCAGCGTCGACTTCGACCTGCGTCAGCAAGGTTGCGAAAGGCACATCGAAGGGCAGCAGATTACCGAGCTCCTGCTCGATGATGTAGCCGATCATCCCTTCTGTTTCGGCGCCGAGCACGTCCAGCGGGAATGCGTTGCCTGCGTCGTAGGCGGCTCCCTGCAGCGCCAGCAGGCCTACCTGAGGGCCGTTACCGTGGGCAATCACCAGTTCGTTGCCGGGTGCCACTTTTGCGATTTGCTCGCAGGCAACACGGACATTGTCGCGTTGGTTTTCTGCGGTCATGGGCTCGCCGCGACGCAGCAGGGCGTTACCGCCCAGAGCAATGACTAATCTCATGGTGCGTTCACTCCTCGTGCGGGCTTGGCGGCTGGGAGCCGCCTCGCCCCTTTGGCCCTCTTCGTAGGAAGAAGGGAGGTACAGGCTCAGATGTCAGCCAGCGTAGAGACCAGGATTGCCTTGATGGTGTGCATGCGGTTTTCCGCCTGCTCGAAGGCAATGTTGTAGGGCGACTCGAACACGTCCTCGGTTACCTCGATGCCATTGGACAGGTGCGGGTACTTGGCCGCGATCTCCTTGCCAACCTTTGTCTCGCTGTTGTGGAACGCAGGCAGACAGTGCATGAACTTGCTGCGCGGGTTGCCTGTGGCCTGCATGAGCGCCGTATTTACCTGATAGGGGAGCAGTTGCTCGATGCGCTCGGCCCAGGCCTCGACCGGCTCACCCATGGACACCCACACATCGGTGTGGACGAAGTCGACGCCTTCCACCGCTGCGATAGGGTCCTCGGTGAGCATCAGCCGGGCACCGCTCTGCTCGGCAAATTCATGGCAGGCCTGGACATGTGCATCGCTAGGCCATAAGGCCCTCGGCGCAGCGATGCGTACGTCCATGCCCAGCTTGGCGCCGATCAACAGCAGGGAGTTGCCCATGTTGTTGCGCGCATCGCCCAGGTAGGCATAGCTGATCTGATGCAGCGCCTTGTCGCTGTGCTCGCGCATGGTCATCACGTCGGCAATCATCTGGGTGGGGTGATATTCATCAGTGAGGCCGTTGTAGACCGGTACGCCGGCATAGCGCGCCAGCTCCTCGACGATCTCCTGCTTGAATCCGCGGTACTCGATGGCGTCGTACATGCGTCCCAGGACGCGCGCGGTGTCTTTCATGCTTTCCTTGTGGCCGATTTGCGAGGAATTGGGGTCGATGTATGTCACGTTCGCACCCTGGTCGTAGGCCGCGACTTCGAAGGCGCAACGGGTGCGGGTGGAAGTTTTTTCGAAGATCAGCGCAATGTTTTTGCCCTTGAGATGCTGGCGCTCGGTGCCGGTGTACTTGGCGCGTTTCAGATCTCGGGACAGGTCGAGCAGGTAGCGCAGTTCACGCTCGCTGTGATGCATCAGGCTAAGCAGGCTGCGGTTATGGATATTGAAGGCCATGTTGAGCATTCCTCTGTTTGCATGCCGGGCGAAGCTCGCCCGGCGCTGAGATCAATAGTCGAGAGGGTCGCGTACGATCGGGCAGGTCATGCAGTGGCCACCGCCGCGGCCGCGGCCCAGTTCACTGGCGCTGATGGTGATCACCTCCACACCGGCCTTGCGCAGCAGGGTGTTGGTGAAAGTGTTGCGGTCGTAGCCGATGACCACGCCAGGCTCCAGCGCGACGACGTTGTTGCCGTCGTCCCATTGCTCACGCTCGACTTCATAGCTGTCGCCACCCGTCTCGACCACGCGCAGGGCGGGTAAGCCCAGGGCCTCGGCCACCACCTGAAGAAAGCTCGAACTCTCGCGGCGCAGATCGATGCCGCCAGGTTTGGTTTCGTCCGGGCGCAGGCTGAAGGCGACGATGCCCTGCACCACGTCCGGGTAGATGGTGACCAGATCCCGGTCGCAGAAGCTGAACACCGTGTCCAGGTGCATCGCGGATCGTGAACGAGGCAGGCCGGCGACGATCACCCGTTCGGCTGCGCCCTGGCGAAACAGTGATTGGGCCAGTTGGCCAATTGCCTGGCGAGAGCTGCGCTCACCCATGCCGATCAGGACCACACCATTGCCGATGGGCATCACGTCGCCGCCTTCGAGTGTCGCCAGGCCGTGGTCGAGCTCTGGGTCGCCATACCAGATCTTGAAATCCTGGTCGGCGAATTGCGGATGGAAGCGATAGATGGCGGCGGTGAGCAGGGTCTCCTGCCGCCGCGCAGTCCAGTGCATGGGGTTAAGCGATACACCCCCATAGATCCAGCAGCTGGTGTCGCGCGTGAAAATCGTGTTGGGTAACGGAGGCAGGATGAAGCTCGAATGGCCTAGATAATCGCGGAACATGCTGACGATTTCGCCACTTTGGGTGCCCGGCAGGTCGCTACCTGAAACGCCGCCGATCAAGAACTCGGCGAGGTGCCGAGCCTGCTGCTCCTCGAGCCAGCTGCGCACTTCGTTCTGCAGACCGATACCGACCTGGTTCGCCGTGATCTTGCGGTCGAGGATCCACTTCAGAGCTTCTGGATTGCTCACCGTCTCGGTTAGAAGGTTATGCATCTCCAGCACCTCAACGCCTCGCTCACGCATCTTGGTGACGAAATCGAAGTGGTCGCGCTTGGCCTGGTTCACCCACATCACATCATCGAACAAGAGCTCGTCGCAGTTTGTCGGCGTCAGGCGCTGATGGGCTAGGCCTGGCGAGCAGACCATCACCTTGCGCAGTTTGCCGGCCTCGGAATGGACACCCAGTTTCAAGGGTTGCGGGGTCATGGACATTCTCCTTGCAAGTCTTCGCACCGGTAGGTGCTCAGTGGTTCGCCATCGCTTATGGCGATGGTCGAGGAGTAGGCGCACTCGGCGCCCAGAGGATCAAAGCGACAGGAAGCCCTCGTACAAGCCATAGGCCGCGATACCTGCGCCGATCACGACAGCAGCGAAAATCAGCTTCTCGATCAGGGTGAATACCGGCTCGCCACGTTCATGCTTGGCTTTGGCGAAGAGCAGCACGCCTGGCGCGTAGAGCAGCGCAGACAGCAGCAGATACTGCACGCCGCCGGCATAGACGAGCCAGAGTGCGTATAGCGTGGCGATGGCGGCCACCAGCAGATCCTTACGACGCTCACCAGGCGCATTCTCGTAACCCTCGCCCCGAGCGCTTAGCAACAGTGCGTAAGCTGCGGACCAGAAATACGGCACCAGAATCATAGAAGTGGCGAGATAGAGCAGACTCAGGTACGTCGAAGCGCTGAACAGCGTGATGATCAGAAACAGTTGAATCAGCCCATTGGAAAGCCAAAGCGCGTTGACGGGAACGTGATTCGCGTTTTCCTTGCGCAAGAAGCTCGGCATGGTGTGGTCGCGTGCGCCGGCAAAAAGTATCTCGGCGCAGAGCAGGGTCCATGACAGCAGGGCGCCGGCCAATGACACGACCAGCCCAACACTGATCAGCACAGCGCCCCAGCGGCCCACTACCTGCTCCAGCACGCCGGCCATGGAAGGGTTCTTCAAGCCAGCGAGTTCGGCCTGGCTCATGATGCCCATGGATAGAACGTTTACCAGTACCAGCAGTGCGAGCACACCAATGAAGCCAATCACTGTCGCCTTGCCGACGTCGCTGCGTCGCTCGGCTCGCGCCGAATAGACGCTGGCACCTTCGATGCCGATGAAGACCCAAACGGTCACGAGCATCATGTTGCGCACCTGCTGCATGACGCTGCCCAGTTCAAGATTGCCACGGCCCCAGAAGTCGGCCGTGAACACTTCCAGGCGAAACGCGATGGCAGCGATGACGATGAACATGATCAGCGGGACGACCTTGGCGATGGTGCTGACCAGGTTGATGAACGCGGCCTGTTGAATCCCATGCAAGACCAGCAGGTGCACACTCCAAAGCACGAGCGAGGCGCCGATCACTGCCGGCAGGGTGTTGCCTTCGCCGAAGATCGGGAAGAAGTAGCCCAGGGTGCTGAACAGCAACACGAAATAGCTGACGTTGCCGATCCAGGCGCTGATCCAGTAACCCCAGGCCGACGAGAAGCCCATGTAGTCGCCGAAGCCAGCTTTCGCATAGGCATAGACGCCTGCGTCCAGATCCGGCTTGCGGTTGGCCAGCGTCTGGAAAACGAAGGCCAGGGTGAGCATTCCGACCGCGGTGATGCCCCAGCCGATGAGGATCGCTCCGGCGCTGGCGCTCGCTGCCATATTCTGCGGCAGCGAAAAGATTCCGCCGCCGATCATCGAGCCCACCACCAATGCGATCAACGCATTGAGTTTCAGTTGTTTCGTGGCTGCGACCATAACCTGTCTCCTTCGAAGAACCTGCTTAGTCACGGTCATTGAATGCCTATCTGCACGACGTGGTCATGACAGGGATCAACAAAGCGCTGGGGTCGTGGTGCAACGATGAGCTCGCTGGTGTAGGCAATGGGGCGCCGAGTCAGAGCGGTTGCTTGGTTATGATTTGAGGAGGGGTGTCGTGTTCAGACCGGGTCACGTGGAGGTCAACCGATTGCCATCGGACAACTTTCCTGAGTATCACCTCAAGCTCGACTACCACGTCGAGGGGCCGGAGCAGAAGCCGGAGTGGGCCTGTTTCCACCTGTATGGAACGATCGATCAGACGCCCATCGATGAACGCTTCGCGATGCACCGGGACGTGGCGTTCAACTTTCTACAGCGCATCCGCCAATGCTTGCGCAAGCGCGGTTTGCACCTGCACACGGATGTGCTTTTCGCATTCCATGCCGAGTACGATCCGCTGTTCGAAGACTTGCGCCACCAGCTGCATGGTTTGGTAGGTGAGCCAGTGGATCTCGAACGTTTTTTGCGCGATGACTAGTTGGCTAGTTGCGGTCGGCAACCACGCCGATGATGAAGAGCATCACCAACAGCACCGGCGCCAGGGTGTAGTTGTTGAATTGCGCCAGGCCTTTGGCGAGCCAGGGGCTGAGGTAGATGATGCCGAGGCCGTAAACCAGCGCGCAGAACACCACGAAGGCGAGCGTCCGCAATACGAAATTCCATCCACCGATGTTTCTCTGCACCCAGGCGTTCAATGCTGGCCCGAACAGTACGAACAGTGTGGCCATGATCGCCAGGGAAATGTCGGACAGGTGACTGCGGCTCCACCGCGACAAGGTGGCAATGAGGTCGAGTACTAGGTCCATGCGGGGTCCTTAGGGCAGGAATAGTTGTAGCAAGTCGTTGAGGAACAACTGGCCTTTGGGCGTGGCGACCAGGCGTTGCGGATCGCGCTCCAAGAGCCCTCGCGCCTCGGCCTCGCGACGGCCATCGGAGAGCAGCGCTGGTGCGAGTCCGGTGCGCTGAGTGAACATCACTGTGGGCACGCCGTCGGTGAGGCGCAGCACGTTCATCAGGAATTCGAATGGCAATTCATCTTGCGCCAGGTCTTTCACACCGGCGCGAAAGCGTTTGCTCGGATCAAGGTAGTCCTTGGGCAGGCGAGTCTTCCATTGCCGACGGATATGCCCGTCTCGGTCACTCGATTTGCCATGGGCGCCAGCGCCAAGTCCCAGGAAGTCACCGAAGGTCCAGTAATTAAGGTTGTGGCGCGCCTGGCGGTCAGGCTGGGCATAAGCAGACGTCTCGTACTGGCGGTAACCGTGCGCCGCAAGAAGTGCCTGGCCGACTTCCTGGATGTCCCACAGGGTTTCATCTTCCGGCAGCTTTGGCGGCTTGCTCCAGAACTCGGTATTCGGCTCAACCGTGAGCTGATACCAGGACAGGTGGGTCGGCTGCTGAGCGATGGCTATTCGCAGGTCGCTCAATGCATCGTCCAGGCTCTGATTCGGCAGGCCATGCATGAGGTCGAGGTTGAAATTATCGAAGCCCGCGGCGCGTGCCATATCGGCCGCCCGCACAGCCTCGTCACCATCGTGAATCCTGCCTAGCGCCGTTAGTTTCTCAGCTTGAAAGCTCTGCACACCGATGGACAGGCGATTGATACCGAGGCTTCGGTAGTCGCGGAATTTCGCCTGTTCAAAAGTGCCCGGATTGGCTTCCAGCGTAATCTCGATGTCATCGCTGAAGCCGATCCGCTGCTCCAGGCTTTCAAGAATCCTGCCTAACGCACCGGGGGAAAACAGGCTTGGCGTACCGCCACCAAAGAAAATCGAACTGAGCTTGCGGCCCTGTACCTGACCCATATCGGCGTCCAGGTCGGCCAGCAACGCTGTGACATAAGCATCTTCAGGAAGCGACGGGCCCGCCGCGTGTGAATTGAAGTCGCAGTACGGGCATTTCCTGACGCACCATGGGATGTGGACATAGGCAGCCAGGGGCGGAAGCTGAAACCTAGCTGCCGATGATGCGGAAGCCTGATGGCCGTCATCAGCGTCCGGCTCTGGCGCTGCGGTGTTGCTCATGCAAGGCCCAGGCGCTGCTTGAGCAGGGCCATGGCACGCGCACGATGGCTGAGCTGATTCTTGTCGGCCGGGGTCATTTCAGCGCTTGAACAGTTGCGTTCCGGGACCCAGAACAGCGGGTCATAGCCGAACCCATGTTCGCCCTGCTGCGCATGCAGAATACGGCCATGCCAGAGGCCTTCACAGATGATGGGGAGCGGGTCTTCACCATGGCGCACCAGCGCCAGCGCACAAACGAACTGTGCGCCGCGCTCGCTATCGGGTACATCCTTCAGCGCGTCGAGCAGCTTGGCGTTGTTCGCCGCATCGCCCCTGCCATCTGCATACCGCGCTGAATAGATGCCCGGTGCACCGCCGAGATAATCCACCGCCAAACCCGAATCATCGGCCAGGGACGGCAGTCCGGAAATCCGGGCGGCATTGCGGGCTTTGATGATGGCGTTTTCGACGAAGGACAGCCCAGTCTCCTCTGGCTCGATCGCGCTGAATTCACCAATCGAGCGTACCCGTACGGAGTCGCCCAGCATGGCTTGCAGTTCCTTGAGCTTGCCGGCGTTATGGCTGGCCAGCACCAGTTCGTTGAAGGGCATCATTCGTCCGGGAAGAATTCTTGAGAGAAATCGAAGGCGATCGGAGCGCCGCCCGTGGGTTGGACGTTGAGGCTGAAACGCAGCGTTTCTCGCGAGTCGAACGGGAATTGGGCGAGGTAGTAGATTGCCGCGTCTCCCTCCTTTAGCTGCTTGAACTTCAGCGGGTAATCCTGACCCAGCAGATTCTTTACCGAGCCGCTCACTTGTCCCGCGACCGGCTTGCCAGATTTCAACACCGATACGTTGATCACGCCCTGGGTCTTGCTACGGACAAGGCCGGCGGCCGCAGCGATATCCGGTTGCAGAAAGCCCGAATTGAACGCGATGTAATGGACGTCGTACTCACCCTCGCTGTGCTTGCGCTCTGCCCAAGCGGGCATTGCAAGCAGGAGGGTCAGCAGGCATATCAGACTAGATCTCATGGTTCATCTCCAGCGATGGGAAGGTCAACGGGCTGGGCCTGTGACGCGATAGATGCCGATTTCGCCAATCAGGTTGGGCCACAGGCGACTCGCGATGCCGTGCTTGTGGTGACGGTCCACGGCCAATCGCTCAAGCACCCGAGCGCCTCGTTCGCGGCATAGTCGCTCGAAGTCCTCGAATGTGCAGAAGTGGATGTTCGGCGTGTTGTACCAAGTGTAAGGCAGAAACTCCGACACCGGCATGCGGCCCTTGCTAGCCAGATACCAACGGCAACGCCAATGGCCGAAGTTGGGGAAGGTGATGATGCACTCACGACCGACCCGTAGCATTTCCTTCAGCAGCTCGTCTGGGTAGTGAACTGCCTGCAGCGCCTGGGTCATCACGACCATGTCGAAGCTATCACTGGCAAAGTTGCCGAGGCCTTTGTCGAGATCTTGCTCGATGACGTTCACACCTTTCTCGACACAGGCTGCAATGTTGTCCGGGTCGATTTCCAGACCGTAGCCGCTGACCTGCTTGTTGTCTTGCAGCCAAGCCAGCAGCTCGCCGTTGCCGCAACCGAGGTCGAGCACGCGGCTTCCAGCTGGTATCCAGTCTTGGATGATGTCCAGATCGGCGCGCATGTGGATTCCTTATACGACGATGCGGTTCATGTAACCGCGAAAGGCTTGCAGATAACGAGGGATGGGAATCAAAAAGGCATCGTGGCCTTGCGGGGCGTCCACTTCCAGATAGCAGACGTTCTTGCGCGCGGCCATGAGTGCGTTGACGATCTCGTGAGAACGCTCCGGCGAGAAACGCCAGTCTGTGGTGAACGAAATTACGCAGAAGTCCGCTTTGGCACACGACAGGGCGCCTGCCAGGTCATCGTCGTGAGCGGCAGCTGGATCGAAATAGTCCAGCGCCTTGGTCATCAACAGATACGTGTTGGCGTCGAAGCGACTGGAGAACTCCTCGCCCTGATAGCGCAGATAACTCTCGACCTGAAACTCGACACTGTTGAAGTCGTAGTTGAGCTTTTCGCTCTTGAGTCCACGCCCGAACTTGGTGCCCATGGCATCGTCGGACAGATAGGTGATATGGCCGACCATCCGAGCCAGCATCAGGCCGCGCTTGGGAATGACGCCCTGCTCAAGAAAATGTCCGCCATGAAATTCCGGGTCGGAAAGGATGGCCTGACGGGCTACCTCATTGAAGGCAATATTCTGCGCCGAGAGCTTTGGCGCCGAGGCAATTGCCACGCAATGACGCACACGCTCCGGGTAGCTCATTGTCCATTGCAATGCCTGCATACCGCCCAGGCTCCCGCCCACGACCGCTGCCCACTGCTCGATACCCAGGACATCGGCGAGCCTTGCCTGGCTGTTTACCCAATCTTCCACGGTGACCACGGGGAAATCCGCGCCGTAGGGCTTGCCAGTCAGGGGATTGATACTGCTCGGGCCGGTGGAGCCGTTGCAGCCACCAAGGTTGTTCAGGCTGACCACGTAAAATCGATTGGTGTCGATTGCCTTGCCCGGGCCAATACAGCTGTCCCACCAGCCTGGCTTGCGGTCTTCGGTATCGTGAAAGCCTGCTGCGTGATGATGGCCGGACAGCGCGTGGCAGATCAGCACGGCATTGCTGCGAGCGGCGTTCAGTTCGCCATATGTTTCATAGATCAGCTGGTAGCTGTCGAGCGTGCGGCCGCAGGCAAGTGCCAGCGGCTCGGCGAAATGCTCGACCTTCGGACTCACCAGACCAACGGAATCGGCTGGAATAGCAGTGGGCATCGACCCTGGCTCGTGCTGGAAGAAGGCGGCAAAGTCTAAAGGTTAGCGCGCCTCAATTCATCCTCAATCGAAAACGCAGGATTCACACCAGGCTTGCGCCTGTGAGACTGACCACCTTTCCCTGTCGGCGAATCGGGGCAGGGCGACGCAGCAGCCTGAGCATTTCACCAGCCTGCGCCAGTTGTTGCTCGAGTTCCAGGCTGTAGCGCGCAAGCAAGCGCCCACGCTGGCTGCTTTGCTGGCTGTCCTGCGCCAGCTGCTTGAGCCTCAGCATGTGCGCTTCGAGCTGCTGCTTGTGCTCCAGTGAGTGCTGCATTAGTGGCATCAGCGCTTCGTTGGCCCATTGCTCGGCCTCCTGGCGCAAGCGTTGATGCATGCCGATAACCTCCTGCACCAGGGTCGCGAAGAATCGTCGGGTCAGTGCGCGTTGTTCGGTGAGCATCGTCTTGAGCTGGAGGCGAAACTGGTCGGCCTTGTTCTGAAGGCGCTTGAGTTCCCTTTGATAGGGTGCCAGACGGAACAGCGGAGCGTCGACGCCCTGTAACGGGTTTTCATCGTTGTGTCGACGATAGATGGCCGAGACCATCTTGTTCGCCAAGACGGCTTCGTGTTCGAGGGCGGCCAGATCCTGCTCTACCGCCCTGAAGAAGTGCAGGATGCTCAGGTTGATTCCCAAGGTGGTGAGGCTGCCGGTCAGGCTGCGTCGCAGACGAGCAAGGTGTTCGTCCAGGCGCTCGGAGCGAACCGTATCCCGTAACAGCTCGCCCTGGCGCTGCAGCAGGCGCTGGTTGGTCTTGAGCTGCAGCAGGCGCTTGTGGTGCTGGTTATGATCATGACGAGTGCGAGCTGTGAGTTCCATCAGGACCTGCCCGCTGTCCTGGCGTTGATTGTCTAGCGCCTCACACTGCTCACGCACCTTGGCCAGGCGCTGGGTGAGGATCTGCTGACTGTTCTGCAGAAGCGCCAGCACCTGACGCACCACCTGCTGTTCTAGCAGCCGTTCCTTCTGAGCGAGGATGCGTTCGCAGAGCAGTTGCTCAAGCGTCTCCAGCCGGCTGCGCTCAAGCAGGGGCTGGTCACCGCGAATTCTGGCAAGCAGCGCCTGTTTGGCCGAAAGCGGAAGCACGTCCTCAACCGCGATACCCAGCTGTTGGGCGGTGGCGGTCTGCATGCGTTGTATCGCGTCGTTGACGAAGGCATCGCCGGACACGTCGTCCCACAGGACATCGATTTTGTTCAGCACGGCGAACAGGCGTTGCCGGTCGCCGTCATCAAGGTGACGGATGTGCTGTTGCCAGATGTCCATGTCGCTCGCGGTGACGCCAGCATCGGCAGACAGCAGGAAAATCACGGCCTGGGCATTCGGCAGCATTGATAACGTGAGTTCCGGCTCGCTGCCCAGCGCATTGAGGCCCGGCGTATCGAGAATTCGCAGGCCTTGGCGTAATAGGGGGTGGTCGAAGTTGACCATCGCGTGCCGCCAGGCGGGCACTATCACTTCGCCGAGGGTTTCGGACTGCTCCAGCGCGTCAGGGTGAAAGCCCAGCTGAATGGCCTGCTCGATCGGCATCGACTTGGAAGATGCAACCTGCGTGAAGGCTTCGACCATGGCGTCTGGATTTTCAGGATCGAGCGCCACGTTCGTCCAGAGTCGCGGGCTGCGCTTGAGCTGGGCGATGCTGGTGTCCTCAAGGCGCGACTCTATGGGCAGCAGCCGAATATAGGAGCGCTCTGCGCGAGGATCGAAGAATAGTTCGGTCGGACACATGGTCGTGCGGCCGGCACGGGAAGGAAGAATGCGTTGACCGTAGCCGGAGAAGAACAGGCTGTTGATCAGCTCTGTCTTGCCACGGGAGAACTCACCGACGAAGGCCAGGGTGATGTGGTCGGTGCGCAGTAGCTTCAGCGCCCGGTCGAGCCTGGCATCGACTCCTTCGGAATTGAGGCGGTTGTGCGCCAACCAGCTGCGGTAGCGGGTGATCTCGCGGACCAGGTCGCGCTTCCAGGTGACGTAGGCGTCCACCTGCCGGTCGAGTCGTTCCATGATCCTGTTGCTTCCTGAAAGGCGAATCGAACGATTATCCCAGTCGCCCGATGCCGGTCAATCCGGACTTTGTGAACTACCGCCCAAACGCCGCAATGGCATATGGGCGGTGCGGCTCAGATAAGCGATCGGAGGATGTTAGGCATGTGGGTCATCATTGCCAGATTATTGATGACCAGCATGTCCAGGAGCTTGAGTGCAAGGAACGCGAAGATTGGCGAAATATCAAGTCCGCCCAGGTTGGGCAGCAGCCGACGGAAGGGGGCGAGTGCCGGTTCACAGATCTGGCTGACCAGCTGAGCGCCCGGGTTCTGGCTGCCGGGGGCAACCCATGACAGGATTACACTGATGATGAGCGCATAAAAGAAGATGTTCAGGAACAAGCCGGTCACGCCAATGATGGCCCAGACCAGAAGCTGCAGTGGGTTGCCGATGGTGCCAAAGGCGATCATCAGAATGGCTGCCATCAAAAGCACTTGGAGGATGATCGCCAGGACCAATGAAGACAGGTCGATTCCACCAATGCTGGGGATCACCCGGCGTAGCGGCCGCAGCAGCGGGTGGGTGGCGCGGACGATGAACTGGCTCAGCGGGTTATAGAAATCGGCCCGAACCAACTGCAGGATGAAGCGCAGAAGAACGATCAGCAGGTAGAGGCTGCCGAGCGTCTGTACGATCAGGATCAGGGCTTGCGAGAGTTGCGACATGAAGGCTCCTTAGTTGCCCAGTTGTTCGGCGAGTTCGGCCGAGCGTTTTGCTGCTGCGTTCATCGCCTGTGTAACCAGGGTCTCGAAGCCGCCCGCCTGGAAGGCTTTGATCGCCGCTTCGGTCGTTCCGTTCGGTGATGTGACGCGACGGCGCAGTTCTGCCGCTTCCACATCGCTTTCACAAGCCATGCGTGCAGCCCCCAGCGCGGTATGCATGGTCAGCTGTGCGGCAGTTTCGCGCGACAGGCCGAGCTGCTCGCCGGCAGCGGTCATGGCTTCGATCATCAGGAAAAAATATGCAGGGCCGCTGCCGGAAACTGCCGTTACGGCGTCTATCAGCGCTTCGTCGTCTAGCCATAGCGCCAGTCCCACCGCTGATAGCAGCTGCTCGGCCTGCTGCTTCTGCAGGTCAGAAACCTGACTGTTGGCAAACAGCCCACTGACGCCTTGGCGCAATAGAGAAGGGGTGTTTGGCATGCAGCGAACGATTGATCGAGGGTTTTGCTCATCCAGCCATGTCTGCAGGCTGGCGCAGCTGATGCCTGCTGCTATAGATACGATCAGTTGGTTTGGCTGCAGGTTTGTTGCGAGGTCGCGACACACCGTCTGCATGACCTGCGGTTTGACGGCCAGCACGATGACATCGGCACCAGAGATGGCTTGGGCGTTTGCTGAGAAGGTGTCGATCCCGTGTGCGTTTTTCAGCTCGTCACGCCTGTCGGCACCGGGGTCGCTGGCGCAGATGGCAGAGGCCGGAATGCCTTGGTTGCGCAGCCCGCCAATCAAGCTGGCGGCCATATTGCCGCCGCCGATAAAGGCGATACGGGGAGTGCTCATACGAGGATTTCCTTTATTCATGCGGAAGGGCTGGCCGAACCGGGCTGCAAGGAGTAATCGCGTGCGCCGAACAATGCGGTGCCAACGCGTACCCATGTGGCGCCTTCGGCGATAGCGGCTTCAAGGTCCTGGCTCATGCCCATGGAAAGGGTGTCCAGCTCGAGGTCGATTTTGCTTTGCAACTGGCGCAGATGTGCAAAAGCAGCGCGCTGCTTAGCGAGGTCGTCAGTCGGCTCAGGAATAGCCATCAGGCCACGCAGGCGCAGGTTCGGCAGCGAAGCGATCTCATTGGCTAGAGCGGTTGCTTCCTGCGGATCGCAGCCCGACTTGCTCCCCTCTCCGCTGACGTTGACCTGCAGGCAGACGTTCAATGGAGGAAGCTCGGGGGGGCGTTGATCGGATAGGCGCTGAGCGATCTTAAGCCGGTCCACGGAATGTACCCAGTCGAAATGCTCGGCGATCAGTTTGGTCTTGTTCGACTGAATGGGGCCAATGAAATGCCAAGTCAGTGACAGGTCACGAAGGTCGGCCTGTTTTTCCAGTGCCTCCTGCAGGTAGTTCTCTCCAAAATCCCACTGACCAGCTTCATTCGCCAGGCGGATTGCGCTGGCTGGTTGAGTCTTGCTCACCGCTAGCAGCTGCACCTCATCGGGATCGCGCGCCACAGCTTGCGCCGCCTCACGGATGCGCGTTCCGACCTTTGCAATATTCGTCGCTATCGTGGACATTACCTGCGCCTGCCACCTTAGGGTCTGCGCGGCATTCTACCTGCTTGCTTGTAATTGGGGAGTCCCATGGATATCACAGAGCTGCTGGCGTTCAGTGCCAAGCAGGGTGCGTCGGATTTGCACCTGTCTTCCGGCCTGCCGCCGATGATCCGCGTTGACGGCGATGTGCGCCGAATCAACCTTCCGGCGATGGATCACAAGCAAGTGCACGCGCTGATCTACGACATCATGAATGACAAGCAGCGCAAGGATTTCGAAGAATTCCTCGAAACCGACTTCTCGTTTGAAGTGCCGGGCGTGGCCCGCTTCCGTGTCAACGCCTTTAACCAGAACCGCGGTGCTGGCGCTGTCTTCCGGACCATTCCGTCCAAGGTACTGACGATGGAGGACCTTGGCATGGGCGAAGTCTTCCGCAAGATCACCGACGTTCCCCGCGGGCTGGTGCTTGTTACCGGACCGACAGGTTCGGGCAAGTCGACCACGTTAGCCGCGATGCTCGACTATCTGAACAACACCAAGTACCACCACATCCTCACCATCGAAGACCCGATCGAGTTCGTTCACGAGTCGAAAAAGTGCCTGGTCAACCAGCGTGAGGTGCATCGCGATACGCTCGGTTTCTCAGAAGCCCTGCGTTCGGCACTGCGTGAAGACCCGGACATCATTCTGGTCGGCGAAATGCGAGACCTGGAAACCATCCGCCTGGCGCTGACTGCCGCGGAAACCGGCCACTTGGTGTTCGGCACGCTGCACACCACCTCGGCAGCCAAGACCATTGACCGCGTTGTAGACGTCTTCCCTGCAGAAGAGAAGTCCATGGTCCGCTCGATGCTGTCGGAGTCACTGCAAGCGGTAATTTCGCAGACATTGTTGAAAAAAGTTGGCGGCGGTCGGGTCGCGGCGCATGAAATCATGATCGGTACGCCTGCGATTCGAAATCTGATCCGTGAGGACAAGGTCGCGCAGATGTACTCATCCATCCAGACCGGTGGATCGTTGGGCATGCAGACGCTGGACTCGTGCCTGAAAGGCCTGTTGGCAAAAGGGCTCATTTCGCGCGACAACGCCAAGGAAAAGGCCAAGCAGCCGGAAAACTTCTGACCCACATAATGCCCCTGCAAAACCGGGGGGCGTTCCGCTTCGAGACAAATCGGCTACGCCGGACTACGAGAACGACGATGGAATTCGAGAAACTGTTGCGCCTGATGGTGGAAAAGGGCGGTTCGGACCTGTTCATTACGGCCGGCGTGCCGCCGTCTATGAAGGTCAACGGCAAGATCATGCCGGTGAACAAGACACCGATGTCGCCGGAAATGACCCGCGAAACGGTGCACGCAGTGATGAACGAGCAGCAGCGTCGCGAGTTCACCGAAAACCACGAATGCAACTTTGCAATCAGTGCTCGGGGCATCGGCCGGTTTCGAGTCAGCGCCTTCTATCAGCGCAACCTTGCCGGGATGGTATTGCGCCGCATTGAAACCAACATCCCGACCCTTGAAGACCTGAAGCTGCCGGAGGTGCTCAAGAAACTGGCGATGACCAAGCGTGGGCTGGTGCTGTTCGTCGGCGCGACCGGTACGGGTAAGTCCACATCCCTGGCCGCAATGATCGGTTACCGCAACAAAAACTCCAGTGGCCACATCATCTCCATTGAAGACCCCATCGAGTTCATCCACCAGCATCAGAGCTGCATAGTCACTCAGCGTGAGGTTGGCATAGATACCGACTCATTCGATGTAGCGCTAAAGAACACCTTGCGTCAGGCACCCGACGTGATCCTCATCGGTGAGGTGCGTACCCGCGAAACCATGGATTATGCGGTGGCGTTTGCCGAAACCGGACACCTGTGTCTGGCGACCCTGCATGCCAACAACGCGAACCAGGCGTTGGACCGCATCATCAACTTCTTCCCGGCCGACCGGCATCAGCAAGTCTGGATGGATCTTTCACTTAACCTGAAGGCCATCGTTGCTCAACAGCTGATACCAACGCCGGACGGCAAGGGCCGTCGAGCGGTCATCGAGGTGCTGATCAACACGCCGCTGGCCGCCGACCTGATTCGCAAGGGCGAGGTGCACGAGCTGAAGTCGCTGATGAAGCGCTCCACCGATCTGGGCATGCAAACGTTCGACCAGGCCCTGTACAACCTCTACGTACAAGGTGAAATCACTTATGAGGATGCCCTGGCGCATGCCGACTCCTCCAACGACCTACGCTTGATGATCAAGCTAGGCTCTGAAACCGACGGTGAGCACCTGACAAGCGTGTCTCAGGGCTTGACGCTTGAAGTCAGCGACGACGACAAGGGCCGCAGCTTCCGTTAATTGGTCTCTGATGAAGGTCGTCCGATGCGCTTCCCGGTCTTGCTGGCGACCCGTTCGGACTGACCGTCACGCTGCGCGCCAGCTCGGGCGCGGCTCATCATCTGCGGGATTAGCAAGCCTTCGGGCAGGTTCTTCCAGAAGCGTACCGGCAAATTGCTTTCCATGACGCTGCGGTTCAAACGAGACGGATTGAACGTGTTCTCGTAATAGGTTTTCCAGAGATCCCCGCCAGGATCCTTGGCTTCTGATGCCAACTTCCGCCACTCGGGAGGACAGGGTCGCGCGTAATACAGCGCCTGCCCATCCCAGCAAACCCCATCGTCCGGTGTTGCTATCAGCCAGCGGTTATCGCCCATGCGCTCTGCGAAATGTTCCGCTGCCCATGGAAGCACGTCGTGCGCCGGCTCGAACCAAGCTACATGCTCCGGCCCATCACTGGCCCCAATCGGATTGAAACGAAGAAATGCGTGCAGATGATGAGCCTCACGGCGGACCGCCTTGATCCGGCCATGTAGCTCACTGCCGTCGGCATCGCCCACCAATCTGGCCGTCGAATCGCCTTGGGACACCCTCCAGAGCACGCGATAGAGCAGGCTCCAGCGGTTCGCGACGCGGCAGCGAGCGGCCATCTCCAGCTCGTCGAGCAGTTGCCTGGGGACTCTTACCTGTTGTGAGGACTCGATGGGCCGGTCATGTGGCGGATCATCGAATAAACCGGCCGATTCTTCGCTGCTCGCCCAATTCACCTCATGCGGAGGTACAAGCCCGAGGAGAAGCGCACGCGCGTGGCCCCTCCAGGCTTCAAAGCTTCCATCGAAGCGCACCGTGATCATCACCAAAGCGCCATTTGCGAGGACGTATCGCTCAAGTGGTGCCGCAACCTTGCAGATTCGTGGCCAGCCTGTGCTGGTCGATAATCCTGGGTAATGACGAACGGTTTGGCTTTTTCCAGGGCACAACGTAGGCGTGTCAGGTCTTCGAATCGAATTCGTTTCTGCCGACGCAGATCAACCAGGCGCTTGGCACTGAGCATTCCAATCCCCGGGACTCGAGCGATCATTGCCGGCTCCGCACGGTTGAGGTCAACCGGGAACTGATCCCGATGAGTCAGCGCCCAGGCCAGCTTCGGGTCGATGTCCAGCGCCAGATTGCCTGGACCGCTAAGTAGCTCCCCTGCCTGAAAACCATATCCACGCATGAGGAAGTCCGCCTGATAAAGACGGTGTTCACGTAACAGCGGCGGCGCTTCGAAAGGAACTGTCTTGGGGCTGTGCGGGATCGGGCTGAAAGCCGAATAGTAGACCCGACGCAATCGATAGCTTCCGTAGAGCGACTGCGCAGTGTGCAGAATGGTGCTGTCATCCGTGGTGTCGGCGCCCACGATCATTTGCGTGCTTTGGCCCGCCGGGGCGAAACGTGGTGCTCGCTTCTCAGCGGAGGCTTCGGTTTCGCCTTGATGAATGCTGTGCATGGCTTGTTTGATGGTCACGACCTGCTTTTCTGGTGCAAGTCGGATCAGGCTGGCTTCGGTCGGCAACTCGATATTGACGCTGAGCCGGTCGGCGTAGCGGCCTGCCTCGGCTATCAGCAGGGGGTCGGCATCCGGAATGGTTTTGAGATGAATGTATCCGCGAAACTCATGATCCTCGCGCAAAAGCTTGGCTACACGAATCAACTGTTCCATGGTGTAGTCCGCCGAGCGGATGATTCCGGAGCTGAGGAACAGTCCGCTGATACAGTTACGACGGTAGAAGTCCAAGGTCAGTGTCACCACCTCTTCGGGTGTAAAGCGCGCCCGGGGTACATCACTGGACCGGCGATTGACGCAGTACTGGCAGTCGTACAAGCAGAAGTTGGTCAGCAGGACCTTGAGCAGCGAGACGCAGCGTCCATCAGGCGTGAAGCTGTGGCAGATGCCCATGCCGTCCGTTGCGCCAAGCCCGCTACGTCCCTTGGAGCTGCGCTTGGGTGCGCCACTGCTGGCGCACGAAACGTCATACTTGGCGGCGTCGGCAAGGACGCTGAGTTTCTCGATCAGTTGCATAGGAGTCAACGCGATACTGTTTGCATATACAGTATCACGCCTGCTTCTTGCGATACGCTCCGCTCGGCGGAAGGTCTGTCGAGCAGTAATCGGATATTCGAACGCGTCACCTAAACCTGTCAGCGAGGCTCAGATGCAGCAGAACACCCATAGCACCCTTATCGGCTACCTTTTGTGGATCTTTGGATTTCTCGGGTCCCACCGCTTTTACTACGGCAAGCCTATAACCGGCACCATCTGGTTCTTCACGCTTGGCTTGTTCTTCATCGGTTGGATCATTGATCTGTTTCTGATCCCCTCCATGGATCGTCAGGCCGATATGCGATTCCAACCAGGACCGATCGATTACACGGTCGCCTGGATCCTGCTGACATTCCTAGGGGTGTTTGGCATACACCGGATGTATCAGGGCAAATGGATTACAGGACTGATCTATCTATGCACTGGCGGGCTGTTCTTTGTGGGCGTCCTTTACGATTTCTGGACGCTCAACAGTCAGGTCTCGATGCGCAACATGGAAAAAACCTACTGAGTCGGGCCAGGCAGCCGCTCGCAGGAATGACTGCGAGCGGTCTGCTCCAGATTTAGGCTTGGAAGGCTATTCGTCCGTCGACCAGCGTGTAGCGTACCGCGCCTGGCAGGCAATGCCCGATGAAGGGGCAGTTTCTACCCTTCGAATGCCACTGTTCTCCAGCAAGTGTGGAGCTTTGCGGATCGAATAGGACGAGGTCTGCCGAATCGCCCACTCCTAGGCGGCCAGCCGGAAGCTTGAGTGCTGCGGCAGGCCCGGTCGTCAAGCGAGCAAGCAAGGTTGGCAGGTCAAGCAGGCCGTCTTCCACCAGCGTCAGTGCCAGAGGCAGCAGGATCTCGGCGCTGCTGATCCCCGGCTCTGTTTCGCCGAACGGCGCCAGTTTGGCATCGGCCTCGTGGGGCTGATGATGGCTGGTAATGACCGAGATGACCCCCGACCGCACGGCTTCACGCAACCCGTCGCGATCAGCCGGGCTGCGCAGCGGCGGTTGCACGTGGTAGAGGCTGGAAAAGCCATGCAGGGCTTCGTCGGTGAGAATCAGCTGATACATCGCGACGTCAGCTGTGACGGGCAGGCCGCGCGCCTGGGCATCGGCAATCATCTGGGCGCCACGCGCCGTGGTGAGCTGGCTGAAATGAGCGCGGACGCCGCTCTGCTCGACGAGCAGAAGGTTGCGCGCCAGCGCTATGGTTTCGGCTGTTTCGGGGATCCCGGCAAGTCCCAGAAACGCTGCTGCAGGGCCTTCGTGGGCCAGCCCGCCCGCTGCCAGATCGGCGTCCTGAGAGTGGATCACGACCGTAAGGTCGAAGGTCGCTGCGTATTCCAACGCCCGGCCCAGGTTGCGGTTGCTGGCGAAATTGGTCAGCCCATTGCCGAAGGCGACGCAGCCAGCATCGCGCAGGGCAACTAGCTCGGCGAGCTGTTCACCCTTCAGGCCTCGGCTCAACGCTCCGATCGGGAAGACCTTGGCATGACCTGATTCACGGGCTCGGTCGAGGATCAGCTCTGCGACTGCTGCGGTATCCAGCACCGGCTTGGTGTCGGGTGAACAGCAAAGGCTGGTGATTCCGCCGGCCGCTGCAGCGAGCGTCTCGCTGGCGATGGTGCCTTTGCGGCTGTAACCAGGCTCGCGAAGGGCAACCGAAAGATCGACCAGCCCCGGGGCTGCAACAAGCCCTACGGCATTGATGCTATGGGCCGCGGTGAAACCTGCTGGGGCGTCGCCGATCCCTACGATTTTGCCGTCCTGGCAGTAAAGGTCGGTTACATCGTCTCGTCCGCTGGCAGGGTCGATCAGGCGGGCGCCGAGGATTCGTGTAGGCATCAATTCTGCTCCTCGGCAGCATATTCCTGTTCGAGCTGACGCTGTGCGGTCTGTCCGCTCATGGCCATGGAGAGCACCGCCATACGTATCGCGATGCCATAGGTCACTTGATTCAGGATGACTGAATGAGGGCCGTCCGCGACGGCAGATTCAATTTCCACTCCGCGATTGATCGGCCCCGGGTGCATCACGATGGCGTCCGGCTTGGTAAGCGTCATGCGCTGTGTAGTCAGGCCGTACAGGCGATAGAACTCACTCTCGCTGGGAAGGAGGCCGCCTTGCATGCGCTCGCGCTGCAGGCGCAGCATGATCACGACATCCACGCCGCGCAGGCCCTCGTCCATGTCGTTGTGAACGCTGACCCCGTATTGCTTCAGGCCGACCGGCAGCAAGGTTTTTGGGCCGATAACGCGAATATCCGGACACCCGAGTGTTTTCAGCGCGAGCATGTTGGAACGCGCCACACGCGAATGCAGGATGTCGCCGACGATGGCCACCGAGAGCTTTTCAAAATCGCCTTTATGGCGACGGATCGTGAGCATGTCGAGCATGCCCTGTGTCGGGTGGGCATGTCGTCCATCGCCGCCGTTGATGACCGCCACCTCGGGGCAGACATGTTCGGCTATGAAGTGCGCTGCGCCGGAGTCGGCGTGGCGAACCACAAACATGTCCGCAGCCATCGCCTCGAGATTGCGCAAAGTGTCGGTAAGGGTTTCCCCTTTACTTGTGGAGGAGGTCGATACATTCAGCGTGATCACGTCAGCCGACAGCCGTTTGGCTGCCAGCTCGAATGTAGTGCGGGTTCGGGTGGAGTTCTCGAAGAAGACGTTGCAAACCGTTTTGCCGCGCAGTAAAGGGACCTTCTTTACTGCTCTGGCACCAACTTCAAGAAACGAGTCGGCGGTGTCCAGTATTTCGGTAAGCAGCGCACGTGGCAGCCCGTCCAGCGACAGGAAGTGGCGCAGCTGACCGTTATCGTTGAGCTGCAGTGGGCGCTTGGCGTCTGTTGGCGTCATCGCAAGGATCTCAATTGGCGGAGGCGAGGGACTGGAGTTCGAGTGCCAGCGGTGCCGGGCCGAGCAGCTTCACCCGTTGGTCCGGAGCCAGGGAGAGTGTCGCGCCGACCACGTCTGGCCGGATCGGCAGTTCACGGGCGTTCAGATCCAGCAGGCAAACCAGGCTGACGGTGGCAGGGCGACCGTAGTCGAACAGCTCATTGAGTGCGGCACGAATGGTACGCCCACTCATCAGTACATCGTCGATCAGCACCAGGTGCTGGCCCTCGATTTCGAAAGGTAGAGCTGATGGGCGAACCTGGGGGTGCAGGCCATTCTGTGTGAAATCGTCTCGATAGAAGGATACGTCCAGTATCCCGAGAGGCTCGTGCTTTCCGCGCAGTTCCATTAGCGTCTGAGCAACCCAGACGCCACCTGTGTGGATGCCAATGAAACGTGGGTCGGAGATACTGTGACTGCTCAGATGCTGTTCCAATGCCGCGGCCATCTCGGGCAGCAGCAGTTCGGGGTTAGGCAGGGTCATCATTTCTCCTTTGGGTGACATCAGGTGATCGATTGAGCGGTCAGCCAACCTTCCAGTAACAGAGCTGCAGCGAGGGCATCGACGGGGCGCTCTCGATAGCCTCCATGCTGGCCGCCGCGCATGCGTTCGCCCTTTGCTTCATAGGTGGTCAGCCGTTCGTCGTGGGTGTGAACAGGAAGGTTGAATCGACCGTTCAGGCGGCGGGCGAATTTTTCTGCGCGCGCGCTCATTTCGCTAGGGGTGCCGTCCATGTTCAATGGCAGGCCGACAACTAGCGCATCTGGCTGCCATTCGCTTAGCAGCTTTTCGATTTGAGACCAGTCCGGCACGCCATTTTGAGCTTTGAGAACGCAAAGCTCACGAGCCTGGCCTGTGACGGCCTGGCCAACGGCGACCCCGATCTGCTTGGTCCCGTAGTCAAAGCCGAGGAGTAGGCGAAGACCGCTCATGCGTGGCCGACCTGGCTGCTGAGTAGTCTGAGATCGACACCGAGCGATGCAGCGGCTGCAGTGAGACGTTGATCTGCAGGCATATCGAAAAGGATGTGCGGCTGCGCAGGGCAGCTCAGCCAGGCGTTCTCAATCAATTCGGTCTCGAGTTGCCCAGCCTCCCAGCCTGCATAGCCGAGTGCAATGAAGTGCTGGTGCGGACCATAACCGTCGGCTATGGCAAAAAGTATGTCCTGTGAGGTGGTTACCCCTAGCGGGCCAAGATCGACCGTCGCCTGAAACTGTGCGTCAGACGGATGCAAAACGAAACCTCTGTCGGTGTGGACCGGCCCTCCGGAGAAGATCGGGAGGTGCTGACGGTCCAGTGCTACCGGTTCATCCGGCCGTAGCTGGTCGAGAACGTCGGCCAGGTTAAGTCCACTCGGGCGATTGACGATGAGGCCCATTGCACCGTCCCGGTTATGCTCGACCAGATAAATCAGCGTCTGCGCAAAATTGGGGTCCGCCATGTGCGGCATGGCGATCAGGAAATGATGCTTGAGGTAGCTGGGCGAGGGTGCGTTCATGGCTGCTAGCTTAAGCGCTGCAGGCCGGTGCGTGAAGCCGCCTGCACCGCCTTGTTATCCAGCGGAGGCGGCCAGATGTGTTCGAGTCAGCGGCTGGACAATCGATCGCCGCGCTCGAACCGCCAGGTTCTGATGATCTCAACCTGATCGAAGTTCTGAGCGAGTTCTCCGGAGAATGGTGCAAAGGGCGCCGCAAGCCGGACGATGCGCATTGCCGCTTCGTCGAGCACCGTATGCCCAGAAGACTCCAGCACGCGAAGCTCTTGAACCGTGCCGTTGCGGTCGATGACCACCAGCATCCGGAGGCTGCCGTAGATGCGTTGTCTGCGGGCTTCGTCCGGGTAGTTGAGGTTGCCTATGCGCTCGACCTTCTTGCGCCATTCGTCACGGTACCAGGCACTGATGTCGCGCATGGTCGCTGCGCTGTTCTGGCGACTGACACGAGGACGTTTCGCGTATTGCTCGACTTGCTGCGCGAGTTCGGCCTCCAGGCTGGCGATCTCCGAACTGAGCTGTGAGCTGTCGTAGACCGGAGCCGGCTGCGCTTGCGGCTGAAGCTTGTCCTTCTGGGATTTCACCGGGGTCTTGTCCGGTTGTGGCGCCCTGGTCGACACAGCTGTCTTCGGCGCTTCGCTAGGGCTGCTAGGGGGCGGAGATGATGCCGGAGTTACCTTGCGAACCTGAGTGTCCTGAAATGGCGCTTGCTCTGTTGTCTTGGGTGAGGCTTTGTGTTCCAGCGTACCGCTGCCTTGCTGATTGTCCTGCGCCAGGAAGTCAGCGTCCTTGGGCTTGTCTTCGCTTTTGAATGTAGAAAGGGTTATCTCCAGCGACTTGCTGGTTTGCTTCGGCTCTGAAAGCGTGAAGCCGAGGCCGAGAATGAGGGCGCCATGGATTGCGGCTGCGAGAAATATCGTAAAGCCGAGACGATCCGCCGGACGAACGCCGGTATGGGCAGGAGTGGGTTGGCGAGTAGCGGCGTTCATCGCATTTCAGTCGGCTCGAAGTGCGCGCAGTCTGCCCAGCGTGACTGTAAAAGTCTATGAACCAGGCGACAGCTTTGGTGCTTCGGTATGACGATACATCTTGAGCGTGCGCAGCTGATGGTGAAGCGTGGTGAGCCAGGCGAAGCGGCTGAAAAGAATTCCAGCCGGCGTCTCGTCAAGCCTCAGGGCGGTTCGTCAGCTTCGCGGCGATGGCATCCATGAGGCGCTCGCCGATACGCGTGTCGAAGGCATTGTCGATCTCTCGGATGCAAGTTGGACTGGTAATGTTGATTTCAGTAAGGAAATCCCCGATCACGTCCAGTCCGACGAATAGCAGGCCTCGCTCGCGCAGTTCCGGGCCAACGGCGGCAGCGATTGCCCTGTCATGCTCGGAAAGCGGTTGCGCAACCCCGCGGCCTCCGGCTGCAAGATTTCCGCGCGTTTCGCCTGCCGCCGGTATGCGCGCCAGGCAATAGGGTACCGCCTCGCCGTCGATCATCAGGATTCGTTTATCGCCATCCTTGATGGCGGGGACATACCGTTGCGCCATGATCTGGCGACTGCCGTGTTCGGTCAGCACTTCGAGAATCACGGAAAGGTTGGGATCGCCTTCACGGTGGCGAAAAATCGAAGCGCCGCCCATTTCGTCCAGCGGTTTGAGAATGATGTCACGATGCTCGCGAGCAAACTCCCGCAGAATGTCGGACCGCCGACTGACCAGCGTTGGTGGCGTGAATTGCGGGAATCGAGTGGCGAAAAATTTCTCGTTGCAGTCGCGAAGGCTCTGCGGCCGATTCACAACGAGCGTGCCGGCCTGTTCGGCAAGCTCCAATAGATAGGTGGCGTAGACATACTCGCTGTTGAATGGTGGATCCTTGCGCATCAGGATCACGTCGAGATCAGCCAGTGCGCTATCCGTCTCTTCGCCGGTTTCGTACCAGCGCTGGGTGTCGTTATAGACCTTGAGTGGGCGCATGCGCGCGCGCGCTTGGCCGCCGAGCTGGTAAAGGTCTCGCTGCTCCATGTAGAGCAGCGTCCAGCCGCGGGCCTGGGCTGCTAGAAGCATGGCCAGGGAGCTGTCCTTCTTGAAGGCGATCTGCGCGATTGGATCCATGATGATCCCGACGCGAACAGTCATGTTGTGTTCTCCAGCGATGGGGCAGAACGGAGCTGCCGAGGACGTGAAATGTCGATGCAGATTGGCCGCGGTTGTGCGCTGGGTCAAGGAAAATTCCCCTGCTCCGGCAGCAGATAGCTTGCACTTGAGTAGTGTGCTAAAAAGGTCCGGCGATTGGGTGCAGCCCATCGATGGCAGGGCCTCCAGGCACACTGACATAACGATAAACTACGACTCACCGAGGCGATGGTAGGGCGAAATGGAACAGCACTCCGAGGGCTTGAAGGTCATGGTGATCGACGATTCGAAAACGATTCGTCGCACTGCTGAAACGCTGCTGAAGAAAGTAGGTTGTGATGTGATCACGGCAGTAGATGGCTTCGATGCGCTCGCCAAGATCGCGGATAGTCACCCGCGCATCATTTTCGTCGATATCATGATGCCCAGGCTGGATGGCTATCAGACCTGCGCATTGATCAAGAACAACAGTTCTTTCAAATCCACCCCGGTGATCATGCTGTCCTCTAAGGACGGACTGTTCGACAAGGCCAAGGGGAGGATCGTGGGGTCTGATCAATACCTGACCAAGCCTTTCAGCAAAGAAGAGTTGCTCGGCGCGATCAAGGCCCATGTGCCTGATTTCACGCCAGTAGAGCAAGTATCCTGAAGTTCGGCCCCTGAGTGCCGCTGAAGTCTTTCCCACGGAGTAACCATGGCTCGCGTTCTGATAGTTGATGACTCGCCTACCGAGATGTACAAGCTGACGGCCATGCTTGAAAAGCATGGTCATGTCGTTCTCAAGGCTGAAAACGGTGCCGACGGTGTTGCCCTCGCCCGCCAGGAAAAACCCGATGCGGTTTTGATGGATATCGTCATGCCGGGCCTGAACGGGTTTCAGGCCACTCGCCAGCTGACTAAAGATGCTGAAACCAGTCACATTCCGGTGATCATTGTGACCACCAAGGACCAGGAAACCGATAAGGTCTGGGGCAAGCGTCAAGGTGCTAAAGATTACCTGACCAAGCCGGTGGACGAAGCGACGTTGCTAAAGACCCTGAGCGCTGTGCTCGCCGGCTAATCGGCAATTTCGATATTCGGACTAGGGAAGTTGCCAGCATGTCGGATACGCCTACGCCTTTTCAGCGACTTTTACAGATTGACGCTCGCTGCCGGGCATTGGCCGCTGGGCTGCCTTCGCAGCAAGAGGCCATTCAAACCTGGGCTGGGATAGGTTTCCGGATGGGGGGCAGATTGTTTGTCGCCCCAATGGGTGAGGTCGGCGAGATATTGCACGAGCCGCGCTATACCTTGTTACCCGGAGTGAAGTCATGGGTGAAAGGCGTTGCAAACGTCCGTGGCAGATTATTACCAGTCATGGATTTGTGCGGTTATTTGGGGTTGGAGCTTTCACCATTGCGCAAGCAGCGCAGGGTGCTGGTGGTTGACCATCAGGACGTGTTTGCAGGGTTGACGGTCGACGAGGTGTTCGGCATGCAGCATTTCCCGGTCGATGCCTTTTCCGAGCAGGTGCCTCCGGTCGAGGCTTCGATTCAGCCTTTCATTCATGGTGTATTTCAGCGTGAGCAGCCTTGGCTGGTTTTCAGCCCGCACGCGCTTGCCGCTCACCAGACTTTTCTGGATGTGGCGTACTGATTTAGGTGAGGTCGGCTGATGCCGGCCTTTTGGTTCTTGGAAGGAAATGTACGGGTGGTCCAGGCGGGGGCCGGGAAAAATGAAAAGACTTAACGCGAATGCACTACTGGCAGGGGTACGTAGCAATACGTTGATCGCCGGGCTCTTTATCCTTCTGATCGTGTCCATGGTGCTGTTGTTCGTGAACTTTGCGTACATCAATACCCAGGCCGACTATGACAACGAATACATTGGACACGCGGGGGAGCTGCGAGTTCTATCTCAGCGGATCGCGAAGAACGCCGTGGAAGCGGCTGCTGGTACGCCAGAGGCATTCGACTCGCTGAAAGATGCTCGTAACGACTTCAGTGAGCGCTGGGGATATCTTTCCGGTGGAGACGAGCGCATCGGCTTGCCAGCGGTGCCTGAGTCGCTGCAGGCTGAAGTGGCTGCCGTTCAGCAGGACTGGGATACGCTGAGGCAGAACACCGACGCCATCCTCGCGAGCGAGCAGACAGTATTGTCGTTGCACCAGGTTGCCGCCACCCTTGCCGAAACTATTCCGCAGCTTCAGGTGGAGTACGAGGAAGTTGTCGATATTCTGCTGGAGAGTGGTGCGCCTGCCGCCCAGGTTTCCGTCGCTCAGCGCCAATCCTTGCTGGCCGAGCGTATTTTGGGTTCGGTTAACAAGGTGCTGTCCGGAGACCAGGATTCGGTACAGGCCGCTGACATGTTCGGCCGTGATGCCAGCTTGTTCGGTCGCGTCCTCAGCGCAATGCTCGAAGGCAACGAAGCCATGGGCATCAGCCGTGTAAACGATGCCGAAGCGCTCGATCGTCTGGCCGCCATTTCCGAACTGTTCCAGTTCGTTTCCGGCTCCGTGGACGAGATTCTCGAGACTTCGCCAGAGCTGTTCCAGGTACGCGAGTCGTCGAACAGCATCTTCGAGGTTTCACAGACGCTGCTCGACAAGACGTCGGCGTTGACCCAGGGGCTGCAGAGCCGAGCTGATGCACGTTACATCAATGCACTGGCCGGATACGTTCTGGGTGCTTTGGCGCTGGCCTCGATCCTGCTTATCGGTTTGGTCATGGTTCAGGAAACGCGCCGCCGGTTGAGTGAGACAGCGGAAAAGAACGAGCGTAACCAGACAGCAATTCTGCGTCTGCTGGACGAAATTGGCGACCTTGCTGATGGTGACCTTACAGTGGCCGCAACGGTAACCGAAGATTTCACCGGCGCCATCGCTGACTCGATCAACTACTCCATCGACCAACTGCGCGATCTGGTCGAAACGATCAACCAGACTGCAGTACAGGTGTCGGGAGCTGCCCAGGAAACCCAGGCCACCGCTATGCATCTTGCTGAGGCTTCCGAACACCAGGCCCAGGAAATTGCAGGAGCCTCCGCGGCGATCAATGAAATGGCCGTGTCGATCGACCAGGTATCTGCAAACGCGGCCGAGTCGTCGGCGGTAGCAGAACGCTCCGTTGCGATTGCCAACAAGGGTAACGAGGTGGTGCACAACACCATCACCGGCATGGATAACATTCGGGAACAGATCCAGGACACCTCCAAGCGAATCAAGCGTCTCGGTGAATCGTCTCAGGAGATCGGTGACATCGTCAGCCTCATTAACGACATTGCCGACCAGACCAACATCCTTGCACTGAATGCTGCGATCCAAGCTTCCATGGCCGGTGACGCTGGTCGTGGCTTCGCAGTGGTAGCGGACGAGGTTCAGCGCCTCGCAGAACGCTCATCCGCTGCGACCAAACAGATCGAGGCGCTGGTTAAGACCATTCAGACCGACACCAACGAGGCGGTCATCTCGATGGAGCAGACCACTTCGGAAGTGGTGCGTGGTGCACGTCTGGCGCAGGATGCGGGTGTAGCACTGGAAGAGATCGAGAAGGTATCGAAGAGCCTCGCAGCGCTCATCCAGAACATCTCCAACGCGGCACGTCAGCAGGCATCGTCGGCGGGCCACATCTCTAACACGATGAACGTCATTCAGGAGATCACCTCGCAAACCTCCTCGGGCACCACTGCTACCGCGAAAAGCATTGGTAATCTCGCGAAGATGGCCAACGAGATGCGTCATTCGGTGTCCGGCTTTACCTTGCCGGATACGCAGGACCAGGCTTGATTGAGCACGGCGGCTGGTAACGGCTGCCGTGGAAGTTCATGAGCAAGGGGCAGGACATGCAGCCAGGCGTTGAGTGGGCACTTAGACCCTTGGCTGAAATGTCGTCGGCGGAATTTAGCGAGTGGCAGGCCTTACTGGAAGAACGTTCTGGCATGGTCGTTACCGAGCAGCGGCGTTCGTTCTTGCAGGCCAACCTGAGTAGCCGGATGCGCGAGGTCGGTGCGGCAGATTATTCCAGCTATTACCGTCAGGTCACCGATGGGGTTCGTGGCGCTGTGGAATGGTCGACTCTGATGGATCGGCTGACCGTACAAGAGACACGTTTTTTCCGTCATCCACCTTCGTTCGCGCTGCTGTCCAGCTATATGCAACAACGTTGTGAGTCTCGCCAGGTCGATAAACCCTGGTCGCTGTGGAGTGTCGGCTGCGCGAGTGGCGAAGAAACATATTCGTTGGCGATCTCCGCAGCCGAGGTGCTTCAACGCTTTGGTGGCGAAGCGCAGCAGTTCGGAGTGATTGGCACCGATATCAGCCTTAGTGCGTTGAGTCGCTCTCGTGATGGTCACTACAGTTCCCGAAGGCTCGAGCAGCTGAACCCCGAGTTACGTGAGCGTTATTTTCAACCGGGGCCGGATGACCGACTCCAAGTGATATCCAGTCTGGCTGCACGGGTGTGCTTTGCCAGGCTTAACGTGCTGGAGCTGGCCGGTGCGCCAATGTCCGATATGGACGTCATTTTTTGTCAGAACCTGTTGATCTACTTTCGTCGCTGGCGTCGCCGCGAAATCCTCAATCGCCTAGCCGAGCGGCTGGCACCGGGGGGGTTGCTGGTGATCGGTGCAGGTGAGGTGGTCGGCTGGCAGCATCCGGATCTGACTCCGGTTGCTGATAGTCAGGTTCTGGCCTTTACCCGGAAATGTTTATGAGCGGAGTCGCTATGGGTGATCGGCACGATTATGTCGCCCTGGAGTGGGTGAAGGGCGAGATTGCCGAAACGCTTAAGCAGGCGCGGCAGGCCCTGGAAGCGTTCGTCGAAAACCCGCAAGACTCGACGCGGATGCGCTTCTGCATGACTTACGTCCATCAGGTGCACGGCACCTTGCAGATGGTCGAATTCTACGGCGCTGCGTTGCTCGCGGAAGAAATGGAACAGCTCGCCCGGGCGCTTCTAGAGGATAATGTCGCTAGCCAGTCTGAAGCGCTTGAAGTGCTCATGCAGGCCATTCTGCAGATGCCCGTATATCTGGATCGCATCCAGAGCGCCCGTCGCGATCTCCCCATGGTTGTATTGCCGCTGCTAAATGACCTGCGCGCGGCCCGTGGGGAGAAGCTGTTGTCGGAAACCAGCCTGTTCTCCCCCAACATGTCGTCACGGACTCCCGCGCTATCGGGGGAGTTTCTGGCGCAGCGGCAGACCGCGGATCTTCCCGGACTGCTCCGCAAGCTACGGCAGATGCTTCAGGTTGCGTTGGTTGGCGTTATCCGTAATCAAGACATGGCCACCAACCTTGGTTACATGGCCCGGGTTTTTGCGCGTCTTGAGATGCTCTGCAAGGATGCGCCACTGGGCGCGCTATGGCAGGTTGCGTCCGGCGTAGTCGAGGGGCTCGCCAGTGGGGCCGTGGCCAATAGCACCACGGTCAAGAACCTGTTGCGCCAGGTGGATAAGGAGCTGAAGCGGCTCGTCACCCAGGGGGCCGAGGGAATCAACCAGGCAGCCCCTGACGAACTGACGAAAAATCTGCTCTTCTACGTGGCGAAGGCGCCCACCCAGTCGCCGCGTATCCAGGCGTTGAAGGCCGAATACAGCCTGGATGAAGCGCTGCCTGACAGCACCGTGGTCGATGAGGAGCGCGCCCAGCTAGCCGGGCCTGATCGTGGCGCCATGCGCTCGGTTGTCGCTGCACTGTGCGAAGAATTGGTAAGGGTAAAAGACAGTCTGGACCTTTTCGTTCGTAGCGACCGTATGGGCTTCGCGGAGCTTGCAGCGCTTCAGCCGCCGCTCAAGCAGATTGCCGACACGCTTGCTGTGCTGGGGTTTGGACAACCGCGACGCATTATCCTTGACCAGATCAGCTTGGTCGAAACTCTGGCGACCGGTCAGCAGCAGCCCGACGACGCGGCGTTGATGGATGTTGCCGGTGCATTGTTGTATGTCGAGGCTACTCTGGCAGGGATGGTGGGCGGTACTACCGAGGAGCGCAGCGAGGAAAGTCATCTTCCGACTACCGACGTTGCGCAAATCCATCGCCTGGTCATCCGTGAGGCGCGTACCGGTCTCGAACAGGCCAAGGACGCAATCATCGAATTCATTGCCTCCCAATGGAATCACCAGCATCTCGCTCGTGTACCGGAACTCCTGACCCAATCCCGGGGCGGTCTTGCGATGGTTCCGCTGGCGCGTGCTGCAGGCTTGCTAGATGCCTGCAACCGCTATATCCAGGAACAGCTGCTCGATAAGCAGGCAATTCCTGACTGGCAAAGTTTGGATACCCTGGCCGACGCGATAACCAGCGTCGAATACTATCTCGAGCGCCTCAGTGAAGACTGCGGGTCGCAAGGTGATCTTATCCTCGATGTCGCAGAGGAAAGCTTGCAAGCCTTGGGTTACCCCCTAGGTGGCCAGCCGACATCCGACAGTGAAGCATCCCTCGCCGATACGGATGTCCAACTATGCGATCCGCTTGATGAAATCGAAGTGCTGCTGCCGGAGCTCGAACCGGTCTCCGCAAACGCAACTGAGTCTGTGCAGTTTTCTGGCCCAGAAGAAGTCGCCCCAGTAGATCCGTCTGACCTGCCTGATGCTGAAATAACAGTAGATTTGGGCGACGACCTGCTCGTTGAACCCGTTGATCAGGTAGACGAGTTCCAGGCGGCCGAATGGCCTGGCGAAGCGCTTGAGCTTTCAGAGCCGGAGGCTGTGCCAGAATCGGCTGGCGAACCTGAAGAGTTAGCAACTCTCGCCGAAGAGCTGCCAGTTGAAGATTCGCTCAGCTACGCAGTGGACTGGAGCGAAGCTGAAATGGCCGAGCTCGACATGCCAGAGGTATCGCTCCCTGAGCCGATGGAGCAGCCGGCTGCCAGCGAGCCTGCCTTGACGTTGGAAGATGTCATGGCCACGCCTGTCGTCTCGATCAACCCACCAGCGCGTGATGTTCCACCTAGCATTCTGCCCCCGCCTGCCGACGAAGAGCCCGTCGACGACGACCTGCTTGAAGTTTTCATCGAGGAAGCGGCTGAGGTTCTCGAAACCATTGGTGAATTCCTGCCTCGGTGGTGCCTGGATACTTCCGACAAGGGTTCTCTTGGCGAGGTTCGCCGAGCCTTTCATACGCTTAAGGGCAGCGGGCGCATGGTGCGAGCGCTGGTCATCGGCGAACTCGCCTGGTCGGTTGAAAATCTGCTCAATCGAGTACTTGATCGGAGTATCGAGCCGAGTGATCCGGTCAAGAGCCTAATCAATGATGTAGTCGCATTGATGCCCTCGCTGGTCGAGGAGTTTGCAGCCAAGGCGCAGCGTCAACGTGATGATGTTGATCGTCTGGCTGCCAATGCCCATGCATTGGCCAAGGGGCTGCCGACAGATCCCGATCCGCGGGGCGGTGTCGAGCCCGAGAAGCCAGTTCAGGAAGAGCCGGCAGAGGACGTCATGGATCCTCAGTTGCTTGAGATCTTCCGTAACGAAGCCGAATCACATCTGTCGGCTCTGGTAGATTTCCTCGCCGATTGCGCCCAGCGTCTTCCGCAGCCCGTCACTGATTCCCTGCAGCGTGCTCTGCATACCCTTAAGGGGAGCGCGCACATGGCCGGGATACTGCCGATGGCAGAGATCGCCACGCCGCTTGAGAAGATGGTCAAGGAGTTCAAGGCCAATCTGATACCTATGGATCTAGCCGAGGCAGAGCTTCTGCATGGCGCTGAACAGCTCCTGCGTCGAGGGATGGAGAACCTGGACCATCAACCGCTAGCGCCCATCGAGGGCGCCGACGAGCTCATTGCACGAGTTCATGCGCTGCACGATGCCCGTCTGGCTCATGCGGGCGAGCGTAGCGAAAGCGAGCTTGGCGAGCCGCGCGACCCCGGGATGATTTCGCTGTTTCTGTCGGAAGGCATGAACATCCTGCTGGACGCCGAAGACCTCTTGCATAGCTGGCGGGAACACCCGGCAGAGCGTCAGGAGCTCACGGCCCTCCTGGAGGAACTGACCACGCTCGGTCTCGGCGCTCAGATGGCTGATCTGCCTCAGATCGACGCGCTGTGCCAGGTTCTGCTGAAACTTTATGCGGTCGTGCAGGAAGGTCGCCTTGCAGTCAGTGGGCGCTTTTTCGATGACGTCGAGCAGGGACATGAAGCGCTGGTCGGGATGATGGATCAGGTTGCGGCCGGGCTTCAGGTTACCGGCCAACCAGAGCTGGTAGAGCGTCTTGAAGAACTCCTGGCCGAGGCACTCGATCCATTGTCCTTCGAGTTGCCGGTCGATGATCCGCAAGCTGAGATGGTTAGCGCTGGTGCCGCTGAGGCCTTCGATACTATCGTTGAAGCCGAAGCCGAAGCCGAAGCCGAAGCCGAAGCCGAAGCCGAAGCCGAAGCCTGGTCGATCGAAAGCACTCAAGAGCAGGTTGAGCTGAATGATCTAGACGAAGAAATGGTCGAGATTTTTCTCGACGAGGCCGTCGATCTTCTCGAAAGTGCGGGCGCTGCACTGGATCGCTGGCTGAACGATCCGTCCAACCAGTTGGCGCTTTCGGCGCTGTTGCGTGACTTGCACACCCTCAAGGGCGGGGCACGGATGGCTGAAATCCGGCCGATCGGTGATCTGTCTCACGAGCTGGAAACTCTTTATGAAGGGTTGTCAGACGGCCGTTACACGCATACCGATGATCTGGCGGCACTTCTGTTGCGCAGCCATGATCAGCTCGCTGTCCAGCTCGAGCAGCTACAGGCTCACCGGCCAATGGATCCTGCAGCTAAGTTGATCGCTCTCATAAAGGCCTACCGTCAAGGTGGCAATCCGGTCTTCGAGAACCATGCTGCGGTGCCTGATGATCTGATACTTGCACATGACGATACGCCGTCTGCCGTAGACGCTGTTGAATCCTATGAGTTACAGAGCTCGATTGATGAGACGTCGGTTTCTCTCGACGTAGATGTGCAGACCGAGTTCGAAACAAATACAGCGGATGAGCTTGATCCGGACGAGCTTGAAGATGACGTGCCGAGCGAGGTAACACTTAGCTCGGCCGAGTTCCTTGATCAAGACACGGCTCAGCTTGCAGATAGTACCGATGACCTCGAGCAAGCCGATGCCTCCAGTGCGCAAGTGCAGTCAGCGATGGCAGATACGGCGCCAGACGAGACCGGCGGTTTTGATACCCGAGATCCAGAGCTGGTAGAGATTTTTCTGGAAGAAGGCTTCGACATCATGGAGCGTGCGAGCGCTTCGCTTCAGCGCTGGGTTGATGATGTCGACAACAGTTTCGAGATCGAAGCGCTCCAACGGGATCTGCATACGCTCAAGGGCGGTGCGCGAATGGCTGACATTCGCGAAATCGGTGATCTTGCCCATGAGTTGGAGTTCCTCTATGAGGGGCTATGCGCAGGTAGCTATCGGGCCAGCCCGATGTTGTTCGGGCTGTTGCAGACATGCCACGACCGGCTGGCAGCAATGCTTGACGCAGTGCGGGACAACCGCGAGCTTCCCGGCGGTGAGGATCTGATCGCAACCATCAGGCACTTTCGAGCGAATCCGGACGAACAGCTGAGCATGCCCAGCAGCGTTGCCTTGAAGGCCGCGCAGGACGCCGCACAGGATTCGGCCGAAGCGGAGATTCTGGACATCTTCGTCGAAGAGGCTGATGACCTGCTTGAGGATATGGAGGCCGCCTTGGGGCGGTGGGAAGCCACGCGTGATGGCGCGGGCCCTCTCGTCGACATGATGCGTGTATTGCATACGCTGAAAGGCGGCGCCCGCCTGGCGGCCCAGGGCCGTCTTGGAGACATGGCCCACGATCTTGAGCAGCGTCTGGGTGAAGCCCAAATGCAAGGTGGGGCATGGACCGACAGCCTGTTCCTGGATGTTCAGGGTGGGTACGACGCACTGCTCAAGGAAGTCGAGTCGATGCGCTCGCGGCTGGCAACCGAGCCGCAAGACGAATCCATCGATCAGGAGCCGAACGAGCCTGTTTCGGAGGCGCCGGCCGTGTCCTCCGTGATTGAGCTTGAGACGCCAATCGTGGCGGCTAGCGTTCAATCCCCAACGGCAAATACCCCCGCCAAGGTGCTGCCCTTCATCCGTCGTGCCGAGCAGGCAGCGCTGGATGCGGCCTCTCGACGGGCGCCGCAAGAGTTGGTCAAGGTGCCTGCTGATCTTCTGGAGGGGTTGGTCAACCTGGCAGGGGAAACGTCGATTTTCCGCGGGCGAGTCGAGCAGCAAGTTAGTGATGTCGGCTTTACCCTCGGGGAAATGGAGGCCACGATCGAGCGGGTGCGTGACCAGTTGCGGCGTCTGGACACCGAGACCCAGGCGCAGATTCTCAGCCGCTACCAGGCTGAGGCAGAGCGCGCGGGATACGACGATTTCGATCCATTGGAGATGGACCGCCACTCTCAGCTTCAGCAACTTTCGCGCGCCTTGTTCGAATCGGCGTCTGACCTTCTGGACCTCAAGGAAACGCTCGCGGCGCGCAACCGTGACGCGGAAACGCTGTTGCTACAGCAGGCTCGGGTTAACACGGAGCTTCAGGAAGGCCTCATGCGCACGCGCATGGTGCCGTTCGATCGTCTTGTGCCGCGCTTGCGCCGGATCGTTCGTCAGGTCGCTAGTGAGCTGGGCAAGCAGGTCGAGTTTCATGTCGGCAACGCTACTGGGGAGATGGACCGTAGCGTGCTGGAACGCATCGTTGCGCCGCTTGAACATATGCTGCGCAATGCGGTGGACCACGGCATCGAAGCGACGGCTACACGAGTGGCGTCAGGCAAGCCCGAACAGGGCAACATCCGCCTGGACTTGAGCCGTGAAGGCGGGGACATCGTTCTGGCATTGAGCGATGACGGGGCGGGGATCAATCTGCAAGCCGTTCGCCGCAAAGCGGTCGAGCGCGGGTTGATGCTGCCCGGCAGTGATCTGTCGGACCATGAGGTGCTGCAGTTCATCCTCGAGGCCGGATTCTCGACAGCCGAGAAGGTCACCCAGATTTCCGGCCGCGGGGTGGGAATGGACGTGGTGCATTCCGAGGTCAAGCAGCTTGGCGGTTCGATGAGCATCGAGTCGACGCTTGGCGCTGGTACGCGTTTCTTGATCCGCTTGCCGTTCACCGTGTCGGTCAACCGTGCTCTGATGGTCTACTCGGGCGAGGATCTTTACGCGATCCCTTTGAATACCATTGAGGGTATCGTCCGGGTCTCGCCATACGAATTGGAGGCCTACTATCAGCCTGGCGCTTCTCGCTTCGAGTATGCGGGCCAGACCTATGAGCTGCGTTATCTTGGCGAGCTGCTGAACAATGGACAACGGCCAAAGCTGGTTGGCCAGAGCTTGCCTCTTCCGGTGATCCTCGTACGATCCAACGAGCACAGCGTGGCGGTGCAGGTCGATAGCCTTGCCGGCTCGCGTGAAATCGTGGTGAAGAGCCTCGGCCCACAATTTGCCACAGTACCCGGGATTTCCGGCGCCACCATTCTTGGTGACGGCCGTGTGGTGGTAATTCTCGATCTGCTCGCAACCATTCGCGTGCTGCACGCACATCTGCTCACACAGCAGCAACCGTTGCGCCTGCTTGGTCATGAAGAGCCCGCCGAAGTTGAAGTCGATCGACCGACACTTGTCATGGTGGTGGATGACTCGGTAACGGTTCGCAAGGTGACCAGCCGTTTGCTCGAGCGCAACGGTATGAACGTGCTGACAGCCAAGGATGGTGTCGACGCAATTACTCAGCTGCAGGAGCGCAAGCCGGACGTCATGCTTCTGGACATCGAAATGCCCCGCATGGACGGCTTCGAAGTCGCAACTCTCGTTCGTCATGACGAGCATCTGAAGGGTCTGCCGATCATCATGATTACCTCGCGGACCGGCGAGAAGCACCGAGATCGGGCGATGTCCATCGGTGTGAACGAATACCTCGGAAAACCCTACCAGGAGTCGCTGCTGCTGGAGACGATTCAACAACTGGTCAAACGCCATGAGTGATGTCGTTGCGGCTCGCATTGGAGTGATCGCCGATACATCGTTACAGCGTCACGTGCTGCAACAAGCTCTGACGGCAAACGGCTATACCGTTGTGCTCAACAGTGATCCCGCTCGGCTTGAAGAGGCCGATCTGGCAGCGATGGATGCCGATCTCTGGCTGGTTGATCTGGCCCAGACAGAGGATTCGCCGCTGGTCAATGCACTACTCGAACGTGACGCCTGCCCGGTACTGTTTGGAGAAGGGCATGCTCCCGAGCGGCATTCGGAGCATTATCCGCGCTGGGAGCGGCGCATGTTTGGCAAGCTAAAGCGTCTGGTTGGCGACCCGTCCAAAGTGGTCGGCCCCCGGCTTGAGGTGCTCAAGGCAGATGCTGAGCGCTCGACGCGTCTTGAGCTGCCCGGTGCGTTTTCCAACGCTGGTTCCGTTGATGGCGAACCGGCTCGTGAGGTCTGGCTATTGGCGGCTTCGCTGGGCGGGCCTGAGGCCGTCAAGGCATTTCTCGATGCGCTACCGCTCGGGTTGCCGGTTGGCTTCGTTTACGCGCAGCACATCGAGGCGAGCTTCGAGTCGGCATTGTCGCAGGCGGTAGGGCGGCACAGTCAGTGGAGCGTCAACCCGGCCCGGGCGAATGATTCGATACGCTGTGGGGAGGTTGTTGTCGCACCCATCAGTCAGGAGATGGGCTTCGACAAGGATGGCTCCATGCTGCTCCACGGGCGAGGCTGGCCAGAACCGTATAGTCCGTCCATCGACCAGATGATGCTCAACCTTGCTCAGCAGTTCGGTAACCGTTGTGGCGTCATTGCTTTCAGCGGCATGGGCAGCGACGGCAACGCGGCTGCTGCTTATGTATTGCGACAGGGCGCCAAAGTCTGGACTCAACGTGCTGACTCCTGCGTTTGTTCGAGCATGCCAGACAGCCTGAGGGAGGGTGGTTACAGCTCAGTCAGCGGCGATCCTCGCGAGCTAGCCCAGGCCCTGGTCAATCATTTTCTGCAGCGGGCCAGTACTCCTGTTGCCGCCTTGCAAACGGAATAACCCATGAGCCAACCCGCTATCACCCAAGATACTTCCGCCAGCCTGACCGGGCTTTTGGTGCCGCTGGCCGATCGTACGCTGCTGCTGCCAAACGTGGCCGTCGCCGAGTTGATTCCATACCGCGCACCGCAGTCTGCGCAGGGCACGCCCTCCTGGTTTCTTGGACAGGTACCCTGGAGAGACCTGACATTACCGTTACTTTCGTTCGAGGCGGCGTCAAACGGACAGCCGGAAACCGGAGCACGCGCCCGCGTGGCAGTGCTCAATGCCCTGGGTGGGCGTGATCACGTGAAGTTCATTGCATTGTTGGTGCAGGGCATTCCGCGCTCGGTCAAGTTGGATCCGAGCCTGGCGCGCTCGGATGTCACGCTCGCGCCGCTGGAGTTGGACGCAGTCAACCTTGGCGATGTGCAGGCTCGAATTCCTGACCTGGTTGCCCTTGAACAGAAGTTGGCGGATGCAGGGTTGATCTGATCGGCCTGTCCTCCTTTTGGACTATCCCGATACTGCCCTACCCTTGTCAGATGTCGGGCTGAAAATCGCCCCATAGCTGCTGCGCCACGCTCAACGCTACCACTGGCGCAGTCTCGGTGCGCAGCACACGCGGCCCCAGGCGGGCAGGCTGGAAGCCTGCGCTGCGGGCTTGCGCTACCTCTCCCTCACTCAACCCACCTTCCGGGCCGATCAGAAAGGCGAGCGTGGCCGGGCGCGGATGGGAGGCCAGCGGTGCTGCGACGGGATGCAAGACCAGCTTCAGCTCAGCCTCAAGCTTGAGCCATTCCGACATCGGCATAGGCGGATGAATCGTCGGGACGATAGAGCGGCCGCATTGCTCGCAGGCGCTTATGGCGACCTGGCGCCAGTGAGTCAGTCTCTTGTCTGCTCGTTCGTCTTTCAGCCGCACTTCGCAGCGCTCACTGATGATTGGGGTAATCTCTGCAGCGCCGAGTTCAGTGGCTTTCTGGATAGCCCAATCCATCCGCTCACCACGCGAAAGTCCTTGTCCCAGATGAATCTTCAAGCAAGATTCCGCCTGTCCTGAAAACCGCTCGCGCAACTCGACGGTGACGTGCTTTTTTCCTACTTCGACCAGAGCGCCTGCATATTCCTGACCGCTGCCATCGAACAGTTGTACGGCCGTGCCGGCCGTCAAACGCAGGACTCGGCCTATGTAGTGAGCGGAGGCTTCAGGAAGATCGCAGGTGCCAAGGGACAACGGTGCGTCGATGAAAAATCGGGATATTCGCATCGCAAAGCTACGGTCTGAAGGTGGGTCGGCAGTTTATAGGGTTACCGAGGTCTCATGAAGGCTAGTGATGCGCTAGCCGGGGTCACGGAACTCACTCGGCGCACCCGGAGCCACCGGCACACTGACCGCAGTGCGAGTCGCGATATCGATCCCTTCGGTAGCTACCTCGGCGAGAAAGTCGATCTGTTCTTCGGTGATGGTGTAGGGTGGCAGAAAATACACCACTCCACCCAGAGGCCGGAGCAGCGCCCCACGCTGCAGGGCGTGCTGGTAAACCTTCAGCCCGCGTCGCTCCTGCCAGGGGTATGCGGTCTTGCTTGACTTGTCCTGCACCATCTCGATGGCGACTGCCATGCCGGTCTGTCTCACCTCAGAGACGTTTGGATGGTCGCGAAGGTGAGCGGTGGCAGTCGCCATTCGTGCGACCAGCACCTTGTTGGCTTCGATGACTGCGTCTTGTTCAAAGATATCGAGCGTGGCCAGGGCCGCAGCGCATGCCAGTGGATTACCGGTGTAGGTGTGCGAGTGGAGGAAGGCTCGCAACGTGGAATAGTCGTCGTAAAACGCCTGATACAGCGTCTCGGTAGTCAGCACGGCAGCCATCGGCAAGTACCCGCCGGTGAGCGCCTTGGACAGGCACAAAAAATCAGGCGTAATGCCCGCCTGCTCACAGGCAAACATGGTACCTGTGCGGCCGAACCCCACGGCGATTTCGTCGTGTATCAGGTGGATATCGTAGCGGTCACAGGCCTCTCTCAGAAGTTTCAGATAGATCGGGTGATACATGCGCATCCCGCCTGCACCTTGAATCAAAGGTTCGACGATGACCGCGGCGATTTGATCATGATGCTCGGCTAGCGTCTGCTCCATATGCTGGAACATGTGTCGTGAGTGGTCTTCCCAGGTCACACCATCCGGCCGCAGATAGCAATCCGGACTCGGCACCTTGAACGTATCCAGCAACAAAGGCTTGTAGGTGTCGGTGAACAGGGCGACGTCGCCTACCGACATTGCGGCCACGGTTTCGCCGTGGTAACTGTTGGTGAGCGTCACAAAGCGCTGTTTGTTCGCCCGCCCGATGTTGCGCCAGTAGTGGAAGCTCATCTTCAAGGCGACTTCGATACCGGTTGAACCGTTGTCGGTGTAGAACACCCGCTGGAGGCCTGCAGGGGTGATCTGCACCAGTCGCTCGGACAGCTCGACCACCGGCTGGTGGCTGAAACCCGCAAGCATCACGTGTTCGAGTTGATCGAGCTGGTCTTTGATGCGCTGATTGATGCGGGGGTTGGCGTGCCCGAACACGTTGACCCACCAGGAGCTCACTGCATCGAGATAGCGCTTGCCGTCAAAGTCCTCCAGCCAGACGCCCTCACCGCGGCGTATCGGGATCAATGGAAGCTGCTCGTGATCTTTCATCTGGGTGCACGGATGCCAGAGTACGGATAGGTCGCGCTGCATCCAGCTGTCATTCAGGCTCATTGTTGCTCCTTAGCTCGGGCGTCGGCGCAGCCTAGCAGAAACCGACCATCAGTCCCGTCCGTGCAGATCTATCTGCCTGGTCGATATTTTGAAACGAAAAAATGCGATTCATTTCGATCTATTAGCCGTTAGGCTAACGCTATTCATTTATATAGAGACACGACCCATGCAATGGCGAAATTCCTCCACCAATTACGGCCTGATAAGCATCGTGATGCACTGGTTGGTGGCAATTGCGGTGGTTGTGTTGTTCGCGCTGGGATACTGGATGGTCGGATTGACCTACTACAGCAGCTGGTATCGCACCGCACCTGATATACACAAGAGCATTGGTCTGCTTTTGCTGGCAGTGATGGTGCTCCGGGTTACCTGGCGCTTTCTCAGCAGCGGTCCTGCGCCTCTTGCGAGTCACGGCCAGCTCACACGTCTGGCAACCAAGGTCGGTCACGGTGTGCTCTACCTTGGCTTGTTCGGGGTGATGATTTCCGGCTATCTGATATCCACCGCCGACGGTCGGTCCATTAGCGTATTCGATTGGTTCGAGGTCCCGGCGCTGGTCACATCCATTCCAAACCAGGAAGACATTGCCGGCCTGGTTCATGAGTTCATGGCCTGGGGGCTGGTGATCTTTTCCGGCCTGCATGCCCTGGCTGCTCTCAAGCACCATTTCATCGATCGCGATCCGACGCTCAAGCGGATGCTCGGCCGCGCCGATGCCTGATAAACCCTCCAAGGAGTCATCCATGTTGAAGAAAACCCTTGCTGCACTTGCCCTGGGCTCAATGATTGCCGCCGGCCCAGTCGCCGCTGCTGACTATGCCATCGACACCAAAGGCCAGCACGCTTTCGTCAATTTCAAGATTAGTCACCTCGGCTACAGCTGGCTGTGGGGCACCTTCAAGGAATTCGACGGTAGCTTCAGCTTTGACGCCGATCAGCCGGAAGCGAGCAAGGTCAACGTCACGTTGAAGACCGCCAGCGTCGACTCTAATCACGCCGAGCGCGATAAGCACCTGCGCAGCGATGATTTCCTAAACGTATCCAAGCACCCGACCGCTACTTTCGAGTCCACCTCGGTCAAGTCGACCGGTGATGGTACTGCCGATATCACCGGCAACCTGACTCTGAACGGTGTAACCAAGCCCGTGGTAATCGCGGCCAAGTTTCTGGGCGAGGGCAAGGACCCGTGGGGCGGCTATCGCGCGGGCTTTGAAGGCATGACGACCCTCAAGTTGAAAGATTTCGATATCAAGATGGACCTGGGTCCGGCCTCGCAGACTGTCGACCTGATCATTTCGGTTGAAGGTATCCGTCAGTAACGAGCAGAAGTTTAAAGGACGCCGGCGTATAGCCGGCGTTCTCGTTTCTGCACCACCTGTTGAGGAAGGCATTAGCCCCGGCCATTGAATCTCCTCAATCGGCGTAATAGGGGCATCCGTGACACAATCGTTTGTTTACAAACAGTCGTGAATGTAAGTATATTCGTCGCATTCTGCCATTCGAGTCTGTCCGAGCTGTTCTGCTTGGGACTATCTGTTCTATGAGGTCGCTTTCGATGTCTAGCAAGTCAGCCAGTGCTGCGCTGTTAACCCTTCTTGCCGCTGTGGCTGTACTAAGCGGGTGCCAGGACGAGCAGGCAGCGGCTCCTGCCGCGGCACAGCAGGCACCGCAAGTGGGCATCGTGACGCTCGAAGCCGAATCATTTGCCCTGACTACCGAGCTTCCGGGCCGCGCGCAGGCTTATCGCGTTGCTGAAGTGCGCCCGCAGGTGGACGGCATCATCCAGAAGCGTCTTTTCACCGAAGGCAGCGAGGTCAAGGCTGGCGAGCAGCTCTACCAGATCGACGATGCGATCTATCAAGCGACGTACAAGAGCGCGCAGGCGAGTCTTGCCTCCACCAAGTCTCTGGCCGATCGCTATGCGTTGCTGGTCAAGGAACAGGCAGTGAGCAAGCAGGCGTTCGAAGAAGCGCGGGCTGCCAGCTTGCAGGCGGAGGCCGAGCTTGAGCGGGCGCGGATAAACGTACGCTACACCAAAGTGCTTGCGCCGATATCCGGCCGTATTGGCCGTTCTGCTGTAACAGAAGGTGCGCTGATCAGCAGTGGTCAGGCCCAGGCGCTGGCAGTGATCCAACAACTCGATCCCATCTATGTCGACGTAACACAACCTGCGCGCGATCTGCTCAGCTTGCGTCGGGATCTGGCCGAGGGACGTCTGGAAAAAGCGGGTGAAAACGCGGCGAAAGCAACGCTTGTGCTTGAGGACGGCACGCCTTACCCCCATGAGGGCAAGTTGGAGTTTTCTGAAGTATCGGTAGATGCGGGTACGGGCTCGGTGGTGCTGCGCGCGGTCTTCCCGAATCCGGACAAAATGTTGATGCCCGGTATGTTCGTTCATGCGCAGCTGGTAGCCGGCGTGAAGAGCGAGGCCATTCTGGCGCCGCAGCAGGGGGTCACCCGTACGCCGACCGGCGAAGCGACCGCCATGGTCGTCGGTGCCGACAACAAGGTCGAAATTCGCAAGCTCAAAGCTGCACGGGCAGTGGGTAACCGCTGGCTGGTCACTGAAGGCCTCGAAGCAGGCGATCGTCTGATCACAGAAGGCCTGCAATTCATCCGCCCGGGTGTCGAAGTCAATCCCGTACCGGCGACCAATGTCGCCACTGCCCAGCCACAAGCCCAATAAGGCTGAGCCAAGGATAATCAAGTAATGTCCAGATTCTTTATCGACCGGCCCATTTTCGCCTGGGTGATCGCCCTGGTGATCATGTTGGCCGGTGGGCTCTCCATTCTGTCGTTGCCCGTCAATCAGTACCCAAGCATCGCGCCGCCGGCAGTAGGCATTCAGGTCAATTACCCGGGTGCTTCGGCGCAAACGGTCCAAGACACCGTTGTTCAGGTAATCGAACAGCAGCTGAACGGAATCGATGGCCTGCGCTACATGTCCTCGTCGAGCAACTCCGATGGGAGCATGGAAATCACGGTGACATTCGAGCAGGGTACTGATCCTGACATCGCCCAGGTGCAGGTCCAGAACAAGCTGCAGCTAGCCACTCCTCTGTTGCCGCAAGAGGTGCAACAGCAGGGCATCAGGGTAACCAAGGCGGTGCGCAACTTCTTGATGGTCATCGGCGTGGTCTCTACCGATGGCAGCATGACCCGTGGCGACCTGTCGGATTACATCGTCTCCAACATCCAGGACCCGATCTCTCGGACTGCGGGTGTCGGCGACTTCCAGGTCTTCGGTTCCCAGTACGCCATGCGGATATGGCTGGACCCGGCCAAGCTGAACAATTTCTCACTTACCCCGACCGACGTCGGTGATGCGATCAAGGCGCAGAACGTGCAGGTGTCGGCTGGTCAGTTCGGCGGACTGCCCGCTGTTCCCGGACAACAGCTGAGCGCGACGATCATCGGCAAAACCCGTCTGCAAACACCTGAGCAGTTCCGCGACATACTGCTGAAGGTCAGCGGTGATGGGTCCCAGGTTCGATTGGGCGATGTGGCGAGGGTCGAGCTGACCGAACAGAGCTCGGCAATCAGTGCGCTCTACAACGGCAAGCCGGCGTCTGCCATGGCGATCAAGTTGGCGACGGGCGCTAACGCACTGGATACCGCTAAAGCGGTGCGTGCGACTATCGACGAACTTCAACCGTTTTTCCCGGCGGGCATGGAGGTCGTTTATCCCTACGACACTTCGCCTGTTGTCTCTGAATCGATTACCGGCGTAGTGCACACCCTGTTCGAAGCCATCGCCCTGGTTTTTCTGGTGATGTATCTGTTCCTGCAAAACTTCCGTGCAACATTGATTCCTACGCTGGCTGTGCCCGTGGTGTTGCTCGGTACGTTCGGCGTTCTGGCAGCATTCGGGTTCAGCGTGAACACCCTGACCATGTTTGCAATGGTGCTGGCGATCGGTCTGCTGGTGGACGATGCCATTGTCGTCGTGGAAAACGTCGAGCGTGTGATGGCCGAGGAAGGGCTGTCGCCCTTGGAGGCGACGCGCAAATCCATGACCCAGATTCAGGGTGCGCTGGTCGGCATTGGCCTGGTGCTATCCGCGGTGTTCGTGCCGATGGCGTTCTTCGGCGGCTCCACGGGCGTCATCTACCGACAGTTCGCGATCACCATCGCGTCGGCGATGACGCTGTCCGTGCTTGTCGCACTGATATTCACCCCGGCGCTCTGTGCGACCTTGCTCAAGCCGATCCCGCAGGGGCAGCACCATGCCAAACGTGGCTTCTTCGGGTGGTTCAATCGCACTTTCGAGCGCGGAGTGGACGGCTACGAGAAGGGCGTGCGCAGCGTGCTCAAACGCAAGATTCCATTCTTGCTGCTATACGTGGCGATCGTCGCGGTCATGGCTGTGCTGTTTACCCGGCTGCCTAGTTCGTTTCTTCCCGACGAAGATCAGGGCGTTCTCTTTGCCCAGGTACAGACTCCCGCCGGCTCCACTGCCGAACGTACCCAGCAGACGGTCGACGCAATGCGTGAGTACCTGCTCACTGAAGAGTCGGACGTGGTGAATTCGGTGTTCACCGTCACCGGCTTCAACTTCGCTGGTCGCGGTCAGAATTCGGCGCTGGCATTCATCGGCTTGAAGCCATGGAGCGAGCGTACGGCCGAGGGGCAGGATGTCGCGTCTCTCGCTGGCCGTGCTCAGCAGCACTTCAGCTCCTTCCGGGATGCCATGGTATTTGCGTTTGCGCCCCCTGCGGTGATGGAGCTCGGTAACGCAACAGGCTTCAATTTCTATCTGCAGGATCGTGCCGGTGTTGGTCACGAGGTGCTGATGGACGCTCGTAACCAGTTCTTGGGTATGGCTGCCGAACATCCTGCATTGACTGCCGTACGTCCTAACGGGCTAAACGACGAGCCGCAGTATCAGCTGCAGATCGACGACGAGAAAGCGCGGGTGTTGGGCGTTCCGCTGAGCGCGATCAACCAGACGCTGTCGATCGGCTGGGGCTCCAGCTACGTCAACGACTTCATCGATCGTGGTCGGGTCAAGCGCGTGTACATGCAGGGCGAGGCCAGTTCACGGATGAATCCGGAAGACCTCGACAAATGGTTCGTGCGCAACGATGCAGGCGAGATGGTGCCATTCAGTGCCTTTGCCAGCGGTGAGTGGGTTTACGGCTCGCCGAAGCTGTCGCGCTACAACGGTGTGTCGGCGATGGAAATTCTCGGTCAGGCCGCGCCAGGCTATAGCTCTGGCGACGCCATGGCGGCAGTGGAGGAGATTGCTCAGAAGCTGCCGCAGGGTGTTGGAATTTCGTGGACGGGCTTGTCCTACGAGGAGCGCTTGTCCGGCGATCAGGCGCCGGCGCTTTATGCCCTGTCGCTGTTGGTGGTGTTCCTGTGTCTAGCAGCGCTCTACGAGAGCTGGTCGATTCCGTTCGCCGTGATGCTGGTGGTGCCACTAGGGGTCATCGGTGCTTTGCTGGCGACCATGGGCCGCGGTTTGTCCAATGATGTGTTCTTCCAGGTCGGGCTGCTGACGACCATTGGGCTGACTGCCAAGAACGCGATCCTCATCGTCGAATTCGCCAAGGAGCTTCACGAGCAGGGCATGAGCCGATTCGATGCAGCGGTGCAGGCATGCCGTATGCGCTTGCGGCCGATCGTCATGACTTCGCTGGCGTTCACCCTCGGGGTTGTTCCGCTGGCGCTTGCCAGTGGCGCGGGTGCGGGCAGTTCCCATGCAATCGGTACTGGCGTGATCGGCGGGATGATGACCGCGACGCTGCTGGTTATCTTCTGGGTCCCGCTGTTCTATGTTCTGGTGTCTTCGCTGGGTGAGCGCAAGAAAGCTGCCGTCGATGCACCAAAGGGAGATACACAATGAAAAGATCATTGCTGAGCGTCGCGCTGCTGGCCGCGCTGAGCGGGTGCTCGTTGATGCCCCAATATCAGAGGCCCGAGACGCCTACAGCCGCCAGCTGGCCAGAGGGTGAAGCCTATGTGGGTTCGGCCAGCGCTGCGCAAGGGCAGCAGATGGCGCTGGACTGGCAAGCCTTTTTCCGTGATCCCACCCTGCGTCAGTTGATAAGTGTCGCGCTGGACAACAACCGCGACCTGCGCATCGCCGCGCTTAACGTCGACGCTTATCGGGCCCTCTATCGCGTACAGCGCGCCGACGTTCTTCCTGCGGTAAGCGCTGATGGCTCCGGCAATCGCACCCGAACTCCCGGCGATCTCAACCAGACCGGTGGCAGCGCCATCAGCGGCCAGTACAGCGCGACGCTCGGGGTGTCCTGGGAGCTGGATCTGTTCGGACGTCTGGGCAGTCTTCGTGAACAAGCCCTGCAACAGTACTTCGCCACCGAGGCGGCGCAGCGAAGCACGCAGATCAGTTTGATCGCCAGCGTTGCCAATGCCTGGTTAACCCTGCAGGCCGATCAGGCGCTGCTGCAGGTCAGTCGTGACACGCTGAAAACCTACGAAGAGAGCCTTTCGCTTACTCAGCACAGTTTCGATGTAGGTGTGGCCTCGGCACTCGAGCTGAGCCAGGCCCGAAGTGCGGTCGATACCGCCCGGGTAGGTATCGAGCGATACACTCGCCAGGTGGCTCAGGATCGAAACGACCTAGGGATGCTGCTCGGGCAGAACGTTCCGGTCGAAGTACCCGCTGACGGCCGGCTCGAACGTGATCTGTTAGCCACTGTTCCGGTCGGCTTGCCATCGGATCTGCTGTACAAGCGTCCTGATATCATTCAGGCCGAATATCAGCTGCGTGCGGCCAACGCGAACATCGGCGCAGCACGTGCGGCGTTCTTCCCGCGTATCAGCTTGACGGGTGCCGTGGGTACGGCAAGCAGCGAACTGTCCGGCCTGTTCGATGGGGGCTCCAGCTACTGGAACTTCGCGCCAAGCATCAGCGTGCCGATCTTCAATGCCGGTCAGTTGCGCGCCAACCTCGACTATGCCGAGATCAGCCGCAATATCCAGGTAGCGCAGTACGAGCGGGCTATCCAGACGGCCTTCCGGGAAGTGGCAGATGGGCTGGCCGCTCAGGCCACCTACGTCCGCCAGGTTCAGGCTCAGCGTGACCTGCTGGAAACCAGTGAGGATTACTATCGGCTTGCCGAGCGGCGCTACCGCACGGGCGTTGACAGCTATCTGACCCTGCTGGACGCACAACGGCAGCTATTCGAAGTGCAGCAGCAGTTCATCGGCGACCGGCTGGCGCAGATGACCAGCGAGGTCGAGCTGTTCAAGGCTCTGGGTGGCGGATGGGATGCCCAGTCCGAACCGGTTGCCACTGGGGGCTGATATCGGCCCCGGCAGGCATGGAACCACGCCTTTGACTGCCGCTTAAATCCTGCTCGAACAAAAACGCCGCCCTAAGGGCGGCGTTTTTGTTTGGCTCAACTCAGCGGTTGCGGGTCAGCAAAGCTGGCTTCTCGCCGCGCGGCCGGGTTGGCAGCTGTTCAAGCTGATCAACACTTGGTAATCGATCAAGCTTCGACTCCTTGTGAATGATCAGCGGCTGCTTTTCTTTAGGCTTGATGGCCGCTTCCTGACGGCCAAGGCCGTCATTATCGGTACGTCGGCCTTCATTCTTGCGCCGTGGCTGGCCACCGCGGGCCGGACCCTGACGTTTGCCCTTACCCGTTGCAGCTGCGCCGCCAGCCGGCGCTGAACCGCCACGTGGGCCGGCTGCAGCGCGCGGTTGGGCACCAGGCTGAGCCGGTGCGCCTGGACGACGCCCACGGCCCTGCTTGTTCTGGTAGGGGCTAACGTAGTCCACCTTGTTGCCGAAATTGTCCAGCTCGTCGTCGAGGAACACTTCCGGGTCGCGATCGTTAGGCAGGCGCGGGGGGCGACTCACCGGAGCGGCAGTTGCACCCTGTGCAGGCGAACTTTGGCTCGCGCTAGAGCCGCGTGGCTTGTTGCGCCCACGACGGTTGCGATCACGTTCTTTGGGCTCGCCGCTGGCCTCGGTGGTTTTCGCTGCGCGCTCGGGGCGCGGCTTACGCTCGCCGTTACGTGGCGGGCGCGGTTGGCGTGGCTGCCGGGGTTCGCGCACTTCAGGCTTCTCCGCCTCAATGGTGCTGGAGTCGAAGCCCATCAGATCGCCATCCGGAATCTTTTGCTTGGTCATCCGCTCGATGCCCTTGAGCAGCTTCTCCTCGTCCGGTGCTACCAGGGAGATCGCTTCGCCGCTGCGGCCGGCTCGGCCGGTCCGACCGATCCGGTGAACGTAGTCTTCTTCGACGTTTGGCAGCTCGAAGTTGACCACATGTGGCAGCTGATCGATATCTAGCCCGCGGGCGGCGATATCGGTAGCGACCAGGATGCGCACCTGGTTCGCCTTGAAGTCAGCCAGCGCCTTGGTGCGAGCGTTCTGGCTCTTGTTGCCGTGAATCGCGACGGCCGGTAGCCCGTGCTTGTCGAGATATTCGGCGAGGCGGTTGGCGCCATGCTTGGTGCGGGTGAACACCAGAACCTGTTCCCAGGCACCTTTGGTGATCAGATGCGCAAGCAGTGCTCGCTTGTGCGAGGCGGGCAGGCGGAAAACGCGCTGCTCGATTCGCTCTACCGTGGTGTTCGGTGGCGTGACCTGGATTTTTTCCGGCTCGTGCAGCAGTTTGCTGGCGAGATCGGTGATGTCCTGGGAGAAAGTGGCCGAGAAGAGCAGGTTCTGGCGCTTGCTCGGCAGCTTGGCCAGCACCTTCTTCACGTCGTGGATGAAGCCCATGTCAAGCATGCGGTCGGCTTCGTCGAGAACCAGAATCTCTACATGAGACAGATCGACGGCCTTCTGATTGGCCAAATCGAGCAGCCGGCCGGGGCAGGCGACAAGTACGTCTAGCCCTTTGGCGATGGCCTGGACCTGAGGGTTCATGCCTACGCCACCAAAGATGACTGCGCTTTTCAGCGGCAGGTCGCGGGCATACAGCTTGAAGCTGTCATGGACCTGGGCGGCGAGTTCGCGCGTTGGCGTCAGCACCAGCACGCGAGGTTGACGCGGGCCGTGGCGGTTCTCGCGGTCCGGATGACCGCCGGGGAACAGAATTTCCAGTACGGGAAGTGCGAAACCACCGGTTTTGCCGGTGCCCGTCTGTGCAGCGACCATCAGGTCGCGTCCTTGCAACACGGCGGGAATGGCCCGCTGTTGCACTGGTGTAGGCTGGGTGTAACCGGCGGCCTCGACGGCACCGGCCAAAGCCTCGGAGAGACCGAGGGAAGCAAAGGACATGAGTAATCCTGTCTTGTTTAGGGCGCGGCCCTGGGATGGTCATGCCTGGCTCGAATCGCGACTGGCGTGCGATCCCGTCCGGTCCTGCCGCATTTAAATGCTGGCATCCGGGCGTAAGCCTGGCGGAAGCGCGGAGTATAACAGAGCCTGTTAACACCGCATTGCTAGGACAGTGTGGCAGTTCGCAGGTTCATTGACCAGCTCCCTGTTTTCTGCAGGGAGCGGTGATGGTCAGCGGACCAGCTTGAGGTTGTCCCAGATGGCCAAGCTGGGCTCAGCCTGGTTCAGGGTATAGAAATGCAGCCCGGGCGCGCCGCCAGCGAGCAATTTCTCGCACATTTCGGTGATGACTTGATTGCCGAAGGCCTGAATGCTCTCCATGTCGTCCCCGTAGGACTCCAGCTGCTTGCGAACCCAACGCGGGATCTCGGCGCCGCACGCGTCGGAGAAGCGCGCCAGCTTGCTGTAGTTGGTGATCGGCATGATGCCTGGAACGATCGGTGTTTCAACGCCCATCCTGCGTACACGCTCGACGAAGTAGAAGTAGCAGTCGGCGTTGAAGAAGTATTGGGTGATGGCGCTGTCTGCACCTGCCTTGGCCTTGCGCACGAAGTTGGCCAGGTCATCCTCGAAATTGCGCGCCTGCGGATGCATTTCCGGATAGGCCGCGATTTCAATGTGGAAGTGGTCGCCGGTTTCGCTGCGAATGAATTCCACCAATTCATTGGCGTAACGCAGTTCGCCGCTGGCCATGCCCATGCCCGACGGCAGGTCGCCGCGCAGTGCGACGATGCGCTTGATCCCAGCGTCCTTGTACAGGTTCAGCAATTCGCGCAGTTCTTGCTTGCCGTCACCTACGCAGGACAGATGCGGCGCGGTCGACACCTTCACATCGCCGTCGAGTTGCAGCACGGTGTTCAGCGTTCGGTCGCGAGTTGAGCCGCCTGCGCCATAGGTGCAGGAGAAAAAGTCCGGGTTGTACTCGGCCAGGCGTCTGGCCGTTGCCATCAGTTTTTCGTGCCCTGCGTCCGTCTTGGTGGGGAAGAACTCGAAGCTGAAGCTGTGGCTACGTGGTTGTGACATGACAATTCCTTTCAGCGATCAGCCGCACCGGGCCACAACGAGCGGGCTCGTCCGAAGCCTGGTACGGCTGTGGCCTCGATTAGTAGCGGTAGCTATCCGGCTTGAACGGACCTTCTACTTCCACGCCGATGTACTCGGCCTGAGTCGGCGTCAGGCGAGTGATAACCCCACCGAAACCCTTGACCATCTCGGCTGCGACTTCTTCGTCGAGTTTCTTCGGCAGCACCATGACGGTGACGTTCTTGGTCTTTTCGGTAACCGGCAGGTCAGCGAATTTCTCATTGAACAGGTGGATCTGTGCCAGTACCTGGTTGGCGAAAGAGCCGTCCATGATCCGGCTCGGGTGGCCGGTGGCGTTACCCAGATTCACCAGGCGGCCTTCGGCCAGCAGGATCAGGTAGTCGTCATTGTGCGCATCGAAGTTGCCTGGACCGGTGCGGTGGATCTTGTGCACCTGCGGCTTGACCTCTTCCCATGCCCAGTTCTTGCGCATGAAAGCGGTGTCGATTTCGTTGTCGAAGTGGCCGATGTTGCACACCAGTGCCCGCTTTTTGAGGGCCTTGAGCATGCCGGCGTCACAGACATTGGCGTTGCCGGTGGTGGTGACGATCAGGTCGATCTTGCCCAGCAGCGCGGTGTCAATGCTGGCATCGGTGCCGTCGTTGAGGCCGTCCTTGTACGGGGAGACCAGCTCGAAACCGTCCATGCAAGCTTGCATGGCGCAGATCGGGTCTACTTCCGAGACCTTGACGATCATGCCTTCCTGACGCAATGACTGCGCCGAGCCCTTGCCTACGTCACCGTAGCCAATCACCAGCGCCTGCTTGCCGGAGAGAAGGTGGTCGGTGGCGCGCTTGATGGCGTCGTTGAGGCTGTGACGGCAGCCGTACTTGTTGTCGTTCTTGCTCTTGGTGACCGAGTCGTTGACGTTGATCGCCGGGATCTTCAGGGTGCCTTTCTTGAGCATGTCCTGCAGGCGATGCACGCCAGTGGTAGTTTCCTCCGTGACACCATGCACGCGCTCGAGCACCTGCGGGTACTTGTCGTGCAGGATCTGGGTCAGGTCGCCGCCATCATCCAGGATCATGTTGGCGTCCCACGGCTGGCCATCCTTGAGGATGGTCTGCTCGATGCACCACTCGTATTCTTCCTCGGTCTCACCCTTCCAGGCGAAAACCGGGATGCCGGCAGCTGCAATGGCAGCGGCGGCCTGATCCTGGGTGGAGAAGATGTTGCAGCTGGACCAGCGTACTTCGGCGCCGAGGGCGGTCAGCGTCTCGATCAGCACGGCGGTCTGGATGGTCATGTGAATGCAGCCGAGGATTTTCGCGCCCTTGAGCGGCTGCTCGCCGGCGTACTTGTGGCGAAGGCCCATCAGGGCAGGCATTTCGGATTCGGCGATGATGATCTCGCGGCGGCCCCAGGCGGCCAGAGAAATATCGGCGACTTTGAAATCGTTGAAACCGGCAGGCGTCATGACAGCGCTCATTAAAGAGTTCTCCATTCGTTTTGTGCGAATGGGCGCCGTTGATGCGTATGGTTAACGCCCCATCCGAGCCTGACAGGTGAGGTCTGATCCGGATCCGCTATCTCGCGACGGATAAGTCGCGTGGCTTACGAGATCCAAACAGGTCCATACCTGCTGCAGCGCCCCTCGGACAGGTGGCGGGCACGGCCGAGCAGTGTCGGCGGTGTGAAGCTCGGCGATTATAGCTGTGACCGCGAGCAATCCCAAGCCCGACGCATTTCCAGCTGTCAGCGACTATTGCCGCTGTCACGCGTGCAGATATTGCGGACCAGACGACCAATGCTCAATCCCTGCACCAGGATCGAGAACAGAACCACCAGATAGGTGATGTTGAGCAGCAGATTACGCTCCTCACTGGCGGGCAGGGCGAGTACCAGCGCCACCGAGATTCCGCCTCGCAACCCACCCCAAGTGAGGATGCGAACGGTGCCGTTGGGCAGCGCGCGACCCATCTTGCGCAGCAATAGTGCTGGCGGGCCGACCGCGGCCAGGCGCGTGCCCAGGATCAGCAGCGTGATGCACAGGGCGATCAGCAGGTACTTCGCACTGAAGGGCAGCAGCACCAGCTCCATCCCGATCAGAACGAACAGCACTGCGTTGAGGATTTCATCAAGCAGTTCCCAGAAATTGTCCAGGTTCTCACGGGTATGGGCCGACATTGCATGCTTGCGCCCCTGGTTACCGATGATCAGCCCGGCCACCACCATGGCGATCGGCCCGGATACGTGCAGATGGGTCGCCAGGGTATAGCCGCCGAGCACCAGGGCAAGGGTCAGCAGCACCTCCACCTGGTACTGATCGATGCTCTTGAGCAGTGCGAAGGTCAGTGCACCGAGCAACGCGCCGAGCAGAATTCCGCCCCCGGCTTCCTCGAAGAACAGCCAGACCGCTTCGCCGGCACCCGGGACTTCGCCTCTTGCCAGCACCCCCAGCAGTACGGTGAACACGACCACCGCGACCCCGTCATTGAACAGCGATTCGCCGACAATGGTGGTTTCCAGGGCTTTCGGTGCTCCGGCGGAACGCATGATGCCCAGCACCGCAATGGGGTCGGTGGGTGAGATCAGGGCGCCGAATAGCAGACAGTAGATCAGCGGCGGCTGCAGCCCGAACAGTTCGAGGATCCACCAGCTGCCGAACCCTATAACGGCCGTGGAAAACAACACCCCTGCGGTGGCCAACAGGCCGATGGCCCAGCGCCTCGCCCGCAGGTCGGCGAGATTGATGTGCAGTGCTCCGGCAAACAGAAGGAAAGAGAGCATGCCGTCCATCAACAGGTGATTGAAATCGATCCGGCCGATCAGAGACTCGATCAATTGTTCGAGCTGTGGGAATCCCAGCATTGCCAGCGCGTGCAAAAACAGAGAAAACACCAGGGCGGTGGCCATCACGCCGATGGTGGGCGGCAGCCCTATGAACCGGTAATTCACATAAGCAAGCAGCGCGGTCAGGGTGATGAATAGTGCCGATATTTCCAGCATGCAGGCCCCAGCTAGACGATTTGGATAAGAGTCAGAGTTGACCTGCTCATGTCACGATTGGTGCCTGCCTTGATCTCGTCGTCGCAAAGAGCGCGCGCCGACGAACTCAGCCGGCGGCAGGGGGGTCGAATATTAAGGTTCGGTGAACCCCGTCGGGCCAATGACCCTCTGGAGCTGACAACATGAACCTCTCCTTACGTTCTGTTCTGCTTGCGGCTTGCGCCGTGGTGTCTCTGCCGGCGGCGGCCAATTCCTGCTATGTGACCGCTGAAACGTCCGGCGCCGTCCCGCCACCCGTAGTGACGGAAAAATGCTTTGAATTTCATGGTGCCGAAGACGATTCGATCGACTGGGTGTGCCAGGACAACGAGGCCATCAAGAACTCGCGGCGCGAAATCCGTGACAGTTGCCCGTCCGGCCACTTCGGCGTCTGCACGGCTGAGATGACTCCTGAAACGCTAGCCAACGAACGCGCCACAGGCAGCCAGGCAAATGACACACCTGCACCGACCACCGTGCCGGAAACCGCGAGAATCGTGACGTACAACTACGAGTCCACCAATCGTGGCCAGGCAAAGATTGATTGCGAAAGCGCGGGTGGTGAATGGTCGCAGTGACCCGTCGGCGTTAGGTGAATTGAGCGGACGCAGGGATAATCGCTGTCCGTTGTGTTCACGAGTGCTTGGTCAATGAAGCTGCTGTCGTTGTGTGTTTCGCTGATTGCCGTAATTGCCGTGGCGGGCTGTGATCGGATCGATCCCAATTCACCGCTGGGTAAACGCAAGGCCATCTACCAGCAGATGCTCGACGTCAAGGAGGATCTCGGCGGCATGCTCCGTGGGCGCCTGGAGTTCAATCCCCAGGAATTCGCCCGGGGCGCGGTCACGCTTGATGAGCTGTCGCGCCAACCCTGGCAGCACTATCCGGAAGTCAAGGAAGCTCAAAGTGATGCCCGCAATGATGTATGGGAAAAACAGGCGCGTTTCAACGAGCTGGCACGGGAGCTTGAAGCGCGCACGGCGGAGCTGGTGACAGCGACTGCCGAGAGTGCAACGACAGTGCAGGGTGTGTCGCCAGCATTCCAGCGTGTCGAGGATGCCTGCGAGACTTGCCACAAGGCGTTTCGCGCTTACTGAGGGTTGTCAGCGCTTGGCGGCGTCGAGCAACTGCCGGGCATGATCCAGGCGCCTTTTGCTCAATTCGATCCTCTCCTGATCGCCAGTACCCAGCGCTTCGCGCAGCTGCGCTTCACGTTCATCGGCGACCCGAGTGGCTTTCTCGATCGCCAGATGATTGGGCTGTACGGGAACCACGCCACGGCATTGCTTGTTGAGTTGCTGCAAGCGCTCTTCAAGCGTGCTTCGGCGGGCCTTGTCTCCCTGTAGCCGCGCTTCTTTGATCTGTTCGCCGATCACCTGACGTGAATCGGCGCAGACATTTTTCTGGTCCTGCTCCGCGCCTACCGACTGCATGATGCAGCCGGCCGTAATCAGCGCAGCGAAGGTGTATCGCCTGAGGGTCATGCACGCTCCATTCTTATTGTTCTCCCTCTGAGACTGAGCAGAGCGCGCTAAGTGCCCTCAGAAACCGGCGACCCCCTCTGCGTGCAGCTTTTGCTTCAGTGAACGCACATCCGGATCGGCAAAGAACGCCTGTAGCTGCCGCGCCCGGCCGGGCCCTATTCCCGGCTCGGCGAGCCACTGCTCCGTACTACGCGTCGCCAGTGCCCGCCAATCTTCATCAGGGTTCAACGAGCGGCTGGCAGGCACCCCGATCGCGCGCAGCCAGGCATCGAAACGACGCTCACGTGCCAGCTGAAAGGCGGCGATCAGATTTTCCGCTTTGCGTGGGCCAAACCCCGGAATGCGCTGCAGGCGCTCTGCATCCATATCCAGCCAACCTAGCAGATCGCTCAGCTCGCCGGCCTCGACGAGGCGCCTCCAGGTTCCGGCACCCAGGTGGGGTAAGTCGAGCCCCTGCTTGCCGCTCAGCCAGGTCAGGCGTGCCAGAAACTGCTGTTCGCACGCAGTTGCAGGGTGCCAGCAACTTAGCGAATGGTAGTCGGCTGGGTTGGGTGCTTCGATGGTGGGCCGCTGCTGCGCGCGCCAAACGACGCGTTCGAAGCGAGGGATGGTGAGGCCGGCGAGGGCAATGGTGATCTGGTCGCCGGGGCGTACATCATCGGCACGCCAGCGTTGCAAGGAGCCAAGGCTGACGCGGGCGATGCGTCGGTCATCGACGTGCACCGGGTCCAACTGCAGCACCGGTGTTATCCGGCCGCTGCGACCGATATTGAATTCGACGCTACGCACCGTTGCCAGGGCCGTGCGCAGGGGATATTTCCACGCTGCTGCCCAGCTCGGTGGCTCGGCTTGCCAGCGCGAGGCTGGCGGCCGGTGGCTTTGACGCAGCACCACTCCGTCGGTGGCAAAAGGGAGCGGTTGGCGATACCAGTGCTCTCGCCACTGCTCAGCTTGCTTGGTTGTCGTAACAGGTCGAGTCAGCTCGACACTGTCTGCAAATCCCATGGCCGTCAGCCCTTCGAGTCGGTCCTGCATGCGCATTGGGCCGTTTGGCCAGTCCCATACGAACAGGCCGATCTGCGTAGCCTCTCGCTGATCAAGCGAACCCCGAGCCATCGCCCCCGCAACGCGGCCACGGGCACCGAGGCCTCCAGCGCTCGCCTGAACGTGCTTGTCGAGCCGCCAGTACAGCTCGCCTTGCAGTACCACGTCGCCGGGTTCGCTGATCCGGTGCGGGATCGCTGGCAGCTCGGTTGCACGCTGCGTCCAGTCCTGACCGCTGAGCCCATCACCGCGGCTCACTGCGTTTACCAGATCACCACCCCGGTACTGCAGCGTGACAGCGACGCCATCTACCTTCGGCTGAATCCAGAGGTCCGAGCGTGGCGCTATCCATGCGTCGACAGCCTGGCGATTGGCGAGTTTTGCCAAGCCCGTCTGCACGATCGGGTGTGAGAGGTGGCCGCCAGCGTTTGACAGGGGATCGGGCGTCGCGGCGCTGCTAGCTGGGAAACAGCGCTGCCAATACTGCAGTTGTTGGCTGGCCTGGTCATAGACTTCATCGTCTACAAGGGCGATGCCACGGCGATGGTAGGCATCGTTCCATTCGTCCAACTGGTGACGCAGTGCGTGGCTTTCCGCTCGGGCGCGGTCAGGGGTCCAGTCCGGACATTCGGCTAGGCACAAGCCTGGGGCGAGGCACAGCAATAACGCGATGGTGCGTTGCATGGGGAGCATCCTTGCTCGTTAGGGTCGCTGCATTCTGCCGCGCGATGGCACTGGCGGCCGTGCGCTAGCGCATGTTGAGCGGTTCCGGCTGCTGCAAATGTTTCTGCGTGCCATCGGGAAGCAGCGGACCGCCTAGCCGGCTCCTCGCAATGCATTGCACCGAGCGTCTCGCCCAAGTGAACCATGTGCGTGCGCAGCGGCCAGAATCGAGAGTTTCAATGGCGTGGCCCGCGGCATGTGCAAGCGATGCGGCCCGAGACATGATCGTTATCAATGGCATTGATTAGTGAGCTAACCAACTGCGTCGTACAATCGTCAGCCAATGTTTTGCGGAGTCTCCACCAGTGCAACCCGTGATTTCCATCGAGCAGCTGAGCAAGACCTACGCGTCCGGGCATCCAGCGCTCACCCAGATCGATCTGCAGATCAACAAGGGCGAAATCTTCGCTCTGCTCGGACCCAACGGCGCCGGCAAGACCACCCTGATCAGCATTATCTGCGGCATCGTCAATCCGGGCGGTGGGCGGGTGCTGGTGGACGGGTACGACATCGTCAACGACTACCGCGAAGCCCGCTCGAAGATCGGCCTGGTGCCGCAGGAACTGTTCAACGAAGGTTTCGAGAGTGTCTGGGCGACGGTGCGCTTTTCTCGCGGCCTGTTCGGCAAGGCGCCGGACGATGCCTATCTGGAAAAGCTGCTGCGTGATCTCTCGCTTTGGGACAAAAAAGGCGCGCGCATCATCGAGCTATCCGGCGGCATGAAGCGCCGGGTGATGATCGCCAAGGCACTGTCTCACGAGCCGAGCATCTTGTTTCTCGACGAGCCCACCGCAGGGGTCGATGTCGAGTTGCGCCGCGATATGTGGGAAATGGTCCGTGGCCTGCGCGAGCGCGGCGTGACCATCATCCTCACCACCCATTACATCGAAGAGGCCGAGGAGATGGCCGATCGCATCGGTGTAATCAGCAAGGGCGAGATCATCCTGGTCGAGGACAAGCAGGCATTGATGCAGAAGCTTGGCAAGAAGCAGCTGACCCTGCATCTGCAACGTCCACTGGCCGAAATCCCGGCGGATCTGGCGGGTTATCCGCTCGAGCTGGTCGATTCCGGCAACCAGCTGGTGTTCACATTCGATGCGCAGCACGAGGACACCGGCATTGCTGAATTGCTCAGGCGTCTGGCGGTACACAAGATCGATTTCAAGGATCTGCAGTCGAGCCAGAGTTCGCTTGAAGAAATCTTCGTCAGCTTGGTAAAGGGCAGCCGCACATGAATTTCCACGCAATCCGCGCCATCTACCTGTTCGAGCTGGCGCGCACCTGGCGCACGCTGCTGCAGAGTATCGCCACGCCAGTCATTTCCACTTCTCTGTATTTCGTAGTGTTCGGCTCCGCCATTGGGTCGCGCATGGAGGCCATGCACGGCATTCCCTACGGCGCCTTCATCATTCCGGGTCTGATCATGATGGCACTGCTTACCGAGAGCATTTCCAACGCTTCGTTCGGCATCTACATGCCGCGCTATTCGGGGACCATCTACGAGGTGCTCTCGGCACCGGTGTCGTATCTCGAGATCGTCATCGGCTATGTCGGCGCCGCGGCGACCAAATCGATCATTCTCGGCCTGGTCATCCTGCTCACCGCTCGGTTGTTCGTTGATTACGAGATTGCGCACCCGTGGGTCATGGCGCTGTTCCTTGTGCTCACCGCGGTGACGTTCTGCCTGTTCGGTTTCATCATCGGTATCTGGGCCGATGGCTGGGAAAAGCTGCAGATCGTGCCGTCGCTGATCGTCATGCCTTTGGCCTTTCTCGGTGGCAGCTTCTATTCCATCGAGATGCTTCCGCCAGTCTGGCAAAAGGTCACGTTGTTCAATCCGGTGGTGTACCTCATCAGCGGCTTTCGCTGGAGCTTCTACGGCGTGTCGGACGTCAATGTCGGCATCAGCCTGGCCATGACGCTGGGCTTCCTCGCCCTGTGCCTCGGGCTCATCTGGTGGATATTCAAGACGGGCTATCGGTTGAAGAATTGAGACGAGTAGAGGCCTGATGCCTAGCGGCCAAACTGCTTTTCGCATGGAATGCCGTCACCATCTCCGTCCATCTTCGTATTGGGGCAGTTGCGAATGAAGAACCTGGCTTCTTCATAAGAGCGCATCTGGCTGCAGTGCTGGCGGCCATCGCAACTGAATGTCTGGACTGGCGCAGATCTGATAGCGGTGGACTGGCTGGTTGGGTTTTGATTGCTGACAACCGGGCTGGAGCTGGAGCCCCAAGGCAGGCTCCATGTGCCAGTGACATAGCCGTAACCGAAATAAGCCAGAGCCGCGATAACTAAGAGCTTGCGCATGTCTAAATCCTTTTAATGCGTACGATGTTTTACGGGCGATGTGTCGGCGCGGAAGCGTAACGGCATCGATTGATTAGCGAAAGGGAGTCGGAAACGTTTCCCAGAGCAGTAAAAAGCCCCGCGCAGCTCTCGCTGGCGGGGCTTTTTTCTGGCAGCGGTCTGGGTTTACAGACCAGCGGCAGCGCGCAAGGCGTTGGCCTTGTCGGTCTTTTCCCAAGTGAACGCAGTGAAGGTGTCGCCACCGACCGTCATTTCATAGGGTTCGCGGCCGAAGTGGCCATAGGCCGCGGTGGCTTTGTACATCGGGTGCAGCAGGTCGAGCATGGTGGTGATTGCGTAGGGGCGCAGATCGAAATGCTCGCGCACCAGGGCAACGATCTTCTCGTCGCTGAGCTTGCCGGTGCCGAAGGTGTTGATCGAGATCGAGGTCGGCTGGGCCACGCCGATGGCGTAGGAGACCTGGATTTCGCAGCGTTCGGCCAGGCCGGCAGCAACGATGTTTTTCGCCACGTAACGGCCGGCGTAGGCAGCTGAACGGTCGACCTTGGATGGGTCCTTGCCGGAGAAGGCGCCGCCGCCGTGACGGGCCATGCCGCCGTAGGTGTCGACGATGATCTTGCGCCCGGTCAGGCCGCAGTCGCCCACCGGCCCGCCAATGATGAACTGGCCGGTCGGGTTGATGTGGAACTGGGTGTCCTTGTGCAGCAGTTCGGCCGGGATCACGTGCTTGACGATCAACTCCATCACCGCTTCCTTGAGGTCGGAATGCTTGACCTCCGGGTTGTGCTGGGTGGAGAGGACGATGGCGTCGATACCGACGACCTTGCCGCCTTCGTAGCGGCAGGTGACCTGGCTCTTGGCATCCGGACGCAGCCATGGCAGCAAGCCGTTCTTGCGCGCTTCGGCCTGGCGCTCGACCAGCGCGTGGGAGAAGCGGATCGGGGCGGGCATCAGTACGTCGGTTTCGTTGCTGGCGTAGCCGAACATCAGGCCTTGGTCGCCAGCGCCCTGGTCCTCCGGCTTGCTGCGGTCCACGCCCTGGGCGATGTCCACCGACTGCTTACCGATGATGTTGATGATGCCGCAGGTGGCGCCGTCGAAGCCGACTTCCGAGCTGTTGTAGCCGATGTCGATAATGACGTCGCGCACCAGTTGCTCGAGGTCGACCCAGGCGCTTGTAGTGACTTCCCCGGCGACGATCGCGACGCCGGTCTTGACCAGGGTTTCACACGCAACACGCGCGTGCTTGTCCTCGGCGATGATGGCGTCCAGCACCGCATCGGAGATCTGGTCGGCGATCTTGTCCGGGTGCCCTTCGGACACGGACTCGGAGGTGAAAATCGAGTATTCGCTCATCTATCGGTTCCTAAATTACCGGTGGGTGAGTCGGCTGTCAGGGGCGGGCCGGGAAAAGTACCGGGCCTGGATCTGAAAACCGTTCTTCAAGCCAATGTAGAGGCTCTCGCCGGGCGTGAGCCCCGCGGCATCGGCCCAACGGGCCAGATCGTCCTGTTCAAAGCCTAACCACAGATCGCCGCAGGCCTCCCTGGCCCAACTCTGGTTATGGCTGCACAGCTCGGTGATCAGCAGGCTTCCGCTCACGTTCACCAGCCGTGCCAGTTGCTTGAGTGCTTCACCTGGCGCCGCCAAGTGATGCAAAACCATGTTCAGCACGACGCAATCGGCCGACGGACATTCGTCCTGTAATGCGTCGGCAAGTTTCAACTCGACGTTGTCCAGCGTATCGCGCTCGCAACGTGAGCGAGCCAGCTCGAGCATCGCAGGACTGTTGTCCACCGCGACTACGCGAGCGAATCGATGGGCCAACTCCGGCAGAAAGCTGCCGTCCCCCGGGCCGACTTCGAGTGCTGTGCAATCCGCTGAAAGGTTCAGCGCATCGAGCAGCGCGACCACGCTGTCGCGGTACTGAGGAAGCCCGGCGATCATGTCCTGCCGTGCCTGGAAACTGCCTGCCATTTTTGCGAAGAAATCTTCGCTGGCTGCGCTGCGTTGGGCATGCACGGCACCGATGCGCGCATGAACATCGGCAGGCAGCGTCAGCTGGTCGACCTCCTCCAGCAGCGCAGCATGCAGCTTGCCTCCAAGGCTATCGAGTTGGGGCAGGGCGCGGCGGTAGAAGATCGCGTTGCCTTCCCGGCGGGTCGCCAGCAGTCCGGCTTGAGTCAGCACCTTGAGATGATGGCTGATCCCGGATTGCCCGGTGGCGAAGATCTGCGCCAGTTCGAGCACGCCGAATGAGTCGCTTGCCAGCGCACGCAGCACGTTTAGGCGCAGCGAGTCGCCGCCGGCCTTGCACAGGGCGGCGAGCTGATCGCTGTCATCGAAGGAGATCTGGGGAATACGCAGGCTCATAGGCCGCGCAGTCTAGTCGGTCGTTTTTCGTCCAGCAATGGCAATATCAAAAAGTTTTGATATTGCCATGCGCCTCGTTATTTGATCAGGCTGTTGATGCCCATCCCGCATGAGACCAATCCCAGCCCGAGCAAGAAGAAGCTTGGTAGCAACGTCAGCGCGCGTTGCAGCGTGTCATGACTCGCCAGTCGCCGAGAAACCAGGCTGTAGGTCACCAGAATGGATATGTCGACAAATGCCCAGATGGCGATCAGGGTCACCGCCTGGGGTGCGAAGGGTTGGGCCGGCAGAATGAATCCGGGCAGGAAGGCCAGAAAGAACAGGATGTCCTTGGGATTGGACAGGCCCACTGCCATGGCCCGCCAGAAGTAGTGGGACTGAGGGCGTGATATGTCCTTTTCTTCGTCATCGCCGCCGCAGAGGCCATCTGCGCCGAGCCAGATCAGGTAAAGCCCGCCGATGACCTGGCCCCATTCCAGAATCACCGGTTGCAGGTCCAGGGCGAGGTAGATCACCACCAGGGCGGCAATCATCAACAGCTGGGCTGAGAGCACGCCGCCAAGAATGGTCCAGGCGGGCCAGCTGCGCCTGGCATCGGCAATGACCAGCGCAACGACAGGACCAGGGGATGCGATCAGAAGGGCGACCGCCGCCGCAAAGGCTAGGTAAGTGGCGTTCATAGTTCGGTGACCAGTTCGAAGATGCGCGACTGTTTGCCCAGCCGCTCGGTGTAGAAACGCAGGTTGCTGGTGGCGAAGGTGCGCTGCATCCAGCGATCACAGCCGTCGAAGTTGGCAGTGAAGGGGCTGCGCGCATGGGCCGTGCGGCGGTTGTCGATGACCAGCAGGTCGCCCTTTCGCATCCGCACCGGCTCAACCACGTCCCAGGCGATGCCACGAAGCCGTTCCAGAGCATGCTGCGCACGGTCGCTGTAGGCGACCATGAACTGTGGGTCGAAGCGGATGAAGGGCGCATCCGGGTCGCCGTAAAGCACCGTCTGGTGCTTGTTGATGTCGATGCGCTGGTTCTTCTCGCTGGCGCCGTAGTCCGACAGGAAGTTGTAGGGCTCATTGAGAAAGAACAGCTGATCCTGATATGTCATGCGCTCAAGGATGCGTTCGGCCGAGGCGATGTAGGTGATGGCTTCGGCGGCAGGGTCCTGGCGCAGGCAGAGCAAGAGCAGATAGTCCGGCTGGACCGCATGGAAGGCGTTTTCGGTGTGCAGGTCCAGTTCTGTGTCGAAGCTGTCCGAGGTCGCTGCGCGCGATTGGGTCTGTTGAGGGAAAAAGTTGTTGACGATGCAGCCGCCCGATTCCTGCACGTAACCAATGGGCTCGCCGAGCAGGGCCGTGGCCTGGAGCAGCAGGCGCTCGCTGGTATCATCCGGCTTGCTCAGATCGGCTCGGGACGCGGGCGTCGGCGGGACATCACCGATCGCCAACTCCTCCAGCAATAGAAAACCCTTGGGATTGCCGAACAGCTTGAACTCGAGAAGTTGCGCCATCTGCGCTTGAGTAAGGCCCCCGTGGCGGATGCTGGCAGATAAAAGTTGGTCAAATTGGCGAGTGGGCATGTCATCCTTCCCTAGCGTTATACAAGGCAGATGCCTCTTGTCTTGAGTCGTTGCCATCGCAGTACTGGCCCGATTGCCGGCGAGTATTGGTGGGGCCTGGAGGGTTGCAAAATGGAAAAAATGGTCAGCTCCGATGAGTTTTACTCATGCCGGAGCCGCTTCGCATGACGTTGCGGATGCCACCGCTCTACGCGCTGAGGGCCTTCGAGGTAGCGGCGCGCTTTGGTTCTTTTACCCAGGCCGCCGAAAGCCTGTGCATTACCCAGAGCGCGGTCAGCCGGCACGTGAAGACGCTTGAGGAGCACCTCGGCTGCCCGCTGTTCGAGCGGCGCGGCTCACGGCTGGCGCTGACCGACACCGGCCGGATGCTCGCGCAGGAGCTCAAGGTTGGCTTCCGTACCATCGAAAATGCCTGCATTGCAGTAAACCGCCAGCGCGACGCCCTGCGGCTGAAAGCGCCGTCGACACTGACCATGCGTTGGCTACTCGGCGCTTTGGATGACTTCCATCTCAGCCACCCGCAGGACCGGGTCCAGCTCACCAGTGCCTGGATGGATCTGGATGCGGTGGATTTCCACAACGAGCCCTTCGACTGCGCCATCCTGCTTGGGAACGCCGGATTTCCAGCGGACTGGCATCGGGTCAAGCTGTTCGATGAATGGCTGGTGCCGGTGTGTGTGCCCGACTATCAGGGCGGGCCGCCCTGGACGGCCGCGCGCCTCTGCGAGGCGGAGCTGATTCACCCGTCGCGCGATTGTCGTGACTGGCGCCGCTGGCTGCAGCGGGTTGGCCTGGTGGATGCCGTCGCCTGGCAGCAGGGCAAGCTCTTCGACACGCTGGAACTCGGGATATCGGCGGCGGCGCAGGGGCATGGAATTTCCATCGGTGATCTGGCGCTGGTGGATGCGGAATTGCAGAAGGGTTCGCTGATGTTGCCGTTCAGCCAGGCAGTTCGCTCCGGTGACAGCTATTACCTGGTCTGGCCTGCCACCGGTGAAACACCTATGACGCTCACGCGCATGAAGGATTACCTCCTGCAGCATCTGCCTGACATCGACAGTCGCGGTGTCGCGTTGCTCGACTAGGGCGCGCTAGCGAAACGGCCTTTATTCAGTCATTGCCCCGCCAGTCCCTGTAGGGGAAAATGACCGCCTTTTTCCGCCCCCTTCGTTTCAGAAGCTATCCCGCAGGAGATTCAGCGATGCCCAGCCGTCGTGAGCGAGCCAATGCCATCCGCGCCCTCAGCATGGATGCCGTGCAGAAAGCCAACAGCGGCCACCCGGGTGCCCCCATGGGCATGGCGGACATCGCCGAGGTTCTCTGGCGTGACCATTTGAAGCACAGCCCGACCAATCCGCTGTGGGCCGACCGCGATCGGTTCGTGTTGTCCAACGGTCATGGCTCGATGCTGATCTATTCCTTGCTGCACCTGACCGGTTACGACCTGTCCATCGAGGACCTGAAGAACTTCCGTCAGCTGCATAGCAAGACACCGGGTCATCCCGAGTTCGGCTACACCGCAGGTGTCGAGACCACCACCGGCCCGCTGGGTCAGGGCCTGGCCAATGCGGTCGGTTTCGCCTTGGCGGAAAAGGTAATGGCCGCGCAGTTCAACCGCGACGGGCACAACATCGTCGATCACCACACCTATGTATTCATGGGCGACGGTTGCCTGATGGAAGGCATTTCCCATGAAGTCTGCTCGCTGGCAGGCACTCTTGGCCTCAACAAGCTGATCGGCTTCTATGACGACAACGGCATTTCCATCGATGGCGAAGTCCATGGCTGGTTCACCGACGACACCCCGCGCCGTTTCGAATCCTACGGCTGGCAGGTGATCCGCAACGTCAACGGCCACGACGCCGAGGAAATCCAGATTGCGCTTGAGACCGCGCGCAAGAGTGACCGTCCGACGCTGATCTGCTGCAAGACCGTCATCGGCTTTGGTTCGCCGAATAAGCAGGGCAAGGAAGAGTCACACGGCGCCGCGCTGGGTGATGCTGAGATCGCCCTGACCCGCGAAGCGCTGGGTTGGAGTCACGGCCCGTTCGAAATTCCAGCAGACATCTATGCCGAGTGGGACGCCAAGCAGAAGGGTGCTGACGCCGAAAACGAGTGGAACAAGCGTTTCGCCGCCTATGAGGCCGAGTTCCCGGCGCTGGCGTCCGAGTTCAAGCGTCGCATGGCGGGCGAACTGCCGGCTGACTTCGCAGAGAAAGCCAGCGAGTTCATCCGCGAAGTCGCCACCAAGGGCGAAACCATCGCCAGCCGCAAGGCTAGCCAGAACTGCCTGAATGCTTTCGGGCCGCTGCTGCCTGAGTTGCTCGGTGGTTCGGCGGACCTCGCCGGTTCCAACCTGACCCTGTGGAAGGGCTGCAAGCCGGTGGTCGCCGAAGATGCTTCAGGCAACTACATGTACTACGGCGTGCGCGAGTTCGGCATGGCCGCGATCATGAATGGAGTTGCCCTGCACGGCGGCCTGATCCCTTACGGCGCGACCTTCCTGATGTTCATGGAATACGCCCGCAACGCCGTGCGGATGTCGGCGTTGATGAAGCAGCGTGTGCTCTACGTGTTCACCCATGATTCCATCGGCCTCGGCGAAGACGGCCCGACTCACCAGCCGATCGAGCAGCTGACCAGTCTGCGTACCACGCCGAACCTGGACACCTGGCGTCCGGCCGACACCGTCGAATCCGCGGTGGCCTGGAAGCACGCGGTCGAGCGCAAGGACGGGCCTAGCGCGCTGATTTTCTCGCGCCAGAACCTGCCTTATCACATCCGCGACAACGAAACCGAGTCGTCCATTTCCAAGGGTGGTTACATCCTCAAGAACTGCGAAGGCGAGCCGGAGCTGATCCTGATCTCCACCGGTTCGGAAGTCGGCCTGGCCGTTCAGGCGTACGACAAGCTGACCGAGCAGGGCCGTAAGGTCCGCGTTGTATCGATGCCATGCACCAGTGTTTTCGACGCCCAGGATGCCTCCTGGAAGCAGCACGTGCTGCCGGTCGAAGTCGGCGCGCGTATCGCCATCGAGGCGGCGCACGCGGACTACTGGTACAAGTACGTCGGCCTCGACGGCCGCATCATCGGCATGACCACCTACGGCGAGTCGGCCCCGGCTGGTCAGCTGTTCGAGGAATTCGGCTTCACCGTCGACAACATCCTCGCGGTTGCCGAAGAGCTGCTGGAAGACTGATTCCAGCTGCCGCGGTTGGTCCTCAATCGGTAGAGGCGAGCTTGCTCGCGAAGCGTTCACGGCGCATTCGCGAGCAAGAGCCAAGTGCCTCCCTCGCGCCTACGAGACAGCGGAAGCTATATGCCCAATCGTCCCTACCGCATCGCGCTCAATGGCTACGGCCGTATCGGGCGCTGCGTGCTGCGTGCCTTCTACGAGCGCAACGCTGCATTCGATTTCGAAATTGTCGCCCTCAATGATCTTGCCGATATGGCGAGTCTCGAATACCTCACGCGCTTCGACTCCACGCACGGCCGCTTCCCCGGAGAGGTGAAAGTGGAGGGCGATTGCCTGCACATAAACAGTCACTGCGTGAAGGTGCTGCGCCACTCGACGCCGGAGGCGGTCGGTTGGCGAGATCTGGGTGTGGATCTGGTGCTGGAATGCTCCGGTGCCTACAACACCCGCAGTGAAGCTCAGCGATTCATCGATGCCGGTGCGCCGCGAGTGCTGTTATCTCAGCCCATGAGCGGCGCCGCCGATGTCGATGCAACGGTGGTCATGGGTATCAACCACGAGCGTTTGAGCGGTGCCGAGCGGTTGGTCTCCAACGCTTCCTGCACGACCAACTGCGGCGTGCCGCTGCTCAAACTGCTCAACGACGCGATCGGCCTCGATTACGTCTCGATCACCACCATCCACTCGGCAATGAATGATCAGCCAGTCATCGACGCCTACCACCACGATGATCTGCGCCGCACGCGCTCGGCGTTCCAGTCAGTGATCCCGGTGTCCACCGGGCTTGCGAAAGGCATCGAGCGCCTGCTGCCGGAACTCTCGGGGCGGATTCAGGCCAAAGCGGTGCGGGTGCCGACGGTGAACGTGTCCTGCCTGGATATTACCTTGCAGATGTCCCGCGATACCGATGCCCAGACGATCAACCGGATCCTGCGCGAAGCTGCGCAATCCGGCCCGTTGGAAGGCCTGCTTGCGTACACCGAGTTGCCCCATGCCAGTTGTGATTTCAACCACGACCCGCATTCGGCGATCGTCGATGGCAGCCTGACGCGAGCGTCCGGCCCTCGACTGGTGAACCTGCTGGCCTGGTTCGACAATGAATGGGGTTTCGCCAACCGTATGCTTGACGTGGCTGATCATTTTTTGCGCGTGGCCCATCGCGCTTAGCCGACAGGCTTAGGGCCGCTGCTCGACAACATCGCCGTTCTTGAACTTAAGGAAGATCACATGACCGTTTTGAAGATGACCGACCTCGACCTCCAGGGTAAGCGCGTGCTGATCCGTGAGGATCTCAACGTGCCGGTGAAGGATGGCGCGGTGAAAAGCGATGCACGCATCCTGGCTTCTCTGCCGACCATCAAGCTGGCGCTGGAGAAAGGCGCAGCCGTGCTGGTCTGCTCGCACCTGGGTCGCCCGGAAGAGGGCATCTACAGCGAGGAAGACAGCCTCAAGCCGGTCGCCGATTACCTGAGCAAGGCGCTGAACCGCGACGTCCCGCTGATCAAGGATTATCTCGAAGGCGTCGAGGTACAGCCCGGCGAGCTGGTGCTGCTGGAAAACGTTCGCTTCAACAAGGGCGAAAAGAAGAACACTGACGAGCTGGCGCAGAAGTACGCCGCGCTGTGCGACGTCTTCGTCATGGACGCTTTCGGCACCGCCCATCGAGCTCAGGGTTCGACCCATGGCGTTGCCAAGTTCGCCAAGGTCGCTTGTGCCGGTCCGCTGCTCGCAGAAGAACTGGATGCGCTGGGCAAGGCACTGAAAAGCCCGGCCCAACCCATGGCTGCCATCGTGGCCGGTTCCAAGGTGTCGACCAAGCTGGACGTTCTCAACAGCCTGAGCCAGGTCTGCAACCAGCTGATCGTCGGCGGCGGCATCGCCAATACCTTCCTCGCTGCTGCTGGTTTCCCGGTAGGCAAGTCGCTGTATGAAGCCGACCTGGTCGATACCGCCAAGGCCATCGCTGCGAAGGTCAGCGTGCCCCTGCCGGTCGATGTGGTCGTGGCCAAAGCGTTCGCCGAGGACGCCGAAGCGACGGTCAAGGCTGTGGCCGATGTCGCCGAGGACGACATGATCCTGGATATCGGCCCGCAGACTGCTGCCAATTTCGCCGAGTTGCTGAAGTCGTCGAAGACCATCCTCTGGAACGGTCCGGTGGGCGTGTTCGAGTTCGATCAGTTCGGCAACGGCACCAAGGTTCTTGCCCAGGCCATCGCTGAAAGCCCTGCGTTCTCCATCGCCGGTGGCGGCGACACCCTTGCTGCGATCGATAAGTACGGCGTGGGCGAGAAGATCTCCTACATCTCCACAGGCGGCGGCGCTTTCCTCGAGTTTGTCGAGGGCAAGGTGCTCCCTGCTGTAGAGGTTCTGGAACAACGCGCGCAATAAGCCGCAGAGCCGAGCGCTTTCAATGCGCTCGGCTCAACAAGCGCAACGGCAAAGGCAACCCCTGGAGCTTGGTGCTGTCTCTGTTCTGTCCAGACAAGGAATGGAGACTCACCATGCGATATGCGGCTATAGCGATTTGCTGTCTCGGCCTGGCCGGTTGCGCCGGGGGCGTGCCGGATTCGGCCTGCGAAGTGTTCGATCCGCCACCGGTTGAAAGCCCCACCGCACAGAACGACCAGCGCATACAGATGCAAAGCACCGGGGATCCCACAGCCGGTACAGCCGCGGACGTTCAGGATTGCCCCTGAGTCGAAGCGCATCAAGCAAGGAGAAGCGATGAAAGGCCTGTTCATCCCATTAGCCGCACTGCTGCTCGGCGGCTGCGGTCACTGGCAATCCGGCCCTGATGCGCCCTTCGTGCGCTGGAAATGCCAAAGTCAGCAGAACATTGCGTGGCGCTACGCCGATGACAGCCACCAGACGGTGGACCTGAAAGTCGGTAATAGCGAGCAGGTGTATACCCTGCGCAAGGAACCAGCCACGCGAGGTGCTTTCTATAGCGATGGCGTAGTGGGCTTCCACAACAAAGGCAACGAGGCTCTGGTCTATCGGATCGCCGATGACAAGTTGCTGGCCCATGGTTGCAGCGCTTCCCTGATCACTATTTGAAGTGCTGCGCCAGGGAGATTCAGGTGTTTTCGCCACAGTTGATGGCTTTTACCCCAGCCACCACTACAATGCCGCGCCATACCGCGTGGTGCTTGAACAGCGCCGGCCCCTGCGGCAGGCTTTACACGATTAATCGACCCTAACCGGGAGAAAGGAAAACATGGCACTCATCAGCATGCGCCAGATGCTCGACCACGCCGCCGAATTCGGCTACGGCGTGCCGGCTTTTAACGTGAACAACCTCGAGCAGATGCGAGCCATCATGGAAGCGGCCGACAAGACCGACTCCCCGGTGATCGTCCAGGCTTCGGCCGGTGCTCGTAAATACGCAGGTGCACCGTTCCTGCGCCACCTGATCCTCGCGGCGGTGGAAGAATTCCCCCATATCCCGGTGGTCATGCACCAGGATCACGGCACCAGCCCGGATATCTGCCAGCGCTCCATCCAGCTGGGCTTCAGCTCGGTCATGATGGATGGCTCGCTGCGTGAAGACGGCAAGACGCCTTCCGATTACGAATACAACGTCCGCGTCACCCAGCAGACCGTTGCCTTCGCCCACGCCTGTGGTGTCTCGGTAGAGGGCGAGCTGGGTTGCCTGGGCTCGCTGGAAACCGGTATGGCCGGTGAAGAAGACGGCGTTGGTGCAGAAGGCACCCTGGATCACAGCCAGCTGCTGACCGATCCGGAAGAAGCCGCTGACTTCGTCGCCAAGACCAAGGTCGACGCCCTGGCGATAGCCATCGGCACCAGCCACGGCGCCTACAAGTTCACCAAGCCGCCAACCGGTGACACCTTGTCGATCCAGCGCATCAAGGAAATCCACAAGCGTATTCCCGATACCCACCTGGTGATGCACGGCTCCTCCTCCGTCCCGCAGGAGTGGCTGAAAATCATCAACGAGTACGGCGGTGACATCAAGGAAACCTACGGCGTGCCGGTCGAGGAGATCGTCGAAGGCATCAAGTACGGCGTACGCAAGGTCAACATCGACACCGACCTGCGTCTGGCATCCACCGGTGCGATCCGCGAATTCATGGCGAAGAACCCAGCCGAATTCGACCCGCGCAAATACCTGGCCAAGACCGTGACTGCGATGCGTGACATCTGTATCGCTCGTTACGAGGCCTTCGGCACCGCCGGCAACGCGTCGAAGATCAAACCGATCTCCCTGGACGCGATGTTCGAGCGCTACGCGCGCGGTGAGTTGGATCCTAAGATCAACTGAGTCATCGCTGTTGAAACGAGCCCGCCTAGTGCGGGCTCGTTGCGTTATAGCCGGGCAAACAAGTGGGCAGTAACGAGCAGGGCTATTCAGGTAAGCAGTTGCTGAATCTGGCTGCGCAGGGTGTCGAGGGAGAAGGGCTTGGCAAGAATGGGCGCGGAGCGGGCAATTGGGCTGCCGGACTCCTGGATCTCGATCGGGTAGCCACTGATGAAGATGACTTTCAGCTCCGGCCGCAACTTGAGCGCCGGCTCGGCGATCATTACGCCAGACACGCCGCCGGGTAGTCTGTAATCGGTAACCAGCAGATCCAGCTGGGGTTTGGTCGCCAGGATTTCGAAGGCTCGGGCCGAGTCGACTGCCTCCAGAACCTTGTAGCCTTCTCCTGCCAGATAGTCGGATAACAGCGTCAGAATATGGGGTTCGTCCTCAACGAGCAGAACTACTTTGGTTGGTGCTTGGCTCATCGGAGCGATCTCGGAGTTTCGATAGCGTAGGGGTGAGTCCGGTACTCAAGCCGGCTTTAAAGGCAGCAGTTTGGAGCGCACGGACTGTCTGCAAGTTCATGAAAGTCCAGCCTTTCGTCAAGCATTTTCAACCGTTAAGGCATAACCGTCTCTAGGCGATCCGGCCTGGAGTCGCTAGCCTCCATTGAATTCACCTTTCGGAGCCTGGCATGACAGACGAAAACGCTCGCGCTATCACAGCGCTTACTCTGGATGACTATCGCGCCAATGCCGAGGCATTCCGCGAGGGGACCCGAGATCATGATGTAAGCCAGAACATCGATGCGCTGCTGCGCCACATCCGGGGCGAGCCGCCTCATCGCATACTCGACCTCGGCTGCGGCCCAGGCCGAGACCTGAAAACCTTCACCGCGCGTGGGCATATTGCCGTGGGGCTAGATGGTGCCGAACCCTTCGTGCAGATGGCGCGCGCTGATACCGGCTGCGAAGTGTTGCATCAGGATTTCCTGCAGCTGGAGCTGCCAGAAGGAGCGTTCGACGGCATTTTCGCCAATGCCGTGTTATTCCATCTGCCCAGTCGCGAAATCGCTTCGGTGTTGTCAAAACTCCACGCAGCGCTACGCCCTGATGGTGTGCTGTTCTGCTCCAATCCACGAGGTGACAACCGCGAAGGGTGGAGCGGCACCCGTTACGGTACCTGGTATGACTGGCCTACCTGGCGCGGCCTGCTGGAGTCCGTAGGTTTTGTCGAACTCGAGCATTACTACCGCCCTGCTGGATTGCCTCGCGAGCAGCAACCATGGCTCGCAAGCGTCTGGCGCAGGGGTTGAATCGAGGACATCGTCACCTTCGCATTGTTCATTGGGCAGCGCAGAATGCATGCCGTAAACGTAACGTTCATGCGTTTTGCATGCATACAAAACGCTATTATGTGACGTAAGTCACTGAAAATTAGCGTTTTATTTATTGACTCCGGTTGGCACGAACGCTGCTCCTGCTATGGGTGCTGGACCATAACTGGAGTAAACAACAATGATCGCCGCTGAAAAAATTCTTACTGCCGCATTTCCCGAATTCGAAGTCACCACAACTCCACGTCCGGACGGCGGGCTTCTCCTGACCCTGCGCAATGACGGACGAGACATCGTCAAGCGCGCGCTTTCGAAGGGCCAGACGCAGACCAACATTCAGCTGGAATGGGTTGTGAGCTCGATTCGCCGTGACCTCGCGCTGGAGGCCGGTATGTCGCCTGCCATCGCACGACTGCAGAGCCAGAGCCGCACTGCATTGCCTACTTATGAATATGCCTGAGCAGAGCAACCGGCCAGCCTTCGCGCTGGTCGGTTGACTGTACACACTGCGCAATCCTGCGCAGGGCGATCAGATCGGGCCATAGAGCCTGGGTGCTTCGCAAGCCTGATGAATGAGGAAACCACATGAACGCCATCGACCTGCTGATCGAAGACCACGAGAAAGTGAAAGACATTCTGACGCGCCTGACCGAGAGCACCGAGCGCGCAGTCAAAACCCGCACCGAGCTGCTGCAGAAGCTGGAAATGGAAGTCACCATCCACACTCAGCTCGAAGAGCAGATCCTCTACCCCGCCTATAAGGAAGCGGGTGGCAAGGAAGAGTTGGAAATGTATTACGAGGCAAAGGAAGAGCATCGCACCGTCGATTCTCTGGTCCTGCCCGACCTCAAGGCAACCGACCCTTCCAGCGTCGAATTTGCCGGACGCGCCAAGGTGTGCATGGAGCTGTTGGAACACCACATCGAGGAAGAAGAGGAAGAGATGTTTCCCAAGGCTCGGGAATTGTTCGACAAGGCGCGTCTTGAAGAGATGGGTCAGCAGATGAGCGAGCTGAGAAACCGTCTGAAGAAAGAGTTCATGGCCAGCCAGGCTGCATGATTCTTCCGAGCCGGGGCGGAATGCCCCGACGCTCGCTATGGCCGCCGGCCGCTTCTGACCGTTGCGCTTATGTGCCCCTGAATTGCTTCGGCTTAAGGCCGTTGGATATTCCTACCATTCAGAGCATGCGCTCACTGATACCTGAAAGTTTGCATTCACGACGGTGCGCAATTTAAAGGCCACCAGGCAGACCCTAGGGCCGGCTGCGGCACTCTCGGTGTTCATGACGGTCAATTCCTCAACGCCTTTGACAATCAAGGGCTTGCTGGCGAAACGCCGGCACAACTCCCAAGGAGGTTATCCATGCGTTTAGCTTATTTGTCTGCCCCGATACTTGGCCTGTTGCTCGTAGGCTGCGGTCCGGACGAAGAGCCGGCCCGCGAGGCGCCGCCACCACAGCCAACCACCGAACAGCCAGCCGCACCAGCGACAGGCACGCCACCGGCAGATAGCGGCACTGGTACTGCACCTGGCACCTCCGGCACCGGTACGGGTGGCGGTGTAGAAACTACCCCTGGCACCGGAACCGGCACTGGCATGGACACCGGCACCAGCGGCAGCATGGACACCGCACCGGCCGATAACGGCAGCGGACTGGGTACCGAATCGGGTGCCGGTACGGCGCCTAACCCAACTGGGACTGGCACTGGCACTTCTCAGTAAGCGTTAGCGAATCCAGCAGGTGCCTGCGCAATTTCGCGAGGCACCTTGCCGAGGAGATAATTATGAAATCGAAATACATCACTATTGCTGCCGCGTTGCCACTTTCGCTGTTTCTCGCAGGCTGCTCGCCGGATGACGAGCCGTCCTCGATGGACAATGTCAGCGAGAACCAACAGGAATATCAGAACACCGCGACCGATCCTGCAGGGCCTCGCGAGGCTTCCCCGCCGTCGAACCTGTCAAACGAGTAATAGCAAGGGTCCTGCGCGTCGCGCGCGGTGCTGATATTTACACGTATTGTGCCGCTGCGTAGCCGGATGCCCAGGCCCACTGGAAGTTGAAACCTCCAAGATGACCTGTGACATCCAACACTTCTCCTACGAAATACAGGCCCGGTGCCTTCAGCGACTCCATAGTCTTTGAAGAAACCTCGCGCGTATCCACGCCCCCTATCGTGACCTCCGCAGTGCGGTAGCCTTCGGTGCCGGCAGGCATCACGCGCCAGTTGCTGAGTTTTTCTGCTATCTCTGCCAGTTCAGCTGCGCTGTATTGCTTGAGTGGCTTTGAGACGAACCAGTGTTCGGCCAGCAGGGTTGCCATCTTGCGAGTGAACAGCTCGCCAAGCAGCGTTTTCAGCTCGGTATTGGGACGCTCCCCGCGTTGCTCATCGAGCCACTCGACGAGATCTAGATGTGGGAGCAGGTTGATCTCGATAGTGTCGCCTGGTTGCCAGTACGAAGACACCTGCAGGATTGCCGGCCCGGATAGTCCGCGATGGGTGAAGAGTATGTTTTCCCGAAAACTCTGCCCGTTACAGCTGACCAGACAATCCTCGACCGAAGTGCCAGACAATGATTCGCACATACTCTTGAGCAGTGGCTCGGTGATGGTAAAAGGCACAAGTCCCGCTCGCGTCGGCAGTACGCTATGGCCGAACTGTCGCGCTACCTGATAGCCAAAGCCGCTGGCGCCGAGTGTGGGGATCGACAGGCCACCCGTGGCGATCACCAAGGATTGGCAAGCGAGCTCGCCGGCACTGCTCTGCAGCAGATAGCCGAGCTCGCCTTTTTCGATCGATTGCACACTGGTGTCCAATCGCAGGTCGACCCCCGCCTGCTCACACTCATCGAGGAGCATGCCCAGAATGTCGCTGGCCTTGTTGTCACAGAACAGCTGGCCCAGTTTTTTCTCGTGATAAGGCACGCCGTGGCGGCCGACCATCTCGATGAAGTCCCATTGCGTATAGCGCGCCAGCGCCGATTTGCAGAAATGCGGGTTGCCGGAGAGGAAGTTGGCCGGCTCGGTGTACATGTTGGTGAAGTTGCAGCGGCCGCCGCCCGACATCAGGATCTTCTTACCGGCCTTGTTGGCGTGGTCGATGAGCAGAACCTTTCTACCGCGCGCTGCTGCCGTGAAAGCGCACATCAGGCCCGCAGCTCCTGCGCCGATTACCACCACGTCCGTCTGCACTGCAGCCTACCTCGCCCAGAAAATGCGCGATGGTACTCCTGCCGCCGGCGGGCTGCAGCCCGGGCTTGGGGGATCCGACGAGCCGCGGCTACCAATCGGCTCGGTTTGTGCTTTGCTGACTGACATGGCGCTTCGCTATCGAAGTACAAGAGGGGAGAGGGTGAACGGGGTCGGACGTCTGCTAATATTGATCATGCTGCTGACAAGCAACTCGACCATGGCCGAGGTGTTGCGGCTGGCGGGTAATGTATGGCCTCCATACACGGACCATCAGTTACCCGAGGACGGACTCTCTGCTGACATAATCCGCACTGCACTTGGCCGGGCTGGCTACCGTGTCGAGTACGTTCAGGTGCCTTGGGAGCGCGCATTGCTAGGACTGCGTAACGGCACATACGACATGCTCAACGGTTGGCCGACAATGAAACGAGCGGACTATGTGCGTAGCTCCCGCCCCTTTCTGGTCAATCGCATGCGCTGGGTGCAGCGGCGCGACAGTGACATCCATTATCGCGACGCAGAGAGCCTGATCGGATATTCCATTGCGCTTAGCCGTGGTTACGCTTATGCCGAAGAGCTGAGCAATGATGCAAGACTGGTTACGGAATATGCAGTCAATTTCATCCAGGCTGCCCGCATGGTACTTGCGCGACGGGTTGACCTGACTCTCGAGGACGAGCGCACTGCATCGTTTCACTTCGAGCGCGAGCTAAAGGATGTGAGCGCTGGCCTGCGCTTCGTACCGGGAGATTTCACGCTATTGAATCTATCGCTGGTGGTACGTAACAGCCATCCGCAGCAGGCTGAGATCATCGCTGCATTCGATCGCGAGATAGACGCAATGGTCGAAGACGGCAGCTACGCGGCCATTTTCGCTCGCCATGGTCTGCCTGCACCCGTGTCGCTGCCTCAACCCTGAACCTGTGGGCGCTCGCGTAGCAGGTGAGCGGCCATGCTGCGTAGCGGCCCCAATTGGCGACAGATAAGCCCCAGCTGCGTTTGCAGCAAACGATGGCTGTCATCTACATCTTCAGCTGCCTGTTCCAATTGTTGCGCCAACGCCTCCTCGGTTTCGTTGTAGACCGCAACCGGCTGGTTGTTCTGCAGCGCTGTCGCCAGCTCGTCGAGGCTGCTCGCAAGTTGCTGCGCGGCGTTTTCCAGCAGCTCGTCGCGGGCGTCGTCCGGGAGGCTTTCGCGATGGGCGCCCAGCCCGGATAGATAGTTGAGCAGGGTGTGCGAGAGGATCAGAAAGCGAAATCCGGTCTCGGCATCCTTGCGAAAGTGTCCCGGTTCCAGAAGCATGTTTGACAGCGTCGTGGACAGCGCGGCATCCGCGTTATGTGCATTGCGCCGCGCCAGCCTGTAGGCCAGATCGTCGCGCTTGCCGCTCTCGTACTGGCGCATGATCTGGCGCAGGTAGTCAGCGCTGCGGCTGAGGGTATTGGCGACCACCTGGTTGAGGCGTCGGCCCTGCCAGTCGGGAAGGATCAGGAATACCGCAGCTGCGGCGATCAGGCTGCCCAGCAGCGTATCGACCAGCCGCGGCCAGATCAGTCCATAGCCGTCTCCGACCTGGTTGAAGCAGAACAGCACCAGTAGGGTGATTGCAGCAGTTGCCAGTGTGTAGCGACTGCTACGCGTGGCGAAGAACACCACGCCCGCAATAACGGCAAATAGCGCCTGTACTTGCTGGCTCGGGAACAGATCGAACAGCGCCCAGCCGACAACCAGTCCCGCCACGGTGCCCGTCACCCGTTGCACCAGTTTGATCCTTGTCGCGCCATAGTTCGGCTGGCAGACGAATACCGTAGTCAGCAACACCCAGTAGCCTTGCTCGGGATGGATCGCATGAAGCACGGCGTAGCCACATACCAGCGCCAGACTCATGCGCAGTGCATGGCGGAAGAGCAAGGAGGTGGGCGTTAACTGCAGGCGGATGCGCGAAAGGGCGTCATGTACCGATTGGGGCTCGCGGTCCAGCAGGCTGCTGTCCTGTTCTCCTTCCAGTGCATCCGGGTTGCTGGCGCTGGCCAACTGGCGCTGCATGGTCGACAGGTTGCCCGACAGCGCGCGCAGTGACCGCAGCAGACCGCGCCACGCCGGATTGCTTTGAATACGCAGGTGTTCAAGGGAAGACTCAAGATCGGCCTGCGCTTGGGCATTCGCTTCGCTGTAGCGAAAGGGTTGACGCAACTGCACGGCGGTGGCCAGTTCGATACAGGCAACCCCCTGTAACCGAAGCAGCCGGCCGCATCGGAACAGCACATCGCTGTGAAAGAACGCCTCGGCCAGCTCCTGATAGGGGTAATGCGAGGAGCTGACGCGCTCGTGCAGGTCCTGGGCGAGAAAGTACAGCTTGAGGTAGTGGCTGATCTTCGCGCCCGGCCGGCCATTGCCGAGACGGTGCAGAAGGGTCTCCTTTGTCGCGTTCAGCGCGCTGACCACGCGCCCGTTCTGTTGCGCCAGTTGCAGGCGGCGTTCCTCTACGTCCAGTTGTCGTACTGGCTCGAACAGCGTCGCCTTGAGTTTGAAGTACGCGCCCAGCTCCCGGTACAGCCGGGCCAGGCTCTGCTGTACCGGCTGATGCGAAAACAGGGCGTTCCATAGCACCGAGAGCAAGCCGTACCAGGTTGCGCCTGCCAGCAGGAGCAAAGGGTCGCTCCACGGGTTAGGCGCCTCTCCGCCGCGCTGATCAGCCGCGATCATGCTGTAGATGGAGAGGATCAGTGTGGCCTGTGCAATGGTCGCGTAGCGCTCCCCCAGTGCGCCCAGCATGACCAAGGCGAATGCGGCAGCCGCCATCCCGCTGACGAACAACAGTGGGTAGGGAAACAACAGCTTCACTGATGCAGCGGCGACGGTGAAACACAGCAGTGTGACCAATAACGCTGACAACCGGCCCAGCCAGCTGTCATCGGTTTCGGCCAGGGCACTGGCGATGATGCCCAGGAATAACGGGATGGCCATTGCAGGCTGTCCCAGATACCAGCTCAATCCCATGCTGCTGGCTAGCGCGATCAGGACGCGCAAGCTATAGCCGAACTTGTCCAGCGCCCATATCCGGCGCAGAGAGTGGCTGAGCAAGGGTGTGCGCATAGATAATCCGGACCTGGTTCTGGCAATGGGTGTTGGACGCCCGTTTCGCCGGCACGTCACGGTTCGCTTAGCAAAGCTTATACCGTCCATCCGTCCCTGATCACCGGAACGCCATCGCTTAGTCATCGTACTGCCGCATTAAGCTGGCTTCATTCATGCGCCCCTCCCATTCCTATAACAGAGGACATCGCATGAACCGTGAACATGATGCCAGCCGCCGCAGCCTGCTCAAGAGTGGCGCCATTACCGCCGCCGTCGTTGCCAGCACGCCATTTCTCGGCACTCTTGAAGCCTTTGCCGCACGAAATGCCCAGGGTCGCGGCGCCGGTCTGGTGCGTAGCAGCTATGGCCCGGTGCGGCCAGTCAAAGATCTGACCACTGGCCTGGAGCTGCTTCAGCTTCCCGACGGCTTCCAGTACAAGAGCTTTTCCTGGACCGGCGACATGATGGAAAACGGCCAGCCCGTCCCTACCGCTCATGACGGCATGGGTGTTGTCACCGTGCGTCGCGGTCAGCATGGTCAGGAAATCGTGCTGGTCCGTAACCATGAAGCCAGCACCGGTCCGTTGATCGACGCTACCGGCATCTACGATGACGTCACACTGGCCAATGGTCAGCGTCCGGCCGGCGGCACCACCAATCTCTACGTATCCCGCGATATATCGCAGCCGGTGCGCACCCTGCCGAGCCTTGGCGGAACTCGTACCAACTGTGCTGGCGGCGTTACTCCGTGGGGCACCTGGTTGTCTTGCGAAGAGACTACCGCTGACTATCGCAGTGTCGGCGGTCGCGCTCACGGCTATGTATTCGAAGTGACCGCCGACCCTGCGCTGACCACGGCCCAGCCGATCATCCAGATGGGACGCTTCGCCCACGAGGCGGTCGCAGTGGATCCCCGCAACAGCTACGTATACCTGACCGAAGATGCCCGTAACCGCGCCGGTTACTACCGTTACATCCCTACCGATGCCAGCCAGCAGCCGGGCTCGCTCGCTGTGGGTGGCATCCTGCAGGCAGCTCGCGTGCGCGACCGTGCGCTGGTCGATCTGCACGCGCCTAAGCAGGGCGACAGCTATCAATTGGAATGGGTTGAAGTTGCCTATCCAGACCTGGATCCGCAGCCTGAAGGTAGCGGTCCGTACGCCCAGGCACGTCGCGCTGGTGGTTTGAGCATGAGCCGCGGTGAGGGCATCTGGTACAGCGAAGGCAAGCTCTACATCGTTGACACCAGCGCAGGCACGGACAGTCAGGGTCGCGCAGGTTACGGTGAAGGTGCGGTGTGGATGCATGACCTGTCCACCGACCGCCTGACCTGTGTCTTCGCTTCTACGGACGCTGAGATCGCCAACAACCCCGACAACATTACCGTGAGCCCGCGCGGTGGCGTGCTGCTCTGTGAAGATGGCGGCGGTGTGCAGGACATGTACGGTTTCGGCGAGCGCCTGTTGGGTCTGACCACAGCCGGTGAAGCCTATGTTTTCGCCAAGAACAACGTGGTGTTCGATGACGTCCAGGCTGCTGCGGCCGGTAAGAACGTGTCAGGCGGCGACTATCGCAGCCGCGAGTTCTGCGGCGCCTGTTTCGATCCGAGCGGGCATTTCCTCTTCGTCAACATCCAGACCCCCGGCATCACTTTTGCCATCTGGGGCCCATGGGCGCGCGGTTCGCTGTAACGCGCCAACCTTTTAAAGGCCGCTCGGTGTGACGCATCGAGCGAGCCAGTTCTGGTTGCACGGGGCGGGCAATCCGCCTCGCAACGAGCCTGCGCTGCGGCAGGCTCGTTTCTCTACGCTATAGCGTGCGTACCTTCAGTGAGCGACCTTTTATTTTCCCTGCATTCAGACGATTGAGCGCTTGTTTGGCAACGCTGCGCTCGACTGCGACGAATGCCTGGAAGTCAAAGATTGCGATCTTACCTACCTGTGTGCCGGGAATCCCTGCATCTCCTGTAAGCGCGCCGAGGATGTCGCCGGGGCGCAGCTTGTCCTTGCGTCCAGCGCCGATGCACAGCGTGATCATTGGCGGCTGAAGCGGCTCGCCTGGCTGAGCCTTTAGATCACCCAGTGGCTGCCAGTTGAGCGGCGCTTTCTGACGCTCCTCGATGGCCCGGGCACGATGGGCCTCGGCGGGTGCAACCAGGCTGATGGCGATTCCCTTCTTGCCGGCGCGTCCGGTTCGGCCAACCCGGTGAATGTGAATCTCGGAATCCCGGGCCAGTTCGACGTTGATCACCATGTCCAACGCATCGATATCAAGCCCGCGCGCCGCGACATCTGTCGCCACCAGTACGGACAGGCTGCGGTTGGAGAACATCGCCAGCACCTGATCACGATCACGTTGCTCCAGGTCGCCGTTGAGCGCCATGGCGGAGATGCCCTTGGCGCTCAGCTGGTCTACGAGCTCCTGGCATTGCTGCTTGGTAAAGCAGAACGCTACGCAGGTTTCCGGGCGAAAGCTGGCAAGGATGCGTACCACGGCGTCCATGCGATCGTCGGGATCGATCTCGTAAAAACGTTGTTCGATCTGCGAGTCGTCATGCAGCGCTTCGGCTTTGACCTGCTGCGGATCACGCATGAAGGTCGCGGAGAGTTGCTTGATCCCGGCGGGATAGGTAGCCGAGAACAAAAGGGTCTGCCGCTTGTTCGGGGTCTGGCCGATGATTTCAGCAATGGCGTCGTAAAACCCCATGTCCAGCATACGGTCGGCTTCGTCCAGCACCAGTGTGTTGAGGCCGTCTAGCTTGAGCGAGCCCTTTTTCAGGTGTTCTTGAATGCGCCCCGGTGTGCCGACGATGACGTGTGCACCATGCTCCAAGGAGCCGATCTGCGGGCCAATGGAAACCCCGCCGCAGAGGGTGAGAATCTTGATGTTGTCGGCGGAGCGAGCAAGGCGTCGCAGCTCCTTGGCCACCTGGTCAGCCAGCTCGCGCGTCGGGCACAAGACCAGCGATTGGCAGCCGAAATAACGGGGATTGAGCGGTTCGAGCAGCGCGATGCCAAACGCGGCCGTCTTGCCGCTACCGGTCTTGGCCTGGGCAATCAGGTCCAGGCCCTTGAGCATCACGGGAAGGCTCTGCGCCTGGATTGGCGTCATCTCGGTGTAGCCAAGGGCGTCGAGGTTGGCCAGTGTCGCGGCGCTGAGGGGCAGGGTGGCAAAAGCTGAACTGGGCACGGGTGGGATCTGCACAAGAGGAAATGGCGTGCAGTCTATCAGGCCGGTCGAGGTGGCGTTGGCTGCCCATCGGAGCGAACCTGCTGGGGCCGAGAGGGTCCCAGAATGGTCACCTGAAATCACCGGAGGTTCGTTTTGTCCCGTTTGTTGTTGCTGTTGAGCGCATTAACCCTTCCCGCCGTCGCTGCCGAACCCACCCTTTTCGGGCGCTACGAGCAGATCAAGATCGAAGACCTCGGCAAGACACTCAAGGCAAAGATGGACACAGGCGCAATGACTGCCTCGCTGTCCGCGCGGGATATCGAGCGTTTCGAGCGCGAAGGTGAGGACTGGGTGCGTTTCCGCCTTGCGGTAGAGGGTGCAGACGACACCCTTTACGAGCATCGCCTGGCACGCATCGCCGAGATCAAGACCCGCTCCGAAGAGTCGTCTGCAGTTGATCCTGACGACGACAACGATGCCGAACAAGGCCCCGACTATGCCGAGCGGCCAGTGGTCCAGATGCAGCTGTGCATCGGCGATCAGCTTCGTGAAGCAGAGGTCAATCTCACTGACCGCACCCATTTCCGTTATCCCTTGCTGATTGGTGCTACGGCAATCCGGGACCTCGAAGCGGCCATTGATCCAGCTCAGAAGTACACCGCAGGGCGCCCCACCTGTTAAGAGCTGGTCGCCCCAGCAGCGTTGCCGACTGGCCCAAGCGGCCAGCCGGTTCGCACAGGACCTGCTGAGCCTGTTCGGAGCTTCAACGTCGGTTGAGGCTGCCGTTACTGATGCTCTGTTTCCCGTGCCACTCGAATCTCAGCCGCTCGCAGCGGCCGTGCGGTTGAACCCAAGCCGCGAAGCGACTTCACAGTAGCAACTTTGCTAATAAGTAATATCCGAATTGGAAGTGCGACTAGATATGCATTCGGGCATATGAGTTGTTCAATGTGCAACTTGTGGGCTTCACGCAGTTACCGTGTTTGCGGTTCAGATAACTTATATATGTAATATTGATTTGGTAAAGGCAAGTTTAGGGTTCACCCATAAATGTGTGCGGCTATATATACGTAACCCATATACGTACCCCGAAACCGGGCTTGCGGATTGATGTTGGCGATAGCATGCGGGCCAGCCGCATAAGGGGAGCGTGCGGGCTTTATGCTTGGCCTGGTGTTCAATACCTCATGGGCTCAGATCCCCTCTAGCCAGGGTGATACACAGCGCCAAACGACTCGTCTGGCTCGCCGGTCGCCCCCGCGCAGCATCCCTAGTCAGACTAAAGTCGGGGCTATCTTTCTGTTACACATCCTTGCTAGATTCACGATGTGGTTCCCTTTACCCGTAATAAAAATAAGACGGAGAACGTCATGGCCGACGCCGATAAAACAAATGCTGCTGCGTACTGGAAGGCGAACGTTCGCCTTATCACATGGAGCTTAGTGGTCTGGGCTCTAGTCTCATATGGTTTTGGCATCCTATTGCGTCCGCTGGTATCCGGTATCCCTGTTGGGGGAACGGATCTGGGCTTCTGGTTCGCTCAACAAGGTTCCATCATCACGTTCATTGCGATCATCTTCCACTACGCGTGGCGGCTGAACAAACTGGACAAGGAATTCGGGGTTGAGGAGTAAGCCATGAGTCAATACTGGATCAACATGTCGTTCGTGGGCGCGTCCTTCCTGCTTTATATAGGGATCGCGATCTGGGCCCGCGCCGGCTCGACCAAAGAATTCTATGTCGCTGGTGGTGGTGTTCACCCTGTAACCAACGGCATGGCCACAGCGGCAGACTGGATGTCTGCAGCTTCCTTCATTTCCATGGCGGGCCTGATCGCCTCCGGTGGCTACGCCACTTCGGTATACCTGATGGGCTGGACCGGCGGCTACGTGCTGCTGGCGATGCTGCTTGCGCCCTACCTGCGCAAGTTCGGCAAGTTCACCGTGCCTGACTTCATCGGTGACCGTTTCTACAGCCGTGGTGCTCGTCTGACTGCGGTCGTCTGCCTCATCCTCATCTCCGTTACTTACGTAATCGGTCAGATGGCTGGTGCTGGCGTTGCGTTCTCCCGCTTCCTGGAAGTGAGCAACTCCGCTGGTATCTGGATCGCTGCTGCCATCGTGTTCGCCTACGCGGTATTCGGCGGCATGAAGGGCATCACCTACACTCAGGTGGCGCAGTACGTTGTTCTGATCATTGCCTACACCATCCCGGCCGTGTTCATTGCGATGCAGCTGACTGGCAATCCGATCCCGATGTTCGGCATGTTCGGTACTCACGTAGAGTCGGGCGTACCGCTGCTGGACAAGCTGGATCAAGTCGTTACTGATCTTGGTTTTGCTGCCTACACTGCTGACGTCGACAACAAGCTGAACATGTTCCTGTTCACCCTGTCGCTGATGATCGGTACTGCTGGTCTGCCACACGTAATCATTCGCTTCTTCACCGTACCGAAGGTAGCTGATGCCCGTTGGTCCGCTGGCTGGACTCTGGTCTTCATCGCCCTCCTGTACCTCACCGCTCCGGCTGTTGCCTCCATGGCTCGCCTGAACCTGGTACAGACTATCTATCCGGAAGGCCCGCAAGCCGAAGCAATCCGCTACGAAGATCGTCCGGAGTGGGTACAGACCTGGGAAACGACTGGTCTGATCAAGTGGGAAGACAAGAACGGCGACGGTCGTGTGCAGATGTACAACGACGCCAACGCCGCCTTCACTCCAACCGCTACAGAGCGTGGCTGGAACGGCAACGAGCTGACCGTGAACAATGACATCATCGTTCTGGCCAACCCGGAAATCGCCAACCTGCCGGGCTGGGTCATCGGTCTGATCGCTGCGGGTGCCATTGCGGCAGCCTTGTCGACAGCTGCGGGCCTGCTGCTGGCAATCTCCTCGGCAATCAGTCACGACCTTATCAAGACGATCATCAATCCGAAGATCAGTGAGAAGGGCGAGATGCTGGCCGCCCGTCTAGCGATGACGGCAGCGATCCTGCTGGCAACCTGGCTGGGTCTGAATCCACCGGGCTTCGCCGCGCAGGTGGTGGCACTGGCGTTCGGTCTTGCGGCAGCGAGCCTGTTCCCGGCGCTGATGATGGGGATCTTCTCCAAGCGCGTGAACAGCAAGGGTGCCGTCGCAGGTATGCTGGTCGGTGTAGTTTCCACCGCCGTGTACATCTTCCTGTACCTGGGCTGGTTCTTCATCCCTGGCACTGCGAGCATTCCTAACACCCCTGATCAGTGGTGGATGGGCATCTCCCCGCAGGCCTTCGGTGCAGTGGGTGCCATGCTGAACTTCGCAGTTGCTTACGCTGTTTCGATGGCTACCGAGCCTCCGCCGCAGGAAATTCAGGACCTGGTCGAGAGCGTTCGTACCCCTAAGGGTGCTGGCGCTGCGCTTGATCACTAACTGATAATGCAGCCGGACGTCAGACCTGTTCTGACACAAGGTTGAGGTAGAAGTCGGGCTTCCATATGGAAGCCCGATTTTTTTAGGGGAGTTTTATATGTTCTGGCATCTAATCGCGGCAATCGTCGCTGGTGTGGCGGGTGCAGGCATCGGGCTGCTGCTGCGCTCACTGACGCGCAAGCGAGTGCCGAAATGGATCATTCCGGTATGCGCCGGCGCGGGTATGCTGGCGTACACCATTCATTACGAATACACCTGGTTCGAGAGCACCGAAGCGCGGCTGCCAGAGGGGTCAGTGGTGGTATCGAGCGAGGAGGGCGAAATGCTTTGGCGGCCCTGGACCATGAAATTTCCGATGCCGTTGGGCTATACCGTTCTGGACAGCGCCAATGCGCAGGTCGAGGAGACCAGCCAGGGGCGCGTGGCGCGCTTCGTTCTCTACCGGTTCAAGAAAGAACATCTGATGTCGACGGTTACCAGTGCTCCGTACATGTTGCTATGTAGCGAAAAGACGATGTTCAGGCTCAACGATGCGGGTCAGGCCAAGTTCGACAGCATGGTCAAGCTCGAAGCTGATGAGGCGCTTTATCAGCATATGTGCGCCGGGGACAGGTAGCAGTGCAGGAGTTCGCCCATTGGGCACGGCTGATGCAGCGGATCATTTCCCGGACTGATACGTCCCAGCATGTGGGCGCTAGAAGTCGCTTGAAGCGCGCCCCTGTCTCATTAGAGGCGCGCTATCCATCACTGGGTACCACAGCCTGATCGCTTAGTAGCGCCAGGGGCGGCATCGATGGGCGAACCTAGTCGAGTAAGTGCAGAGGCCCGGTCGGCGGCAAGCTTGCAGAACTTTACATGTAGTTGGCTTGTTGCCGCTGGCGCCAGTTCGCCAGTCGCTGGTTCAATGCGGTCAGGTTCTGCAGGCCCTGGTGTCGGGCTTTGCTGAGCAAGATCAGTGCGAGTTCCGCTGTCGCAAGGGCGTCAGCGCTGGCGTGGTGGCGTTGCAGCACGTGCAGTCCGAAATGGGTGCACCAGTCATCCAGACTGTTCTGCCTGGGTCGGTTGTCCGGGCAGAGCATGGGGGCGAGCTCCGCCACATCGAAAAACGGATGGCGCAACTTGTAACCCAGCGTCTGCTTTAGCGCACGGGTCAGCATGCGCTGATCGAAGCTGGCATGGAAGGCGAGGATCGGGCTGTCGCCTACGAACTCCATGAAATCGAGCAGCGCCTCAGCCGGATCGTCGCCGGCCTCCAGTTCGCTTGGCGCGATGCCATGTATCAACACGCTTTCGCTGACTTTCTGGGCTGGGCGCAACAAGGTCGATTCGAACTGATCTCCCAGATTGATTCCGCCGCCTTCTATCACCACCGCTCCGATGGACAAGACGATGTCTCGGCGCATGTCCAGCCCGCTGGTTTCCAGGTCAAGGACCACCATGCGTTGATCGTGCAGCGTGCAGAGATCCAGCGCCGCGGGTGGGTGCAACTGATCACGACGCTGGAGCTGCTCCAGGTCGAGGACTGGGCCGCGTAATTTGAACCAGGGCATATTCATAGCTGATAGCGCAGCGCGAGGCTGCTCTGCAGGCGCTGAGCCTGTCGGAAGGATTCACGCAGGATACGCCGGTCCAGATGGTTGAGGTTGTCGGGGTCAAGACGGTTGGAGTAGGGCCGCCCATCCCGGGCCTGCTGTTGGTGCTGCTGCATGCGGGTCTGCTGGATGAAATGGTAGGCCTCTTCGTAGGCCGCACCATCCTTATCATCGATCACGTTTTTCTCGACCAGAAGGCGCAATCGGTCCAGCGTATTGCAGGTAGTAATGCCGTGACCGAGTGCAAGCAGGCGTGCGCCATCGACGAAGGGTGTGAGGCCTTGAACCTTCAGGTCCAGAGTCGCCTTGCCCTCGCCTTTGCGAGCCACCACGAAATCGCGGAAGCGTCCGACTGGAGGCCGGTGGCGCAAAGCATTTTCAGCAAGCATGCGCTGAAAAAGCCGGTTCTCGCCGATCTCCTCCAGTAGATGGGCGCGCAGCTGCTCGTACCCCTCGCAAGGTCCCCATATCGCGCGCAGATCGAAATAGATGGTGCTGCTGAGCAGATTTTCTGGCGTCGATTCGCGAATGAAAGAGCTAAAGCGCCGCCGCCACTCCTGACGTGACAGGCAAAGCTCCGGATTGCTGGCCATGATATTGCCTTTGCAAAGCGCAAAGCCGCAGGTGTCCAGATCTCGGTTGATGCGCTCAGCCAATGGCAGCAAGTGCCCGCGAATGTGCGCCGCTTCGGCAGCATCGGCCGCCTCGAAAAGAATTCCGTTGTCTTGATCCGTATATAAAGTCTGCTCTCGGCGCCCCTCGCTGCCGAAACACAACCAGGTGAAGGGAATGCCGGGATCGCCAAGCGCTTCAATGGCCAGCTCGATGACCCGGCACACGGTGTGGTCGTTGAGCAGGGTAATGATGTGGGTAATCTGGGTCGAGGAAGCGCCATGGGCGAGCATGTTGTCCACCAGCTGCAAGATGCGGCTGCGGATGATCACCAGCGTTTCGACGCTGTCGGCGTGAGATATCGCTTGCGCCAGGTGAACCAGGTCGACGCGTTGGAGAGAGAAAAGATCGCGTTCGGAAATGACACCACGCAACAGCCCGTTCTCGACCACGCAAACGTGGGCGATGTGGCGCTCGGTCATGGCAATCGCCGCGTCGAATGCGGTCGCGTCCGGAGGCAGGTAGAACGGGTCCTGCGTCATGAACTGGCTGATGGGCGTGTTCAGCTCCGTCGTTCCCGTTCCGATCACGCGCCGCAGATCGCGTAATGTGAAGATGCCCTGCGGGTGCATTTCGTGATCGGTGATCACGACGCTGCCGACATTGTTCTCATGCATCAGCGCCACCGCTTCGGACAGCGGCATGGTCGGAGGGCAAGACACCGGATGATGCAGGGCCAGTTCGCCAACGCGAGTTTCCAGCGAGTACTGCTCGCCCAAGCTCTCTACCGCACGCATCTGCGCCTGTTGATTGACCAGGTCGAGCAGGCTGCTGACGCCACGCATGGCGAAGTCACGGAACGAGGCTGACTTGGATACCAGTTTGACGAATGCAGGCTTGTTAAGGAGAAAGCAGAATGTGTCTTCAGCGGCGAAGTGCCCCGTGCGGGTGGCGCGCTCGCCCATCAACGCCGCCATCGGGAAGCACTCGCCGACAATCACCTCAAAGGTGGTTTCAGTGCCGCGCTTGCTGGTGTGTGGTCTTTGGCCATGAACACGGCCCTGCTTGACGATGTAGAAGTGTTCGACGACCCCGTCATCGGGCGAGATGATGCAATCGCCCTCGCTGTAGAAGCGCAGCTGGCAGTTCTCCACGAGATAGGCGAGATGCCCCGGCTCCATCTGGTTGAACGGCGGGTACTTGCGCAGAAATTCCATGGTTCCATGAATGTTCTGCAGCACGGCTGTTTTGCCTGCCTCGGCGAAAGCACTGGCTTTGCTCATGGTTCAATCCCATTGTTTGCGCCCAATGGTGGGCGGAGGCGCCGTGGCGGCACATTGGACGTAAGTCTAGTCGCCAGCGGCCCGATTCGGGCAGACACAGGTCAGCTCGTCAGACGGGGGTGTTGCAGGGTTTTGCATTCAAAAAAAAACCGCCCCGTAGGGCGGCTTCTTTGACACGGCGTCAGGTCACGGCAGGGTGAAAAGCACCTTGACCGAATCGTTGACCGCAGCACTGTTTACGTAGCCGATGGCATCGGCTTCGCCCGCGACCTTGGCGACCATCGCAGCATCATCCGCAACGCTCGGCAGAGGTTGGCCCTTGCCGGTGAAGATCAGCCCGGACCAGTAGGACTTCAGTTGTGACTCGTTCTTGCTGGTTACCGCTGAATAGAAGGATTCCTTGGCGGGAGTCCAGCCGGCTTGGTCAACACCCTTCATGGACTTGTCTTTGCCCAGAAAGATGTTGGCGACGTCGGATTGCGAGGGCGCTTTCGCGGCGCCCGGATTGACGATTACTGCGACTTCGGCATGAGCCATGGAGACCATGCCGAGCAGGGCTGCGCCGCTGAGAATGCGAAGGGATGTTTTCATCTGGACGCTCCTCAGAATACGAAATCGACGCCGACGGAAACGATGTCGCCGTCGTAGTTGCGAGCGGGAGTGCCGAAGCGACCGGTACGCTCGTAGACCGTGTTGTCGAACACTTCCTGGGAAGTGCGGGTGAACACGCCGTCGAAGCCATTCTTGGTATCGACGCGCTTGTACTCACCCTTGACCACGACGGTCGGGGAGGCCTGGTAGTTCAGACCCATGGTCCACGAGCTCTGGCGACCACCGTTGTCGTCCAGTTGTGCGTAGGTCACGTGCGGCAGGAAGTCGCCAAAGCGACGGCCACCCATCAGGTAGAACGAGTCGATGGACTCCATGCCGTCGTTCTCGATCATGCGCGAGGTCCACTCGTTGCTGCTGATCCATGTGCCGTTGTCGTACTGGTAGCCAATCGAGGTGAACTTGCCTTTTTCTTTCTCGAGCGTCAGCAGAGGAAGGTTGGCGTTGGGATTGCCCACGAGGTAGTTGTTAACGGTGCCGCTAACAGCAGTTGTGATGTCTGCTTCGACGTAGCCGATGCGCAGTGTGCCGAAGTCATTGGTGTTAAGGCTTACGCTCGCACCGAACAGGTGACCGTAGTCGATATCGAACTGCTGGTCATAGGCGAAGTAGTCACGATTCTTTGCCTGGCCGCCAGCAACCTGGACGGAGACCGAACCGTAGGAGAGCGGAACGGTATAGACCGCATCGACGCCTTCGTAGTTGGTCACCTGAACCTGGCTGTAGACCTCGTCAGGCAGGCGCAGCCAAGGGTAGCTGTAGCCGACGTCGAGACTCTCGGAATACATGTAGACCGGGCTGCGCAGGCGGCCAGCACGGAGCATCAGCTGGTCGTTGGTCTGCCAGGAAAGGTAGGCCCACTCCAGGTTGGCTTTCCATTCGTCCTGCTGCGCTTTGGCGGTGGCCTGGACGGTCACGCCGACGGTATCAGTGATGCCGTAGCTCAGCTGCGCGCCGAACTTGGACAGCTGATCGCCGCGCCAGGAATCGTTGGTTTGGCCCTGTATGCCATAGGTGCGGCCTTCATCTTCGCCACCCAGGTGGGTAAAGCCGACGGTGCCAAAGCCGTTGAAGCGGTGTTCACCCTGTTCCAGGGCAAACGCTTGAGTGGTTGCCAGGCAGACGGCTGCCAGGCCGATAACACGTACTGCGGTCATCAGATGCTCCTAAAAGCTGGTTTTAAACGCGGAATTGGGCCGTGGCTGCACGCAGGTGATCGCCCGTGCTAACCAGTTGTTCGCCCAGGCGGGCCGTTGCTTCGGCTCCGTTGGCGGTTGCTTGCGCATCCTGCTGCAACACTTGGGTTTCCTGTTGAATCGAACTCGAAAGGCCGATCTGCTCCTGAGTGAACTGGGCGATGCCGGCATTGAGTTCGTCGATTTGATTGACCGTGCGCGCAATGGTCTCGAGTAGCTGAGTCGCCTCTACCGAGCGCTCGATGCTCGCGCGTGATTTTTCGCCGTTGCTGTTCATGACGTTGAGCACGGTGTTGGCGCTGCTTTGCAGTCGCTGGATGATCTGCTGGATTTCGGCGGTCGAGGCCGCGGTTTTCTGCGCCAGGTTGCGCACTTCGTCCGCTACGACGGCGAAGCCCCGACCCTGTTCGCCGGCACGGGCGGCTTCGATGGCCGCGTTCAATGCCAGCAGGTTTGTCTGTTCCGCGATGCTGCGGATCACGGTCAGCACCGAGCCGACCTCCTGGGTTTCTTCCTCGAGCTGCTCCATCGCTTGCACGGCACTCATGACGCTGTTGCCCAGATCGCTGATTCCGCTGGACAGGCTGCCGACGTGCTCGCGCGCTGTGGCGGCCTGGCGTGCGGCCGAGTTGGCTTCATCCGAGGCCTGCTGCGAGCGTTGCGCGACCTCTTGAATGCTGCCGGTCATAGTGAGGATGTCGCGAGTGATCGAGTCAGTATGGTGTTGCTGCGATTTGGCGTTTTCTTCGGAGCCCTGGGTCAGGTTGTACAGCTCCTTGGAGACCAGGCCGAGCGGGCTGGCAGCCTCGATGATCTGGCGGATTGTGCGCTGCAACTTATCGAGGAAGCCGTTGAACAGCTCGATCATCGCGCCGATTTCGTCGTTCGACTTCACGTTCACGCGCTGAGTGAGATCGCCGTCGCCACGAGCTATTGACTGCAACGATGCGATGACGCCGCGCACGTTGGCCATCACGCTGCGTATCACCAGCCAGGCGCCAACACCCACGACCACGATCAGCACCAGGCTAAGGATGATTCCCAAGCGAGTGGTGTTTTCGTTGGCCTCACGGGTTTCGGCGAGCGTATTCTGGAAGTCGGCGTAGGCACCGGCGCGGAACTCGGTCGCCAGTTTCTGTGCCTGGGCCAGATCGCTGGCCATGCGATCCAGACTTGGGCGCAGGTCATCGAACGAGGCGCTGCCATCAATCAGTTTTGCCGAGGCATCCAGCGAGTTGTCCGCATAGGCCTTGACTGCACTGCGCCAGCTGTCGAGAGCCTGTTGCTGCTGCGGCTGACCCTTGAGGAGAGCTGCCAGTGCTTGCTGTTGCCCATCGACCTCTTTGAGAACGTCACGCGCTTCGTCGAGAATCCCCGACTCGCCAGCAGCCACTGCGTTGTTCAGCAAGCTGGGGACGCGCGAAAACTGGAAGATTACGGCGTCTGCCTTTTCCAGAGTTGGATAGCTCTGCGTTTCAATGCTGACCAGACGTGAATCCGTTGCGGACAGCTGCAACGAGGTGTAACCGACATACAGCACCAGCCCGAACAGGGCAACGGCCGGCACCAAGGACAGCTTGGCGGTCAACGAGAAATTCTTGAACATGCAGCAACTCCACGGCAGGCGGCGGATACTACGAGCTGAATTGATATGGCGAAACGCCACTATTTAGAAAAATTGTGACTAGAGATGGCATTCGAAACAATTTATCGGTTAGCCCTGTACGAACTTGAATGCCGTTTGGCGGAGTTCAGCAAATAAAAAAGCCGCCCGGAGGGCGGCTTCTTTTACAGCCAACGAGGGGGTTACAGGCCGTTCTTGGCCTTGAACTCGCGGCGGCGGCGGTGCAGCACCGGCTCAGTGTAGCCGTTTGGCTGCTTGGTACCTTCAAGCACCAACTCAAGCGCGGCCTGGAAGGCGACGTTGTTGTCGAAGTCCGGGGCCAGCGGGCGGTAGGTCGGGTCTCCAGCGTTCTGGCGATCCACCACAGGCGCCATGCGCTTGAGGCTTTCGATGACCTGGTCTTTGGTGACCACACCATGACGCAGCCAGTTGGCCATGTGCTGGCTGGAGATGCGCAGGGTGGCGCGGTCTTCCATCAGCGCGATGTCGTTGATGTCCGGCACTTTCGAGCAACCCACACCAGCGTCGATCCAGCGGACCACGTAGCCGAGGATGCCCTGAGCGTTGTTGTCCAGCTCATTGCGCTTTTCGTCTTCGCTCCAGTTGGTCTCTGGTGCGAGCGGGATGGTAAGGATGTCATCGACCGAGGCCTTCGCGCGCTTGGCCAGCTCGGCCTGGCGCGCGAACACGTCGACCTTGTGGTAGTGCATGGCGTGCAGCGTGGCGGCGGTAGGCGAGGGGACCCAGGCGGTGTTGGCGCCAGCCATGGGGTGGCCGATCTTCTGCTCGAGCATGCTCGCCATCAGGTCAGGCATTGCCCACATGCCCTTGCCGATCTGCGCTTTGCCTTGCAGGCCGCAAGCCAGGCCGACGTCGACGTTGTTGTTCTCGTAGGAGGCGATCCACTTTTCAGCTTTCATTGCCGCCTTGCGGACGACCGGGCCGGCTTCCATGGAAGTGTGGATCTCGTCGCCGGTGCGGTCGAGGAAGCCGGTGTTGATGAACACCACACGCTCGCGCGCTTCCTTGATGCACGCCTTGAGGTTGACCGTAGTGCGGCGTTCCTCGTCCATGATGCCGACCTTCAGGGTGTTGCGCGGCAGACCGAGCACGTCCTCGACACGGCCGAACAGTTCGGTGGCGAACGCCACTTCTTCCGGGCCGTGCATCTTCGGCTTGACGATGTACATCGAGCCGGTGCGGCTGTTGGCGCGGCTGGTGTTGCCCTTGAGGTTGTGCATCGCGGCCAGGCTGGTGAACAGGCCGTCCATGATCCCCTCTGGGACTTCGTTGCCTTCCTTGTCGAGGATGGCATCGTTGGTCATCAGGTGGCCGACATTACGGATGAACAGCAGGGAACGGCCGTGCAGGGTCAGGTCGCCGTTGCCGTCCGCCTGGGTGTAAACGCGATCCGGGTTCATGGCGCGGGTGATGCGCTTGCCGCCCTTGTCCAACTCCTCGACCAGGTCGCCCTTCATCAGACCAAGCCAGTTGCGGTACACCAGCGTCTTGTCATCGGCATCGACAGCAGCGATGGAGTCTTCGCAGTCCATGATAGTGGTCAGCGCCGATTCCATCAGAACGTCCTTCACGCCCGCCGCGTCGGTCTGGCCGATGGGGCTGGCCGGATCGATCTGGATCTCGAAGTGAATGCCATTGTGCTTGAGCAACACGGCGATCGGTGCATTGGCGTCGCCCTGGAAACCGCGCAGTTGCGCAGGGTTCTGCAGGCCGGTGGTGCTGCCGTCCTTCAGTGAGACGACCAGCTTTCCGTCGTCGATGCGGTAGCCGGTGGAGTCGGCATGGGAGCCGGTCTCCAGCGCAGCGGCTTCGTCGAGGAAGGCACGCGCGTAGGCAATAACCTTGTTGCCGCGGATCTCGTTGTAGCCTGGGCCTTTGCTCGCGCCATCTTCTTCGGAGATGGCGTCGGTGCCGTAGAGCGCGTCGTACAGCGAACCCCAACGGGCATTGGCGGCGTTCAGGGCGAAACGCGCGTTCATGATCGGCACAACCAGCTGCGGGCCGGCCATGCTGGCGATTTCTTCATCGACGTTCTGTGTAGTGGCCTGGAAGTCTTCAGCTTCCGGCAACAGATAGCCAATTTCTTGTAGGAAGCTTTTGTAGGCCGCTGCGTCGTGTGCCTGACCAGCACGTGCCTGATGCCAGGAGTCGATCTGGGCCTGCAGGTCATCACGTTTGGCCAGCAGCGCGCGGTTCTTCGGCGCCAGGTCATGGATGACGCTGGAAGCGCCCGCCCAGAAGGCATCGGCTTCGACACCGGTACCAGGAATCGCTTCGTTGTTCACGAAGTCGTACAGGACTTTGGCGACCTGCAGGCCACCGACTTGAACGCGCTCAGTCATCTCTCGCCTCACTTGGTTCTTCTTCAAATCCGTCGGACAAATGTCTTCTTGTAGTCCGGGTCGACGGATACTACATGAACCCGTTTGGAAAATCAGTCCGCCTGGCGGCGCCTATTCGTGGCGTCTGGCAGCCCTCGCGCAAGGCGCTCGACGCGCTGTGGTACCGCCATTTTTGTAGGGCTTTGGCAGACGTTTGTTCTATACCTATGGAGCCGGCCGCCATGGCCGTGGTCCATTGCTTTCAACCACGCCTGGCGAGCAGCCCGCTGCCGCAATTTTTATGAAGGAGCCACAGATGGATCATCTCGTACTAACCGTCATTGCCGAGGATCAGCCCGGACTGGTCGAACGCGTGGCCAAGTGCATCGCCGAGCATGGCGGCAACTGGCTGGAGAGCCGCATGTCGCGCATGGCCGGTCAGTTCGCAGGGATTCTTCGGGTCGACGTTCCAGCGCAGGCGCACGCAGGCCTGACCGAAGCCTTGCGCCAGCTTGAGCAGCAGGGCATTCGAGTGCTGGTCGCGCACAGTGGCGACGAGCCGGAGCGCCAATGGCGCATGATTCACCTGGAGTTGGTCGGCAATGACCGCGCCGGTATCGTGCGTGACATCACCCAGCTGCTGGCTCGCCATGGTGTGAACCTGGAAAGCCTGGACACCGACGTGCTACCGGCGCCGATGACCAACGAGCTGCTTTTTCGGGCTGACGCCATGCTTGCGGTGCCGACTGAGCTCCCTCTGGACGATCTGCAGCAACATCTCGAGACGCTCGCTGACGACCTGATGGTGGAGCTCAAACTGCAGCCGGCCGAATAAGTCGCCTCAGCGTACAGCTGCTCTGCGCATCACACGCCAGGCGTCGTAGCTGTACACGGCGAGGCCCGCCCAGATAAAGATGAAGGCTAGCTGGCGGTCGGCGGGGAAGGGCTCGTTGAAGACCCAGACTGCCAGGATCAACAGCAAGGTTGGCGTGATGTACTGCAGGAACCCCAGTGTCGAATAGGGCAGGTGGCGCGCGGCGGCGTTGAAGCACAGCAGCGGCAACAGGGTCACCGGGCCTGCCGCCACCAGCCAGAGCGCCTGCGGATCGCTCCAGAACGACCATTCGGTGCTCACCCCCGAGCCGAAGAAGAACAGCCAACCCAAGGCGATCGGTAGTAGCAGCCATGTTTCCACTACCAAGCCCGGCAGGGCTGCCACAGGTGCCTGCTTACGCAGCAGGCCGTAGCTGCCGAAGCTCAGGGCCAGGATGATCGACACCCAGGGGAAGTCGCCAAGCGTGATCAGCTGCAAGAGCACGCCGACGGCCGCCATCGCCACGGCCACCCACTGCAGCGGGCGTAAACGCTCGCGCAATACGATCAGCCCCAGCAGCACATTCACCAGCGGGTTGATGTAGTAGCCCAAGCTCGCTTCGAGCATGTGCTCATGATTGACCGCCCAGACGTAGATCAGCCAGTTGCTGGCGATCAGCACGCTGGAAATCATCAGCACGCCGATTCGCCTGGGGTGGGCGAGCAGTTCCTGCCACCACCCCGGATGCTTCCACAGGCTCAACACGAGGGTGCCGAACAGCGCCGACCAGATTGCGCGCTGCGTGACGATCTCCAAGGCGCCGTACTGCTCGATGGATTTGAAGTAGAGCGGAAACAGGCCCCAGATGGAGAAGGTCGTCAGACCCAGTAGATAACCCTTGCGCAGATCGGCGGTGGCCATGGATGTCCTGAGGCGGGCAGCGGAGAGCCGGTCATTTTGCGCTTGCCCACGCGTGTTTGTCTGCCGTGGCGGCATCGCTCGGACGGCTTTGAAGCATTCGTAAACATGCGGCGTTGAACGCCCCGCTGCTGTTGCCCGTCTCACGTTGACGAATCGGGGCGTCGCTGCGACTCCACAGCCACATGAGGTGTTCGATGAAATTGCAGAACAAGGTCGCGCTGGTCACCGGTAGCTCCCAAGGCATCGGCCGGGGCATTGCGGTGCGCCTGGCACGGGAAGGCGCTGACCTGATCATCAACGGGCGCAAGGAGGATGAAGGTGCCCGCGAGACGCTGGAACAGGTACGGGCCGAGGGCCGACGTGCCTGCTTCATCGCCGCGGATGTGGGTGAGCCTGCCAATTGCTACCGTTTGATCGAGCAGGCCGTGGAGCAGATGGGGCGCTTGGACATTCTGGTCAACAACGCCGGCGTGCAGAAGCATGCGGCCTTTCTCGATGCCAGCGAGGCGGATTACGACCAGGTGTTGAACGTGAATCTGCGCGGCCCGTTCTTCCTCGCCCAGGCGTTTGCTCGTCATCTGCGTGACAGCGGTCGCGGTGGGCGCATCATCAACAACAGTTCGGTGCACGAAGAACTGCCGTTCCCCAACTTCAGCGCCTACTGCGCCAGCAAGGGCGGGCTGAAGATGCTCACCCGCAACATGGCGATCGAGCTGGCGCCGCTGGGGATCACCGTGAACAACGTTGCCCCGGGCGCGATCGAGACGCCAATCAATCAGGCGCTGATGAACCAGCCCGAGAAGCTCGAAAGCCTGCTGGATAACATACCAGCCAAGCGCCTGGGCCAACCTCATGACGTGGCTGGGGCGGTTGCCTTCCTTGCCTCCGACGACGCCGACTACGTCACCGGTACTACACTGGTGATAGATGGCGGCCTGCTATGGAATTACAGCGAGCAATGACCGATACCGACCTGAACCCTTTCGACTACGACACTCATGCGGTATGCGCCGCCGACACCATGACCCCGGCCGACCGCTACCAGGAACTCTTCATTGCAGTGCAGACGCAGCGGGTATTTCCCGACAGCAAGACCTTCGTCGACTGCGCACCACGTCAGCACCCGGAGCGAATTCTGGAAGCCTATCGGGCCAGCAGCGCCGAGCCCGGCTTCGATCTCAAGGGTTTCGTCGAGGAACATTTCGTGACCTACGAAATGAAGCCGACCGAATTCGTTGCCAACCCGAATGATTCCCTGAGCGAACATATCGACCGGCTTTGGCCGGTACTCACACGGCATCCCAAACAGCATCCGGAACACTCTTCGCTGTTGCCGCTACCGCATGATTACGTGGTTCCCGGTGGGCGGTTCACTGAGCTGTATTACTGGGATTCCTACTTCACGATGCTTGGGCTGGACGAGAGCGGACATTGCGAGCTATTGCGGGCCATGGCGGACAATTTTGCCTTTCTGATCGATACCTATGGGCACGTGCCCAATGGCAATCGCTCCTACTACCTGAGCCGATCGCAGCCGCCGGTATTCGCCCTGATGACCGATCTGTTCGAGGAATCGGGCGTGCATCGCGCCAGCGATTACCTGCCGCAGCTGCGTAAGGAACACGCCTTCTGGACAGACGGGGCCGATCGGCTGCGCCCTGGCGAAACCCATCGCCGCTGTGTCTGCCTGCCTGATGGCAGTGTGCTCAACCGGTACTGGGACGAGCGCGACACGCCGCGAGAAGAGTCCTACCTCGAAGACATCGAAACCGCACGCTCCTCGAGTCGGCCGGCTCACGAGGTGTATCGCGACCTACGCGCTGGAGCTGAATCCGGCTGGGATTTCAGCTCACGCTGGCTGGGCGATCCGCAGCGCCTATCGAGCATTCGCACCACTCAGATAATCCCGGTGGACCTGAACAGCTTTCTCTACAAGCTCGAGCGGCAGATTGCCCGGCTCAGCGAAGCCAGGGGCCGGCATGAGTGTGCTGAGGAGTTTGCCCAGCGGGCTGCAAACCGGTTGGCCGCCATCGATCGATATCTGTGGAGCGAGCAGCGCGGCGCCTACTTCGACTTCGATTGGTGCCTTGGGCAGCCACGCGACAACCTGACTGCCGCGACGCTGACGCCGTTGTTCGTGCAGGTGGCAAGTGACAAACAAGCAGCCCGGGTGGCCGAAATCGTACGGGAGCGCTTGCTCGCGCCGGGTGGGTTATCGACCACCGAAATTGGCGACAGCGGCGAGCAGTGGGATCGTCCCAATGGCTGGGCGCCTCTGCAGTGGATCGGGATACGCGGGCTGCAGTCCTATGGGCATGACGCGTTGGCGCTACAGATCGAAGAACGCTGGCTGAGCATCGTTTCCCACCTGTTCGAGCGTGAGAGCAAGTTGGTGGAGAAATACGTGCTCAGGCCATGCACCGAGCATGCAGGCGGTGGCGAGTACCCGCTGCAGGACGGCTTCGGCTGGACCAACGGTGTAACCCGCAAGTTGATGCAGGAAGATCCCAATCACGAAGCGCATCGCTGCCGCGCAGGTAACTGCCGGGTAGATTGAATGACAGCTGAAGTGCTCGCGATCAGGCGGCAGCTCGGTTTCAGAGCGGCCTTGGAGCATGGATCGCCAGCAAGCTGGCTCCTACACAGGCCGTCGAGGTGAGTAGAGAGGTCAGCCGCCCACCGTCGCGCTTTTTGTAGAGGCGAGCTTGCTCGCGATCGCCTTTGAGTCACTACGCAGCACGTCCCTTGCTCGACGTGCCGATCCGCTTACCTCGCCAAGCGGTGAATTAGCGTGCTCATCTAACGACATCTACGGGCGTCGGTACGGGCTGGCTAATGCGCCATTGAGGTCCAACGTGCCTTTTTCAACGAAGCGCTGGGTGCCGAACATTCCACCGGCCAGCTTCCCGCGCAACACATAGGGCACTTCATCCAGGCCGATGTGCTCGGCCAGGCCGAGTGCCTGGCGGGCAGCCGAGAAGGCCGAAATGGTGACCGGCACGCTGAGCACGGTTTCGCCGAAACGAGGCACGCTGCCACGCGCGTCGCTAACGCCGCTTGCCAGGCGTCGCCCGTTGATTTCCAGATCCAGCGCCACGCCGTTGTAATCCAGCGCCATGTCATTGGGGTTCTGTATTCGCAACTTGACCGCCATGCGCAGTTCCAGCCCTTCGCCCGGCAGCGGCTGAATGCCCGCGACCTGCACGTTGAGCGGGTCACGCTTGGAAAAAGCGGCACAGGCTGCAAGCGTCATCGTCAGCAGGACGACCGACAACAGGCGAACAAGGGGTACGGCTGAGCGCAAGGGCATAAGGCTTCTACTCGGATTTCTTGGTGAGGTTGCCCAGGCCCTGTAGCAGCTCCATGGGCAGCGGGAAAACGATGGTCGAATTCTTGTCGCCGGCGATGTTGCTCAGCGTCTGCATATAGCGCAGCTGCATCGCACCTTGCTGGCGACCCAGCATTTCGGCGGCCTGCATCAGCTTCTCCGATGCCTGCAATTCACCCTCAGCATGAATGACCTTGGCCCGCCGCTCGCGTTCCGCCTCGGCTTGTCGGGCAATGGCGCGGATCATCGATTCGTCGAGGTCCACATGCTTGATTTCTACATTGGCAACCTTGATGCCCCAGGCGTCGGTCTGTGCGTCGAGCACGGCCTGAATATCGTTGTTGAGCTGCTCGCGCTCGGCCAGCATGTCGTCCAGGTCATGCTTGCCGAGAACCGCACGCAACGTGGTTTGCGCGAGCTGGCTGGTGGCGGAGTGGTAATCCTCGACCTGAATGATTGCCTTCTCGGCGTCCAGTACGCGGTAGTACACCACTGCGTTGACCTTGACCGATACGTTGTCCCGCGAAATCACGTCCTGGGTCGGTACGTCCAGCACCAGGGTGCGGAGATCCACCTTCACCATTTGCTGGATTCCGGGGATCACCATGATCAGCCCGGGCCCCTTGACCTTCCAGAAGCGTCCCAGCTGAAACACCACGCCGCGTTCGTATTCGCGCAGGATGCGGAAGGTCGATGCAAGCAGCGCGATGACCAGCACCAGTACCGCGATAAAGCTCATTTCCAAACCCATGGTTCACCTCTTATCGATTGGTGGCGCCTCGGCCACGGTGACATCCAGTTGCAGCCCGCGTCTGGCCACGACGCGCACCTGTTGGCCCGGCAGCAATGGTGCCGAGCTGTGTACCTGCCAGTGTTCACCCTGCAATTGCACCCATCCGCTGTTCGGGTCGGTGGTATTGACTCCGGTAACGGGTGTCAGGGCGCCGATCAGTTCGCTGTCCCCGCTGACCAGAGGCCGGCGACGCGCTTTCAAGGCCATGCGGACGATCACGACGACTACCAAGGCGCTGATGACGCCGAGGGTGCCGATGAGCGAAAGCGGAATGCCGAAGCCGGGTACTTCGGTGTCCACCAGAATGATCGCGCCGGTGACGAAGGCCGCAACCCCGCCGAGGCCCAGCACGCCGAAACTTGGCACGAACGCCTCGGCGATCATGAACGCCAGGCCCAGGATGATCAGCGCGACGCCGGCGTAGTTGACCGGCAGCAACTGCAGCGAAAACATCGCCAGCAACAGACAGATACCGCCTATCACGCCCCCGCCCCCTGTACCTGGGTTGGAGAACTCGAAAATCAGCCCGTAGATGCCGATCATCATCAGGATCAGGGCCACGCTGGGGTTGGTGATCACGGCCAGAAAACGTACCCGCCAGTCCGGGTCGTGCCGCTCGACAATGGCGCCGCTGGTCTGCAAGGTAGTGGCCCCAGCGCTGGTCTCGATGACCTTACCGTCCAATTGAACGAGCAGGTCGTCCAGGTCGCTCGCCAGGTAGTCGATGACGTCCTGCGCCAGTGCCTCACGGGCCGACAGGCTGACTGCTTCGCGCACTGCACGCTCGGCCCAGTCGGCGTTGCGTTCGCGCAGTTGCGCCAGGCCGCGGATATACGCCGCCGCGTCATTCATCTGCTTGCGACTCATGGCGTCGCCGCTCTGCTGGTCGTCTTTCTTGGCCTCGGCAGAGGGTGTGGGCGTGCTGTCAGAGCCGCCAATCTGTACTGGCGTAGCTGCGCCAAGGTTGGTGCCAGGCGTCATTGCGGCGATATGGCTGGCGTAGAGCATATAGGTGCCCGCGCTTGCTGCCCGCGAGCCGCTGGGAGTGACATAGGTAGCGACCGGCACCGGGCTGGCGAGGATTTCCTTGATGATGTCGCGCATCGAGGTGTCCAACCCACCTGGCGTATCCAGCTCCAGAATCAGCAACTGGGCCTCGGTTTCCTGTGCCTGCTTGATGCCTCTGATCACGTAGTCGGCGCTGGCGGGGCCGATGACCCCGTCCACGCGCAGCACTGCGACGGGGCTCGCGGCATGGGACGTGCTGGCGAATGTCAGCAGCAACATCCATAGCCAGGCGAATCGGCAGATCGGGCGAAGGTGCATCGGGTATGACCTCCAGTGCTGGCGACACAGCAGTTATCCACGCGAATCCAGAAAGAATAGTCCAGTCCAGCGGACGATCTTCAAACACCGTACAGGTGTCGCAGGTCATCAGGGAAGGACGTTGGACCTGAACTCTGTTGCGCTCCCAGGTCTCACAGATCATAGATCGCTGATTTGGCCGGCTGCCGCTTGGGTTCCAGGCAGGTAGTGCGGTAGCCCCAAGGCTGCGATGCAGGCTATGCACCGGGCTGAGGGCGTGCGAAGCGGCACGATGCCAGAGGAGGTTCCATGCGCATTCATCATCTCAATTGCGGCTGCATGTGTCCGGTTGGCGGAAAGCTGTTCGATGGTGTCCAGCAGCGGCCTTACTGCACACCTGGTGTGTCACTGCCTGTTGATCGAGACCGAGCGGCACGGGTTGGTACTTGTGGATACCGGCTTCGGTAGCTGCGATGTGCTAGAGCCCCGCAAGCGGCTCAGCAGCTTCTTCATCGCGTTTAACAACATCAAATTCGAGCGTCGTTTGACCGCGCTGGAGCAGGTCCGCGAGCTTGGCTTCAGCCAGCAGGATGTGCAGCACATCCTGCTGACGCATCTTGATTTCGACCATGCCGGAGGGTTGGAGGATTTCCCCAACGCTCAGGTGCATGTATTGCAGCGGGAGATGGATGCTGCACGTACGACTCGGAGCTTTCTCGGCCACCGGCGTTATCGCCATCAGCAGTGGGATGAGGTGCGCAACTGGCAGTTTTATGAGCCAGGTGGTGGTACCTGGTTCGGTTTTCAGGCGGTTCGGGAGCTGCGCGGCCTGCCGCCCGAAATTCTGCTCATTCCGCTGACCGGGCATACGCACGGCCATGCCGGCGTGGCGCTGCAGACGGGCAATGGTTGGCTTTTGCACGCGGGGGACGCCTATTTCTATCGCGAAGAGGTAGGCCGGACTGAAAGGCACTGCACGCCGGGACTGCGCTTCTATCAGCGAATGATGGAAGTAGACCGGACGGCGCGGCTGGCCAATCAGCACCGGCTATGGACGCTGTCTCTGGAACACAAGAACGAAGTGACGCTGTTCTGCAGTCACGATGCCAAGGAGCTTGAACGCATGCAGGCAGGGCCGCTCTGATGGCGCAGCAAGACGACGACCGCTTCGGCGCAACGGTGCGTATGTTGATGGGCTATGTCAGGTGGGTCGGTTTGGTGGCCTGCTCGCTGGCAGCGCTGGGATACGCAGCGATTGGCAACTACAACATGACCGGGTTAATGGTGGCCTTGGCGGTGCTGTCGTGGATCAATATTCGCCGTAAGCGCGATAAACCCAGGGCGAACCAGCGGCCCTGACGGTTGTGCGGAGGGGAAGCGGTCGATGTTCGACTTTCCGCGTATGGCTGGGGAGTCGATTGGCTGCGACAGTAGCCCTGTCAGGCAGTGCCTGACGATGCCAATGGCTCACGAGGCTGCTGGCATCGACGCATCAGCTACCTGACCCACGGTTGGCCGCGTCTTCTCCTCTCATGCACCCAGGTGCCCTCGGCGACTCAAACGGTCGCTACCGGATATTTCACGGCCACTGCCTGACGGCGGTGGCCGCCTCTGCTCCAGGCAGGCTGTCGATGCTGCCTGCCTCTCGAACCCTTGCGCTATTGCAGCGTATAAGTGAACCCCTATCCGGCAACCCGGTCGATTCACAGTAAGCCTGCACGGCAAAACCAGACCAAAGGGGAACCACAATGGACTTGATCCGCATCATCATCGCGATTCTGCTGCCACCGCTAGGCGTTTTCCTGCAAGTCGGCCTGGGTGGCGCATTCTGGCTGAACATCCTGCTGACCCTGCTCGGTTACATCCCGGGCATCATTCATGCGGTATGGGTCATCGCTCGCCGCTGAGTCGCCAGATGCGGCACCGAGCCCGGCCAATCAGCCGGGCTTTTTTGTGCTTGCAAGCGAGGCGGTGTAAAGTCCCCGGTCGACTGCGTGTCTGGCGGCATCTCACGCGAATCACCTTGAACTTGACGGGATCGGAGCGTGCGCTTGACAGCGACGCAACTGCCCGCGCTGCCGTGGGTCTCTGTCTTGGCACAGGGCCTGGGAAGGAACCAGATGGGCGACTCTTTCATCGATCAGAATAATTTCAAGCGCATCCTCAATCGCAATGTGGCGGTGCCGCTTGGCGTTGGCTTTCTCAGCGCCTTCTTCTTCAGTGCCATCGTCTATTTCCTGCTCAACGTCAGCCATTGGGTCGAGCGCTCTGTGGCGGGCGTTGCGTATGCCCATGATGTCTTGAAGGTGACGGGCGACCTCGAGGCCTCGATGCGGGGTTACCTCATTGCAGGGGAGGAGGTGTTTCTCGAGCCCTATCGAAACGAACTGCCCGTATTCAACGAGCTGCTGGCCCAACTCAAGGAGTACGCGAGCGATGATCCGGTCCAGCTGAATCGTGTTGAGCGCATCGGTCGCCTGCACCAGCAGTGGGTGGGCTTTGCTGAGGAGGCAATTGCACGCCGTGCCAATGGCGAGCCTATCGTCGAATACGTGCGCAGCAAGCGGGGGCTTGAGCTGAAAGAGGAACAACGCCGTCAGCTCAACGAATTGATTGCTCACGAACGTGAGGCCCGGGCCAAGCGCACGGATACATCGGAAACCATCACCACCATACTCGTCGGCAGCTTTCTACTGTTCAGTCTGATTTTCAGCGGCTTGCTGGTTTACTTCGGGCGGCGCGATCTGTTCAGCCTCTCTGAAAGTTATGCTGCGTCGCTTCAACAGCAGCAGGCCCACGCCGCGGCGCTGGAAAAGCAGGCCTGGTATCGCACCGGTCAAACCCAGCTCAGCGAATCGCTGATCGGCGAGCAGGCCCTGCCGACCCTTGGCCAGAACGTGCTTACCTTTCTCGCGCGTTATCTCGATGTGGCAGTAGGCGCGCTGTACGTCACGCAGGACAGCAAGTTGCGGCGGGTGGCAGAGTTCGGCTGGGACAAGGACAGGCTGAACAGTGACCGCACGCTGGAGATTGGCGAGGGGCTGGTAGGCCAGGCCGCGCTTGAGCGTCGTGTGATGCGGCTGGACAACCTGCCGCCGGGTTACCTGAAAGTGAGCTCGGCGCTGGGTAGCGCTGAAGCCACCTCAGTACTGATCTTCCCGGTCGAAGACAGCGGAATGCTCAACGCAGTGCTGGAAGTCGCCTTCCTGAGGCCACTGCGTGATGAGGACAGCGAGCTGCTCAGCCGGGTCAGAGATAACATCGGTTCGGCTATCGAGGCGGCACGTTACCGCCAGCGGCTACAGCGCATGCTGGCCGAAACGCAGCAGCTCAACGAAGAGCTGCAGGTGCAGCAGGAAGAGTTGCGCGCGGCCAACGAAGAGCTTGAAGAGCAATCCAATGCCCTGCGTGAATCCCAGGCGCACATGGAAGAGCAGCAGGCCGAGCTCGAGCAGACCAACGAGCAGCTCGCCGAGCACACTCAGCAGCTGGCCCGACAGCGTGACGAGGTGGATCTCAAGAACAACCGCCTGCACGAGGTGCAGCTGATGCTCGAAGAGCGCGCCGATGAGCTGCAGCGGGCCAGCCGCTACAAGTCGGAATTCCTCGCCAACATGTCCCATGAGCTGCGCACGCCACTCAACAGCTCGTTGATTCTTGCCAAGCTGTTGGCCGACAACCCGGAAGGCAATCTGCATGACGATCAGGTGCAGTTCGCTCGCTCGATCTACTCGGCCGGAAATGACCTGCTCAACCTGATCAACGACATCCTGGACATCTCCAAGGTCGAGGCGGGCAAGCTGGATGTGCGCCCTGAATTGCTCATCCTGACTCGTATGGTCGATGGCCTGAAAAGCCTCTTCCTCGCCCAGGCGCTGGAGAAGTCGCTGCAGTTCAATGTGGTGCTGGACGAGGGTTTGCCATCTAGCCTCTACACCGATCGCCAGCGTCTGGAACAGATCCTCAAGAACCTGCTCTCCAACGCATTCAAGTTCACTGAGAAGGGTTCAGTAGAGCTGCGGGTGTCGCGTCGTGATAACGAGCACATGGCCTTTGCGGTCCACGACTCGGGTATTGGCATTCCATCGGACCAGCAGCAAGTGATCTTCGAAGCATTCCGACAGGCTGACGGCACCACCAATCGGCGCTACGGCGGTACCGGGCTGGGCCTGTCGATTTCCCGGGAGCTGGCGCAGTTGCTGGGTGGCACCATCGAGGTCAGCAGCGAGCCGGGCGCAGGCAGCGTGTTTACCTTGATCGTGCCGGAAAACTACACCGAGCCGCAGGCGGACGAGTCGGAGGAAATCATCCCCGCGCCGACCCAGCCGACAGTCGCGGCGATTGCCGCCGCTGAGCCACCCACAACCCAGCGCATCGAGCCTGCCCGTGAGTACGCCCTGCCCACGGTGAGCGATGATCGCGGCGGCTTTCCCTTCAGTGAACGGTCGGTGCTGGTCATCGAGGATGAGCCACAGTTCGCCAGCATCCTCCGCGACCTGGCTCACGAGCTCAAATACAGCTGCCTGATCGCACACAATGCTGACCACGGCTTCGATACCGCCGTCCAGTATCGACCCGACGCCATCCTTCTCGACATGCGCCTGCCGGACCATTCCGGGCTGACCGTGCTCGAACGCCTCAAGGAAAATCCGATCACCCGGCATATCCCGGTACATATCGTGTCCGTTGAAGATCGCAAGGAAGCCGCGCTGCAGATGGGCGCGATCGGTTACGCAACCAAGCCGACCACCCGCGAAGATCTCAAGGAGGTCTTCGGCCGCCTTGAAGCCAAACTGGCGCAGAAGGTCAAACGCATCCTGCTGGTGGAGGACGACGCACGTCAGCGTGAAAGCGTGTCGCGCCTGATCGAGGATGTGGATATCGAAATCACCGCCGTGGAGTTCGGTGAGCAGGCGTTGGAGCTGCTGCGTTCGACCGTCTTCGATTGCATGATCATCGATCTCAAACTGCCGGACATGGACGGCCACCAGCTGCTCGAACGCATGGCGCGCGAGGATATCTGCTCCTTCCCTCCGGTGATCGTCTACACCGGGCGCAACCTGACCCGTGACGAGGAAGCGGCGCTGATGAAGTATTCGCGCTCCATCATCATCAAGGGCGCACGTTCACCGGAACGCCTGCTCGACGAGGTCACGCTGTTCCTGCACAAGGTCGAGTCCGACATGCCGCCGGAGCGGCAGAAGATGCTCAAGAGCGTGCGCAGCCGCGAAAAGGCGTTCGAGGGCCGCAAGATCCTGGTGGTGGACGACGACGTGCGCAACGTCTTCGCCCTCACCAGCGCGCTGGAGCAGAAGGGCGCGCTGATCGAGATCGCCCGCAACGGCCATGAGGCCATCGCCCAGCTGCAGAACGTCAGCGATATCGATCTGGTACTGATGGACATCATGATGCCGGAGATGGACGGTTTTACCGCCATGCAGGAAATCCGCAAGGACCCGCGCTTTGCCAAGTTGCCGATCATCGCCGTGACCGCCAAAGCCATGAAGGATGATCAGGACCGTTGCCTGCGCTCCGGTGCCAACGATTATCTGGCCAAGCCGATCGACCTTGACCGACTGTTCTCGCTGATTCGTGTGTGGCTACCGAAGGTGGAGCTGCTCTGACATGCCAGACCGCAATCAGGCCATCGAACTGAAGCTGCTGATCGAAGCGATCTACCTGCGCTACAGCTACGATTTCCGGGACTACTCCAGCGCCTCGCTCAAGCGGCGGGTACTGCTGGCGCTCAAGCAGATGCAATGCGAGAACATCTCGGAGCTGCAGCGCAAGATTCTCTATGACTCACAAGCGTTCATGGACCTGCTGCAGTTCCTCACCATTCCGGTAAGCGAGATGTTTCGCGACCCCAGCTATTACCTGGCGCTTCGCGAACAGGTGGTGCCGGTATTGCGCACCTACCCGTCGCTGAAGATCTGGATTGCCGGCTGCAGCACTGGGGAGGAGGTCTATTCCATGGCAATCTTGCTGAAGGAAGAGGGCTTGCTGGATCGCACCATTCTCTACGCCACCGATATCAACCCACGTTCGCTTGAGCGCGCACGCCAAGGGATCTTCAACATAGACCACATGCGGCAGTACACCGGCAATTATCAACGTGCCGGTGGCAAGTGCAGCCTGAGCGATTACTATACGGCCGCCTATGACTCCGCAATCATGGATAAGTCCTTGAAAGATAGGGTGACTTTCGCTGATCACAGCCTTGCTACAGATAGCGTTTTCGCCGAGACGCAGCTGATTTCCTGTCGCAATGTGTTGATCTACTTCAACAAGCCTTTGCAGGATCGCGCCTTCGGACTGTTCCGCGAGTCGCTCTGTCACCGAGGATTTCTGGGTCTCGGCAGCAAGGAAACCGTCGAATTCTCAGGCTATGCCGAGCGCTTCGAGGCCTTCGACAAGCAGGAACGGATCTTCCGCAAGCTATGACCAGCACGGCCCATGATGCTTTCGCCAAGCTGTCCGGACGTCCCGTCGATGCTGTGGTGATTGGCGCGTCGGCTGGCGGGCTGGCGGCGCTCAGCGCATTGGTGACAGGGCTGCCGGCTAAGTACCGTTTGCCGCTGTTGATGGTCCAGCACGTGCCGCGCACGGGGCCCACTCAGCTGGTGGAAATCTTCCAGCGCAAGACGGACCTGCGCGTCACAGAACCGGGTGATAAGGAACCGGTGCGCGGCGGAACCCTGTATTTTGCGTCTCCGGGTTACCACCTGCTGGTCGAGAGCGACTTGAGTCTGTCGCTCAGCCAGGACGATGCGATGCATTTTTCACGGCCTTCGATCGACGTGCTGTTCGAGTCGGCGGCCGATGTTTGGGGGGAACGGGTTGCCGGCATATTGCTGACAGGCGCCAATGAAGACGGGGCGGCCGGGCTTGATGCGATCAGGCAGGCCGGCGGGTTGACAGTTGTTCAGGATCCCGGCGAAGCCGAGGTCGCTACCATGCCACTTGCAGCACTCCAGCGCTTTGCGCCGGATTTCATTTTGCCCTTGCGTGATATCCATCGACTGTTGCGCGAACTGGAGTGACTCATGTCTGACCAAACGGATGAAGCGAACCTGCTGATCGTCGATGATCTGCCGGAGAATCTGCTGGCACTGGATGCGCTGCTCAAGGCGCCGGGCATTCGCGTGCACCAGGCAGAGTCGGCCGAGCAAGCGCTTGAACTGCTGCTCAGACACGAATTCGCGCTGGCGATCCTCGACGTGCAGATGCCAGGCATGGACGGTTTTCAATTGGCTGAGCTTATGCGTGGCACCGAACGCACCAAGCAGATCCCGATCGTCTTTGTAAGCGCTGCCGGCCGAGAGCTCAATTACGCGTTCAAGGGCTATGAAACCGGCGCTGTCGACTTCATGCACAAGCCACTGGATACCCATGCGGTGCGTAGCAAGGTCAGCGTATTCGTCGACCTGTATCGCAACCGCAAGCGGATGGCTCGCCAGCTCGAAGAACTCGAGCGCAGCCGTCGGGAGCAGGAAGTCCTGCTCAATGAGCTACGTAGGACCAAGGCCGAACTGGAAGATGCGGTGCGCATGCGAGACGACTTCATGTCCATCGTCTCCCATGAACTGAAAACGCCGCTCAATACCCTCATTCTTGAAGTACAGCTGCGCAAATTGCAGCTCGGACGCAACAACCTCGCCGCCTTCACCGAAGACAAACTGCGGCATATGGTCGACAAGGACGAGCGACAGGTGCAAAGCCTGATCCGCCTGATCGATGACATGCTGGACGTGTCGCGTATCCGCACCGGCAAACTGTCCATCCGCCCCACCGAAGTGGATATCGGCAAGCTGGTCGCCAGCATGGTCGAGAACTTCGCGCCGCAAATGGAAGCCAGTGGTTGTCCACTGTTGTTCCAGCGTCCCGAGTCATTGATCGGCGTATGGGACGAATTCCGCATCGAGCAGGTTGTGGCCAACCTGCTGACCAATGCCATGCGCTATGGCGCTGGCAAACCTGTGCAGGTATCGGTTTCACGCCAAGGCGAGTCGGCGTGCGTGGAGGTGCGGGATCAGGGAATCGGCATCAGTTCAAAGAGCCTTGAGCGGATCTTCTGTCAGTTCGAACGAGCCGAAGGCAGTGAAAGCAGTGCAGGACTTGGTCTTGGATTGTTCATCGCCGAGCAGATCGTCAAGGCTCACCAGGGATGCATTCAGGTCGAGAGCGAAGAAGGGAAAGGCGCAGTGTTCCGCGTGCTGCTGCCATTGAATGCTGGGGCCTGAATCGGCCCCTTGGGCTTATCTCCAGGCCAGCAGCGGCCAGCCTCTGGCCTCTGCCTGCTCCCGCAGGAGCGGGTCGGGGTTTACCACATGGGGATAGGTGACCTGCTCGAGCAACGGTAGATCATTGATCGAGTCCGAATAGAAGTGCGCGTTCTGCACCGATTCGCCCTGTTCTGCCGCCCACGCCCACAGTCGAGTGGCTTTGCCTTCTCGGTAGCTGAGCACGCCGCGCGTCTTCCCGCTGTAGAAGCCATGCTGTTCTTCCAGTTGAATAGCCAGCACATCCTGAATGCCAAGCCGTGCAGCCACTGCCTTCACCAGAAACTCTGCTGAAGCGGAAATGATGAGCACGCGGTCGCCGGCTTTGCGGTGTTCGGCAACGTGGCGCATGGCGTCGCTGTAGATCAGCGGCTCGATGACATCCTCGACAAAGGGCTCGACCACATGGGCGACCTCGTCGGCAGTGCGGCCTACGAGCGGAGCCAGGCTGAAGGCCATGTAGTCCTCCATCGCCAGCCGGCCAAAGGCGTATTCGGCCATGAGCTCGGCGTCCTTGCGCAGAAAAGATTCCCCGTCCACCCAGCCGATCTTGGCCATTTCATGGGCCCACAGGCTGGCGCAATCGCCGTCGATCAGGGTTTCGTCCAGGTCAAAAATTGCCAATGCCATCAAGCCACCTCATGAATTGCCGAAGCGTCGATGGTAAGGCTTACGTGGCGGCCGTGGGGATAGAGATCAGCAGCAGAGCGATTAAGTACATCTACCAGCAGCTCGACATCGCGTACCTCGACGCGGTAGCGGATCACATTGCCGAGCAGGCTGTGGCTTTTGATGACTGCGGCGATCCCTTCGCTGCCCCCAACCGTATTTGCCAAGGCAATGGCTTCAGGGCGGATCGCCACCTGCTTATCGATCGGACGTTGCAACAGTCGTGAAGCCACATCAGCGGTGAGCAGATTGTAGTTGCCGATAAAACCGGCGGCGAAGGCACTGACGGGCGCGGTGTAGAGGGTTTCGGCGTCCGCGCTCTGGACGATGCGTCCGGCGTTCATCAGCAGGATGCGATCTGAGAGGGTCAGTGCTTCTTCCTGATCATGTGTGACGAAGATAGTGGTCAGCTTCAGCTCTTGTTGGATCGCGCGGATCTGCTCGCGCAGATGCTTGCGGATCCGCGCATCCAGCGCCGAGAGAGGTTCGTCGAGCAGCAGCAGCCGTGGGCGCGTGACCAGAGAGCGCGCCAGTGCTACGCGCTGGCATTGTCCGCCCGAGAGTTGGCTCGGGTAGCGGCGGGCGAACTCGCCGAGCTCTACCATTGCCAGCACCTCGGCCACCCGTCTGGCGCTTTCGTCCTTTGCGATATTTTGCATGCGCAGGCCAAAGGAAACGTTCTGCTCCACCGTCATGTTGGGAAACAGCGCGTAGCTCTGGAAGACCATGCCGATCTGGCGCTTCTGCGGTGCAACTGGCACCAGGTCCTCGCCGTCCAGCAGGATCTGCCCGCCATCCACCTCGGTGAGCCCGGCGATGCAGCGCAACAGCGTGGACTTGCCACAGCCAGACGGGCCGAGCAGGGTGATCAGCTCGCCTTTGGCAATCTCGCAATCGATATCGCTGAAGACCTGGGTGTCACCATAGGTTTTGTGCAGGTTGCGGATGCTGAGGTAGCTCATGAATGTTCCTGTCTCGAATAACCGCAGCGGTGTTCGTGGTCCGCCGTAAAAGGGTGGGCAATGCGCTGCTCGGTTCAGTCGCCACGCTGCTGTGCCGTCTGGGGCGCTTCAGCCGCCGTCCAATAACTCCGACCCCGATCAGCCCCTCTCGTAAAGCCGGCACTTCAGGGCTGGTTTCGGCTCAACCGGGTTGCAGCCCAGGTAAACACGAGCACGAAGAAGAAGTAGGAAATCACCAGCGCACTGTTGAAGTGGCCGCTGCTGTTTTTCATGTTGTTCAGATAAACCTGCAAGGTTTCGTAGCGCGTGCCGACCAGCAAGTTGGCGAAGACGAACTCGCCGAACAGAAACGAGAACGACAGGAACAGCGACACCATCAGCCCCTTGCGCAGATTCGGCAGCACCACTAGAAACGCCGCCTTCCAGGTGCTGGCGCCGAGCAGATGGGCAGCATCCATCAGGTCGCGCAGATTGATTGCCTGCAGGTTGTTGCTGATCGCCCGGTACATGAATGGCAGCGCGATGGTGAAATAGGCGCCAATCAGGATCCATGGCGTCCCGACCATTGCCAGCGGGCCCGAGCCGTACAGCTGCAGCAAACCGACCGAGGACACCACCGGCGGCACAGCAAACGGCAGCAGAATCAGGATGTTCATCAGCCCGTCGAGCTTGGGGAAGTGATAATGCACCACGAACAGAAGCGGCAGTATCAGCACCACCGCCAGCGCTAGGGCACCCAGGCAGACCAGCAGCGACTGCGCGAACGCACGCAGGAAGCGCTCTTCACTCCATAGCTGCAGATACCAGTCGAAGGTCAATCCGTCCGGCAAGATGGTTGCCGACCAGCTGCTGGAGATCGAGTAGAGAAAGGTCGCGGCCAGTGGTAACAGCAGGATTAGGAAAAGCAGCCAGACCACCATGCGGTGGTACAGCGCACCGCGTTTCGCTTCAGCGGCTCGCATGGTAGCTCCTCCTGAGCAGCAACTGATGCGCCACGGTGATCACGCCCATCAATCCAACCAACACCATCGCCAACGCGCTCGCCATGTTCGGATCGAGGGAAATGTCTCCGGAAATCATCGCCGCGATGCGGATCGGCAATACGTTGAAGTTTCCGGTGGTGAGGTAGTAAACGGTTGCATAGGCCCCCAGCGCATTGGCCAGCAGGATGACGAAGGTGCCCAGAAGTGCAGGCGTCAATACCGGCAGGCCTATATAGCGCCAGTAGCTCCAGGTCCCCGCACCCAGCAGGGATGCCGATTCACGCCAGTCCTCGCGCAATGCATCGAAGGCGGGGTAGAGCAGCAGCACACCCAGCGGTATCTGGAAGTACGTGTAGAGCACGATCAGGCCGGTCTTGGAGTAGAGGTTGAAATCTTCGATGATCCCGGCCTGCTTGAGCAGGATCGTCAGTGCGCCGTTGAAGCCGAGCAGGATGACGAAGGCGAAAGCCAGCGGAACGCCGGCGAAGTTGCTGGTCATATTGGAAAAGGCCATGACGAAGTCACGCAACTTCGAATCGACCTGGCGCAACGAGTAGCTACCCAGGATCGCAATTACGATACCGAACAGGCTCGACCAAAAGGCGATCTGCAGGCTGTGCTTGATGGCTTGCAGATAGAACTTCGAGCCGAAGACTTTCTGAAAGTTGGCCAGGCCCCAGCCATCCGCGGTGTTCAGGCTGTTGAGCGTTACCCATACCAGCGGGGCAATCTGAAACGCGAGAAAAAAAGCGGCGAACGGCAGCAGGCACAGCAGCGCCAGCCATTTGCCGCGCGGTGCTCGCCTGCTTGCCGCGGTAAGGCTGGCGCCGTCTCGGATGGCCGCGGTCTTGAGGTTGTCTTCCAGCCGCGCTGTCATTTCAGCAGCGCCGGGCACAGTGGCTTGTCGTGCGGCACACCGAGCAGCTGGCACACCGTGCCGCACAACTCGGTCTGCCTGGGCTGGGCTGAAAGGTCGAGGCTGAAGGCCGAGCCCAGCACGAACAGCGGTACCTCGCGTTCCTCCGCAAGCAGGCCGTTGTGCGAGCGGTCGTTGTTCATGCCGTGATCTGCTGTAACCAGAACCTGATAACCGTCATCCAACCAGCGCTGCAGGTATTCGGCGAGCAGGATATCGGCGCGGCGTGCGGCGTTGCGGTATTGAGACGAGTCCAGGCCATACTTGTGGCCGGCGTCGTCGATGTTCATCGGGTGCACCAGCAGGAAATCCGGGTTATGTCGCAGCCGCAGGCTCTCCGCGTCGGCGAACAGGTGCGAATCGGGATAGTGGTCCTCGTAATAGAAATGCCCGTGCTGGATCGGTAGTTCGGGCGTCTCGCTGTGCCGGTCGCGTGCCGCCTGGAAAGGGGCGCGGTTATAGAGTTCGCTGATCCAGTGATAGGCCGCGGCGGCTGTGCTCAAACCGGCGTCGCGGGCGTAATGGAAGATGCTGCGCTCGGTGGACAGCCGCACCACGTCGTTATGTACGACGCCGCTGTCGATTGGTGGCACGCCGGTCAGGATGCATTCGTACAGCGGCCGGGACAGCGCAGGTAGCTCACATTGCAAGCGGTACAGCGCTCCTCGTCCGGCCAGGCAATAAGCCTGCAGATGCCCGAGCGCGTGCTCTGCGACCTGGTAGCCGAGGCCGTCGAGCACAACGAGGATGGCTTTGCTCATTGGACTTTTCCTATCAGGAGTGGGCTGCGTTCCGCGTCAGCCCACACGCTGGCGAGCTGACGCGGTACACCGCTCGTAACCCTACGATCTGGCCTTTTGGCTGCGGATCACTCCATTTCGATGATGACGTTTTCCTGCCACTGCTGTGGCAGGGCCTTCGACGTCGCTTCCCAGGCTTCAGCGTCTTCGATTGGCTTGACCTTGGCGTACTGCTCGTTCGGCAGCAGCTTGGCCTGCACCTCGGCGGGGAGCGTCAGATGCTCGGCACGAATCGGACGGGCATTGCCCTTGGCCAAATTGATTTGCCCGGCATCGGAGAGGATGTATTCGCGGGCGAGCTTGGCAGCATTAGGATGCTTGGCCCACTTGTTGATGATGGTCGTGTAGCCGGAAATCACCGAGCCATCCGAGGGGATCACCACTTCGAAGCGGCTAGGGTCGATCTGGTCGCGGTACGACAGGCCATTGAAGTCCCAGACCACACCGACTTCCACTTCTCCGCGCTCGAGCGTCTGGATCGTCGGGTTCGACAGCGACAGGCGGCCCTGCTTCGCGATTTCGGCAAAGTAATCCAGGCCTGGCTGGATGTGCTTCTCGTCCCCGCCGTTGGCGATGGCTGCGGCCAGTACACCGTTGACGGCCTGAGCCGCAGCGCTGACGTCCCCGATGGCGACCTTGTACTTGCCTTCCTTTAGCTCAGCCCATGAAGACGGCGTTTCCTTGACCAGTTGCTTGTTGACGATGAAAGCGATGGAGCCGGTGTAAGCCAGCATCCAGTGGCCGTCCTTGTCCTTGGCCCACTCGGGGATCTGCTCCCAAGTGCTCGGCTTGTATGGCTGGGTAACGCCCTGTTGGACAGCAATGGGCCCGAACGCGGCGCCGACGTCACCGATGTCGGCTGTGGCGTTATCTTTCTCAGCGGCGAATTTGGCGATCTCCTGAGCCGAACTCATGTCGGTATCCATGTGCTTGAGGCCGTACTTCTTTTCCAGGTCCTGCCAGGTGTCCTTCCAGTTGGCCCAGCTGTCCGGCATGCCAACGCTATTGACCTCGCCTTCGGCGCGAGCCGCGTCTTCAAGGCTTTTCAGGTCCGTTTGTGCAGCATTCGCCGAGGTCACCAGGGCGATCGCTGTTCCCAGCAGTGAAGCCAGCAGCAGTCGTTTCATCAGAAGCTCCTTACGCAGGTCATTGGTCTAGATCAGCAGGATGCGAGCCAAATTAGGGGGTGCAGGTGACAGTTTGATGTCGTTACCTCCGCCATCGCCTGACGGGCGACACTGCGGCTGGGGTGCCGTAGCAAGCCTAGCTCACCTGCAAAGCCTCGCCTGGAGGGGCTTTCATCAATTTCTTTGCGCCCGAGCAAATCGCTATTCGGATACCCGTGCCTGATGCTGTCGCTGCATTGTCATGCGGCAGTCATCCTTACCCACTAGCCTCATCGAGCATCAGCCAGGCAAGCGGAGGCAAATCTGCCCCCTTTTGGCTCTTGGACTAGTCCAGATGAGTAGAGACGATGCGTGATGAAGTGCCGCGGACGGTGACTGCGATCTGCAGTTCGCTTCAGGAGCAGATTGGGCACGGTTTGCTTCAGCCGGGGGGGCAGCTCCCCTCCGAACGCAAGCTAAGTGAACTGTTCGCCACCACTCGCATCACGCTACGCGAAGCGCTGGGGCAGTTGGAGTCCCTGGGCATGATCTACCGCGAAGACCGACGCGGCTGGTTCGTTTCGCCGCCACGAGTTCTTTACAACCCGCTGGTGCGTAGCCACTTTCACGCGATGGTGGGCGACCAAGGACGGTTGCCAGCAACCGAAGTGCTGTCTGCAAGGCTGCAACCGGCTACTGCAGATATCTGTTCACGGTTGGAGCTTGCGGCCTTATCGAGCGTTATCCAGATCCGCCGCGCCCGACGCATCGACGGCCGCCTAGTGCTCTACGTCGAGCACTACCTGAACCCCGTCTATTTTCCAGGCATCCTTGACTACGACCTGACCCGCTCACTGACAGAGCTCTATGCCAGCGAATACGGCATCCACTACGGCCGCGTCCGCTTCGACATGGTCCCCACCGCCCTCCACGCCGAAGCCGCCGCCACCCTGCGCACCGCCCCCGGCAGCCCAGCCCTGCGCATCACCCGCCTCAATCGGGATCAGCATGAGCGAATCATCGACTGCGACATGGAGTATTGGCGGCATGATGCGATTCATGTGTGTGTGGAGGTGCCGGAGTAGGGCTGCATGAGTTAGAGCTGTTGCGCTAGATGCCTGTCCAACTGTGTACTGACATGACCTGCCTCACCTGCTGCGGCGCAGCTTGGGCGGTGAAGCATGCCGCCCATTAGATTGATGGCCAGTGGCGCTGTAGGCCGGCGCTTGCGCTGCAGTAGGCAGTCATGAGTGCGTTCTTTGGGTTTTTTCGCGGATGTCACAGGTCAGTCGGCATATTGCACATGTCGAGCCATCAGGTTAAGGCGGCCAGTGATGTCGTAAGCGTTGACCCGTGCCAGATTCTGCGTCAGCCGCGCGTCCCATGTTTCGTCGTCCATATCGCGCCAATAGCGCTCGGGGCGAGCCGTACGGCGGTCATGTTCGGCTGTTACCGGATCCTGTGCGCGGTGCTGCTCGAACAGCGGGATATCCGGCAGTGGGCGGCTGGTGTCCATGTAGTTCTGCAGAAAGTCCCAGGCGGCGAAATGCGGCGCCATGCTGGAGTCCTTTGAAACGATGGGGCTGAGGTCGATGGCCAGGTCGTGATACCGATGCACCAGATGCAACTGATGCCAGATCAGGCCCTGCCGGTCTGGGCCGCTGCTGATATAGGCATCGAACTCATGAAAGGGGTAGGAGAACTCACCAATGGTGCCGCTGCGTTTGTGCTCGCCCATATTGTCGTAATCGAAGATAGTGACCATGCCGGTGCGGCGATTGAACTCCCACAGCGGGCCTTTGGAAGGGCGAACGACGCAGTTGGTCAGCTTGTGAACGACCAGGGAGCCTATGGCCCAGCAGGCGAGGGGGACTAAAAAAGTCCATGCAGTTTCCTTGATGATTGCCAGTAAGTTAGAGAGATATTCGTCATCTAGAGCAGCAGCACCTACCAGCCAGGTCAATGGTAGAAAAATCGCCATCACCCAAAAAACAAAGCGCCCCCCTACCCATAGATAAAACCAGAACAGGCTGCGTTTGGAGAGTGAAGCATGTCGATAGCGTTCGTGATCGATGACCTGGTGGTAATCCAGCAGTTCGTAGGCTTCTCGTTGCTCCTCCCCTGTTTCCAGCGCATGCTCGTAGCGTTCGACATCTCGCAGACCGGCGGGGGATGTATGGCTCAGCATGCTATGGGGCACGATGTCCTCGGTATGGCCCCAGGGCAGGCGCGAGCTGCCAAAGCGGAACAACCAACTGCGCTTGGTCGCTGCTGGCTGGTCGGGAATGCGCGCCGGCTGGTAGGCGCTGGGGCTGTAGTGGGCAGTCATGGGGTGCAATCAATCGGCATAACGCACATGGCGATCCATCAGGTTGAGGCGGCCGGTGATGTCATAGGCATTGACGCGGCCCAGATTCTGCATCAGTTGCGCTTCCCAGGTTTCATCGTCCATATCACGCCAGTAGCGCTCGGAGCGGCCCGTGCGGCGGTCATGTGCCGCCGTGGTCGGGTCGTTCGCGCGGTGTTTCTCGAACAGCGGGATATCCGGCAGCGGGCGGCCGATGTCCATGTAGTCCTGCAGAAAATCCCAGGCGGCGAAGTGCGGAGCCATGCTGGAGTCCTTGGGCACGATGGGGCTGAGGTCGATGGCCAGGTCGTGATAGCGATGCACTAGATGCAGTTGATGCCAGATCAGCCCTTGGCGGTCGGGACCGCTGCTGATATAGGCATCGAACTCATGAAAGGGATAGGTGAACTCACCGATGGTGCCGCTGCGTTTGTACTCGCCCATATTGTCGTAATCGAAGATCGTAACCATGCCGGTGCGGCGGTTGAACTCCCACAGCGGACCTTTGGAAGGTCGAACGACCCAGTTGGTAAACTTATTAACGACGAGCGAGCCTATGGCCCAGCAGGCTAAAGGGGGCCCTAAAAACCATGGGGCCGTTTCCAATACAACATCCCAGAATCCTGGTAGAAAACCAGAGGGGCTGTGGTAAGCGTCTACGGACCACGCGAAAGGTAGTAGAACCAAGAGCACCCAAAAAACAAAGCGCCCCCCTCCTAATAGATAAAACCAGAAGGTGGTACGTTTGGAGAATGGTGCATAGCGAATACGCTCGTGATCGTTGATCTGGTGGTAATCACGCTGCGCGAACTTCTCTTCCTGGCGAAGCCCGGCGGCCACGTCTTGTTTGTACTTCTCGTGGGTGCGCAACCCAGCGGGCTTGCTCTGCCGTAGCATGCTGAGTGGCACGATGTCCTCGGTATGCCCCCAGGGCAGGCGCGAGTTGCCAAAGCGAAACAACCAACTGCGCTTGACCGCTGCCGGCTGGTCGGGAATGCGCGAAGGCTGGTAGGCGCTGGGGCTGTAGGGGGCAGTCATGGGGCATCCTTACGGCTGGCTGTCCGGGTGGGTCTGTTCATTGGCCCAGAAGGGCTGCTTGGTTTTTCTGAAGTCGGGTTCATCATGCTGATCAGGGTCGTAACGCAGGACATCGGTTGGCGATGGCGCCGGGAACACCCAGGTACGCTGCTCACCTTGCAGGATGATCTGTGCGCGTACGGCCAGGGTGTAAGTCTGCCATCGATGCGGGGGTGTGCGCGGCATGCTCTGTGAGAGCGGCACCTCGTAGAACAGCTCCAGGGCATCGGGGAACAGACGCTGAGCCAGGGGCTGGATGGGACTTAGGCTATGGCTGCTAATAGTCGCCATGTCTCTATGGCTAAGGTGATGACTGCTGCTACGCAGCTGGCTATGGGCGCGATATTGTCATTACCCAGGGTGGCCATCCCACGCAGGTTGCTTTCGATACGCACTCGGATTGAAACCCCTACCCAGGACGGGACTGACAGCGAATAGCCTCTGCCATGAGCGTTCTGCCGATGAATAAAGTAACGATGTGAGACTTTCTTGGACTGAACAAGTCCTGAAATAAATCTGTTCCCTTTCCCCTTTCCCCTTTCCCCTTTTCCTTGTTACCGAGAGCCATGGCTCCATCTGGTGCTCTGAGCTCTGTTGCCGCGATAGATGCTTGGAAGCTGTCCCGCCGCCAGGTCCCCGGCTCTGTAGGAACGATTTGCTTGCTCGACGTCTTTCTCTTAGCCCTTGGTTAAACCAGCTACTGCTGGTCCGGACTCTGCTGGCTGCACCATTCGGTACGCTCGCTCAGCACGACGCGCCGAATATGGCCGTTGTCGTAGTACGGCACGTCAGCACAGTATCGGGGGCCTACGCTGGTATCCGTCTTTACCCATTCGGACTCCTCGGTGCGCAGGCGGGTTGGCTGTTCGCCTGGCTGGGCGGGCTTCCAGATGTCGATGTAGGTGCGCTCCAGAAAAGCACCTTCATCGAGATCGCAGCTCTGGGGGTCGATGCCGTGCAGTGTCAGTCGGCCGTCCTTGGTCTGTTCGATCCGGCTGGGGAACTCGATGAAGCCCTTTACGTAGGCGGGGGCGATGTAGCAGGTACGACGCGTGGTACCGTCCATGACCGGCAGGAAGTAACTGCTTCGATTGTCTACTTCCACGACTTCGTCACCCTGCCAGCGATAGGTCGTGACGCCGTGTTCGCAGCAACTGGATCGCCAGTAGGAGTAGATCATCTGGTGAGCCGGATCAAATTCGGCCGACGTGACGCCCTGCAACACCGAGGGCGCATCGACGAAGCGCCCGGTCTTCGGGTCGTATAGCCATGTCTGATGCGGAACGTTTGGCCCGGCGGGGAGGAGTTCGGCAATGGTCAGATCCGGCCAGCCATCGAAGTTGGCGTCAATGAGCTCGGGCAGGAAGAGGCTGCAGGTCCCCTGGGATTCAGTTGCCAGCGTCTGGACCGGCTCTCCGTCCTTGTACAGTCGAATACCGAATACCACAGGCGGAGTCGGGCATCCGTCTCCCTCTTCCTCGGGCAATGCATCGGCAAGCAGGCGAATCTCAAAGGGGAAGCGGACTTCGAGCTCGTCCTGCGTGCGGTCCAACTTCAGCGGCAACTTTCGCTTGCCAGCTGACGAAATCCAGGAGCCTGCGATGCCGTCGTTAAACGATGTGACATGCCAGGTGCCTGTGGTCACGGTCGGGTTGTTTACGTTACGCTCGGTGAGTACGGCTTGCTCGCCCTCTATTCGTCCGCTCAGTTGGAGCCGGTAGCGTGTTTCGGCCGCACAGGGTTGATAGCAGTAGCTACCTGAGAGACCGTCGGCGGCGCGGTTCAAGGTCACCTCAACTCCCTTGCTGCCTAACGTCCCCGACCAGGAACGGCTCCAGGCGGAAAACTCTACAAGATCGGGAAACGCTTGTGCTGCGGTGACGTGCGGTGCTGCCAGCTCGATTGAGGCCAGCAGGGACAGCCAGCCGTAACGGCGGACATGCGATGAGGTGAGGAGCGGCATGCAACATCCTTGGCTGCGAGGGCGGGGCGGCGGAAATCTACTGGGTGCTGCATTGCGAGCAAAGGGAATCGATGTATTTTTCAAAGTGATGGGTTGGAGCAGAAACGCCACGATGTCCGGTGTATCGTGCGCTAAACCTCTGCATCACGAACACTGAACACAGCGCCACGCTGTGCTTGAACTCAGCCTTACAGCCCACGCCTAGCAACGGGGTGATGGCCAAGGCGTTGGGTACGAGGCGCTATTTGTCCTTTCGGCGGGATGGTGCTGCTGTTAGTCGTGCTGCAGCAAGCGCGCTGTGTTCAGGTCTGAAGACAGCGCAGCTTGGCCTCGAAAGCAATGTCAGCGTGAAATGTTCGGCAGCCGGCCGGCCGGTCGTCCTTTGCCAGGATCAGGCGTTGCGCGGCGCGGGTTCGCTCATGCCCAGAAGCGATTTCTTCGCGCCGAGAATGCCGATGACGCCGATGGGGATAAAAGGCACGCAGCCAATGATGAATAGGATGGCGCCCGGCTTAGTCTTGCCGAGGATGACTAGCAGCATGCCGAGGATGTTCAACGCCAGAAATGGCAGCATCCAGACGAAAAGGCCTTCGTAGCGGGGTTCCCCGCTAATCCATATCACCGCAAGCAGGTGAATGACGGCGCCCAGCGGCATCTTAAAATCCATTTTGATCATGCGCTCTTTCCTTGAGTGTTCCGAATACAGCCTGAAACCGCCTCTGCCGGCGTATCGGCAATGACAGTTGGCCGGCCGGCAAACTAACATTGCCGGGACGGGGTGGCCAATTTCCGGTCTTGTTGATTGTTCGCTTTGAGTATCCATTCGCAACTTTGCGACAGGCTGGATCGGTGCCCCCATTCTGGCGGTCGTGTTCGGCGGACACCGGGTCGAGGTAGCGGCATTTCTCGAAGCAGGGCAGGTCGGGCAGGGGACGGCTGGCATCCATGTAGTTCTGGAAAAGTCCCACAGGGCCATTGGTGGTTGCGGGATTCGGTCCGGCGCCATCAGGGAGGCGAAATTGATGGTGATGTCGCGGTAGCGATGGGCCAGGTATAGGAAGTTCATCGGCAGGCCCTGACGGTCCGGCGAGGTGGCGAGGTGGCGAGGTGGCGAGGTAGGCGTCGAACTCATGGAAGGGCGCGGTGATCTCGCCGATGGTGCCGTTCTTCTTGTATTCGCTGTAATTGTCGTAATCGAACAGGGTTACCAGGCCGGTACGTCGATTGAGTTCCCAGAGAGGACCGCGAGAAGGCTTAAACCATAGGTGGGAAAGTGATTGATCACTAATGAGCCGCGGCCCCAGCAAACTAGTGGAATACCAGGACATAGCAACACCATTGGAATAAACGAAATTGTAGTTTCTAGCCAAGATACGTTCTTTACGATACTCAGCTCGGCAAGATAAATAAATAAAACAAGAACAGAACTCAAATAAAATAAAAACCGCGCCCCCCCGCATAGATACATTCAGAAATGCGATCGCTTGGATAACACTGCATAACGATAACGCTCGTGGTCATAAACCCAGTGCAGGTCAATGCCTTCCATGGGTCTTTCTTTATAGGTACCCAGAGCCTTTTCTTCTTCCCGCGTCTTATCGGCCTGCTCCCAGAAGCGCATGCTCCCGGGCGTTGGGTCGGTCATGATCTTTTCCGGTGCCACCTCTTGGGCGCGTCCCCAGGGAAGGCGGCTGCCGCCGAGCTTGCGCAGCCAGGAGCATTCGCTCGACGGCGGCTGGCCGGGAATGCTGGCCGGGCTATAGGCCGTGCTGGCGTAGTAGGCGTTGTGTTGTGTCACGTATGTGCCGAAAAAGGGACGGATTTATTTTCGGCTGTCGCTCAACCCATAACTCACATGCTGGGCCATCAGGTTGGGGCGGTTGAATGTGTTGATCTGAGGGAGGCGTTCGGTTATTTCGCGCACCTTGGCCTTGAAGGTTGCATCGTCCATGTCGCGCCAGTAGCGGGGTTCGCGACCGATTTGGCTGTCGTGTTCGGCGGTGGTGGGGTCGAGGTGGCGATAGGCTTCCAGCTCCGGGGTGTCCGGCAGGGGCTTGCTGATATCCATATAGTTCTGCAAGTAGTCCCAGAGTGCGCAGGGCACGGAGGTGCTGCCGCTTGGGCCAACAAAGTTGGCCATATTGATCCAGATATCCTGGTAGCGATGGACGACGCATAGCACGTTGTTGGGCAGGCCCTGACGGTCCGGTGTGGTGGTGATATAGGCATCGAACTCGTAGAACGGCGCGATCTTTTCGCCGATGCTACCGTTCTTCTTGTATTCGCCGTTATTATCGTAATCGAAGACGGTGACCAGCCCGGTACGGCGGTTGAATTCCCAGAGTGGGCCTCTGGAGGGTTTTATCCAGAGTTTGGGGAAGTGGTTGATTATAAGTGAACCTACTCCCCACATTATCAGCGGCGGAAAAATAAAATAGACAGACACCTCGAACAAAACCTCAAAAAATGAAGATAGATAATCACCCTCCATAATTGAGGCTACCGCCAAGCAGGAAAAGAAAATAAATGGGGAGAGAATGATAAGTCCACCCTTCCCAAATATCTGTATGTATATCCAAAATTTTGAGCTTGCCGGCAGTTGTGCATGCCTGACCTTTTCATTATCCATACGAGCGTGCAGGTCTAAATGCTCCAGTAGTTTGGGGACATATATGCCTTGCTCTAGCTGCTCCGCTTTCTCTTTTTTAACTGACTCTACCAGGCGCAGTTCGCTGGGTTTCGAATTGTTCAATATATCGATTGGAACCAGATCCTGAGTTTTACCCCAAGGCAGGCGCACGCTGCCAAAGCGGCGTAGCCAGGGTTGTTTTTCCGCTGGCGGCTGGTCAGGAATCTGTTCCGGGTCGTAGGCACCGGGGCTGTAGAAAGGGTCAGGATTCAGCATGGGTCTTCTCATCGGCCCAGAACGGAACGTCGGTCTGGTTGAAGTTTGCGGCTGGTGCCTTGGTTGCATCCACCTTGCCGCCTCTGATCGGTGGTGCTGGGAATAGCCAGAGGAGTGCGCCGGGTCGGCAGTCCTTTTCACCGGTATCCAGCGCCAGGCGCAATTGTGTCCGTACCTGCCATTCGTGATACAGACTGGTGTGGCGCAGATTACCCGTCCAGCGTCGGGCCAGCGGTGTGTCCATATACAGCTCCCGGCCATCGGGCAGTATGCGCTGAGCCACTGGATCAGGGTTTTGCACCTCGCTTGTTGGTGGAAAAGGTTCGCCGTTACCGCGATAGCGTATTTCACTGCTGCGCAAGCGGGTATGGGCTTCGATGTTGACGTCGCCCATATGGGCCAGCAGGCCAGGCAGATTGCTGCGGATGCGGATGCGGGTATTGGCACTGGCCAGCTTGCGTAGCTCGGCATCCTGGTTGATGTCCAGCTTGGCGTAAGGCTTGAAATATGGATTGGGCTCGATGGCGATGCGGATACCGGCGAAAATGCCAACCAGGCGATAGAAGGCCTCCTGCGTATCGCTCACCAGATAGCCGAGCTGCTTCTCGCCAAAGGGGCCGCACTCCAGCCAGTCTTCCAACTGGGTGCTGCTCAGCCAGAAAACCAGGCCCGCGCCGATCACGAGAAGCAGCAGTGCGGCAAGGCTAAAAGGGTTCAAGCCAAACAACGCGCTGCTACCGCTGAAGAAGGGGGCGATGGCACCGAACAGAGCACCAGCGGCCATGGCACCATAGCCCCAGACGGCATCATCACCCCAACGCCAGGCATGGACGGCGTCCATGATGCAAACGAACATCATGACAACGCTGGCAGCAGCTGCACCGAGCAGGCGATAGGCAATCTTGTCGACAAACATGCTCCCAAGCTTCTCACCAAGAATGCCTACTACCTTCGCCGTACTAACATTCCATCGAGTGGCACGAAGAAATACCGAGAAACGATTGGCTTCTTTCATCTTGAAAGCCAGCATTTCAAACGCGATTGCTGAATCGATACCGGCGCTTATTAAACCAACTGCGACCCTTGCGACACCTTTTGCCTTTAAGTTATCAGCGCTTGCCCCCCACTCCGCAAACAAGTTCCATAGCTCCAAAGACAGCACCGCCATCGAAAAAGCGCCACTATTGAGCGTCTGGAAATACAGATTGCGCTGCCCGGTATCGACGGAGCGAGTGAGCTCATGGATGCGTTGCTCGGCTTGCTGTAGCTCGGTTTGTGCTGTTTTTGCCAGGGTTTCGGCTTGTTTCAGGCGAGTAGCCTGCGCGGCTTCCTGGCTACGGGCCGCTGCTGTTTGTTGGCTGGCTACCTGAACCATGGCGGCGCGCTCGGCATGGACCTGGCTAGCGATGCTTTCGGCCTGCTCGGCGATCATTCTGGCGTTGGTACGCCGGTTCAGTGCGGCGATCAGTCGGGCAGTACGGTGGTTCTCTGGCATAGCCGCGACCATATGGTCGGCACTTTCAGTGGGCAAGCCTTGGCGGCTTGCTGTACGGCTGTTGCTGCTGGCGATCGCCGCACCTGTGCCATCCAGTACCTCGCCATACACACGGATCGCACGCTGGATTTCAAGCGGCAGGTCGCTCAGGGCGAAGATGTAGTAGCGCCCAGCCCCAGCCGCGCTACGGCGCATCAGCCGTAGTTCGCCGAAGTGCTGAGTGAGCATGCTGCGCAGCTGCTCGATGCTCATTCCATGCAAGCGAATGTTCATGGGCCTGGCTTCAGCAGCCAGGCTGCGGCGTGTCACGTTTTCCAGCCCCTCGGCCTCGGTCAGGGCTTGGCGGCGGCGCTGCATTTCTGCCTGTGAGGCGCTCTGGCGTTTTTCGGCTTCTTGCTGGGCCTTTTCAGCTTTTTGGCGCTGCTGAGCGGCCTGCTCTTGATCACGCTGTGCAGTGGCGCGCTGGTTTTGTGCTTGCTGGCGCTGTTGGTCGGCTGCTGCGCGCTCCTGTTTCGCCTGCTCAAGGCCGCTGGTGGCTGTTCTAAGCGCGCCATCCAGGTGTTCGTAGATACTGATCAGACCATTGGCAATGGCTTTGCTTTCGACGATCACGGCGCTGGACAGCCCACCGGCATCGAGCAGGCCTTGTAGGTTGGCTGCATCGAGGGTGATTTGTGCTTCCTTGGGTGCCAGCAGACCTTCCTGAGCGGCTAGCGCCGTTGCACGGAAACTACCGTCGCCTGTGTTTTCCTCGGCTTGTGCCGGTTTGACGTAGGGCTGGTCCAACTTCGCTAGATCGTACTTGGGCCAGAACATGCGGTGCAGGGGGTGTTGGGTCTGGCTGGCAACCTGCAGGATGAACTGACGCCCTGTTGAGGCGCTCGGACTCATGCACAGGCGACCGTTGACGGCATCGACCAGTTGATGGGTATTGGTTGCCAGCGGGTCATGGTCCGCGGCGGTGGTGGCCAATGAGGAAAATATCTGAGAGGCGAAGTGCAGGGCGGCGGTGTAGTCGAAATGATCCAGACTGAGGTGGTCCGCTATCGTCTGTTGGCACGCACCTCTGCCCATCAGGTCTACCAGGCATTGCTGGCTGGTTTGCATGGCTTGCCAGGCCTCCATACGCTCTATGGTGGCCGTGAAGCGGTTCAGATCTCGAAGCCCTGCGGGGGTGATCTTGCTGATGCAGGCGTGTAGCTTGTTCACCTCTCCTGAAACGTTGCTCGGCACTATGGTCTGATGCACGAGCATGGCGCTGGCAAAGTGACCATTGGTTTTTGCGTACTCGGCGCATTGTTCCAGCAGTATCTTGTGGGTGGCGATCTTGGCCGTTAGATGGCGCAGGCGGAACTGGTTGTCGTCGAGCAGAACGGCGCAGAGCTGTCTGGGCCGCAGCGCTGCAAAGATATCGGTCGCACCGGGCTGCGCTTGCCAAAGCTCCTTGGCCTCAAAAGTCGGGCCGCTCTTGGGTGGCGGCGCTGGCAGTTTCTCTCGTAACGCTTGCTCGATTGCGCCCATCTCCATTTCAGGTGCGGCGGGCGTGGGTTTGCCTGCCTTGCATGCGTCGATAAAAGCGTTTGCGGCCGTGAGGCTCTTGGCAGGGAATTGACCACTCAAGTCGCACAAATAACGGCTGGGGTTATCCAGTATCAATTCATAGCCCGCCTGCCTGGCGCGTTGTGGCGCGGCGATGCTCAGCGGAAAGGCCCAGAGATCGAGGTTCATCCGCACAGTTCGGGCATCGTTGAGACGAGGCTCTGAAACCATTGCTTGCTTGTAAGCTTCGATAATCTCCAATCCACCTGGCTTGCCTTTGAACATCTGATCGAAGGTGGCTTTGGACACATCCAGCTGTCGCTGACTAGCGCGGGTTCGCCGTGTCGCGCTGTCCCGCTCAAGAAAGACCAGTCGAGCAGCACTCAACTGAATTTCGGAGAAGCAGAGTTGAACGGTGAGTTCTTTGCGATTGTTCCATTGTGACGGCAGCCAGATGTCTTCCAGCCCAACACCTACGGCTTTGCGTGGCCCCGATTTGAAGCCTGCGCCCTGGCGATAGCTGGTGACTCTCACGTCGTGATAGGTAACGCCACTCTCGGTGTTACGCACCTCAAGCTCACGCCAAAGCTTGCCCCGATAGAACACATATACATAACCATTGCGCAGGCTTACCGGCGTACCGAGGTCATAGCAACTCTTACTGCCAGGTAGCGCCGTCATGGGCACCACCGGCACGAGCTGGTTCCACTGGATACCGTGTTCGGGCTGGCGAGGCGTTACGCGTAACTCATCATGCAATGGAAGGCGAATCGGCCCACCTTCGCTCGCCGCGATTTCCAGCCACAGGTTGCGCTTGGGCTGACTCTCCCAGTCCCATACGTGCAGCACGCTGCTGAAGGTGTCACTGGTCTGGATTTCCGGTTTGTCCTGCTGGGTCAGCCACTCCAGTTGGGTGGCGTTGGTTTCGTCATATATAACGAGTTTCTGGGTGGTTGGATGATCCTTGCCCACTACCTGGACGATGAGCTTGCCCGCCTCGCAGGCGGCGCCTTTGCTCAGTGCGCACACGTTGGCGCTCATACGCTGCTTTCCTTGTCGGTCGTATTATTGCTCAGGTGCACGGCAAGGGCGTCGAGGGGCTCCTGATCCGTGCCGGGCGAGAGTGCACCTGGTGGTGTCGCATGCGGGTTGGCGTGGCGCAGATCGAGGTAGGCGCTCAGCGAGTCAGCGGCAACGAAACCGGTCTGCATGCCGTCGCTCAGGTACGTCCAGGCCGTTTCGAAGCGGATACCGCTCTGGCGTTCCCACCATAGATAAAGAAAATGTTCGCTCTGTTGGCGTTGCAGGGCTCGTTCTTGAGTGGCGCTCAGATGCAATTCATGGTCGGTGGTTGCTGGGCGCCACATCTGTGCCTGTCGGTTGTCGATCTGCTGCCAGGCCTCGCGGCCGTCGGCGCGCTCGTGCCAGGTGCCGCCGTACCAGCTTAGGCGCTGTATGGGGCCGAGCCAAAGCGGGCGAATTACGGTATCACTGGCAGGGAAGAAGTAACTGGCGGTGCGCGGCCGGGAGTAGCGCAGCACGCCGCGGCGCTCCTGATCGAAACGAATGACCAGGATATGACGTAGGTGGACCAGCAGGTCTTGCGTTGTTCCCGTGGTTTCCAGCACCAGGCCCGGCCAGCTGTGCGGTTCGTTCTGCACGGCGGCAAGCAGCGAGGGGTTGGCCCGTGCGTTAATCAGCAGCGGGCTCTCTTCCTCGCAGGCGGCCAGTTCTGTGTCGTCGAACAGGCGAATCGGACTAGGGTCTTCACCCAGGTGGTAAAGCTTGGGTAGCAGATGCTCCGTGCGCTCCAGCAGTAACCAGTGCCCCGCGTTCATGCGCTGGCTCCGGTGTTCATCGCCTTACGGCAGGGGCAGTCGGACAGCGGGCATTGTAGCGGGGTGCCTCCCTTGGGCTTCTGGCAGAGCTCGACGATGGGCAGTTCTTCACGCAGGCGCTGTTTGAGCAGTGCACCAGGCAAATCCGCGTCCGCCGGCTTCACTGCCCCCGGTAACACCGGCGCCGCGCCCGAACCTTTCCCCGGACTTCCACCAGAGTTCATCCTGATCACCGGCCCGACCATGGTGATCCCACTTGCATCCAGCTTGATGAAGCTGCCGGCTGCCTTGAAGGTCAGTTCGCTGCCGGCTTCGAGAACTACTTTCAAGCCGCTGGACAGATGAATCTCCTGGCCAGCTTCGACGAATTGCCCGGTACCAATCTTCACATGCTGGTTGTTGCCCACGGTCAGATGGTCGCCTGCTTTGATTTCGCTGCGGCGGTCGCCGTGGGTGGTGCGGTGTTCTTCGGCGCGGAATTCGCTGTAGCTGTTGGCCTCGACGGTGTCGTGGCGTTCGTGGCCGACGCGGATTATCTGGTCGTGCTCGATGTTTTCATCCCAATCGCGTTGTGCGTGGACGTAGATCTGTTCGGCTCCTTTGCGGTCTTCGATGCGCAGTTCGTTGTAACCACCGCCGCCCGGGCTGCTCAAGGTCTTGAACACGCTGCGCGTCTTGTTGGCCGGCAGATCGTAGGGGGCGACGTTTTCCTTGTGGTACAGGCAGCCGGTGATCAATGGCTGGTCGGGGTCGCCTTCGAGAAAGGTGACCAGCACTTCCATTCCAACGCGGGGGATGGCGATGCCGCCGTAACGGTCGCCGGCCCAGCCACTGGAGACGCGCAGCCAGCAGCTGGTGTGCTCGTCTGCCTTGCCTTCGCGATCCCAGAAAAACTGAACCTTCACTCTGCCGTACTCGTCGCAGTGGATTTCTTCGCCGGCCGGGCCGGTGACTACGGCGCTTTGGCTGCCAAGAATGCGAGACTTGGGATGGTCTAGCGGTGGCCGGAATGGGACTGCCCAGGGCATGGCGGTGAACTGGTTACGGTAGCCTTGGGTAAATTGGTCGTCATGCTCTGCAGGCGCGCGTTGTTCAGTGACTGACTCCTCCAGCACTTGCGGCTGCTTGCCTTCATGGAAGATTTCGCTGAGCAGCCATAGCTGATTCCAGTCTTTGCGTGGATGCGCGGTCAGCGCGAGGAAGTGGCCGGTGACCAGCAGCGGCTGGTCGCTATCGCCTTCTGCCAGTTCGAAGTCGCGGCGGTGGCGCTCCAGGGCGCGACGGGAGAGGTGCTTGCCACGCTCGCGGTCGACGAAGCGGCCGGGATAGTCGTAGTCCTCGAGGTCCGGCTTTTCAGGGCATTGAGCAGCCGCTTCCATTGTCAGTCGAGGCTTTTCGAAGTCGTAGTCGCGGCGAGTGACGCGGCTCGTGCGAGTCTCGACGCGCACGCCGAAGCGTTTGACGACCGGCTCGTCGGCAACCAGCCCGCTGTCTTGCTGATAGGCGACCGGAGCAAGGGTGGGAAACACCGTCTGGTCGTCGCCGAATACCAGCACGTGGCCGGCTTTGCTGTGCTGAAAGTGATAGTGAATGCCTTCTTCCTCGCAGAGGCGCTGGATGAAGTGCAGATCGGTTTCGTCGTACTGAACGCAATAGTCGCGCTTGGGGTAGATGACCGGGCCCAGGTCAAATCGATGGCCGTCGCCGGCAAGGATGCCGTGGTCGTCGAGTACTCGGCCGATAATCTCCGGCACCGAAAGGTGCTGGAAAATGCGTTGATTGGTCCGGTGTGCCAGATAGGCAAGCCTGGGAACCAGGACCAGTCGGTAGCGGGTCAGTCGCTTGCCGGAATCACCTTGGGCCGCTTGATGGATCTGGCCGTGAATGCCGCCGGCGGCTTCGCTGAAGGTGAGAAAAGCGGATCGGTGCAGCAAGCCTTCCAAGTCCATGTCCGGGCGTTCGCTGATCAGCTCCAGTTCGAACCGGTAGGGCTGGCTGATGGCTTCTCGGCCATGGAATTCAAGCACCTGAAGGTCGTGTTTGACGCCTTCGATGTGCAGGGAAAAATGAGTGTGGTTGGCGGGGGCGAACATCCTTGTTCCTCCTGGATCCGTCCTAATGTGCGCCAGGGCGCATGCGGGGTCTTGATGTACCACGCGCCGGCGAAGTTGCAGTGCGCTGGATCGCGCATTGCTACGCCGTGGTTCGAATTTCTGCTACTGCTTCGCAAAAGGATTTGGCCGGGAGGTGCCCGGCCAAAGTCATCATGCGGTGATCACCTTAGCTGGCGATCGGGGTACGCCAGTCGTCGGAGCCGGACGTGCCGGAGACTTCGTGAGTCCAGACGATTTTGCGGTAGGTGAAGTACACGTCTTCCAGATGAGTGAAATGGGACATGTTCGGGTCCTGGCAGTTGGGCATGCGAGACTGCACGTCGACGATCACGGCATCTTCCAGTTCGATGGTGAAGTAGTGTTCCTGAGTACCGGTGGAGGAGGTGCGGTACCACTCCAGGCGGCACTTGTTCAGGCGTTCACCGGAGGTCAGGGCGTTGAAGATCAACGGCGACGACTTGTCGAACACCTTGGTGATCATCAGCGGCTTGTGCACGCGCTGGCCGGTGGGTTGGCCGGACTGAGGGTCGCGCGGGATGATGACCTGGTGCTGGAAAGCCTGCACCAGAATCTGGTCTTCGTGTCCTTCCTGGAAAATATTGCCGACCGAGTCCTCGGTGAAAGTGCCTGCGGTGATCAGGCCTTGCTTGGTGCCTTCGAGGGACAGATACGCGGGTGTTGGCATGAACGCTCTCCTTGCCTTGTTGAATGCCGGAATGGCACATGAACAGGTACAAGGCGCGTGCCAGTTATATTTAACCCTTTAATATCAATGACTTAATTATCTTCATAAGGCCGTCTCTAATTGCTCTGGGCCGTCGAGCACATTAAGGTGCGCAGCAACCTGCCGGCAGCTGCGCAACATTTGGCGCATGTATGTCCAGCGCTCACCATTGCTCGCTTTACGACCATAGGCCGGACGGCCTCAAGCAGGGCCTGTGCAGTATGTTGCGCAGCGCCATGACTCAGGACGAGCAGCTGATTTCCAGATGCTTGCCCCATTCCGGGGGCCGCTCGGCGTAGCGATCCATGCCGGGTTGCTCGTCGAAGGGGTGACTGAGTACGGCATGCAGCTCGCGAACCGGACCATAGTCGCCGCTTTCTGCAGCCTCGATCGCCTGCTGAGCCAGGTAATTGCGCAGGATGTACTTCGGGTTGACTGCATGCATCCGCTGCCGCCGGGCTTGCTGATCCTCACCCTCGCGATCGACGCGCTCACAGTAGCTTCCTGCCCAATCATCGAAGGCCTTGATGTCGACGAAGTCGTCACGTAACCGCGCTACAGCCTGTTTCGCTGGGCTGTTGCCCAGCTCACGGAAGAACCGCGTGTAGTCGATGGCACTGCCCTGCATCAGCTGCAGGAGACGCTGAACCAGTTCCTTGTCGTTCTCCTCGGCGGTATCCAGGCCCAGCCGCTTGCGCATCAGGTCCAGCCAGGCGGCTTCGTAGATCGGCAAGAACAAGTCCATCGTCCCTCGGAGTTGCTCGATGGCAATGAAGGGCGTCAGTGCCTGTGCCAGTGCAGCAAGATTCCAGTGGGCAATCGGCACTTGATTCTCGTATGAGTAACGGCCGGCATGATCGGAATGGTTGCAGATGAAGCGTGCATCGAAGTCGTCGAGAAAGGCGTAAGGACCGAAGTCGAAGGTGATGCCCAGGATCGACATGTTATCGGTGTTCATCACCCCATGGCAGAAGCCGTAAGCCTGCCAGCGCGCGACCATCTCGGCGGTGCGCTCCAAGACTTCGCGGAAAAAGGAGTGGTAAGGCTCTGGATGCTCCAGGCATTCGGCGAAGTGGGACTCAACGACGTGATCGAGCAATTGCTTCAGCTCGTCGTGCTGCTTGGTGTAGTAGAAGAATTCGAAATGGCCGAATCGCACGTGGCTGGGCGACAGGCGCATCAGCATGGCCCCGCGTTCCGGTCGTTCGCGGTAGACGGTGGTATCCGAGCTGGTCACGCATAGCGCCCGTGAGCTGGGAATGCCCAAGGCATGTAAATGCTCGCTGGCAAGAAATTCGCGGATGGAAGACCTCAGCACGGCACGGCCATCACCCATACGCGAGTAGGGCGTCATACCAGCGCCTTTGAGGTGCAGATCCCAGTACTGGCCCTTCTCGTTGACCACCTCGCCGAGCAGGAGACCCCGCCCATCGCCCAACTGAGGGTTGTAGCTGCCAAACTGATGCCCGGAATAGACCATGGCCCGCGGCTCGGCAGTACTCCAGAGCTTGTGCCCGGAGAATAGCTCGGTGAACAGCGGGTCCTCGGCCACAGGCGGGTCGAGATCGAGCAGGGACATCGCGGCTTCGCTGGCGACCACGAGTCGCGGCTGCTCCAGCGGCTGGGGCGTCACCTCGGTGGAGAACACGTCGCCAAGGCGGGCGAAGCGGTTGTCGAAATGCAGCTCGGTAAGCGTCTTCACAGCGGCTCCGGCATTGTGCGGATCGGCGCCCGGTTGTGGGCGCACTCAGGGTTTTGGAGGCCGCGCCGCCTGTGATGTTCCTCAGGCCTGACCGTCGGCTGGTGGCGCGCTCGGCTTGTCGTCCGGTTGATTCAGTCGCGGCGCGGTGCCCAATTGCAGCATTTTGCCGTCGAGATTTTTCAGGAACACGTCCACCTGGCGGAAGGCGATGTTGATACCCGCCTTGGCGAATTCGCGGTCGATAAAGCGGTTGATCTCATCGGTCGCCGGGTTTCGATCGCCCAGGTCGCGTACGTGGATACGCAGCTCATGATCTAGCGTGCTCTCGCCGAAGTTGAGGAACAGGACCAGCGGTTCGGGGTCCTTGAGGACGCGCGGGTTTTCATGGGCTGCCTTGTAGAGCAGTTTCTTCGCCAGATCCAGATCCGAACCATAGGCCACGCCGACCTTGATCGTCACCCGCGTGACGGTATCGCTCAGCGACCAGTTCACCAGTTGCCCAGTGATAAAGGTCTTGTTCGGAACAATGATGTCCTTGCGGTCGAAGTCGGTGATGGTGGTGGCGCGGATTCGGATCCGGCTGACCGTACCCGACAGGTTGCCAATGGTCACCACATCGCCAATTCGCACTGGACGTTCGAACAAGATGATCAGGCCAGAGATGAAGTTGGCGAAGATCTCCTGCATACCGAACCCGAGGCCGACCGACAGCGCTGCGACCAGCCACTGCAACTTGTCCCAACTCACGCCCAGGGTCGATAACGTGGACACGATACCAATGCCTGCCAGCAGGTAGGACAGCAGCGTAGTGGTGGCATAGGCGCTGCCTTGCGCCAGACGCATCTTCGACAGCACCAGCACTTCCAGAAGGCCCGGCAGGTTGCGAGCCAGGGCAACCGTGATGGCAACGATAAGAAGCGCGCCGAGCAGGTTGTTCAGCGTGATGGCATTGGTGGTCGCAGTATCGCCAGCACCGCTGACGAACTCGTAAAGCACCACGTTATCCAGATAGGAGACAACGCTGATCAGGTCGGCCCAGACCCAGTAGAGCGAAGCGAAAAACAGGCCGAACATCGCCATACGCGTCAAACGCAGAGACTGCTGGTTCACCTGTTCGATGTCCAGCCCCGCCGCGCCGGTGGACTCGCTCGTATCGGTAGTTTCATCGACCTGCGATTCGCGTTTGGCCAGCGCGCGCTGATAGGCCAGGCGTCTGGCCGCGACGGTCAGGCCACGGACCAGTGTGGCCTCGATGACGATCCATGCGAGTAGCAGGTACAACGTGTCGATCAGTCGACCGGTCAGCTTCAGCGCCGTGTAGTAGTAGCCAAAGCCCACCACCACGATCAGCGCCAGCGGCAATATGCTGAACAGCAAACCGATGAAGCGGCGAACCGGCGGCGCGTTCTGGCTCGATGGCCCTTTGAGCAGCAAACGCGTAAGGCGCCAGCTCATCAGCGCAAAGCAGACCAGTACCACAACGATGCCGATGACGTCGTCAACCAGTGTGCCTGGCTGATGCTCGGCGATCGCCACGACAGCGACCAGTGCCATGACCACCAATCCGAGTCGGCGGATCTCGTTACGCAGGAACATCACTTGTGGACGGAACCAGCCGAAATGCGTCTCCGCGACGCGGTTCGGCGAGAGCATTCGGTAGGCGCTGTAGAACACCAGCCAGGCCTGTGCCATCTGGTAGAAGGCGGCGCCTAGGCTGATATTCTGGCCGCGCCCGTCCATCTGCAACACGTAGCCGCAAAGCGCCAGGAACAATGCGCCCGGCAGTGCCAGTAGGAAATTGAGCAGCAACGCCAGTGGCGTGTGCAATTGGCTGTCCTTGCGGAAATGGCCAATCTCGCTGCTGAGTGAGTCGAGCTTGGCGTCGATCGCCTTGCGGCGCCAGAGCAGCAGCCCGATCAGTAGCAGTAGCGGTACGAAGAACAGTGGGCGTTCGAGCAGGCCGGCACCCAGCGCGTGGAAAACCGAGCCCCATGGCATGGCCCTCAGCTGGCGGTCGAGGAGCGTCGGCACGCTCTTGAACCAGTCGAAATCGAGCGGCTTGTTGCTGGGAATCCAGAACATCTGCTCGTCCAGCGTCTCGCGTAGAGCCTGAGCCTTTGTCTGCAACTGGCGCTGGTTGAGTTGCAGCGTGATGGACTCGCTCAGCAATGCGTTCAATGAGTGATTGAGCCGGTCGAGCAGCTCACTGCGGGTGCGTATCAGCTCCGTGAGCGCGCTGCGCAGCTCGGGGGTCACCTCGCTGGCGGGTTGGCTGGCCAATTGCTGCTCAACGTAGTCCTCGACATTGCCGGATGACTCTCGACGCTGGTTCAGCTCGAACTGATAGAGCCGGATGTCGGCGATTTCGTCAGCCAGGTTCTTGTCGAGGCTCAGCTGCGGCAGCGCCTGCTTCTGCTGGTATAGGATTTTCGATAGCAACAGGCTGCCTTCGAGCACGGCGATCTGCTCTTCCAGCGCCTGGTCGGCCTGATTGAGTGTGTCCAGCTGCTGGCGGGTTTGAAGGTTCTGCTGAGTCAGGTCGTTGAGGCGCTCGGTGGCGCGTAGCAGATAGCCGGAGAGGCGCCGGTTTTCTTCGCTTTCAGCCGGCAGCAGCTTGTCGGAGCCGGCCTTTTCGGCCTTCAGCGAGAACTGCGCAACGGTCTGTTCGGATTCTTCCCGGCGCTTGTTATTGATGGCGGTCTGCAGCGCCATGGTTTCACGTTCGGCCCGGGCGATGCGCTCGGATAGAAGGTCGCGACGGGCGATCCCGAGATCCTGCAGCAGGCTGTTGCCAGCCAGTTCGTTGCGGCGCAGTTCGATCTGGGCGTTGAATGCGGCCTTTTCGGCGTTGAGCACCTCTCGGCGCTCGTCGCTTATTGGTTTGCCAGCCTCGCGACCTGATTTGAGCAGGCTGTTGATTTCGTCGATACGCGTCTGGAATTTGCTGATGTCAGCCTGAGCCCGCTCGGGACGGGTCTGGGCGCTGATGATCATGCTATTGGCTGCAGTCAGCGCTGTTTGCCAGGCGGACAGCTCCGCCACACGCTCGTCGAGTCGCTGCTCAAGCGCTGGCACCTTCAGGCTTGCCAGCTTCTGCGCCATGTCGCTGTCGTCGCTGTTCTTGAGCTTGCTGAGTTCGCGCTGTGAATCGGCGATTTCCTTGGGCGCGTTGGTCAGCTCCGTTTTTAGCGTGCTTAGCCGTTTCTGCGCTTTGGCGGCTTGTTCGGCCAAGGCTTGGCGGCGCTCGTCGGCACTCGGCTGGGCCGGCTTCGCAGCTTCCTCCTCGGCGGGCTGGTTGTTGGGCAGACCCGGGACGGATTGGGCAAGGGTGACGATCGGGGCAAAGGCGAGCAGGGTCGCCAGCAAGAGAGAGCGCAAGGAAGCCATAGCAGACATCGAATGATGAAAAAGAGTGCGGAGTCTAAGGGCTGTGTGAGGGCGAGGCGAGTCCGTAGATCGGAACTGTCCTGGCAGTTCGCATGCAGTCAGGTGCCGATGCTCAGAAGTGCAGCGAAGGACCGGGTTTGTTGCCCTCCGGAAACTTCAAGCCAACCTTGCGAACCTGGCCATGCTCCATTGTGGCAATGGTCCAGGTCAGCCCGTTCCATTCGATCTGATCGCCGATTACCGGCTTGCCACCGACACGTTCTGCAATGAATTGGCCGATCTGCAGCCGTCCGTCCACGTCACCCAGTTTGAGGCCATAAAGTGCGGCGAGGGCGCTCATCTCGGCTTCGGCTTCAAGGATGAAATCACCGAAGAAGCGCATGTCGCGGCCACGCTCGGGAGCTTCGCTGAACAGTTTGCCCAGTGCTGGCAGGTCTTCTTCGTGGCCGATCACGCAGAGAATGTCATCAACTTCCAGGCGCGTGCTGCCGGAAGGGTGCAACAGTGCACGGCCGCGAAATAGGGCCGCAATGCGCGTCCCGGTTGGCATCTTCAGTTCTCGCAGGGCGGCTCCGACGCACCATTTCTTGGCCGTCAGCCGATAGATGAACAGCTCCCATTGGCTGGTGTTGTGTATCTGCAAGCCCGCGCGGGAGATCGGTAGAGGTGAGGGCGGCACCTCGACCTTGGCCTTCTTCGCCGCCCAGGTGAGTGTCGAGCCCTGAAGCAGCAATGACACCAGCACGATGAAGAAGGCTACGTTGAAGTACAGCTGCGCGTTTTCCAGGCCGGCCATCAATGGGAACACCGCAAGGATGACCGGCACCGCGCCACGCAAGCCGATCCAGGAAATGAACAGGCGCTCGCGCAGCTGAAAACTACGGAACGGCAGCAGTCCAATAAATACCGCAAGCGGACGGGCAAACAGGATCATCCATAGAGAAAGCGCCAGTGCGGGCAGCGCGATTGGCAACAGCTCGCTGGGCGTGAGCAGCAGCCCGAGCACCAGAAACATGCCGATCTGGCTGAGCCAGGCCAGGCCGTCGAACATATGCAGGATGCCATGACGGTTACGGATCGGCCGATTCCCCAACAGCAGGCCGCAGACGTAGACGGCGAGAATGCCGCTGCCGCCGATGGCGCCGGACAGGGCGTAAATCATGATGCCACCGGCCACTGCCAGCAGTGGATACAGGCCGTCGGCGACTGAAAGGCGATTGATCAGATGCAGCAGCAGCCAGCCGCCGGACAAGCCGAGCAGGGTGCCGATGCCGAATTGTTGCAGCAGGTTGACGAAGAAGCCCCAGCCAAAGCCGGTCTGGCCGGAGGCGATCATGTCGATCAGTGCCACTGTGAGAAACATGGCCATCGGGTCGTTGCTGCCAGACTCGATTTCCAGTGTCGAACCAACCCGCTCGTTGAGCCCACGCCCATTGAGCAGGTTGAAGACCACCGCTGCGTCGGTCGAGCCGACAATGGCCCCAACCAGCAGACCCTGCATCAGCGACAGGTCGAATAACCAGGCAGCAGCCAGGCCGGTAAGCCCCGAAGTGATGATCACGCCGGCGGTGGCTAGCGAAAACGCGGGCCAGAGCGCGACGCGAAAGGTCGCGGCCCGGGTGCGCATGCCGCCGTCCAGCAGGATGATGGCAAGGGCCAGGTTACTGATCAGAAATGCCAGCGAGTAGTCATCGAAGACGATGCCGCCGATGCCATCGACACCCGCGAGCATGCCAACGGCCAGGAAGATAACGAGGATCGGCACGCCAAGGCGGGTCGACAGGGAGCTCATCAGGATGCTCGCCGCAACTAACAAGGCACCGATAAAAAACAGGTGGTTGATGTTGCCGATATCCAATGCGCTCTCCGAAGGTTAGTGCCGCTGTCGAACATGCAGGGTGCATGCCAGCGATTCTAACCTGCTGATTTGACATGCTGTCAAAAAAGCCCGTTGGGGTGACCGAGGGTCGGATCCAACGCGCGACACGGACCGAAAATGGACCGCGTCGCGCCAGTCTTCAGAACCAGTCTTCCTGCATGCTCAGGCAGGTGTCGTCGCGAGCAGCGAGAAGGTCGAGCTCGTGATGGCAGCTCGGTATTTCCCAGGTCAGGAAATACCGTGCGGCTTGAAGCTTGCCACGGTAGAAATCGACGTCTGCCTCGTTACCCTTTGCCAGACCCTGTTCGGCGCGGATTGCCTGCTCCAGCCACCGCCAGCCGATCACCGTGTGGCCGAAGACCTTCAAGTACAGCGCCGAATTGGCCAGCGCCTGATTGACCTTGCCAGCCATCAAGTCGCCAAGAAGGGCTTGTGTCACTTCGGTCAGACGACCCAGCAGTTGCTCCAGCGGTTGGCGCATTGCATCCAGCGAGCTGATTTCACTGGCGCGTGCACAGGTGCCCTGGATCAGGCCAAGTAGCTGACGCAGCCCCGCGCCGCCGTTCTGCGTCAGCTTGCGTGCAAGCAGGTCGAGAGACTGGATGCCGTGGGTACCTTCGTGAATCGGGTTCAGCCGATTGTCGCGGTAGTACTGCTCGACGGGGTACTCACGGGTATAGCCGTGGCCACCGAGAATCTGGATCGCCATTTCGTTGGCCTTGAGGCAGTACTCCGATGGCCAGGATTTGACGATGGGGGTGAGCAGGTCCAGCAGTTCGTGGGCGTTCTTGCGTTCTTCCTCGGTTGTGGCCGTTTGCTGCTCATCGACGATTCGTGCCGCGTACAGGCCGAGATCGAACGCGCCTTCCACATAGGCTTTCTGCGTCAGCAACATGCGCTTGACGTCAGTGTGCTGGATGATGGGTACCTGTGAGGAAGCAGGGTTCTTGCCATCTGGAAGACGCCCCTGCGGGCGCTCGCGTGCATAGTTGAGCGAGTACAGATAGCCGGCGTAGCCGAGCATGATCGCGCCCATGCCGACGCCGATGCGCGCGTCGTTCATCATCTGGAACATGTACGACAGGCCCTTGTGTGGCTCGCCCACCAGATAGCCGACGCAGTTGCCGTTGTCGCCGAAGTTCAGCGCCGTGGAGGTGGTGCCGCGCCAGCCCATCTTATGGAACAGGCCAGCCAGGATCACGTCGTTGCGCTCGCCCAGCGAGCCGTCTTCATTGACCAGGACCTTGGGCACTATGAACAGGCTGATGCCTTTCACCCCGGGAGGGGCATCCGGCAGCTTGGCCAGGACCATGTGCACGATGTTCTCCGACAGCGGGTGGTCGCCGCCGGAAATAAAGATCTTGTTGCCCTTGAGCCGATAGGTACCGTCGCCTGCGGGCTCGGCACGGGTGCGCAGGTCCGACAGGGACGAGCCAGCGTGCGGCTCGGTCAGCGCCATGGTGCCGAAGAAGCGACCTTCGAGCATCGGCTGGAGAAAGCGCTGCTTCTGCTCGTCACTGCCGAACACTTCGATCAGGTGCGAGGCGCCCATGGTCAGCATCGGATAGGAGGAAGTGCCGATGTTGGCGGACTGAAAATGCGCGAAGCAGGCCCGCGAGAGCAGGTTGGGCAACTGCATGCCGCCATCGTCAAAGCTGCGAGAAGCATTATGGAACCCGGCCTCGATGAAAGCGTCGACGGCAGGCTTCACTTCGGGAATCAATACGGCTTCGCCATCCGTGTAGATAGGCTCGTTTTCGTCGGCCTTGCGGTTGTGCGGGGCGAAGAGGTTTTCGGCAATGCTGCGGGCGGTGTCGATGGCCGCATCGAAGGTCTCGCGGCTGTGATCGGCGAAGCGCTCGCGCTGTGTCAGGCCTTCAGCATCCAGAACTTCATAGAGTTCGAATGCCAGGTTACGCGGGCAGAGCAGAGTCTCGGGCATGAAAAATCCTCCATTTACATGCACTCGAGTCTAAGGAGGCGGCCAGACAGCTGCCTAGCACCATACATTCGAGTGATGGGTCGACACAGCAGCGCCTTCTAGGCCTTGCCTGGCCCAGCCCAGTGTGGCCTCGCGCAGAAATACTCGAGCAATTGGGCCAGCTGGCCGCCACCGATGCCGGCGTCTATCAGGTGCTGTTCTGCCCTCGCGAGATGTTCTTCCACATGCTGGCGCGCCGCCTCCGGCCCAAGCAGTGCAACCACGGTGCTCTTACCGACGTCCTTGCCCGCATCCTTGCCGATCTGTTGCGGACTGAGGCCGTCGGCCAGATCGTCGAGCAATTGAAAAGCTAGCCCCAGTTCAGTGGCAAAGCCATTGAGATGGCGTGTGCAACTGGCGCTGGCATCAGCCAACAGGGCTGCGAATTCCACCGCTGCGGTAAACAACGGGCACGTCTTGAGGCGATTGGTATGGGCGATGGCCTCAAGGGGCCGAGCGCGTTGCCCTTCGCGCAGGTCATGGAACTGGCCGCGCACCAGACCTTGAGCGCCTGTCGCCTGGGCCAGCAGGCGTACCAGCTGATTTCGCACCGAGGCGGGTATATCAGCGGGCGAGGCGGCTATGCTGAAAGCTTGGCTGAGCAAGGCAACGGAACCGAGCACGGCAACGTCTTCGCCAAATTGCAGGTGGATCGTCGGGCGACCACGGCGCAGCTCGGCGTTGTCCATGCAGGGCATGTCATCAAGAAACAGCGAGGCGGCATGCACCATTTCCAGCGCACAGGCGAGGTCCAGGCCGGCATCGGAGGCCTCGCCACCCTGCAGGTCCTGAAGCGTCAGCAGCAGCAAAAGAGGTCGGATGCGTTTGCCCGGAGCCAGGGTTCCATCGCGCATCGCGTTGCCGATAGCGTCCTGCGGGGGCGCTGGCGGCAGCCACTGGTCAAGCCTTTCGTCAACCTGGGCACGCAACGCACCGACCCTCTTTTCGAAGTCGTGTTGCGTGTTCGGCAAAGCGATGGCCATGACGACCTCCTGTATCGTTTTTCGTTAGATATCGTGACAATACCTGTACAGCGTGTATAAGTCTTGGCACTTTTAATGACCACTTACGTCCACATAAGGTCATCGAACGAGGCGCTAATGAGTAAAGAACATATTGCAGGGCGCAAGAATGATCATCTGGACATCGTTCTCGACCCGCGCCGCGCCTGTTCAGCGGTCGATCCAGGCTATGCCGCACTGACGTTCGAGCATTGTGCGGTGCCGGAGTTGCGTCTGGACGATATCGATATTTGTGCCGTGCTATTCGGCAAGACGCTTTCGGCGCCGCTTCTGATCAGCTCCATGACCGGCGGCGCGGCCCGCGCCACGCAGATCAACAGGCATCTGGCCATAGCTGCTGAAGCCTTGGGCATCGCGCTGGCGGTCGGCTCCCAGCGCATCGCGCTGGAAACAGGCGCCGACCAGGGTTTGACCCGGCAACTGCGTGAACTCGCCCCTTCCGTCCCCCTGTTGGCCAATTTGGGTGCGGCTCAGCTGGTGGCTGGATATGGCGTGGACGAGGCGCAGCGGGCGGTCGACATGATCGAAGCCGACGCCCTGATCATTCATCTCAATCCGTTGCAGGAAGCGGTGCAGGTGGGTGGGGACCGTGATTGGCGTGGCGTACTGCTGGCGATCGAGGCGTTGGCTTCGCGATTGCCCGTGCCGTTGGTGGCTAAGGAAGTGGGCGCCGGCATTTCCCCGGCCGTGGCGCAGCGCTTGCTGGATGTCGGCGTGTCGGTAATCGATGTGGCGGGTGCGGGCGGTACCAGTTGGGCCGCGGTCGAGGCTGAACGAGCGCTCGATCCGCAACAGCGGGCCATTGCCCAGGCTTTTGCTGGGTGGGGAATCCCCAGCGCCCGGGCGATAGCAGAGGTGCGCCGTGCGTGTCCCGGTGCGCATCTGATTGCATCCGGCGGTATACGGGACGGCATCGATGCAGCCAAGGCCATTCGACTTGGTGCAGACCTGGTCGGCCAGGCTGCCGGCGTACTGGATGCCGCGCTGGTCGGGCCGGAAGCGGTGATCGAGCATTTCCAGGTGCTGATACAGCAGCTGCGAGTCGCGTGCTTCTGTACCGGCTCGGCCAACCTCGTGGCTTTGGCCCAGGCGCCATTGCTGGCACCCTTCGACCCATCTGCAACCTGATGAACCGGCACATCGGTTTGGATCGCGACCGACAGGGGTGCTGCGCATGACCCATTTTGCTGTGATCACTCCACCGTTTCACAGCCACCTGCGGGCTATGGAAGCCATCGCGGGCGAGCTGCTTGAGAAGGGGCATCGTGTCACCTTTATCCAGCAAGCCGACGTGGCCAACTCGTTGCGTCATCCGCACTTGCAATTTGCTCAGGTTGGCACTGCATCGCATCCGCCCGGCTCGCTGAAGGCAGTGATCGAGCGCGCCGCTCGGCCAGGCGGGCCATGGGGTATACGTCGGGTCATCGCTGATATGGCTGCCGCCACCGAGATGTTCTGCCGGGATGCGCCACCCTTGTTGCGCTCGCTAGGGGTCGAGGCGCTGATAGTCGACCAGATGGAGCCGGCCGGTGGGCTGCTGGCCGAGTACCTGGAGCTGCCATTCGTGTCGATTGCCTGTGCATTGCCAGTCAATCGCGAAGCGCTGGTGCCGCTGCCTGTCATGCCGTGGCGCTACCAGCCGACACCGTGGGGTGAGCAACTGAATCTGCACAGCAGCAACGTCTATGATCGGGCCATGCAAGCACACGCTGCCGTGATCTCGCGTTATGCCGCTGAATTCGGTCTTCCGCCACGGCAGCGACTCGACGAATGCCTGTCGCCCCTGTTGCAGCTCAGCCAGGCCACGGCTCGTTTCGATTTCCCGCGCAGCGCTCTGCCTGCGCATTGCTACGGCGTCGGCCCTCTGCGCCCAGCATTGGCCGACGAGCCCGCGCTGGACCTCCCGGTTGCCCACGGCAAGCCCTTCGTCTTCGCTTCGTTGGGCACCTTGCAGGGCGATCGCTATGGCTTGTTCCAGCGCATCGCCGCGGCCTGCCATGAGCTCGACATACAATTGCTGATCGCCCACTGCGGGCGTCTGGATGCTCGGCAGGAGCAGCGCCTGCTACGCGCCGGCGCGAGTTGGGTGACCGATTTCGCGCCGCAGCGGGCAGTGCTGGCGCGTGCCGATGCTCTGATCACCCATGCCGGCCTGAATACCGTGCTCGACGCGCTGGAAGCTGGCGTGCCATCCCTCGCCCTGCCGATCGCGTTCGACCAGCCCGGCGTAGCGGCGCGGGTGGTTCATGCAGGCGTTGGCCTGAAGCTCGACCCGCGCCTGGCCAGCCGTCGGCGTATCGCCAAGGCGCTGCGCCAGTTGTTGAGCGAGCCATGCTATGCCCAACGCGCACGTAGCCTGGGTGAAGATGTTCGCGCAGCAGGCGGTGCCCCTCGAGCTGCACGGTTGATCGAGCGCTCGCTCGGGATCGAGGCGCCCGCTACGCAAGGAGTGGAGCATGGCTGATGCCGACCTGATCCTGGTGGGCGGCGGGCTGGCCAACGGCTTGCTGGCGATGCGGTTGCGGCAGCAGCGACCGGACCTTCGCCTGCTGTTGCTGGAGCAAGGTGAAACCCTGGGCGGCAATCACACCTGGTCCTTTCACCAGCACGATCTGTCGCCAACCCAGCACCGCTGGTTGAAACCATTGGTAGGCATACACTGGCCTGGATACGAAGTGATCTTTCCGGATATCAATCGGCGGCTGGATAGCGGTTACGCGAGTATTTTTTCAGAGCGGTTTCATCAGCATCTGATGGCAGAACTCGGCGACGGCGTGCGTCTGCGTGTGGCCGCTGTAGACGTTGAGCCGCAGCGGGTGCGGTTAGCCTCGGGCGAAGTTCTGCACGCAGGCGCGGTGATTGATGGGCGCGGGGTACGCCAGACCAGGCAACTGGCACTGGGCTTTCAGAAATTCCTCGGCCAGGAAGTGCGGTTGGAGCAGCCGCACGGTTTAGTGGAGCCGATAATTATGGATGCCAGCGTCGCCCAGCACGACGGTTATCGCTTCGTCTACGTACTGCCGCTCAGCGCCGATACCCTGCTGATCGAAGACACCTACTACGCCGATGGCGATGCCGTGGCGCTCGATACGCTGCGTGACAACATCGCGCGTTACGCCAGCGGCCGTGGTTGGGCCATCGCCGAGATGCTGCGTGAAGAGCAGGGAGTATTGCCCATCGTGCTCTCCGGTGACCTGCCGGCATTCTGGGATGAGGCGCGCGGCGTACCGCAGACGGGGCTGGCCGCAGCCTTGTTCCATCCCACCACCGGCTACTCGCTGCCTGACGCGGTGCGCCTGGCTGATCATCTGATTGCTCTGGATCGCTGGGATGCCGCCAGCCTGTTCGAGGCGACCCGCGATTACTCGTTGGCGCAATGGCGCCAGCGCGGCTTCTTCCGATTGCTCAATCGCATGCTGTTCATGGCCGGACCGGCAGATCGCCGCTGGGCCGTAATGCAGCGCTTCTATCGCCTGCGCGAACCGCTGATTCGGCGTTTTTACGCGGCAGATCTGACCACCTGGGACCGCTTGCGCATCGTCTCGGGCAAACCTCCTGTACCGGTCGGCGAAGCGCTGCGTGCGCTGGCTGCCGGTAATTTGCACCACAAGGACAAACGATGAACGAGCCGACAGGTAGGACGCCCAAGCGGGCCGTGGTGATTGGCGCCGGTTTCGGCGGGCTGGCGCTGGCGATTCGGCTGCAGCGTGCCGGTATTCAAACGACCCTGCTGGAAAAGCGCGACAAGCCGGGTGGCCGCGCCTATGTCTATCACGACCAGGGTTTTACCTTCGATGCCGGTCCGACGGTGATCACCGATCCGCCAGCGCTCGACGAGCTATTCACCGGCGCGGGGAAGCGCATGGCCGACTACGTCGAATTGCTGCCTGTCAGTCCGTTCTACCGGCTGTGCTGGGAGGACGGTTACAGCTTCGATTACGTCAACGATCAGGTCGAACTGGATCGGCAGATCCATGCGTTGAATCCCAAGGATGTCGCCGGCTACCAGCGTTTTCTCGCCTATTCGCGGGCAGTGTACGAAGAGGGTTACGTCAAGCTGGGCACCGTGCCCTTCCTGTCGTTTCGCAGCATGATCGGTGTCGCGCCGCAGCTGGCCAAGCTGCAGGCCTGGCGCAACGTGTACAGCATGGTGGCCAAGTTCGTTGAGAACGACCGGCTGCGGCAGGCGCTTTCCTTTCACTCCCTGTTGGTCGGCGGCAACCCCTTCGAAACCTCGTCCATCTATGCGCTGATCCACGCGCTGGAGCGCCAGGGTGGTGTCTGGTTTCCGCGTGGCGGCACCGGTGCGCTGGTGCAAGGCATGGTCAAGCTGTTCGAAGACTTGGGCGGCAAGCTTGAGCTGAACGCCGAGGTGGCGAGCATCGAGCTGGTCAGTGGGCGGGCGAGAGCCGTAACCACGTGGGACGGGCGTCGCTTCGATGCTGATGCGGTGGCCTCCAACGCTGATGTGGTCAACACCTACAAGCAACTGCTCGGTCATGAACAGCGTGGTCGCGAAGAGGCCAAACGGCTCTCCGGCAAGCGGTTCTCGATGTCGCTGTTCGTCATTCATTTCGGCCTCAAGCGCCGCCATGAGCACCTGCAACATCACACGGTGTGCTTCGGCCCGCGCTACCGCGAGCTGATCGACGAGATCTTCAAGCACGAGACACTGGCTGACGACTTTTCCCTCTACCTGCATGCACCCTGCGTGACCGACCCATCGCTGGCGCCGGAGGGCTGCGCCAGTCATTACGTGCTCGCCCCGGTACCGCACCTGGGCACGGCGGATATCGACTGGGCGGTGGAGGGGCCGAAATACCGCGATCGCATTTTCGAATACCTCGAACGCTATTACATACCCGGGCTGCGCGGCGATCTGGTCACCCATCGGATCTTCACACCGCACGATTTCCGTGACGAGCTCAATGCTCATCTCGGCTCGGCTTTTTCGCTGGAGCCGATCCTCACCCAAAGCGCCTGGTTCCGCCCGCACAACCGCGATGACGTGATCCCTAACCTCTATATCGTCGGGGCCGGAACCCATCCTGGCGCGGGTGTGCCGGGCGTCGTCGGTTCGGCCAAAGCTACAGCCGGGTTGATGCTGGAGGACTTTATGCTGGAGGGCCGGGCCGGATGAACGATCAGGTGGTCGACCACTCGACCCAAGCGATCAATGTCGGTTCGAAGAGCTTCGCTGCGGCGGCGAAGCTCTTCGACGAGCGCACCCGCCAGGGTGCTGTGATGCTCTATGCCTGGTGCCGTCATTGCGATGATGTGATCGACGGGCAGACGCTGGGCCACGGTCAGGTCCAGGGCGATCGCTCCACCGGCGAAGCGCGACTGGCCGAGCTGGTCGATCTCACTGAGCGCGCCTATGCGGGCGAGCCGATGAGCGATCCGGCCTTTGCTGCGTTTCAGCAGGTGATTCAGCGGCACCAGATCCCCAAGCGATACCCCCTCGAACATCTCGCCGGTTTTCGCATGGATGTGCAGGACTACCCTTACCAGACGCTCGATGACACGCTGCTCTACTGCTATCGCGTCGCCGGCGTGGTGGGCCTCATGATGGCGCGGGTGATGGGCGCCGAAGCGGAGCCGACGCTGGATCGCGCCTGTGATCTGGGGTTGGCGTTTCAGTTGACCAATATTGCCCGCGATATCGTCGAGGATGCCCATATCGGGCGCATCTACCTGCCAGCGGACTGGTTGGCTGAGGTGGGCATTCCAGAGGATCAGGTCGCACTGCCGGAGCGCCGTGCTGCACTGGCGACCCTGGCGGCGCGGTTGGTGGATCTTGCTGAGCCCTACTACCAGTCGGCGATCCAGGGCTTGCGCGACCTGCCGCTGCGCTCGGCCTGGTCCATCGCCACGGCCCACGGGGTCTACCGGCAGATTGGCGTCGAAGTGAAAGCGCGCGGAGCGGGGGCGTGGGATACGCGCGTCTCGACCAGCAAAGGTCAGAAAGTACAGTTCCTGTTGGGTGGCGGGGTACTGGCCCTGGCCTCGCGAAAGATGCAGGTCAGGCCGCGTCCTGATTCGCTGTGGCAGCGTCCGAGTTAGAAGCACCCTGATTTTTGCGCAGTGGTCCGTCGTGCAGCTCACGCAGCTGTTGCTTGAGTACTGGCAGTGGCGGCGCGTATAGAAAGCCGAATGACACGCAGCGCTCCTTGCCTTCTACCGCATGGTGCATGCGGTGCGCCTGATAGAGGCGCTTGAGATAGCCGTTACGCGGCACGTAGCGCAGCGGCCAGCGATGATGTACCAAGCCATCATGGGCGATGAAATAGAGCGCGCCATAAGCGGTCATGCCAGCGCCGATCCACTCCAGCGGACCGTAACCGGCGGTGCCCAGCGCGATCAGCAGAATCGCGACCCCGGCAAAGACGATCGCGTAGAGATCGTTTTTTTCGAACCAGCCGGTGCGCGGCTCGTGGTGCGACTTGTGCCAGCCCCAACCCCAGCCGTGCATCACGTACTTATGCGCCCACCAGGCGAACAGTTCCATGCCGGCCAGGGTGGCAAGAAAAACCAGTGTGTTGGTTAGCACGGTCATATCCGATCCGTTCGTTTTGCAGATGGGCCTAGTCTACGCCCTGCAGGGCACTAGTCGAGCCCGGGTCCGACGCTTGGCGTGCGCTCGATTGCCGCTCAACCTTGCCATCCTGTGGCCAGCGCTCTGGTCAATTGAGCGGCAGGAATGGCCTGGCAGCCGCTGACGTTCTGTCCAGCCCATAGCGGCGAGAAATGATCGATCCCCGCCGGTTCGGCTTTGCTGCGCAGGCTGGCGATGGCATTTCCAGCGAGTGGGAAGGCCGGCACTGCGCCAGGTCTCGGGCCCAGCTCCCGCATGAGCCGATTGACGATGCCCCGAGCAGGGCGGCCTGAGAACAATGTCGTCAGCACAGTGTGCTCTGCGGCCGAGCTCTGCAGCGCTTGGCGGTGCAGTGGGCTGGTGCGGCTCTCGTCGCACAGCAGGTAAGCGGTGCCAACCTGCACGCCTGCCGCGCCAAGGGCTTTTGCTGCGGCGACACCCGCTGCATCGGCAATCCCGCCGGCGGCAATCACCGGAACATCCAGCGTGCCGGCCAGCTGCGGCAGCAAGGCGAAGGTGCCGATCTGGCTGTCGATATCGCCACTCAGGAACATGCCGCGGTGGCCGCCGGCTTCCAAACCTTGGGCGATCACCGCATCGACGCCCTGCGCCTGCAGCCAACGGCCTTCTTCCAGGGTCGTTGCGCTGGAGAGGATCTTCGCCCCCGTTGCTTTCACGCGTTGCAGCAACTCCGGCTCAGGTAGGCCGAAGTGGAAGCTGACGACCGCAGGGCGGTGCCGCTCCAGCACCTCGGCCATTGCCGCATCGAACGGTTTGCGGGTCGCGCCGGTGGGAATGCTCCCGGCGTCGATTCCCTGCTCATGAAGATACGGTTCCAGCAGCGCCAGCCAGGCTTGATTGCGTGTGGCGTCTTCGGTGGGCGTCAGGTGGCAGAAGAAGTTCAGGTTGTAAGGCTTACCCGTCAGCGCGGCGATGGCGGTCAGCTCAGCGTCGAGAGTCTCGGCGTTGAGCATGCCGGCGGGTATCGAGCCCAGCCCGCCGGCCTCGGAAACCGCCGCGGCGAGTTGATGGTTCTGCGAACCGGCCATCGGCGCCTGGATGACTGGTAGCGTGATATGGAAAAGATCTCGAATGTCCATCAGACGTCCTGATTGGCTGGGGGCAGGGCTGATCACTGTAGCAGCCGTTTGTCGAGGTTATGCATCCTTGGCGGCCATGCATTTTCGTCCAGTCCCTGCGAATCCTGGCTGGCACAGTTAGACTGTGCACTCTTCAGGAGTGCCCGATGAACTACCGCCACGCTTTTCACGCCGGCAATCACGCCGACGTCTTCAAACACCTCGTGTTGTCCCGGCTGTTCGCCATGCTGGCGCGAAAAGAGGCACCTTTCGCGTATCTCGACAGCCATGCCGGCGTGGGCCTGTATGACCTGGCGGGCGATCAGGCCAACCGTACCGGCGAATGGCTGCAAGGCATTGCGCGCCTGTGGCAGGCCAACGACGTCCCGGCAATAGCCGAGAATTATCTGGAAGTGATCCGCTCGCTCAATCCTGACGGTGCACTGCGTTATTACCCCGGCTCTCCAGAACTGGCGCGCCAGTTGACGCGCCCGCAGGATCGCCTGCAGCTCAATGAAAAACACCCCGAAGACGGCCGCCTTCTGAAAGACAACATGACCGGCGACCACCGTGTAGCGGTGCACCTGGGTGAGGGTTGGCACGTGCCGCGGGCCTTGATGCCTACCCATGAAAAGCGCGTGGTGCTGCTGGTCGACCCACCGTTCGAAAAGGCTGACGAGCTGAGCCGCTGCGTTCAGGCACTGAGCGAGGCGCTGGGTCGTATGCGCCAGACCATCGGTGTCATCTGGTATCCGATCAAGGATGAGCGCCAGCTCAAGCGTTTTTATCAGGACCTGTCGCGATCTGGCGCGCCCAAACTGCTGCGGGCCGAGCTGTTCGTTCATCCCGCCGATGATGCGCTGCGGCTCAATGGTTCAGGATTGGCCATCAGCAATCCGCCGTGGGGGCTGGAGGAAGAGTTGCGCGAACTGCTGCCCTGGCTAGCCAAGCTGCTCGGCCAAAGTAAAGGCGACTGGCGGCTGGACTGGTTGATCGAAGAAAAGTAGCGGTAGCGCGTCCTGTAGCGAGAATGTCACTTCGGCGATACGCAGCTGGAGCGCGCCTCGCCTTCCGTTGGAGCGAGCTCGCTCGTGATCAGCGGCGGTCCATTCGCACGCGATGTGTGGTCGTAAAACCTGGACATGGCGGCTAGCCCTGATCGCGGTAAGCTGGCTCGTACGTAGACTGCGCTTTGGGTGAATGTCGCTTTTGCATCCCCCATGCCGTCGCTCGGTGGGGCCTTGAAGCCCGGTAGGGTGGCTTCAGCCCACATACAAAACGCAGCGGACCGCGGCCGAGGACGCCGCCAGCTAGAACAACTTCAAGGGCTCTTCCTGCAACGCTGACATCTGCTCGCGGAGAATCAGCACCTGATCGCCCCAGTAGCGTTCGGTGCCGAACCACGGGAAACTCATCGGGAAGGCCGGATCATCCCAGCGGCGGGCCAGCCAGGCGCTGTAGTGCATCAGGCGAATGGCGCGCAAGGCTTCGATCAGCGGCAGTTCCCGCGGGGTGAAGTCGTGAAACTCGTTGTAGCCATCCACCAGTTCCGAGAGTTGGCCGAGCCGCTCGTGACGCTCCCCAGCGAGCATCATCCAGATATCCTGCACCGAAGGGCCCATACGGCAGTCATCCAGGTCCACCAGGTGAAATGCGTCGTCGCGGGCGAGAATGTTGCCGGGGTGGCAGTCGCCATGCAGGCGGATCGGCTGGAAGTCGGTGCTTGCGAACACGTCGTCTACGCGCTTCAACAGGTCGCGAGCGACTGATTCATAAGCGGGCAACAGGCTCTTGGGGATGAAATTGCCATTGAGCAAAGTCGCCAGCGACTCGTGGCCGAAATTCTGGGCGCTGAGCGTTTCGCGGTGCTCGAACGGGCGGCTGGCGCTGACCGCATGCATGCGGCCCAGCAACTGGCCCAGTCGATAGAGCTGGTCGAGATTACCCGGCTCGGGTGCCCGTCCGCCGCGTCTGGGGAAGAGTGCGAAGCGGAAACCGGCGTGTTCGAACAACGTTCTGCCATCGCGTTCGGTCGGAGCCACCACAGGAATTTCCCTATCAGCCAATTCCTTGGAGAACCGATGCTCCTCCAGAATGGCTTCGTTGCTCCAGCGGCCTGGCCGATAGAACTTCGCCACAATGGGCGTCTCATCCTCGATGCCGACCTGATAGACGCGATTTTCGTAACTGTTCAGCGCCAGCACGCGTGCATCGCTGATGAAGCCGGCACTCTCCACCGCATCGAGCACAAGATCAGGCGTAAGCGTGTCGAAAGGGTGGCTCATGGTCGGCTCCGTGGACGGGTCGCCAGTGTATTGCACTTGCGTGTTTACACAACCGGAGTCACCGGTTACTCGCCAGGTTTGGGAGTCCGGGCCAGGCAATAGACATCGACGCGGGCCGCCCCGGCACGCTTCAGCAGGCGAGCCAATGCCTCGGCGGTGGCGCCGGTGGTGAGGACGTCATCGACGATCGCGACGTGGCGCCTGGCCACGCCATTATCGTTGGAAAGCGCGAACGCATGGCGCAGGTTTCGCCGCCGGTCGGCCGCGTCGAGTTGCTGTTGTGACTGAGTATCCTGCACTCGCTGCAGCAGCTTCTTATCGACCGGGACTGCCAATGCGGGACTCAGCCAATCGGCAAGCATCTGCGCCTGGTTGAAGCCACGCTGGCGCAAGCGCTTGCGGGCCAGTGGAACCGGCAGAAGCGCATCGGGGCGGGGAAGACCGTCATTGAAGGCATGATTGAGGTGGCGTCCCAGCTGTTCGGCGAGCAGCCTGCCGAGTGGCCAGCGCGCCTGGTGCTTGAAACGGCTGATCAGGCTGTCCACCGGAAAGGCGAAGCGCCACGGAGCGCTCACGTGGTCGAAGCTCGGAGGCCGCTTCAAGCACTCACCGCACACAAGGCCCAGCGCGGGCAGCGGCAGGGCGCAGACCGTGCACTGCTCATTGAGCCAGGGAAGATCCGCCTCACAGGCTCCGCAGATCGACTGATTGGCTTCGCAGCGATTATCGCAAAGTGCGCAGTAGTGTTCAATATTTAACCAGTTGTAAACCATGATTCCTTTCCTGGTTGACAGCATCTTCGGCTTGGCTAACCATTTCGCATCCGTGCCTGGCCGCCGAGCCGCTATTAATTACAAGGAATGCCCATGAGCGCCACTGCCGCTTCCGTTACCCGCCACGACTGGAGCCTCGCCGAAGTCAAGGCGCTCTTCGAGCAGCCGTTCAACGATCTGATCTTTCAGGCTCAGGCCGTTCACCGCCAGCATTTCGATGCCAATCGTGTGCAGGTCTCCACATTGCTCTCGATCAAGACCGGCGCTTGCCCCGAGGACTGCAAGTACTGTCCCCAGTCGGGCCATTACAACACCGGTCTCGATAAAGAAAAGTTGATGGAAGTACAGAAAGTGCTGGAAGCCGCCGCCGAAGCCAAGGCCATCGGCTCGACGCGCTTCTGCATGGGTGCTGCCTGGAAACACCCGTCTGCCAAGGACATGCCCTACGTGCTGAAAATGGTCGAGGGCGTGAAGGCCCTGGGACTGGAAACCTGCATGACCCTCGGCAAGCTGGATCAGGAGCAGACCAAGGCACTGGCGACCGCTGGGCTGGACTACTACAACCACAACCTCGATACCTCGCCGGAGTTCTACGGCAACATCATCACCACACGCACCTACGCCGACCGCCTGGAAACGCTGAGCTACGTTCGCGACGCGGGCATGAAGATCTGCTCAGGCGGAATCCTCGGCATGGGCGAGTCGCTGAACGACCGCGCGGGCTTGTTGATCCAACTGGCCAACCTGCCCGAGCACCCCGAGTCAGTGCCGATCAATATGCTGGTCAAGGTCAAGGGCACACCGCTGGCAGACGAGCAGGATGTGGATCCCTTCGACTTCATTCGTATGCTCGCCGTGGCGCGGATCATGATGCCGAAATCCCACGTGCGGCTGTCGGCCGGCCGCGAGCAGATGAATGAGCAGATGCAAGCGCTGGCATTCCTCGCAGGTGCCAACTCGATCTTCTACGGCGAGAAGCTGCTGACCACCGGCAACCCTCAGGCGGACAAGGACATGCTGCTGTTCCAGCGGCTGGGCATCAAGCCCGAAGCGCGCGAAGAGCACGACGATGAGGTGCATCAGGCTGCCATCGAACAGGCCCTGGTGGAGCAGCGCGACAGCGAGTTGTTCTATAACGCCGCGTCGGCCTGACCTGCACCGACGGGTTTCACGAACCCTGTAGGGGCGAGGGGCGTTTGCTTCCATCGCAAATCACCTCCGCTCCTTCAGGTTTGCCAGCAAGCTGGCCCCTATAAAAAGCTCACCCACTTATGCCCTTCGATCTCGCTTCCGGACTCGCCGAGCGCCGCGCTGCGCATCTGTATCGTCAGCGACCATTGCTGGAGGCGCCGCAGCAGCCAGAGGTGACGGTCGATGGCGAGCGGCTGCTGGCGTTCTGCTCAAACGACTACCTGGGCCTGGCCAGCCACCCCGAGGTAATTCGCGCCATGCAGCAGGGCGCCGAGCGTTGGGGCGTAGGCGGCGGCGCGTCCCATCTGGTGATGGGGCACAGCACGCCGCATCATCAACTCGAGGAAGCTCTGGCTGAGTTCACCGGACGTCCACGGGCGCTACTGTTTTCCACCGGGTACATGGCCAATCTCGCCGCCGTCACCGCGCTCGTGGGGCAAGGCGATACGGTACTCGAAGACCGCCTCAATCATGCGTCTTTGCTCGATGCGGGTCTGCTTAGCGGCGCGCGTTTTTCTCGTTACCTGCACAACGACGCCAACAGCCTGGCCAGCCGGCTGGAGAAAGCGACCGGCAATACACTGGTGGTCACCGACGGCGTGTTCAGTATGGATGGCGATCTGGCCGACCTCCCTACGCTCTGCGTCACTGCCCGATCACGCAATGCCTGGGTGATGGTGGATGACGCCCATGGCTTCGGTCCGTTGGGCAAAACCGGCGGCGGCATCGTCGAGCATTTCGGGCTGGGCATGGATGACGTTCAGGTTCTGGTCGGCACGCTGGGCAAGGCGTTCGGCACAGCCGGTGCCTTCATCGCGGGCAGCGACGATCTGATCGAGACGCTGATCCAGTTCGCCCGTCCCTATATCTACACCACCAGCCAGCCACCCGCGGTGGCTTGTGCGACGTTGAAAAGTCTGGAGCTCCTGCGTACCGAGAACTGGCGACGCGACCATTTGAACCGGCTGATCGAGCGTTTCCGTCAGGGCGCGGCCCGGATCGGCCTGACCCTCATGGACAGCCCGACACCGATCCAGCCGATCCTGGTCGGCAGCAGCGAGCGGGCTTTGCAGCTGTCCGCCGACCTGCGCGCGTGCGGAATTCTGGTTGGCGCGATTCGTCCGCCGACGGTTCCGGCCGGTAGCGCGCGTCTGCGCGTGACCTTCAGCGCGTCGCATAGCGAGGCTCAAGTGGAACGACTGCTGGATATCCTGGCCGAATGCTGGAATCGATTGGCCGAGGAGCCTGGAACCGATGCGTGATCAGCTGATATTGCTGCCCGGATGGGCGTTTGGCCCGGCTGCGTTGCAGCCTTTGTGCGAGGCGCTCACTGAGCTCGTGCCGGATCTCGATGTAGTCATTGAACCTCTGCCTGAGTTAGAGGATGCGGACGCCTGGCTCGAAGAACTGGACCAGCGTCTGCCGAATGAAAGCTGGCTGGGCGGATGGTCCCTGGGGGGCATGCTCGCCGCCGAATTGGCGGCGCGTCGCGTCGATACCTGTCGCGGTTTGATTACCATCGCCAGTAATCCCTGCTTTCGTGCACGCCCTCAATGGCCTGAAGCGATGGCGGCGGATATTTTCGATGCTTTTCATGAGGCCTTCCGGCTTGATCCCGAGGAAACCCTCAAGCGGTTTCGTTTGCTCTGCAGCCGCGGTGGTTACGACCCGCGCACGTTGGCGAGGCAGTTGGAGGTCAGTCAGTCAGCATCGGCGCCTGCCGTGCTGAATGCCGGCCTGCAGTTGCTGGCCGATCTGGATGGTCGTGGCGCCTTGCATGGGTATTTCGGGCCGCAGCTGCACCTCTTTGCTGATGGCGATGCGCTGGTTCCTGCCGCCGCCTGTGATGCACTGCGGCGCTGGATGCCAGGCGTCGAAGCCGAGCTGCTGGCTGGTGCCAGCCACGCATTGCCGCTCGAGCGAGCGGATGACGTGGCGTCGGCGATAGCCGCCTTTATCAAGGGCCAGATGGAATGAGCGAAGCGGTCACGGTCGTGGTAAATGGTGTGGAGAATGAGCTGCCTGACAAGCGTCTGGTTGCGGCCTCGTTTTCTCGCGCTGCCGCCAGTTATGACGCCGTGGCCGAGTTGCAGCGAGCCGTGGGCAGCACCTTGATTGAAGTTTTGCCCGGTGGTATGAAACCGGAGCGATGGCTGGACCTGGGCTGTGGCACCGGCTATTTCTCGCGGATTATGGCGAACCGTTTCCCTGCCAGTGATGGCATCGCGCTGGATATCGCCGAAGGCATGCTGCGCCACGCCAGACCACAAGGTGGCGCATGTGCATTCGTTGCGGGCGATGCCGAATGTTTGCCAGTTCGCGATGCTTCATTCGATCTGATCTTTTCCAGCCTCGCCCTGCAGTGGTGTGATGATTTCTCAGCAGTGCTGGGGGAGGCGGGAAGGGTACTGCGCCCCGGTGGGGTGTTTGCATTCAGCAGTCTGTGCGCTGGCACCTTGCAAGAGTTGCGCGATAGCTGGAAAAGCGTAGATGGTTTTGCTCACGTCAATCGCTTTCGACCCATCAGCGTTTATCAGCGGCATTGCGCTGCCAGTGGGCTGCGCCTGGAGCGGCTGGAAGTCAGACCGCACGTGCTGCACTTTTCCGAGTTGCGCCAGCTCACACACGAACTCAAGGCGCTCGGTGCGCACAACCTTAATCCGGGACGCCCCGGCGGGCTAACTGGCAGGGCGCGAATCCGCGCGTTGGTGGACGCTTACGAGCAGTTCCGCACCCCGGAGGGGCTGCCAGCGACGTACCAGGTCGTATACGGCGTACTGCACAAGGATTGATATGACGGCAGCTTTCTTCATTACCGGTACGGATACCGAGGTCGGCAAGACCACAATCGCAGCGGCGTTACTGCATGCAGCTCGGCGGGCAGGGCTGAGCACGGCTGCGGCAAAGCCCGTCGCATCGGGCTGTGAACGTACGACTGATGGCCTGCGCAATAACGACGCACTGGCGCTGCTGGGCGAGTGCTCGCTTTCGATGCGCTACGAGCAGGTCAACCCGTTCGCCTTCGAGCCAGCCATCGCACCGCATCTCGCGGCGCGTGAGGCCGGCATCGAATTGAGTGTCGCCAAGTTGCTTCAGCCGGTGCGCGACATGCTTGAGATGGGAGCGGACTTCTCCGTGGTTGAAGGTGCGGGTGGCTGGCGCGTGCCGCTGGCCGGCCGCGAAACGCTTTCGGAATTATCCATTCAGCTAGGTCTGCCGGTCATCCTGGTGGTCGGGGTTCGCCTCGGCTGTATCAATCACGCTTTGCTCAGCGCAGAGGCCATAGCGCGTGATGGGCTGCACCTGGCTGGATGGGTCGCCAATATCGTCGATCCGGCGACGTCGCGGCTGCAGGAAAACCTCGAAACCTTGACCGAGCGTCTGGCGGCGCCATGCCTCGGTCAGGTTCCGCGCCTGGCATCGGCAAGCCCGACCGAGGTGGCGCGCTATCTCGATCTCACTTCGCTCAAGGGCTTGCCGCTCACGGTTTGAAGACGGCGCGCATGCACTGCTCGGTCTTGTGCTTGAACAGCTTGTAACCTTCTGGGGAATGCTCCAGGTCCATCGGGTGAGTCAGCAGATAGGACGGGTCCATCTCACCATCGAGAATGTGCTGGAAAATGCGCTCGGCATAGCGCTGTCCTGGCTGCTGTCCGGAACGCAACGTCAGCGCTTTGTTGACAATTGCGCCCATGGGGAATTTGTCCATCAAACCGCCATACACACCCAGCACCGATACCGTACCGCCCTTGCGGCAGGAGTGGATTGCCTGGCGTAGCGCGACGCCACGCTCGGTGTGAAGCCTCAGTTGCTGCTTGACCTTGTCATAGGCGTGTTCAAGTCCCGATCCATGCGCCTCCATGCCGACCGCATCGATGCAGCGGTCCGGGCCTCGGCCGCCAGTGAGTTCCAGCAGCGCTTCATGGACGTCGGTGGTTTCGTAATTGATGGTGATCGCACCTGCCTTGTGCTCGGCCAGCGCCAGACGATCGGTGAAGCGGTCGATGGCAATGACGCGTTCGGCCCCCATCAGATAGGCGCTGCGAATCGCCATCTGCCCTACGCCACCGCAACCCCACACCGCCACGGTATCGCCGTGCTGGATGTCGGCTTGGTCGGCGCCGAAATAGCCGGTCGGGGCGGCGTCGGAGACGAACACCGCCTGCTCATCGCTGACACCTTCGGGCACCTTGAACAGATTCACTTCTGCATAGGGCACACGGATATAAGTGGCGTGGCTGCCGGCGTAACCACCGAATGCATGGCTATACCCGAAGATGCCCGAGCAGGTGTAGCCGTAGGCCAGCTCGGTTTCCGCGCTGTTGGGGTTGGAGTTGTCGCAGCAGTTGAAATTCTTTGCCTTGCAATGGCTACACTCGCCACACCCGATGATGGAAATGGCGATGACACGATCACCCTTGCTGAAGCGGGTCACCGCGGAGCCGGTTTCCACCACCTCGCCAAGAAACTCATGGCCGAGAATGTCCCCCGGATGCATGGTCGGCACGTAGCCGTCGACCAGATGCAGGTCGGATCCGCAGACCGAAGACATGATGACCCTGAGGATCACATCCTTCGGGTTGACGATTTCCGGGTCCGGTACGGTATCGACTTGCAGCATGTTCGGGCCTTGCCAGGTCAGTGCGCGCATTATCGTGCCTCCCCGGTTGCGGCCATGCCGGTGTGCTTGTCGGCCGGATCGCGGTTCATTTGCCCGGTTGAGATCTCGCCGGTCTCAATCAGCTGTTTGAAGCGGCGCAGGTTTTGCTCAGCCTTGAATCCTGTGAATTTGCTGACGCCACGTGCCAATGCGTAACCCAACTGGCCGCCAGGCACTTCATGAGCCACCACGGCCTGTATTTCGGTACCGTTGCCTCTGAACGCTTCGCGGAAAGTGACCCAGCCCATATTGCGTACAAGCGCGTTGGGCTCGGACATCCAGGCCAATCGTTCACCGGGGATATCCTCGGTAACGTAGGTATCCCATTCGACGGTCTGGTCCGTCATTGGAATGCGGGCAACCCAGTGGGCGTGGTGATCGTCCCGTGTCTCGACGCGCTCTATGAACTCCATGAAAGTCGGCATGTTGCTGAAGTCGCGCCAGTAACGGTAAACCTCGTCCCGTGGCCTGTTTACCGTGATGCTTTTAGATAGCGCTCGAGCGCGGCCCCAATGGTGTTGGTCGGCCAGCTGGCTCTCGTACAGCGTCGGCGCAAGAGCACGCTTGGCATTGCACTGCCCGGAGCCGCCTCGGGCGATAGCCAAGCCCCCTGCTGCCAGCTCCAGCAGTCCGAACACGCCGCCATTTCGCAGGCCTCGACCCATCAGCCAGCCGCCAAGGAAACCCGAGGCCAGGCGCTCGATGCCATTGAGATTAGGCGCTCCGGGCTGGTCCGGAGCGGTACGCGAGGAAACAAGCGGCGGCTGCGAGGGGGTCATGGCTATCCTCCGAAATAAGCGGTAGTAGTCAGCTGACTGCATCCAGATGACAGGTGTTCCGACGCATTTGGGGCGCGGCGATGAATGTACCGCCATAGATCCGGTAGTAAATCCACAGATCCGGTAATAAATAGGCACCTGTTATAGCGACATCGAACTGGCGCCAATTCAACGCCTCTGGTTCAATGATGGCCATGTGGTCCTCGCGGGAGTTCAACCATGCAAATCAACAACAGCCTTCTATCTGCAGGCTTAGGTGCTTATCAGGCCGGGCAGCAGCGCGTCGATCAGGCGGCAACAGTCATAGCCGGACGCACGGTGCCGGTTGAAACATCCCAAGTAGTGGCCGAGACGGTTGAGCTGACTGAACAGCTAGTGCAGATGAAAGTGGGCGAGCACCAAGCCAAGGCCGGCGTGCGCTTGCTTCAATCAGCCGACGAAGTGCTCGGCACCTTGGTCAATACCAAAGCCTGACCCGGCCCGCCGCCGTACCCCGCGGCGTTCTGATCCCGATCTACAATTACGAAGATGCCGACGAACGGCGTCATGGTCGCTGCTTGACATCGATCAGGCCTAAACGTATGTTTCAAACGCCTGTTTGACCTGCCGGGGCTAAGCCGGATGGTCCATTCCAAATCAAGCGTGGCTGACCTTTCAGTCACCTGAATCAAGAACCCACCGCTGAGGTTTACGATATGCCTGACTACAAGGCCCCCTTGCGCGATATCCGCTTTGTACGTGACGAATTGCTCGGTTACGAAGCGCACTATCAGAGCCTTCCGGGTTGTGAAGACGCCACCCCGGACATGGTCAATGCCATTCTCGATGAAGGCGCCAAGTTCTGTGAGCAGGTCATCGCACCGCTGAATCGCGTGGGTGACATCGAAGGCTGTACCTGGAGCGAAAATGGCGTGAAGACGCCGACCGGCTTCAAGGAAGCCTACAAGCAGTTCGTCGAAGGCGGCTGGCCGAGCCTCGCCCATGACGTCGAGCACGGCGGTCAGGGTCTGCCGGAATCGCTGGGACTGGCCATCAGCGAAATGATCGGTGAAGCCAACTGGTCCTGGGGCATGTACCCCGGCCTGTCGCACGGCGCGATGAATACTCTGCACGAGCACGGCACCGCTGAGCAGCAGCAGGCTTATCTGACCAAGCTTGTCTCCGGCGAGTGGACCGGCACCATGTGCCTGACCGAGCCGCATTGCGGCACCGACCTGGGCATGCTGCGCACCAAGGCCGAGCCTCAGGCCGATGGCAGCTACAAGGTGTCCGGCACCAAGATCTTCATCTCCGCTGGCGAGCACGACATGGCCGACAATATCGTCCATATCGTATTGGCCCGTCTGCCCGATGCGCCGGCTGGCACCAAGGGTATCTCGTTGTTCATCGTGCCGAAGTTCCTGCCGAACGCCGAAGGCGGTGTGGGCGAGCGCAATGGCGTGTCCTGCGGCTCCCTTGAACACAAGATGGGCATCCACGGCAACGCCACCTGCGTGATGAACTTCGACGGCGCTACGGGCTTCCTGATCGGGCCGCCGAACAAGGGCCTGAACTGCATGTTTACGTTCATGAACACGGCGCGCCTGGGTACAGCTCTGCAAGGGCTGGCACATGCCGAAATCGGTTTCCAGGGCGGCATCAAGTATGCGCGTGAGCGCCTGCAGATGCGTTCGCTGACCGGTCCGAAGGCACCTGAAAAGGCTGCTGACCCGATCATCGTGCACCCCGACGTGCGCCGCATGCTGCTGACCATGAAGGCCTTCGCCGAAGGCAACCGGGCGATGATGTATTTCGCAGCCAAGCAGGTCGACATCGTCCAGCGCAGCAAGGATGAAGCCGAGCGCAAAGCCGCCGACGCGATGCTCGCGTTCCTGACGCCGATCGCCAAGGCGTTCATGACCGAAGTCGGCTTCGAAGCTGCCAACCACGGTGTGCAGATCTACGGTGGCCACGGCTTCATCGCCGAGTGGGGCATGGAGCAGAACGTGCGCGACAGCCGGATCTCTTGCCTGTACGAGGGCACCACCGGCATCCAGGCGCTCGACCTGCTGGGACGCAAGGTGCTGATGACTCAGGGCGAGGCTCTGAAGGGCTTCACCAAGGTCGTTCACAAGTTCTGCCAGGCCAACGAAGGCAACGAGCCAGTCAAGCAGTTCGTCGAACCACTGGCCAAGCTGAACAAGGAGTGGGGCGATCTGACCATGAAGGTCGGTATGGCCGCGATGAAGAACCGCGAAGAAGTAGGTGCCGCCTCGGTGGATTACCTGATGTATTGCGGTTACGCCTGCCTGGCCTACTTCTGGGCAGACATGGCTCGCCTGGCGTCGGAGAAGATTGCTGCCGGTGAAGATGCGGACGGCTTCTACACCGCCAAGGTGCAGACCGCGCGGTTCTACTTCCAGCGTATCCTGCCGCGTACTCGCACCCATGTCGAAGCCATGCTGTCGGGTGCTGACAACCTGATGGACATGGACGAAGCTCACTTCGAGCTGGCTTACTAAGCCCTCGCTATAAAAAACCGCTGCCACGGCAGCGGTTTTTTTTGCCTTGGATTTGGCATGCGTACGGTCGTTTTTCTGATCGGCAGGTGATCGAGGCAACAAGTACAGGCAGAATGCGGGCTCTTCCAGGCCGTCACCGGAGCCGTCGTGCCCCGCCTGAGCTTCGCACGCTTCAATCACTTCTATGCGCCGCTAGCATTGCTGGCCGGTGGACTGGTTGCTGCGCGTCAGCCGAGCCTGAACGAGTTCTTTACGTCGCTTTTCAATGTGCTACCGACCGTTTTGCTATTGCTGGGCGGCGCGTTTTGCGTCGCCTATGCGCGAGTCCGCGAGACGTTCCTGCTGGTGGTTATCTATCTGGTCTACTTTCTGCTCGATACCCAGGTCGATCATTACCGTTTGACTGGCAAGCCGTTGCCCGAGGCCGCGCTGACATTCCATCTCTGCAGCTTGCTACTTCCGGCGCTCTACGGGCTCTACGGGTTGTGGCATGAGCGCGCTCATCTGTTTCAGGACGGCTTGGCGCGTCTTGCGGTGCTGTTTGCTGTGCTGGTATCGGCGTTCGCGTTGGCCCGGCGGTTCCCTGACGCGATCCTCGCCTGGCTCACCGAGATTCGTTGGCCATCGCTGCAGTCCGATTGGCTGCAATTGATACAGATGGCCTATCCGGTCTTTTTGATCGCACTGCTCGGTCTTCTAGTGCAATACCTGCGACGCCCTCGCCCGGTGCACGCCGCGCAACTGATGGTGCTGTTAGGGCTGCTCCTGATGCTGCCGCAGGTATTCATACGGCACGGCGCTTTGAATGTCATGAGCAGCCTGATGATGCTGACACTGGTGATATCGGTCGCGCAGGAGGCCTATCAGATGGCTTTTCGTGACGAGCTGACCGGGCTGCCTGGCAGGCGTGCCTTGAATGAGCGATTGCAGCGCCTTGGTCGCCAGTACGTAATTGCAATGGTCGATGTGGATCGTTTCAAGGCATTCAACGATACCCATGGGCACGACGTTGGTGACGAAGTACTGCGGCTGGTAGCAAGCCAGCTGCGAAAGGTCGGCGGCGGAGGGCGTGCCTATCGTTACGGTGGCGAGGAGTTCGCGCTGGTGTTCCCAGGGCGGGATCTCGATCATTGCCTGCCCCATCTGGAAGCCGTGAGGTTGTCCGTCGAGAGCTATCCTTTGCAATTGCGGGACAAGTCCAGACGACCCAGGGATGCGGAACAGGGCCGGCAGCGCCGCGGTGACAGTGCGGCCTCTGTGGTTTCGGTGACTGTCAGTATTGGCGTGGCCGAGCGGCTGACGACACAGCGCGCCGCGGAGGAGGTCATCAAGCTGGCCGATCGGGCGCTCTATAGCGCCAAAGCCGCTGGACGCAACTGCATTCGCGCCCATGGCGAGAACAGGCGCGGAGCGGTGCGCACAGCGAAGGAGTCGGCGGCGGACGCTTAGTGGTTATGGTGATGCATTCATCGCGCGCAATGTGATTGTTGCATGCGTCGCTCTCCCAGTAGCGTGCCGGAATTGCCCCGCCGGTTCTGCTCTGGAGAACGATAAGATGCCCGCTTACAAGGCCCCATTGCGCGACATGCGCTTTCTCATTGACGAGGTGTTCGACTTCCACGGCAGCTATGCGGCCAACGGCGCGCATGACGCCACGCCGGACATGGTCAATGCCATCCTGGAAGAGGGAGCCAAGTTCTGCGAGCAGGTTCTTGCGCCACTCAATCGTAGCGGTGACGAGGAGGGCTGCCATTTCGACAACGGCGTGGTGACCACGCCGAAGGGCTTCAAGGAGGCATTTGCTCAATATGCCGAGGGTGGGTGGATGGCTTTAGCCTCGGACCCGGCATACGGTGGCCAGGGCTTGCCGCACTCGCTGGGGTTGGTCATCGGCGAAATGATCGGCTCCGCCAATACCTCATTCGGCATGTATCCGGGACTGACTCACGGCGCCATGGCGGCGATCGGCGCCCACGGAACCGATGCGCAGAAGCAGACCTATCTGAGCCCTATGACCGAGGGACGCTGGACCGGCACCATGTGCCTGACCGAGTCCCACTGCGGCACGGACCTGGGCATCATCAAGACCCGTGCAACCCCACGGGAAGATGGTAGCTACGCAATCAGCGGCACGAAGATTTTCATCTCGGCCGGCGAGCACGACATGAGTGAGAATATCGTGCATCTGGTATTGGCCAAGCTTCCGGATGCACCGGCCGGGACCAAGGGTATTTCGTTGTTCATCGTCCCGAAGTTCTTGCCTGATGCTTCGGGTGAAGCCGGCGCTCGCAATGGCGTGGCCTGTGGTTCCATCGAGCACAAGATGGGCATCAAAGCCTCGGCGACCTGTGTGATCAATTTCGATGGCGCGACAGGCTTCCTCATCGGCGAGCCGAACAAGGGTCTCAACTGCATGTTCACCATGATGAACCATGCCCGTCTGGGCACGGGCATGCAGGGTTTGTGCAGCGGCGAGGCGAGCTTCCAGGGCGCCATTCAGTACGCCAAAGAGCGTTTGCAGATGCGCGCCCTCACTGGCGCGAAGTTTCCTGACAAGCCCGCCGATCCGATCATCGTGCACCCTGACGTCCGGCGCATGCTGCTCACGATGAAGGCCTTCAACGAAGGTAATCGCGCGTTGGCCTATTACACGGCGCAGCTGCTCGATCAGGTTCACAGCCCGGATGAAAGCAAGCGCAAGGAGGCAGAGGGCCTGTTGGCGTTCCTCACGCCTATCTGCAAGGCGTTCATGACTGATTCGGGCCTGGAAGTAACCAACCTCGGCATGCAGGTGTTCGGTGGTCACGGTTATATCCGTGAGTGGGGCATGGAGCAGCTGGTTCGCGACTGCCGTATCGCACCGATATATGAGGGAACCAATGGGATCCAGGCATTGGATCTGCTGGGCCGCAAGGTGCTGGGTAGCCAGGGCAAGCTGATGCTCGGGTTTACCAAGCAGGTGCACAAGTTCTGCGAAGCCCAAGTCCAGCATCCTCAGTTGCATGCCTATGTAGCGCAACTGGCAGGTCTCAATCGAGACCTGGGCGATATCACTCAGCGGATCGGTATGGCCGCGATGAAGAATCCTGACGAAGTAGGCGCGGCATCGGTCGATTACCTGATGTACTGCGGCTACCTGATTCTCGGCTACTTCTGGTTGCGTATGGCTGTGGTTGCGCTAAGCAAGCTTGACGAGGGTGGGAGCGACCCAGCTTTCTACCAGTCGAAGCTGGCTACTGCGGAGTTTTACTTCACCCGTCTGTTGCCCCGTACGTCGGCCCACAAAGCGGCGATAGAAGCGGGAAGCGCAAGCCTGATGAAGTTGTCAGCGGATGAATTTGCGTTCTGATTCCAATGGATTGCTCAAGCCCGCCACGCGCGGGCTTTTCCCTGTCCTTCGCTTTCACACGATCTCACTGGTGGCGGTATTTCAGCTGACCGTAATGCCGGAATGAGAACTTTGCGGTCATTTTAAGACGCTTCGGGCGCTGATTAGTCTTCAGTTAGACTCGCGAAACTGCTACGGCCAATCGGTCGGGTGACATGTTTTCTGCGAGGTCTTTTTCCATGGCTGACTACAAAGCACCGCTGCGCGATATGCGTTTTGTTCTGAACGAAGTCTTCGATGCCCCGAAGCTCTGGCAGACGCTGCCAGCGCTCGCTGAAGTCGTGGATGCCGAAACCGCCGAAGCGATCCTGGAGGAGGCGGGCAAGATCACCGCCAACACCATCGCGCCGCTCAATCGCAGCGGTGACGAAGAAGGCTGTCACTGGAAGGATGGCGCGGTCTCGACCCCAGCGGGTTATCCGCAGGCCTATCGCCTGTACGCCGAGGGCGGTTGGGTCGGCGTAGGCGGTGACCCGGCATATGGTGGCATGGGCATGCCCAAGGCGATATCGGCTCAGGTCGAAGAGATGATGAATTCTGCCAGCCTGGCGTTCGGTCTGTACCCCATGCTGACCTCGGGCGCCTGTCTGTCGATCTACGCCCACGCCAGTGAAGAGCTGAAACAGAAGTACCTGCCGAACATGTATGCCGGTGTCTGGTCCGGTTCGATGTGCTTGACCGAGCCGCACGCCGGCACGGATCTCGGCATCATTCGTACCAAGGCGGAACCGCAGGCAGATGGTTCCTATAAGGTCAGCGGTACCAAGATCTTCATTACCGGCGGCGAGCACGATCTCACCGAAAACATCATCCACCTGGTATTGGCAAAGCTGCCCGATGCACCGGCCGGCTCGCGCGGTATCTCGTTGTTCCTGGTACCGAAAGTAATGGTCAATGAAGACGGCAGCCTGGGTGAGCGCAACACTCTGAGCTGCGGCTCCATCGAGCATAAGATGGGCATTCAGGCCTCTGCGACCTGCGTCATGAATTTCGACGGCGCCACGGGCTGGATGGTTGGCGAGCCGAACAAGGGCTTGGCCGCGATGTTCACCATGATGAACTACGAGCGTCTGGGCGTCGGCATCCAGGGGCTTTCAACGGGTGAGCGGTCTTATCAGAGCGCCATCGAGTATGCCCGCGACCGTATCCAGAGCCGTGCACCGACTGGGCCGGTCGCTCAAGACAAGGCCGCGGACCCGATCATCGTGCACCCAGATGTGCGTCGCATGCTGTTGACCATGAAGGCGCTGAACGAAGGCGGGCGTGCTTTCTCCAGCTATGTGGCATTGCAGTTGGACATCGCCAAGTTCAGCGATGATGAGGAAGCCCGGCAGCGTGCTGAAGCCCAGGTGGCCTTGCTGACTCCTGTGGCCAAAGCATTCCTCACCGATATGGGACTGGAGACTACGGTGCACGGCCAGCAGATCTTCGGTGGTCACGGCTTCATTCGGGAATGGGGCCAGGAGCAGCTGGTACGCGACTGTCGCATTACCCAGATCTACGAAGGCACCAACGGCATCCAGGCACTCGACCTGCTCGGGCGTAAGGTCGTCGGTAGCGGTGGCGAGCTCTATAACGCATTCGCCAATGAAATCCGCAGTTATTGCGCGGCCGCTGGCGCTGAGCTTGGCGAGTTCGTGACGCCGCTGAAAGCTGCACTGGAGCAGCTAGATGAACTTACAGCTTTCGTAATGGATGCAGCCAAGAACAACCCTAATGAGATTGGTGCCGCTTCGGTGGAGTATTTGCACGTGTTCGGCTACACCGCTTACGCCTATATGTGGGCACGCATGGCTGGAGCATCGCTTGGCAAGGAGGCGCAAGATGACTTCTACGCTAGCAAGCTAGGCACTGCGCGCTTTTACTTCGCGCGGCTGCTGCCCCGTATCCACTCTCTCAGTGCCTCAGTACGTGCGGGCAGCGATTCGCTCTACCTACTAAAAGCAGCTCAGTTCTAAGAATAGGGTTAATTCATGGCGGCAGAATGAAATTAATTCGCCATCTTCTGGAACAAAAGGCCACTACTCCAGTCCTACATCTGCATCATTTGTAGGTGATTACTTACACATAAAGCCCAAGGAAGGTTTTTTGTAAGTAATTGCTTACAAGGCGTGGTGCAAAAATGCTACTACAGGTCTCAACGACCGGACGGTAGTCTTTTGCACTATGGACGCCGCGTACGGAAGCGCTCAGACAAGAGGGATGCGTAGCGGAACGACGCCAGGATGGCGCAAGTCATGGATGTCAGGATTCAGTCTGCAAAGGCCCCGCTTCGGCGGGGTTTTCTTTTTGTGGCGAGATTATGGCCACCTATCAACGGCAGCGCTCGGAAGGGCTTGTGTGGGTCGCTGCGATCATCACGTTCATGCTGATGACCGAGCGACTCCCCCAGCAGTTACCTTGGCTTGAATTGGCGCACTAGTCCTATCCGCTTAAGCCAGCACTCAAGCAGGCATACAGACGCCGGTGCCGCCTAGTCCGCAATAACCGCCGGGGTTCTTGGCCAGATATTGCTGGTGGTAGGCCTCGGCATAGTAATAGGAGGGTGCATCGCCAATTTCCGTGGTAATGCTCCCAAGGCCATGCTTCTGTAGTTCGGCCTGAAAGCGCGCTTCGCTTGCGCGGGCAGCATCCAATTGAGCGGAATCGAAGCAGTAGATAGCGGAGCGGTACTGGGTGCCGATGTCGTTGCCTTGACGCATCCCTTGAGTCGGGTTGTGCGCTTCCCAGAACAGCTTCAGCAGCTCGTCGTAGGAAACCACATGCGGATCGAACACGACGAGTACCGCTTCAGTGTGCCCGGTCAGGCCCGAGCAAACCTCTTCGTACGTCGGATTGGGTGTGTGCCCTCCCGCGTAGATCACGGCAGTGGTCCAGACGCCTGGCTGCTCCCAGAAGCGCCGCTCAGCTCCCCAGAAGCAACCCATGGCGAATATGGCGTGTTGCAGGTTCGCCGGGAAGGGCGGTTGGAGTGGATTGCCGTTAACGAAGTGGGCAGCTGGCACAGGCACTGCGGTGGCACGGCCTGGTAAGGCTTGCCCTGCATCGGGGATGGCTTGTTTGTGAACGAGAATTTGCGAGCGCAGCGTCATGGTGGTCCTCGTGCCTGGGTCTGAGTTTGCTAGGCGTAGCCTAGGCTACCAAGCGCACAAAACCAATGCGCCAAACCGGTCTGCCACCCGGACGAAAGGTCAGAGCCAGTTCGGATAGCGGCTCAGCGACTTTACGAGTTGGCTGCCCGGTATCGGTCGGTCGAAAAGATAGCCCTGACCGATATCGCAGCGTTGATGACGCAGAAAAGCGAGTTGCTCCGCGGTTTCGATGCCTTCCGCAACTACCTTGAGGTTTAGGTTGCGAGCCATCGCGATTACCGCCGAGGTGATCTCGATATCGTCCTGGTTACCCGGAATGTCCTTGATGAAGCTGCGGTCGATCTTGATCACATCGATGGGGAATTTCTTGAGGTAGCTCAGTGAGGAATAACCGGTGCCGAAGTCGTCCATTGCCAGTGTCACCCCAAGCGCTTTGAGTCCAATCAGCTGCTGGCGGGTATCTTCGGTCGCTTCGAGTAGCAGGCTCTCGGTCAGCTCCAGCTCAAGACACGCTGCCGGGAAGCGCTCTTCATCAAGGATGGTGGCGATGGAGCTCACGAGGTCCGGATCCGAAAATTGCTTGGGGGACAGATTTATCGCGATCTGCGGTGAGCCCTTGCCCAGCGCTGCGAGCTGTATCCCCATTCGGCATGCCTCGCGGGCCACCCACTTGCCTATCGGGATGATCAGCCCGGTTTCCTCGGCAACCCCGATGAATTGATCCGGCCTGATCATGCCTTTTTCCGGATGATTCCATCGCAGTAGCGCTTCCACGCCCTGCAGCCGACCGCTGCGCAGACACAGCTTGGGTTGGTAGAAGACCTCCAGCTCGTTCTGCACCAGTGCACGGCGTAGGTTGTTTTCCACAAAAAGCTTGTAGTTCGCCTCGGCATGAAGCGCTTCGGTGAACACCTGGACCTGATTCTTGCCGTTGGCCTTGGCCTTGTGCAGAGCCTGGCCGGCGTGTTTCATCAACGTCTCCGGATCAGCGCCATGCAGAGGTGAACAAGCCAGGCCCAGCGAGGCGCTGACACTGATCAGCTGCTTGTCGACAAACAACGGCTTATCCAGGATGCGCAGGACCTGATGGGCCAGATGCTGTCCTTCTTCCAGATCCATGTCATCGAGCAGCAGGGCGAACTCGTTGCTTGCAAAGCGTGCCAGTACGGCGTCGCGGCTCAGACTGTTGCGAAGACGTCGGGCCAGGCTTGCCAGCAGCTTGTCGCCCGTCTGATGGCCCAGGCTATCGTTGATGCGCTTGAAGTTGTCGATGTCCACCAACAGCAGGCAAAGCTGGGGCTCTTTGCCCGAGGCGAAGCGCTCTTCGATGCTACGTATGAAGAACGGCCGGTTACCGAGGCTGGTCAGGTTATCGGTATAGGCAAGGCGCTCGATATGCTGCTGGGACAGCTTGCTCTGGGTGATGTCTTCATAGATACCAATGTAATGGGTGAGCTCGCCGTTCTCGCCGAACACTTTGGATATGGACAGTTGCCCCCAGTACGGCTCGAGATTCTTGCGTCGGCTCCGGAACTCGCCCTGCCAGCTGTTGCTTTTCGCCAACGTTGAAGTGGTATCGAAGAGCAGCTCGCAGAGGTTTTCCAATGCGGTCAGGTCAGAAAGGCGCCTGCCGCTAACTTCATCGGCCGAAAACTGGGTGATGGCGGTGAAGCTGGGGTTTACGTATTCGACGATCCCTTCGCGGTCGACCAGGATGAAGGCGCTGGCGCTTTGTTCCACCGCACGCTGGAAGAGATGCAAGGTGTGTGTAGCGCTGAGGCGCTGCTGGTTGGCCAGCACCTGCGCATACTGGTCGGCCAACTCGCCCGCGAAGGCGACTTCGTCGGTGTGCCAGGTGCGGATACACCCGGAGTGCTCCAGACAAAGCACACCAATCACTTCGCCGCCGATTCGGATGGAGGCGTCCAGAATCGAACTTATGCCGCGAGGTTTGAAGTAGCTACCCAGCAGTTCCTGTGTGCGGGCATCCTCGACGACATTTTGCACCTCTATGACTCGGCCGCTGTGCAGTGCCTCCACATACAGAGGGCACGCAGACAGGTCCAGCGAAGGGGGGTATTCCAAGCTGTCCTTGTCACGTCGGTACGCGGCGATCGGCTGGAGCAAATTGCCATTCAGATGCCAAATGGAGGCCCGTGCAATTCCATAGGCCTCGCTGGCCGCCTGGGTGATCAGTTGCGCGGCCTCGAGCTGAGGGTCAACCGCACCGTATCGATGCCTTGCCAGGCGCACGATCAGGCTCTGCTGCGCGCGGCAACGAATCAGATGCTCCAGATGATCATCCTGAGCATTCTGATAGAACTCCAGGGAAGAGCGGAGCTTGGCGTTCTGTGACTCCAGCGCTGGAGAGTCCCCTGCACCATGCGATTCGACGATCAGGTAACCACGCACCAGTTCTCGGCCATACTGCAGGCAGACTTCACCGGTCTCCAATACATCCCGAGGACCGTTCGCCGTGTGCAGGCAGTAGCGAATGGAATAGTGGCCTTGGGTGGCTAGCTGGGTTTGTACGACATCATGAAGACGAAGACGAACCTGCGGTTCCATCAGGCTGGCGTAAGGCGAATCAATTAGCGAACAGAGGTCCTGCGCAGGCAGGCCGAGGTGGCGTTCACAGGCCGGATCGAGAAATAGAAGCGCCCAACTGGACTCGTTCAAACGCTCGAAGCGCAGCATGCCCAGCCTTGACGGCACTGGCAACTGCGTCACAACCTCGGTCGCCAAACGGCTGGCGGCATCGGTATGTATTTTCATCGAGCGGTTTGCTTCCAGTATGCTGCGGGAGTCGCTTCGTTAGCCGCAGCTTAGACGCTTTTTAAGGCGCGGCGATGGCTAAATAATATTAATTATCGCAAGGGTGCATCATGCAGCAGGGACTGACAAGTCGGCTATCAAAGTTACTGTTGATCTCGGTTTTCCTGATTGCCGGCGGAACGCTTAACGCCGCTGAGTCGGACGCCTTGGATTCTGATGAACCGGCCAGATATCTGGGTGAGCTCAAAGCTCTTTATCTGACCTCCGATGAGCGGAAAGCTCTGCTGACACACAGCAACTCCTTGCTCAAGACCTATGGTCTGCGCGCCGAGTATCAAGTGGGGCAGGCCAAGCCTGCAGATTTGCACTACCAACTGAGCGTGGGCTCTCCTGGGGAGCTACGTATCCGCGAGGAGCGGCGCGACGCGTCCGGCAATATTGCCGTTCGCAACCGCGGCTTTTCAGTGTTCGGAATGGATCCGTTCATTCAATATCAATGCCCGCCTCAGGGCCTGGTGTGTACCTTCGGCAGCCCGACTGGCGGTGACCCCTGGTTGACTATTCTTCGCGATCCCCAAGGCGCTGAAGAGCTGGCTAAAGCATTGTCATTCCTTTTTCGCAACCTGCAGAAAGGCTGATTCCCTAGATGCGAGAAACAAAAAACCCGCTATAGGCGGGTTTTTTGTGGCTCATCCCATCAAAGCAGCATGGTTCGAATATCCGCGAGCAGCTCGGACAGGCGCTTGGTAAAGCGCGCGGCCGCAGCGCCATTGATGACGCGGTGATCATAGGACAGCGACAGTGGCAGCATCAGGCGAGGCTGGAATGCTTTGCCATCCCACACCGGCTGCATGGCAGCTTTCGATACACCCAAGATCGCCACTTCCGGCGCATTGACGATCGGCGTGAAGCCGGTGCCACCGATGTGGCCGAGGCTCGATATGGTGAAGCAGGCGCCCTGCATGGCATCCGGTGACAGCTTCTTGGTGCGAGCCTTCTCGGCCAGCTCCGCCGCTTCACCCGCCAGTTGCAGCAAGCTCTTCTGATCCACGTTCTTGATGACCGGAACCATCAGGCCGTCCGGCGTATCCACAGCGAAGCCGACATGCACGTACTTCTTTCGAATCAGCGCCTTGCCACTCGGTGCCAGTGAACTGTTGAAGTCCGGTAGCTCCTTGAGCAAATGCGCGCAGGCCTTGAGCAGCAGCGGCAGTACGGTGAGCTTGACTCCGGCTTTCTCGGCGATCGCCTTCTGTGCGACCCGGAAGGCCTCCAGCTCGGTAATGTCGGCTGACTCGAACTGAGTCACGTGCGGAACATTGAGCCAGCTGCGGTGCAGATTGGCGGCGCCGACCTGCATCAGGCGCGTCATCGGCACTTCTTCGATCTCACCAAAGCGGCTGAAATCGATAGTCGGGATCGATGGAATGCCCGCGCCACCGGCAGCGCCTTCGGCCGGCGCCTGCTTGGCTTTGGACATCATGGTCTTGACGTAGGCCTGTACGTCCTCCTTGAGAATCCGGCCCTTGGGCCCGGTGCCCGTGACATCAGCCAGTTCTACGCCGAATTCCCGCGCGGTCATGCGGACGGCTGGACCGGCATGCACCTTGGTGCCTGCCTTGCTTGGGCCAGTGACCGTCGGAGCGGGCGTCGCTGTCGCCTTGGCTTCCGGCACGCCTTGCTTGTTCGGAGCAACCGCCTGTTGTTGAGATACCGCCTCTTGCTGCGGCTGGGATTTCGCTTCGGTCTTTCTCGCGGGTGCTGCGCCTGCAACCTTCAGGGTCAGGATCAAGTCGCCCGTCTTGGCTTCGTCGCCCACTTTGATCGACAGGGATTCCACCACGCCGGCCTTCGGTGCCGGTATTTCCATGCTGGCCTTGTCGGACTCGAGCGTGATCAGCGACTGATCCGCTTCGACGCTGTCACCGGCCTTGACCATGACTTCAATGACATTGGCGCTGCCACTGGAGCCGATGTCCGGGATCCGAACCTCCTCCACGGAATCGCCTGCTGCTTCGGCAGGTTCTTCTGCGGCCTGCTCGGTGAGCTTTTCCTTAGGCTGGCTCTGCGTCTGACTGGCCGCTGACTTGTTGGCAGCAGGCTTGCTCGCTGCCGCGCCCTTGAGAATCAGGATCAGGTCGCCGGTGCCGACTTCGTCGCCGACGTTTACCGAAATGCTCTCGACAACGCCTGCTGCCGGAGACGGGATATCCATGCTGGCTTTGTCGGACTCTAGCGTGATCAGTGCTTGCTCGGCAGCAATGGTATCGCCTGGCTTGACAGAGATTTCGATCACGCTGGCTTTTGCCGAAGAGCCGATGTCGGGCACCTTGATTTCCTGCGACTCGCCTTCCTGGGCAGAGGCCGAAGGGTTGTCATCGCCCGGAGGTGTCGGCTCCTCGGCTTCGTCGGCAGGACCGCCACTGCTGGCGCCGTCCGGCTCGGCAGCGGCTTGCGCCGGCGCCTCGCTGCTTTGACCGTCTTCGCTTTCCAGTTCAAGCAGATCGTCGCCCTCTTTCAGGCGGTCGCCGAGCTTGACCTTCAAAGCTTTCACCACGCCCGCCTTGGGCGCGGGAATCTCCATGCTGGCCTTGTCGGACTCGAGCGTCAGGATGCTCTGGTCGGCTTCGATACGGTCGCCGACCTTGACGAACAACTCGATTACTTCACCCTCACCGCTGCCGATGTCGGGTACGCGTATGGTTTCACTCACAATAGGTTCTCCTGTGCGCACGCAGCATCAGCAATCCAGAGGATTGCGCTTCTCGGGGTCGATACCGAACTCAGTGATGGCATTGGCCACGACCGTGCGTTCGATGGCGCCTCGATCGGCGAGTGCCTGCAGTGCGGCGACGGCGACCCAGCGCCGGTCGACTTCGAAGAAGTCACGCAGCTTCGCGCGTGAGTCGCTGCGGCCGAAGCCATCAGTGCCCAGCACTTGGTATTCACGCGATGGTACCCACTGACGAATCTGATCGGCGAAAAGCTTCATGTAGTCGGTCGAGGCTACAACTGGACCTTCACGGCCTTCCAGGCACTGCTCGACATAGGTCTTGCGCGGCTCCTCGGTCGGGTGCAGACGGTTCCAGCGATCCACGGCCAGACCGTCGCGGCGCAGCTCGTTGAAGCTGGTCACGCTCCAGACGTCAGCCCCGACGCCCATCTTGGCGAGGATGTCCACCGCAGCACGCACTTCGCGCAGGATGGTGCCGGAACCCAATAGCTGAACGCGGTGCTTGAAGTCGCCTTTGGCTTCCTCGAGCAGGTACATACCCTTGATGATGCCGTCTTCGACGCCCTGCGGCATGGCTGGCTGCTGGTAGTTCTCATTCATCACGGTGATGTAGTAGTAGACGCTCTCCTGCTTCTCCATCATCTGATGCATGCCGTGATGCATGATCACCGCCAGCTCGTAGCCGTAAGTAGGGTCATAGCTACGGCAGTTGGGGATGGTGCTGGCGAGGATATGGCTATGGCCGTCCTCGTGCTGCAGGCCTTCGCCGTTGAGCGTGGTACGACCGGAAGTGCCGCCCAGCAGGAAGCCGCGGGTCTGTGCATCGCCGGCGGCCCAGGCCAGGTCGCCGATCCGCTGGAAGCCGAACATCGAGTAGAAGATGTAGACCGGCAGCATCGGTTGGTTGTAGTTGCTGTAGGCGGTGCCCGCCGCGATGAACGAGGAGAAAGCGCCGGCTTCGTTCAGGCCTTCCTGCAGAATCTGACCGTCCTTCTCTTCGCGGTAGTACATCACCTGGTCGCGGTCGACAGGCTCGTACAACTGCCCCACTGGGGAGTAGATGCCCAGCTGGCGGAACATGCCTTCCATACCAAAGGTGCGCGCCTCGTCGGCAAGGATCGGCACGATACGCTTGCCCAGATCCTTGTCCTTGACCAGCTGCGACAGGATCCGCCCGAAGGCCATGGTGGTGGAGATTTCGCGGTCACCCGAGCCGTCGAGCACAGCTTTGAGTGTGTCCAGCGGCGGCGTAGGAATGCTGAAGCTCTTCGGACGACGCTGCGGCAACGAACCACCCAGCTTCTCGCGGCACTTGCGCAGGTAGCGCATTTCGGCGCTGTCTTCGGCCGGGCGATAGAACGGAAGCTCTTCGAGCTGCGAATCGTTGACCGGAATGTCGAAGCGATCGCGGAATTTCTTCAGGCTGTCGATATCGACTTTCTTGGTGTTGTGGGCGATGTTTTTCGCCTCACCCGCACCGGTGCCGTAACCCTTGATGGTCTTGGCGAGGATGACCGTCGGCTGACCCTTGTGGTTGACCGCCTGATGGTAAGCGGCATAGACCTTGTACGGGTCGTGGCCGCCGCGGTTGAGCTTCCAGACTTCCTCGTCGGACATGCTCTCGACACGCTTGAGCAGCTCAGGATCAGCACCAAAGAAGTGTTTGCGCACATATGCGCCGTCTTTGGCCTTGTAGTTCTGGTATTCCCCGTCGATCGCCTCGTCCATGCGGCGCTGCATGCGGCCGTCTTCGTCGGCGGCGAACAGCGGATCCCACAGGCGACCCCAGACGACCTTGTTGACGTTCCAGTTGGCGCCTTTGAACACGCCTTCCAGCTCCTGGATGATCTTGCTGTTGCCGCGTACCGGGCCGTCCAGTCGCTGCAGGTTGCAGTTGATGACGAACACCAGGTTGTCGAGGTTCTCGCGGCCGGCCAGGGAGATGGCGCCCAGGGTTTCCGGCTCGTCGCATTCGCCGTCGCCGATGAAGCACCAGACGCGCTGCTTGCCCTTTGGAATGAAGCCGCGGTTTTCCAGGTACTTCATGAAGCGCGCCTGGTAGATCGCGGTAATCGGGCCCAACCCCATGGAGACAGTCGGGAACTGCCAGAAGTCCGGCATCAGGTGCGGGTGCGGGTAGCTCGACAGGCCCTGTCCGTCCACTTCCTGACGGAAGTTGAGCATCTGGTCTTCGCTCAGGCGGCCTTCGAGGAAAGCACGGGCGTAGATGCCGGGGGAGGCATGGCCCTGATAGTAGATCAGGTCGCCGCCATGCTCTTCCGTTGGCGCCTGGAAGAAGTAGTTGAAGCCGATGTCATAAAGCGTGGCGCTGGAGGCAAAGGTGGAGATATGACCACCCAGGTCCGGGTCCTTCATGTTTGCGCGCATCACCATCGCCAGCGCGTTCCAGCGGACCAGGGAGCGGATACGGCGCTCCATGAACAGGTCGCCGGGCATCTTGGCTTCGCGGGTGACGGGGATGGTGTTGCGGTACGGCGTGGTGATGCCGTATGGCAGCGGTGTGCCGCTGCGGGTGGCCAGTTCCCCCATCCGGGTCATCAGATAGTGGGCGCGGTCTTCACCTTCGCGGTCGAGAACGGACTCGAGGGCGTCCAGCCATTCCTGGGTTTCGACGGGATCGAGATCTTGCATGGCTTGCTCCAGGGCGGAAAGGCTTCCAGAATCGGTTGCCTGCTTCGCGGCCGGCTTTGTGGGCCGGTGCGTTTATGTTCTTGGATGATTACCGGGGGTAGAGCCGGGCCCTGTAGTTTTACTACAAAACCACCGTTGTTTCAGCCCCCTTCCATTGTCTCTCGTAGTAAAACTACATCGCAGCGATCTGGCCTGACTCGTTCATTCTTTCGGGAAAGGCTCTAATCCGGGCGCTCCCGCTTTCTTGCGGCCGTTCTAGGCTTGAAGGAACTTTTATGAGTCTGCCACCACTGGTTGCATTGCCAAAGCCGCTATTGACATTGGTCACCCGTGCCGAGGAGACGTTCCTCGGTGCTCTGAATGACACATCCGGGACAATGAGTGCACGTCTCGATGCTTGGCCGGCAGAGCGACGTGATGCCTTTGGCAGAGTGTGCGCGGCCAGCGATTTCGTCATCGAACAGGTTAGCCGAGATCCCGAGATGCTGCTCCGGCTCGCTGATGACGGGCTTCTGGAACGCTCATTCAAATGCGGCGAGATGCGCTCTATGCTGGCTGAGCTTCTTGTCGATTGCACAGACGAAGACGCCCTGGGCCATCAGTTGCGGCGCTTTCGGAACCGTCAGCAGGTCCGCATCATCTGGCGTGATCTGACCCGCCAGGCCGATCTTTCCGAGACCTGCGGCGATTTGTCCGACATGGCGGACGCATGCATCGACTTGGCCTATCAGTGGCTGTACGAGCGGCACTGCGAGCATTCTGGCGTTCCGACCGGCCGACGCAGCGGCCTGCCTCAGCAAATGGTCATCCTTGGAATGGGCAAGCTAGGCGCCCGCGAGTTGAATCTCTCGTCCGACATCGATCTGATTTTCGGCTACCCCGAGGGTGGCGAAACCGTGGGGGCGAAGCGCTCGCTGGACAATCAGGAGTTTTTCGTTCGCCTCGGCCAGCGGCTGATCAAGGCGCTGGATGCGCCAACCCTCGACGGCTTCGTGTTTCGCGTGGACATGCGGCTGCGGCCATACGGATCTTCCGGCTCGCTTGTCTTGAGCTTCAATGCCCTTGAGCAGTACTACCAGGATCAAGGCCGCGACTGGGAGCGCTACGCCATGATCAAGGCCCGCGTGGTCGGCGGGGATCAGGCAGCAGGCAAGGAGCTGCTGGAGATGCTTCGGCCCTTCGTCTATCGCCGCTACCTGGATTTTTCCGCCATCGACGCGCTGCGCACCATGAAGCAGCTGATCCAGCAGGAGGTACGGCGCAAAGGCATGGCGGCCAATATCAAACTGGGCTCCGGTGGTATCCGCGAAGTGGAGTTCATCGCCCAGGCGTTTCAGCTGATTCACGGTGGCCGCGACCTCAGCTTGCAGCAGCGCCCGTTGCTGAAGGTGCTCACTATCTTGTCCGGACAGGGCTACTTGCCGGCCGCTGCGGTCGATGAGCTGCGTGAGGCTTACGAATTTCTGCGCTATACCGAGCACGCGTTGCAGGCCATCGATGATCGCCAGACGCAGATGCTGCCTGACAACCAGACCGACTGTGATCGCGTTGCCTTCATCATGGGCTTCGATGATTGGGAATCCTTCCACCAGCAGCTGTTGTATTGGCGCGGTCGGGTCGACTGGCATTTCCGTCAGGTCATTGCCGATCCGGACGAAGACGAGGAAAGCGAAGGCGAGGCACTGGTAGGCGGCGAGTGGTTGCCATTATGGGAGCAGGACTGGGACGAGGAATTCGCCTGTCGCCAGCTCAGCGATGCAGGCTTTCGCGACGGTCAGGCCGCTTGCCAGCGTCTTGCAGCGTTACGCAGCGGCAATCAGGTGAGAACCATGCAGCGCTTGGGGCGCGAGAGGCTCGATGCCTTCATCCCCCGACTGCTGGCTCAGGCGGTGGATCAGGATGATCCGGACCTGGTGCTCGAACGCGTGCTGCCGCTGGTCGAGGCGGTTGCACGTCGTTCCGCCTACCTGGTGCTGCTGACCGAAAATCCGGGCGCGTTGCAGCGTTTGCTGGAGCTGTGCGCCGGAAGCCCTTGGATTGCCGAGCAGATCGCGCGTTTCCCCTTGCTGCTCGATGAATTGCTAAATGCCGGACGGCTGTTCAGCCCGCCGCTGGCTCCGGAACTCGCGGCCGAGCTACGCGAGCGGCTGGCGCGCATTCCCGAGGACGATCTCGAGCAGCAGATGGAAGCCCTGCGGCACTTCAAGCTTGCGCATCGCCTGCGCGTCGCGGCGTCGGAGATCGCCGGCACCTTGCCGCTGATGAAGGTCAGCGACTACTTGACGTGGTTGGCCGAAGCCATTCTTGAACAAGTGCTTGCGCTAGCCTGGCGACACACTGTCGCACGCCATGGCCAGCCGCGAAGGGTCGACGGTTCGTTGTGCGACCCGGCCTTCATCATTCTCGGATACGGCAAGGTGGGCGGTCTCGAGTTCGGCCACGGATCGGACCTGGATCTGGTGTTCATTCATGATGGTGATCCCAATGCCGAAACCGACGGCGCCAAGCCGATCGATGGCGCGCAGTTCTACACGCGGCTGGGCCAACGCATCATTCACTTGCTGACCACGCAGACCACGTCCGGACTGCTCTACGAGGTCGACATGCGCCTGCGTCCGTCGGGCGTATCTGGGTTGCTGGTAAGTTCGTTGAGCGCGTTCGATCGGTATCAGACCGATGAGGCGTGGACGTGGGAACACCAGGCGCTGGTGAGGGCGCGGGTGCTGGTGGGGTGCCCGCAATTGGCTGCTGATTTCGAGAAAGTCCGCGCATCCGTTCTGGCGCGCGCGCGTGATCTTGACCAGCTCCGTCGAGAAGTCAGCGAGATGCGCGCCAAGATGCGCGACAACCTCGGCACCCGTGCCACCCAGGCTGGTACGGCGGAGAAGGCGTTCCTGGCTGATGGCGAGTTCAATCTCAAGCAGGATGCCGGTGGTATCGTCGATATCGAATTTATGGTGCAATACGCGGCTTTGGCGTGGTCGCACCAGCATCCGCAACTGCTGCGCTATACCGACAATATCCGCATCCTCGATGGGTTGGAGCAGGCCGGGTTGATGACCGGCGATGAGGTTCGGCTGCTGCAGGATGCCTACAAGGCGTACCGTGCCGCGGCCCACCGGCAATCACTGCAGAAACTGCCTGGCGTTGTGAGCGGAGATCAATTTCATGACGAGCGTCGCGCGGTGATGCGCATCTGGCGCGAGCTGGGACTCAGCTGATCTCGTCAAACAGCATTTACCGAATTCGAGGTGGCAACAATGTCGATGTCCGATCGTGATGGCGTGATCTGGTATGACGGTGAGATGGTGCAGTGGCGCGATGCGACCACCCATGTGCTGACTCACACTCTGCATTACGGTATGGGCGTTTTCGAAGGCGTACGTGCCTATAACACGCCGGCCGGCACCGCGATCTTTCGCCTGCAGGCGCATACCGATCGATTGTTCGACTCGGCGCATATCATGAATATGAAAATGCCGTACTCGAAGGAAGAGATTAACGAGGCGACCCGCGCTGCAGTGCGTGAGAACAATCTCGAAAGCGCCTACATCCGCCCGATGGTGTTCTACGGATCAGAAGGCATGGGGCTGCGCGCCAGCGGCCTGAAGGTGCATGTCATCGTAGCTGCCTGGCATTGGGGCGCGTACATGGGCGACGAGGCGCTGGAAAAAGGCATCAAGGTGCGCACCAGCTCCTTCACCCGCCACCACGTCAATATCAGCATGACCCGCGCCAAATCCAATGGTGCCTATATCAACTCCATGTTGGCCTTGCAGGAAGCTATCTCTGGCGGCGCTGATGAGGCGCTTATGCTGGACCCTGAAGGCTATGTAGCTGAGGGCTCGGGCGAGAACATCTTCATCATCAAAGATGGAGTGATCTACACGCCCGAAGTCACTGCCTGCCTCAACGGTATCACCCGCGGCACCGTTCTTACCCTCGCCGAGGAGCTGGGTATCAAGGTTGTGGAGAAGCGCATCACCCGGGACGAGGTCTACATCGCTGACGAGGCGTTCTTTACCGGCACTGCTGCTGAAGTCACCCCGATCCGTGAAGTGGATGGGCGCAATATCGGCATCGGCCGTCGTGGCCCGGTAACCGAGCGCGTGCAGAAAGCCTACTTCGATCTGGTGTCCGGCAAGACCGATGCGCACGCTGAATGGCGGACTCTGGTCAAGTAAGCGCCGGGTCCGTCGCAGGCACGAGCTGCGTGAGCTGCTCGCGCTTGCAGCCTGAGGCCTGAAGCTTGAAGCTGCCCTTATGAATATTCTGATTGTGGGTCCCAGCTGGGTCGGCGACATGGTGATGGCGCAGACCTTGTTCATGTGTCTGAAACAGCGCCACCCTGACTGCCAGATTGATGTGCTCGCGCCGGAATGGAGTCGTCCTATCCTCGAGCGCATGCCCGAGGTGCGGCAGGCGCTGAGTTTTCCGGTTGGGCACGGTGTGCTCGACATGGCGACGCGGCGCAACATCGCCCAGAGCCTGCGGGGGAAATATCAACAGGCGATCCTGTTGCCCAACTCGCTTAAATCAGCTCTTGTGCCTTTCTTTGCCGGTATTCCCAAGCGCACCGGTTGGCGCGGCGAGATGCGCTTCGGCCTGCTCAACGACATGCGCAAGCTGGACAAACAGCGCTATCCGCTGATGATCGAGCGCTTCATGGCGCTGGCTTACAAGCCCGGTGCCGAGTTGCCCAAGCCCTATCCGAACCCGTCGCTGCGCATTGTTGAGGAAACACGCGATGTCGCTCTGGCTCGCTTTGGGTTGTCGCTCGATCGGCCAGTGTTGGCGCTCTGTCCCGGAGCCGAGTTCGGTGAGTCCAAGCGCTGGCCAGCAGAGCATTTCGCGAAGGTCGCGGAGGTCAAGATCCGCGATGGCTGGCAGGTGTGGCTGTTCGGCTCCAAGAATGATCACGCTGTGGGAGAAGGTATCGTGCAGGGGCTGATCCCTGGGCTGCGCGAGGAAGCGGTCAATCTCGCCGGAGAGACCAGCCTGGCTGAAGCCATTGATCTGCTCTCCTGCGCTGAGGCGGTGGTCTCCAATGACTCGGGACTGATGCACGTCGCCGCTGCGCTCGGTCGTCCGCTGGTGTCCATTTATGGCTCTACCTCGCCTGCGTTCACGCCGCCGCTGTCGGACCAGGTCGAGGTGGTGCGCCTTGGGCTCGATTGCAGTCCCTGTTTTGACCGGACTTGCCGCTTCGGCCACAACAACTGCATGCGTGAACTGAAGCCGCGCCCGGTCATTGAGGCGCTGGAACGCCTGGCTCCTCAATCGATAGAGGTACGCTGAGTGAGAGTGCTGCTGGTCAAGACCTCTTCGTTGGGTGACGTGGTGCATACGCTCCCGGCGCTGACCGATGCCCAGCAGTCGATTCCGGGTATCGAGTTCGACTGGGTGGTGGAGGAGGGCTTCGCGGAGATTCCCGCCTGGCATCCAGCCGTCTCCCAGGTCATCCCCGTGGCGATCCGTCGCTGGCGCAGGCATCCATTTCAAGCGCTACGCTCCGGTGAGTGGTCGCGCTTCAAGTCTCGGCTGAGCGAGACGCGCTATGACTTGGTGATCGATGCACAAGGGCTGGTCAAGAGCGCCTGGTTGACCCGATACGTCAAGGCACCTGTCGCAGGGCTGGACCGCGAGTCAGCGCGCGAGCCGTTGGCATCTCGCTTCTATGATCGGCGATACGCCATCGCGCGGGATCAGCACGCCCTCGAGCGCGTTCGGCAACTGTTCGCTCAATCGCTCGGCTACTCGGTGCCCGAGACAGTTGCCGATTACGGTCTGGATCGTAATCAGTTAGCCACGCCGGGCGACCAACCTTATCTGCTGTTTCTGCATGGCACTACCTGGGCGAGCAAGCATTGGCCTGAAGATTATTGGCGCGAATTGGCCGAGCGCATGAGTGAATTTGGCTGGTCGATTCGGTTGCCATGGGGCAATGCAGACGAGAAGGCCCGCGCCGAGCGGATTGCAGAAGGCCTCTCGAGTGTTTCAGTGTTGCCCAAGCTGAATCTCGGAGGGATCGCCAAGGTCGTTGCCGGAGCGCGTGCCTGCGTTGCCGTCGACACTGGGCTTGGGCACCTAGCCGCCGCGTTGGACGTCCCGAGCATCTCGCTTTATGGGCCGACCTTACCTGGTCGAGTGGGCGCTTATGGTCGCTCGCAGATCCACCTCTGTGCATCCGGGCCGAACGCCGGCAAGGGCGATCGCCACAAACCCTGTTTTGACGACTTGCCAGCAGAGCGGGTCGCCAGCGAACTCAAGGCCCTGTTGCGGTCGTCGGAGACAACCTGATGCAACTGGCCTTCATTCTGTACAAGTATTTTCCCTTCGGTGGGCTGCAGCGCGACTTCATGCGCATCGCCTTGGAATGTCAACGTCGCGGCCATGCGATTCGTGTCTACGCGATGATCTGGGAGGGTGATGTTCCAGACGGTTTCGACGTGCTGATCGCGCCGGTCAAGGCAGTCTTCAACCATACCCGCAATGAGCGCTTTACCGCATGGGTCGAGGCTGACCTGGCCAAGCGCCCGGTGGATCGAGTGGTCGGCTTCAACAAGATGCCTGGGCTCGATGTCTATTACGCTGCCGATCCGTGTTTTGAAGACAAGGCGCAGACCCTGCGCAATCCCATCTATCGCCGCTGGGGTCGTTACAAACATTTCGCCGAGTATGAGCGCGCCGTCTTTGATCCACGCTCCAAGACCGAGATCCTGATGATCTCCGAGGTCCAGCAGCCTCTATTCGTCAAGCACTACGCAACGCCGGCCGAGCGCTTTCATCTGCTGCCGCCGGGCATTGATCAGGATCGGCGTGCGCCAAGCGATGCTGCGGGCGTTCGTCGGGCCTTTCGTGAAGAGTTTGAAGTGGCGGATGACGAGCTGTTGCTGGTGCAAATCGGCTCAGGCTTCAAAACCAAGGGGCTCGATCGCAGCCTCAGGGCGGTGGCCTCGTTGCCTCGGGAGCTCAAGAAGCGCACCCGTCTTTTCGTCATCGGGCAGGATGATCCAAAGTCGTTCCAACTGCAGGCCAAAACGCTGGGAATTTCCAGTCACGTTGTGTTTCTCAAGGGGCGCAGCGACATCCCACGTTTTCTTCTCGGAGCAGATTTGTTGATCCATCCGGCTTACAACGAAAACACCGGCACTGTCCTTTTGGAAGCGCTAGTGGCGGGGCTGCCTGTACTGGTGACGGATGTCTGTGGTTACGCCCATTACATCGCTGATGCGAACTGTGGCCTAGTAGTGAGTAGTCCTTTCGACCAGGCTGAGCTCGACCGACTGCTGGCCGAAATGCTTGCCGATGACGAGCATCGCGGGAAATGGGCCATCAATGCCTTGGCTTACGCCGACCAGGCGGACCTCTACAGCATGCCTGAGCGGGCGGCCGACGTGATCCTGGCGGAGCGGTCATGAAGCTGATTCTTGCCGAACCATTCAAGACACTCTGGGCCGGACGAGATCCGTTCGACGCCGTGGAGCAGTTGCAGGGCCAAGTTTACCGAGAGCTCGAAGGTCGGCGGACCTTGCGTACCGAGGTCAACGGGAAAGGTTACTTCGTCAAGATTCATCGCGGTATCGGCTGGGGCGAGATCTTCAAAAACCTCAGCACCGCCAAGTTGCCGGTCCTGGGAGCCGGGCAGGAATGGCGAGCCATTCAGCGCCTGCACGAGGTAGGCGTCCCGACTATGACCGCGGTGGCCTATGGCGAACGTGGCAGCAACCCTGCCGCTCAGCATTCGTTCATCGTCACTGAAGAACTGGCACCCACTATCAGCCTCGAAGATTTCAGCGCCGATTGGCTGGCCAACCCCCCCGAACCGAGGCTCAAGCGCGCGTTGATCGCTGAAGTTGCTCGCATGACCGGCACCATGCATCGCGCCGGCGTGAACCATCGCGACTGCTACATCTGCCATTTTCTGCTGCATACCGCCATGCCGGTTACCGCTAAGGACTTGCGACTTTCGCTGATCGACCTCCACCGCGCTCAGGTGCGTGAAAGCACCCCGCGCCGCTGGCGCGACAAGGATCTGGCGGGATTGTATTTCTCGGCATTGGGCATAGGCCTGACGGAACGCGACAAGCTGCGCTTTATCCGCGTCTATTTTCAAAAGCCATTGCGCGAGATCCTGCGCGGCGAAGCCCGACTTCTGGCTGAGTTACAGCACAAGGCGCGCAGGCTTCTTGCTCGCAAGGAACGCTATGGAGACGCGCTCTGATGGCTGGCTGGGTATTGGATCCTGCCTACTCGAAGCTGTCGCCAGACTTCGGAAGTTTGGGGGCCGTATTCGCACTGACCGGTGAGCGCGTCACGCAGGATCCTCTGTCCGAAGTGATACGAGTCGAGCGTGACGGTGTCCGGTACTACGTAAAGCGGTACACAGGTGCGGGTAAGGGGTTGCGCCGTTATGTCGGGCGACCCAGGGTCAAGGCTGAGTGGCAGAATCTGAAGCTGTTCGAGCGCTGGGGAATTCCCACTGCTCCGATCGTCGCCTATGGCCTAGAGCGTCGATTCGGCGGTTTTGCGCGTGGGGCGCTCATCACCCGTGAACTGGCCTGGACCGAAGACTTGGCTGCGCTTGCAAACGTTCATGACCAGCGTCTTCGGGACAGCGGATGGGTGAGAGATGTAAGCCGCCAACTCGCTGATGCGACCCGCAGCATGCATGCACGCCGGTTTGCGCACAACGATTTGAAGTGGCGCAATCTACTGGTCGATCCCCAGCGCAATCTCTTTCTCATCGACTGCCCGACAGGTGCATTTTGGTGGGGGCCTTTTCTGCAGCGCCGGATCATCAAGGATCTAGCCTGCCTCGACAAAGTCGCTAAATATCAGCTCAGACGAACGCAGCGTATGCGTTTCTACTTGCAGTACGTACAACGTGGCCATTTGACGCGCGAAGATAAATCGCGCATTCGCCAGATTTTGGACTTTTTTCAGGGGCGTGAATGACGGACTTCATTGCGGAGGCCGACAAAGCACTGCTTGAGCGAAATGGCCTCGCCGCATTTGATGCGCTGTGGGCGGTCAAGTTGCAGGCGGTAGACGACCCCAATATCGAGCGAGGCGGTTGGAGCAGTGTGTATCGCCTGGATGTGGATGGGGCGTCGTTTTATCTAAAGCGTCAGAGTAATCATCAGACACGCAGCTTGGCGCGCCCCTTTGGCGAGCCGACTTTCGCTCGAGAATTCCGCAATATCCAGCGCTACCAGAAGCTCGGAATTCCAACCCTGGAGGCAAGTTTTTTCGGCCGACGCCAGGTTGGTAGCGAGGAGCGGGCGGTGCTCATGACTCGTGCACTAGATGGCTGGGACGATCTGGATAGCTGGCTGGCTAGATGGCCCGATCTTGACCAACCGTGTCGCGCGGCGATTCTTCAAGCTACGGGGGATTTGGCTAATCAGTTGCATCGATCGGGTCAGATGCATGGCTGTTTCTATCCCAAACACATCTTTCTGCAGGAGCAGCCTGATGCATGGCGTGCCCGTCTGATCGATCTCGAAAAGACGCGTCCTTTGCTGCTTGGCCGACGGGACCGAATCAAGGACCTGGAGCCTTTGCTACGGCGAGCGCCATGCTGGTCGCAAGAGGATATTCGTGAGCTACTCGCGGCTTACCTGCACGACGACAACGCGATCGATGGCTGGGCGCAGCAATTGAACAGCCGTCGTCGCGACAAAGAGATGCGCACATGACGCTCGGCGAGTTGGCCCGCGCCGGGCGCGCCCCAGCCTTGCCGCTGACGCTGCATGTCGATGAGCTGGGCGAGCTGATCGTGGAGCACTGGTTGCGGGTTTTGCCTGGGCAGCGCTATGTCGGGCGGGCGCAATGGAATGGTCGAACGGTACTGGCCAAGCTCATGGTCGGGGGCAAAGCACATCGGCACTACATTCGTGAGCGCGACGGCGCTGCGCTACTCGCCGAGCAGGGGCTGCCGACACCAGAGCTGCTATCAGAAGGCTGGAATGCAGGTAGCGGAGGTTGGCTGCTGTTCGACTTTCTGCTCGATGCGCAAAGCCTGTGGAGCCGCTGGCAAGCGTTAGAGCGTGATCCGCCGCTGACCGATGCTCAGCAGGCGGTGCTTGGCAGTGCGCTCGAACTGATCGCCCACATGCATATGCGGGGCCTCTGGCAAGATGATTTGCATCTGGACAATCTGTTGATGCAAGCCGGCGTGCTACATGTGGTCGATGGGGGCGGCGTGATGGCTCAGCAGCCCGGCCAGCCGCTCGATCGGGCACAAGCCTTGGCAAACCTGGGCGTGTTCTTCGCCCAGCTTCCCGCTTCGCTGGACGCGCATATCGAAGAGCTGTTGGTCCATTACCTGCTGGCCAACAGTTCTCATGCGCTGCCGATGGAGATGTTGCTAAAGGACATACGCAAGGTTCGCGCTTGGCGAATGGCTGATTTCATCAAAAAGGTTGGCAGAGATTGCAGCCTTTTCTCTGCACGAATCGGTGCATTCGGCGCTGACGTAATCCGGCGGGAAGAAGTGGAGCCGCTTGAGACCTTAGTCGCCGATCCGGACTCTTTCATTGCCGCCGGACAGTTGTACAAGGACGGTGGTACTGCGACGGTCGCTCGAGTGGAACTCGATAATGGCCGACCTCTGATCGTCAAACGTTACAACATCAAAGGCCCGGTGCATTGGCTAAAGCGCTTTTGGCGCCCCAGTCGCGCCTGGCACAGCTGGGTCGAAGGCAACCGCTTGGCATTCCTTGGGATAGCGACGCCGCGCTTGCTGGCGGTCAAGGAACAACGCTGGCTATGGCTGCGAGGCCGGGCATGGCTGATTACCGAATTGCTTGCCGGAGAAGATATAATCGCCTGTTTCCGGCCATACCTCGACAGCTCGCCGCCCGAGGAGCAGCTATCAGCCCTTGAGCGGTTGCTTGAGACGTTGATCCGCGAGCGCATCAGCCATGGCGACCTTAAAGGACACAATCTGTTCTGGGACCAGGGGCAATGGACGCTGATCGATCTGGATGCAGTACAACAGCATCGAAGCGCTGCAAGCTTTGCTCGCGCTTACGCCAAGGATAGGGCGCGGTTGTTGCGCAACTGGCCTGCTGACAGCGCCTTGTATCGGCTGCTTGACCAACGTTTACCCGCGGTGCCCGGCACCCGCATCGAAGATTAAGAGGCAATATCCGTGGCATTGACGATTCTCGGCCTATCTGGCGCTCTCAGTCATGATCCCTCCGCTGCTCTGTATATCGATGGCAAGCTGATCGCTGCTGTCGAAGAAGAGCGCTTCGTGCGCGATAAGCATGCCAAGAACCGCATGCCGTACGAGTCGGCGAAATTCTGCCTGGAACAGGCGGGCATCAAGCCGTCCGATGTCGACGTGGTCGCCATCCCGTTCGCGCCGATCAGCATCTTCGAGAAGGCCCGCTGGCATTACGCCAAGCGCTACTGGTACGCGCCGGATCGCGCGCTGGATGCCATCCTCTTCGGCAATCGGCGCTACAACCGGTATAAGAAGCGCATCCAGTGGTGCTTGCAACAGTTGGGGTTTGACTTGAAGAAGGTCAAGATCGAACCGGTTGAGCATCACCTCGCTCATGCTTCCAGCGCTTACCATTGCTCCGGATTCAAAGAAAAGACTGCGATCCTCGGCATTGATGGCAAGGGTGAATACGCAACGACATTTTTCGGCTATGGCGAGAACGGCAAGATCCACAAGATCAAGGAGTTTTACGATCCGGACTCGCTCGGCGGGCTATACGGCGCAATCACCGAGTTTCTCGGTTTCGAAATGCTCGACGGCGAGTTCAAGGTCATGGGCATGGCGCCCTATGGTGATGCTGCCAAGTATGATTTTTCGCGCCTGGCCAAGTTCGAGAACGGCGAGCTGATCATCAATACCGACTACGCCAATGTCATCGGTTTCCGCCGTTACAAGGAGAAGGGCAAGGGCTACTACTTTTCGCCCAAGCTGATCGAGTGGTTAGGGCCGAAGCGTGAAGGCGATATCGCCGATGACCCTTACATCCATTACGCCGCCAGCATGCAGGCTCTTTTCGAGAGGCTTGCGCTGGAGATGATGGATTACTACCTGGGCGACATCATCAAGCAGACCGGTAAGATTGCCTTCGCTGGCGGTTGCGCGTTGAACGTCAAACTCAACCAGAAAATCATCGCACGGGACGAGGTAAAGGAGCTTTTCGTCCAGCCTGCGTCCGGTGACGCTGGTACTGCTGTTGGCGCGGCCGCTTATGTCTCGCATCAGCGCGGCGTGCCGGTCGAGAAAATGGAGCACGTCTACCTAGGGCCGTCGTACTCCAATGAAGATGTAATAGCAGCGTGCGCTCGCCACCCGCAGAAACCTGCCTGGCAGCGGATCGACGATGTTCCGGGGCACATCGCTCGGATCATGGTTGAAGGGAATCCGGTGGCTTGGTTCCAAGGTCGCATGGAGTTCGGCCCACGCGCACTCGGCGGACGTTCAATCATCGGCTGTCCAAGTATTCCCGGCGTGGCCAATCGCATCAACGAGCAGATCAAATTCCGCGAGCGCTGGAGGCCTTTCTGCCCGTCGATGCTCGACACCGTTGCCGAGCAGATGCTCAAGGTCGACCATCCGAGCCCGTTCATGACATTTACCTTCGAGGTCAACGATGAATGGAAAGAGCGCGTCGGCGAAGTGGTACACGAAGACGGCACATCTCGCGCGCAGGTCCTGGAAAGACACTTCAATCCGCGGTGGTACGACCTGATGAGCGAGCTCGAAAAGCTCACCGGCAATGGCGTGTCCTTGAACACATCCCTGAACCGTCGTGGTGAGCCGATGATTTGTTCGCCGACCGATGCGCTAAACATGTTCTATGGATCGGATCTGCAATATCTGATCATGGAGGATGTGTTGGTGGTGAAGGAGAGCAGGGCTGATCATGAGCTCGCCTGAACCGCGGGTTCTACAATTCTGCCACGGTTATGACGGCCCTTTTCTTGACTGCGCTCGGCAATATGCGGCGCTCTTCCAGGGGAGCGGGCTGAAAGTCACAACCGTCTACCTCACCGGCAAGGCTGATCCCGATGTCGAGCGTGGGTCCGCTTCGGATGAGGTCATTTTTCTGGGCTACAGTAGCAAAGCCATCCGAGGACTGAAGTTGGGCGCCATGCGCGACCTTCGGCGGCTCGTTGCCGAGCGCAATGTTCGGTTCTGCATTGCCCATCGTTTCAAGCCGATCTATATCGCGACCTTGGCGACGCGCCTGCCGGTGATAGGGGTGCACCATGCATTTGGTGACTATGGGCGCTTCACGCGCCGATTGTTTGCCCGTGCCTATAGCCAGCGACTCGCGCTGTTGGCGGTCTCTGATGCGGTGCGCGACGACATACGCGGACAGCTGCCCGGCTGGCCACAACACCGGATCCAGACGCTATACAACCGAATCGACATCAAGTCGATACAGGCTGACCAGGTAGACCGTCGAGTTGCGCGTGGGTCGCTCGGTTTGCCTGAAGACGCCTGGGTTATCGGGAATGCTGGACGCCTACATCCTGACAAAGACCAGGCCACACTCATCCGTGGATTTGCAGCAGCTTTGCCGAGCCTGCCAGCAGGGAGCGTGCTGGCGATCATGGGGAAGGGGCGGCTTGAGTCCAACCTCAAACGTCTTGCTCAAGAGCTGGGTATCGACGCTCAAGTTCTGTTTCTTGGACAAGTCCCCCAAGGGCGACGTTATTTCAAGGCGTTCGATATCTTCGCACTGTCCTCCGACCATGAGCCATTCGGCATGGTCCTGCTTGAGGCAATGGCCGCTGGGCTTCCACTTGTCTGCACTGATTGTGGGGGAGGGCAAGAGGTGGTCAAAGATGTCGGCGAGGTGTTTCCGCTAGGAGACTCCCAAGCCCTGAGCGAGCGATTGATTGCGCTTTCGCGCCTAGACGAGCAACGGATGCAAAGCATGAAGGAAGGAATGCTGAATCGGTTACAGCAGAGCTTTTCGGATGAGGCCGGCAAATTGCGGTTTCAGCAATTACAAAATGCTCTGAATCTCCCTGGTTTAACGCAGTAACGCTGAGTCTTGTGCTTAGAACTGGAGAGATCCTCGTTCAGAGAGGTCTTATAAAAAGGCTTTCTCAGCGGCTGGCCACATTAAAGCTATGAGCCGCGAGCTGGCTGTGCTTAATCACTATCCTGTCGGATCATCAAATGCAGCATAACTTGCGGCTCGCTGAGTGCCGGATTTCCGTAATCGTGCCTTGCTATAACTACGCCGAGTTTGTTGGCGATGCATTGCGCAGCGTGCTGTCCCAGGATCATCCAAGCTTCGAGTTGATCGTGGTAGACGACGGTTCAACTGATGACAGCGCTGCGGTAATTCAGCGCGTCATCGATAATGCGCGCGACTCAAGTAAAGCTCTGCGGACTGTCTTTGTGCGTCAGGCCAACCAAGGTGTAAGCGCAGCGCTCAACGCCGGCTTGGCCGTCGCACAAGGCGAGTTCATTGCATCCTTCGATGCCGACGACGTCATGGTGGCTGGTCGGCTGCGCCTTCAGGCGGACTACCTGGCGGCGCATCCCGAAGTAGGTTGTGTGGGCGGAATTGCACAGCGCATTGACGATCAGGGCGCTCTACTACCCAAGAAGGCCAAGAATCGACAGGTTAAGCGCTACGACTTCGCCCAGGTCCTGGCTAACTGCATTGTGGTGGGTGGAAATCTGGCGATGTATCGGCGAGAAGCGATTGATCGTGTTGGGGGCTATGACTCATCGATCAAGGTTCAGGATTTCCAGATCACACATAAAATCGCCTATGCGGGTTACTTCATTGATGTTCTGCCGGATATCGTTACGCTGTATCGCAAGCATGCAGGTGGCTTGTCTCGTAACTATGAGGCTGAGTATCGCTATTCGATGCAGGTGATTGAGGCTTACAAGGATCATCCTTCGTTCGAGTCGGGCAAGGCCCGTCTGTTGATCAAGATCCTTGGGCCCGCTGCCATTCTCAACAAACGGCTTGCCTGGAGTCTCCTGACACAGGTTCCCGTACGGCAATGGAACCGTCAGTATTTCAAGCGCGTCCGTCACTTTTTCTTCAAGTGGCAGCGAGCGAAATCCAGGCATGACGTCAGCTGCTGAGAGCTTTGCATAGCAGCATTAATGCGGTCACAACGAATCTGCTTAGAGGGAGCCTTGCCAAGTGCACACGCTTGAACAACCGCGCGCATCTATCAGCCGGGGTGATGCGCGCGTGGCGCTTATCTCCTTCGACTCGCTTGGAGATGGCCTTATCTATCTGATGATGGCCGATAATCTCAGGGCCAACGGGTATCAGATCGACTGTTATGGAAATATTGCTTATCAGCTGAGGGATTGGCTGCCGCAGCTCAATATTCTGCCGTATCCCGCACCTTCTGCCTTCGAGGCGGCGTTCGAGCAGTACGATTTTGTGATCGCCAGCCCCCCCAGTTTTCTTCGTCGCAGTTTCAGCGAAACCGATTTGCAGAGGGTTCGGCAGAAGTGGGCGCTCATTTGCCAGAAGACGCCCCAAAGCTGGCTCCATGACCATAGCGCGGCGGCATCGCCGGAATTGGCTCATCAGTTTGGCGGATTACTATCCTGCGCAGGTCCCATCCGTTTCAAAACCTTCGACCAGGAGAGCGTGGTGGAAATCACTCTTCAGTACATGCGTGAGCGCATGTGCCTCGAGCGGTTGACCAAGCAGGTATCGTTGACCCCGCCCTCAGGATTGAAGCATCGTCGGCATCCTCGTCGAATTGTGATTAGCCCCGATTCGGCGGGGCCGGAAAAGAAGAACTGGTCTCCCGCAGGGTTTCTCAAACTTTGCCAGACGTTAAGAGATAAGGGCTATGAGCCGCATATCGTCGTGGCGCCAAACAATCACGCTCGGTGGGAGCGGCTGGCTGACGGGCGATTCCCTACTCCCAGGTTTCCCGAGATCGGCGCGCTGGCTGCGTTCCTATACGAATCCGGTTTCCTGGTGGCTAACGATTCGGGCAATGGGCATCTGGCTTCATTTCTCGGCATCCCGACGGTTACGCTCTATCGCAAGAAAAACCCTCTTTTTCACTGGCGCCCCGATTGGGCACCTGGTGTCGTCATATGTCCCAGCTTCACATTGCCGAAGCTTGAAGGCTCATGGCGCTGGTTCATCACGCCGGCGATGGTGCTACGCGCAATCGAAAATTTATCGAGTCACTAATGAAGATAATCATCCTGGACGGTATTAGCGGCGTCCCCCTGGGCAAGGAAATCCACGGTGCGTTTCAGGGGGCAGGCGTATCGTCGGTCTATGCCGATGCGTTTCACTTCAAGGCAAGACCGTTTTACCGCTTGTCTTCAATCGTCCTGAAGAGCCGGAACAGGATGCGGGACAAAGAAGGTTTTTCGCATTTGCCGAGGATCGAACTCAAGGAGCTGGAAGCCTTGATCGAGCGAGAGCGGCCTACTCACGTCCTGGTAATAGGGTTTCTGTACAAGCACTTCGAGGTCAGGGCAGCCAGAGAATTATTGGACAAGCACGGTGTAAGCCTGCTCCTGTACGACACCGACAGCTGCAACCTATATGGGAAGCGGCGAGAGTTCGTCTACTTCATCCAGCAGGAGTTGCCTGTTTACGACCATATCTTCTCCTTCTCTAAAGTCACGACACGTTTCTTTCAGGGCACGCTCGGGCTAAAAGCCTCTCACCTGCCATTTGGCGCGCTGCCTGTGAATGCGCTCGGATTGCAAAAGACCGCCGAAGCGCTTTTCGTTGGAAGTGCCGATCTACGCAGAGTGTTCCTGCTAGAAGGGGTTCGGGACCGAGTGGCCATTCGCGGCAACCGGTGGAAGCGAAACTATCCGCTGATGTCTTCGGCCCTGCGGGCCCGGGTGGATGACCGCACGGTCTGGGGCGAAGAGCTGCAGATGCTCTTACAAAGCGCCAAGATCGTTATCAATATCACCCGTTCGGACTTCTACGGAGCCGAGACGGGAGTCAACCTGCGAATCTTTGAAGCATTGTCTGCTGGTTGTTTCCTGCTGACCGACTACTGCGAGGAGATCGCAGAGTTATTCACGCCAGGGCAGGATATCGAAGTATTTCGCTCTGCGACGGAGCTCCGGGCAAAGGTTGCTTACTATCTCGAGAACGAAGAAGAGCGTGAGCGCATCGCACGGAACGGACGCGCTCGATTCCTGGAGCACCACACATGGGCGGCACGCATCGACCAGATCGGTTCGACGCTAGCTGCAGTGGATTAATTGAGCGCTATGGCGCGTAGGTAGCAGAGATGGGCGCCGCCGGGCATCACAAGCTGGAGCCTAGCAGCGGGTGCCCGGCAATCGCCTGATAGCCTTTTTGCAGGGCGTCGCTGTGTTGCTCGAATAGCCATATGCGATCCTGTTCATAGCGTTGCATATGACGGCTGTTACGCTTGCGCTTGAGATCGGATAGCTTGCCGCGCCCGGCATGCAGATCCGCAAAATCGATGAGTCCGAGCTGACCGTCAGGAAGAAGAAGGACGTTGCCCAGGTGCAGCGAGCGAAAGTAGATACCGTTCTCGTGCAGCTTTCCCAATAACTGTCCGAAACGCTCCGCCAGTTGATCCCGCTCCGGTTCGTTGGAGTCAAGCATGGCTTGGCGCAAGGTGATGCCCGGAAGCCCCATGTAATGGACGGCAGTGCGACTTGGCTCCGAGATGCGGTAGACCTCCAACACCTCAGGCGTTGGGATCCCTATATCTCTGAGAAGTCGTGCATTGTTGGCGAAGCGGCTGGCGTAAGGACTGTACGCCTCGGACGAAAACAGGCGTTTGCGTCTGAAGAGTTTGAAAAAACTACCGTCTTCCAGCCTTAGAACCTTTGGTCCGAAGCTGTCGTGCTCAAGTACGCTGGCGTTGTTAACGAGTGTCTCGAAGGCGTCGGCTGACATCTGGATCATTGGCGCACGGCTTGCGTTAAAAGAAAACGATTCTAGCCTATGACGAGCGCCAGTCGGTCGTTCGGCTTTTGCACAACGCCGTGCGAGCGCAATAGCAGGCTGATTGGGGGTCGTCTGGGTAGGTGGTACACTGCGCAGCTTTGCAGCCAAGGCACGCAACTCATGTCGGAATCCTCTAGCGGCAACGCGCCGATGTCCAGCCTGAAGCTTTACATGCGGCTGCTCGGTTACGTGCGCCCCTACTGGCTCATGTTCGTGGTCAGCCTTGCCGGTTATATCCTGTTCGCTTTGACCCAGCCGATGATGGCGGCTCTTCTCAAGTATTTCGTCGATGGGTTGGCCAACCCCGAGCAAGGCGTGATGGCGTTGCCCGTGCTGGGGGATATCCAGCTGCTCTACGGCGTTCCACTGGCCTTACTGTTCATTACCGCCTGGCAAGGAGTTGGATCATTCCTTGGCGGCTATTATCTGGCTCGTGTGTCGCTCGGGCTAGTGCAGGATCTGCGCCTGGCCCTGTTCGATAGTCTGTTGAAGCTCCCCAATCGCTATTTCGACCAACATGCTTCAGGTCACCTGATCTCCCGAATCACCTTCAACGTGACGATGGTGACAGGCGCTGCAACCGACGCACTCAAGGTCATGGTTCGCGAAGGGCTGACTGTGATCTTCCTGTTCGGCTATCTGCTCTGGATGAACTGGAAGCTCACTTTGGTCATGGTTGCGATCCTGCCTGTCATCTCGTTGATGGTGCGTGTGGCCAGCAAACGCTTTCGCAGCCAGAGTCGCAAGATACAGGGCGCGATGGGTGAGCTGACGCACGTCGCCTCGGAGACCATCCAAGGGTATCGGGTCGTGAGGAGCTTTGGCGGTGAAAGATACGAAAGCGAGCGCTTCTACAAGGCCAGTGACGACAATACGCGCAAGCAGCTGAAGATGACTCGCACCTCGGCGTCGTATACCCCGCTGCTGCAGTTCGTAACTTACACCGGCATGGCACTGCTGATGTTCCTTGTCTTGCTTTTGCGAGGTGACGCCACGGTAGGCGATCTAGTGGCCTATATAACCGCCGCCGGCTTGCTTCCCAAGCCCATTCGGCAGCTTTCAGAGGTCAGTTCGACTATTCAGAAGGGTCTGGCTGGTGCCGAAAGCATCTTTGATCAGCTTGATGAGCAACCCGAAGTCGATACCGGCACGCTGGAGCGCGATAGAGTTGAAGGTCGCATCGATGTGCAGAATTTGAGCTTCACTTATCCCGGCACCGATAAACAGGTGCTCAACGACATAAGTTTCACTATTGCGCCTGGGCAGATGGTTGCGCTCGTCGGTCGGTCGGGCAGTGGTAAATCGACCCTGGCCAACCTTATTCCGCGCTTCTATCAGCATACGAGTGGCAAGATCCTGCTTGATGGCGTGGATGTGGAGCAGTATCGGCTTAACAACCTTCGCCAACATATAGCACTGGTTACTCAGCAGGTAACGCTATTCAACGACACCATTCAGAACAACATTGCCTATGGTGACCTTGCCAGCACGCCCAAAGAGGACGTTGAAAAGGCGGCCGCCGATGCCTATGCAGCGGAGTTCATCGAGCGTTTACCCGAGGGCTACATGACCCTCGTGGGGGAAAATGGTGTTCTATTGTCTGGCGGTCAGCGTCAGCGTCTCGCTATTGCACGTGCATTGCTCAAGGACGCGCCGCTGTTGATCCTCGATGAGGCAACATCAGCGCTGGACACAGAATCCGAGCGACACATCCAGGCTGCTCTGGATAAGGTGGTCGAGGGGCGCACTACCATTGTCATCGCGCATCGGTTGTCGACGATCGAGAAGGCAGATCTCATCTTGGTCATGGACCAGGGCCAGATTGTCGAGAGGGGCAACCATATCGAACTACTTGCAGCTAACGGCTATTATGCGCGCCTGCACAACCAGGACTTCGCGGAACTGAGTGACGGACCTTCTGAACGTCTCGACGGCGAGGGTGAGACGTTTACGTGATAGGGATTTTTCGGTTCTGGCGAGAGCGAGGCTGGCAGCTGATCGACGCACAGGCCTACGCCCAGGCATGGCATCGCTTCGGCGGGAGTGTTGCTACGCATCCTGAAATCGTGCGTCAGCTGTCGACGCTGGTCGATATTGAGGTCCGCTATCTGGGGCGCTACGTCGCAGGCGATCTGGTCGCGGCCGTCCCGTGTTGGGGCCAGGACATTGCCCTCTCTCGACGGGTGCTCAAAAAAAAGGGGCAGCGGGGAGCCTTCGATTTGGGTAATGCGGAAATCATCTTGCCCGCCGATGAGACTGCTGCTGCACCACTACGTCATCGCGGCGCATTTTTATCCTCGCTTAATCAAGGTCGTTTCAGTGGCTTGCGTCGCCAGAAGGATGAGCTTGCACTCGCGCGTCCGCTTGATCAGTTCTCTCGTAAGTTCCGTTATAACCAGAGGCGCGAGCTGCGCCTGCTGGAGGAGGCTGGAGGTGTATTGACACCTATGCAGGCATTCACCGCACAGGAGCAGGCGGACATCTACACCGAGCTGTTCGAGCGACGCTGGGGATTCGATGTGCCGGGCAAGCAGAATCTGGCCGAAGTCTTCCAAAGGCTGCGATCGTTCATCTGTGGCTCCGTTGTTGTGCTAGGCACAGAGCCTATCGCCATACAAATACTCTATCGTGCTGAATCGCCCCGTTGGGTCAGCGTCGAGTACGTCAACGGCGGAGTAAATCCCGATAATCGAGCCTTCAGTCCTGGCAGTGTCCTGAGCTTCGCCAATATCCAAGCCGCCTGGGCGGACGCGGAGGCGCTTGGCAAGCCATTGCGCTATTCGTTTGGACGCGCAGACCGTGAGTACAAAGATCGCTGGTGCAATCGCACGGATTGTTTCGAGGTGTGATGGATGTCTGCACGAAAAACAGCCTTGTTAAAGAAACATCGGCGTAACAAACGAATCGTTCTCGCCTTGGTGATACTCATCCTTGCGAGTTTTATTGACTTCGGCATTTACAACATTGGGCCGTGGTGGATTTCGCCTGTATTGGCGGTCCTGTTCTGGCTAGCCCACGAAGCCTGGTTTGCAGACCATCTTTTCTATTCTCCTCGCGACTCTTATCACTACGACTTTCCTCCAGATACTGTCGCGTTGCCGGTTACTTTAAGCGAGGGGCGGCTCACCTTCGCAATAGATCAACTTCCGGCAGGTGCTGGAACCTTGGTGCTTCAGGTAAAGCTCAAGAGCACCTGGCTAGGCTGGCTGCTCGATCCTCAAGTACGAGTAAGCGGGACGCCAGAGCAGGATCGACAAGACTTTGAAAGAAGGGCATCGGGGACCCGCTATATCAACTTATCGGGAGAAGCAGACTCGCTGCGTCATGGCGAAGTCAGGCTGAAAGGCAAGTATTGCCGCTTGGACGACGTAGCAACGCTTTATGCATTCTCGCACCCTGACTTCTCAAAGCAGAAACTGATGGTCATTGCGCCCCATGCCGATGACGCCGAACTTGCGGCTTTCGGGCTTTACAGTGAAAGCAGAGAGCCTGTCATCGTTACCCTCACGCAAGGGGAAATCGAAGCTGGCTACTATCGCCGCCTGGGTCTTGATAGCGCCGCCGCTGCGCGGTTGAAGGGCCGGCTGCGGACTTGGAACAGCTATGCGGTACCCCTCTGGGGCGACGTGCCTATAGATAACTGTATCCAGCTTGGTTATTACTGCCTGCAGTTATCGGGTATGTGTAGTCATCCAAGCGACGTATATGGCTCGCGCGAATCCCAAGAGGCCGACATTCGTGGCGCTCGTCACCTCAACAAATGCACATTACCGGGCGACGCTGACGGCTTGCCCACTTGGCAGAATCTGATCGCCGACTTGGTTGCGTTGCTTGAGCAGCATCAGCCAGACGTAATCGTCATGCCGCATCCCGAACTTGATCCTCATGATGATCACATCCATGCGACGCGGGCCGTGGAACAAGCCATCGCCCAGAGTTGCTGGAAGCCCGATGTGCAACTGCTCTATGCCAACCATCTCGCGGACAACGATCGCTGGCCGATGGGGCCTGCTAACAACGGCGTAGCACTCCCGCCTGCAATCGAACCTTTGCCCGCATATGCGCCTTGGAGCCCGAAGTTGTCCTTGTCGTCTCGAGTCGACAAGGCGATGGCTTTGACGATGCAACACGATCTGCGGATACCACTGCCGTTCAAGAAGCGGCTGCGTAGGACCATTCAACGTTTTCTTGCGGGCCGAGTTTGGCCTGGAATTGGCGAAGATGAGTTTTTCCGCAAGGCAGTACGGCGACACGAGTTGTTTTGGGTGCGGGCTGTGTTGAAGAGTAAGGATGAGGCGTGAGGTAAATCATGTCTGGTCGTTTACAGCATTGACGCTGCTGTGGGTATATCGGCTGGCTATGCAAAATACCGTTAGATGGGTAAATGGCAGGCAGGCTCGGCGATAACTAAAAAGGCAAAAAGCCATATTGGGTCTCATTCATTAAGGGTAATCGACGAGAGCATGCAATTTAGTACTGAAAGCGATGTGACTCTGGTAGTTACGAGTTGTGGGCGATTCGAGCATCTGTGCAAGACACTTGAAAGTTTTGATAGGTATAACACTGCGCCGCTGAAAGCAGTCGTCGTCGTAGAGGACAGTGGCAGTGACGCCGTGCATAAGGTCATACCTGCACATTGGGAGCCTCACACCACAGTACTATTGAACCAGCCACGACTGGGACAACTCGCTGCTATAGATCGTGCCTATTCATTGGTCGACACGGCCTATGTTTTTCATTGTGAAGATGACTGGGAGTTCTACCGTCCCGGTTTCGTCGAACAATCGCGTAAGATTCTAGATGGTTTCCCGCAGGTGCTACAGGTATGGCTGAGAAGTTTCGCTCACGATGTCCGAGTCAACTACCCTTTTCATACGCTCGGTGATCGGTTGGATCTTGATGGGGCGGCTTGTTATTACTTGTTATCCAGTGAGCCCGCCTGGCGCGGTTTCTCTTTTAATCCTGGATTGAGGCGTTTGCACGATTATAAGACGGTTTCGCCAGTTGCACGTTTTGCTTCTTCCGCCGAAGGCGAGTCGCGCCTTTCGCAAGAATTTGAAGCGCAGGGATACGCGACGGTTATTCTTGAGTCGGATGCGGTTCTGCATACCGGGGACGATGCCCATGTATGGGCCGATTCTGATCGACAGAAGCAACGAAAAAAGCGAAAGCGAAAGATAGGTCGAATCGCTATCGGAGCATCCGTACTCGTTCTCGGGATGGTCGCAGGTTATATTGCCCGTGGATTGATCTGATGAATCACTTGCTAGCCGACCCGCATCGGCTGATATCACCCCGGTATGCATGCGTGGGGCTGGCTTTCTGCGCATTATTTGCACTTCTGGTTGGTCGGTTATGGTGGTTTGGAGAGGCCAGTACTTGGGCGGGGTTTATCCGTACGAGCTTATTCCTATGCTTGCTACTGAGTCTGCTGGATAGTGGGTGTTTGCGGCAGTTTTCCAAGCAGAATTACTTGCTGTGGCTTGTAGTAGTGTTTCTGATCTATGTTGCGTCGAGTAGTACGCTGCTGGGTGATGGTAAAACGTTGCGGCGGGTGTTGCTACTAATGGCTTTTATTGTCGCTATTTCTTACATCGCGCACCAGTGGCAATATGCATGGAAAAAGCTTCTGGGCTGCGTTGGGGTCGCGTCCGCATTAGCATCTGCTGTAACACTTTGGAATCTTTGGGACTCTGGTTTACTTGATCTAGGTAACCGTGCGGCAGCCATAAGTGGTTCTGGAGTTGCTGGGTTGGCCGAGTTCGAAAACAGCGTTCTTGCATCGTTACAGATGTCCTTTTCCGTTGTTCTGATCGCATGGCTCTATCTAACGACCAAGAGTCGCGTGGGGCAAGGGTTCTGGTTGTTATGTTGCATTGTGGCGATCGTTTATCTTTTTGGAACATTCGGTCGTACCGGCTGGCTAGCCGCGGTAACAGCAGTCGTTGTGCTTATTGCTGTTATGGCCAATAAGAAGCAGCGATATGCTTTTTGGGGAGGTATGTGTCTAACGATAGCCCTTGCAATTGTTTTTTTTCACGAGCGAATCGCATATGAGTTATTTAGCCGACAGTTGACCCATCGGGATGAAATCTGGCGAATGGTCTTTGGCGTTATGCCGGGAAATTGGCTTTTTGGCCATGGAGCCGATGCTAGCGTCGAGCATCTATTGGGTGTGCAGAGTCTGGGTGGTTACGAGACGGTTATTAATCACGCGCATAGTCTATACGTCGAAGTAATTTTCAATTACGGCTTAATAGGGTTGGCGGGTTTCATAACGATTCTGATCGGGTCGGTCAGGCGCCTCTCGCTGCAGCGCGGGGAGCCGCTCTGTGCGCTGTGGTTGGCTATCTTGTGTGGTGCAGTGCCATCGATCGGTGTTGATTTCAGTTCATTCCTCTCCACGCCCAACCTGGTTTGGTTATGGGTCTGGTTGCCGGTGGCGTACGCCTGCGCGTTACCGACACTGCCGCGTGGGAGCGAGTTGCAAGGGGCCAAGGCTGGCGACTAGGACATATGTGCCTGCTAAGCTATTCGTCTTAACTTAGGAGCGTATATGAAACTATCCATGCCCCGTTTCGACCAAGCCTCCGTTCTGGTGGTTGGCGATGTCATGCTTGATCGTTACTGGCATGGCGGGACGTCTCGGATATCTCCCGAGGCCCCAGTGCCTGTGGTCAGGGTCGATCAGGTCGAGGATCGGCCAGGCGGCGCGGCCAATGTGGCGCTTAATATCGCAGCGTTGGGTGCGCCGGCGGCTTTGGTCGGGGTGACCGGTGTCGACGAGGCTCGGCAGAGCCTGAGCGACAGCCTCGCCGCTGCCGGGGTCGACGCGCATTTTCAACAGATCGAACACCAACCCACGATCATCAAACTTCGTGTCATGAGTCGTCATCAGCAGCTGTTGCGGATGGATTTTGAAGAGCCCTTCGATACGGATCCTGCTGCCTTGCTTGCTCAGGTAGAAGCGTTGCTCGACGGCGTCAAGGTGCTGATCCTCTCTGATTACGGAAAAGGTGCTCTGCGCAATCACCAAGCGCTGATTCAGGCAGCGCGCAAGCGTGGCATCCCGGTGTTGGCCGATCCCAAAGGCAAGGATTTCGAGATCTATCGGGGCGCATCGGTGATCACGCCTAATCTTGCGGAGTTCGAGGCTATCGTTGGGCACTGCGCCGATGAGTCCGATCTGGTAGCCAAGGGTGCTGAGTTGATGAGTGAGCTCGAGCTGGGCGCGTTGCTGGTTACGCGCGGCGAGCATGGCATGACGTTGCTGCGCCCAGATCATTCGCCGCTGCACCTGCCGGCGCGTGCTCGTGAAGTATTCGATGTAACTGGCGCGGGTGATACCGTCATTTCTACGTTGGCTGCTGCCATAGCTGCGGGTGAAGAGCTGCCGCAAGCCGTGGCGCTGGCGAACCTGGCCGCCGGCATCGTGGTGGGCAAACTGGGTACCGCGTGCATCAGTGCGCCTGAGTTGCGCCGCGCGGTGCAGCGTGAGGAAGGATCCGAGCGTGGCGTGATGACGCTGGAGCAGCTGCTCACCGCTATCGAAGATGCCCGTGCCGAGGGTGAGAAGATAGTTTTCACCAACGGCTGCTTCGACATTCTGCACGCCGGTCACGTGACCTACCTGGAGCAGGCCCGGGCGCAAGGTGATCGACTGATCGTCGCCGTTAATGACGATGGTTCCGTGAGCCGTTTGAAAGGTCCAGGAAGACCCATCAATTCCGTTGATCGGCGCATGGCCGTGTTGGCCGGGCTGGGCGCGGTTGACTGGGTTGTCTGCTTTGCCGAGGACACACCGGAAAATCTGCTCGCCGAGGTCAAGCCGGACGTATTGGTCAAGGGTGGCGACTACGGCGTCGATCAGGTCGTCGGCGCTGAACTGGTCACCGCTTACGGCGGAGAGGTCAGGGTCTTGGGTCTGGTCGAGAACAGCTCCACGACGGCCATCGTCGAGAAGATTCGCCAGCGATAGCCGTTGCAATCGAGGCCGGACCGTTCAGGTCTGGCCCGATTACGGCGATCTCAACCCGATGCGGCTACAGCGATGGTTTTGATCCAGTCGCGCCAGCTGATCCGCTCTTCACGTACCACCCACTCATCCTGATGCGCAAAGCTTTCTGACAAACACAGGCCGCGCGTACTGGCGGGTACTGGCTGGCCCTTGCGCAAGGTGAGCAGCGCAGGCGTGGGTCGCCCCTGCTGGAGCGGAATCAGGTAGAGGTCAGGTCGGCTGCGCGACAACTCGGCGACCAGCTTGCCGTCCTCAAGACGCTCATCCACATGAAACAAGCTGAGCTCTCGGGTCTCCTTGGGTAGCTCGAGGCGCATGTCGTAGACCAGCTGCAGAGATGCGGTCGGCAGGTGGACATAGGCTCGCGGCCGTTCCATGAGGGTCATCTGGCCGCATTGGATCGGCTTTGCTGAGCCTGAGAGCGACGCGAGGGTGAAATGCACAGCCTCACGGTAGCGAAGGCTGCTCTGGTAAGGCGCTGGCAGCCAGGTATCGCCAAAGCGTCCCGCCAGCCAGCCTTCGGGCGTTTCCAGCAGGCATTCTTCGGCGACCTCCTGAATGGCCGTCAGGAGCGGCAAGCTGAGTTCATGGGCCGGCACGTAGCCCGAGATGAGCTTGAGCACGACATCGCCACGATCCTGGCGTTGCTGGCGCACCAACACCCAGTATTCCTGGCCTTGCCAGCTGAGCGTCAGGCGTACCGACACGCCAAGGTTGGCCAGCTCGATGTTGAAGCGAGTCGGGTCTTCGACGGCAACGGGCCGGCGCCGCTCCAGCATCTCGCTGAAGTTCAGGGGACGACCCAGGCTCTGGTAGCGCAGGCCTTCTGGGCTGGCTTCTACGAGGAGCGGTAACGTCTTGAAAGCGGTAGGGTTCTTTCGAATCAGCACGCGCGGCATTCGGCTCCTCCTGGCAGTAGGCGGCCGTTTGGGCCGTACTTATTGTTGTTGAGATAAAACGGATGCGGCGGTAAGCACGTTATCTGACAAGTGTTGCGGGTTGATGGTGCCAATGATTGCTGCACCGACGCCGGGATGGGCGAATACCAGTTCAAAGCTGGCCCGCACCGGATCTTGGTCGGCGCGCAGGCAGGCATGACCGCTGGCCAAGGCCTTCTTCACCAGGATGCCCTTGGCATGCGCCTGCGCGTAGTCGAGGACCGGGCGCTCGCTTTGCTCGTTGAGGTTGTAGGTCACCATCGCGCAATCGCCTTCTTCGAGCGCGAACAGGCCGCCTTCGACTGTCTTGCCCGATAAGCCGAAGCCGAGAATCTTGCCTTCGCGTTTAAGCTCGGCAAGGGTCTCGTAGACGCCGCTGTTGCGCAGAACCTCGACGTCACGCCCATCCGAATGGACCAAGACCAGGTCTATGCGGTCGGTTTTGAGCCGCTCAAGGCTGCGGTCGATGGAAAAACGTGTGTGGGCAGCGGAGAAATCGAAGCGTGATTGGCCATCGATGAATTCCTCACCAACCTTACTGACAATAATCCAGTGGTCGCGCTGGCCCTTGAGTAGTGGCCCCAAGCGTTCCTCGCTGACGCCGTATGCCGGCGCGGTATCGATCAGGTTGATCCCCAGGTCGCGGGCCAGCTTCAACAACTGGCGCGCCTGCGCATCATCCGGAATGCGAAAACCAGTGGGATATTTCACACCCTGATCCCGGCCCAGCTTGACCGTGCCAAGCCCTAGCGGCGACACCTGCAGGCCTGTGCTTCCAAGCGGACGATGCATATCGTGCAAAGTCTTCATCACACCAAGCCTTCCCAGAATGGGCCAGTGATCGCTGGGCGGGGCAGCTCGGGTAACGGCTGATGCGATTGGGGTTCGATGCCATCCCGCGTCAGGGCCGCTTCGACGCGATCCGCGAAATCGGGGGACAAGGCCAGCTTCGTTGGCCAGCCAACCAGAAGCCGACCCTGCTCGGCGAGAAAGGCGTTGTCTGGTCTGGCCAGCGCCGACTGCGCGGGCTCGGCTCGATCAATCCGCAGCGTCGCCCATTTGGCAGTGGTTAGGTCGATCCAGGGCACCAGTTCAGCCAACTCTTTCTTGGCAGCAGTGATCTGAGCCGCTTCGTCGCGCGCAACACCACTCGCTTCGGCCAGGTCGCCGCCCAGATACCACACCCACTCGCCGTCAGCGGAGGGGTGACTGGTAACCGTAATGCGTGGCTTGGAGCCACCTCCGAGGCAATGCGCATAAAGTGGCTTGAGCGTTGGCGCCTTGACGATGACCATGTGCAGCGGACGCTTTTGCATGGCTGGTTGGCCGAGGTTCAGGCCATTCAGCAGCTCGGCATTGCCAGCCCCGGCTGTCAGAACGATGCGCTGAGCGTTGATCGGGCGGGCGTCGACCATCAGCCCGGTGAGTTCGCCATTTTCTTGAAGCGGCTCGACCCGCTCAGCTTTCAGTAACCCAGGCCCGCCCAGCTCTGCCAGGCGTTCAATCAGGCTGGGCACATCCAATACCAGTTCGCTGAGTCGATAGACCTTCCCTTTGAATCGCGGGTCCTGCAACGCTGGGGGGAGTTCGTTGCCCTTTACCTGACCGACACGTGAGCGCACCGCCTTGCTGGCAAAGAAGCTGGTGAGGTTGCCGGTCAGGGTGCCCGGCGACCATAGATAATGCGCGTCAGATAGAAGCCGCACGCCGGACAAGTCCAGTTCGCCGTTACCCTCAAGCGCTTCGCGCCAGCGACGTGGCATATCGGCGATGGCTTCCGATGCGCCAGTCAGTGCGCCGCTCAATGCGTATTTGGTGCCGCCGTGAATGATTCCTTGCGACTTGATGCTCTGACCACCGCCGAGTACGCCCTTGTCGACCAGCACCGTTGAATAGCCAAGCCGACGCATGCGAGCGTTCAGCCACAGGCCGGCTACGCCACCCCCTACGATCAGGATATCGGTGCTCAGGGATTCGGACATGGAGGGGCCTCGTTGTGGAGTCAGGCGCGCAGTATAACCGCTCGCCCAACAACGTCATTTGAGTGGCTAGTGGCCGGTGCTTTTGGAAAACATCTGGATCACAACGACGCCGGCGATGATCAGAGCCATGCCGAGCGCTGCAGGAAGGTCGAGTTTCTGTCCGTAGATCAGCGCCGCCGCAACGCTCACCAGGACAATGCCAAGACCCGCCCAAATCGCGTAGGCAATGCCGACCGGGATGGTCTTGACCACCAACGCCAGCATCCAGAATGAAAGGCTGTAGCCGACGATTACGAGCATGAGCGGCAATGGGCGGCTGAACCCGGCGAGGGCCTTCATGGATGTTGTGGCAATCACTTCGGCGGCAATGGCGATGGCAAGATAGATGTAGCCAGTCATAACGTCTCCGGTCGGATGCGTCGGAAAAGGTGCGCACCGACCTCATTCGGCTTCATCGCGAGAACCAAGTTTCGGGGCGAGGTGCTTTTTTCGATAAGGCATCGCTGTGGTCGTCAGGTTGGTGCCTTGCTAAGCTCCGCGCCCATGAATCGCATCCTTTATACCCTGCTGTTCCACCTCGCGTTGCCCCTGGTGGTTGTTCGCTTGCTTTGGCGTGCACGCCGAGCGCCGGCCTATTCAAAGCGCATCGGCGAACGATTTGCGGCCGGAATCTCAGATTTGCAACCAGGCGGTATTTGGGTGCATGCAGTCTCAGTCGGCGAGAGCATCGCAGCCGCGCCGATGATCCGTGAGTTGATGGCTCAATATCCGCACTTGCCGATCACCGTTACCTGCATGACGCCGACCGGGTCGGAGCGGATCAAGGCGCTGTTTGGCAACGCTGTCCAGCATTGTTACTTGCCTTACGATCTGCCGTGGGCGGCGTCGCGCTTTTTGAATCGCGTGCAGCCTAAGTTGGCGGTGGTGATGGAGACCGAGTTGTGGCCCAACCACCTCCATCAATGCGCGCGTCGTGGAGTTCCGGTGGCGCTGGCGAATGCCAGGCTTTCCGAGCGCTCTGCACGGGGGTATGCACGATTTTCCCGGCTCACCGAACCGATGCTGGGTGAACTCAGCTTGATCGCCGCACAGACCGAGGTAGAAGCCGAGCGCTTTCGAAAACTTGGCGCCCGTGAGGCATGCGTTCAAGTAACCGGCTCGATTAAATTCGACCTGAGTATCGACCCTATGCTGCCGGAGCGTGCCGCGCAGCTGCGCGAGCGGTGGGGTGCAACGGACAGGCCGATATGGATAGGCGCCAGCACCCACACCGGAGAAGACGAAATCTTGCTGGCTGCCCATCGGCTGCTGCTGGCTGATCGACCTGATGCTCTGTTTATCCTGGTCCCGCGTCATCCGGAGCGCTTCGGCTCGGTGCACGAGCTTTGTCGCAAGCAGGGGTTCGCCACTGTTAGACGGTCGCTTGATGAAACGCCGCGAGGCGAGACGCAGGTACTGCTAGGCGACACCATGGGTGAACTGCTGTTTCTGTTTGCGCTGGCCGACGTCGCCTTCGTTGGAGGTAGCCTGGTGCCAACAGGCGGGCACAACCTCCTCGAGCCAGCAGCGCTCGGCAAACCGGTACTGACAGGCCCGCATCTGTTCAATTTTCTGGATATCGCCGCACAACTGCGAGACGCCGGCGGACTGGTTGAAATCACCACCGCCCCGGAGCTGGCAGCAGAGATCAAATCCTTCTGGAACGATAACGGACGAACCAAGCAGGCGCGTGCGGCGGGATTGGCTGTGCTGCACAATAATCAAGGCGCATTGGGGCGCTTGTTAGCCGCCCTAGATGCATTGCTGCGCTAGACAGGTGCATCAGCGCCGAACAGGTTCGTAGCCGACATCTGTTGACCCTGCTGATAGCAAGCACGCTGCGCTTTTCTGTCGAACCGGCCTTTGAGGCGCGTCCGGCAATGGCCGAGTTGCCATCATTTCCGACTGGTGCCGCCTGCTGTCAGTCCACCCGAACAGGTTGCCCGAAATTTTCCGAAAGATCCGGTGGCAGGAAATCCGTGTCCGGGTCGTAGTCGGCCTTCAGGTAGCGTTGCAGGTCTTCCAGATCGCCGGGGTTGAGCGTGCCGGCAGCTTGCTTCAAGCGCAGGCTGTCGAGGATGTAGTCATAGCGCGCGTTGTTGTAGTCGCGCACTGCCGCGAACAGGCGGCGTTGGGTGTCTAGCACGTCGACGATGTTGCGCGTGCCGACCTGATACCCGATATCCGTGGCTTCCAGAGCGCTCTGGTTGGAAATGATCGATTGCCGGCGCGCTTGCACTTGCTCCACGTCGGTGTTTACGGCGCGGTGCAGGTTGCGGGTGGACTCGACAACCTGACGACGCAGGCTTTCGCGCTGTTGTTCGGTCTGGGTCAGCTGGTAGAAGGCTTCACGTCCTTGTGAGCTCGTCAGGCCTCCGCTGTAGAGGGGAATGTTCAGTTGCAGGCCAATGCTGCGCTGTTCGACATCGCCGGTATAGCGGGGTATCCCGCCCACGGCCTCGCTGCCGGTATTGGTAAAGCCGAGGCTGTCGTTGTCGCCCTTGCTATAGCGCGCCACGGCATCCAGCGTCGGCGCATGACCGGCGCGGCGCTGACGGAGAGTCTCTTCGGCCGCACTGACGGCCTGGTTGCTGACCAGCAGATCGAGGTTCTGGCGGGTTGCCGTGTCGACCCAGGCGCTGGCGTCGTTAGGTACAGGGGGAAGAACCGGCAAGCTGTGTTCGACGCCTTCCAGTGCAAGGTATTCGCGGTTGGTGAGCGTGAACAGCGCCTGGAAGGAATCGTCCACCTGACGTTGAGCCAATAGCCGGTTGGCGCGTGCGGTGTCGAATCCTGCCTGGGCTTCAAGCACGTCGGTGCGATCCGATAGGCCTACTTCGAAACGCTCGTCTGCCTGATCGAGTTGACGCTGAAATGCCGATTCCTCTGCCTTGGCGGCCGCGAGATTGTCCTGCGCCCGCAGTACTGCAAAGTAGGCTTGAGCGGTCAGGCGTATGAGGTCCTGTTCGGCGATCGAATACTGCAGCGCCGCTTGTTCGCTGATGGCCTCGGCCGCTTGTAGCTGGAACCAGCGATCGGCGCGAAAGATCGGTTGGCTCAGGGTGGCCTGGTAGACGGTACCGCTGCGATTGAGCGATCGTGAGCCCATGCTGGTATCGACGTCGGTCTCCGTGTTGCTGGCTTCGGCGCTCGCGCTGAGATTGGGCAGCAATCCGGCGCGTGCCTGGGGCACGATCTCCTGAACCGCCTTGAACTGAGCGCGGGCCGCGGCGAGATCGGCATTGTTCGCGACTGCTTGCCGGTACACGCTGATCAGATCGGTACGGGCAGAAAGTGGGGGTGCTGTCTCGGCCCAGGTCAGCCCCGACGAGGCAGCGGTGACGGCGAGTGCTAACGTGAGTCTGCGCAGCATGTGCGTCTTTCCCTGAAGCGAAGTGATGGGCAAGGCTATGCCCGGTCACCCAGGCGGTCAAGGCGCATGAGCAGGGTGTTCAAGACGTCGATAACGGCGATCTGGCAGTAGCCCATCGTGACCCGACGGTCGCCCCGCTCGAGCGTCGTCATGGTATTCCCATGAAGTCTTGATTAGACTCGTTCCCGTTCTTGTCGGGGTGCCTTGAAGCGAAGGCTGAGATCGGAAAGTTCCGGATCCCGTTGAACCTGATCAGGTTAAGGCCTGCGTAGGGAACAAGATGTGCTCGCCAGTCGTTCGGCAAGCTCTCTCGGCGCCAGTCCCGGCGCGCCCCGATGCCCTTGATCCGCCGTGTTTTTCAGGTTCGCTCCGACAATTCTCTAGGAGCCAGCCTGATGCGTGTAGAACAACAAAACCTCAGTGAATCAGCCCAGGTCGACCAGGGGTCGATCCAGCCTTTCCCGCGTTCGCAGAAAATCTACGTGCAGGGATCGCGTCCTGATATTCGTGTGCCGATGCGTCAGATCAGTCTGGACGTAACGCCCACTGATTTCGGCGGTGAAATCAATGCGCCGGTGCTGGTTTATGACACCTCCGGTCCTTACACCGATCCGAGCGTGACCATCGACGTACGTAAAGGCCTTGGCGATGTTCGTTCGGCCTGGATCGACGATCGTGGCGACACCGAGCTGCTCGACGGCTTGACCTCTCATTTCGGCCAACAGCGCCTGGCCGATGCCGAACTGACCAAGATGCGCTTCGCTCATGTGCGTAACCCGCGCCGCGCCAAGCCGGGCAAGAACGTCAGCCAGATGCACTACGCGCGTCAGGGCATCATCACGCCCGAGATGGAGTACGTCGCCATCCGCGAGAACATGAAGCTGCAGGAGGCTCGTGCGGCCGGCTTGCTTACCGAACAGCATGCGGGACAGAGCTTCGGGGCCTCGATCCCAAAGGAGATTACCGCTGAGTTCGTGCGTGACGAAGTTGCCCGCGGTCGCGCCATCATTCCGGCGAACATCAACCACACCGAGCTCGAGCCGATGATCATCGGCCGCAACTTCCTGGTGAAGATCAACGGCAATATCGGCAACTCGGCCCTGGGCTCCTCGATCGAAGAAGAAGTCGCCAAGCTGACCTGGGGCATCCGCTGGGGCTCGGACACGGTGATGGACCTGTCCACCGGCAAGCACATCCACGAGACACGCGAGTGGATCATCCGTAATTCGCCAGTGCCAATCGGCACCGTGCCGATTTACCAGGCGCTGGAGAAGGTCAATGGCGTGGCCGAGGACCTGACCTGGGAGCTGTTCCGCGACACGCTGATCGAGCAGGCGGAGCAGGGCGTCGATTACTTCACCATCCACGCCGGCGTGCTGTTGCGCTACGTGCCGCTCACCGCCAAACGCGTCACGGGCATCGTCTCGCGCGGCGGTTCGATCATGGCCAAGTGGTGCCTGGCGCATCACCAGGAAAACTTCCTCTACACCCATTTCGACGAAATCTGCGAAATCATGAAGGCCTACGACGTCAGCTTCTCGCTAGGTGATGGTCTGCGTCCAGGCTCCATCGCTGATGCCAACGATGCTGCGCAGTTTGGCGAGCTGGAAACCCTCGGCGAGCTGACCAAGATTGCCTGGAAGCATGACGTGCAGTGCATGATCGAAGGCCCCGGCCACGTGCCGATGCAGCTGATCAAGGAGAACATGGACAAGCAGCTGGAGTGCTGCGACGAGGCGCCGTTCTACACCCTCGGCCCGCTGACCACCGACATAGCGCCGGGCTACGACCACATCACCAGTGGCATCGGTGCGGCCATGATCGGCTGGTTCGGCTGCGCCATGCTCTGCTACGTCACGCCCAAGGAGCACCTTGGTTTGCCGAACAAGGATGACGTCAAGACGGGCATCATCACCTACAAGATTGCGGCGCACGCTGCTGACCTCGCCAAGGGCCATCCTGGCGCGCAGATTCGCGACAATGCCTTGTCCAAGGCGCGTTTCGAATTCCGCTGGGAGGACCAGTTCAACCTTGGCCTGGATCCGGATACCGCACGCAGCTATCACGACGAAACTTTGCCCAAGGATTCGGCCAAGGTCGCGCACTTCTGCTCCATGTGCGGGCCGAAGTTCTGCTCCATGAAGATCACCCAGGAAGTGCGCGAATACGCGGCACAAAACGGGCTGACCGACGAGCAGAAGGCCATAGAGGCCGGCTTCGCCGAGCAGTCCTCACGCTTCAAGGATGAAGGATCGGTTATCTACAAGCAGGTTTAGACCGCAACGGCGCAATGCACGGCTTCGACCGCAGGGTCGAGACCGTCCTTACCATTGGTTGCTTATCGGTAAATCGACTGAGGCGTGAACTGCCTTGTTGACCTTTGCTTTGCATGGAAGGGGCCGTGCTCGGCGAGCTACTTCCAGGCGCTATGAAGGGCTGTAACCTCTTTACATGCACCGCGCGCCCGCAATGCTGCGGGCTAAAGCCTGATACCGCCGCTTCGATCATCTATTGCAAATAAGCGGGCTTTAGTATCCCGCTGAGCTCGCTATGAGGGATCTCCAGCTCCGGATGGCCGCTTGAATACGGTGCAATGCTATAGACGTCATATTTGAGAAGCACCTTGTCGCGCAGCAGTGCGATATTTCTGGTCCGCTGGAAGGGCCATTGCCGTGCGAAGCTTGCGTCGTGTTCGTTCTCCACTAGCCATTGTTGATGAGCGCTTGCAGCAGCGCGCCAAAACGCTCCTTCCTTACCCGGCAGCAGTATGTCCGCCAGCTGCAGTTCGCGACCCTGCTCCCGGTCATAGTTGATGAACCCGCGACCTGGCATGCCGTGGGCACCGCCAGTATGCAGGTAGCTCGATAGCTCGACGACCAGAAGCGAACCATGCTGTTCACGCAGTTTGGCTTGCAGGTAGCTGCTCCAGCCTGGTTCGGCTTGGCGCAGAAACTCCTCCTGATAGCTTTCAAGCGTAGCGGGAATGGTGGCATCGGGACTGTTGATGGTCATCTTGCGCAAACGCTGGTCGATGAGGGCGTTGAGCGCAGGTTCCGACTCGAACAGCTGGGTATCGATGTTGACCAACGGGCAGCGTTCGTCCGTTTCAGGGCAGCCGGCCGGACGCTGCTCGCTGAGGACTTGTTTGACCTCAACGGGCGGCTCACCGCCAAAGTGCTGGCATGCGCTGATGAGCAGGCTAAGCGAGATCAGAGCTAAGGACTGGCGTATGGACATAGGTGATTTCACGGCTCTAGTGGTGGCGGCTGAGGGGTTTCGAGTGCTGGCAGGAAATGAAGTTCGTAAACAGGGGTTGAGCAATTTTTCCGGATGCGAGTGGTCTGCAAAGGGCTGCGCCTGAGCAAACGGCGCGCTAGGATGGCATTAGAGAAACCGCTCACGTCGTGACGGTTGCAGCCTTTTCCTGCGTCCTGGGTGCAGGAACAAACCGATATGTGAGTAGTTCATGAACGATATTTTCCAAGCCGGCGCCGACGATGTCGAGATCATCCAGCGTGAGCGCTGCTTCAGCGGGTTTTATAACCTTGACCGGTTCCGTCTTCGCCATCGTCTGTTTAGGGGCGGCATGGGCGCGGAGATCGAGCGTGAATTGTTCGTGCGCCATGATGCAGTCTGCGTGCTGCCGTACGATCCACAGCGTGACGAAGTGGTGCTGGTCGAGCAGTTTCGTGTGGGAGCCATGGCCCATGGCGACAACCCCTGGTTGGTGGAAACGGTAGCCGGCCTGATCGACAAGGATGAGCAGCCCGAAGAAGTGGCGCGCCGGGAATCGATTGAAGAAGCCGGCCTCGAGCTCGGCGAACTCTGGCCGGTGTCGGTTTACTATCCGTCCCCCGGCGGCAGCACCGAACGCATTCATTTGTATGTCGGACGTTGCAGCAGCATCAATGCTGGCGGCGTATTCGGCCTTGAGGAGGAGGGCGAAGATATCCGTGCAGCGGTGTGGTCACTGGATAATGCACTGCAGGCTTTGCGCGACGGCCGCATCGACAATGCGGCGACTATCATTGCCCTGCAGTGGCTGGCCTTGAACCGCGACGAAATCCGGGAGGCATGGATATGAGGCGAACCCGCGAGCGGTATCGCGTCGACCTGCTTGAATTGCAGTCGGCATGCGAAGCCAACTACCTGCGGCTGATGCGGTTGCTGCCTGAGATGCGCAACCGGCCAGATACACGCCGCATCGCTATGAGCCAGGGTGACCGGCTCCTGGGAGTGCTGGTCCTCAAAGTTATCGAATCCTGTCCCTACACCACGACCGTACAGATCAGTCAGCAGGATTGTCTGCCCTGGTTGCCGGTCCCGCAGATGGATGTGCGTGTCTATCATGATGCACGGATGGCTGAAGTGATAAGTGCCGAGCATGCTCGGCGCTTCCGCGGCATCTATAGCTATCCCAACGCGCAGATGCATCAGCCCGACGAGAAAAACCAGCTCAACCTCTTCTTGGGCGAGTGGCTTGGCCATTGCCTGGCGTGCGGCCATGAACTCGAGCCCGTGGTATAGGCAAAAGAGATAAGCATCGTCCGCGATACTGGCGTTATGCTATGCGATCGTGGCGCTCCCAGCCGGTTCTGTGATGCAAGCCCGCATCGCGCGGTTTACCCCTGCAACTGACAGCCACCATAATTCTTCTGCGATTTCGCCAAAGGAGACGGGTCTTGGCTGCTGCGCCCCTCACTGCTGAAAAAGACTCAGTCCTGCTCGTTCAGTTGACCGACAGCCACCTGTTTGCCGAGGCGGGCGGGAAATTGCTGGGTATGGACACTGCCGAGAGTCTGCAGCGGGTTGTCGATCTAGTGCTCGATGAGCAGGCTGACGTCGACCTGGTGCTGGCGACCGGGGATTTGTCTCAGGATGGCTCGCTTGATTCGTACAAGCGTTTTCGCGCACTGTCCGAGCGCATCGATGCCCCTGCACGCTGGTGCCCCGGCAATCACGACGAACTGGACATGATGCGGCAGGCCGCTAGCGGCAGCGATCTGATGCTGCCGGTCCTGGATATCGGCGCCTGGCGAGTGGTGATGCTCGATACGCTGGTGCCGGGCTCGGTGTTCGGCATGCTGCGCGACGAGCAGCTGGCTTTGCTGGAGCAGACGCTGGCTCAGGCGCCAGAACAACCGCATCTGGTCTGCCTGCATCATCACCCGGTTTCAATCGGCAGCCGCTGGATGGACAGCATCGGGCTGCGCAACCGTGATGCTTTATTCGAGATTCTGGATCGCTTCAAGTGTGTCAAGGCGTTGCTCTGGGGGCATATCCATCAGGAGTTCGATGGCTGGCGCAGCGACGTGAGATTGCTGGCTACGCCATCCACCGGCGTACAGTTCGCACCGGGCAGCGAAGATTTTCAGGTGGATACACGGGCTCCCGGCTACCGCTGGCTAAGGCTGTACGCCAATGGGGAGCTGGAGACGGGCGTGTCGCGAGTCGTAGGGATGGACTTCGTCGTCGACTACAGCGTCAAGGGCTATTAGAAGCGAGCCTGCCGATTCCAGCCTTGGATCAGGACGGTACAAGCTTGCAGCTTGCGCGCTTCGCCTAGTAGCCTTTCCCGTCCTTGCCAGCTCAGCGAATCAGCATGACATCAATGCCCCCCTCCATCCTCTACATGCATGGGCTCAACAGCTCCCCGGTATCGCGCAAGGCCAGCCAGCTCACCGCTGCGTTGGAGCGGATCGGCATGGGTGCATGGCTGCAGGTTCCGGCCCTACATCATCATCCACGCCAGGCAATCGCCCAGCTTGATATGGCGATTACCAAGCTCGGTCGGCCTTTGCTGGTCGGCAGCTCCCTCGGCGGATACTATGCAACGCACCTCGCCGAACGCCACGGCCTCAAGGCCCTGCTGATCAATCCGGCAGTGACGCCGCACCGCCGTTTCGACGGCTATCTCGGGCAGCAAACCAATCTTTATACCGGCGAGGTCTGGCAGCTGACCGAGGATCACGTCGCTGCCCTGGCCGAGCTTGAGGTGCCGCCGCCGGAGGATGCCGATCGCTATCAGGTCTGGCTGCAGACCGGCGATGAAACACTGGATTACCGTCAAGCTGCGGACTTCTACAAAGGATGCGCAGTGCGGATCCAGGCCGGGGGCGATCACAGCTATCAGGGTTTCGCCGACCACCTTCCTGCTTTGCTGGCCTTTGCAGGCTTTGATCCTGCGTCTTTCGCAGAGCTCGATTTTTCCGATTTATAAGGACATCAAGAGACGCACATGTCTTATACCGCCGAAGCCATTGAAGTCCTCTCGGGCCTGGATCCTGTTCGCAAGCGTCCGGGCATGTATACCGACACCTCGCGTCCGAATCACCTTGCACAGGAAGTCATCGATAACAGTGTCGACGAGGCCCTGGCTGGCCACGCCAGCTCTGTGCAAGTGATCCTGCACCAGGACAACTCGCTGCAGGTAATCGACGACGGTCGCGGCATGCCGGTAGATATCCACCCTGAAGAGGGCGTCTCGGGCGTTGAGCTGATCCTCACCAAGCTGCATGCCGGCGGCAAGTTTTCCAACAAGAATTACCAATTCTCAGGCGGTCTGCATGGCGTTGGCATTTCAGTGGTTAACGCGCTCTCCACTCGGGTGGAAGTGACGGTCAAGCGCGACGGCAATGAATACCGCATGGCGTTTGCGGACGGCTTCAAAGCCAGTGAGCTTGACGTAATCGGCTCGGTTGGCAAACGCAACACTGGCACCAGCGTGCATTTCTGGGCCGACCCCAAATACTTCGATTCGCCGAAGTTTTCAATCAGCCGGCTCAAGCATGTGCTCAAGGCCAAGGCCGTGCTCTGCCCGGGGCTCAACGTCAGCTTCGAAGACAAGAGCACTGGCGAGAAGGTCGAATGGCATTATGAGGACGGCCTGCGATCCTACCTGGTAGACGCTGTCAGCGAATTCGCGCGGCTACCGGATGAGCCATTCTGCGGCAGTCTGGCCGGCAGCAAGGAGGCGGTGGACTGGGCATTGCTGTGGCTGCCCGAGGGAGGCGACAGTGTTCAGGAAAGTTACGTCAACCTGATTCCCACCGCGCAAGGGGGGACACACGTAAACGGCCTGCGTCAGGGTCTACTGGATGCGATGCGCGAGTTCTGCGAGTTTCGCAATCTGCTGCCCCGCGGAGTCAAGCTGGCGCCGGAAGACGTTTGGGAGCGGATCGCGTTCGTGCTCTCGACAAAAATGCAGGAGCCGCAGTTCTCCGGCCAAACCAAGGAACGACTGTCCTCGCGGGAGTCTGCGGCTTTCGTCTCCGGCGTTGTGAAGGACGCCTTCAGTCTTTGGCTGAACGCTCACCCCGATCTGGGGATGCAGCTTGCCGAGCTCGCCATCAGTAACGCCGGGCGACGACTCAAGGCAAGCAAAAAAGTCGAGCGCAAGCGCATCACTCAGGGGCCGGCGCTACCCGGCAAGCTGGCTGACTGCGCAGGGCAGGACCCGGCACGCTCGGAGCTGTTCCTCGTCGAAGGAGACTCTGCCGGCGGGTCTGCCAAGCAGGCGCGCGACAAGGAGTTTCAGGCGATCATGCCGTTGCGAGGCAAGATTCTGAATACCTGGGAGGTCGATGGCGGCGAAGTACTGGCGAGCCAGGAAGTTCACGACATTGCCGTGGCCATCGGCGTAGATCCCGGCGCTGCGGATATCACTCAGCTGCGCTACGGCAAGATCTGCATTCTGGCTGACGCCGACTCGGATGGGCTGCACATCGCCACTTTGCTTTGCGCGCTGTTCGTTCGCCATTTCCGTCCATTGGTGGACGCCGGCCATGTCTATGTAGCGATGCCTCCGCTTTATCGCATCGATCTCGGCAAGGACATTTTCTATGCCCTCGACGAAGCCGAGCGTGACGGCATCCTTGACCGCCTGGTTGCCGAGAAACGGCGTGGAAAACCGCAAGTCACTCGATTCAAGGGCCTGGGTGAGATGAACCCCCCGCAGCTGCGAGAAACCACAATGGATCCCAATACCCGTCGGCTGGTACAGCTGACGCTGGATGACTTTGATGGCACTCGGGAAATCATGGACATGCTGCTGGCTAAGAAGCGCGCGGGTGATCGCAAAAGCTGGCTGGAATCGAAGGGCAACATGGCCGAGGTGCTGATTTGAACGCTCGCTGGATTGCTCTGCTACTGGCATTGGCTACGCCTGTTTGGGCCGCCGGACAAAGCGCTGAGCTTGAATTCGTGAGCGAGCATCCCATTGAAGGCATTGCCCAGGGCAATCTCTCGGGGCTCGCATGGTGCGGTGATGCGCTTTGGGCTGTCTCGGACCGGGAAGACAATGTGTTGTATCGGCTCGATGCCAGCGAAACGGTCTGGCAGGCGGAAGCTGAGCGCTTCGAACTGCCGCCCGTACCCAACACAGGATTGTCCTGGGGCGTACGGATGCGCAGCGCCGTTGCGGGTCTGTTTCGCGGAGGCGAGATGGATTTCGAAGGCCTGAGCTGCGACAGCCTCGGTAATCGGTATTTAGTCAGCGAGGCGCACGCGGCGGTGCTACGGGTCAGCCCAGCCGGCACCGCAGATTGGCTGAAGCTGCCAGGTGGGCTTGTACGTCAGGCCCGCGCGAGCGGAATGCTCCTTAACTTCAACGCCATGTTCGAAGGTATCGCTGTGGATCCGGGTGCTGATCGACTGTGGCTGGCTGCGGAGCATAGTCGTCGGGGCCTCATGGTCATGCATCGCAAACAGAGCGCCTGGCAATGCACTGGTGGCTGTGTGCTACTCGCCGAGGGCGGTCGTGAAGCAACTCCAGCGGCCATGGGTGAGGGCGAGCAGCCCCGCAGGTTCTCTGGTCTGGCCTTCCACAAGGAAAAACTGTTCACTCTGGAGCCGGTGCCCCATCAGATTTGCCGGCGCCGTCCGTCCACGGGCGCGAGCGAACTCTGCTGGTCGTATGCCGCCACTGCGCTTGCGGAAGCCAGGCGCTACGACACACCGTTCGGCAATGCCGAGGCGTTGTGGGTAGACGAAGAGGGGGCCTGGATCGGCATCGACAATAACGGGCTCGCCCGCGCCGATGGGGAGAAGCGTCCGATCGTGTGGCGGGTTGCCGCGCCCAAGGGCGGCTGGGGTGCGAAAAAGTGACCCAGCCAGCTGGCCGTCGTGCTGGCCGCGTGATGCTGGTGCTTGCGTGGGGGGCGGGACTGCTGCTCGCCACCCGCTTCTTCTCGGACTGGGAGCAGAGTCGCTTCAACCCCAACCGCGAGCCGGTTTCCATCGTCCAGGGCGAGCAGATCGAAGTTCGGCTCGAAAGCAATGTTCAGGGGCATTTCGTCGCAGACGGAAGAATCAACGGGGAGACCGTGACCTTTCTTCTCGATACCGGCGCGACGGATGTCGCCATTCCGGCTCAGCTGGCCGAACGCCTGGGGTTGCAACGCGGCGCACCCGTCATGCTGCAAACGGCCAATGGGCAGACCACGGGCTACCGGACCGTGCTCAAAAGTCTTGGATTGGGAGACATCCTCCTGCATGACGTGCGCGCCCTGATTGCGCCAGGTTTCGGCGGGGATCAGGTACTGCTCGGCATGAGCGCCCTCAAACAACTCGAATTCACCCAGCGCGCCGGCACTCTGGTGCTGCGCCAACACGCCACGGATTGACCATGAGCGAAACCCTAGACCTGAGCCTGGACGGCGTCGAGCGCCGCTCACTTGCCGACTTCACCGAGCAGGCGTACCTCAACTATTCGATGTACGTGATCATGGATCGGGCCTTGCCGCACATCGGCGACGGCCTAAAGCCGGTGCAGCGGCGCATCATCTATGCCATGAGCGAGCTGGGCCTCAATGCCGACTCCAAGCACAAGAAGTCGGCGCGTACCGTCGGTGACGTGCTCGGTAAATTCCACCCCCACGGCGATTCGGCCTGCTACGAAGCCATGGTGCTGATGGCGCAGCCGTTCAGCTATCGGTACACACTGGTCGACGGCCAGGGCAACTGGGGAGCTCCGGATGATCCGAAATCTTTCGCGGCCATGCGTTACACCGAAGCGCGCCTTTCGCGCTATTCCGAAGTTCTGCTCACTGAGCTGGGGCAGGGAACTGTGGACTGGGTGCCCAACTTCGATGGCACCCTGAACGAGCCGGCGACGCTGCCGGCGCGTCTGCCCAATCTGTTGCTCAACGGCACGACCGGCATCGCCGTGGGTATGGCAACCGACGTGCCGCCGCATAATCTGCGTGAAGTGGCGGCCGCCTGCGTGCGCTTGCTTGATGATCCGAAGACGACCGTCGAGCAGCTCTGTGAACATGTTCAGGGACCTGATTACCCCACCGAAGCGGAAATCATCACGCCCCGTGCCGATCTGCTGAAAATCTATGAAACCGGCCGCGGTTCGGTACGGATGCGGGCGGTCTATCGCGTAGAGGATGGCGATATCGTCGTCACGGCATTGCCGCATCAGGTCTCCGGGTCCAAGGTGCTGGAACAGATCGCCGCGCAGATGCAGGCGAAGAAGCTGCCAATGGTGGCGGACCTGCGAGACGAATCGGACCATGAAAACCCCTGTCGTATCGTGATCATTCCGCGCTCTAACCGGGTCGATGCCGACGAGCTGATGCAGCATCTGTTCGCCACCACCGAGCTGGAATCCAGCTATCGGGTGAACACCAATGTCATCGGCCTGGACGGTCGCCCGCAGGTGAAGAACCTGCAGGTACTGCTCAGCGAGTGGTTGGCCTATCGCATCAATACCGTGCGTCGCCGTTTGCAGTTCCGGCTGGATAAGGTCGAAAAACGTCTGCACCTGTTGGAAGGCCTGCTTGTCGCCTTCCTCAACCTCGACGAGGTGATCCATATCATCCGTACCGAGGATCAACCCAAGCCGGTCCTGATGGCCCGTTTTGAACTCTCCGAGCTGCAGGCTGATTACATTCTCGATACTCGTCTGCGGCAGCTGGCGCGATTGGAAGAGATGAAGATACGTGGCGAGCAGGACGAGCTTGCCAAGGAACGCGAGAAGCTACTGGCGCTGCTGGGCAGTGAAGCCAAGCTGAAAAAGCTGGTGCGCAAGGAGCTGATCGCCGACGCCGAAACTTACGGCGATGACCGTCGATCACCAATCGTTGCGCGCGCGGAGGCGCGGGCGCTCTCGGAAAACGAGCTGTTGCCGTCCGAACCGGTCACCGTAGTGATCTCCGAGAAGGGCTGGGCGCGTTGTGCCAAGGGCCATGACATAGATGCGACCGGTCTTTCCTATAAGGCCGGAGACGGCTTCCGAGCTGCGGCAGCGGGACGGTCCAATCAGTACGCCGTTTTCATCGACTCCACCGGCCGCAGTTATTCGCTCGCGGCCCACTCACTTCCGTCGGCTCGCGGTCAGGGCGAGCCTTTGACTGGCCGTCTGACGCCGCCCCCGGGGGCCAGTTTCGAATGCGTAATGCTGCCCGATGACGAAGCGCTTTACGTGATTGCGTCCGATGCAGGCTACGGTTTCGTGGTCAGGGGCGAGGACCTGCAAGCCAAGAACAAGGCCGGTAAGGCGCTGCTTTCGTTGCCATCGGGTGCACGTGTGGTCGCGCCGAGGCCATTGAAAAACCGCGATCAGGATTGGCTGGCAGCGGTCACAACCGAAGGCCGCCTGCTGGTCTTCCCGGTACGGGATCTTCCGCAGCTGGGCAAAGGCAAGGGGAACAAGATCATTGGAATCCCGGGTGATCGAGTAGCCAGCCGCGAGGAATACCTGACGGATCTCGCCGTATTGCCCGAGGGCTCGACGCTGGTGCTGCAGGCCGGCAAGCGCACTTTGTCACTCAAGAGCGATGATCTAGAGCACTACAAGGGCGAGCGGGGACGGCGAGGCAACAAGCTGCCACGCGGCTTCCAGCGAGTGGATGGACTGCTGGTCGAGTAAAGGCAGCTTAATAGGGGTGCCTTAGAGGCTGGCTTCCTGCGATCGTTTCACGGAAGATAGCGGCCTTCAAAAATATCTGACTTCCAACGCAGCGGCAGCAAGGTCCTGCTGCGTTGGCGGCCAAACAATCGGCACGAGCAAGCGGCGAGCGGATCAGGCGTGTGACTTACGCCGGCCGCTACGATGTCGCTGATTCGGTGCAAGGGTAGAAACGAACGTGCAGCGCTTCACAACGATCCTGTTATTCGCCTGTGTCAGTCTTGCAGGCTGTGTCACGCAGCCTGTGCCGATGTATCGGCTGGACAACGGCAATGTGGAAATGCCCGCGCAGGCGGCCGATGGCGCAGCGATTCTGCTGGGGCCTATCGAGCTGGCTGACTATCTGCGTCAGGACGCGCTGTTGCAGCGCCAGCCGGATGGAAGTCTGGCTGCCAACGGCCAGCAGGCGCGGTGGGCCGGTGACCTGCAGGGCGACATCAATCAGCTGTTGCTGCGTCAGTTGGCATCGCGTTTGAAGACGCAAAGCTTGGAGCTGAGCCCCGGTAGTAATGGATTCTCACCCGACGTGCAGATCGAGCTGGAAATTACCCGCCTTGATTCCGGTCCGCAGCATCCTGCCGTACTGGAGGCCCATTGGCGTTTGCTGGACAAGCAGGGTAAGCGGCAGGGCAGCCGCTTAGTCCGGTTGCAGGAGGACCACCGTGGCAGTGCAACCGATCAGGTTCGAGCTCAGAGCGTGCTGTTGCATCGCCTCAGCGAGATGTTGGCAAGTGCTGTCGAGCCCATCGTGGTAGCGAAAACACAAGCCAAGCGTAACATTGTCAAAGCGCCAAGCAAGCCGGCTTCTCCACCGACGATCCCCGCAGTGGAGCCGATCAGGACGGAGATGGAAGTGTTCCGCTTCTAGCATCCGCTGCGGCAGGCTGAGGCCCGCATGTTGCGAGACGCATGTCGCGGAAGCGTTGGCGGTCATGATGCATCGACAGCAGTCATCGACCCTTCTTCTCAGCCAGCGCCGTTTCAATAAAACCCGGGCGTGAACTCCCTACTCCATCCGATGCAGAGCTCAGCCCCGGTTGCGTATCTCATGCATGCGGGCAAGCTGACGTTCCAGCAGTGATGGGTAGGGTTCGAGCAGTCGCTCAACGCAGGAAGCCCCTTCCGGGCTAGCGATGGGCCGAATGCGTGCTCGCTGACGGATCAGGTTGTCCTCGCCAACACTCTTTTCAACCAACAGCAGGTTGCGGCTGTGCTGAGACATGGCCAGAGCTGCCTGGGCCGCTTCGCTGAGCAGAAGTTCGCCCTGGGTGAGGTCGTAGAGTTTTTCACCCTGAGTCAGTCCGAGCTGCAGGTGCAAAGTAATCCCGCTATCGGCGACTTCGATCTGCAAGGCATGGCCGAGCGCGCGCATCAGTTCGCCGCAGCAGATTGCGTGGGTCAGGTAGTTCTGTTCATCGTCCTGGCTATGGAAGAGCATCAGGCTGCTCCCATCGTTCAGCGTGTGCAGTTCGGCCTGGTAAAGCGTGGCTGCTTGCTGAAGGCAGTCGCTATAGCGCTGTAGCAGTTCGGTGAGCCTAGCGCGTGGCAGCCGACGAAGCTGCTCTTGTGCGCCGAGCTGTATCGCAAGGACGCCGCTCTTGCCACTCATTGCCTTTTGAACCGGTGGCACGATTGAAGTCGTCGGGGCTGGCCGCGGCTCGGCCATCTCGAACGGGGGGTCATCATCGAACTCGTATGTGTCGAATGGGGGCTCAGTACGAGCGGCATCTATCGATAGGACGTCCTCGTCAAATTCGTCGAGCTGATCGCTGAGGTCCACTTCCGGTCGTGCATAGTCATTGGCCGGTGCCGCGGCGGGCACATCGAAGTGCGCCGAGTAGAGATCCTGCATGCTGTCGTCCAGCTCTATTTCCGGCTCGACCTCTTCAGGCACCAGCCGCGCCTGCAGTTGGCGCGCCAGATCGCCGATCTCATCCTGCCGGCCCGCGCCGGGCGCGGGATCGTCCGGGTCACGCAACCATAGGCGCAGTTGCATCAGAGGAAGCGAGAGCTGGCGGCCCAAACGCATGCTGAGCGTCAAGGTAAGCGCCAGGAGAATCAGGCTGAGCAGCCCCATGCTTTGCAAGCTGATGGTCATCGGCTGCTGAAACTGCTTCATGTCCAGGCTGATGCGCAGGTGCCCTGCGATCACTTCCTGAAAACTGATCGGTGTCGAGAAGAGCCCCTCTTCATCGCCCAGCAGGTTTCGCTGCGGCCGTGCGCCCGATTCAGCGAGCACCCGGTTATCGACGCTATAGATCGCCGCGTGCGCAACCAGGGGATTCTTGACCAGATTGCTCAGCAATACATTGAGGCTGAGAATGTCATTTGCCACCAGCAGATCGGTTGCAGAGGCCGCCGTCTGGGTGATCAGGCTCTGGCCGAGCGCATCAGCCTGCTGTTCCATCGCATGCTTGAACTGCATGCCCATCACCCAGGCATAGATGATCAATGCCAGCGCGACCAGCAGGATTGTATGGCTGGCGACCCTGAGAACCAGCGGGACACGACGCTGGCGCAATGCACGGTAGATCAGCAGGAAGAAATTATCAGGCTTGACGGATGCGGGCCGGTTCACAGAGCGCGGCTCTACTCTTAAGGAAGGTGCCGCGCAGTATACGGAAAGCGTACTGGTGGCTAAAGGTCGCCTATTCAAAGCAGACGAATTGCAGACGCATCGGCGCTATATCTGCAGAGCGGCTGGCTTGCGGTAACGTCCGGCGAACTCTCTGCTGTTGTAGAATGCCCGCCTTCTTTGCATAGGAGCAGCGCCTTGCGCGAAATCGTCCTGATTAACATCACCGGGGAAGATCGCCCCGGGCTGACCGCGGCCATTACCGGCGTGCTCGCTCAGGGTGGCGTGAATATCCTGGATATCGGTCAGGCGGTGATTCACGACACGCTGTCGTTCGGCATCCTGGTTGAGATTCCCGATACCGAGGGTGCGTCCTCAGTGCTCAAGGACGTGCTGTTCATGGGCTACAAGCATGACCAGCAGGTGCGCTTTACGCCGGTTGCTGAAGCAGATTATCAGCAGTGGGTCGCAGGCCAGGGCAAGCCCCGCCACATCGTCACCTTACTGACCAGAAAGGTGACCGCCGAACAATTGCAGCGAGTCAGCTCGATTACCGCCAAATACGGCCTGAACATCGATCACATCGACCGTCTTTCCGGTCGTCAGCCGCTGGACATGCCCGAGGAGCGGGGCAAGGGCTGCATCGAGTTTTCAGTTCGTGGCGAACCCGCAGATACCGCAGCGTTGCGCGCCGAGTTTCTTAGCGTTGCGCAGGAGCTTAATGTCGATATCGCGTTTCAGCGTGACTCGGTGTTCCGGCGCAATCGTCGGCTGGCCGTGTTCGACATGGACTCTACGCTGATCGAGGCGGAAGTCATCGATGAGCTGGCCAAGGTGGCCGGAGTCGGTGATCAGGTGTCCGAAATCACCGAGCGCGCGATGCGCGGCGAGCTGGACTTTCGGGCCAGCTTCCGAGAGCGCCTGGCATTGCTCGAGGGATTGGAAGAGCGCGCGCTCGCTGAGGTCGGAGCTCGCTTGCGGCTTACCGAGGGGGCCGAGTTGCTGTTTGCCGAGCTCAAGCGGCTTGGCTACAAGACGGCGATTCTGTCGGGTGGCTTCACCTATTTTGCGCGTCAGTTGCAGGCCAGGCTGGGCATTGACTACGTCTATGCCAATGAGCTGGAAATCGTCGATGGAAAGCTCACCGGGGTTGCCCAGGAGCCTATCGTCGATGCGCAGCGCAAAGCTGATTTGCTTCGTGAACTGGCTGCGCGCGAGGGGTTGCGTCTGGAGCAGACCATTGCAGTCGGCGACGGCGCGAATGACCTGCCAATGCTCGGATTGGCGGGGCTCGGCGTGGCTTTCCGTGCCAAGCCGCTAGTCAAACAGTCGGCGAAGCAGGCGATCTCGACGCTCGGACTGGACGGGATTCTTTATCTGCTTGGATTCAGGGACCGTGAAGGAGTCGAGTAGCTCGTCAGCGGGCCTTCGGCCCGCTTATTCCTCATCCGAGGAGAAGTTGTAGTCCATCGACTGGCTTGGGCCCTGCAGATACTGGCCTTGGATGTAGCCAACACCGGCCTGCCAGAGGGTTGCCAGCACGGTGGCGCTGTCAACGAACGGGACGATGGTCTGCTTGGCTTGTTCATGGAGATCGGCCAGCAGCTGTTTGAGAGACTCCTGGTTTTCCTGACGACTGAGGTCCTGCGTATAGGAGCCATCGATTTTCACGAATGCGGCATTGAGGTGCTTGAGCGTATTGAATGGGTTCAATACGCAGCCGAACTGACTCAGGGCAACGTGGCAGCCGAGTGCAGTGAGGCCTTGGGTAAGAGCCTTCGCCTGTCTCAGATAGGCAACGGCATCTTGCTCGTCCAGCTGGAAGACAAGCGAGTCTGGCGGTAGTTTCGAAGCCTTCAGCGCAGCGCCGAGCCAGCTGAGCAGGGATGGATCCTGCAGGCTGGAGCCGGACAGATGAATCATCAGTCGCGTGCTGTGGCCTTTGCTGCGGTGGCTGGCGAGCAACTTGATCGAGTTCAGAAGTACCCAGCGGTCTATCTTCGTAGCCAGCCCTGCCTCTTTCGCCGCCTCGAGGAATTCGCCCGGCGGCACTTCGGCGCCTTCAGCGTCGAGCAGGCGCAGCAGGACTTCATAATGCTCATGGCTATCGCCACGCAGGCTGATGATCGGCTGAAACAGCAAGCGGAAGCTGTTCTTTTCCAGAGCTTGTTGCAACATGGCCAGGACGTTGCCGCGGCTGGCCGCGGCGGCCAGTTCATGCGCCGGATCATAGACCCGAAGTGCGTTGCCGTCCGTCAGTTCTTCGGCGCAACGGTGGGCGCGATCAATGACGTCACGTGCCTTGGCAGTCTGCTCGTCGAGTGCGGCCACTCCGATGCTCAGGCTGGTCTGGACGGTACGGCCGCCGACATCGAACAGGTGCCCTTCGACCTTACGCAGCAGCTCGGTCAACGGCTGTTCGAGCTGCATGGGCGTGGCTTCGGCCATCAATACGGCAAAAGCATCGTCACCGAAGCGTGCCAGCTCCGCTTTGTCGTGGAAGCGTTCGCGCAGCAGCTGCGCCAGCTCGGCCAGAAGTCGGTCCGAGTCGCCCAGGCCGATCTCTGCTTGCAGGCTGGCGAATCGATCGATGCGGATGTAGGCCAGGCTTGAACCCTTGCCGGCATTGACGGCTCGCTGAACGGCGCCGTCCAGTGATTCCAGAAAATGGTTGCGGTTGTAGAGACCTGTCACCAGGTCCTGACTGCTGATTTCGCGCAGCTTTTCCAGTTCGGCGTTGTCGCTTTCTGCGCGGATAACCGCCTGAATGCAGGGCTCCCCGTCGTAGCTCGCCGGCGAAAAATGCATGCTCGCCTTGAAGCTGCTGCCATCGGCGCGAACACCGCCGCACGCCAGCTCGGCACTGCCTTGCATGCTCTGATAATTCTTCAGGAAATTCTTGAATGCGCTCTGATCAGCGGAGGCGATCAGGTCGATCATCGGCATGCACTCGAGCTCTTCCACATCCTCGTAACCGAACAGTTCAAGATAGGCGCGGTTGGCATAGATATGCATGCCGTCGTGTACGTAGGCAATGGCGTCAACCGAGCTTTCCAACAGCAATTGGCAGCGTTTTTCGGCTTCGCGCAGCGCCAATTCAGACGATCGCCGCGCGCGCCTGTCCTCGAGGTTCGCCAGCTCGCGATTTGCGACGAGTATCAGCCATTCGTCCTCGCCCTGAGGCAGGGCTCCGTGCGCACCCAGCATGAGAGCTTCAGTTATCGCATCGGCATCATTGCCGTCGATCAGCTGAATGACCGGGATGTCCTTGGCTTGCTTGCGGATGGCGCTGATGGTTTCGCTGGGGTCGAGATTGACGCTCGTCGGTGCGTTGATCAGCAGGTCCCAAGTCTGTTGCAGAACTTCGGCAAGATCTTCGCTGGAAGTGAGGCGATGCACACGCGTCGCCTGGCCCGCATTACGAAACAGGCTGACGAGTCGCTCAGCTTCATTCTGCGAATCTTCAAGGATCAGCAGGCGGATGGTTTTCTTTTGCGGGGCCATGGCAGCAGCTTTGGAACGCGCCGTAATAGGGGCGTGGAGGCTAAAAAACGGTGATCGGCAATCTACAGCGTGTTCCAGAGCGAGTCAAAATCTTCGCCCGGTGAAGCCGTCTGGTTGCCTCGTGCTGTGACCGGTTTCTCCTGAGGGGGAGCCGCCACTCCGACCAACTGATACTCGAACTGGTTATAGCTGCTGGTGCCTGCTTGTCGCTTGCAGAGCATCGCGCGGTGCTCGTCACCGTTCTGATTGATCTGCACCTTCTGGCCTTCCTGGAACGGCAAACGTGGAACGATCAACGTCGCGGGGCGGGAGATTACACTGATCTCGGGCAGCAGCAGAGCTCGCAGGTATTCGCTGCCCTGGTCGGTCTTTCGCAGCAAGCGAAGGCCACACGGCTGAGCTTGAGGGGCGATGAGTTCCACACCCATCCTCGGGCCGCTGCCGCGCACTTGGCGGATCCAGCGCACCACGGCGATGCTCCAGGTCTGGCTGGAAGAATCCTGCAGGCCCAGCAATTCGCCTGCCTGGAGTTGCGCAGGAACATCATCCGGCCAGGACAGGCAGTAGCCCCCCGGGCTGTGGTCTATCCGCTGAACCTCGAAGGTGGGAAACAGGGTGTCGGGCACCGGAGGCTCGGGTTCAGCCGTGGTTTTGTCTTTCGCCGCAGGCTTGTCGGGGTGGACGAATTCGATGTGCTCGTTCGGAAGCATGTCGTCATCGTTGAAGCCCTGGGCGTCGAAAGCAACGGACCAGACATCCGGAGTCGCATTGTTCAGTTTGAATACCGCCGACCGAGTCGTCTGTGGTCGCTTAAGCAGCTCGCCGAATGCGCGTTGACCGGCGAGGAAGTAGTGCAGGGCGCTCATGCCTATACACAGCTTTATCTGCCCAGAGGTAGGCGTGCGCTGGAAGCTGCGTTCGGAAATATCGCCCCAGGCGGCGCTCACATGCTGCATGAGATCCAGACTTATACCTTCCGGCAATGCCAGTGCGGACGCCGCTGCGCCGTCCTGGGGTGATTCCAGGAGGGTCTGAATGGCTTTGACCAGGCCATGAGGATCTATGCCGAGCAAATTTCTGCGCTCGTCAGCTCCAAACATCGTGCGATAACGCGGCGGACCGTCGATGCGGGTTGGCACGCCGAAGAGGCTGGTCGAGGTCAGCCCGGTGTGCAGCTGAACCATTGCACTCCAGGGCTCGAGCAGCTGCGCCAGCTGCGCGATGTTCTGCTGACGCAGCTGGTTGCAGCGCGCGCTACCCAACAGCAATGCCACGACATAGCTCTGTTCGGCACTGAGGCCCTTGACCCGGTAGCCCAGATCATCGCGCACCAAGGTGCGCTGTACCCCATGCTCGACCGCAAGCGCATATAACTGGTGAAGTTCCAGCCACAGGCCTTCGGGTGTAGGGCTGTAGAGCTGCGTCGAGCGAACCAGCATCGTGCTCAAGCTGCGGATTGCGCGCTGCAGGGAAATGGTAAGCAGCTGCAGCCGCTCACGGCCGGGCTGTGGCGCCAGTTCAATGGCAATCAGCTTGTAGCCCACCGCAAGATGGTTGAGCAGCGCCTGGCATAGGCTCGCCACCTTGCGTGGGCGCTCGCCAAGCACTACCGGCTGATTGATGAAGTAGCGTTCCAAGTCGCGACAGACGAAATGAATTTCGGGCCGCATCAGTTCGAGCAGCTGCAGACGATTCTGGGCAGAGGTGCGTAACTGATTGAGTTCCTGCGTAGCCTGATAAAGCTGCCGTGCAGTCTCTCCGAGGTTCGCCTTGGGTAGTCCTGCGAGCCAATGCTTGATGCCACGCACGCTCGGTTCGCAGAAGGACAACTCCTGGCGATCCGGCTTCGGTACACGCAACAGCAATGGCTGGCTTTGGTTTTCCAATGGTAGAACTCCGTGACTTACGCCCTCACCTGCCACTGGGGGTTTTGGAGGGCTAGTCCGCGTCACTAGTGATATCAAAATGCAATTGCTATAGCGACATCATAACGGACACGAAGAGGTTGGCCAGCGGCAACTGACCATTGGTTCAGTTATAACGGAATCGCGGTGACATCTGATGGAGCTGGCGGCGACAAGGGTTTAGCCCGACCAAGCGCTTCGCCCATGGACACAGGTGACAATGCAGTCAGCTGTTCAGCCCAGCTGACCTGCTCTGGTCCAAACAAGAGAATCACGGTTGAGCCGAGTTTGAAACGGCCCATTTCCGCACCCTTCTCCAGGTGAATGGCCGAGCGCGCGGCCTCGTCATAGCGGAAGGTCTTGAGGGTGCGCTTGGGGGGCGTGACGAGCCCGGCCCATACGGTTTCGATGCTGGCAACGATCATCGCACCGACGAGCACCATGGCCATCGGCCCGCGTTCTGTATCGAACAGGCAAACCACGCGCTCATTGCGTGCGAACAGCTCGGGTACACCTTCGGCGGTTACCGTGTTCACAGAAAAGATACGCCCCGGCACATAGACCATCTCACGCAGCGTCCCGGCAAGCGGCATGTGTACACGATGGTAATCCTTGGGAGAGAGGTACACGGTGGCGAAATCGCCTCCCATGAAGGGCGCGGCGCGCTCGTGATCGCCACCGAGAAGCTCCATCACGCTGTAGCTGTGACCCTTGGCCTGAAATATCCGCCCTTGATCGATCTTGCCGAGTTGGCTGATAGCGCCGTCACATGGATTGATGATCGCACCTGGCGTCGGGTCCAGCGGGCGGGCGCCGTCCTTGAGAGCGCGCGTGAAGAACGCGTTGAAGTGCTCGAACGCTGTTGGTTCCTCAATTTGCGCTTCATGCATCGGTACGCCGAAGTGCTTGATGAAAGCCTTGATGAAGGTGTTCTTCACCCACGGCAGGCGACACTCGGCAAGGCAGCCAGCTAGGCGCGAAATCAGGTGATGCGGAAGCAGGTACTGACTGAGTACGAACAAGCGATCTTTCATGGATGACCTTTTCATTGCTGGATCGGGGTGTCGGGCAGATTGCCCCATTCGCCCCAGGAGCCTGGATATCCCTTGATACGTGGGTAGCCCAGCGCCTTGGCCAGCAGGTAGGTGAAGCCGGAGCGATGATGCGTCTGGCAGTGGGTGACGATTTCCTTGTCGGCAGTAATGCCGAGCGCTTCCAGCTGTTCGGCGATGTCTTCACGAATTCGAAGTGCGCGTGACGGGTCCATCGCAGCCGTCCATTCGAAATTGATCGCGCCTGGTATATGACCTGCGCGGGCAGCCAATGCCTTTTCGCCTCGATATTCCTCCGGAGAGCGCGCATCCCAGATCACCATGTCAGGTGAACCGAGCCGGCTTTCTATGTACTCGCGGGTTGCGCTAGGCGACTCGTCCAGCTCCAGCAGGACTGGCCGGCCTGCGGCGTTCGGGATATCGCGCGAAAGCGGACGTTGCTCAGCCAACCAGGCATGCAGGCCGCCGTTGAGGTAGTGATACCGATGATGCCCGATGACATCCAGCAGCCAGATGAAACGTCCGGCCCAGCCACCACCTTCATCGTCGTAGACCACATAGACCGCATCAGGGTGATGCCCCAGTGCGCCAAATACCGCTTCGAGCTGAGCTTTGCCAGGTAGTTGTCCTGGCGCCGGCGGTAAGCCAAGCTGAGTCTGCTTCGGATCGACGAACCGTGCGCCAGGCAGATGCCCTTCGGCGTAGCGGGATGAGCTGGTCAGATCGACGAGGATCAACTCGGGCGCATTCAGACGCTCGGCCAGATCGGCCGGTTCGATTACCAGGGGCAGGTTTGCAAAAGCGGACACGGCAAGCCTCGGTTGGTCCTAAAGGGGCAAGTCTAGCAGGCTGTGGAAAACGAAGGCGAGGCAGGCGATGCCCCTCCCGACAGCCGAGAACGCGGCTTCAGAAAAGGATCATTCCTCGCGCCGCCGGCCGTTCAAGCAGGCCATTGGCTCAAGTCAGCGGCCTCGTTTGCTGAATACCGCCAGTGCACGCTCGATACATTGCACGGTTTTGGTAAAGGCCTGAATGCTGTTGTCGCTGAAGGCGGCATTGTTCTGGTCCGCAACCAGCAGCATGACGACACGCCCCTCGCGCCCGACTGAACGCAGCAGAACATGTTCGCTTGGGAACAACGCCTTCAGCGCGCCAGGCAACAGCGCCGAGAATTGCGCAACATTGTCAGGGTTGAGCCGCAGGAGTACCGGTTTCTCGAGAAGCCGGCGCAGGACCTGGCTCTGCTCGGCCTCGAGCGTCAGTGTTTTCGCATCCTTTGGCAGGCCATCTATCTGCTGGGTGACGAGTCGCTGATTCTTGCGGTCGACGAGCAGCAGCAAGACACGCTGCATGCCGGCCGCCGCCAGGGCTTTGCATGCGGTCGCGGTGAGCTGGATGACGTTGTCGTATGGGCTGGTTTCACTGAGCAGCTCCCGACAATGTGCGCGCCACTGCGCCAGGACTTCCGCATCTGGGCGTTTCGTTGAATGCTCTATCTGGAAGACGCTTTCCCATGGCCAGAGCAAGCCTTGGGCGGGGTGCCAGAGATCGGTCGGGCCGATCGCCTGTGCGCTGGCAACCGCTTGCTGATGCGTCAGCTGCTGCAATTCCGGCAGGGGCACTTGCATATAAAGGCCAGCCAGACGCTGCCAGCGCAGGCTATGGATGCCGCTCCAGCTGTGGTGCGCTGAGACGGCGAGGCCATTGGCCAAAACAATGGTGTTACTGGGCAGCGTCAACCAGCGGCGCAGCTCGGGATCAGCGTCGAGCATTTGTTGTTGGTGCAGCGGGTGTTCGTTATCTCGGGCGATGTGCAGCGCCTTTATCAGCATCCGCCGATGCTCGTTGAGTAAGTGATATCCCTGGGATATCCAGCCCGGCAGGCCCCAGCGTTCAGCCGTCGCCGCGCAAAGTTCGAGCAAGGAGACGCCCAGCAGAGATTGTTCGACCTGCCGTGCCGGCTCGCGCTTGACCAGCACGCGTTGCTCCCAGGTCTCAAGCAGCTCCGGGCGTGCTGCGATCAGTGCCCAGATCGGTGCTAGAAACAGCAGGCTGCTCCAGTGAATTTCTTGCCAAAGCCGCGCAAGGCGTGAAGCGAACAGGCCGTTGGCCTGCTGGCTGGCATGGCTACTGATCAGCAGGATTTGCCGTAACGGCAATGCAATGTCTTGTGGGCGAACGGCTGGGACCTTCGTAAACAGTGCCTCGGCGCGTTTCAAGCCAATTCGGCTGAGTGCAACCTCCAGGCTTTCGGCGGGCTTGCTAGCTGCCGCTGCGCTGCGATTCGCTTCTCTGATGACGGTGAGCGCAAGCACCGGGCTCTCCTGGATCAGTTCCGAGATCTGGCGCATGGACATGCTGCTGTCGCGCAGCGCGCGCTGGACCCGTGCATACGGCTCGGCGGCAGCCGGCAGCACTACGGCGTCCAGGGCTTCGAGCCAGTCTGCAAGCGTGCGGGGGAGTGGTGTCATGGTCATGGCGCCGCCGAAGTAGCATTTCGTCGAGATGGCCTTTAGTCTGGCGCAAAAGTTCCGATAACTAGAACAATTCTTTTACGCCCCGCCTGCAACTCAGCGCGCGCGCAGAATTCGCGGCTCCTTCCAGTTGCTCAGCTATCAGGTTTAGACGTACCTCCTATGGCAAAAATCATCGGCATCATCGTAGTAATCGCCAGTGTCCTTGGCGGTTTTATTCTGTCTGGCGGCAAAGTCGGCGCGCTTATCCACCCTTTCGAGGTGATGATCATCGGCGGCGCAGCGCTTGGTGGCTTTCTTCAGGCAAACCCTGGCAGCACCACCAAGATCGTCTTCAAGAAATCGCTGCAGATGTTCAGTACTAGGTTCACGCACAAGTATTACCTGGAAGTGCTGGGGATGCTTTATGAAGTCCTCAACAAGAGCCGCCGCGAAGGCATGATGGCGATTGAGGCCGATATCGAAGAACCAAGTGCCAGCCCTATCTTCAGCAAGTACCCGGCGATTCTTAAAGACGAGCGGATGATGGCTTTTGTCTGCGATTACCTGCGCATCATGTCGTCCGGCAACATGGCCCCGCATGAGCTCGAAGGCCTTTTTGACATGGAGCTCAACGGCCTCAAAGAAGAGCTTGAGCACCCATCCCACGCCGTAGCGAAGATCGCCGACGGCCTGCCTGCGATGGGCATTGTGGCGGCGGTACTCGGCATCGTGATCACCATGTCGATCCTGGCCTCTGCGACCAACGCCGAGATTGGTGAAAAGGTGGCAACGGCTCTTGTGGGTACGTTCCTCGGGATCCTTGCTTCCTATGGTTTCTTCGGCCCGCTGGCAGGCGCGCTTGAGCATGATGCCAAGGAAGAGCTCAACCTTTACGAAAGCATCAAGGCCACACTGGTCGCATCCGCGTCCGGCATGCCGCCGACGCTCGCGGTCGAGTTTGGCCGCAAGGTGCTACTGCCGGCGCACCGCCCGAGCTTCTCGGAGCTTGAACAAGCCATGCGTGGTAGCTAAGCGCAGCCATGGACAATAATCAGCCAATCATCGTCAAGCGGATCAAGAAGGTCGCTGCGGGACACCACGGCGGCGCTTGGAAGATCGCTTTTGCCGACTTCGCCACCGCCATGATGGCGTTCTTTCTGGTGATGTGGCTGATGTCTTCTGCCACCCCGGAACAGAAACTGGCCATTTCCGGCTACTTTCAGGACCCCATTGGCTTCACGGAAAGTGCGAGCCCGCATGTGATCGACCTGGGCGGTACGCCGACTCCGTCGCCGGATCGCACACTCAATGACGTGGTCGACCCGGACGTGCAGCAATCCGAAGCGACAATTGACGCCGAGCAGGCGCAAACCTTTTCCGAGCAACTCGACCGAGAGCGTCTTGAACTGCTCCTACATGAGTTGCAGAACAAGGTAGACGAAAACCCTGACCTGACGCGCTTCAAGGATCAGATCCTGTTCGAAATCACTCAGGATGGTTTGCGCATCCAGATCATGGATGCCGCCAACCGTCCGATGTTCGCGCTGGGAAGTGCTCAGCTGCAGCCCTATTTCGAGGATATTCTGCTGGCGATGGCCGACACCATCCGCGCCGTTCCGAACAAGATCAGCATCAGCGGCCACACCGATGCGAAGCCTTATTCGGGGCGAGGCGATTTCGGCAACTGGGAGCTATCGGCTGGCCGCGCCAACGCAGCGCGGCGCGCCTTGGTTGCCGGCGGCTATCCTGAGGAGCAGCTGGCGCGAGTAGTGGGTTATGCATCGTCGGCATTGTTCGATCGTGAGGATCCACTCAATCCGGTGAACCGTCGTATCGACATCCTGGTGCTGACCAAGAGAGCGCAGCGTGACATCGAGGGTGAGCAATCGGAGGCGGGCGGCACCCCCGCAGCAACACCTGCAGCTGTTGCGCCGCCCGCTGCGACACTGGCTGATCCATTGCAAGCGCCGCAGCTTCGAGAGCGGTTGAACATTTTCGAGGACGGCGTGCTGAAGTTCGATCAGCCGGGCGGGAGCTAAAGCCGGAGCTCACCTGCATTGCCTCAATAAAAGGCGTGCAGCGCAGGCAGGGTGGCCGCTAGTACTCGGTTTCCGGCAGGCTGCTGATGATGTGGCGGTAACTGGCCATCCGCTGCGGCTGGATCTGCCCCTGCTCCAGCGCTTTCAGAAGTGCGCAGCCGGGCTCACGATCATGTTTGCAGTCGCGGAAGCGGCAATGGCCCAGCAGATCCTGAAATTCAATGAAGCCGGCCTCGACATCAGAGCGGCTTACATGGCCCAGGCCGAATTCGCGAATACCGGGTGAATCGATCAGCTCGCCGCCACGGGGGAAGTGAAACAGGCGTGCAGTAGTGGTGGTGTGAGTGCCTTTGCCTGTCAGCTCCGACAACGGGCCGACGCGGGTATCGACGCCCGGCAACAGACTGTTGACCAGTGACGACTTGCCGACACCGGACTGGCCGACGAACACACTGACGTGGCCGTCGAGCCGGTCTTGCAGTGCTTCCATGCCCGCGCCGCCATGAGCCGAGACTTCCATCAGCGGATAGCCCAGGGTGCGGTACACCGCCAGCAAGGAATTGAGTGCCTTCTCGTTCTGCGCATCGATCAGATCCGCCTTGTTGAGCAGCAGCAGGGGCGTGATGCCTGCATGCTCGGCAGCGATCAGGTAGCGATCGATAAGATTGGCGTGGGGTTCGGGGAGCGGAGCGAAGACTATGACGATCAGATCGACGTTAGCTGCCACCGGTTTGAGCTGGCCGCGTGTGTCGGGTCGGCACAGCTCGGACTGGCGCGGCAGCTGCGCAACGATTACCCCGATGCCTTGATTGCCCGGTCGCCAGACGACGCGGTCGCCAGTCACCAATGCCGGCAGGTTTGCCCGCAAGTGGCAGCGGAACACCTGGCCGCACTGCTCGCCTTCCTGTGCCTCGACTTCAACTTGCACGCCGAAATGTGCAATGACCAGTCCGGTCTGTTCGGGACCCAGGTCGCCGCCTTCCAGTTCTTCGATCGTGCGCGACTCTCGTCTCGCCGCGCGTGTCGCACGCTCTTCCTGGATTTTCTCGATGCGCCAGCTTTGCCGGCGGTTGAGGTGGCGTTTGGCCATTTTTATGCGGTGTCCAGGGTTGTAAAAAGTAGGCGAGTCTAGCATGCCCTACAGGTCGACCACGGCCCTGTATGGCGCTTCTCGAGGCGGTTAGACTTTGCCCCTGTTCCTTGCTGCGACGCGCTCCTATGCCGGCCTTTTCCTTTGCGCGATATCCCGCCTTACTGGCGCTGTTAAGCCAGCTGTTGTCGCTGATCATCACCTGGCTGTTGTTGCTGGGGTTGGCTCGAGCGGGTGGGTGGCACATCAGCCTGCTGAGCGCGGCGTGGATGCAAGGCTCGATAGCGGCGCTTGTTGGATGGCGGCTTGGGCTGTCGCGCTGGTGGTTGCCGATCAACCTGTGCTTTGTCCCTGGCTTGGTGTTGCTGCAGAACCATGCACTGCCGCCCTGGCTGCTACTCCTGGGTTTCATCGCGCTATTGTTGCTGAACTGGAATGCGCTGACCGAGCGCGTCCCACTGTATTTGACTGGCACGGCGGCCGAGCGTCTGCTTATCCAGCGACTCGCTCGGTTGCCGGCTGGTTTTCGATTCATCGACCTGGGCAGCGGCCTCGGTGGTACTCTGCTGCGGCTGGCCAAAGCCTACCCGTCGGGGCACTTCGTTGGCGTCGAGACAGCGCCACTGACCTTCCTGCTCTGCTGGTTCAGGTGTTTGCTTCAACCTAACTGCCGGGTGCGCTTTCGTAGTTTCTGGCGCGAATCGCTGGGCGATCACGATGTGGTTTATTGCTTTCTTTCGCCTGCTCCCATGCCGGCGCTTTGGCAGAAGGCGCGGACCGAGATGGCGCCGGGCGCGCTGCTCATAAGCAATAGCTTCGAAGTGCCAGGGGTAGCTGCTCAGGAAGTCCTGCCGATCGATGACTGGCGGCGTTCGTGCCTGTTCATCTGGCAGCCTGGAACGGATGCGCAACCTGACGGCGGTGCTGCGAGCAGCTAAACTGCGCGCCACGGCCAAGGAGCTCATCATGCAGAACCCGCAGAATCTCATCTGGATCGACCTGGAAATGACCGGTCTGGATCCGGATAACGACGTCATCATCGAGATGGCGACTATCGTCACCGACAGCCAGCTCAATGTGCTGGCGGAAGGGCCGGTCATTGCCATCCATCAGAGCGAAGAGCTGCTGGAAGGCATGGACGAGTGGAATACTCGTCAGCATGGTGGCTCCGGTCTTACTCAGCGGGTGCGCGAGAGCCGGATATCCACCGAAGAAGCGGAAGCCCAGACCCTGGCGTTTCTCGAGCAATGGGTACCGAAGGGCAAGTCACCGATCTGCGGTAATAGCATCTGTCAGGATCGCCGCTTCCTATACCGCCGGATGCCTCGGTTGGAAGCCTATTTCCACTACCGCAACCTGGATGTATCGACCTTGAAGGAGCTGGCTGCGCGTTGGGCTCCCGAAGTGCTGGCGGGTTTCAAGAAGGGTGGGACCCACCTGGCGCTTGACGATATCCGCGAGTCTATCGCCGAGTTGCGTCATTATCGCGAGCACTTCATCAAAGTCTGACCGCCATGGGCCTCGCCCGATAAGCGGAATGCAGCAGCCGGAGCCATGGCGGTTGGTTCCGGCTCTAGTTGCGCCCTAGCTTGCGCAGCTCGTCAGACTCGACCACCCGCGTACCTTCACCTTCCTCAAGTGCAAGTCGCCAGAGCGCATGGGCAAGCGTGCACGCCGAAATACCACGGTATTTGCCTGGCAATAGATGGGAAAGCGGGGCGGTCAGGCGCTCCATAGGGCGCACCTGCATGCGTGGACCCAGCAGCTGCGAGGGGCGCGCGATGGTCAGTTGCGGCCAATCCTGTGCGCGCAGGGCCTGCTCCATCTCGCCCTTGACCCGGCAATAGAAGATCGAACTGGTCGGGTCAGCCCCCAGCGAACTGACCACCAGCAGGTGCCGAGCGCCCAGCTCTCGGGCACGCGCGGCAAATGCTACGACCAGGTCGTGATCAACGTTGCGAAAAGCTTCCTGGCTTCCAGCATCTTTCATGGTGCTGCCCAGGCAGCAGAAGGCAGTGTCGATTTTGCCGGACAGCTGCGGTAACAAGCTTGCAAGCTGACCGACCGGGTTCTCGAGTCGTTGGTGCTCGGCCAGTGGCTTGCGGCTGGGGGCGAGCACGCACTCTACGGTGGGCTCGTTGAGCAGCCGGTCGAGCAGGTGTTCGCCGGTCAGCCCGGTGGCGCCGGCAAGCAAAATACGCTGTGGCGTCAGATACATGGTATGGCTTCCTGTAACGTTCAGTCGGTTGGCGTCGGCCGCTGGTTGGTCAGCGCCCGCCAGTGTTCGACAACCCGCTCCGGTGCCCAGATCTGCGGCTCCGAAGGCTGATAGTCGTCGGCTTGCTCCCGTTCGGCAACCCTCGCCTGTGCCGAGGTGAAGGCCTCCAAGATATCCCGGTGTTCCTGCAATGATTCGGCAAAGAGGGCTCGGCCGAAGTAGGTGAAGTCATTCTCCTCTGAGCAGCCAAATGACACCCGGTCGGCGCGAGCGGCGGTTATGACCATGGTGGTCGGGCTTTTCAGCGGTTCGATGAAACCGCCGGAATAGCAGGCTGAGATCACCACTATCTTGTTGCGTTCGGCGAGCGGAATCAGGAGCGTCGCCAGATCCGCCGCGGGCAGATCTTCCAGTGCCAACCGTGGTTGTGTCAGCACCAACTGATGCTCAGCAGAGCCATGGCTGGTCAGGTAGATGAAGATCAGATCTTCTGGGCCGCTTTGCTCTGCCAGTCGTTGGATGGCTCGGGCCAGGTTTTCGCGGGTAGCCAGAGGTCTGTCGGCGAGGTGGTCGCGATGATTGATCAGGCTGATCTGCCCGCGTGCAGCGAAACGCTCGCCCAGCAGCTTGTCGACATAATCGACTTCGCGCATGAAGACGCTTTGCTGTCCATCTCCAGCCAGTGTCAGCGTGTAGAGTTCTGCGGCCGGAGTCGATGCCGGTACCGCATCCAGAGCTTCGCTCAACAGTGCGCCCTGCCGCAACAGGCCGACTTCCAGCGGGTCGGGCAGTCGTTCGCCATTATGATCATGGCTCAGGCGCCCTGATATCCAGATGCCATTGTGCGCGGTGCCATCGGCTCGCTCGAGCGTCCCCAGACCATGATACTGGCCCGCACGAAAACGTCCTTTGTAATGAGATCCGTCCGGCTGTTCGAGCTCTCCTTCGCCGTGATATTGCCAGTGGCTGAACTCGCCCTTATAGCGGGTGCCGTCGACGTCGGCATACTCACCTGTTCCGCGTAGTTGGCCCTGATCGAAGGTGCCTTTCCAGACATTGCCAACGGCATCTTCGTAGCGGCCTTGGCCATGGAGCTGGTCGTCCTTGAACTGGCCAAGGTAATGCTCGCCATCGGCGCCGCGGTAGACGCCCTCACCGTTCAGGCTGCCTTGCTCAAAGTTACCGCTGAAGAGTCCGCCGCTGTCGCTGCGAGTGCCCTGACCGTTTGGCTGGCCAGCGGCGAACGAGCCCTCATATATCACGCCATCCGCGCCTTCGAGCCTGCCGGGGCCGTGATAGAGACCATCTTTGAAGCTACCCTCGTAGGTCAGGCCCGCCTCGGAATAGCGGCCCTCGCCGTTCAGGCTGCCTTGCTGAAAATGTCCCTCGTAGACACCGCCCGTGGCATAGGTGAAACGGCCCTGGCCGTCGAACAGCCCGTGCTTGAATTCACCCTCGTAGCGGTCACCGTTGGCACCCAGCCAGACGCCCGGGCCATGCCATTGGCCATCCTTGAACGTGCCGCGATAGTAGCTGCCATTCGGGTAATCGATCCGCCCTTCGCCCTGCAGAAGACCGTTGACGACTTCACCGCGATAGCGACCGCCATCTGGCAATACCGCATCGGCAGGGAGCAATGGCTCGCCGTCACCGCAAGCGGTCAGCAGGCATGCCAGAAGAAGCGGGGCGAGGTGGCGCATGCGGGTATCCGAAATGGCGAGGTCCGCAGTATGCCGGAAACGCGGCAGGGTACGAACAGGTCGCACCCCCGCCAATTCAGACGAAGCAGAGTGCCAGGGTCTCGGCGATGTAGGCGGGTTTCTCCACGCCCTCGATCTCCATCACTGCGCGCGATTTAAGCAGCCATTGCCCCGGGTTTTTTTCGTATACGTCGAGCAGCGTTGCCGCGACGCGCACCCGGGAGCCGACCTTGACCGGCTGGATGAAGCGCAAGCTATCGAGCCCGTAGTTCACGCCCATCTTGGTCCCTTCAGGTCGGATCATCAGCTCGTCCATCAGCATCGGCAGCAGTGACAGCGACAGGAAGCCATGAGCAATGGTCCCACCGAACGGTGTCTGAGCGGCTTTTTCAGGATCGATATGGATGAACTGGTGGTCGCCTGTGCAATCGGCAAACTGGTCGACCCGCTGCTGATCGACAGTGAACCACTCGGAGCGGCCGAGCTCCTTGCCTATATAGTCCTTGAGTTCTGCTACGGGTACTTGTGGCATATGTCCTCCGGGCTTTTGTTGTTCTGGTCGTGTGTGGCGCCGAGCTAGATCAGCATGCGCTTGGCAACGAATCAACCAAGCATGGCTCGTGCGAATGGCGGGCCATAGGCAGGGCTGGCGGCTGACGAGGGATTGATCGTGGTCAGATGCCTATAATTGCGCTCCTTTGTTGTGGAGGCTTTCATGCTGCTACGCGGAATAACCTGGCTGGTACTCTTTCAGCTGCTTGGCACTGCACTCAACGTATTGGTTCTGCCGATGCTGCCTGGCCCTATCATCGGGCTTGTCCTGCTGTTCGTCGCGTTGCTGATGCGCGGTCAGGCAAGTGAATCTCTGCAGGTCGCGGCCAGCAGCCTTTTGCGCTATCTGCCGCTGCTGTTGGTTCCGCCTGCCGTGGGCGTGATGGCATACACCCAGGCGATCCTGGACGACTTCTGGGCAATTGTCGGAGTGCTGGTGACTTCGCTGGTGGTTTCGCTGGTTTTCACCGGTTGGCTGATGCAGACCCTGATTCGGCGTCAGCAGCGCAAGGCAGGCCGCATATGATCGCGACACAGTGGCAGGCCGCGTGGGATGCGGTGATCCATCACCCACTGTTCGGCGTGGCAATCACCCTGGCTGCCTTTCAACTGGCCTATGCCGCTTATGAAAAGACCCGCTGGGTGTTTTTGCAGCCGGTGCTGGTGTCGATGATTGTGGTGGTCGGAACGCTGCTCCTGTGCGGCCTTAGCTACAACGAATACCGTGACAGTGCGCAACTGCTAACGGTAATGCTCGGGCCCGCCACCGTGGCGCTGGCGGTGCCGCTTTACCTCAACCTGAGACGAATTCGCGAACTGTTCGGGCCGATCATGCTCACCTTGCTGGTGGCCGGTGTGGGTGCGACATCCTTGGGAATGGCCCTGGCATGGGCCTTCGGCGCTGAACAGATGATCCTCATGACCCTCGCGCCAAAGTCCGTAACCTCACCGATCGCAATGCTCGTCGCCGAGCAGATCGGTGGCGTGGTAGCGCTGGCCGCCGTGTTCGTGATGATTACCGGCATCATAGGCGCGATCATTGGTCCGGAACTGTTGCGCCGCTTTGGCGTTCAGCATCCTGCTGCCCGTGGTATGGCGCTGGGCCTGACTGCGCATGCGGTCGGGACCGCGCAAGCGCTGCAGGAAGGCGATGAGTGCGGTGCCTTCGCGGCACTGGCGATGAGTCTGATGGGTGTCATGACGGCCGTGCTGCTGCCGTTGGCCGTATTGCTGTTGTCGTGAGGAGTCTGCAATGAAGTTGCCGTTGTTTCCCCTGGATACCGTGCTGTTCCCCGGCTGCACTCTTGATCTGCAGATATTCGAGGCACGCTATCTGGATATGGTCAGCAGCTGCCTCAAGGCCGGCCATGGTTTCGGCGTTGTGCGCATCATCGAAGGCAGCGAAGTGGGATTGGCTGCGAGCGAGTATGCCCTGACCGGCTGCGAGGCGCTGATTCGCGACTGGCAGCAGCGACCCAATGGCTTGCTGGGCATTCGGGTTGAAGGCGGCCGGCGCTTCGACGTGCTTTCAGCCGAGGTACAGCGCGATCAGCTGACGGTCGCCGAGATCAGCTGGCGGGAGGAGCCCGAGGACTTGCCTTTGCTGGATGAGCATGCCGATCTCGCGGTGCTGCTCGAGGCGCTCGGCCAGCATCCGTTGGTCGAGACGCTTGGAATGGGCCAGCCTGCGCAGGGCCAGCGATCGCTGGCGCACCAGTTGGCCTATCTGCTGCCCTTTCGGGTCGACCAGAAGCTCGACCTGTTGCAGCTGGACGAGCCTCAGCTGCAGTTGCAATGCATCCAGCGGTGGCTGGAGCAATTGCAAGGCGAAGCGTCCGACTAGCCGCGCCAGCCGGTCGTTCGCTCCGAGTCACTGGTAGCGATAGAGCAGCATGGCGCCGGGTAACGCCCAGATAGCGAACGCTCCAATCAGCCCCAGCGTCGCCGGCAATATCAGCCACCATACCCTGGGTGACATAGCGCTCATTGGCTTTCGCCATTGCACGATGGTGAGGCTCGCTGCACAAACGGTCGCAGCCAGCACGGCACCAGCGATCACATCCGTAGGCCAATGGACCCCCAGATAGACGCGCGAAAGCGCAATAGCCGTGGCCGGCAGTGTACCCAGCAGTACCCAGGCAAGGCGTAATCGTGGCGGTTGCCCACGCCCGGCCAGCACGCCGAGCGTAAGGAAAAAGGCGAACGCCGCGGAGCTATGCCCGCTCGGAAAGCTATAGCTGTGCAGCGGCTCGAGAAGGATTTCCGGGCGAATACGGCCAAATGTCGCTTTCAATGCGCCGTTGGCAAGCGCCGTCCCCAGCAGCGTGCTTATCGCGAAGGCGGCCGCTCTGCCTTGTCTCATGAGGATCAGCAGCAGGCTGAGCAGGACTGCGGCCCATAGCTGGGTCTGGAAATCGCCTGCTCGGGTAACGACTACCATGACGCGGTCGAATATCTGGCTGCGCTCGCCTTGAACGACCGTCATGAGGCCTTCATCAAACTCCTTCAGATAAGGCCAGCCTATGAACAGGCCGAGCAGGATTGCCGCACTCAGACCGGCCGCCAGGGGCGTCACCCAGCGCATCTGGTGCAGGCTGCAGTGAACGACGCCGCCGATCAACAGCAGCAGGGCGGCGATGACGATGCCCGCTTCGCCCCAGAATCCTTCCGGTAGGGGCAGGCGCACCGCCGCGCCTGCGGTCCAGCCTGGTAAAAGATAAGCCATCGACCAGCCAGCCGCCGCCACCAGGCTGACCAGAAGGAAACGCCCGAAGGGCATATCCAGCATGCCCGCCGTCAGAGGCAGCATCGGACGTAGCGGGCCGACGAACCGACCCACGAGCAAGCTGGCTATCCCGTACCGCTCGAAATAGACCTCCGCTCGCGCCAACCACTCCGGGTGGTCGCGCAAGCCGCGCATTCGGCGAATGTTCTGGTGGTAGCGGCGCCCCAGTCCGTAGGACAGCAAGTCGCCCAGCAAGCCCCCGGCATAGCCCAGCAGTAGGGTTTCGCCGAGGCTCAAAACACCGCTGCCGGCGATTACTGCGATGGCGAAGATCATCACCGTGCCAGGCATCAGCAGCCCGACTACGGCCAGGCATTCCAGGCAGGCCACTATGAATAGGCTAAGGCCCAGCCATTGAGGATTATCGGTGAGCCAGGCGGTGAGAGCGGTGAGCCATTCGGGCATAAACGTTTCCTTGGTTCGAACTGGTTCGACCCGGCGCTTGGCGCGCAGGTTTCAGGCTTTGGTGCGATATCGCTGAGGTGATGGGCGCTCTGTAACCTTCCATTGCAGCACGATTCAGCGTGCCAGGGCCTCTGCATCAGCAGCACGCCCAGGTAAACGCGGCTTCGGAGGCAAGGCTTTGCAGCCATTCGCCTGCCGCCGCTGTGCGCGAGGCGCGCGGGTAGCTATAATCAGCCGCTTTCCCTTCAGGCAGGCCAGCCAGACCATGACCGAGCCCGTACTCGACTACATGACCCGCCTCGGTCGCGCCGCGCGCGATGCGTCGCGCGTGCTTGCGCGTGCCACAACAGCGCAAAAGAATCAGGCGTTGCATGCCGCTGCCGCTGCGCTCGATGCAGCGCGCGAAGAGCTGGTCGCTGCCAATCAGAAGGATCTCTCGGCCGGGCGCGAAAGCGGGCTGGACGACGCCATGCTTGATCGTCTGGCCCTGACCCCTGCGCGTATCGACGACATGATCGAAGGCCTGCGTCAGGTCGCCAGCCTGCCCGACCCCATCGGGGAGATTCGCGATATGCGCTACCTGCCATCCGGTATCCAGGTCGGCAAGATGCGCGTTCCGCTGGGCGTGGTCGGCATCATTTACGAGTCACGTCCTAACGTGACCATAGATGCCGCCAGTCTCTGCCTGAAATCCGGCAACGCCACCATTTTGCGCGGCGGTTCTGAGGCGATTCACTCGAACCAGGCCATTGCCCGTTGCATACAGCTCGGGCTGGCTGAGGCCGAACTGCCGTCGGCAGCCGTACAGGTCGTCGAGACCACAGACCGTGCTGCGGTCGGCGCGCTGATTACCATGCCTGAGTACGTCGATGTGATCGTGCCGCGTGGCGGCAAGGGGCTGATCGAGCGCATCAGCCGTGATGCGAAGGTGCCGGTGATCAAACACCTGGACGGGATATGTCATGTATTCATCGACCAGGCCGCCGATCTCGACAAGGCCATTCGCATTGCAGACAACGCCAAGACTCAGCGTTACGCACCTTGCAACACTATGGAAACGCTGCTGGTGCATGCCTCCATCGCGCCGCGCGTTCTGCCGCCGCTGATTGCAATCTATCGCGAGAAGGGCGTCGAGTTGCGTGGCTGCCCGCGGACATGCGAACTGCTGGGCACGGATGTCGTGGCTGCCACTGAGGAAGATTGGTCGACCGAGTACAATGCGCCGATTCTTTCGATTCGAATCGTCGACTCCCTCGCTGATGCGATCGAACACATCAACCGCTACGGATCGCAGCACACGGATGCGATCGTCACCGAAAACTTCACCGATGCCCGTCGTTTCATTACCGAAGTCGATTCGGCATCGGTAATGATCAATGCCTCGACTCGCTTTGCTGATGGGTTCGAGTACGGTTTGGGGGCGGAGATCGGTATTTCCACCGATAAGCTGCACGCGCGCGGTCCGGTCGGCCTGGAAGGTTTGACCAGCGAGAAGTACGTAGTATTCGGCGACGGCCACGTGCGTACTTGATGACTGCGACCGGCACCCCTCGGCGCATAGGCCTGCTCGGTGGCACCTTTGACCCGGTGCATATCGGGCACCTGCGTGGGGCTCTCGAGGTTGCAGAGATAGTCGGGCTAGATGAGGTTCGCCTGGTCCCCAACTATCGGCCGCCACATAGAGAGACGCCCAACAGCTCTGCGCAGGACCGGTTGACCATGGTGCGCCTGGCTGTGCAGGAGTTGCCCTTGCTCGCAGTCGATGCACGGGAGCTTGAACGCGACAAACCCTCTTACACCCTCGACACGCTTGAGTCTTTGCGTGCCGAGCTGGACGAGGACGATCAGGTCTTTCTCATCGTGGGATGGGACGCGTTCTGCGGTCTTCCCAGTTGGCACCGCTGGGATGAGCTGCTCGATCATTGCCACATTCTCGTCATGCAGCGGCCGGACGCCGATAGTGATGCGCCGGAAGCGCTGCGAGACCTGTTGGCTGCACGCAGCGTGAGTGATCCGCTCACGCTTACTGGCGGTGGCGGCCAGATCGCCTTCGTTTGGCAGGCGCCTCTTGGGGTCTCGGCGACGCGAATTCGTCAATTTCTGGCCAGCGGCCGGTCGGTCCGTTTTCTGGTACCCGACGCCGTACTGGCTTATATCAACGCGCACGGACTGTACCGGGCGTCGAACTGAGGTTGTTTCACACTATGCAAAATGATTCTTTGGCCCAGCTGGCCGTTAGCGCCCTGGAAGATCTGAAAGGTACCGACATCACGACTATCGATGTCCGCGGTAAGACAAGTGTCACCGACTTCATGGTGATCGCCAGTGGCACCTCCAGCCGCCACGTGAAGTCGCTGGCCGAAAATGTCCTTGAGAAGGTCAAGGAGCAGGGCGTACGGCCTCTGGGTAGCGAAGGCCTGGATGGTGGCGAATGGGCGCTGCTCGATCTGGGCGACGTGGTGGTGCATGTGATGCAGGTGCCTACTCGCCAGTTCTATGATCTCGAACGCCTCTGGCAGGGCGCCGAGCAGAGCCGCGCGCAGCACGCGGGCGAGCAGGAATAACCGATTCGTGCGGATCAAGTTGATCGCAGTGGGCTCGAAGATGCCGCGATGGGTCGAGGACGGTTGGCAGGAATACGCCAAGCGTCTTCCGTCCGAGCTACCGCTGGAACTGCATGAAATATCGCTTAACACCCGCGGCAAGAATGCCGACGTGGCGCGGTTGATTCGTCAGGAAGGCGAGGCCATGCTGGCGAAGGTTCAGCCGGGCGAGCGAATAGTGACCCTGGAAGTGACGGGTCGGCCTTGGAGCACTGAGCAGCTGGCGTCCGAATTGGAGCGCTGGAGGCTTGATGCGCGCAATGTCAATCTGATGGTTGGTGGGCCCGAGGGCCTGGCGCCTGAAGTCTGCGCGCGCAGTGAGCAACGCTGGTCACTTTCACCGCTGACCTTGCCTCATCCGCTGGTGCGCATTCTTATCGGCGAGCAGATCTATCGCGCCTGGACGTTGCTGTCGGGTCACCCTTACCACAAGTAGTACAGCCGAAATCCACGATGTCGCAGCCGATTCCCCTCAAGGACCATGAAAAGGACGCCCGTCTGGTGCGTCAGCGGGTGATTGTGGGCGGTGCGCTGGTATTGCTGCTGATCGGTGTTCTGATCGCGCGGCTCTATTACCTGCAGGTCGTGCAGTACGAGCATCATTCGACGCTATCGGAAAACAATCGTGTTCATGTCCAGCCGATCCCGCCTAATCGTGGGCTGATTTTCGACCGCGCCGGCAAGATCATCGCCGACAACCGCCCCAGCTTCAGTCTTACGGTGACTCGTGAGCGCGCCGAAGACTGGCGTAAGACGCTGGACACGGTCGTCGAGGTGCTGGAGCTTTCCAGCGAAGAGCGCGCGCTGTTCGAGAAGCGGGTATTGCAGGGGCGGCGGCCGTTCGAACCGGTGCCGATCATGTATGAGCTGTCCGAAGAACAGATCGCGCGCATTGCGGTGGATCAGTTCCGCCTTCCTGGCGTGGAGGTGGCGGCGCAGCTGGTCCGCCATTACCCAGAGGGCAAGCATTTTGCGCACTCGGTCGGCTATGTCGGTCGGATCAACGAGGCGGAGGTCAAGCAGCTCGACCCTGTCAATTACAGCGGCACGCACCACATCGGCAAGACGGGCGTCGAGCGTTTCTACGAAGATGTTCTGCACGGTCAGGTGGGTTACGAGGAAGTCGAAACCAACGCGCGCGGCCGAGTGTTGCGGGTACTCAAACGCACCGATCCTATTCCCGGAAAAGACATTACCCTGACGCTTGATCTCGAGCTGCAGGAGGCAGCCGAGGACGCGCTTGCGGGGCGGCGCGGCGCTATCGTCGCGTTGCAGCCGTCTACCGGCGAAGTGCTGGCGATGGTCAGTCAGCCCAGCTTCGACCCGAACCTGTTTGTCACAGGCATCAGCTTCAAAGCCTACGGCGAGTTACGCGACTCGATCGATCAGCCACTGTTCAATCGCGTCTTACGCGGCCTTTACCCGCCCGGGTCGACGATCAAGCCGATGATGGCGGTGGCGGGGCTGGATACTGGTGTTGTTACCAAGAACACGCGGGTATTCGATCCAGGCTTTTTCCAGCTTCCCAACGTAAAGCACAAATATCGCAACTGGAACCGCGGCGGTGACGGCTGGGTGGATCTGGAAGTCGCGATCATGCGTTCCAACGACACCTACTTTTACGATATGGCGCACAAGATGGGCATCGACCGGATGCATGAGTACATGACCCGCTTCGGTATCGGTCAGCGAGTGTCGCTGGACATGTTCGAGGAAACCGCGGGCCTGATGCCGTCCCGAGATTGGAAGCGTGCACGGTACCGCCAGGCGTGGTATCCGGGCGAGACGGTGATTCTGGGAATCGGCCAGGGCTACATGCAGACGACACCGCTGCAGTTGGCACAGGCGACCGCGCTGATGGCTACCCGTGGCAAGTGGATCAGGCCGCACTTGGCGAAAAGCATCGAAGGCGGTTCGGCTTCCGACCCGGAACCCATTCCCGACATCGAATTGCGAGACCCGAGCTATTGGGATGCAGCGATTCGCGGTATGGAGCAGGTGTTGCACGGCGCGCGCGGCACGGCGAAGAAAGTCGGCGATACCTCCACCTATCGCATCGCCGGCAAGAGTGGCACCGCGCAGGTAGTCGCCATCAAGCAGGGTGAGCGCTATGACAGTGGCAAGCTCAACGAGCGTCATCGTGACCATGCGCTGTTCGTTGCATTTGCGCCGGTGCATGACCCGCAGATCGCCGTAGCGGTCATGGTCGAAAACGGCGAGTCCGGTTCCGGTGTCGCGGCGCCGGTTGCCAAGCAGGTCATGGACGCCTGGCTGCTGGACGCTGATGGCAAGTTGAAAACCGAGTATGCGATGCCGCTTACCGCAGAAGGGTCCAGGCCATGAGTGGTACGTTCGATCGGACTCTTTCCACTACGGATGTCATGCGTCGCCGAGCGAGCCTGTTGCAACGGATGCACATCGATGGCGTGCTGCTGCTGCTTTTGCTGCTGCTCGCGGCAGGCAGCCTTTTTGTTCTCTATTCGGCGGGCGGGAAGAATTGGGACCTGCTGATAAAGCAGGCGACGTCCTACGGTGTTGGCCTGGGCGCCATGCTTGTCATCGCGCAGTTCGAGCCAAGATTGATGGCCCGCTGGGTCCCGCTCGGTTATCTGGCGGTGGTGGCCCTGCTGGTAGCAGTGGAGTTCGTCGGGTACACCGCGATGGGGGCGACTCGCTGGATCAATATTCCTGGGGTGATCCGCTTTCAGCCTTCGGAATTCATGAAAATCATCATGCCGATGACCATCGCCTGGTACCTCTCTGGTCGGGCATTGCCGCCGGGGATCAAGCACACGATGGTCAGTCTTGGTCTGATCCTGACGCCGTTCGTGCTCATCCTGAAACAGCCGGATCTGGGTACGGCGCTGCTGGTGTTGGTGTCCGGCGCTTTCGTTCTGTTTATCGCCGGGCTGAAATGGCGCTGGATACTGAGTGCGATTGCGGCTCTCGTTCCGGTCGCCGTGGGCATGTGGTACTTCGTGCTGCACAACTACCAGAAGCAACGGGTGCTTACCTTTCTTGACCCTGAAAGCGACCCGCTGGGTACCGGCTGGAACATCATTCAGTCCAAGGCCGCAATCGGTTCTGGCGGAGTGTTCGGCAAGGGCTGGTTGTTGGGCACCCAATCGCACCTGGATTTTTTGCCCGAAAGCCACACGGACTTTATCATTGCGGTCCTTGCCGAGGAGTTCGGCCTGGTTGGTGTCTGCTTGCTGTTGTTCGTTTATATGCTCTTGATCGCGCGGGGTCTGGTGATAACGACCCAGGCTCAGACCCTGTTCGGTAAGTTGCTGGCGGGGGCGCTGACCATGACGTTTTTCGTTTACGTGTTCATCAATATCGGTATGGTCAGCGGGTTGTTGCCTGTCGTAGGGGTGCCGTTGCCCTTTATCAGTTTTGGTGGCACTTCATTGGTGACCCTGCTATCAGGGTTTGGGGTTTTGATGTCGATTCACACCCATCGCAAGTGGATCGCGCAGGTTTGATTAGAGTGAATTTCTTGAATCCATTACAACGTGGCTGGTTGGCACGAGTGCTCTGCGGAGCGGGTCTGTTTGGTGCGCTCGGCGGTACTCCGGTGGCTTTGGCCGCCGATTATCAGGGCGAGAAAGTAGCGGAATTCGTGCGTGAGATGACTGAGGATTACGGCTTTGCCAGCGAACAGCTGGTGGGCTTGTTGGCTCAGGCCGAGCGCAAACAGGCGATTCTGGACGCGATCTCCCGCCCGGCGGAGCGCGTCAAGCCGTGGAAGGAATACCGGCCGATCTTCATGACTGACTCGCGGATCGCTCAGGGAGTCGATTTCTGGCGAGAAAACGAAGCTGCATTAACCCGCGCTGAGCAGGAATTTGGCGTGCCGGCTGAGGTGATCGTCGCGATCATCGGTGTCGAAACCTTTTACGGCCGTAATACCGGCAACTATCGCGTGATCGATGCGCTGTCGACGTTGGGCTTCGATTACCCCCCCAGGCAGCCGTTCTTCCGCCAGCAGCTCAAGGAATTCCTGCTGCTTACGCGCGAAGAGCAGGTCGATCCGCTCGCCCTGACCGGGTCCTACGCTGGCGCGATGGGACTGCCACAGTTCATGCCGAGCAGCTTCCGCGCCTATGCGGTGGACTTTGACGAGGATGGTCGGATCGACATCTGGAAGAACCCGGTCGACGCCATCGGTAGCGCTGCCAACTATTTCAAGCAACACGGCTGGAAAGCCGGCGCGCCGGTGGTTGCGAGGGCGAGCGTGAAAGGTGAGCGGTACAGCGAAGGCCTGACCGAAGGTCTGGAGCCGGTCAAGAACGCCGCCGAATTGCGAGCGCTGGGTTGGCAATGGAAGACTCCCTCACCGATGGCAGACGAAACTGCGGTGACCGCTTTCCGTCTCGATGGCGCGCAGGGCGAGGAGTACTGGGTAGGCTTGCCGAACTTTTATGTCATCACTCGCTATAACCGCAGTGTGATGTACGCCATGGCTGTTCATCAGCTTGCCGATCAGTTGGCCAAGGCGCGGGGCGCGCAATGAACGCACGTCTACTTGCGGCAGCAGCGGTCGCCGCCTTTGTTGCCGGTTGTTCCTCGTCTCCAGCGCCGCAGGCGCCCGCGCCGACGCCGAGCAAGGGCATCAGCGGGCCCGGTGACTACACCCGCCCTCACAAGGACGGTGCTCCCTGGTGGGACGTGGATGTCTCCCGCATTCCCGATGCGACACCGGTGCCGCATAACGGACCGTTCAAGGCCAATCCCTATACGGTGCTGGGCAAGACCTATTACCCGATCGGTGACGGGCGTAGATATCAAGAGACTGGTATTGCCTCCTGGTATGGAACCAAGTTTCACGGTCAGCCTACCGCTAACGGCGAAAAGTACGATCTGTATGGAATGAGCGCCGCTCATAAGACTTTGCCATTGCCCAGCTACGTTCGGGTGACCAGCTTGGACAACGGCAAGAGCGTGGTACTGCGGGTCAATGATCGCGGACCCTTCTACTCGGATCGGATCATCGACCTGTCCTTTGCCGCCGCAAAGAAGCTGGGCTATGCAGAAACCGGAACCGCTCGGGTCAAAGTTGAAGGCATCGATCCGGAACAGTGGTGGGCCGAGCGCGGGCAGAAAGCGCCGCTGGTGCTTGCCCAACCGCAGAAGGCTGCTGGCCAGCCGGCCAAAACCGGGCTCTCCCAGCCGGTTGAGCAATACACCCCGCCACCTATGCAGCATGCGGGCGCAACGGTGCCGGTGGAGGTTGAGAGGAACGCCCCGAGTACGGGATCAGGGATGTTCCTGCAGGTAGGCGCGTTTGCCAATCCAGACGCCGCGCAGTTGCTGCGTGACAAGCTGAGCAGCATGACGCAAGCCCCGGTATTCGTCAGTTCCGTGGTGCGCCAGGAGCAGATCCTGCACCGGGTGCGCCTGGGGCCTATCAGCTCTGCGGATGAGGCGGCTCGGCTCGAGCAGACGGTCCGTCTGGCTAACCTGGGTAATCCACGGCGAGTGCAGGGCGACTGAGCTGCTGCTCCCGTTTAATTGATGACGCCGCTACAAATTCTTTTGCCATAGCAAACACTCTGAGAGAGCAATGACTACCACCACCTTCGTGCATCGCCTGTTTCTCCTCACCGTTCTGGCCGTGGCGCCGGCAGCCTGGGCTGAGCAGATCATTCCCTCGCCGCCGCAGCTGGCAGCGAAGTCCTATGTCCTGATGGATGCGGCCAGCGGCAAGGTGCTGGTCGAGAATGCCGGCGACGAGCGCTTGCCACCTGCCAGCCTGACGAAGCTGATGACTGCCTACATCGCCACACTGGAAATCCAGAAGGGTCAGATCTCCGAAAGCGATATGGTCACGATCAGCGAGAAAGCCTGGCGTACGGGTGGCTCGCGCATGTTCATCCAGGTCAACACCCAGGTATCGGTGGATGACCTGCTGCATGGCATCATCATTCAATCCGGCAACGACGCCAGCGTGGCGATGGCTGAGCACATCGCGGGCAGCGAAGAAGCGTTCGCTGACCTCATGAACAGCACCGCGCAGCGGCTGGGAATGACCAATACGCATTTCATGAACGCCACTGGGCTGCCCCATCCTGAGCATTACTCATCGGCGTCCGACATGGCAAAGCTGGCCCGCGCCATCATCTATGAAGATCCTGCTCACTACGGGATTTATGCGCAGAAAGAGTTCTTCTGGAACAACATCAAGCAGCCCAACCGCAATCTGCTGCTATGGCGTGACAAGACGGTCGACGGGCTGAAAACGGGTCACACCGAGGAAGCTGGCTACTGCCTGGTCGCCTCAGCCGTTCGTGACGACATGCGTCTGATCACATCTGTTTTCGGCACCAACAGCGAGCAATCTCGCGCTGCGGAAACCCAGAAGCTGCTGACTTACGGCTTCCGCTTCTTTGAAACTCGAACCTTTTACAAGAAGGGCGTAGAGCTGGCGCAGTCACGCGTTTGGAAAGGTGAGCAGGACCAGGTCAGCGCCGGATTGGCGAATGACCTGACGCTCACCGTACCGCGCGGTCAACTTGATAAGTTGCAAGCCGGCCTGACCTTCAACCCTGAACTGACCGCGCCTATTCAGCAAGGCGACGTCGTGGGCAAGGTCGAGGTCAGTCTTGATGGCCAGGTATTGCAAAGCACCGACCTGATCGCGTTGCAAGCCGTCGAAGAGGGCGGCCTCTTCCGACGCGTGTGGGATAGCATTCGGCTGTTCTTCTTCAATCTATTCAACTGAACTCTGTAGCGCGCCCATGCCATCCGCAGGGCGCGCTTGCGGATCACGAGTCCGTCGTCATGACTGAAAGCAAAAGCGAAACCCAGCCACCCAAAATAGAGTTTCCTTGCGAGCGCTACCCGATCAAGGTGATCGGAGACGCGGGTGAGGGGTTCAGCGAGGCAGTGGTCGAAGTGATCCGTCGCCATGCGCCTGATCTTGATGAAACGACACTGGTGACGCGCGACAGCCGCAACGGGCGTTTCCTGTCTGTGCAGGTTCTGGTCACGGCGACAAGCGTTGAACAGCTGCAGGCGATTCACGTCGATCTGCGCGCGACCGGGCGCGTGCATATGGTGCTCTGATGACTCCCTTGGCATTGACGAGGCGCGCTGATGTACTCGAGTGCGGATTCAGCGTTAGGGGTGATCGAGCGTGAGCGCAGGTGTGCTTGGCATTCGGGAGCTGGGGCTGGTGGACTATCAGCCCGCCTGGCAGGCCATGCAGCGTTTCACCAACGGCCGCGGGCCCGACTCCGCAGACGAGATCTGGCTGCTGCAACACCCTCGCGTTTTCACCCAGGGACAGGCCGGTAAGGCCGAGCATCTGCTGCTACCGGGCGATATCCCTGTCGTGCAGGCCGATCGTGGTGGTCAGGTGACTTATCATGGCCCAGGCCAACTTGTGTGCTATCTGATGCTGGATGTCAGGCGACTCGGAATCGGGGTGCGCGAGCTCGTGAGCCGCATCGAGCATAGCCTCATAGATCTGCTCGCCAGCTACGAGGTGCAGGCGGTATCCAAGCCAGACGCACCAGGTGTCTATGTCGACGGAGCGAAGATCGCATCGCTTGGCTTGCGAATCCGAAACGGGCGCTCGTTTCATGGTCTGGCGCTAAACGTCGATATGGATCTTGAGCCTTTCGGACGGATCAACCCCTGCGGTTACGCGGGCATGGCCATGACCCAGCTGGCCGATCTGGTCTCCGGGCCGATAGCGTTATCCGAAGTCGGTGCCCGCCTGAGTGAACAGCTGGTCAAGCATCTCGGGTACGCGCAGCAACAAGCCCTGACAGGCTTAGCCATAGACTGTTAAGCCGGGCCTACCCAGCGGGTCATTTTGGTACCAACGTCTCCCCCCAGGCGAAGCCCAGAGGTAAGCCTTGGGAGACCTGATCAGCTCAGGTTGAGCGCCGGAATCAGGCTGCTGTCGAACGGCTGGCCCGGCACCGGTACTGGAGCAGCCAGGCCTAGATTATTCTTCTCGAATACGCGGTCGGCTCTATAGCTGGAGCGCACCAGCGGGCCAGCTGCGACTTCCATGAAGCCTTTGGCTAAGCCGATATCGCGGAAGCGGTTGAATTCCTCGGGGCTGACCCAGCGCTTGACTGGCAAGTGGTTGCGGGTCGGTTGCAGGTACTGGCCGAGGGTAAGGATGTCCACGCCGATAGCGCGCAGGTCGTCCATGGTCTGCAGCACTTCCTCATCGCTCTCGCCCAAGCCGAGCATCAGACTGCTCTTGGTCAGCATCTCCGGGCGATGGCGCTTGGCATGCTCCAGCACGCGCAGGGTTTTCTCGTAGCCTGCCCGAGGGTCGCGCACCTCATGGGTGAGGCGCTTTACCGTCTCGATGTTCTGCGCGAAGACTTCCAGGCCGGAGTCCGCTACGCGCTCGATGGCTTGCAGGTCGCCGTTGAAGTCAGGAGTCAGGGCTTCCACTACCACCTGCGGGGTGCGGTCCTTGATGGCGCGCACACAGGCCGCGTAGTGACCGGCGCCGCCGTCGTCCAGGTCATCTCGGTCCACTGAGGTGAGCACGATATAGCGCAGCGCCATCAGCTCTACCGACTTCGCGGTATTCTGTGGCTCTTCATGATCCAGCCAGCCGTTTGGATTACCGGTATCCACCGCGCAGAAGCGGCACGCGCGGGTGCACACAGAGCCCATGAGCATGATCGTAGCGGTGCCGTTTGACCAGCATTCGCCCATGTTCGGGCAGTGGGATTCCTGGCATACGGTGCTGAGGCGGTGTTCGCCGACATTGCGCTTGACCGCTTCAAAGCGACTCCCGCTGGGTGCCTTGACCCGAAGCCACTTGGGCTTGGGTTCGAATACCTGGGGTTCGCTGGAGGCGCGGCGCTTCTGCCCGTCCTTGATTGCGGTGATGCCCTGAGTGGTGCGGAATTTATCGCCACTGGCAACTGTTTTGGGCTGGGAGATATCGGACATCGGCAATCTGGGCTCCGCTAGAGGCTCCGTGGACGAGGCGGCTTGTGGCCGCCGCGCAGTTTATCACAGGCGCTGACCGTTCAGTCCGTGTAGCGAGGGTTGCCAAAGTCGCCGAGGCGGAAGTATCAGGCGGCTGTATTACCGTGTCGCATGAGCCGCCGAAGCCGCACACTTGTTTACGCAGAAGGCCCGCTGGGCAGGGAATTGCCGATTGGTTGAACCACGCTTATCAAGGTCCCGCGCGCAGACGTCCAAGCAACTCCTGCGTAGGGTGTCCGTCTGCGGGCCAGCCCAACTGTTGCTGGAACCTGCGAATGGCACTACGGGTGTTGGCGCCGATGATGCCGTCCGCCGTGCCTGGGTCGAAGCCTCGCTCGGTAAGCCTCTCCTGCAGCTCAAGGCGTTCGGAACGGCTCAAAGGTTGCTCCCCTTGTGGCCAGGTTCCACGGATCTGACCGGCGCCGTTGAAGCGCTCAGAAAGTAGGCCTATCGCTAACGCGTAAGACGATGAGTTGTTGTAGCGCAGGATTGCTCTGAAGTTGTCCAGAATCAGGAATGCCGGGCCGCGATAACCTGCTGGTAGCAGCAGGCTGGCGTTTGCATCCTCCATACCGGACGGCACGCCGCTCAGACCGAGTCGGCGCCATTCGGACAGTGGCTTACGGATGCTGTTATCAGCCTGCGCGTAGTCGAAACCATCCGGCAAGCTGACCTCGAACCCCCAGGGCTGTCCAGTTTTCCAGCCCGACGCTTGTAGATAGTGGGCGGCGGAAGCCAAGGCGTCGGCAGAGCTGTTCCAGATGTCCCGGCGGCCGTCGCCGTCGAAATCCACCGCGTGGGTGTTATAGGTGGTGGGGATGAACTGGGTCTGGCCCATGGCGCCTGCCCAGGAGCCGCGAAGCTGGTCGGCGCTTACGTCGCCGTGCTGGAGAATCTCCAAAGCCGCGAGAAGTTGGCTTTTAGCGAAGCCTGGGCGCCTCCCTTCATGAGCAAGGGTAGCAAGAGAGCGAATCACGCCCTTGTCACCCATGATCTGCCCGAAGCTGCTCTCCAGTCCCCAGATCGCCACCAGCGTGTTGCGGTCGACGCCATAGCGGGCTTCTATGTCATTGAGAGTTGCTTGGTGCCGGTCCAGCAGGCTTTTGCCTCCGCTGACCCGTTGTTTTGACAGGGCGCCTTCCAGGTACTGCCAGACCGGGCGGGTGAATTCTGGTTGGCTGCGATCCGCTGTGATGATGCTCGGGTCTGGGGTGACCCCGGCAAAGGCTCTGTCGAAGACCTTGGCAGATATGCCGGCTTGCAGCGCTTCGTTGCGGAACTCATCTCGCCACTGCTCGAAGCTTTGCTGCACAGGCTCGTCGGCAGGCGCGCTTATCTCGATCTCTGCAGCCGCAGGCGTTGAGGCGCTGGGTGCTATCTCTGCAGTTGGCACCACCGGTTCGGCCGCACACGCGACCATTATGCTCAGTGCTGATCCAGCGATCAGGGTGCGTAACAACAGAACGGGAACGAAGGTGTAAAGCATGCACCAATCTCGGCAAGTCTTCGGCAGGCGACATTATCACGCTTTGAATGCCTTGGCTTTTCAAGCCGCCAGAAGGACCGAAGCCTCCCAGTTGTTGGACTGGGAGGCTTCGCGGCGGTAACTGCCTTTGCCTTTTTTAGGCTGTTCCTGGCGGCTGCGGAACAAGGGTTGCGCTACCAGTGATTTGGCCTTGTTCGGCCGTTTCCTTTGTTTGCTCATCATCTACCCTCTAAGTCGGCTGCGATCAGGCCAGCGCATCTTAAGGGTTGGGCAAAAATTGTCCAGCCGCAGACAGGCATGGTTACGATAAGGAATAACTATGCAGCAGAGTGAAGCGAGCAGGGCTTATAGTCGCACCGGTCGTCCGCTCAGTTGCAGACACAGGTCGGTCAGGCCAATCCAGGGGTCGCCCTGCGTCTGCCCCTTGATCTGCTCGTCAATGCGCTGCGCATCCATCAACAACCCCTGCCAGCCGGCTACGTCGTGGCGCTGCAGAGCCTTGCTCACCAGAGGCTTGCGCTTGTCCCATACCGGCGGCCGAGCCTGACTAAAAGCGCGGTCGAGGGGTACGCCCTGACTGTACTGTTGTGCGATGTTGGCCAGTTGGCGGATTTCCCGAGCCACGGCCCAGAGGATTACTGGCGCCTCGACGCCTTCACCGCGCAAGCCGGTCAGCATCTGCAGGATGTGCTCCGGTTGTCCCAGCAACGCAGCATCGATCAAGCCGAAAACGTCATAACGTGCACTATCAGCAACGGCTGCCTGCACCGTTTCTGTCGTGACTTGCCCGGCTTCGGCGAGCAGCTTCAGCTTTTCGATTTCCTGCGCGGCAGCTAGAAGATTGCCTTCGACACGAGCTGCGATCAGCTCCACCGCATCCTGGTCAGCCGCGAGGCCCGCCTGTGACAAGCGTTGACGAATCCACTGCGGCAGCGCTTGAGCATCAACTGGCCAGATCTGCAGGAACTGCACCTGCTTGCCGTCGATCAATGCCTTCGCCCATTTGGTCTTCTGCGTATTGCCGTCGAGCTTTGGCAGGCTGATCAGCAGGACAGTGTCCTCAGCAGGGCGGCCAAGATACTCGATCAGCGCCGCGGCGCCTTTATCGCCAGGCTTGCCGTTAGGGATGCGCAGCTCCAGCAGGCGTTTTTCGGCAAACAATGAAAGGCTGGCTCCCGCCTCGATCAGCTGCCCCCAGTCGAATCCGGTCTCGACATTGAGTACCTGACGCTCACTGAATTCTTGCTGACGGCACGCGCCGCGAATGGCATCGCACGCCTCCTGACACAGCAGATGCTCATCTCCGCTGACCACATATACAGGCGAGAGGGCACCTTGCAAATGTTTAGCGAGTTGGGCGGGGGCTAACTTCATGTCGGGATACGGCCGGAGCCGCCGAAGCGGCTCAGGCTCATCACTGAATCGGTAGCTCGATGGGCGATTGCTGTGGTTGCGCAGCCTGCTCGCGGATCTGCGCCTCGATCGCTTCTGCCTCGGCGCGCCTCCGGGCTTCGGCGGTCTCCTGCAGCTGGTCTAGCCGGGCTGGAGTGATACCACGGATTCGCATGCTCAGTTGCTGCAGGAGTTCACGGCGCATTTCCTGACGCAACTGGCTGGCTTCCTGGTCGGAGCCGATGAGGTTGCTGCTGTCGTGAACGTAGACTTTCTGCACCTCTACCTTATCTTCCAACAGCAGCGTGTTTTGTGGACCGCGGAATTCATACTCCAGCACGCTGGTCAGCTCGTATTCGGCACTGCGTGCTGAGCTGGTATAGCTGGCGGTACGCTGACGGCTCTGTTCTCTCACCAGATCCAGCGTGTACCGCGCACCTGGATAAACGCGAACCCCGTTGTCCTTGAGCAACTCTTCGAGTTGTTGGGCCGTTTCGCCGTAACTGTTGCGTGCTTGCAGGTTGAGCTCATTCAGGGCGAAGCTGGTTTCTCCCGTCCCACGCAGCTGGAAACCGCAGGCGCTCAGCAACAGGGCCATGCCGGCCACCAGCAGATTGCGTTTGATCATCTTGTTATCCCCTTGGCAGCCCGACGCAGCGCGCCGTGGCGAATCAGTTAGCGACGATGTTGACCAGCTTGCCTGGCACCACGATGACCTTGCGAATCGTCAGGCCCTCGGTGAAGCGCACCACGTTTTCGTTGGCGCGTGCGCTGGCTTCGACTTCCTCGCGCGTGGCGCTGGCCGGCACTTCGATCTGGCCGCGCAGCTTGCCGTTGACCTGCACCACAAGCGTCAGGCTGTCCTGGACAAGCGCTGTCTCGTCGACCTGAGGCCATTGGGCATCGATGATCAGGCCGTTTTTGCCCAACTGCTGCCAGAGCTCGTGGCAGATGTGCGGCGTGATGGGCGCCAGTAGCAAGGCGACAGTTTCCAGACCTTCCTGCATCAGCGCACGGTCCTGTTCACTGGAGACGGCAGCTTTTTCCAGCACGTTCATGAGCGTCATGACTTGCGCGATCGCGGTATTGAATTTGTGGTGCTGACCCACATCCACGCTCGCCTGTTTTATCGCCAAATGAATCGCGCGACGGACCGCCTTCTGCTCATCGCTCAGGCTAGCTGTGACCAGTTGTGCTGGCGAACCGGCGCTGACATGGGCATGAGCCAGACGCCAGACGCGGCGCAGGAAGCGGCTCGCACCTTCGACACCGGAGTCCGACCATTCCAGGCTCATGTCAGGCGGGGAAGCGAACATCATGAACAGGCGGCAGGTATCTGCGCCGTAGGCATCAATCATCGCCTGCGGGTCGACGCCGTTATTCTTCGATTTGGACATCTTTTCGGTGCCGCCGATTTCCACCGGCAGGCCATCGCTGGCGAGCTTGGCGCCGATTACCTTGGCCTTGGCATCGCGTTCGACGATGACGTCGGCCGGGTTGAACCAGTCCTTGCCGCCGTTTTCCAGGGTGCGGTAGTAGGTGTCGGCGATGACCATGCCTTGAGTCAGCAAGTTCTTGAACGGCTCATTGGAGCTGACCAGCCCTTCATCGCGCATCAGTTTGTGGAAGAAGCGCGCGTAGAGCAGGTGAAGAATGGCGTGCTCGATTCCGCCGATGTACTGATCGACTGGCAGCCAATGGTTCGCGGCGGCCGGGTCGACCATGCCCTGGTCATAGTGGGGTGAGGCGTAACGGGCGAAGTACCAGGACGACTCGACAAAGGTGTCCATGGTGTCGGTCTCACGCTTGGCGGGAGCGCCACACTTCGGGCAGTTGCACTCGTAGAATTCGGGCATGCGCGCCAGCGGCGAACCGGCACCGTCCGGTACTACATCTTCCGGCAGCACGACCGGCAGCTGATCTTCGGGCACCGGCACATCGCCGCAGCTTTCACAATGAATGATCGGAATCGGGCAGCCCCAATAACGCTGGCGGCTGATACCCCAATCGCGCAGGCGGAACTGGGTGCGGGCCTGGCCAAGCCCTTTTCTTTGCAGCGCGACTTCCATGGCGTCGAAGGCTCCATCGAAATCCAGGCCGTCGAATTCGCCAGAGTTGATCAGCTCGCCGTGTTCACCGTAGGCGTCATTCCAGGGTGTTGGCGTCTCATCGCCAACACTGGTACGCACAACTGGCTTGATTGGTAGCGCGTATTTGGTGGCAAAAGCGAAATCACGCTCATCGTGGGCAGGCACGGCCATCACGGCGCCTTCGCCGTAATTCATCAATACGTAGTTGGCGATCCAGACCGGCAGTAGCTCACCGGTCAGCGGATGCTGCACGCGCAGGGATGTGGCGAGGCCTTTTTTCTCCTGGGTGGCGATATCGGCTTCAGCGACGCCGCCACGCTTGCACTCGTCGATGAACGCCTGCAATTCGGGATTGTTCTGTGCGGCAAGCGTCGCAAGCGGATGTTCAGCGGCTACGGCGACATAGGTAGCGCCCATCAGCGTGTCAGGGCGTGTAGTGAATACCTTCATCACGCCTTCGCTGCCAATGCTGGCTACGTCGTAGGGGAAGCTGATTTCCATCCCGCGCGACTTGCCGATCCAGTTGCGTTGCATGGTCTTGACCTGCTCAGGCCAGCCATCCAGCTCATCCAGGCTCTCGAGCAGCTCATCCGCGTAGGCGGTGATCTTGAAGTAGTACATCGGGATTTCGCGCTTTTCGATCAGCGCGCCGGAACGCCAGCCGCGGCCGTCGATGACCTGCTCGTTGGCCAGCACGGTCTGATCGACCGGATCCCAGTTGACGGTGCCGTTCTTGCGATAGATCACGCCTTTTTCATAAAGGCGGGTGAACAGCCACTGCTCCCAACGGTAGTAGTCGGGCTTGCAAGTGGTGACCTCACGGGTCCAGTCGACGGCCAGGCCCAGGCTTTTCAGCTGGGTGCGCATGTAGTCGATGTTCTCGTAGGTCCACTTGGCCGGTGCGACCTTGTTCTTCATGGCGGCGTTTTCCGCCGGCATGCCGAACGCGTCCCAACCCATGGGCTGCAACACGTTCTTGCCCTGCATACGTTGGTATCGCGCAATCACGTCGCCGATCGTGTAGTTACGAACGTGCCCCATGTGCAGCTTGCCGCTGGGGTAGGGGAACATCGACAGGCAATAGAAGGTGTCCTTGCCGGGCTGTTCACTTACTTCAAAGGATTTCTGCGCATCCCAGTGGGATTGCGCTGCGGCTTCGATTTCGCGGGGCTGATACTGTTCGTGCATGGCTACTGGCGTTGAATAGGGCTGGCTGCTCGCGAGCGGCGAGGGCTGCGGAAATGCCGGGTCGAGACCAAGCGAAGACGGCGGCGCAACGGGCTGGATGCGAAAGCATGGAAGCGCCGTAGCATACATGACCCCCAGCGACCGAGGGAAACCCGATTTGCCTGCGCCTGGCGGCCCCGTTTGTCGTGCCCGGCGTGCATGTTCGAGTCTGAGCTACGCTTGTAGAGGGGGCGGGACGAACACGAGGTGAATCATGGGTAGAGAGCGCCAAGCAAATGAAGGCAACTTGTACGGTCGGGTGTTGCAGCGGCTGACGTCAGCGCTCGAGGAGGCGGAGCGATCGCCGGATGACGGCACTGGATCTGCGACCGAGCTGGAAGTCGGTGGGCTGACGCCCGCGGAGTTCGATCTGATCCGCGCTTATCTTCAACAGGATTCGCAGTGGCTATCGGGTTGGCACGCCGCTGCAGAAGAGCAGGCGCAGCTGGTCCGGCAGGCTACGCGCCCTGCGCTGCGAAATGTCCTGCGGCATCACTCGGGAAAACGCTGCAAACAGAGCTCGCCAGCGTTGCAGCAGGCGATGTCCTGTGCGCTCTGCGGTGCCAGCGTGCACTGGCCTGATGGCGCCGGTGCGGTCGCCTGTTCGGCGTGTGGCTCGCAATTGCTCAGAGCAAGGCAGCGGTTGCATACCTACCCAAAGCACTGACGGCGCCTGCATAGCCGACACGCGGGCGCCTGGACAGGTAAAGTGGCAGCTACCGAGCCTCCGGAGTTGCCCATGCCGATCCGCTATTTCTTCAAACAGTTGCTGCTGCCGCCAGGTGGCTTGTTGTTGCTTCTGCTCGCGGCCTGGTGGCTGCGGCGCCGCGCGCCTCGGTTGGCCGCCCTCTGCTTCGTGTTGGGATTCAGCGGGCTTTGGCTGATGAGTTTGCCCGTGACTGTGGAATGGGCGGCGCGGATGCTGGAAAGCGAGGTTGCGCTGGAGCGCTCCGAGTGGAGCGGGTTGCAGGGGCGCGCTCAGGCAATCGTCGTGCTGGGCGCTGGTCGTGAGCAGGCCGATCCGGCATGGGGGTCAGACCAGCCCAGTCACATCGCGCTCGAGCGCCTGCGTTACGCGTCACGGCTGGCGGGTGCGTCCGGCCTGCCGATCCTTGCCAGCGGAGGACTGCATTACGGTGAGCCGCCGAGCGAGGCGCTACTGGCTGCCGAGACCTTGGAGCGAGATTTTTCGACCGAAACTCGCTGGCTCGAAGAGCGCAGCCGGACTACATGGGAGAACGCTCGCTACAGTGCCGAGATGCTCAAGGCTGCAGGCGTCAAGCGTATCGTGCTGGTGACTTCGGCATCGCACATGCCGCGCTCGCGCTGGTGTTTCGAAGAGGTGGGGTTGGAGGTGATCGCCGCTCCGGTGGGCTTCCTCGGTGTGCTCCATGGGCGCCCATTCGGTGGCTGGCTACCGGAGACTAAAGCCATCTGGCAGAACGGCATGCTGCTCAATGAGGCGGTCGGCATGCTGGTCTACCCGTTGCTCTACGCAGGCGACACCGCGGATTAGGCGCCGCTGGTCGAGGTGACTTGAATCTCAGCTACGCCGACGGCGCGCCAGTCCCCAACCGAGCAACAGCATACAAATGGTGATCAGCGGCCAGGATCGCCATTGCAGGTATGGCGTGAGCCCTTGCATAGGCGTGACCTCACCGTAGAGCACCGCTTCCTCAAATGCAGGAATCTGCTCGACGATTCGACCTTTCGGGTCAATCAATACCGTCACGCCGTTGTTGGTCGCACGGATCATCCAACGACCAGCCTCCAGTGCACGCATCTGCGCCATCTGCAGGTGCTGCAAGGGGCCAATGGAGTGACCGAACCAGGCATCGTTACTCACCGTAAGAAGGATGTCGCTTTTCGCCGCCAGACTGGCCGCGAATTCCGGGTAAACGACTTCGTAGCAAATGAAAGGCGCGATCTGGTAACCCTTCGCCTGCAATAACGACTGTTTTACGTCGCCACGGGCAAAGTCCGACATGGGTAGATCGAAGAAGGCAATCAGCCCACGCAGCATGTCCTGCAGTGGCACGTATTCACCGAAGGGCACCAGCTTCTGCTTGAGGTAGGTACCCTGGGCGTCACCTACGCTGGTAAGGCCGTTGTAATAACGCATTTCACCTTCAGCGTTGGGCTGGCGTATGGGTACGCCGGTGATGAGGGCCGACTGCCGATCCTCGGCGAAGCGGCTCATCATCGTCAGGTAGCCTTCGGCGTGTTCCTTGAGAATGGGTACTGCCGTCTCTGGCCAGACGATCAGGTCGACCGGCTGGCTGCGGAAGGTCATATCGCGGTAGAGCACCAGCTGCATCTCAAGCTTCTTCGGGTCCCATTTGATGCTCTGGGCAACGTTGCCTTGCATCGCGGCAACCGTCAGCGGCTCACCCTTGGTGCTGGTCCAGGCATGCCCGCCCAAGCCCAGCGCGCCTCCCCATAGCGCAATCAGCAGCGCCAGCGCGCCGGCAACGGCTACTCGTTGGCGAAACAGCTGTGGCAACTCGACAAGCAGGGTCGCACTGAGCGCCACGGCGAAGCTGAGCAACCAGATGCCGCCAATCGGTGCGAGCCCAGCCAGCGGTCCTTCGAGCTGGCTATAACCGGCGTACAGCCAGGGAAATCCAGTGAGCACCCAGCCGCGCAGCGCATCCATGGCCAACCACAGCGCGGCAAATAAGAATGCATTGAGCAGCGGCGTTGCCGGCTGCCTAAGCAAGCGAGCCCAAAGCCAGCCCAGCAGGGCGAAGAACAGTGCCAGTCCCGCAACGAACCCCAACGTCAGCGCGCCGGCCAGAATCGGTGGTGCCGAGCCAAAGTCGTGGATGCTGACGTACACCCAGCTGACACCCGAAGCGAAGAGCCCGAAGCCGTAGCACCAGCCGCGCCCGGCTGCCTGCTTAGGTGCCAGATCGCGCAGGCCCAGATAGATAAGTCCAATGGACAACAGCGCCAACGGCCAGATGTCGAATGGCGCGAGCGACAGAGTGGTCAGCGTGCCGGCGACGAGCGCCAGCAGGTTGCCCGGCCAGCCGGGGCGGGTGATCCAGCGCATGGGGGAGTCCTTGAATATGCCGCAGCGAGCAGCGCTAACTGCGGGTCGATGCTAAAGCATCGCATTGATCATTTCAGCTTCAGACCGGGAGCCCTACTGGCTGTCCACCGCGATGCGGGTCAGGCGCAGCATATGCACGCGGCGACTGTCTGCGTTGAGCACGCGGAAACGAAATCCGTCGATCTCCGTAACCTCGTTGCGTTTGGGCAGGTGTCCGAACGTACTCATCACCAGCCCGGCGACGGTGTCGAATTCTTCGTCTGGAAATTCGCTGTGGAAAAACTCGTTGAAGCTGTCGATCGGGGTAAGGGCTTTGACCAGGAAATCGCCACTGGGCAATGGTCGGATGTAGCTGTCTTCCTCGATGTCATGCTCGTCTTCGATGTCGCCAACGATCTGTTCGAGCACGTCTTCGATGGTCACCAGGCCGGCGACGCCGCCATATTCATCAATGACTATGGCCATGTGGCTGTGGTTGGCGCGGAATTCGCGCAGCAACACATTCAAACGCTTGGATTCAGGAACGAAGTTGGCGGGGCGCAGAAGGTCCTTGATGTCGAAAGCATGGTGCTCGTCCTGCAGGATCAGCGGCAGCAGATCCTTGGCCAGAAGCACGCCGATTACCTCGTCGAGGCTGTCACCTACCACCGGATAGCGTGAGTGGGCCGCTGAGATGATCTCAGGCAGGAACTCCTTTGGTGATTGGTCAGCGCGAATGCTCATGACCTGGGATCGCGGCACCATGATGTCGCGCACCTGCAGGTCGGCTACCTGGATTGCGCCCTCGACGATCGCCAGCGCTTCGTTGTCGAGCAGTTTGTTCTGATGGGCGCCGCGCAGGACTTCCAGAAGCTCCTCGCGGTTTTTGGGCTCATGGGCAAAAGCCTGGCTTATTTTTCCAAACCAGGACTTCTGCCCGTTGCTCGATCGGTCTTCGCTCATGTCTTTGACTCAATGGTCCTTGCAGTCGCCCGAGAAGGGCTATTCGTCAGCATAAGGGTCGGCATGACCCAGTTCAGCCAGCAATTGACGTTCGAGATCTTCCATCTCTTGTGCTTCATCGTTGTCGATATGATCGTAGCCGAGCAGATGCAGGCAGCCATGAATGACCAGATGGGCCCAATGCGCTGACAGAGGCTTGCCTTGTTCTGCAGCTTCACGCTCGACTACTGGCACACAAATCACCAGATCACCGAGCAGCGGGATGTCGAGCAGCGGAACGCCATCCGGCCCGTCTGGCAAATCGGCTGGGAACGACAGCACATTGGTGGCGTAGTCCTTCTGCCGCCAGGTGCGATTGAGCTCTCGCCCCTCCGGCTCGTCCACCAGGCGAATGGTCAGCTCCGAGTCGGCCGTACGTTGGCGCAGCGCCAGCTCGCACCAGCGCTTCAGTTCCGTTTCTTGCGGCACCACGCCATCGCTGGCGCATTGCAGATCGAGTTCGATCACCTGGCGTCGCCTCGATTTCCGGCCTGTGGCTGTTTCTCTTCGAAGGCCTCGTAGGCTTCGACGATGCGCTGTACCAGCGGATGCCGCACCACGTCCTTGGGCTTGAAGTGAGTGAAGCTGATGCCGTTGACGTCCTTGAGCACTTCGATCACGTGCGCCAGGCCGCTTTTGGTGCCGCGCGGCAGGTCGACCTGAGTGATGTCACCCGTGATCACCGCGGTCGAGCCGAAGCCGATGCGGGTCAGGAACATTTTCATCTGTTCCAGTGTGGTGTTTTGGCTTTCGTCGAGAATGATGAAGCTGTTGTTCAAGGTGCGGCCGCGCATGTAAGCCAGCGGCGCAATCTCGATCACCTGCTTCTCGATCAGTCTTGCGACCTGTTCGAAGCCCAGCATTTCGTAAAGAGCGTCATACAGCGGGCGAAGATAGGGGTCGATCTTCTGCGCCAGGTCGCCGGGCAGAAAGCCGAGCTTCTCGCCAGCTTCGACCGCGGGCCGTACCAGCAGGATGCGGCGAATCTGCTCACGTTCCAGCGCGTCGACCGCGCAGGCAACGGCCAGGTAGGTCTTGCCAGTGCCCGCAGGACCGATGCCGAAGTTGATGTCGTTATCCAGAATCGACTGAACGTAGCGCTGCTGGTTAACGCCTCGTGGGCGAATGTTGCCCTTGCGAGTGCGCAGCGAAATGTTCGGCGTGGTGGACGAGTTGTTCAACTCTTCCATCGCCGATTCCTGCAAGAACAGGTGAACCGTGTCCGGGGAAAGCTCGAGGCTTTTGGTTTCACGGTACAGGCGGCGTAGGAGGTGCTCCGCAGCTTGGGCCACTTCCGGCTGGCCGACCAGCTCGAACTGGTTGCCGCGATTGCGAATCTCAAGATCCAGGCGCTGTTCGATGAGGCGTAGATGCTCGTCGAACTGACCGCAGAGATTGGCGAAGCGGTTGGCTTCAAAGGGTTCGAGGGTGAAACGATGAGGTTCTATAGGGGCGTTCAAGGGCTTTTGATTGACCTGCTCTGCTTGAGTAGTGGATGAGGATAGCGCCGTGCAACGAAAAAAGCAGCGGCAGGCGCTAACCGTACACCGTAGCGAGCGCGGCTGACGTTTTGGCGTTCAGCCAGCCGCCGCTATGTCCAGTCAGCTTGCCGGCTGCTCGATCAGCGTGCCGCGGAGCGAGTGGGGCAGCGCATCATCGATATGAACATCGACAAACTGGCCGATCAGCCGGGGGTTGTCGCACCGGAAATTGACGATCCGGTTGTGCTCGGTGCGGCCCTGGAGCATGCCTGGATCCTTCTTAGAGTAGTCCGTGACCAGAATGCGCTGGCGCGTGCCCGCCATCCGTCGGCTATTCTCGAAGCCCTGCTGGCTGATGCGCTGTTGCAGGATCGCCAAGCGCTGCTTCTTGACGTCATCTGGCGTCTCGTCGGCAAGATCTGCCGCAGGCGTACCCGGACGCGAGCTGTAGACGAACGAGTAGGAGAAGTCGAAGCCGACATCCTGGATCAGCTTCATGGTTTGCTCGAAGTCCTTTTCGGTCTCGCCTGGAAAACCGACGATGAAGTCCGAGCTGATCAGAATGTCCGGCACGGCCGCCTTGAGTTTGCGAATGCGGGACTTGTATTCGAGTGCCGTATGGTTGCGCTTCATCGCCGCCAGCACGCGGTCAGAGCCTGACTGCACGGGCAGGTGGAGGTACTTCACCAGTTCCGGTACTTCAGCATGGGCCTGAATCAGCGCGTCCGAGAACTCCAAGGGGTGGCTGGTGGTGTAGCGGATTCGGTCGATGCCGTCGACCGCCGCTACCACGCGGATCAACTCGGCCAGATCCGCAGTGCGTCCGTCGTGAGTGGCGCCGCGGTAGCCGTTGACGTTCTGCCCGAGCAAGGTGACCTCGCGAACGCCGTTTTCTGCGAGATGAATAACCTCGGCAAGCACATCGTCGAACGGACGACTGACTTCCTCGCCGCGCGTGTAGGGCACGACACAGAAAGTGCAGTATTTGCTGCAGCCTTCCATGACCGATACGAAGGCGGTCGGGCCGTCCACGCGGGGTTCAGGCAAGCGGTCGAACTTCTCGATCTCGGGGAAGGAGATGTCGACCTGCGGCTTCTTGGTTGTGCGCGCGGCGTCGATCATTTCCGGCAGGCGATGTAGCGTCTGCGGCCCGAACACCACGTCCACATAGGGCGCGCGATCGCGGATCGCGGCGCCTTCCTGGCTCGCGACGCAACCGCCTACACCGATGACCAGCTGCGGGTTTTCCAGCTTGAGTTCACGCCAGCGCCCGAGCTGCGAGAAGACCTTTTCCTGAGCTTTTTCACGAATCGAGCAGGTATTGAGCAGGATCACGTCGGCTTCTGCTGGGTTAGCCGTGATCTCAAGTGGTTGCTGCTCACCCAACAGGTCGACCATGCGCGAGCTGTCGTACTCGTTCATCTGGCAGCCGTGGGTTTCGATATAAAGCTTGCGGGTCATGTTTCGGGCCGGCGTTGTGCAAAAAATGACCGGCGATTATACGGCCGGGACGTGGGCGATAAAAGCGCTGTTGAAAAGCGAGATGTGACGGAAAAGCCTGAACCGCTGCACGGGCGCAGCGAGGGCCTGAGTTCGGGAGGCGAGAGAGGCCGTCCCATGCTTGAGTGGGCTATCGCCTGAAGGGTTCACGACCTTCGGCGGTCTGCATGTCCATCAAGTAATCTCGAAAGATCTGTCCGAGCACCTGGGTGGCGATCTCGAGCTCTTCACGGCCCATTTGTGAGGAGACACGATCAGCCGTATCCAGCGCCTCTTCCTCACCATTGACCGCTGACATCTTCAGCACCACGTAGGCCTGTACGTTGTTCGCCGGCACACCTTCGCCACGGAAGAACATTACACCGAGCCGATGCTGAGCCAGCGCGTGCCCTTTGAGGGATGCGCGCTCGAACCAGTGCAGCGCCTTGTCCAGGTCGCGCGGCGCCAGCCGGCCGCTGTAATAGAAGTCACCCAACTCGTAGGCCGCTTGCAGATCGCCCTCGCTGGCTGCCTGTTCACAGGCGCGCAGCGCTTCGCTCATGGTTTCGGGGGCGGTATTAAGCGCGCAGCGGGACGTTGCAGGTATCAGCAACGAATTGCCGCCGGCATGACCCACGAGGGGTGTGAGGAGCAGCAGGCAGCCAATGGCGAGGCTTCGGCCGGTGCGAGTCATGAATCAAAGCGCCTCGAAGATCAGGGCATGACTGGAAGTACGGCAAAACGAGCCGACGTTCACATTATGGATAAGGCTTAGCCTGCTTACAAAGGCTTTGATAGTGAGTGCTCGCGCTTTTTACACGGGCGCGCCATTTTCCTCGCGAAGATTGCCTGGCAGGTTGAGTAGTAGCAAAGCAATTATCGGGCAGGCCAGAGCCAGGCTAAGCTGTTCATAGGCAGCAAGCGGATTGGGCCCGATCGTCATCCCAGTCAACGGCATCAGGGCCAGCATCAGCATCCCTCCGGCCGCGCCAGCAAAGGCCTGCAGGCGTGCCGGCCATTGCAGAATGCCGGCGTAGAACACCAGCGCTGCACTGGTCAGGCCCAGCGCAAATGCGTACTCGCTGCTCCAGCCGAGCTGTCTGGCAAGCTCGAAGAATGCGCACAGCCCAATCACGACTCGACCCCAGGTGGGGCGGCTCCAGACCCATTGACGGCTCAAGGTCAACGCCACTACGCCGACCAATGGTAGTCCGAGTAGCAGTGTCGCTTGCAGTAACCAACGCTCCGCTTCGAGGGTGTCGAGGCCGAATCCCTGCCTGGCTACCGCGCAGGCGCCGGTTCCTGCAGATAGGCTGAAGGCGAGCAAGGCACAGAACAATGCGGGTTGGTCCGGCTCGCCATAACCCCGGCGCGCCGCTCCGATCCAGACGGCACTGAGCAGTGCCGTCAACGTCAGAAGGATGGATTGAAACAGCTCGGGCATCAGACGGATTTCAATTGGGCGAAAGCGCGCTCTGCAGCCTCAAGGGTCAGCTGCAGTTCTTTTTCGCCATGGGCGATGGATGTAAAGCCGGCTTCGAATGCGCTGGGTGCCAGGTAGACGCCACCCGTCAGCATCAGATGGAAGAACCGCTTGAAACGATCGGCGTCGCTGGCCATGACGTCGTCGAAGGTAACGATGTCATCCGCCTCGCTGAAATAAAGCCCGAACATGCCACCGACCTGTGTGGTGACGAACGGGATACCCGCCGCCGCTGCGCGCTCCTTCAAGCCCTGCAACATGCGGGTGGTGTAAGCGGTGAGTTCTTCGTGAAACCCTGCTCGCTTGATCAGTTTCAAGGTGGTCAAGCCTGCAGCCATCGCCAGCGGGTTTCCTGAGAGGGTTCCGGCTTGGTAGACCGGGCCGAGCGGGGCGATGCACTCCATGATTGCCCGCTTGCCGCCAAAGCAGCCGACTGGCATGCCGCCGCCAATGATCTTGCCAAAGGTGGTCAGGTCAGGTGTCACCCCGTAATGGGCCTGAGCACCGCCGAGCGCGACCCGGAAGCCGGTCATCACCTCGTCGAATATCAGCACCACGCCATGCTTGTCGCACTGCTCGCGCAGACCCTGCAGGTAGCCTGGCGCAGGCGGTACGCAGTTCATATTGCCTGCGACGGGCTCGACGATGATGCAGGCCACCTCGGAACCGACCTCGGCGAGCATCTGCTCGACCGCGCCCAGATCGTTGAACGGCAGAGTCAGGGTGTGTTTGGCGAATGCCGCCGGCACACCTGCTGAGCTGGGTACGCCCTGGGTCAGCGCGCCCGAACCGGCTTTGACCAGCAGGCTGTCGGAGTGGCCGTGATAGCAGCCCTCGAACTTGATGATGCTGTCACGTCCGGTATAGCCGCGAGCCAGTCGAATGGCGCTCATGGTTGCTTCGGTGCCGGAGCTGACCATTCGCATCATTTCCATCGACGGCACCAGGCTGCAGACCAACTCTGCCATTTCGGTTTCCATGGCGGTCGGTGCGCCGTATGAAAGACCGTGCTGCAGCTGGTTGCGAACCGCTTCTAGCACCTCAGGGTGACTGTGGCCGAGAATCATCGGGCCCCATGAACCGACGTAATCCACATAGCGTTTGTCGTCTTCGTCGGTGACATATGCGCCTTCGGCGTGTTTGAAAAACAGCGGCGTACCGCCAACGCTGCGGAAAGCGCGTACCGGTGAATTCACGCCACCGGGGATGCGATTCTGGGCGTTTGCGAAGAGGGTTTCGGAACGGGACATGGAGGCCTCTCGAAAAAAATGACAATCATGGGTGGCAGTCGTCAGCGACGTCGCCACGCCGGTCAGCTGGTGGTGAAAAGCTCGCTGAAAGCGCGTGCGCGACGCTCGACCTCATTGGCCGTTTCGGCGGCAAACAGCGCGTGGACAACTGCGATCAGGCTGGCGCCTCGAGCGATCAGGCCGGGAGCGTTTTCCAGATTGACCCCGCCGATGGCGACGATGGGCAGGCTGAACTGCCGGCGCGCTTGTTCGAGCATTTCAAGGGTGGCGCCAGGCGCGCCAGGTTTGGTGTTGGAGTCGAAGAAACGACCGAAGGCGATGTAGCTGGCACCTTCGGCAATAGCCTGTTCAGCCAGTTCAAGGCGTGAGTGGCAGGTGGCGCCAATGATGGCTTTGCGTCCGAGCAGCGCCCGCGCTGCCGAGAGTGACCCATCTTCTTGACCAAGATGCAGCCCAACGCCAAGACGTGCCGCGAGTTCCGCGTCATCGTTGATGATCAACTTGGCCCCGTGGCGCTCGCACATGCCGTGCAGTGCCTCGGCTTCTCGCAGCCGGCGTGCATCGTTATCGGATTTATCGCGATACTGCAGCAGGCGCGCACCGCCTCTGAGTGCCGCTTCGGCATAGGGCAACAGACGTCCGTCGCCGAGTAACTTGCTGTCGGTGATCGCGTAGAGGCCACGCAGCTTCATGTCTTTCATATGCGGCGCTCCACTCAGGCCAGGTCCAGCGGCAGGCGACGGGGGATGTATTGACCTCGGCCGGGAGCCTCGGCATCGCGCAGGGTGCGCCAGGTGTAATCGAGGGCCGACTTCACGGCGCTGGCGAGTTCCTGGCCGAGGGCGAGCCGTCCGGACAGCGCGCTGGCCAGCGTGCAGCCTGAGCCGTGATAGCTCCCTGGAAGGCGCTGACAACTGAAGTCGTAGCGGCTGCCGTCGCGGTAGTAGAGACGATTGTGAACTTCGGTTTCGTCGCCGTGCCCGCCTGTGATCAGCAGATGGCGTATGAACGGCAGCAGCTTCTCCGCGCACTCGTCGGCGCTGCCGTTCGGCAATTCGGCGAGGATCCGGGCTTCGGGCAGGTTCGGTGTCGCAATGGTCGACACCGGGAACAGTCGCTCGCGCATGGCGTAGCCGACCTCATCCTTGCCCAGTGCGCCGCCGCCACCTGCGCGCAGGACCGGATCACAGATCAGCGGGACGCCAGGTAGTTTCTGCATGATTTCAAGAACCGTCTCGACCATTTCAACCGAGCCGAGCATCCCCAGCTTGACCGCGGCGACCGGAAGATCGGCGATCACGGCGTTGGCCTGCGCGAGTACCCAGTCGCGATCGAGCACTCGGAAATCCGATACGTCGACTGTGTCTTGTACGGTCAAGGCGGTAACTGCGGGGGCGGCGTGACAGCCCTGTGCCATCAGGGCTTCGATATCAGCCTGTAGACCGGCGCCTCCGCTTGGGTCGTGGCCGGAGAGGCAAAGGACGACAGGGCGGGAGCAGGGGGCGGACATCGATTGGGGTTCCCGAGTCATGTGAGGGCGCTGGAGTTGACCAGGTATCGCCGGGTTTCATGGCGTGCGAGCTTAACATCAATCCCGCCGGGCAGCTCGCGCAGGCAGCCTGCGCGGAGTTGTCGCGTCCGCTACCTTCCGGCAGGATAAGCGCGGCGACGGCCTCAAGGCGTCCCTAACATGCTAAAGTGCCACTACTTAGAGGTCGGCTGCGTGCATTCAGGGGAGCGGGGTTTCTCTGACGCAGTCCGACAAGGCCCTCTCCATGCACCATATCCTCGTATTCCTGTTCGGCCTCTTGCCGATGATTGCCAGTGCCGTTGATTTCGACGAGCACACCCAGCGGCTACCTCTCGGTCAGATCATGGCCGTTCTGGAAGATCCCGATCGCAACGCCACCATCGAAGAGGTGATCGCTCTTGATGCGGCGGGCAAATTCGTGAAAAGCCAGGAGCAGGTGCTCAATGCCGGCTATTCGCGTTCCGCCTTCTGGCTGCGGGTCGACCTCAACTACCGGGCCGACTTGCCAGCGGAGCACAGCCGTTGGTGGCTGGAGCTGGCCTACCCGCCCCTCGATTATCTTGATCTGTACCTTCCCGATGAGGATGGCAGCTACAACTTGGCGCAGCGGAGCGGCGATGCACTGCCTTTCCATGAGCGCCAGATCAAGCAGCGCAATCACCTTTTCGAGCTCAAGCTGGCACCTAACCAGCCGAAGCGGATCTATCTGCGGCTCGAAAGTCAGGGCTCGATACAGATTCCGCTGACCCTGTGGGCTCCGGTGGCCTATCTGGAAGAGCAGTCTGGTCACATCTATGTGCTCGCCATTATTTATGGCGTGCTGCTGGTGATGCTGTTTTACAACCTGTTCATCTATCTCAGCGTTCGCGATCGCAGCTACCTTTTCTACATCCTCTACATTGCCTCGTTCGGCCTTTATCAAGTTTCAGTCAACGGTCTGGGCGTGCAATACCTCTGGCCGAACTGGCCTTGGTGGGCGAACGCGTCCACACCCTTTCTGATTGGAGCAGCGGGCCTTTTTGGCTGCCAGTTCGCGCGCAGCTTTCTGCACACCAGCGACCATAGCCCCTGGATAGATCGCGCTCTGCTGCTGTTGATGGCGCTGGGCGCGTTGACGATGTTCCTGTCTCTGGCCGCCAGCTACGCGCTGGCTCTGCGCATGGCGACCATGCTTGCGCTCTGGTTCATCCTGGTTATTTTCGTTGCCGGGATTGTCGCCTGGCATCGGGGAATGCGCGTGGCGCGTTATTTCCTCATTGCCTGGAGTGCCTTTCTCATTGGCGGGCAGATCAACACCCTGATGGTGCTTGGCTACCTGCCGCACATGTTTCTCACCATGTATGCAGGGCAGATCGGGTCGGCACTGGAGGTAGCGCTGTTGTCATTGGCGCTGGCCGACCGCATCAACATGATGAAAGAGGAGCGCGCCCGGGTCCTCGAGGAGACAGGGCGCAAGTTGGAGGAGATGAACCGTGAGCTTGCCGAAAGCAACCGCCTCAAGGATCAGTTTCTGGCCAATGTCACCCATGAACTGCGTACGCCGATGCACGGAGTGCTGGGTAGCCTCGAGCTTATGCGCACTCTGGAGCTGAGCGGCGAAATGGATCAGTACCAGCGCATCGCAACCGGCTCGGCGCGCGAGATGATGCAGTTGGTTAACGACATTCTTGCCCTGACCGAACTCCAGGCCGGCCGCCTGCAGTTGCACAACGAGTCGTTCGATTTAAGGGCAGTGGCCGATGAGTTGGCTCGTACCTATGGCCCCCGTGCTGCGGTACGCGGGCTGGAGTTCCAGGTGCATATTGCCGATCACCTACCCGAGCGCCTTATTGGCGATGCAACCAAGCTGCAGCAGAGCCTGGGATACCTGCTCGACAATGGCATCAAGTTCACGCCTCAGGGGCAGGTGACACTCGCGTTGAGCGGTCGTGACGAAGCGGGGTCCCGGTTCGTTCTGGAAGCGGAGGTGATCGACACGGGTATCGGCTTCGAAACGCCTGCCGACGATTCGCTCTATCAGCATTTTCGCCAGCTGAACGGCAGCATGACGAGGCAGTATGGCGGTCTTGGGATCGGCCTTTCCCTGTGCCGGCAGCTGGTCGAGCTGCAGGGTGGGGAAATCTCGTATCGCTCCGAAGTCGGTAGCGGCAGCCGCTTCATGGTGCGCCTACCGCTTCGGTTGGTCTGAGTGAGCCCATTGGGCCGCATCGAGCAGCGTAGGATTTGGCCGAAACCACACTTTTTCACTGAAAGCATGCGTGCTTCACTCCCCGTGGCGGGTCCTTAGCAGAGGCGGCCCTGACTGGCCCGTGATTGCGAAATGGAATCGCCAGCGGCGTACTCTGTTCTGTCGGGCCCCTTAGCCATCCTGCCGAGGAGACCTGTATGAGCCTGCATCGATATGCCGAAACCCACGACGTCCTGAACCAGGTCCCACCGCTAGAGGGTGCGAACCTGTATCGCCTCGACCTGCCGCTGCAGGAGTGGGTACGGCGATACCGTGGCGGTTGGGCTGAGTCGCGCCTGGATGCGTACGGCGCGTTGGCCGGTGGCCCCTTGATGGCGGCAGGCTTCTTGGCCAATGAGAACAAGCCGGTTTTCAAGAGTCATGATCGCTATGGCCACCGTCTTGATCTGGTGGAATTTCATCCGGCCTATCACCAGCTCATGAGCGCGGCGGTTGCCCATGGGATTCCGTCGTTGCCTTGGACCGATCCGCAGCCTGGTGCGCAGGTAGCGCGCGCGGGCCTTATGTACCTGCACAACCAAGCTGAGTCAGGTAGCAGTTGCCCGCTGACCATGACCTACGCCAGCGTACCGGCGCTGCGGCAGCAACCGGACGTCGCTGACCTCTGGTTGCCAAAGATCCTCAGCCTGGAGTACGACCCGCGCAACCTGCCGATAGCGCAGAAAAGCGGCCTCACCATCGGTATGGCCATGACCGAGAAGCAAGGAGGTACCGACGTTCGCGCCAATACCACACGGGCGCATGCCGTGGGCGCCAGCGGGCCGGGACAGCCATATGAGCTCGTCGGGCATAAGTGGTTCTGCTCGGCGCCCATGTGCGATGCCTTTCTGACCTTGGCGCAGACGGACAAGGGGCTTTCCTGCTTTCTACTCCCTCGGCACCGGCCGGATGGCAGCCGTAACCAGTTCTATATCCAGCGGCTGAAGAACAAACTCGGGAACTGGTCGAATGCTTCGAGCGAGGTCGAATATCGCGGCGCCCTGGCATGGATGATTGGTGAAGAAGGCCGAGGCGTGCCGACCATCATCGAGATGGTCTCCTCGACACGCTTCGATTGCATGATCGGCTCCAGTTCGCTGATGCGTCAGGCGCTGACCCAAGCCATGCACCATTGCTCGTATCGCCGCGTCGGTGGGCGGACCCTCTCTGAACAGCCGCCGATGCAGAACGTGCTGGCGGACCTGGCGCTGGAAAGCGAGGCGGCGCTGGCGTTGACCATGCGCATGGGGCACGCCCTCGATAACCCATTCAACGAGCAGGAAGAGAAGTTCGCCCGGCTGGTCACCGCGGTCGGCAAATACTGGATATGCAAGCGCGCTCCGGAAATGGTCGCCGAAGCCAGCGAGTGCCTGGGTGGCGCGGGTTACGTCGAAGAGACCATCATGCCGCGGCTGTACCGTGAGGCGCCGGTGAATTCCATCTGGGAAGGTTCGGGCAACGTTCAGTGCCTGGATGTTTTGCGAGCGCTTTCAAAGGAGGCGGGCGTGCTCGATGTACTGTTCGCTGAGCTGGGGGATGGTCACGGCGATGCCCGTTTGAAGAAGCACATCGACCGGTTGCAAAGCGCATTCACCGATAAGGACGACATTCAGTACCGCGCACGACAACTGACCGAAGATGTAGCCGTCGCGCTGCAGGCCAAGCTGCTCCTCGAAGCGGGAAACGAGTCGGTATCAGACGCGTTCATCGCCAGCCGGCTGCAAGGGCATGGCCGTGCCTACGGCACCTTGCCGCGCGGTCTGGACATCGATGGCCTGCTGGCACGTAGCGCACCGCAGGCGTGACGGCTCCCTACTGCCGGTTTTGATCAAAGGCTGCTGACCTAGCGTTTGGCCTGTCCGCGCAGCAGCTCCTTCAGTTCGGCTATCTCACTGCGCAGGGCGCGGACCTCCTGGTGCAAGTCGGCCTCGATGTGCTCGCGCGCCTCGTCGATGCTGACCTGAGTGGCTTGGTGGTCCGCATCGGTGACCGTCTGCATGGCATTGACGATGATGGCGATGAACAGGTTGAGCATCGTGAAGGTGGCGATCAGGATGAACGGGATGAAGAACACCCAGGCATAAGGAAAGACCTCCATCAGCGGCCGTACGATGCCCATCGACCAGCTTTCCAGCGTCATGACCTGGAACAGTGTGTAGACAGATCGACCGAGACTGCCGAACCATTCAGGAAATTCGGCGGCAAACAAGCCGGTGGCGATCACCGCAGACACGTAGAAGACCAGCGCCAGCACCATCGCAATCGAGCCGAGGCCGGGAATGGCCGACAACAGTGCGCCAACCACACGGCGCATAGACGGCACCATGGTCACCATGCGCATCACTCGAAGCACGCGCAGAGCCCGCAGAATGCTCAGCGGGCCGCTGGCGGGTACCAGCGCGATGGCCACCACCGTGAAGTCGAAAAGGCTCCAGGGGTCACGAAAGAAGGCCGTACGATGGATGTAAATCCGCGCGGCGATCTCCACCACGAAAATGCCCAGGATCAGGGTGTCCAGCAACGTGAGCAGCTCGCCCCAGCTCGCCACCAGCGAAGCCGATGTCTGCATGCCGAGGATGGCCGCGTTGATCACGATCAGCAGCAAGATGCCGCGCTGAACGGCTGGCCGCTCCATGAATCGTTCCAGGCGACTGCTCGTGCGCGTCTCTGGGTGTGTTGCCTGCATGATGCTTACCTGTCTGATCAGTCTTCGCCGGGACCTCAGATTGCAACGCTTGTGCACATGGGCCGGGGCGGGCGCGAGTATGGCGCTGCGGCACGGCGTGGGGAAGTGGCCGTGCGGGTCTGCTCGTTTCCTGATTTAACAGACCAAGGCACTTAGGCTCAGCTTAATGCTGACTTACCAACATCGCCGGTGCCGCCTGCCCGCAGCTTTTCCGTTGATGCGTTGGTGGGAACCCGCGAGGGAAGTGCCGCGCCATCTATCCCGCCAGTATTTCTGCTAGCAGCTCTCGGTCGATGTTGGCACCGCTGAGCACTACTGCGATGCGTTCGCCGTGGTTACCATCGCGGTCCTGCATGGCTGCTGCCAGCGCGGCGGCGCCTGCGCCTTCGGCCAGGTTGTGGGTGTCTTCATGCAGCGCCCTGATGGCTTGGCGAATCTCGGCATCGGCAACTCGTACGATGCGCGCTGCGCCTTCGCGGATGATTTCAAGCGCTTCGGGTGCGGGAATGCGACAGGCCATGCCGTCAGCGAATGTATTGGCCGTTTCGGTGCAGACGGTGCAACCCTGTTCGTAGCTCTGTGCATAAGCATCGGCAGCACTGGAAACCACGCCGACGATTTCGGTTTTCAGACCGAGCAGATCGCGGGTTCGAATCATTCCACAAATGCCGGAGCCAAGCCCTATCGGAACGTAGACCCGGCGCAGATCGGGCACGGCTTCCAGCAGTTCCAGCGCATAGGTGGCGACGCCACGGATCAGGTCCGGGTGCAGGGACGGGACAAAATGCCAGCCATTCGCCTCAGCCAGTTCGGCGGCTCGTTGCCGGGCGGTGTCGAAGTCACGCCCGTACTCGATCACCTCAGCGCCGCTGGCTCGCATGGCTGCGTTTTTTTCAGCCGAGTTGCCCTCGGGAACCAGGATCTGCAACCGCAGATTTGCCTTGCGTGCAGCCATCGCCAAGCTGATGCCGTGATTACCGCGGGTGGCGGTGACGAGTCCCGGCAAATGGGGTTCGCGCTTGAGCAGTTCGCTGACATACAACACACCGCCGCGTACCTTGAACGCACCGGCCGGCGTGTGATTCTCGTGTTTCACCCATATATCGCAGCCGAGCCGTTGAGCCAGCAAAGGCCACTGATGCTGTGGTGTCGGCGGTACGCTCTGGTAGATCAGGCTGGCTGCCTGGCGCAATGAGTCGAGATCGAACATTGAAGGCTCCTTGGTGGTTTGACCTCGATCCTAGGCATGGGCATTGTATGGGTAAATCTTTATATTGCATGGCAGACAATGTGGTTACCCCAACTCGAATCAAGTGATCAGCCGCGGTATCTGGCGCTCGTCGATGCCATTGCCGCTGCTATCGCGCGCGGTGAACTCAAGCCTGGCGATCGGCTCCCTCCGCAGCGCCGGCTGGCCTGGGCGCTAGGCCTCAACCCAAGCACGGCGATGCAGGCCTATCGCGAAGCCGCGCGCCGGCATCTGGTCGGCGGCGAGGTGGGGCGTGGGACCTACGTTCTGGCCAGCAGCCGCGAGGCAAGCCTGTTCCGGCTGAAGGTGCCTGAGGCGCATCCCGAGCTTGTCGATCTTTCGACAAATCTGCCGGTGCTCGACCCGGATGACGGCGACCTGCAGCGGAGCATGGCGGCTTTATGTACGTCCGGTGAGGTGGCTAGTCTCCAGGGCTACCCCTCTGCGCGCAGTTTGCAACGCGGTCAGCTGGTAGTAAGCAGTTGGCTGTGCGGGCGAGGCCTGGAGCTGTCCCCTCAGCAGGTGCTGCTCTGTGCCGGCGCGCAGCAGGGCGTATTTGCCGCGCTGCTGGGATTGTGCGAGCCCGGCGAACCGATTCTGGTGGAGGCCTTGACCTCTCCGGGCATCAAGGCTGCTGGTCGTCAGTTACGGCTGCCGTTGCATGGTGTGGCGATGGATGAGTACGGCATCGTGCCCGACGACCTCGACAGGCTGGCCCGTGCCACATCGGCACGCGTAGCGGTGCTCACGCCCTGCCTGCAGAACCCCACAGCCGTCAGCATGGATGCGCGTCGGCGCGAGGAAATCGCCGCCGTGGCACGTCGGCATGGTTTGCTGATCATCGAGGATGATATCTACGGCGCCCTTGGCAACGAGCCACCCCTGGCCTCTGCGCTTTCTGATCGAACTCTGCTGATCAGCAGTCTGTCGAAAACGGTCGCGCCCGGGTTGCGGCTTGGCTTCATTGCCGGCCCGCAAAAGTGGTTGGCGCTCATCGACCCCGAGCGGCAGGCGACCAGTTGGGCCTTGTCGACGCTGTGTCTGCGAATTGGCAGTCAATGGCTCGAAGACGGCACCGCGGCACGCCGCCTGGCTTGGCAGCGCGAACAGGTGACTCGGCGCTGGCGACTGGCGCAGAAACTGCTTGGCGCAGCAGGGGCGGACGCCTCGCCGCACCTTTGGCTCCCGGTGCCCGGTGGTCGAGACCTGGCTGCGCTGTGCCGAGCTGCGGGTGTCGAAGCCGCCATGGCGGACGTCTTTGCGGTGGGCCACGACGCCGCCTGTGCGCTGCGCTTGAGTCTCACGGCGGCGCCCAGCCTGGCGGTGCTCAAGGCTCGGCTGGAAGCAATCGCCAGCCAGCTTGTGTCCCCAGACCATGGCTGAGTGCACCGAAACGGGTGCTACCGCTGTCATCGAACAGCAGGCAAGATGTTTTCAACGAACAGACAAGGAAACCACCATGAATCCAGCAGGCGAGACCTTTCGCATTGCCACCACCGCTGAAGCGGCCGTGGACCACCTTGCCGAGCTGCATCAGCAGGCCACCCGGGCGTTGAACCAGGCACTCAAGCGCTATGTCACGACACGCGAAGAGCCCGACGCCGCAGAGCGCGCGCTGTTCCACTATCCTGAGCTGCGCCTGACCTATGCCTGTCATGGCGAGGTTCCTGCCTCCACTCGCGCATATGCCAAGGTTCAGGCGCCCGGTGTGTATAGCGTCACCGTCACCCATCCAGCGGCCTTCCGTAGTTACCTGCTCGATCAACTGCGGCCGCTGATCAGTGACTTCGCGGTAAAGGTCGAGGTGGGCATCAGCGACCGCAACATTCCCTACCCCTATGTGATCGAGCAGGGCGACGAGCTGGCCGGCACCGGTGTGACGGCAGCCGAGCTGGCGCGCGTGTTCCCGAGCACCGATCTGTCCGCAGCCACCGACGACATCGCTGATGGCCTGTACGACTGGGAGCACGCCGACCCCTACCCGCTGGCGCTGTTCGACGGGGCGCGGGTGGATTTCTCCCTGCGCCGGCTGGTGCATTACACCGGCAGCGACTGGCGGCACGTGCAGCCGTGGATCCTGCTGACCAACTATCACCGCTACGTCGATCAGTTCATCCGTCACGGTCTCGACATGCTGCGCGACGACACCCGTTTCGTGCGTATGGTGCTGCCGGGCAACATCATCATCGAGCGCGGCATGGAGGAGGGTGAAGCGCAGGCGATCATTGGCGGTGTGCTCTGGCACCGCTACCAGATGCCGGCCTATCACTTGCAGGCTGAAGACGGCGACGGCGTCACTCTGGTCAACATCGGGGTGGGTCCTTCCAACGCCAAGAACATCACTGACCACCTGGCCGTGCTGCGCCCGCACTGCTGGTTGATGATCGGCCACTGCGGGGGCTTGCGTCAGTCGCAATCCATCGGTGATTACGTGCTGGCTCACGCCTACATGCGTCGCGACGGCATTCTCGATCGCGTGCTGCCGCCACATATTCCGCTGCCCGCTCTGGCCGAGGTGCAGCAGGCGTTGCAGGAGGCTGCCGCACAGATCACCGGTGACAAGGGCGAAGCGCTGAAGAAGCGTCTACGCACTGGCACCGTGCTGACCTATGACGACCGTAACTGGGAGCTGCGTTGGGCGCAGGAGCGGCCGCTGATCAACCTGTCACGGGCCGTTGCGGTGGACATGGAGAGCGGCACTATCGCCGCCCAGGGTTATCGCCTGCGGGTGCCATACGGCACGCTGCTCTGCGTGTCGGACAAACCGCTGCACAGCGAGATCAAACTGCCCGGCTCGGCCAATGCCTTCTACGAGCGCGCCGTGACCCAGCATTTGAAGATCGGTATCGCTGCGCTCGACCTGTTGCGCACGCAGCTCAACTCCTTGCACTCGCGCAAGCTGCGCAGCTTCGACGAGCCACCGTTCCGGTAACAGGCATCGGTGTAAAAGCAAAAGCCCGAGTTCAGCTCGGGCTTTTGCTTGTTGGGGTGAGGTTTGGCGTCAGGCGGCGAGCAGCCAGGCGCCGGCTAGCGCAGAAGCTGCGCCCGCGATACGAACCAGAGGCGCCGCTACCTGAGGAAGATTGCGCGCCACGATGTAACCGGTCCCGTGCAGCGCGGCGGTGGCGGCCACGAAGCCTGCCGCATAGCCCCAGGGGCTGGACAGTGCGGGCAATTCGAGCCCGTGCGCTACCCCATGACTCAGCGCGAACAGAGCGGTCAGCGCAGCCGCCACAGCCACTGGCGGGCGCACGGCAAGGGCGACCAGCAGGCCGAGCGCAAGCACCGAACCGGCGATACCCGTTTCCATCAGTGGTAGTTCGATGCCGGCAAAGCCCAGCAGCCCTCCGACAAGCATGGTCGCCACGAAAGTAAGCGGCAATGCCCAGCGCGCCTTGCCGGTTTGCTGGGCAGCCCAGAGGCCGACGGCGAGCATCGCCAGCAGATGATCAAGACCAAACACTGGGTGGGCGACACCTGACATCACGCCAGCATGGTCGTGGCCCGGGTGGGCGAAGGCCAAGGTCGGGCCGAGCAAAAGTGCGCAAGCGGTGAAGAGTTTGCTGTACGGATTCATGTGGAATTCCTTCTGGTAGGCATGGTGGTCGCGAATCGTCTCGGGCGATTCCGGTAAGTTGGTTGGCCTCGTCTTGATGGAGCTGGCGAAGCGATCAGCGGCTCTCGCCCTGTTCCGAGCCATCTCGATCCAACGAAGTGATTCATCAGGCAGCTTTAAGCATTCCCTGTTTTTCGATGAAGGCGATGATTTCGTCGAGGCCCTGCCCAACCTTCTGATTGCTGAACACGAAGGGCTTGTCGCCACGCATCTTGCGGGTATCGCGATCCATGACTTCGAGCGAGGCGCCGACCATGGGCGCCAGGTCGACCTTGTTGATCACCAGCAGATCGGACTTGCAGATGCCCGGTCCGCCCTTGCGCGGCAGCTTGTCGCCGGCCGATACGTCGATCACGTAGATGGTCAGGTCCGACAGCTCCGGGCTGAACGTCGCGGAAAGGTTGTCGCCGCCGGACTCGACGATGATCAGGTCCAGCCCCTGGAAACGGCGGTTTAGCTGCTCGACGGCTTCGAGGTTGATCGATGCATCTTCACGTATTGCCGTGTGCGGACAGCCGCCGGTTTCGACGCCAATGATGCGTTCCGGCGCCAGGGCCTCGTTACGTACCAGGAACTGGGCATCTTCCTGGGTGTAGATGTCGTTGGTCACCACGGCGAGGTTGTAGCGATCACGCAGAGCCAGGCAGAGGGCGAGAGTCAGGGCAGTCTTGCCGGAACCGACCGGGCCGCCGATACCGACGCGCAGGGGTTGGGTGTTCATGGGTGTTCTCCTCTAAAAGGCAGCGTGACTGCCTCGGTTTGATGCGAAGGGCGTGCCGCTGCCGGTTGGGGCAGGGGATGGGAGTCGTTGGGTGAGCCTGTTTTGCGGCCAAGATCCTTTTGCGTTAGCTCGGTGAACACCGTGCGCCACGCGTGACCGCCGAGTTCACGAGCAGAGCTCGCTACTACAGACGTGCACGGCAAAGCCGGAATTGATCCCCTCATGACCTAAACAACCGACTGTACTGCCGTTCATGCGCCATGCTGGCCAACGCCAGCCCAAACGCCGCGCTCCCCCAGCGCTCTGGCTCGATCAAGGTTGCGTCTCGTTGAGCCTGTTCCAACGTCGGCAGCAGCTGCGAGGTCAACCGCTGAGCCGCCTGCTGTCCGAGCGGCAGCGTTTTCATCAACACTGCCAGCTGGTTCTCCAGCCAGCCCCAAAGCCAAGCAGTAAGCGCATCTTCCGGGCTGATCCCCCAGGCACGGGCGGCCAACGCCCAGCCAAGAGCGAGGCCGGGCTCTTCGATAGGTTGGTAAAAGGTGCGGGCCGGCTGGTCGAGCTCCGGCAGATTGTCTAACAGCTGCTTGAGCGAATAACCCATCTGCCTGCTCTCCAGCCGCAGCTCTCGGGTTTCTCGACTGGCACGATGGCAGGCCGTTAGCCGCTCCAATTCAGGCCAGTCCTGATTGCTGGCAGCGTGACAGTGAGCCAGGAGCAGCGGCGCTTCGAAGCGCGCGAGGTTGAGCACAAGCTGATCGCTAAGCCAGCAACGCGCTGCGGCTTCATCGCTTACCTGCCCACGTTCCACCGCCATCTCCAGGCCTTGGGAATAGCTGTAGCCACCTATCGGCAGCTGCGGGCTGGCGAGTCGCAGCAAGGCGAACGCCGCGGGATTCACGTGCGTACGCCGAACTGGTGCAGTCGCGGTGCGTAGCTGAATTCGGCTTCGCCTGCGTGGGAATGATGATGGCCGCCGCCATAGGCGCCGTGCTCTGGCTGAAACGGGGCTTCGATATGTTCCACAGTCGCGCCCAGTTGAAGCAGCATGTCCTTGAGAACGTAGTCATCGAGCAGGCGTAGCCAGCCGTCACCAACCTGCAGCGCTACGTGGCGATTGCCCAGGTGGTAAGCCGCGCGTGTGAGTTCGAAAGCGCTGACGCAGGTGACGTGGAGTAGTTTTTCCGAGCGAGCACGCACGATAACGATGCGGCCGTCTTCGGCCTGCAGGCACTCGCCATCGCGCAACGGCGGTTGGCCGCGCTCAAGAAACAGGCCGACGTCTTCGCCCTTGGTGGTGAAACAACGCAGCCGCGATTTGCTGCGCGCGTCGTAGCTCAACTCCAGTTCCGCGTCTGGATGAGGGTGCGTAGCGGTGCGTTGGCGTATGACAAGCATGGGCAGTTCCAGTTGTACTGATGAGTACAAGCAGAGCAAGTGCCTTGCCAATGTGGCGTACCGCACATTAAGTGGGCTGAGGGGGAATCGTGCCTGTTATTGGGGCTTCAGCTGACCTTTTTTGGTGCTTTGATAGCAATAGTGCGCCATAATGGTGCGCTCAGTGCAGCTCACGCACCATGTAGATTGCCGGAATCTGATAACTGGCAAGATTGGTGGCTTGCGGCTGGTCAAGCTCGTCATGAGCGGCATAGCCCATCCGAGTCCAGAAGGCTTCCGATTCCTGTACTGACACCAGCGCCGAGTAGCGCAGCTGCTGGGTGCGGGCCTGCTCCAGGTTGTTGCGCACCAGCGCCGGTCCGATACCACGGCCACCGGCTCGGCGGGCGACGGCAAGATCATGCAGGTACAAGCAATCCGCTTCGGTATGGTGCTGAAATTCGCCGTCCAGTGGCGTCACCTTGCCAACGCGTGAGTGATAGGCGAAGAGGTAGGCGCAAACACCCTGATCGTCCTCGGCTACCCAGGCCAGCTGTGGGCAGGCGGCAAAGCGTGCCCGGATCACCGCTTCGTCCTCGAGTACTTCCGGGGCGTAGGATTCTTCCTGAATCCACATGACAGCAGGAATATCTCGCGCCTGCATCGCTCGTAACTTGAACATCAAACAACACTCGCAATGGCGCGGCCGGCTCTGCGGCACGCTCGGGGGCGGCGATCATACGCGATTGCCCGTCGAGCGGAACGCCCACCGACGGACGCCGGCATTAGAACCCGACGGGATGACAGTTACGTGATCGGTCCGTCTTGAGGCGGCGTGCCGATCCAGGCCGCGCCGAACCGGATGAAAAAGTTGCTCCATGACTACCGTTAACTGTGCGGCGTCTGGTCGGCCGAGCTAACGTGATGACTGACGAGTCGCGCATTTCCGGGCATAATTTCTTAGTTAGCTACCTATCTTCGCGGTCATCCCCTTGAACAACTCGCACAATCCGTTGCTTGGCGTCGCGCTCATTCTTGTCTCGTGCCTGACACTCGCCGGTCACGATGGTCTTTCCAAATATCTGACTCAGCTGTACCCGGTGTTTCTGGTCATCTGGGCCCGGTACATGGCGCAAACGTTTCTCATGATTGGCCTGTTCAGCCCGAGCATGGGACGCCGTGTGTTCCACACCCTACGGCCGAAACTGCAGGTCTGTCGCGGTTTGAGTCTGGTGTGCGTGAGCATGCTGTTCATCAGCGGCTTGAGCTATATCCCGCTGGCCGAGGCGACCGCTGTCATCTTCCTTACGCCGCTGCTGGTTACCATCGCGTCCGCTTTGCTCGGTGAGCGCGTCAGTCGCAGTCAGTGGTTGGCAGTGGTCTGTGGGCTGATCGGCGTGATGATCATCGTCAGGCCCGGCGGCGCGCTGTTCACACCCGCCATCCTGCTGCCGTTCGGTGCCGCTGTGAGCTTCACGCTGTATCAGCTCATAACGCGCCGGCTCAGCGCCACGGATCATCCGGTGACCAGCAACTTCATCACCAGCCTGGTGGGTAGCGCGGTGATGAGCGTACTGGTGGTCTTCAACTGGCAAACGCCGACGCTGCATGACGGGCTGATGATGGCGGCGCTTGGAGCCATGGCAATGAGTGGTCACCTGCTGCTGACAAATGCATTCCGCTTTGCCAGCGCCGCCGCGCTGGCACCGTTCACCTATTCGCAGATCATCTTCGCCGGCGTGGTGGGGCTGGTTGTCTTCGATCATGCACCGGATATAGGTGCGGTCATCGGGATGGCCATCATCATCGCCAGCGGACTGGTCATGGCGTATGTACAGGGCCGACAACCTCGCCCGCAAATCTAGAACACCGCGGGCGTGCCTCCGGCCGTCCGTGTCGCTTCCAACACTACCGAACAAGGGCGACTCGACCCTTGCGTGCGACTCATCAGGAAAACACATGCAACGTATCTCTCATCACGCCCTGCGCAGCGAATTCCGTCGGCTACTCGCTTCTGACCGCTGTTACCACACCGCATCGGTGTTCGATCCGATGTCGGCGCGCATCGCTGCCGATCTCGAATTCGAGGTCGGGATTCTCGGTGGCTCCGTCGCCTCGCTACAGGTACTGGCTGCCCCGGACTTCGCCTTGATTACCCTGAGCGAGTTCGTCGAACAGGCCGCGCGCATCGGCCGTGTCACCCGCCTGCCGATCATCGCTGATGCCGACCATGGCTACGGCAATGCCCTCAACGTCATGCGCACCGTGGTTGAACTCGAACGCGCCGGGATCGCTGCGCTGACCATCGAAGACACGCTGTTGCCGGCCAAATTCGGACGCAAGTCCACCGACCTCATCGGCATGTTCGAGGCGGTCGGCAAGATCCGTGCGGCTCTCGAGGCGCGCATCGACCCCGAGCTTTGCATCATTGCCCGGACCAATGCCGGGGTTATCGGCCTGGAAGAAGTGATTGCGCGCGTGCAGGCCTACGAGGCCGCAGGCGCCGATGCCATTTGCTTGGTTGGCATCGAAGATTTCACGCAGCTCGAGCAGGTGGCCGAGAAACTCAACGTGCCGCTGATGCTGGTCACCTATGGCAATCCGCAACTGCGCGACAACGCGCGGCTGGCCGAGCTTGGCGTACGCATCGTCGTCAATGGTCACGCGGCGTACTTCGCTGCGATCAAGGCCACCTACGACTGCTTGCGCGAACAGCGCCAGATCGATGCCTCGGACCTCAATGCCTCGCAGCTTTCGGTCAAATATTCGACCGCCGAGGAGTACATGGTCTGGGCTGAGGAATACATGCAGGTCAAGGAATAGACCAGCTGTCACTGGCAACACGGGAGATCCGATGAACCCACGCCTGCTTACCTTCATGGTGGCTTTCGCCGCGTTTCTGGGGCCGTTCACGCAGACGGTCTATGCGCCGATCCTGCCAGAGCTGGGCGCTGCGCTCGCTACCACGCCTCTGCTGATCAACCTCAGCATTTCGATCTTTACCTTCGTGCTGGCGTTTATGCAGATCGTCTACGGCCCGCTGGTAGACCGACGTGGTCGTCGGAGGACTTTGTTGGCGGGGCTTGCGGTATACATCGTCGCGTCGCTGGGTTGCTTTCTGGCTCAGAACATCGAGACGCTATTGGTCTTCCGCGCCTTGCAAGCCGTCGGGATAGCGGCGGGTGCGGTGGTGGCCGTCACGGTGATTGGCGACCGGTTCGAAGGCGCTGAGCGCGGCCGCGCAATGGGTTCATTCCAGATGATGGTTGCGCTGGGGCCGGTTGTCGGCCCGGTGGTCGGCGGTTTTATCGGTGAGCATGTGGATTTCCACTACGTGTTCCTGCTGCTCGCGGTGGTGGGCGGCGTAGCGCTGATGGCAAACGCGATCTGGCTGGAAGAGACGCGGCCTGCCGGGGTTACCCCCAAGGCGTTTCATCCTGCCGAGTACATGGATGTGCTGCGTAACCATCAAGGCCTGGCGCTAATGCTGCTGAGCTTCGTGCAGTATTACGCCTTCTACAACTATCTCGTGTTCATGCCGCGGGTGCTGGACAGCGTCTATGGTCTGAGCGCCAGCGAAAAGGGCCTGGTATTTCTGCCGCTGTCGATTGCGGTGGTGATCGGCTCTTTTACCGGTGGGCGATTGCTCGGTCGCTGGCGTCCCAGGCCGATGCTGCTGGTCACGGCCCTGCTCAACGCGCTCAGCCTGCTGCTGTTTCTCGCCGTTGCGCAATGGTCGCTCACTGCGCTGGTAGTGGCGGTTACGGCGTTCGGGCTTTTCCTCGGGCTCTCGCTGCCGGTGCAAACCAGTCTGCTGATGGATCTATACCCGAACAACCGGGCCACTGCCGTAGGCAGCTACAACTTCTTCCGCTTCATGGGCATGGCCACCGGGCCGGTGCTGGGCTCCTGGCTGTATCAAGACGGCAATCTCGGGATGCTGTACGGCTTCGCGGCTGGAGTTTTTCTGCTGGCCGTTGGCAATGCACAGCGGCACTTGCGCCAGGGCTGACAGGCGAGCGGTCAGAAGAACTGGCGCTCGGCCTTGAACATCATGAAGCGCTCGCAATGGGCGTTGAGCCCTGAGTAGACGCCGCATTGCGCGCCGCTCAGGTTGGAGTCGGTATAGGACAGGTCCATCTGCACGCCGAGCAGATCTCGGGAGAGGTTCAGCGACCAGTCATTGAATACCCGCACGCTGCCCCCGGGGTGATACATGGGGCTGTCCATCGAATGGCTGGCGTACTTCAGGCGCACACCCAGATCGAGCGGTCGCACCGCCCCCAGCTCCAGGTAAAGCGTACTGTCAGTACGACCGAGGGCGCTGCTCAAGGCGCCGCCCATGCGACTGCCTCCAATGTTGAATCCTGCGTAGTAGGCTTCGCGGTTGCGATTCTCCAGTTCCGGGAAGCTGTAGCGAATCACACCCAGCTCGTATCCCGGGCCGTCGTCCAGACGCTGCTGCGCAAAGCCGACATAGCTGTTGAATTCCAGCTGACTACCATCCAGGACGCCAATGCTTGGCGACCATTGTCCGACATACAGGCCGCTGTCGTGCGTAAGGTCCAGACCGCCGCGAAAGGCGCTTGCAGTGGTTGGCCGAACCAAACCCTGGGCCATGCTGCGGGTAGGCGCAGTGCCGAGCTTGAGGTCAAACTGCCCAACCTCACGCTCGACGACCTCGGGTTGGCTCGCGCAGCCGGTCAGCACGATGGCCAATGCCATCAGGTATCTAAAATCCATATACAGCTTTCACTGGTTAGTTCTGGGGCGGTCGACCAGTGACGACCCTGTGCGGCAAACGGAGCCGGAGCGATCGAACCGCTCTACAGCTCAGGTCTGTGCCGTTTCCGGGCCGAAGAATAGCCAACACATCTTCGCCGCGATCCCCGCTCGTCGATTTGGCGCCAGCAAATCGACGGGTGGTGCCGAGCTGTTGGCTTAACTGATTATTTGCGCCGCCAATCGCCTGGACTGAACCGGATCAATGAGGTGCCTTCCAATAAAAGTGAGTGCCACTAAAAGTGGCGTAAAGAGTGAGAGGAGGTGTGCGATGGCCACCGGTTGGGCTAATGAGGGCGCTGTGCAGGAACAGATCGACAGCACCATCGAAGACGCTGTCCAGCGTGCGCGCAGTCGGCTGGGACGAGGCGAAAGTCTGACCCACTGTGAAGAATGTGACGCGAAGATTCCGGAGGCACGGCGGCAAGCGGTGCCCGGCGTACGGTTGTGCATAAAGTGCCAGACCGAGCTGGACAAGCAGGAGGCGAAGTTCAGCGGTTACAACCGTCGTGGCAGCAAGGACAGCCAGCTACGCTGATTGGCGGCGCGAAGTCCTGGGGAAAATAGCGCGAAAACCTGAGGTGTGACCGCACTCGATGCGCGCCCGCGTGTCTCACGTCGCGTCCCCCACACCCTTTCATGGACGAGGAATGTACCCATGATGATTTTCGAAGCCCTGCGCCTGAGCCACGACATTCAGCGCGATCTTTCCGAGCGCCTGGTTCAAACCAGCGGCGACTCCTCCGAGCGCAAGGAGCTGTTCGCTCAGCTTAAACACGAACTATGGGTGCACTCGGTAGCCGAAGAGCGCCATTTCTACATTCCTCTGATGGGAGATGACAGCGGGGTCGATCTGTCCCGTCATGCCATTGCCGAGCATCACGAAATGGACGAGATGGTCGAGGCGCTGGAAGAAACCGATCCCAGCAGCCCCAGCTGGCTGGCCCAGGCACGCAAGCTATCGGACAAGGTCCACCATCATCTGCAGGAAGAGGAACACAAGTTCTTCCAGATGGCTGGCAAACTCCTCAGTGAGCAGCAAAAGCGCCAGCTAGCAGGTGCCTATCTGGGCGCCTACGAAGTGATGAAAGCCGAGCACGCCTAAGCTGCCGAGCCGCCGGTGGGCATGCTGAAGATGAAGGTCGTGCCCGCCTCGGCAGTGGACGTTGCCTGCATCTGGCCGCCGTGTGACAACGCAATTTCGTTGGCGATGTACAGCCCCAGTCCGAGCCCTGACTGGGTGCTGGATGGCTCGCGCCAGTAAGGCTGAAAAAGATGCGCCAGCCGCTCTGGTGGTATCGGCTCGCCCGGGTTGTTTACCGTCAGGACGAAGCTACCAGCTTCGATCCGTGCGCAAATCCGCACCGCGCCATCCGCAGCTCCATGGGTGAGGGCATTGGCCAGCAGGTTGGATAGCAGTTGCGCCAGGCGGTCAGAATCGCAACGGATCGGCGCAAGGTTTTCGATCTGGCATTGCAGCCTGCGCTCCGGATAGCTGCTTTGCATCTCGGAGACTATATGCGCCAGTGTTTCGTGCAGGTTGTCGCATTCACGGATATTCAGCGGAATGCCATTGCCCAGCCGGCCACGGGCGAAGTCCAGTACGTCATCCACCAGCCGCGAGGCACGGTGAGTGGCCGTGAGCATCTGTTCGGCAATACCCGTGATTGCGGGCTCACTGGAGCGCCTCAGCAACAATTGAGTTCCCGAGATGATCGACGCCAGCGGGTTGCGCAGGTCGTGACCGAGCAAGGCGATGAACTGTTCTCGCAGCTCGGCGGTCTGGCGAGCATCCAGCAATGCCGCCTCGGTCGCCTCGAACTGTTCCTCGGCCTCCAGCTGGACGGCCAGAAGTTTTGCGAAGGACTCCATCATCGCGCGAGTCGAGCCATCCGACAGATTTGCCGGTAGCGGATCGAGCGCACACACGGTGCCGAAAAAACTGCCATCGGTACGAAATATCGGAGACGAAATGTAGCTTTCGAAACCGTAGATCCTTGGCGTGTGATGATCGCGGTAGCGAGCGTCTTCACTGACCTTACTGATGACGATGGTTTCGTGAGATGCGTGGATTTCGTGGCAGAGGGTCGTCGTTACTTCCAGCTCGCTACCTACGTGCATGCCAAAGTCGATTCGGTCGAGCACTGCACATGCCGTCCAGGAGTCGTCCGTAACACGTGCTACGGCGGCGAAGCGCAGCCCGGTGGTCTCTGTGATGACCTGAAGGATGGCGGGAACTGCGTTGATACGGCTGATCGCCGAGATGTCGTCGGTTACCGATCGTTTCATTCTGGTGTCGTCGTGGTCAGAGCGCGGCGAAGGGCGTGGCACTTTACCATGAGCGAAACCTCTATCCGAATCGGCCCGACAAATTGCCGGGTCGATCTGGATTATGCACTCATCCTTGCGGAGTGAGCGTTGCTGCCACCGTCGCAGGGACGATCTGCTTGCGCATCAGCAGGTAGTGCACGACTGCGCCGAACAGGGCGCCCAGCAACCAGGCGAAGCCAGACAGGCTTTCCAGGCCTGGCGTCCATACCGAAGCAACGGAGAAGATCGAGCTGATACCAAAGGCGATAATCGCTTTGCGATTCCATCCGGCGTTGAAGTAGTAGGTCGAACCAGGCTCGGCTGAAAACAGATCCTGCACGTTCAGCTGCTGGCGACGGACCAGGTAGTAATCAGCCACGATGATGCCGTACAGCGGTGCCAACACCGCGCCCAGGGTGTCGACGAACGCGGCAATGCCCACGGCGCTGATGAACGACACCCACAGGGCACCGATGAAAAAGGCGATCGCTGCTGTGATGAAACCACCGGTGCGGGCGCTGATGCGCGCCGGCGCCAGGTTGGCGATGTCATATGCCGGTGGAATGAAGTTGGCGACCAGATTTATACCGACGGTGGCAGCGAAGAAGGTGATCGCAGCGATGAGGGTCAAGCCGACATTGTCGATGCGTGCGACGATATCGGTCGGGTTGGTCAGCGTTTCACCGAATACGACCACGGTACCGGCGGTGATGACCAGGGCGATCAACGAGAAGATCGCCAGACTCACCGGCAGCCCGAGGAAGTTGCCGATGCGCATCTGACGCTCGTCCTTCACGAATCGCGCGAAATCTCCATAGTTGATCACCACCGCAGCGAAGTAGGCGACCATGGTGCCGACCACGGCCGCGAATGCCGCAATCGGTCCTCCGGAATAGCTGCCGGTGCCGCTGAAAATGTTGCCCAGCGCACCTGCCAGGCTTGGGCCCGCCTTGTAGCAGATGGCGATCATCATCGCGATCATGACAAGATAGACCAGCGGGCCCGCCCAGTTCAGAAAGCGCGTCACCCAATCGACACCCCGTACGAACAGCGCAACCTGGAAGACGCAGACGATCACGTAGGCGACCCAGTCGACGCTTGTCAGCCCCAGCAGCGTGGCTTCAGAGCCCGGACCGAATAGGGTACGGATAAGTAGTGCCACGGCGGTAGAGGCGAAGTAAGTCTGCACGCCGTACCAGAAGATCGCGACAATCCCGCGCACCACCGCTGGGAAGTTCGCGCCGCGTATGCCCATGCTGGCGCGGGCCATGACCGGGAACGGGATACCATATTTGACGCTGGGTTTGCCGGTCAGCTGCACAAGACCCATGACGATGAAACCTGCAACCACGATGCCCGCCAGCACGGCCCAGCCGTTGAGGCCGTAACTGATGAACAGCGTGGCGGCCAGGGTGTAGCCGAACAGGCTCTGAATGTCGTTGGACCACACGTTGAATATCTCGAACCAGCCCCACTTCCGTTTACCAGGGGCAAGTGGTGCAAGGTCGGCGTTGTGCAGACTTGGGTCGATGTGCTTGATCTGATAATCGTCGTGATTCATCGGTATGCGCCCTGTGCAGATTATTGTTCGCTTGGTTGTATGCAGTTCTTGTTCCGCGTACGGCAGGATCGCGACAATTTGAGGATCGACCGATGGTCATTCCGGTCTCCGCCTCAACGAAGATTAGACGCGGCGGGATTTTTCGTTAGATTTTTTGTATACAAAGGATGGTGTGGTGATGAGTGATTTGGTCAATCCTTTGCTCATTCCTGAAGCACCGCGTTCGATGACGCACGTTAAGCGTGCGGCCGGGGACAATTCTTGGCTGCATGAGCGAACGCGAATGTCTGCGTCATCCACCACCAGTAGCTCTGAGCCTCAACGGGAGACCGGCGTCGCCCTTAGGGCTGAGCTTGCTCGATCAGCATGCGTCAAGAGGATCGCCAGCAAGGACTGGGTGTCCCCCTGGCTCCTACAGATGCCGCGGCGATCATCGGGATCCGAGCACCGCGCTTTTCGTAGGAGCGAGCTTGCTCGCGATCATGTGCTGATGCGTCTTCTCAACAACAGAACATGGATCGCCAGCAAGGACTGGGCGTCCCCCTGGATCCTACGGGGTGGTGTGGCGGGGTGCAGCCCGGACTGCTGGTCTTCGCTGCCGCCCCTCACTACTCAGAATTTCCGCCTGGCTACCTGATCAGAACAGGAAGTAGCGCTGCGCCATGGGGAGTACTTCCGCGGGCTCGCACCAGAGCAATTGCCCGTCCGCACGGACCTGATAGTTCTGCGGATCTACCTGGATATCCGGTGTGTAGTCATTGTGGATCAGATCCTTTTTCTGCACCTGGCGGCAGCCCTTCACCACACCGATCTTCTTCTTCAGGCCCAGCTGCTCGGGCACGCCGGCCTCGAAAGCCGCCTGGCTGATGAAGGTGAAGCTCGATGCATGTAGCGAGCCGCCGTAGCTGGCAAACATCGGCCGGTAGTGCACCGGTTGCGGTGTCGGGATCGAGGCGTTGGCGTCGCCCATCAGGCTCGCGGCGATGGCGCCGCCCTTGAGGATCAGCGTCGGCTTCACGCCGAAGAACGCCGGACGCCAGAGCACCAGGTCGGCCCATTTGCCCACTTCGATCGAGCCCACCTCGTGGCTGACTCCGTGGGTGATCGCCGGGTTGATGGTGTACTTGGCGATGTAGCGTTTGGCGCGGAAGTTGTCGTTGCCCGCGCCGTCGCCGGGCAGGGCGCCGCGCTGCTTCTTCATCTTGTCGGCGGTCTGCCAGGTGCGGGTGATCACTTCGCCGACGCGGCCCATGGCCTGGCTGTCGGAGCTGATCATCGAGAACGCGCCGAGATCATGCAGGATGTCTTCGGCGGCGATGGTCTCGCGGCGGATGCGGCTCTCGGCAAAGGCCACGTCCTCGGCGATGCTCGGGTCGAGGTGGTGGCAGACCATGAGCATGTCCAGATGCTCGTCGATGGTGTTGCGGGTGAACGGCCGGGTCGGATTGGTCGAACTGGGCAACACGTTAGGGAAGCCGCAGGCCTTGATGATGTCCGGCGCGTGGCCGCCACCGGCGCCTTCGGTATGGTAGGTGTGGATGGTACGGCCCTTGAACGCGCCGAGGGTGGTCTCGACGAAGCCCGATTCGTTAAGGGTGTCGGTGTGGATCGCGACCTGCACGTCGTACTGGTCGGCGACGTTCAGGCAGTTGTCGATGGCGGCCGGGGTGGTGCCCCAGTCCTCGTGCAGCTTGAGGCCGATGGCACCGGCTTTGACCTGCTCGATCAGCGGCTCGGGCAGTGAGGCGTTGCCCTTGCCGGTGAAGCCGATGTTCATCGGGAAGGCGTCGGCGGCCTTGAGCATCATCGCCATGTGCCAGGGGCCGGGCGTCACCGTGGTGGCGTTGGTGCCGGTAGCAGGCCCGGTGCCGCCACCGATCATGGTGGTCACGCCGCTCATCAGCGCCTCTTCGATCTGCTGCGGGCAGATGAAGTGGATGTGCGAGTCGATGCCGCCGGCGGTGAGGATCATGCCTTCGCCGGCGATCACTTCGGTGCTGGCGCCGATGGCGATGGTCACATCGGGCTGTATGTCCGGGTTGCCGGCCTTGCCGATGGCGGCGATGCGGCCGTCCTTGAGCCCCACGTCCGCCTTGACGATGCCCCAGTGGTCGAGGATCAGGGCGTTGGTGATCAGCGTGTCGACCACGTCGGCGGCGCACAGCTGGCCCTGGCCCATGCCGTCACGGATCACCTTGCCGCCGCCGAATTTCACTTCCTCGCCATAGGTGGTGAAGTCCTTTTCGACCTCGATCCACAGCTCGGTGTCAGCCAGGCGCACCTTGTCGCCGACGGTGGGGCCGAACATGTCGGCATAGGCTTGGCGGGAAATCTTCATTGGCGCTTCCTGATCGTCCGTATTGGCTCTGCCTTCACCCCAAGCCTCTTCCGGAGGGAGATGGGGCTGATTGGCGTTGGTCTGTCCCATCGCGGTCGGCCGCTTTTCTACTCTCCCCGTGGGTGAGAGGTGATCTGCGTGGTTCAATCCCGTCGCGACGTTGGCTTTGTCCCCTCTCCCTCTGGGAGAGGGGTGGGGTGAGGGGCTTTCAGAGCGCGCCCATCACCCGTCCGGCAAAGCCGTATACCTTTCTCTCGCCAGCCAGATCGACCAGCTCCACGTCGCGACTCTGGCCCGGCTCGAAGCGCACCGCGGTGCCGGCCGGGATGTTCAGGCGCATACCGCGCGCGGCGGCACGGTCGAACGCGAGCGCATCGTTGGTTTCGAAGAAGTGGTAATGCGAGCCGACCTGGATCGGCCGGTCGCCGCTGTTGGCAACTGTGAGCTGTACGGTACGACGACCAACATTGAGCTCGATGTCGCCCTTCTGGATCTGGTATTCCCCGGGAATCATGGTTCGGGCTTCCTGTTCAAGGTCAGTTGCATCATGGTCAGGTCCAGCCAACGACCAAACTTGCAGCCCACCTGACGCATCTGCGCGGCGTGCATGAAGCCCAGTTGTTGGTGCATATGGATGGAGGCGCGGTTTTCGCTCTCGATGGCGGCGATCATCACGTGCTTTTCGAGCTGGCGGGCGCGCTCGATCAACACCTGCATGAGGCTGCGTCCAATGCCGCTGCCACGATGGTCGGGGCTCACATAGACCGAATTCTCGACGGTATGACGAAAACCGTCGTGGGGGCGCCAGGGGCCGAAGGAGGCATACCCGGCAACCTTCTGTTGGTCGTCGATGGCGACGAGTACGGGATAGCCTTGTTCGTGGCGTTCGGCTAGCCAGGCGCGGCGGTTGTCGAGATCGACAACCCGGTCATTCCAGATCGCCGTGCTGTTCTGCACCGCGTCGTTGTAGATCTGCAGGATGCCTTCCAGGTCGGCGTCCAGGGCGTCACGTATCAGCACGTTGATATCCTTCAAACGGTTCAAGGTCTTTCGCAGTAGACATTGACCCCTGTTTCAAGCGATTGGTTGATGCACGGTGACCAGCTTGGTGCCGTCTGGGAAGGTCGCTTCGACCTGGATTTCGGGGATCATCTCCGGTACGCCTTCCATCACCTGTTCCCGGGTCAGCAGCGTCGTGCCGAAGTGCATCAGCTCGGCGACAGTCCGGCCGTCCCGAGCGCCTTCCAGCAGGGCTGCGGAGATGTAGGCCATCGCCTCCGGGTAGTTGAGCTTCACGCCGCGCGCCAGACGACGCTCGGCGACAAGCCCGGCGGTGAATATCAACAGCTTGTCTTTTTCTCTCGGTGACAGATCCATAACAGCTCCATTCGTGGGGTGGATGTGGCTCTTTACATCCACCGGCTGGTGGTCGAAACCACCCAGCAAAAATTCAGGCTGGCGCTTCTATGGAGCGCCAGGGTAGGTGGGTAACGGCAGAGCCTCACCCACCAATATTCACGTACTCCAGATCCTCGGTGGCACTGCCTGGCGGCCGAGCAACTCCGGGCGCAGCAGCCGCCACATGTCGATCAGCCAGGCCCTTGCGTGCAAGGCCTCGTCGGCCAGGCAGCGCCCGATCAACAGGCCAGGCAGCTGGGTCATATCGCCCCGCACTTGACTTGGCCATTCGCGGCAACGTTCCAGCAGCTCTGGCTGTATTTCACCGCTTACGATCAGGGTGGCGAATACTGGCTGACCACCAAGGCCGATCGGTGAGTCCAGCAAGCCGTCGCCACCGACCACGCGTTGCCTTTCATGCCAGAGCAATTCGCCGTCGCGGCGGATGTCCAGCTGAGCCTGGAAGTGGCCTGCGTCAAAGCGTTCAGCACTAGCCGGCCGGCCCAGCGCGACGATGTCCCAATAGAACAACCTGGCGTCACCCTCCAGTTCGATGGCGGTGCTCAGCTCCGCCTGCGCAGCGGAGTAAACGATGCTTTCTTGTGGCAGCCATTCCAGTGTGGCGCCGGGCTCGACTCGCAACCGCACAGTCTGAAACGCGGGCCCGCCAGCGCGATACCACTTAGCGGCTCCTGGGCTGGTCAGCTGCGCCCAGGCCCCTGTGCCAACCGTGGCGCTGATGTCTAGACGATCACCGCCGGCAATGCCGCCCGGTGGGTGCACGATGATGTGCTGGCAGACCTCCGGCCCCTCCGGGTAGAGATGCTTCTGAACCCGCAGCGGGCCGCTGTGCCGACGCAGCACCGGGCGCGTCGAGTCGTCGAAGCGGGCATATCCCAGCTCGAGTTCGGCGTTCCAGTGGGGCGTGAACAGCGGAGTCAGAGCAGTCATGAACCTTGAGATCAATGATTAGATAAACGAGTCGAGCAATTGTCGTGCCTCTCGCGCCACGGCGGTGCGCGGGCCAGGCCCGCTGGCAACTGCGGGGAACGTTGGGAGACTTCGACGTTCTCCGGCTTGCCTTTAGCGCACCTAAATGGTGCGAAGCAGGCAGTCGACATTGCCCGTGATCCACTTTGGTGCGTCTAAGCAAGGCTGACTCCATTGCGTTCCGCTTGATCGGCCACTGATCCGCACGAGCCTTACCAGATCGACTGGGCGGTCACCGAAACAGCTTGTTGCCAGCATCACGCTGCTTTATGGCCCTTTATCTCTTCAGAGCTGCTCGTTTGACGAGGGTGCAAGCGAGTGCCAATGTCAGTCAGGCGAAGAGTTCCGATGTGTCCGGCGGTGGTCGCGCGTTCGACCCGTTTGCTCGCGGCGGTCGGCTATCGCTCGGTGGCACACATAACAACAAGATCCACGGAGACGCCGCATTGAATCTATTGTTCCAGCAAGTGCTCAACGGGCTGACCCTGGGCAGCATCTACGGTGTGGTCGCCCTTGGCCTGACACTCGTCTACGGCATCCTGCACATTCCCAATTTCGCCCACGGCGCGCTCTATATGGTCGGCGCTTTTGCGTCGTACTTCTTCATGACCGATCTAGGCCTGCATTACTGGATCGCCATGTTGGCATCCGGGGTAGTGGTGGCCGTGCTTGCAGTGCTGTCGGAACGGTTGGTCTTCCACCCGCTGCGCAATGCACCGCCAATCCACGACAAGATCGCAGCGATCGGCATCCTGCTGTTTCTCGAAGCGGTGGTACAGATGCTCTGGGGCTCGGACTTCCGCCGGATGGCCTCGCCGTACGCCGGCATCCTCAACTTCGATGGACTGATCATCCCCGAGCAGCGCCTCCTGATCATCGTGGGCGCCTTTACCCTGATGCTGGGGCTGCACCTGTTCCTGCGCAAGACGATGCTCGGCTCGACCATCATCGCCATGGCTCAGAGTCGCGAAGGCGCGTTCCTCGTCGGTATCGACTCCAACCGCGTAGCGATGCTGACGTTCGCCATCTCGGGCATGCTCGCCGCCTTCGCCGCGACGCTCTACGCACCGATCAACCTTGTGTATCCGGCGATGGGGCATCTGGTGATCATGAAGGCCTTCGTGATCATCGTGCTCGGCGGCATGGGCAGCATTCCGGGCGCCATCATCGGCGCCATGATCCTTGGCTTCGCCGAGAGCTTCGGCGGCTTCTACCTGTCTTCGGATTACAAGGACATCATCGCTTTCTCTCTGCTGGTGGTGATTCTGTCCTTCCGCCCGACCGGGCTGTTCGCCAAGGGGGCTCACTGATGCATCGTTTCGCGTCCTTATTGACCGGCCGCGGCGCCAAGTTGGCGTTGCTGGCCCTGGCCCTTGCCTTCCCGCTGTTCGCCAAGAGCGAGTATCAGGTCTACGTGATGGCCAGCGCTTTCATCTGGGCCATTGCGGTCTACGGCCTGAACATCATCACTGGCTACTGCGGCCAGCTGAACCTCGCCCACGGCGGTTTCTTCGCCATCGGCGCCTACACCCTGGCGATTCTCACCGCTGACCATGGCTGGAATTTCTGGCCGGCCTTCGTGGCGGCGGCACTGGTTTCGGCTGCCGTCGGTGCGCTGGTCGGGATCGTCTCGCTGAGATTGAAGGAGCACTTCTTTGCCATCTTCACGCTGTGCGTCGGCTTCATCATTTATCTGCTGATCGACAAGTGGGAAGAGCTGACCCACGGCGCCATCGGCATTCGCGGTATTGCCGCGCCGGATGGCTTCGGGCTGGTGGATTTCAGCCAGACGGTGCCCTTCTACTATCTCGCGCTGCTGTTTCTGGTTCTGGCGATATGGTTTGCCGGGCGGCTGGCTCGCTCGCTACTGGGGCGTACCTTCATGGCGATCCGCAACGGCGATGCGCTGGCCCAATCACTGGGCATCGACCTGATGCGCAACAAGCTGCTGGCCTTTGTCCTCTCGACCACCTATGCCGGTGTCGCCGGGGGTCTTTATGCCTCGATGATTCGCTTCATCGGCCCGGAGGAAGCCAACCCCAACCACACGTTCGACATGATCACCTACCTGCTGGTGGGCGGCTTCGGCACCTTGTTCGGGCCGCTGGCCGGTACCGTTGGGATCGTCTGGATCACCCAGTCGCTGCAGTTCCTCGAGGACTACCGGATGATCATCTTCGGCCCGCTGATCGTGGTGCTGGTGATCTTTATGCCGCGTGGCGTGATCGGCACCTTCCTCGGCTGGAAGTTGCGCAAGGACACCGCAGCAGCCCGGGCGAACGACCCGCGTGCCGCCACCAAGGTCACCCCAGGCAACGAGGTGAACAACAATGCTTAAGGTCGAAAACCTCACCAAGATGTTCGGCGGGCTGGCGGCGGTGCACGACGTCAGCGTTGAGTTCGAAGCGCGCAAGATCAACGCCATCATCGGCCCGAACGGCGCCGGCAAGAGCACCTTCTTCAACCTGATTTCCGGCGTGCACAAGCCGACCTCCGGTCGCATCCTGATCGACGGCCACGACGTTTCACGGATGCGTTGTGATCGTGTGGCCCGGCTCGGCGTAGGCCGGACCTTTCAGACCACCCACCTGTTCGAGCAGGCCACCGTTCTGGACAACCTGATCGTCGGCCATCGGCTACGTACCCGATCCGGCCTCTGGGATGTGCTGATCAATTCCAAGCGTCTGCAACAGGAAGAGCGCGAATGCCGCGAGAAGGCCCGCGCCGCGTTGGATTTCGTCGGCCTGGCGCACTTGGAAAATCGTGTGGTGCTGGATATCTCTCAGGAGGAGCGCAAGCGCGTCGCCTTTGCCCTGGCCTTGGCCACCGAACCGAAGCTGGTGCTGCTCGACGAGCCGGCGGCAGGCGTCAATCCCGAGGAGACCGAAGGCCTTGCCGAGCTGATCCGCAAGATGCCCGAACACGGCCTGACGGTGTGCCTGATCGAACACAAGATGGACATGATCATGGGCCTGGCGGACAAGATCATGGTGCTCAACTACGGCGAGAAGATCGCCGAAGGTACGCCGGCCGAGATCAAGGCTAACCCGGCTGTCATCGAAGCCTATCTGGGGAGTGACTACGATGCTGCAGCTTGACCGGGTCGATGTCTGCTACGGCAGCTTCAAGGCGCTCACGCAGGTTTCCATGACCGTCGGCGCCGGCGAACTGGTGGTGCTGCTTGGCGCCAACGGTGCCGGCAAGACCACCTTGTTCAACACCATCAGCGGGTTGCTCAAGCCAACCGCTGGCAGCATTACGCTGGAGGGCAAGCGCATCGACGGCCTCAAGCCTTCCGGCCTGGTTGCCGCTGGCGTTGTGCACTGCCCGGAAGGGCGCAAGCTGTTCCCGCAGATGTCCGTCTCGCAGAACCTCGCCCTCGGTGCCTATCTGCATCGCCGCGATGGCGAAGGCAACAAGCGCAACCTGAAGGAAGTGCTCGACCTGTTTCCCATCCTGCACGACAAACGCAACCAGCCGGCCGGTTCGCTGAGCGGTGGCCAGCAGCAGATGGTGGCGATCGGCCGAGCATTGATGAGCCGCCCGCGTCTGCTGATGCTCGACGAGCCCTCGCTCGGATTGGCGCCGCTGGTGGTCAACCAGATGTTCGAGGTGATCTCGCGCATCAACAAGTCCGGCACCAGTGTGTTGCTGGCCGAACAGAATGCCTTCGCGGCGCTGAAGATCGCCCATCGTGCCTATGTCATCGAGGGCGGCAGCCTGGTGATGGAAGGTGATCAGCAGGCCATGCTGGGTAACGAAGCCGTGCGCAAAGCCTATATCGGCGCCTGAACAGTCATGACCCAGGAGATAACAATGAAAACGCTCAAAGCGCTTGGACTGGCAATCGCCGTCGCCTTTACTTCTTCACAGGTGTCCGCCGAGCAAACGCTCAACATCGGCTTTACCGGCCCGCTCAGCGGCGGCGCTGCGCTCTATGGCGAGAACACACTGTCCGGTCTGCGCATGGCTGTTGAGGATGCCAACAAGGCGGGCGGGCTCAAGATTGGCGGCGAGACCTACAAGGTCAATCTCATCAGCCTGGACGACAAGTACTCGCCGAGCCAGGCGGCAACCAACGCCAAGCGCCTGGTGAAAGAGTCCAAAGCCGCTGCCGTGTTCGTCCCGCATACCGGCGGAGTGTTTGCACTGCAGGATTTCAATGTCGCCGACAACTTCCTGATCATGGCCTATACCAGCGTCCCCTCGGTGACCGAGCAGGGCAATCCGCTGACCGTACGCATACCGCCTGAATTCACCGGCTACGTCGATGCCTTTTCCGACTACGCGCTCAAGCATTACGGCAAGAAACTCGGCATCGCAGGCGCGACCCACGAGTACGCCAAGATCTGGACCAACATGATGACAAAGGCCTGGGAGGAGAAGGGCGGAGAGATCGTCGCCAGCAACCCCATGGACTACAACAAGTCGACCGATTTCTACACGGGTGTGAGCCGGGTAATTGCGTCCAATCCGGACGTGATGTTCGTCGGTGGTGCATCTGAACCCACCGGGCTGGTCATGCAGCAGGCCCGTCAGCTCGGATTTCCGGGCGCGTTCATCGTGATGGATCAGGCCAAACTGGACGAGATCGCCGCTGTCACTGGCGGTTTCGATCTGCTGGAAGGCGCTATCGGCGTGGTGCCGCTGTCCGAGTACCAGGGTGAAGAGGCGAAGGCTTTCGTCGAGCGCTACAAGCAGGCCCACGGCAAGGTGCCGGGCTCTGAAGCGGCTTATAACTACCTGGCCTTCCATGCGATGGCCAAGGCGATGGAACTGGCTGGCAGTACAGAGCCACAGCAGGTTCGCGACAAGATGGCCGAGGCGATCAGCACCATGGAACCTAAGTACAACCTTTACTCGATCCAGGGCATCACGGACGAAGGCGGCTTCATCACACCGACAACGATGTCGGTGGTGGAAGGCGGCAAGATCGTCAGCAAGCAAATCGGCGAGTAAGACCGTCAGCGCAGACACTATGGCTTTCAGCGAGCGGGGCTAGACACGGTACGTCAAGCCTCAACGCCCTAATACCGCTTTGCTTTGCGCATCACTTTTGAGGTGGATGGAAGCGAATAAGCTGCATTTTGTGAGCTTTTATGATGCGATCTGTCTTGATTCGCATCAGCGGTATATCCGCCTGTCCGTATTCGCCGGGTGGCGACTCAAGCAGAGGGGAGGGCAGCCGTAACGCTGCGTAACGTAGTTCCCCCGCGGAGTTGTAGCATGCCCTTTCTTCCAACCCGAATCGCCTCGCGCATGACGCTCGGCGTTATCTTCCTATTGATTCTTACCGCGCTGGCGATATACGCGGTCATGACCCTGGGCGGCAAACCCAAGCTGGTCGCCGCGGGTTCGGCGGCTGCCGAACAGTCAGCCAGTGCTCTGGCCCGCCAGCTGACGATCCAGCTCAGCCGAATCGAAGGCACTACCGCAGCCATGGCCCATCTTGCGGAGACGATGCCAAACGATGAGCCTCTGGCGATGTCGGTTCTGCCGAACCTGATCGATGGCCAGGGTGACGTGGCCATTGCCGGAGGCGGGCTGTGGCCGGAACCCAATGCCTTTACGCCCGGTGTGGCGCGTCGCAGCTTCTTCTGGGCGCGTACCGACAATGGCGGGCTCGACTACTCGGACGACTACAACTCGTCGCAGACGCCCGCCTATCACGGGGAGTCCTGGTACAGCGGTGCGCGTTCGGCCGCCGCCGGGCGCTGCGTCTGGTCGGAAGGCTATCTTGACGCAGTCAGCGGCGTCGCAATGACCACTTGCAGCGTGCACTATAAACGCAGCGGCGCTTTCGCCGGCGTGGCCACGCTCGACCTGAAACTCGATGGCCTGGCCAACTTCCTCGATGCCAAGGGTGGCGTAACTGGCGGCTATGCGTTTGCCGTCGATCAGGCGGGCAACCTGCTGTTTTTTCCTGGCGTCAAGGCAAGCGGTGGCTTGCCGACCTTGGCGGACCGTGCCAGCGATCAACCCTGGCTGAAGCCAGTTGCCGCGGCGGTGGAAGCAGGGGGGGCGGGCAATGCATCGCTATATCTCCAGCACGATGGCGTGGTGGACGGGCCGGCCTACGTAACGCTGGTCACCATGGAGGGCACCGGCTGGCGGGTCGGCTTGGTCACTCCCGAGGCGAGCGTCGTCGGTCTCGCCCAGGAATTGACTCTGAAAATGGTATTGCTCCTGCTGCCGCTTCTGGGCGGGCTGTTGGGCGTGGCTTGGTTGGCGGGCAAGCGGTTGTTGGCGCAACTGGAGGAAACCACGGGCCAGATCGAGCGCCTCGGCCAGGGTGGCGGTCATGGTGATGCCCAGCTCGACGTTCGTCGCGCCGATGAACTGGGTGCCTTGCGCGGCGCGGTCAATCGCTACGCCGGCTCATTACGCGACATGCTGCGGCGTATCGCCGATGAGTCTGCCAGCCTCGAGCGGCAGGCCAATGAACTGGCGCGGCTGTCGATCGGCCTGGCTGATCGCGCCGAAGCTCAACGGCAGGACAACACCTTGCTGGCGACGGCCATTACGGAAATGTCGGCCAGCGCGGCGGAAGTCGCACAAAACACCACCGATTGTTCGGACACGGCTCGTCAGTCACTGTCGGCGGCCGAGCAAGGGCAGGGCCAGGTACAGCGCAACAGCGATGTGATCGGAGGGCTGGCTGGTGAAATCAATCATGCCGCTTCGGCCATCACTCAGTTGGGCTCGGACATCGAGCGGGTCGGTAGCGTACTGGACGTGATCAAGTCGATTTCCGAGCAGACCAATCTGCTGGCCCTCAACGCTGCCATCGAAGCGGCTCGGGCTGGTGAGCAGGGCCGTGGTTTCGCGGTGGTTGCCGACGAGGTGCGAACCCTCGCGGGCCGCACTCAGAGTTCAGCCAATGAAATCCAGCAGATGATCACCCAATTGCGCCAGGCATCTGCCCAGGCAGTATCAACCATGCAGGCTGGCGCGCAGCGTACCCACGAAGCCGTGCAGCAGGCTGATAGCGTGGCGGGCACGCTCGGCAACACGGTTATCAGCTTCGACGATATCGTCCAGCGCGCCCAGCAGATCGCCGTGGCCGCGCAGGAGCAAAGCCATGTGACGCAGGAAATCAACGAGCTGGCCGTGCGTATCCATACGGCAAGCGAGGAGGGCGCCCGCGATGCGGCCACGCTGCGCGAACTGGGCCAGGGCATGCAGGCCATATCGCAGCGGCTGGCTGGCATGAGTCGCTGATCAGACAGGGCGCGTAATCCACGCGCTGCCCCTTGATTGCCTTTACGCCAAATGAAGAGCCCCGCCTGGCGCGGGGCTTTTTCGTGGCTGCTTACGGCGCGCCTGCCGCAGAGCGTCAGATCGCTACCAGCCCACGCACACCTTCGGCTTCCATGGTCTCGCCGCGGCCCTGCTGAATGATTTCGCCGCGGCTCATCACCAGGTACTGGTCGGCCAGCTCCGCAGCGAAGTCGTAGAACTGTTCCACCAGCAGGATCGCCATGTCGCCGCGGGCGGCTAGTTTCTTGATGACCACGCCGATCTCCTTGATCACCGAAGGTTGGATGCCTTCGGTGGGTTCGTCGAGGATCAGCAGGCGCGGCTTGCTCGCCAGGGCGCGGCCGATGGCCAGCTGTTGCTGCTGGCCGCCGGAGAGGTCACCCCCACGGCGGTGCTTCATTTCCTTGAGCACCGGGAACAGCTCGTAGATGAACTCGGGTACTTCCTTGGCTTCCTTGGCACTGAAGCGGGACAAGCCCATCAGCAGATTTTCCTCGACCGTCAGCCTGCCGAAAATCTCCCGCCCCTGGGGCACGTAAGCAATACCGGCGTGTACGCGCTGGTGGGGTTTGAAACCAGTGATCTGCTTGCCCTCCCAGTTCACCGCGCCTTCCTTGGCCGGAATCAAACCCATCAGGCATTTGAGCAGTGTGGTCTTGCCGACGCCGTTACGCCCGAGCAGGCAGGTGACTTCGCCGATCTTCGCGTCGAACGACAGGCCGCGGAGGATATGGCTGCCGCCGTAGTACTGATGCAGTTGCTGGACTTGCAGCATGTGCGACTCCTTCACTTTGGTGGATAAGCCTCTGGCGTTATCCACCCTACGATTAGGTTTGCGTTGATGCGCTGGGACGTTCGGCGGGCGTAGGGTGGATGACGCTTCACCCACCCTACGAATCAATCACCGTCCGAGATAAACCTCGATCACTCGCTCATCGTTCTGCACGGCTTGCAACGAACCCTCGGCCAATACCTGACCCTGGTGCAGCACAGTGACGTGGTCGGCGATGGTGTCGACGAAGCCCATGTCGTGCTCGACCACCATCAGCGAGTGCTTGCGCGCCAGGCTCTTGAAGAGTTCGGCGGTGAACTCGGTTTCGGCGTCGGTCATGCCCGCCACCGGCTCGTCGAGCAAGAGCAGCTGCGGGTCCTGCATCAGCAGCATGCCGATCTCGAGAAACTGCTTCTGGCCGTGGGAAAGCAGCCCGGCCGGGCGATGGCGGGAGGTTTCCAGGCGAATTGTGCTCAGCACTTCGTCTATGCGGTCTTTCTGCTGACCGTTGAGCTTGGCCTTGAGGCTTGCCCGTACGGACTTGTCGGTCTTCTGCGCCAGCTCCAGATTTTCGAATACGCTCAATGCCTCGAATACCGTGGGTTTCTGGAACTTGCGGCCGATGCCGGACTGGGCGATTTCCACCTCGCTCATGCGTGTCAGGTCGAGGGTGTCGCCGAAAAACGCCGTGCCGCTGTCCGGGCGGGTCTTGCCGGTGATGACGTCCATCATGGTGGTCTTGCCGGCGCCGTTGGGGCCGATGATGCAGCGCAGTTCACCGACGCCGATGTAGAGGCTGAGATTGGTCAGCGCCTTGAAACCATCGAAGCTGACGTTGATGTCTTCGAGGCTGAGGATGGTGCCGTGGCGAGCATCGAGGCCTTCGCCTTTCACGCGGCCGAGGCCGATGGCATCGCGGCCGCTGCCCTGGATGTCGCTTGGCTCCATCGGGTCGATCAGTTCGGGTACGGGTGCGGTTTTCATTGTTCGCCCCTCCGGCGCAGCAATCCGATGACGCCTTTCGGCAGGTACAGGGTGACGATGATGAACAGCGCGCCGAGGGCAAACAGCCAGTATTCAGGAAAGGCAACGGTGAACCAGCTCTTCATGCCGTTGACGATCCCGGCACCGAGCAGCGGGCCGATCAGCGTGCCGCGCCCGCCGAGGGCGACCCAGACGGCGGCTTCGATGGATTGCGTCGGTGCCATTTCGCTGGGATTGATGATTCCCACCTGCGGTACGTAGAGCGCACCGGCCAGCCCGCAGAGCACCGCCGACAGTGTCCAGATGAACAGCTTGTAGCCACGGGGATCGTAGCCGCAGAACATCAGTCGGTTTTCCGCATCACGCAGCGCTGTGAGCACCCGGCCGAACTTGCTGCGCGCCAGCCGCCATCCAAGGAGGAGGCTGCCAACGAGCAGCGCGACGGTGGCGAGGAAAAGCGTAGCGCGGGTTGCCGGAGCCGAAATCGAGAAGCCGAGAATGGTCTTGAAGTCGGTGAAGCCGTTGTTGCCGCCAAAGCCGGTTTCGTTGCGAAAGAAGAGCAGCATGCCGGCGAAGGTCAGCGCCTGGGTCATGATCGAGAAGTAAACACCCTTGATCCGCGAGCGGAAGGCGAAGAAGCCGAACACGAAAGCCAGCAACCCTGGTGCCAGCACCACCAGGCACATCGCCCACAGGAAGCTGGAGGTGCCGTACCAGTACCAGGGCAGCTCGGTCCAGGCGAGAAAGCTCATGAATGCCGGCAGCCCGTCGCCGGCACTTTCACGCATCAGGTACATGCCCATGGCGTAGCCGCCGAGAGCGAAGAACAGACCGTGGCCGAGGGACAACAAGCCCGCGTAGCCCCACACCAGATCCAGCGCCAGGGCGACGATCGCATAGCAGAGAATCTTGCCGACTAGCGTCAGTGTGTAGGCCGAAACGTGAAAGACATTGTCCGCGGGAAGCAGATGCAGCAGTGGCATCGCCAGCAGGATTGCGAGCACCAAGCCGAGGGCAACAGCGGTGACTTTCGGCCCAGCCTTCTGCGCAGCCGTTAGGGTAAGAGGCTGATTCATACGAGGCCGTCCTGACGATAATTGGTGGCGTATGCGCCGATTCCCGCGCTTGCTGCCTTTTGTAGGAGCCAGCTTGCTGGCGATCCTGCGCGGTTGTGGGCTGGGGCGTTGATCACTAGCGAGAACTGGGCGCCCCTCATCGTTCCAGCGAAGGAGGGAAGGTAAGTCTTCAATCGATCACCCTCCCTTTCAGCGCGAACAACCCCTGAGGACGTTTCTGAATGAACAGGATGATCAGTGCGAGGATGAGGATCTTGCCCAGCACGGCGCCGATCTGCGGTTCGAGAATCTTATTGGCGATGCCGAGCCCGAAAGCAGCAAAGATGCTGCCGGCCAGCTGTCCGACCCCACCGAGCACGACGACGAGGAAGGAATCGATGATGTAGCCCTGGCCGAGGTCCGGGCCGACGTTGCCGATCTGGCTCAGCGCAACACCGCCAAGCCCGGCGATGCCCGAGCCCAACCCGAAGGCCACCATGTCGATGCGCCCGGTGGGCACGCCGCAGCAGGCGGCCATGTTGCGGTTCTGCGTTACCGCACGCACGTTCAGGCCCAGGCGCGTCTTGTTCAGCAGCAGCCAGGTCAGCAGCACCACGAACAGCGCGAAGCCGATGATCACCATGCGGTTGTAGGGCAGCACGAGGTTGGGCAGCACCTGCAACCCACCGGAGAGCCAGCCGGGGTTGGCGACTTCCACGTTCTGCGCGCCGAACAGCACGCGCACCAGCTGGATCAGGATCAGGCTGATGCCCCAGGTCGCCAGCAGGGTTTCCAACGGGCGGCCGTAGAGATGGCGGATAACGGTGCGTTCGAGTGCCATGCCAATGGCTGCGGTGACGAAGAAGGCCACCGGCAGGGCTACCAATGGGTAGAACGCCAGTGCGTCCGGCATGAGGCGCGCCATCATCACTTGCACCATGTAGGTGGTGTAGGCCCCGAGCATCAGCATCTCGCCGTGGGCCATGTTGATCACGCCGAGCAGGCCAAAGGTGATCGCCAGCCCGAGGGCCGCGAGCAGGAGTATCGAGCCCAGCGACAGACCGCTGAAGGCCTGGCCGAGCAGTTCGCCGATCAAGAGCTTGCGCTTGACCTGCGCCAGGCTGGTTTCCGCCGCCTTGCGTACGCCTGCGTCGGTTTCCGCCTCGTCGGCGAGCAGGTTTTCCAGGCGGACCCGCGCCAGTGGAGCGCCGGTTTCGCCGAGCAGGCGAACGGCAGCCAGCCGTACGGCAGGATCCTCCACGCTTAGTTGCAGGTTGGCCAGCGCCAGAGTCAGGGCTTCGCTGACGGCCGGATCGTCCTCGGCTTCCAGGCGCTGCCCGAGCAGTTCGAGTTGCTCTGGTTGACCGCTGCGTTGCAGACGCTTGGCCGCGCTGAGGCGCTGTGACGGATCATCGGAGAACAGTTGGTGGCTGGCCAAGGCCGTATTGAGCAGGCCGCGCAGGCGGTTGTTCAGGCGCAGCTTCTTCGGGGTGCCGAGCGGCTCGGCGCTGCCTTCGAACGCGCGATAGGCACCGTTCTCTTCGATGAAGGGCGTCTTGTCATCGTCGATGGCCACACGGTTTGCGCGCAGCGCTTCGATCAGCGGCAGCCGTTCGGGTGCGGGCGCGGCGGCCCAGCTTTCCAGCAGCTTGGCCTGTTTGGCCGGGCTGGCCTTGGCGTAGTCGGCTGCGTCTCCAGCCTGTGCCGCCCAGGGCAGCGCGAGCAGGAGCAGCAGCAATAATCGGTGCAGGGCAGTGTTCATCAATGCATTCCCCAGAGGAGGTCGCGGGCTCTCTTGATGGAGCTAGTGACGGCTGCAGGCGGATGAGAAAAGCGTCATTCATCCGCCGTTGCAGCGTCGAAAGGTGGGCCGGTTGTAGGGTGGGCTTCAGCTCTCGAGGGCTGATGGCGGGCTAAAGCGCAACGCCGCCCGGCCCACCCTACGAACGTGATGCGCGCGTCGATCAGTTCGACTTCACCGCGTGATCCGGCTTCTTGTCGTTACCCGGGATGTAGGGACTCCACGGCTGCGCGCGGACCGGGCTTTCGGTTTCCCAGACCACCGAGAACTGACCGTCGTCCTGGACTTCGCCGATCATCACCGGCTTGTGCAGGTGATGGTTCTTTTCGTCCATGGTGAGGGTGTAGCCGCTCGGCGCTTCGAAGGTCTGACCGGCGAGGGCATCGCGCACTTTGCCGACGTCGGTGGTGCCAGCCTTCTCGACCGCCTGCGCCCACATATGCAGGCCCACGTAGGTGGCTTCCATCGGGTCGTTGGTCACCGCCTTGTCGGCGCCCGGCAGGTTCTTGGCCTTCGCGTAGGCCTTCCACTTGCTGACGAAGGCTTCGTTTACCGGGTTTTCAACTGACTGAAAGTAGTTCCAGGCGGCCAGGTGGCCAACGAGCGGCTTGGTGTCAATGCCGCGCAGCTCTTCTTCACCGACCGAGAAGGCGACGACCGGAACGTCAGTAGCTTCCAGGCCCTGGTTGGCCAGCTCCTTGTAGAACGGGACGTTGGAGTCACCGTTGATGGTCGACACCACAGCCGTCTTGCCGCCGGCGGAGAACTTCTTGATGTTGGCTACGATGGTCTGGTAATCGCTGTGGCCGAACGGCGTGTAGACCTCTTCGATGCTCGATTCCGGCACGCCCTTGCTGATAAGGAAGGCGCGCAGGATCTTGTTTGTGGTACGCGGGTAGACGTAATCGGTGCCGAGCAGGAAGAAGCGCTCGGCGCTGCCGCCGTCTTCGCTCATCAAGTATTCCACAGCCGGGATGGCTTGCTGGTTTGGCGCCGCGCCGGTGTAGAAGACGTTGGGTGACAGCTCTTCACCTTCGTATTGCACCGGGTAGAACAGAAGGCCATCGAGCTCTTCATAAACCGGCAGCACGGATTTGCGCGAGACGGACGTCCAGCAACCAAAGGTGACGGCGACCTTGTCCTGGGTCAGCAGCTGACGGCCTTTTTCAGCGAACAGCGGCCAGTTTGACGCCGGGTCGACGACCACCGGCTCGAGCTGCTTGCCGAGCACGCCGCCCTTGGCGTTGATCTCATCGATAGTCATCAGCGCCATGTCTTTCAGGGAAGTTTCCGAGATGGCCATGGTGCCGGACAGCGAATGCAGGATGCCGACCTTGATGGTTTCGGCGGCCTGCAGGGTGAACGGGAACAGACCGCTGAGCATCAGGGCACTGGCGGCGAGGGTGGACTTCAACAGAGGACGGCGTTTCATTGTGGGCGGCTCCTTGGCTGTCCATGCGCAACTGTGGGGTTGGTCCATCGGGACTGGGAGCGCTATCGCAGCATCCGTGCCAATTTGGCGGTAAGCCTTCTGTTCCGATGCTTTGCGGCCATTTGTGGAAAAGTACGTTATCGGGGCGTGGGCGCGGCGTTGTCCGATAACGGTGCGCTTGGCAACGTCATGGCGCACCCGGTGCGCCTTTGTGGTGCCGAACGCGATCATGGGTTATTCAGGCTGTTTTGGACCCGATCAAGTCGCTCCTTCACACCGGCCCTTGCCCGCTGGCAATGCCCGTCCTAGCATGGCCGGCCTGCAACCGAAGGCTTCCTCATGCCTCGCACCTCACGCACCCGTCCACCACGCCCCACTGCAACGCGTTCACAACCGCGTCGGGTGGCCAAGGCGCCGCCGTCCGAGCCACGGCTTTTGTTGTTGAACAAACCTTTCGACGTGCTCACGCAATTCAACGATGCCGATGGCCGCGCGACCCTCAAGGACTTCGTTCAGGTGCCGGGCGTCTATCCGGCTGGGCGATTGGATCGCGACAGCGAGGGGCTGTTGCTGCTGACCAATGACGGGCAGCTGCAAGCGCGGATCGCCGACCCCAAGCACAAGCTTGCGAAAACCTACTGGGTACAGGTGGAGGGAGAGGTCAGCGCCGAACAGCTGCAGCGCTTGTGCGACGGAGTTGAGCTCAACGATGGGATGACGTTGCCGGCCGAAGCCCGGCAGCTCGATGAACCCGAACTCTGGCCGCGCAACCCTCCGGTACGGTTTCGCAAGTCGGTGCCGACCAGTTGGTTGGAGCTGGTCATTCGTGAAGGGCGCAATCGTCAGGTACGGCGCATGACCGCAGCGGTCGGGCTGCCGACGTTGCGGTTAGTGCGCGTGCAGATCGGGCCCTGGACATTGGACGGGCTGCAACCGGGGGAATGGCGAGAGGTGCCGGCGCGTTTGTGAGCGCCGGACCGCCGGATCGTCGGATCGTCGGGTCGCCGGACCGCCGGATTAGTGCGGAATGCCCTGGGTCACTTCAATGACATAGCCGATGATTGGCTTGGCGAGAAAAGCGAACAGGCATAGGCCCAAGCCGAGGAACAGGATCGCCGTGCCGAGGCGGCCGGCCTTGGACTTCTTGGCCAGGTCCCAGATGATGAAGGCCATGAACGCCATGAGCCCGCCGACAAGCACGATCATCATCCACTTTTCAAATACTTCGGGATCCACGCGTTTCTCCTGACTGACATCGACGAATGCACACGGCAGGCCGCGCGCGCGAGGGCGCGCAGTATACGCCTGTCGCTAGGTGCAGCGGCCCCTCAGGGTTTGACGACTCAGTCGGCCAGGCGTTCGGCCATAATCTTGAGTGGCGGCTCTGTCCTGCGCTGCAGGGCTGATCAGTAGTGGGATTTGATCACGTCGATGCCCTTATTGAGCACTGCGTTCCAGGCCTCAAGGTCCTGCTTTTCCAGCTGACGGTCATGCTGACCAATTGTCTTCAGCAGCGCGGCGGCCCACAGGTCATAGAGTTCCGGGCGGATATCGAGATGCGCGCGTGAATGACTCCTGCCGAGCGCCTGTAGTTTGGTATCCGGCATGCCGCGGGCAAACAGCACCAGATTCAGGATGCCTGCTCGCAGCAGATGTTTCTGCGCGGCCATATCGGTCTTGACGAACTTCTCCCGCACCGCTGGGGAGCTGGCGAGAAAGGACGCGTAGAAGTCATCGAAGAAATCCGGGCTTGCGCAACAGCGGCCATAGCTTTGCATGACCCGATTGGTGTCTTTCATGGGCATTTCCTTTGCATTTTGCTCAATAGGGCTGCGCCCTGCTCAGGCTGGCGCGCAGTTGGCCGTACGCCTGGCCAGGTCGTGCCCACGCCTGGCGTACTGAGGGGGCGCGAATTATAGGCAATAACCCTTTTAAATGTATGGATGCAAATGTGAGGGCTGTCTCAGGCCCGCAAGTGCTCGAGTGGCAGCTCCGTACTCGATGACACCTGGCGGAGCACGAAGCTCGAGCGCACGCTCGACACCCCTTCGATACGCGTCAGAGTGCCGAGAAGGAAGGCCTGATAGTGCTCCATGTCCGGCACTACGACCTTGAGTTGGTAATCGGCATCCATCCCCGTTACCAGGCTGCATTCGAGCACTTCCGGGCATTTGCCGATCACCCCTTCGAAATGTTCGAAGCGCTCGGGCGTGTGACGGTCCATGCCGATGAGCACATAGGCGGTGAGGGTCAGGCCGAGCTTTTTGCGGTCCAGCAGTGCAACTTGGCGTGCGATATAGCCGTCGTCCTCGAGCTGTTTGACGCGACGGGAGCAGGGTGATGGCGACAGGCCGATGCGTTCGGCCAGCTCCTGATTTGAAATGCGTGCGTCGTGCTGCAGTTCTTGAAGGATGCGCAGATCGTAGCGGTCTAGTTTGCTCATTACCGATGGCTCCCGTGTTCTGATTGCGAAGAATAATGATATGGCGTGAATTGATTGCGCAAGTGGTGGCTACATGAGCAATCTTCGCAAACATCTGTCGGTAGGTCGGGCGTAAGCTTTATTCAACTTCAGCCCCCGGCAGAAATGACACGGCACGCGATCCCCGCCGTGATCTCCGAAAGCCTTACCAAGGTCGACGGTCCGGGCCCCCGACGCTCACGAGGCGCCGCGAGAAGAAGCCGTTACCATCGGCCCAACGAATCGAAAAGACCACGCCCAGGCGTGGTCTTTTTCGTTCTGGTGCTTGGTCTAGGTGCCGGGGTAATCCCTATTGCCGAGTCGGCTGATAGCTTGGTTTCGCCCTGCTGGGCGCCTCACTTTTTTCAAACGCCCGGACGGCCGGCCCCTCAAAAGTAAGCAAAAAGTCTTGCCCCTGCATCCGTCCCCGGCTGCGCCGGGGTTCCCTCGCTCCGGTGACGTTCCAGGGGCCCGCGGCGACGGGCCATCCATGGCCCAACGCCGCTCTCGCGGCATCCATGCCGCTCAACCCCTTCCACGCCACCTGCGCTCGGCCTCCTGAAAGGGGCGATTTGGCGGCGTCTGATGGCCCGTGCAACGAATTGGTTTTGCGAGCTTCAAGAGATCGTAGGGTGGGTAACGCGAAGCTTACCCACCGCTTTTGGTGGGCAATGTCCGATATCAATTGTTGGATCGATTGCGGTGGTAAATGCTTCGCAGTTTTCCACCGTACGAGATTTTCGTTTCCGTTCGGGACGTAAACAAAGCGTTTTTGAGTCGAGATGCTTTTCCGGTTGTTCCGCGAACGAACCAGCAGACGACTCCGAACGCCTCATTCAGGAGGCCGAATGGAATCGCTGCGCAGAGGGGCGAGGGGCATGGATGCCGCGAGAGCCGTGAAGGGCCAGGGATGGCCCTTGCGCGGCGACCCTCGGAGCAGCGATGGACTGAGGGAAGTCTCGCGAAGCGAGACCCGGATGCAGGGGCCAGCGTTTTTGCTTACTTTTTTGCCGGCCGGGTAGGTGCGTCTGGGAAAAGTGAGTCGCCCAGCAGGGCAAATCCGGTGCTATCAGCGAGCGCTGTAATTGGCTAAGCACGAGGCCGGGCGCCTTACAGCGCGCTTTACGCAGCATCACCCCTTCGGCTTCACCACCTCTAGGGGATCAGCATGCACCAGCACCTCAGCCCGAGGGTACTTGGTGTGAATCGCCGTCTCGACCTGTTCGCACAAAGCATGGGCCTCGATCAGAGGCAACTGGCCAGGCAGCTCAAGGTGCATCTGGACGAACCAACGCGTCCCCGATACACGAGTACGCAGATCGTGACATCCGACCACGCCGGGAACGCCGCAGGCCAGCCGGCCCATGTCTTCGCTTACCTCGGGTGGCAACTCGGTATCCATCAGCACTGCGCCTGCTTCGCGAACGATGCTTAGCGCACTCCAGAAGATGTACACCGCGATGGCGATACCGAAGACCGCATCCAAGCGCTCCAGGCCATAGCCCGCAAGCACTAGTGCGACAAGGATGCTGCTGTTGAGCAGCAGGTCGGAGCGATAGTGCAGTGAATCGGCGCGTATCGCCGTGGAGCCTGTTTCACGCACCACATGGCGCTGATACATCAACAGCGCCACGGTCAGCGCCAGCGATATCAGCATGACGATGATGCCCAGCGTTGGTGCACCTAGCGGTTGCGGGTGCAGCATGCGATCCACACCCTGGACGCAGACCAGGATCGCGCTGACGGAAATGAACGCGCCTTGGCCGAGTCCGGCCAGTGCTTCGGCCTTGCCATGGCCGTAGCGGTGATCGTCGTCGGCTGGGCGCAGCGAGTAATGCACCGCCAGGAGATTGAGTAACGAGGCGGCGCCGTCCAGCAGTGAGTCGGTAAGCCCGGCCAGCAGGCTGACCGAGCCACTCATCCACCAGGCCAGCGCCTTACATGCCGCCAGGGTAAGCGCGACCGCCAGCGCAAGCCGTGTGGCCCGGCGCATCAGCCGAGCGTGTTCGGTGCTGACGCCCTTGCGCTCGCGGGTGTGTTGCATCAGGCGGCCGGACGAAGTCCGAACGCGGCAAGCTGCTCGAGGCTGCCGTTATGCTGGATTAGGCGGGGATCATTGAACGGCAGGCTGCGACCGGTTTCCGCTTCGATGATTGCCTTGAGCTTGGCCTGATCGATTTCGCCATCGGCACCGATGGCTTCCTGCAGTTTTTCCGGAGCCATGGAGTAGCTGTTATCGGGCAGGTAGATCGCGCCCGTGGCGAAATCGATCCCAAACGCGATAAGGCCCGGAATTACGTAGAACAGCAGGCCCACGGCATTCGCGACTGCAATGGCCGGGTCGATCTTGCCGTCGATCTGCCCACGGCGGTCGGGGTAGAACAGCGTGCCACACGCTGTCAGTTGGGTGAACAGGGAGACGGCCAGCACGCCGCCGATGACACGGGAACGAGTACGCATAAGGACCTCCGGAAAAAGTGGCGCAACTATACAAGGGCTGCGTGATGTTTTCCCGATATCAGACACTCCTGAGGTGCGCTCTGTTCGACGTCGTTGCGATGGCCGTGGCTCCGGCTCGGCTAGCCGCTGCGTGTGAGCCCGGTCCCGCTATAATCGCGACCCCGAAAGCGGAGCACCCATGATTTCCCTGCCCATCGATGAAGCCCTGCCGGCGCTGCGCCAGTCGCTGCTAAACCGTGACGAAGCAGTGCTTGAAGCGCCGCCCGGCGCCGGCAAGACCACCCGCGTGCCGCTGGCGCTGCTGAACGAGCCGTGGCTCGCTGGGCATTCGATCCTGATGCTTGAGCCTCGTCGCCTTGCTGCCCGTGCGGCGGCCGAGCGACTGGCCAGCGAGCTGGGCGAAAAGGTCGGTGAAACCGTTGGCTATCGCATCCGGCTCGAAAGCAAGGTAGGACCGAACACCCGAATCGAGGTAGTCACCGAAGGCATTCTTGCGCGTCGCTTGCAGGACGATCCGGCGCTCGAAGGCGTTGGGTTGGTGATCTTCGATGAATTCCACGAGCGCAGCCTGGACGCCGACCTGGCGTTGGCGTTGACGCTCAATGCACGCCAGCTGCTGCGCGATGAGCCGCTCAAACTTTTGTTGATGTCCGCCACCCTGGAGGGCGCGCGCCTGTCGAGCCTGCTGGATGACGCGCCGGTGGTGCGCAGCGAAGGACGCATGTATCCGGTCGCGCAACGCTGGGGGCGGCCGTTTCAGGCGGGAGAGCGGATCGAGCCGAGGGTGGTGCAGACGGTACTGCAGGCGCTGGATGAAGAGCCTGGCAGCGTGCTGGTTTTCCTGCCGGGGCAGGCTGAAATCCGCCGCGTGAACGATGCCCTTGCCGAGCAACTGGCAGATCGACCCGAGGTATTGCTTTGCCCGCTGCACGGTGAACTGGAGCTGACCGCCCAGCGTGCGGCCATCGAGCTGGCGCCGGCGGGCAGGCGCAAGGTGGTGTTGGCGACCAACATCGCCGAGACCAGCCTTACCATCGAAGGCGTGCGGGTGGTGGTCGATGCCGGGCTGGCGCGGGTGCCGCGGTTCGATCCCGGCAGCGGAATGACCCGGCTGGAAACCCGCCGCATCTCCCGTGCCTCTGCAACTCAGCGGGCAGGGCGTGCGGGGCGGCTGGAAGCCGGCGCCTGTTATCGGCTGTGGTCGGAAGACCAGCACGCACAACTGGCCGCCTATGGCGACGCGGAAATCCTCCAGGCGGATCTGGCCGGAGTAGCGTTGCAGCTGGCGCGCTGGGGTGTCGGACCGGACGAGCTGGCCTGGCTGGACAAGCCGCCTGCCGCTGCGTACGCCCAGGCACAGGATCTGCTGCAGCGCCTCGGCGCGCTCGGTCGGACTGCTCGCGGTGACTGGCAATTGACCGCTCACGGCCAGGCCATGGCCGAACTGCCTGCTCATCCGCGTATCGCCCATCTGCTGCTGCGCGGTCATGCGCTGGGCCTCGCGCCGCTGGCGGCCGATCTCGCTGCACTGCTGGTGGAGCGCGATATCCAGCGCGGCGGCGCGGACATTTCGACCCGTCTCGGCCTGCTCGACGGCAGCGCGGGCCGGCATGCCGGTGCACAGCGGGTGCGCCAGCTGGCCCGGCAGTTTCGTGGCCTGCTGCGTGGGCCTTCGGGGCCGGCACCGGTTGATGCTTCCGATCATCGCTGGCACGGCGCGCTACTGGCGTTCGCCTATCCCGACAGGATCGCCCGGCAGCGCCGTGATGGCGGCGGCGAATATCGCCTGGCCAACGGTCGGGCGGCTGTATTCGGCGAGCCGGACGCCCTTATGAAAGAGGCTTGGCTGGTGATCGCGGAACTGGGCAGTCGTCAGGGCCAGCGCGAGGAGCGGATCTATCGCGCAGCGGCGCTGGACCCTGCACTGTTCGAGAAGGAATTGGCCGAAATGGTCAGCCTGCGTGACGAGTTGGAATGGGACGAGCGCGAAGGCGTGCTGCGCGCCGAGCGGCAGCGGCGTGTTGGTGAGCTGATACTAAGCCGCGAGCCCTTACCCGGTCTGGATGACGAAGCGCGAGGCCGCGCGCTGCTCGCCCTGGTCCGACGCAAGGGGCTGGAACTGCTGCCCTGGACCCCGGAGCTGCGCCAGTGGCAGGCGCGTATCAGCCTTCTCAGAGCGCTCGATCTGGCCAGCGACGGTGCCAGCGATTGGCCGGACGTCAGCGATGAAGCCCTGTTGAAAAGACTTGAAGACTGGCTGCTGCCCTATCTCGGCAAGGTTACGCGCCTGTCCCACTTCGCTGGGCTCGACCTGCAGAGCATGCTCGCCACACTGTTGCCGTGGCCGTTACCCCAGCGCCTCGACGAGCAGGCACCGGTTGCCATCGCCGTACCCTCGGGGTCGCGGGTACGCCTCGATTACAGCGAATCACCACCGGTATTGGCGGTGCGCTTGCAGGAACTGTTCGGGCTGGCGGAAACGCCCCGCATCGCCGGCGGGCGTCAGGTGGTGAAGCTGCATCTGCTGTCACCCGCGCGCCGCCCGGTGCAGGTGACCCAGGACTTGGCCAGCTTCTGGGCGAATACCTACATCGATGTGAAGAAAGACCTCAAGGGTCGCTACCCGAAGCATTACTGGCCGGACGACCCCCTGGTTGCCGAGCCGACTGCTCGGGTCAAACCTCGCAAATAGGCATGTCGGGCGCGACTGACGCGGCTCTTCAAGCGCTTCGGATCAGTCCGGGGATGACCGATACAGGTGCGTCGTGTCCACGTTGTACAGCGCCGAATCAGCAAACGCCTCGGCCGTCAGCACTCGGCCGACGAGGATCAACGCCGTACGGCGAAAGCCCTTCTCGCTTACCTTGGCTTCGATGTCGGCCAGGGTACCTGTCACCCAATCCTGATCGGGCCAGCTGGCGCGGTGCACCACGGCAATCGGGCAATCCAGGCCGTAATGCGGCAACAGCTCGGCGACGATGCGGGACAGGTGCTGAACGCCAAGATGAATCGCCATGGTCGCGCCGTGGCGGGCCAGGTCGTGCAGTTCTTCACCGGGGGGCATATCCGACTTGGTGGCGTAACGCGTCAGGATCAGCGTCTGGGAAACCTGCGGCAGCGTCAGTTCGACGTCCAGAAGCGCGGCGCAGGCGGCCGTCGCGGTGACGCCCGGAACGATCTGGAAGGCGATGCCAAGCCTCCGCAGGTGGCGGATCTGCTCACCGATGGCGCCATACAGAGACGGGTCGCCGGAATGCACCCGCGCTACGTCCTGACCCTTGGCATCGGCCTGCCGGATCAGCTCGATGATCTCGTCCAGATGCAGCTCGGCGGTGTTGATCACCTGCTCGGCGCCATGACCTTCGAGTACGGCGGCCGGGACCAGCGAGCCGGCGTAGAGGATGACCGGGCAACTGCGCACCAGACGCTGCCCTTTGACGGTGATCAGTTCCGGATCGCCCGGGCCGGCGCCGATGAAATAGACGGTCATGCAAACTCCAATCAGGAAAGGCGGGTGACGGCGATCGCGCACGTTGCGTTGGCGGAGCGCAGCTTTCTGCACAGCAACCTGGCTTTGCCGTCACTCAGGGATTCAGCCTGTGCCAGAGCGCTGGCCTCGGCGAGTCCGGCGCTGCCAGTTAGCAGCTTGCTGAGCGGCGAGGCCTCGCTGAGCGCCGCATCATACGGCGCGAGCTCTGCAGCTGACAGCAAGGCCAGGGGCAACTGCAGGTGCGCTGCCAGCTCGTGCAGGCCTGGCTCGTCCGTTTTGCGCTCACTGCTGGCAAGGCAGCTGAGCGCTGCGATCGCCAATCCATGCTCCCTCAATGCGCGATGCAGAAGCGCCTCGAGTTCGATCCGGCTGCAGCCCCTGCGGCACCCGAGGCCCGCGACGTACAACTGCGCACCCGACGCTGCAGAGGCATCGGGCGCGGACGAATCTTTGGCGGTTTGGAGGGGCATGGCGCTCAGTCGTAAGGACCGTAGCCGAACACGGTCAGGCATCAAGGGGGCGCAAGGACACCACGAAGCTTTTCCCGAGGTCAACCGTGGCGATTGACCCGCTCCAAGGCTCTGCGTAGCCTTCACGGGTCGAGGTTCTCTGGCGCTGCCAGAGCTAAGAGGGAACACGGAAAGCCGTGGCTGCCCCCGCAACTGTAAATGACTGACCCTTGGGTGCGCCGCGTAGCTGGCGCGCCAGCCACTGCAACTGACGCGGGAAGGCGAGGGTAATGGCAGGCGCGCCACGCGTTGCCCGGTCGTGAGCCAGGAGACCTGCCTCGCTACACATTGACAACCGGGCGGGGTGCTCCGGTGGTGCTTGTTGGCGCACGTCGCCAAGTAGTGTCCGCCTGCCTGCTCATCTATTTCTCGATGCTTGCAGGGCCACGATGAAAACCCTCTCCAAACTTCCCGTCACTATCGTTACCGGCTTTCTCGGCGCCGGCAAAACCACCTTGCTGCGCCATATGCTGGGCAATGCCGAAGGGCGTCGTATCGCCGTGATCGTCAACGAGTTCGGCGAGCTGGGCATCGATGGCGAAATTCTCAAGCAGTGCTCCATCGGCTGTAGCGAAGAGGAGGCCAACGGCCGCGTCTTCGAGCTGGCCAATGGCTGCCTCTGCTGCACGGTGCAGGAAGAGTTCTTCCCGGTGATGCGTGAACTGGTGGCGCGCCGTGGCGACCTTGACCATATCCTCATCGAAACCTCGGGCCTGGCGCTGCCCAAGCCGCTGGTGCAGGCCTTCAACTGGCCGGAAATCCGTAACGCCTGCACCGTGGATGCGGTGATCACCGTCGTCGACAGCCCGGCGGTGGCCGCCGGCACCTTTGCCGCATTCCCCGATCAGGTCGATGCCCAGCGCAAGCTCGATCCCAATCTCGATCACGAATCGCCTCTGCATGAGCTGTTCGCCGATCAGCTGGCCAGCGCCGATCTGGTCATCCTCAACAAGGCCGACCTGCTGTCGCCAGAGGCATTGGCAGCGGTGCGGGCCGAGGTGGCCGAGGAGCTGCCCGAGGGGGTCAAAGTCATCGAGGCGCACGGCGGCGAGCTGCCGCTGAACGTGCTGCTGGGCCTGGATTGCGAAACCGAACTGCACATCGAAGGGCGCAAGACCCATCACGATCAGGAAGACCATGAAGAGCACGATCACGAAGCCTTCGATTCTTTCTCGGTCGAGTTGCCGCAGGCCGCTGAAGACAGGCTGCTGCAGGCGTTGAAAGACGCGGTGGTCAAGCACGGCATCCTGCGCATCAAGGGCTTCGCTGCAATTCCAGGCAAGCCTATGCGCCTGCTGCTGCAAGGCGTGGGGCAGCGTTTCGACAAGCACTTCGACCGCCCCTGGCAGGCCGGTGAAGTGCGTACCACCCGGCTGGTCATCATCGGCCAGTCGCTTGACCCAGCAGCGATAGACGCCGAACTGAACGCGGCACTGGCGGGCTGACCGGCCGTGCATCTGCTGCGCACCCAGCCCGGCCAGCAACTGCCGGCCGACAGCATTGCCGACCTGGGCCAGACGCCTGGAGACATCGTCGTGCTGTGCACGGGTGACTCGCATCTGTCGTTGCTGGCCGAGGTGGCCGGCCAGCTGCCTGAGGATTACCCCAGCCTGCGGCTGGCGAGCCCGGCCCAATTGGGCAACAACGCGTCGATAGACTTCTATGTCGAGCAGGTCCTGCAGCACGCCAAGGTCATCCTGATTTCCGTTCACGGTGGCGTCAGTTACTGGCGCTACGGCATTGAACGGCTGGTGGAGCTGGGCCAGCGCGGCGCCAAGATCATCATGGTGCCGGGCGATGACAGCCCTGATCCTGAGTTGAGCGAGCTCGGCAACGTGCCGGCCGAGGATAGCCATCGGTTGTGGCAGTTCCTGCGCCAGGGTGGCATCGACAACGCGCGCCAGTTCTACCACTGCATCGCCAGTCGCTGGTTGGGCCGAAACTATGCCTGGCACGAACCCGAGGCGCTGGCGCGGGTGGCGATCTATCACCCCCATCAGTCATCCGCGTCCTTGGATGATTGGCAGCGCGACTGGCGAGTGGACGCATCGGTGGTTGGGCTGATCTTCTATCGCACGCAGGTTCAGGCGGCGAATACGGCCTTCATCGACACCTTCTGTGAGCGGTTGACGGCTCAGGGCCTTAACCCCTTGCCTATCGCCGTGGCCAGCCTGAAGGAGGCGGCTTGCCTCACGCAGGTCGAGGCCTGGCTGGAGCAGAGCGGCGCTGCGGTGATCATCAATACGACAGGCTTCGCCCAGTCCAGCCCGGACGCTCCAAACCTGCGGCCCTTCCGTCTGGACATCCCGGTGCTGCAAGCCATCTGCGCCCTGGATAACCACGAACAATGGCTGGCCAACGCTCAGGGCCTGGGGTCGCGAGACCTGGCGATGCATATCGTGCTGCCGGAGCTGGACGGCCGACTGATTACCCGGCCTATCAGTTTCAAGGGCCTGGCCTGGCGCAGCGAACGCAGCCAGAGCGACGTGATCTGCTACCAACCGCATCTGCCAGGCATGGACCATGTCGCCGAGCTTGCGCAGCGGTGGGCTTGCCTTGCGCGGTTACCTAACGGCGACAAGCGAGTCGCGCTCATCCTGGCCAACTATCCCACCCGTGACGGCCGCATCGGCAACGGGGTCGGGCTTGATACGCCGGCCGCTGCGCTGAACATCCTTCGCGCACTGCAGGCGCAGGGATACCCGGTGGCCGATCTGCCCGAGAGCGGCACGGCGCTGATCCATGAGCTACTCGGCGGCGTTACCAACGACCTCGATAACCTCGATTTGCGGCCCTGTGCCCAGAGCCTGACTCTGCAGGAGTACCAGGCGTTCTTCGGTGGGCTACCAGTTGCCAACCAGCAGGCGGTGATCGATCGCTGGGGCACGCCCGAGCAGGACCCGATGTTTCGTTCTGGTCGGCTGATGATCGCCGGGCTGCGTTTCGGCTCGACCTTCGTTGGCATACAACCGGCGCGTGGTTATCAGCTCGACGCGGCCGCCATGTATCACGACCCCGATCTGGTACCGCCGCACGGCTACCTCGCGTTCTATGGCTGGCTGCGCATGCGCTACACCGCTGATGCGGTGATCCACGTCGGCAAGCACGGCAACCTCGAATGGTTGCCGGGCAAGAGCGTTGGGCTGTCCGACTGCTGCTGGCCGGACGTGGTGCTCGGCCCGCTGCCGAATATCTATCCCTTCATCGTCAACGATCCGGGCGAAGGGGCCCAGGCCAAGCGGCGTACCCAGGCGGTGATCATCGACCACCTGATGCCGCCACTCACGCGCGCCGAAAGTTATGGCCCGCTGCGTGACATCGAGCGCCTGGCCGACGAGTACTACGAAGCCAGTCAGCTCGACTTGCGGCGCGCGTCCGAGCTGCGCAGCGAGATCCTTGTGCTGGTGCGCGAGGCCAATCTGGACCGCGAGCTGGGGCTGCAACTGAGCGACGATCCCAACAGTTGGCTGCCGCAGCTCGATGCCTATCTCTGCGATCTGAAGGAATCCCAGATACGCGATGGGTTGCACGTCTTCGGCGAGTCTCCCAGCGGACAACTGCGGCGTGACACCCTGCTTGCGCTGCTGCGCATTCCCCGAGGCAACGGGATAGGGGCCAACGCCAGCCTGTTGCGGGCACTGGCCGATGATCTGGGATTGGATTTCGACCCCATCAACTGTGACATGGCCGCGCCCTGGCTGGGGCCGCGGCCCGAGGTGCTACAGCGCTGCGATGCCAGCCTCTGGCGCACCCATGGCGACTCCCGGGAGCGGCTGGAGATGCTTGCGCTGGGGCTTATCGACAGCGAGTCGCAGGGCTTCGGACCGGCCAGCAGCGAAGTGATCGAGCAGCTGCGTGGGCAGGTCGCGCCAATGCTGGACAGTTGCGGCGAGGAAGAAATGGCGGGCCTGCTGGCGGCTTTGCAGGGCCGCTTCGTGCCGGCTGGCCCCAGCGGTGCGCCGAGCCGTGGTCGCCTCGATGTGCTGCCGACAGGCCGCAATTTTTTCACCGTCGACGTGCGCAACCTGCCCACGCCGACCGCCTGGCGCATTGGAGTGCAAGCCACCGAGCGCCTGCTCGAACGGCATATGCAGGACCATGGCGACTACCTGCGGCAACTCGGACTGTCGATGTGGGGCACCGCGACCATGCGAACCGGCGGCGATGACATGGCGCAGGCCATGGCGTTGCTCGGCGTGCGGCCGGTCTGGCAGCCAGGGAGCGGCCGGCTGGAACGTTTCGAGATCGTGCCGCTGGAAGAACTGGGTCGGCCACGGGTGGACGTCACGTTGCGAGTGTCCGGCTTCTTCCGCGATGCCTTCGCCAACCTGATTCGCATCTTCGACGAAGCGGTGCAAGCGGTGGCCGATCTCGATGAGCCGGAGGACATGAATCCGCTGTCCGCGCGGGTCTGGCGTGAATCCCTCGAGCTTGAGGACGGCGGTCTGGACGAGGCACAAGCGCGGCGTCAGGCCGGCTGGCGCATCTTCGGGTCGATGCCCGGTGCCTACGGTGCGGGGGTGCAGAACGTCATCGAAGACCGCCGCTGGCAGAGCCGCGAGGACCTGGCTGAGGTCTACCTGAACTGGGGCGGCTATGCCTATGGCAAGGACGACGAAGGCGTGCCGGCGCGGGCGCGTTTCGCCGAGCGGCTGCAACAGGTACAGGCGGTGCTGCAGAATCAGGACAACCGCGAACACGACATTCTCGATTCCAACGACTACTACCAGTTTCAGGGCGGCATGCTGGCCGCCGCCGAAACCCTGCGCAGCGGATCGGTGGCGAGCTACCACGGCGACAATAGTCAGCCGGACAACCCGAAAATCCGCAGCCTGAAAGAAGAGTTGGGCAGGGTGGTGCGTTCCCGCGCGGCCAACCCCAAGTGGATCGCCGGCATGAAGCGGCACGGCTACAAGGGCGCCTTCGAACTGGCGGCCACGGTGGATTACCTGTTCGCCTTCGATGCCACCACCGGGCTGATCGATGATCACCAGTACGCGCTGCTGGCCGATGCCTATGCGCTGGACCGAGATACCCGGGAGTTCATCCAGCTACACAACCCCGAGGCCCTGCAGGACATCCTCGAACGCCTGCTGGAAGCCCAGCAACGTGGGCTCTGGGAGGAGCCCGGCGAGTATCAGGAAGCGCTGGAAAATCTGCTGATCGATAGCGAGGAGTCATGAGCGAGCGCCTTTCCTCCATCCCACCCTACGTACCGCTTTGTGCCTCTACGGATGCCTGCCATGCCCGATAGCCATTTCCCCCTCGCCGCCGTGGTCGGAGCCGATGACCTCAAGCTGGCCCTTTGTCTGGCAGCAATCGATCCCGCGATTGGCGGTGTGTTGATCGAAGGCCCTCGCGGCATGGCCAAATCGACCCTGGCGCGAGGGCTGGCGGACCTGCTGCCAAGCGGCCAGTTCGTCACCTTGCCGTTGGGTGCCAGTGAAGAACGCATCGTGGGCTCGTTGGATCTCGATGCAGCTCTGGGTGAAGGGCGCGCCGAGTTCTCGCCGGGCTTGTTGGCCAAGGCCGATGGCGGCGTGCTCTATGTCGACGAGGTCAACCTGCTGCCGGATCACCTGGTCGACCTGTTGCTCGATGCGGCGGCCAGCGGCATCAACCATGTGGAGCGGGACGGCGTTTCCCATCGGCACCCATCGCGCTTCGTGCTCATCGGCACCATGAACAGCGAGGAGGGCGAACTGCGGCCGCAGTTGCTCGACCGTTTTGGCTTCAACGTTGCGCTGGACGCGCGGCCACAGCCTGCACAGCGGACGGAAATCGTTCTCCGTCGGCTGAATTTCGATGCCGATCCGCAGCGCTTTCTATCCTCTTGGTCGGAAGAGCAGGGGGCGCTGCGGGCGCGCTGCCAGGAAGCGCGCGCCCAGCTGCGCGATATTCCGTTGGACGAGGCAGCACTGGAGCAAATCAGTCAGCGTTGCTTTGCCGCCGAGGTCGATGGGTTGCGAGCTGATCTGGTCTGGTTGCGAGCTGCTCGCGCCCATGCGGCCTGGCGTGGCTCGGTACGGATCGAGGCCGAGGACATCGATGCGGTGGCCGATTTTGTTCTGCGTCATCGGCAGCAGCAGGCAACGCCGCCTTTACCGCCGCAGCAGCAGCCACAGCAGCCTCAAGCCAAGGAAGACACCAGCGCTGGTCAGAATGATCAGGGCGCTGGCGACTGGGGGCAGCTGCCGGCCCAGGTTCAACCTGTGGGTGCTCGGCGTGAACCGCCTCGCTGGTCAAAAAAGCCCTGAGCATCCGCCCACGCAGCGCCTCCGGCGCGGATGCACGAGCAGCACCGGGTAGCGTGAATGGAGGGCGGCATGGCGCCAGTCGCGGCGGCGTGTCTGGGCGGATCGACTGGGCCGCGACCTTTATGCTCAACGGCCTGCCGCAGCGCCGCGCTGACCTCGTCATGAGGCCGCGCAGTCGGCGGGCGGGTGAAGTGTGGTTGGTGATCGTCGATGCCTCGGGCTCGACCCGTCGCCACGGTGCGCTGAGCAAGGCGAAAGGGCTGCTCGGCGAGGTGTTCGAGCAGGCCCGGCGGCAACGAGTGCGGCTGGCGCTTTTGCGGGCCAACGGCAAGCAAGCCGACTGGGTTTGGCCAGGTCACAAGGTGACCGGTGTGCAGCAACAATGGCTGGCTGATCTCGGCGCAGGTGGCGGCACGCCGCTATTGGATGCCTTGCAGCAGGCGGCAGCATGGCAGCGTCGTCGGCAGCAACTCAAGCCCGCCGAGCAGCATCGACTGCTGGTCCTCACGGACGGCCGCTTGCGTGAGTCGACAGCTCTGGAACCGAGTCTTTGCCCGGCTGTGCTGGTAGACATCGAGAGCGCACCGATCCGCCTGGGCCGTGCACGGAAACTGGCCGAAGAACTGGGCGCGGAGTATCAGCACATCGACACGCTCGCGACCCTGAACAACCCTGTTTAAACGACCAACCTTTAGCGCAATGGAGCCAGAACCTGTGAAAACACTACTGATCATCGGCATTGGCGCAGGCGATCCCGATTTTCTGACGGTCCAGGCGATCAAGGCGTTGAACCGTGTCGACGTGTTTTTCCTGATGGACAAGGGCGCCTCGAAGGACTCGCTCATCCACCTGCGCAAGCATATCTGCGAGCGCTTCATCGACACGCCGGGGTATCGCTTCGTCGAGGCCGAATGCCCCGAGCGCGTGCGAGGTGTCGCCGACTACCGGGCCAGCGTTGTCGACCTCAATCAGGACAAACAGCGGGTGTTCGAGCAGATGGTCCACCGTGAGCTGGCCGATGGTGAGGTGGGCGGCTTTCTGGTCTGGGGTGATCCTGCGCTGTATGACAGCACGCTGCGCATCGTCGAGGACATCGTGCAAGCCAGTCCGGAGCCCATCACCTACGAGGTGATCCCCGGCATCACCAGCCTGCAGGCGCTGGCTGCCAGGCACAAAGTCTGCTTCAACAGCATCGGTCAGGCCTTTCAGGTCATGCCGGCCCGGCGATTGGCCGAGGGCTTTCCTGACGGGCTGGATAGCGTACTGGTGATGCTCGATGCGCGGGATACCTACTGCCTGTTCGTCGATCAGGAGATGGACATCTATTGGGGCGCATACGTGGGCACCGCGGATGAGGTGCTGATTGCAGGAAAGGTCGGTGAGGTGGCGGAGCAGATCCGCAGTACCCGCGCCGCGCTGCGCGAGCGACATGGCTGGATGATGGACAGCTACTTGCTACGTCGCCGCAGCGCTGACGAAGACTGATCGTCAGCGCTGGCGTGGCCTGATCAGGCGGTCGCGAGGGTTTTGACGGTGGTGAACCGGCTGATCAGCGGGTTATCTGCAAAGCGTTTGAGCGTGCGGACAACCAGGCAGGTGAACAACGGCTCGAGCAGCACAAGCGGCAGGTAGGAAACGGCGAACATCGCCCAATTCTGCAGAGGCGTGGGTTCGTTACCCAGCGACAGCCAGAAGCCGACCATCAGCACCACGCCGCCGTAAAAGGCTGCGTCGAACTTGACCACTTCGGCCCAGCGAATCACGCGCCCGCCTTGGGCGAAGAAGTGCCGGCCGAGCAGGCCATGGGCGGCGATCAGCGGCAGGATCAGCGACAGCGAGTTGACCGCCAGGTGCACCAGATCGGACGGCTCGAACAGCAGCCCTTGCAGCAGCAGGCCAATAGCGAATCCGAACAGCGTCGGCACGAAGCCGAATATCACATAGACAGCCGACGCACCCACGAAATGCAGTTCCGAGGCGCCGACCGGCATGTGAAAGACCTCCATGAAGATGGAGAAGAACAACGCGGCGAGCAGGGTCTTGACCCAGATGTCGGGGCGCCACATCAGCTTGGGCAGGAACACGGCCAATGTTGAAACGGCTGCGGCGTTGGCAAAGACGATTTTTGCGGCGTTGAGTACGCCAGGTTCGATATGCATCGTTCTCCCTCCGAGGGATGCGGGTTAAAGGCGCCGGGATCGGCACGCTGATGGCAGGTCTCCTGGCTCACGGGTCAATGTGCACCTGCGTCTTCCCAGCCGATCAGGCCAGTGACTTCATTTGCAGGTGAACTCGCCGTTCACAGTTGCGGGGGCAGCGCAGGAGTAGCCCGTGGGCGTACCTGCTTCCCTCTTGCCTCTGCCTTTGGGGCAGAACCATCAAGCGTCGCTAGGGTAGTGGGTTTATCGGCTTTCGGCACGTCTAAAACGAGGTTTCCGTTTAATCGGCAGGGTAACTTCTGGGGGTATAGACCCAGTCGCCACCATCCTGCTTGGCAAACCGGCAGGTCTGCGACGAGCCGATGATGACCAGCGTGCGCATGTCCACCTGTTCGGGCGTGAGGTCGCCAAGCGTGGTGACAGTCAGGGCTTCGGATGGGCGACCGATGTCGCGGCCAAGCACAACCAGTGTTTCCGGTGTGCGGTAATGGCGAAGTAATTCCAGCGCCCGCCCGAGCTGCCAGGGCCGCGCCTTGGAAATGGGATTGTAGAAGGCCATGACAAGATCGGCCGCAGCGGCGTGTTCCAGACGCTTCTCGATCAGCGTCCAGGGTTTGAGATTGTCCGATAGCGAGAGCATGCAGAAGTCGTGACCCAGCGGCGCGCCGGCTTTGGCGGCGGTGGCCAGCGCCGCCGATACGCCTGGCAGCACCTGCAGATCCACGGCGTGCCAGCGGGGGTCGCTTGATGCGTGCAGCGCTTCCAGTACCGCGGCGGCCATGGCAAACACACCGGGGTCGCCGGACGATATCACCACAACCCGGCGACCGCTGGCGGCCAGCTCGAAGGCATGGGCTGCACGCTGCAGCTCCTCGCGGTTGTCGCTGCTGTGGCTGACCTGGCCTGGCCTGAGCGGGCCGGCCATCTTTATGTATGTCTCGTAACCGAGCAGGTCTTGCGCCTCGTCCAGCGCTTGGCGCGCCGCAGGCACCATGAATTCGGGAGCGCCCGGTCCGAGGCCAATCACCGTCAGCGAGCCGCGGGGCTGACCGATCTGCTTGATGTCGATCGGCTCATCTGCGAGCAATAGCCGTGCGCGCTGGCTGCGACTGTGCTGCGCCGGCAATTGCGTGGTGTCGTCGCTGTAGCGGATCGGCAGGCCAAGCTGGCTGGCCACGTGTTGCAGCTCGGTGCTGGACATGAGGTGGAGCGGTGCGATCAGGCAGGCAAGGCTGTGCGGCGAAAAGCTGGATTCATCGATCAGCTGCTGAACCTCGGTATCCAGTTCCGGGCCAACGCGTTCGACATGAATCGCGATCAGCCTGGGGTGGATGCTCAGGGTGCACGCATCGTCCTGCCGGAGCGGGCTGACGGATACCCGGTGTTGCGCTTGCGGGTCGAGCGGCAGGCTGAGTTCATCCAGCCAGGGCGCCGGACCTTCGACGCGCACAGGCGCACCAGCCAGCAAGTCGCTGACGAACCGCTTGCCTTGCTCCAGATCCGCCAGCACGTAACCGGGCGGCGGGGAGAGCAGGCAAGCGCCGAAGCGCAGCTCGCCGCTGGTGGTGATGGCCGGGCTGACCTCCAGTGCGGCGGCGATCTCCCGGGCCATCCGATTTACGCCTGCCAGGCCGCCGAGCAAGGGCACCACTGCGCTGCCATCCTCACCAACCACCAGTACCGGGGGCTCGTTGTCCTTGTCGCCCAGTACTGGGGCCAGACTGCGGATCACAATCCCCGTCGCGCACAGCGCGATGATCGGCGTGTTGGCTCGATACAGATCGCGCAGATGCTCGCCAAAGTTATCGTACGGCCTGTCGGCTTCGACAGCGCGTCCGCTCAGCCCATGAACCTGTGCTCCCGGATAGACGCGCTGTATCCGTCTGGCGGTGTCGAGGGCGGAGGCGCCAAGTACGACGATGGCGGGTGCGGTAGTTGCGAGGCCGGGCATAGGGCATCCGAGAGTCGGGTGGAACAGGGGAATAATCGTAGCTTCAGCCGCGCCATTTCTCGCCGGGAACGAGGATCATCGAGAAGTAAGGAGACGACATCGGCTCCACCTCATCCAGCGGAACGATCTTCTGGTTGGCCATGGTGGCGCGTTCGACGTAGTGCGCGCGTTTCTCGAGTCCCAGCTCCTGCAGTACGCGGCGGACCTTTTCGAAGTTGCGCCCGAGCTTCATTACCACGGCCGCCTCTGCGTCACGCAGCCTTTGTTTGAGTTCCGCCTCCGGCAGCACGCCGGACAGCACGGACAGGCTCTGGTTGCGGTAAACCAAAGGCGTGCCGAGCACCGAGGTGCAGCCCAGCATCGAGCAGACGCCCGGCACGACCTCGACCGGGTAGTCCGCAGCCAGGCGGTCGTGCAGGTACATGTAGGAGCCGTAGAAGAACGGGTCGCCCTCGCATATCACGGCCACGTCTCGCCCGGCGTCGAGCTCGGCGGCAATCTGAACCGCGCAGGTGTCGTAGAAGTCCGCGATCACATCCTCGTAGGAGAGCGGCGGCGCGAGCTTTTCGGTGGTAACTGGATAAACCAGCGGCATGCGCTGCTGCTGGTCGGTCAAGTGCTGCTCGATGATGCCGAAGGCGTTGCCGCCGTGGCCCTTGCTGGCTTTCGCCTTGGCCACGAAATAGCCGACAACCGCCGCGCTTTGCAGCAGGCGCAGGGCCTTCAGGGTGATCAGTTCCGGATCACCCGGACCTACACCCAGCCCGATCAGCCTTCCTTTGCCGTCCATCATTCCACCTCCGTGGCGAGGGCGTTGACCGCAGCCACCGCCATCGCACTGCCGCCGCGCCGGCCGCGAACCACTACATAGGGTACGCCGCGGCTGTCCGCTGCCAGCGCTTCCTTGGATTCCGCCGCGCCAATGAAGCCGACCGGCATGCCGATGATGAGTGCAGGTTTTGGCGCGCCGGCATCGAGCATTTCCAGCAGGTAGAACAGCGCGGTCGGCGCGTTGCCGATCACCACCACGCTGCCCTCCATATGCTCACGCCAGTGCTCCAGCGCTGCCGCAGAGCGTGTATTGCCGAGCGCCTGAGCCAGGTCCGGCACGCCATCGTCATGGAGGGTGCAGATGACCCGGTTGTTCTTCGGCAAGCGTGGCCGGGTGATGCCTTCGGCCACCATCCGTGCATCGCAGAGGATCGGCGCGCCGGCGTGCAGGGCGGCACGGCCGGCCGCCCCGGCGCCTGGAGAAAAGGCGAGCTCACTGACGATGTCCACCATCCCGCAGGCGTGGATTACTCGCACCGCGAGCTTTTCCATATCGGCTGGGATGGCGCTGAGGTCGGCCTCTGCCCGAATGGTGGCGAAGGAGCGCCGGTAGATTTCCTGACCGTCGCGGATGTAATCAAGCATGGGTGCGTCCCGTTGCGTGGTGCTGGGCGAGCCAGGCGCCCGCTTCGTCGATATTCATGGGTGGTGCCAGTGGTTGGCCGAAACCGGCCACATTCGCGGCGCGCTCGTAGAGCTGATAGAGGCCGTCACCGACTGCAAGCAGTGTGAACGGCGCGACATGCGCAGCCGCGCAGGATCGCGAGCAGCCGCTGAGGTGAACCTGAGGGTGCGCGTCGTGTTGTTGCAGGCAGGCCGCCAACGCCAGAGCGTCGTGCTTGGTGTCGGCTAGCCCGCGCGCGCAGCCGGCAGAACCGGTGCAGGCAATCAGGTTGGGCAGGGGAGCGGCTCTGTTGGTGAGCAGCCCGACTTGCGTGAGGGCTGCGAGTACGTTGTCCGCCTCGTGGATCTGCACATTTGGAATCAGTAGACCCTGCCAGGGCGTAAGCCGCAGGCTGCCATCTGCATGCCGCTGCGCCAGTTCGGCAACGGCGCCAAGTTGTTCGGCGCTGATCCGCCCCAGCGGCGCGCTGGCCGCGACCATCGCGAGCTCTGCCTGGCGTTGCGCGATGATGCCAATCGGCGGGGCAGCGGCAGGGATTTGGCGTTGGCATTCAACCGCTACGGGTGAAATTGCGAATGGCAGGCGCGCCTGAACCCGTCGCACCAGTTCATCGGCCGGGATGCATTCGAGCAGCTGACGCATGCGGCTCTGCTCAGGGACGGCGCACTCCAGAAAGGTCAGCAGGATCGCTTCGACCAGCTGTACGGCGTTCGCAGCGGCAACCATGCCCAGCGGTTTGTCGGTCGGGCAGCCGGCCAGGCCGAATATCAACTGCGGGGCGCCGGGGAGGGCGCGTAACCAGAGGTCGTGAGGGTGTTCGAGCATGCATAGGCTCTCACCACCATCGAGCTGGATGGCGAACTTGGCGGACAGGACGTGCAGCGCGGAATTGTTTTGCAAGAGCGCCAGGAGTGCGTCGGCCAGTGGCCGGGTATCCATGTGCTGCTGAGGGTCCAGGCCGGCCGCGGGGCTGAGCATGAGATTGCGCACATCGTCGGCATCGAGCACCGACGGGCCGAGGTTCGCTTCCAGCAATGAGCGGATCAGCTCTTGCTCGGATTCGGCACGTACACCACGGATCTGCAGATTGCTGCGGTTGGTCAGCTCGAGCACACCGCTGGCGAAACGCTGCGCCGCCTCGGCGATCGCGCGCGCCTGACTCGCGGCAAGAACGCCGCCCGGCAACTTGACTCGGCAGATGCCGCCGTCCAGCGCCTGCACGATGCGCAGCAGGCCAGGGCAAGCGCTTGGGCGAGGAACGGGCAGTTCAGTCATGGGATGCATGGTCGCGCACGGTGCACCTGTAACCAAAAGACGCGGCGACCAGACCGGGAGAGTTCGTTGAACTCAGTTGGCATCGGTACACCCCGCCCGATGTTGGCACTCGCGACCAGCGTCGTCGGCAGGTCTCCTGGCTGACAGGTCTTCATCATCCGCGGCCTTCCCGGTTTCCCAGTGGCGTGTATGCGGAGGATTCGCTGTTTACAGTTGCGGGGGCAGCTCGGTCACGATCATCAGATCGCTCCGTATTCCCTCTTAGGCCCTTGGCGTGGTCGCGGCGGGCACCGACGAAGGCGCTATTATGCCCGCTTTGCCGGACGACGCGACAGCCAAGCCTGTCCCGACGAAGGCTTGGCATTGTGATGGAGAGGCGGGATGACGCCCTGGTTGACGGTGGTGGGGATCGGCGAAGACGGCTGGGCCGGGCTCGGCGAAGCGGCTCGGCAGGCTCTCGGTGAGGCAACACGCATCATCGGCGGTGATCGGCAGCTGGCGCTGTTGCCCGATCACCTGCAGGGCCTGGGAGAGTGCTGGCCGAAGCCGTTCAGCCTGGAACCGGTGCTTTCAGGTCGCGGGTCGCCTTTATGCGTGCTGGCAAGTGGAGACCCCATGTTCTATGGCATTGGCGCCACGCTCGCGCGGCAGTTGGATGCACATGAGATGCGGGTGTTCTCAGCGCCGTCGTCAGTCTCGTTGGGCGCGGCACGTCTTGGCTGGGAGCTGCAGGAAACGGAGGTGCTATCCCTGGTTGCCAGACCGCTCGCGGCACTGAGCGCCAAAATATCTCCTGGTGTGCGGCTGCTGATCCTCAGCAACGACGGAACCAGCCCCACTCAGGTGGCGCAATTGCTGACGAATCGGGGCTTTGGCGCGAGCCGTCTGACCGCGCTTGAGCATCTGGGCGGCGCCAGGGAACGGCGGCTGGATTGCCTTGCAGCGGACTGGTCATTCGATGTGATTGCCGATCTGAATCTGTTGGCTGTTGAATGCGTAGCGGACTCGAATGCCCAGCGCCTGCCGCTCACACCCGGTCTTGCCGATCAGCTCTATAGACACGACGGCCAACTGACCAAGCGGGACGTCCGCGCGCTGACCTTGGCTCGGCTCGCACCCATGCCGGGCGAGTTGCTTTGGGACGTCGGCGCCGGTTGCGGTTCCATTGGCATCGAATGGATGCGTGCGCATGCCAGTTGCCGGGCGATCGCGGTGGAGGCCGATGCAGGGCGTCAGGCCCATATCGAACACAACCGCGACGCGCTGGGCGTTCCAGCGTTGCGTCTGGTGGCAGGCCGGGCGCCGGAGGCACTGGCAGGCCTTCCCGAGCCGGATGCGATCTTCATCGGCGGCGGCGTTACGGTTCCGGGCGTGATGGAGCAATGCTGGGCCAGCCTTAAACCGGGCGGGCGGTTGCTGGCCAATGCGGTGACCTTGCAGAGCGAGGCGCTGCTGATGAGCTGGCGTGAACGCATCGGCGGCGAGCTGACGAGGATATCCGTGGCGCATGCGCAGCCGCTGGGCGGTTTCGATACCTGGCGTGGAGCGTTGCCGATCACGCTGTTGCAGGTCGAGAAGCCGCGATGACCCGCATCCTCCTGCTCGGCGGCACGGGCGATGCCTTGCGTCTTGCTCGCGGCCTTGGCTCCTCGCATGTTTACAGTCTGGCCGGTCTGGGACGCGTGCCCGGCGACCTCCAGTGCCAGGTCCGCGTAGGCGGTTTTGGCGGTGCGCAGGGGCTGGCTGCCTTCATCGCGGCGGAACGTATCGAGCTGCTGGTCGATGCCACGCACCCCTACGCGGCGCAGATCAGCGCCAATGCAGCAATCGCGGCGGAACAGGCGGGAATTCCATGCTGGGCGTTACGCCGCCCGGCCTGGCAAGCAGGCGAGGGGGACAATTGGCACGAGGTGAACGACTGGGCTGAGCTGATCGGCGCCCTGGGCGATTTCCAGCGACCGTTTTTCACGCTCGGCCGCGAGCCGCTGGCGCACCTGCACGAAATTCCTGAACACCAACACTGGACAGTTCGTTGCCTGGACGCACAGGCATCGACTGACCGAGCCGAAATTATCGGCGACCGCGGTCCGTTCGACCTTGAGGCCGAGCGGCAGCTGTTCGACCGGCTGAATTGCGATGTGCTCGTCAGCAAGAACAGCGGCGGCGACTCCACCGAACCCAAACTGCAGGTGGCTCGTGAGCGGGGCCTGCCGGTCCTGCTCCTGCGTCGCCCGTTGCTACCGGCGGTGAGCCGGGAATTCGCACGCCGTGATGAACTGTTTTCGGCGCTCAAAACCGTCGGCGTCGATTCCAGCGCCTGATCGCTCGCCTTCGCCCGTCGCTGCTATGCTGCGCGCCGCTAAGGAGAGAGCCAATGACTACCGCTGATTCACCCTACGCCCGCGTCCTGTTCGTCGGTCCCGACCTGTCTGAAGGCTCGTTCGCCGAAGTATTCCGTGCACGTCTGGCTGCTTTGCGCGACGAACAAGCGCTGCGGGACGTGATCGATACAGGCTCAGGCTACGAACCGCTGTGGAATGCGGTCAGTGAAAGCGGTCGGCCACTCTTGGTGATCGACCTCGAGCCGCAATCGAGCAGCGCTCATCTTGACTGGCTGCGTAGCGAACTCGTGCAGCTCGAAGGCGCTGAGCAAATCTTCGTGGCCAGTGCAATTGGCACCGCCGAGGCGCTGCCCGTCGAAGCGGCCTGCGCCTTGATAGACCGACCGGAGTTGCACCTGCCGTGCACCGACGTCGCACCGCTTCCAGATGTGCACGCCTGGTCGAAGATTCCCCTGCATGAGCACCGCGTGCTGCTATGCAATGGCCCGCGTTGCACACGTCGCGGTGCCTTGCCGCTGTGGAAGGGGCTAAGGGAAAAGCTCAAGGCTGCCGGCAAGCTCGAATGCGCCGGTGGCGTCCACATCACTCGGACGCAGTGCCAGTTCCCCTGCGATCAGGGCCCGACGCTGAGCGTCTATCCGGCCGGCAAGTGGTACCGGGTTCGCAACGAGGCGGAGGTGACACGGTTGGTCGACGAGTTGTTCGTTGCCCGGCGCGAGGTGCCCGAAATGCTGATGCCGGATCAGTAAGCAGGTGAGTTTCCTCGCGCCTGCGGCTATTGCTCTGGCAGATCGAGGTCTTCACCGGCTGCTGCCATTTCGGCATAGGCCCGATCCAGCGCATCGACCACGGCCTGACTGTCGTCCATGTGACGCGAGACGATGAATCGAATGGCCACCTTGTGCATCTGGATATACGGCAGTGGGCCCAACCCGAGACGCGCCAGCGTCTGGTTGACCGGTGCCTCGTAATCGAGCAGGTAATCAGCGCGGCGGTGCTTGAGCATCTCCAGCGCCGAGGCGTGCGTGGCAGTGCGATGCAGGCGTATCTCCAACGCCGGGTCGCGCAGCATCTGATTCACCTGTGGCCAGTAGTTGTAGCCACCAATGATGATGACGCCACGCTTGCGCAGGCTGTCTGGCACCGTGGGCGACGGCGTGTCGGGTCGGTGATACAGGTTGAGGTTGATTCGGGCGAGTGTCTCACGCCCTTCCAGGGTGTCGGCTTGCAGTTCCGGTTTGCCGGGCGCTCCCGGCCAGAGATCGATAGTGCCGTTCTGCAGCGCTGCGTACAGTCGCGCGCTCGGCAACCCGCGAAACGACGCTTGATAACCCGCCTGTTCGATCACCCGGCGGGTGAGATCTACCAGCGGCCCCTGTGCTTGGCCCTGAGGATCACTGTAGATCGCTGGCGGAAAATCGTAAAAGCCGACCGTCAGTGTTCTTGCAGGCTCCGTCTCGGTTGTGGCCATGCAGGGTCCAGCCAGAGTCGCTGCAATCAGTATCCAGAATAATGACTTCAAGGTAATTCACTGCCCCTTGCGGTTGACGCTCTAGCAGCATGGTCGCCCGGCGAGCGGCTGTCCAGATTGGTGCATGCAACAACGCCTTCGGCCGAGCGGACCCAGCCACACGCGACGGACCGGTAATGGGCTGGCTATGCTGAAGCCAGAGCGGTGCCGCGCGTTGATGGTGCGGTAGCCGGGATTAATCATGGAGAGGTCTATGTATCGCAAGGTATTCACCAACAAGGTGTTCGACCGCAAGGTGGTGTTGATTACCGGCGGCTGCGCCGGGATCGGCCGTGCGCTTGCTGAACGAATGGCCCAGGCAGGTGCGCGCGTGGTGATCTTCGATCTCGATCAGAACGCCATCGACGGGCTGGTGCAGCATCTGGTCGATCACCACAATGCCGATGCCCTCGGCCTGCGTTGCGATGTTTCGGACGTGGCTGCCGTGCAGCAGGCGGTGGCCCTGGTGGTTGAGCGCTTCGGCGGGATCGACGTGCTGATCAACAACGCCGGCATCACTCATCGCAGCCGTGTCGCCGAGACCAGCCTGGCGGTGTTCGAAAGGATCATGGCAGTCAACTTCTACGGGGCGCTGCATTGCACCCAGGCTGCGCTGCCGAGCCTCGTCGCCCGCAATGGGCAGATCATCGTGCTCAGCTCGCTTTCGCAGTACGCGCCGGTGCCTGACCGTGGCGCCTACAACGCCAGCAAGCATGCCCTGCACGGACTTTTCGAGACCCTGCGCACCGAGCTCGCCGATACAGATGTCAATGTGATGCTGGTGTGTCCGGGCTATACCGCGACCGATCTGCGCAAGAACGTACTGGTCGGTGACGGTTCGACCGCCCCGCAGCCGGCGCTGGCCGTAGGGCGAGTGGCCTCGCCGCAGGACGTGGCTGAATCGATCTATCAGGGCGCTTTGAAAAGGCGTCAGTTACTGGTGTTGTCCAATCTCGACTGGCGTGCTCGGCTGGTTGCGCGCTGTTTTCCGCGGGCTTTCGAGCACCTGCTGCTCCCACGGCTGGCAGGTGCTCGAAACACGCAGGGCACTGGCTAGGCTGTAGGGGCGTCAGCGCGGCGGCGCCCCGTCGTAGAGGCGCTGCATCAGTTCGATGTCCCAATAGGCGGCTTCGATCTTGTGGCCATCGAGGTCGCGGACGAAGCAGCCGTAATAAGGTTCGCCATACTCTTCCCGTGGCCCTGGAGCACCTTCATCGGTAGCCCCAGCGGCAAGGGCCGCGCGATGAAAGGCATCGACTGACGCCTTGTCCGCTGCGAAGAAGCCGATATGAGTACCGTTGCCTACATTGGCCGGTTTGCCGTCGATTGGCGTCTGCAACCAGAACTCTGGATATTCACGGCCCCAGGCGATAGCGCCTGGATGCGCCATGATGCGCTTGCAGCCAAGAGTGGCGAGCGCCTGGTCATAGAAGGCAGCAGCCTCATCGAAGCGGTTGCTGCCCAGGGAGACATGGGAAAGTATGCTGGGATTCTGATCTGTCATGAGAGGGCCTCCGCAAAGGGTGGAGCCCAAGCCTAGACTGGCAGAGCGACATTTGCCGCGTGCATCCTCAACTTTGCTCGTCGCGCGCGATCATTGGCGGACTGCAGAGCATGAAGCAGCGGAACAGCACCACGGTTGCCAGCAGTTGCACCACGCCGACGACGCTGTCCACCAGTACAGCGACAGGGCCCGGCGCGTTTTCGCCGGCCCACAGTTGTGCTGCGATCCAGGCCTCCAGAAGCCACAAGGGCAGCAGCACCGCCATGATGCAACCGAGCACGAGCAGGAAGTGACCACGGGTTTCGAGAAAGCTCTGTTTCAAGGCCGCCAGCGGGCTCAGGCCGCGCAGCACGAGCAGGTACTCGGCAAATGCGATCTTGACCATTACCCAGAGGCCGGGCAGCACGAACAGCGAAGCGCCGAGCATGATCAGCAGGGTGCCGAGCCCGGCCAGCACGGCCATCGTCGGCCACAGTGGCAATGCGCGCTTCATTACTTCGCGCAGCGGCGGCGCATAGCCACGGCTGCGCGCGTCGAGAAACAGGATCAGCGCTGCGATGTACAGCGGGTAGAAGACCAGTCCGATCAGCAGTTCCTGCGCCGGCATGACGTCCTTGCCGAACAGGTGGCTGACGGCCAGACGTGTGCAGCTCTCTAGCACGATCAGCGGCAGGCAGAGGCGCACGATGGAGGCCAGGTTACGTGAGTAGAAAAACCAGGCGTCTCGGAGGATGGTCAGGACATTCATCGCAATGCAGATAACTCTTGAAAACAGGCGCGCACTTTAGCCCAAGCCGCCGGTCGGCGACATGCGTGCCATTGCCGTCCATACTGAGCGGCCATTCCTCCGCTCAGGTCATCGCGTGAAGAAGATCGCCTTGTTTGCCGACGTGCAGAACCTCTACTACACGGTGCGCCAGGCTCACGGCTGCCATTTCAACTATTCCGCGCTTTGGGCTGAGCTCAGCGAGCGCGGCGAGATCGTCGAGGCGTATGCCTACGCAATCGACCGAGGCGACGCCAAGCAGCAGCAGTTCCAGCAGATCCTGCGCAACCTTGGTTTCACGGTGAAGCTCAAGCCTTACATCCAGCGCAGCGACGGCTCAGCCAAGGGCGACTGGGACGTGGGAATCACCATCGACGTGCTGGATGTGGTGCCGCGTGTCGATGAAGTGGTGCTGGCCTCGGGCGACGGCGATTTCGACTTGCTGCTCGATCGCGTGCGTGCCGGTGGTGTTGACGCGACAGCCTATGGCGCGCCGGGCCTGACGGCCAACTCGCTGATTCGTGCCGCCACTCGCTACGTGCCCATCGAGGGCAAGCTGCTTCTGCGATAGCGCCTTGGCCCATCTCTCCTGGGGCTGCCGGTGGCGCATGTCCCATTCTGCGGCGAACGGTGGATGTAGAAAGCGACATCCACCCTACGCTCAGCTTCCAGCGTCCTTTGCGAGTAAACTGCGCACCTCGTTTTCGTACTCCCGGTTTTCGCCATGACCTTCGCCTCACTCGGCCTGATCGACCAGCTGCTGCTCACCCTCGAATCGCTCGATTACACCCAGCCGACGCCGGTTCAGGCCAAGGCCATCCCCGCCGTGCTCAAGGGCCGCGACCTTATGGCTGCGGCGCAGACCGGCACTGGCAAGACGGCCGGTTTCGCGTTGCCGTTGCTGCAACGTCTGTTGCATGAAGGGCCGCAAGTGACGAGCAATTCAGTCCGGGCGCTGGTGCTGGTGCCGACCCGTGAGCTGGCAGAGCAGGTGCATGAGAGCTTCAGAACCTACGGTCAAGACCTGCCGCTGCGCACCTATGCGGTTTACGGCGGCGTCAGCATCAACCCGCAGATGATGGCGCTGCGTAAAGGCATCGACGTACTGGTGGCAACGCCGGGCCGCCTGCTCGACCTGTATCGCCAGAACGCAGTTAAGTTCGGCCAGGTGCAAGCGCTGGTGCTGGATGAGGCCGATCGGATGCTGGACCTCGGATTTTCCGAAGAGCTGGACGCGCTGTTCAGCGCCCTGCCTAAGAAGCGCCAGACCCTGCTGTTTTCCGCGACCTTCTCCGACGCGATCCGGCAGATGGCGCAGAAGCTGCTGCGCGACCCGCTGTCCATCGAAGTCAGCCCGCGCAATGCTGCCGCCAAGACGGTGAAGCAGTGGCTGGTGCCGGTGGACAAGAAGCGCAAGTCCGAGCTGTTCCTGCACCTTCTGGTGGAAAAGCGCTGGGGGCAGGTGCTGGTGTTCGTCAAGACGCGCAAGGGCGTCGACCAGCTGGTAGAGGAGCTGCAGGCACAGGGAATATCCAGCGATGCGATCCACGGCGACAAGCCGCAGGCGTCACGGTTGCGGGCGCTGGAGCGCTTCAAGGCTGGAGAAGTGCAGGTGCTGGTGGCGACTGACGTGGCGGCGCGTGGTCTGGACATCCATGACCTGCCGCAGGTGGTCAACTTCGACCTGCCCACCGTCGCCGAAGATTACGTGCACCGCATTGGACGTACCGGCCGCGCCGGCGCGACAGGCGAGGCGGTGTCGCTGGTCGCCGCTGATGAAGTGGATCAGCTGGCCGCCATCGAAACCCTGATTCAGCAGGTTCTGCCGCGACACGACGAGCCAGGGTTCGTGCCCGATCACCGCGTCCCGACCACCCAGCCCGGCGGGCAGATCATCAAGAAGCCCAAGAAGCCGAAAAAACCCAAGGACGGCGCGAGCAAAGGCCGTGTCCATCTGGGCAACTGGTTCGATGAAAGCGAAAAGCCCAACGCCAAGCCTATTCGCAAGGTTCCGAGCCTGGGCGGCGGCAAGCCCGCGAAGAAGCGCTAGCGCCCAGCTAACCAGCGCAACATGCCCTGTGCGGCTTCGCGGCCGCTGGCGAAACAGGCCGTCAGCAGATAGCCGCCGGTTGGTGCTTCCCAGTCGAGCATTTCACCTGCGCAGAACACGCCGGGCATCTGGCGTAGCATCAGGGCTTCGTCCAATGCTTCGAAAGGCACACCGCCCGCGCTGCTGATGGCTTCATCCAGCGGGCGAGGGCGGACCAGGGGGATGGGCAGCGCTTTCAAGGCGCTCGCCAGGCGCTGCGGGTCATCGAATGCATCCGTCGGGCTCAGCTCCCTCAGCAGCCCAGCCTTTACGCCGTCTAGGCTGAGCTGGCGCTTGAGGTGCTTGGCCATCGATTGCGACCCACGCGGTTTGCTCAGGGCCCGTATGACTTTGTCCAACGAGTGGTCGGGTAGCAGGTCCAGCATGACGGTGGCGCTGCCGTCATGCTCGATAGCCTGGCGGATCTCGGCAGAAAGCGCATACACCAGGCTGCCTTCGATACCGCTGGCGGTCACCACGAACTCGCCCTTGCGCGGCGGATTGCCTGCGAGAGCGAGACTGACGGTTTTAAGCGGAGCGCCAGCGAATTTCTGCTGCAAGTGCTGGCTCCAGCTCGCCACCTCGAAGCCGCAGTTTGCTGGCCGCAACGGGCTGATAGCGATGCCCTGTTCCTCCAGCAGCGAAACCCAGGCGCCGTCCGATCCCAGGCGTGCCCAGCTGCCGCCTCCAAGAGCGAGCAGCACGGCATCGGCGGCGATGCTGATTTCGCCGTCCGGACTGTCCAGGCGCATGCTGCCGTCGGCGTTCCAGCCCAGCCAGCGGTGACGCGTATGAATGCGCACGCCGTTATCACGTAACCGCCGCAGCCAGGCCCGCAGCAATGGTGCGGCTTTCATGTCGGTGGGGAAGACGCGGCCGGAGCTGCCGACGAATGTGTCGATACCCAGGCCGTGAATCCAGTCGCGTAGTGCTTGCGGGGTGAAACTTTCCAGCAGTGGGCGGATGTCGGGTGCGCGTTCGCGGTAACGCGTGACGAACGGCTCGAAGGCTTCGGAGTGGGTGATGTTCATCCCGCCCACGCCAGCCAGCAGGAATTTGCGCCCTACCGAGGGCATGGCGTCATACAGGTCGACCGCAACGCCGGCCTTGCTTGCAACTTCGGCGGCCATTAGCCCAGCGGGGCCGCCGCCGATGATGGCAATACGAGCAGGTGTGGAGGGGGTCGGCATGGGTCCGGACGCCTGGCTGAAAGGCCGGCATTCTAACGGTTCATCGGGTAGGGGGGCATTGCGATTTGGGTGCAGCGGGATTGGAGAGGGCGTGACGTGGTGGAAAAGATGAAAAGCCCCGGCGCATGGAGCGCCGGGGTTGGTGAGGCTTAAACCGCGTCGTTCTGCTTGGGCTGACGGCGATAGCCGAACATGCCCGCAAAGCCTGCAACTGCACCGGTGATCAGCATCATGATCAGCAGTGCCCAGCTGGCTTGCGATACACGTTTGGCAGCTTGGTCAGCAATTTCACGGGCTTTTTGCTCAGCTTGAGCCTGCAGCTCCTTGAACTTGACGTACGCCTCCTGATACTGCTGTTCGATCTCGGTCGCCATTTGCTCAGCTTCCTGCTGGCTCATGTTGCCGCGCTCCTGGATCAGGTTGACCATGGCTTCGCGGTCAGCAGCGTTCAAGGTTTCCTCGCCTCTCTCCTTGATGTGATCGAAGAGTGCAGAGAGTTGCTCGTCAGCCTGTTCAGGATTCTGTTTGGTCTGCTCAGCGCGATTTTGCGCTTGTTGCTGAACCTGTTCGGCGTCTTGCTCAAGGTTTTCAGGGGCAAGTTCGGGTTTGCCGGTCTGACGCAGCGCCTGCTTGACCTCGGCCTGGATATCGCTCAGGTCCAGATCGATGTCGGCCTCATTGACCTGCTCTTTGATTTCGCCGCCTATGGCAGGTGCCATCGAAGCGACGCTTGAGCCAACGGCCTGTACGGTCGAGCCTGCCATGCTGGCCGCGCCCGAGACTGCCGAACCTACCAGGCTTGCAATCAAGTACACCGTAACCAGTGTAGTGACCGCCCAAACCAGCAGGCCGTGCAGCATGCCGTGACGGGGCGCCATGCGGCCGGCGACATAACCGCCGATGGCGAGCGAGATGACCCCAGCAAGCACCATCCAGATGATTGCACCCATTCCCAGACCGGCGACTGGATTATGTTCCGTTGCGGGATCGATCGTGGAGGCGCCTATGGCTGTGCCCAGCAAGTGCAACAGCAACGAAACTACGAGTGCCAGTGCAATGCCGGCGAATACGGCACTCCATGATGCGTGTGGGAAATAGCGGTTGCGGACGCTTTGATAAGCAATAGTGTCGCGGTCGGCTTCGAGCATCATCATTCCTAGTCGTTATATGACGAGTGCTCGCTACAGCGCGGAAATGTGCTGTACAGGTCTCCCATACATAGAGTTAAGGGCATTAACCCCTATCTAAGTTCCGCGCAATCTGAATTGGTATGACCAGTGGTGCTCCGTCAGCGCAGGCCGTAGCGTTTCCAGGCGTCGTCGGCGCTGAAATGCAATTGTGCATGCCGGCGAGCGAGCAGGGCGCGGTCCTTGTCGTAACCGCCGCCAATCACGCCTACCACCGGGATATCCCTTCCCAGGCAGTGATCGATCACCGCCGTGTCCCGCATGGCCAGGCCTTCATTGCTCAGATTCAGCAGGCCCAGTGCATCGTCCCGGTGGACGTCCACGCCGGCGTCGTAAATCACCAGGTCTGGCTGATACAGCGGCAGCAGGTAGCTGAGGGTGTCATCGACGACTTTGAGGTATTCGGCGTCGCCCATGCCGGGCGGCAAGCCGATGTCCCAGTCGCTGCGGGCCTTGCGTGCGGGAAAGTTTTTCTCGCAATGCAGCGAGACCGTCACCGCGTCGGCGGTATCTTCGAGAATTCGTGCCGTGCCGTCGCCCTGGTGAACATCGCAGTCGAAGATCAACACACGCCCGACACGACCACTTTCCAACAGCGACAGGGCGATGATTGCCAGGTCATTGAAGATGCAGAACCCCGAGGCGTGGTCATGATGGGCATGGTGGGTGCCGCCCGCCAGGTGGCAGGCCAGCCCGTGCTGCAATGCCAGCTCAGCGGCGAGCAGGGACCCACCCACTGCACGAACCGTGCGCTGGGCCAGTTCCGGGCTCCAGGGCAGGCCGAGGCGCCGCAACTCCTCGCGACTCATGTCGCCGCAGCAGTATCGTTCGACATAATGGCGATCATGTGCGAGTGCCAGGATATCGGCTGAACACAATTCAGGGCGTAATAACGCCTGGTCGGTGGTCAGGCCGCGCTCGACAAGATGGTCACGCAGCAGCCGGAACTTCTCCATCGGGAAGCGATGGCCAGGCGGCAACTGAGGGCTGTAATCGTCATGGAATACCAGCGGCAGGGACATCGATTGGCGCCTGAGGAGATCAGCAGCCAGTATGCAGAGCAGGTATTTCTCTCTTCAAGGAAACCGTATGGGCAAACCGATGGAACGCATCGAACTGGACACGCCGCGTCTACGCCTACGTGCGTGGCGTGACTCGGATCTGGACCCGCTGGCAGAACTCTGCGCTGACCCGCTGGTGATGCGCTATTTTCCCGGATTGCTCTCGCGCGATGATTGCGCAGCAGCAATGGCCCGTTGCCGGATTCACTTCGCGCGATACGGATTTGGCTTTTGGGCCCTGGAACTCAAGGAGAACGGGCGCCTGATCGGATTGGCCGGCTTGGCCTGGAGTCGCTTGCAGTTGCCGTTCTGCCCAGCGGTGGAGGTCGGCTGGCGGCTCGCTCACGAGCATTGGGGCCAGGGCCTTGCCAAAGAGGCGGCAGAGGCGTCTCTGGCATGCGCGTTCGACCGGTTGCAGCTAGCGGAAGTAGTGGCTTACACCGCCGCAGTGAATGAGCCTTCGCTGGGTTTGATGGAGGCGCTGGGCATGCAACACGAGCCGGCGGATGACTTCGAGCATCCGCATATCTCCGCCGGGCATCCGTTACGCCCCCACAGGCTGTACCGGATCACGAGGGACGTCTGGGCCGACATTCGTCGATAAGCGCAACCAGTGGAGCGGTCATGGCGGAATCCGTAACATTGCGCACCTGCCCCGTGCCCGTAATTCATAAAGGAACAAAACCATGAGCGACACCCTAGACACGCTGGTCAACCTGCTGTCGCTGGAGCGAATAGAAGAGAACCTGTTCCGCGGTGCCAGTCAGGATCTGGGGTTTCCGCAGCTGTTCGGCGGCCAGGTGGTCGGCCAGGCGCTGTCAGCTGCCAGCCAGACTGTCGCGCCTGAGCGGCATGTGCATTCCATGCATGGCTACTTCCTACGGCCAGGAGACTCCCATCAGCCGGTGGTCTATGACGTGGATCGGGTACGCGATGGCGGCAGTTTCACCACTCGTCGGGTCAGTGCGATCCAGAAAGGTCAGACCATCTTCACCTGCAGCGCCTCGTTTCAGGCCGATGAGACGGGCTTCGAGCATCAGTTGCCGATGCCAGAAGTGGTTGGGCCGGAGAATCTGCTCAGCGAGTGGGAACTGTTGCACAAGTTGACGCCGCTGGTGCCTGCACGGGTCGCGGAAAAGCTCCGCCGGCCCAAGCCCATCGAGATCCGGCCGGTGACCTTGCAGGACCCGATAAACCCCCAGCCGATCGAGCCGATCCGGCATATCTGGTTCCGCGCCGACGGCTCGCTGCCGGATAACCCTGCACTGCATAAATACCTGGTCGCCTACGCATCGGACTTCAGCTTCATCGGGACTGCGCTGCAGCCGCATGGTGTCAGCTCCTGGAGCAAGTTCATCCAGCTGGCGAGCCTTGACCATGCCATCTGGTTTCACCGCGAAGTGCGTGCGGACGAGTGGCTGCTTTACTCGATGGACAGCCCCTGGGCAGGCAATGCGCGCGGATTCGCGCGTGGCAGCATCTTCAACCGCGCCGGTCAGTTGGTCGCCTCGGTCGCGCAGGAAGGGCTGATTCGCGTGCGTGAGGACTGGAAGTGAGCCTGGCGCAGGCGCGGCATTGGGTGTTCGATATGGACGGCACCCTGACGCTGGCGGTGCACGATTTTCCGGCGATCAAGCGCGCGCTGGACATTCCCGAAGAGGACGACATCCTCCACCATCTTGCCGCGCTGCCGGCTGACGAAGCCGCCAGCAAACGCGCCTGGCTACTCGAACATGAGCGGGAGCTTGCCTACGCCGCTAGCCCGGCACCGGGTGCGCGCGAGCTTCTGCATGCGTTGCGTGATCGGGGATGCCGCCTCGGCGTATTGACTCGCAATGCGCATGAGCTGGCGCTGGTGACACTGCAGGCGGTGGGGATGGGCGACTGCTTCGCCAGCGAAGACATCCTCGGGCGAGACGAAGCGCCGCCAAAACCCGATCCCGGTGGCTTGCTGCATCTCGCTCAGAAATGGGGTGTCGAGCCGCAGGAACTGGTGATGGTGGGTGATTTCCGATTTGACCTGGAATGTGCCAGTGCCGCCGGTGCGCGCGGAGTGCTGGTCAATCTTCCGGAGAATCCCTGGCCGGAACTGACCGAGCTGCATGCGCGCGATTGTGCCGAGCTGCTGCGGTCGTTGAGCTGAGGCGTGTGGTTTCGGAAGCCAGGTTCAGCTTCGATGGGTATCGCAGGCTCAACCAGTCCTACGGATAAGTCCGCTGCACGTCGTAGCGTGGCTTCGTAGGGTGGATACCGCGTCATCGATCCACCGAGCGTTGGCACCGGTGGATGAAAAGAGCGCCATCCACCCTACGGATCGGCTCACTACGTCGTAGGATGGCGTTGAGCGGAGCGATACCCATTGATTCATCTGGGGATCAATACAGCGCCTGGTACAGCTTGCGGCGGTAGGTGGTGACCAGCGGGTGGTCGCTGCCTAGGAGGTCGAATACCTGCAACAACGTTTTGTGCGGCAGGCCTTCGGCGTAACCGCGATTGCGTACGAAGAGCTTCAACAGCCCATCCAACGCGGCTTCGTGTTGCTGGCGCGCCAGTTGCTGGATGGCCAGCTGATAAGCTGCTTCATCGTCGTCGGCGTTCTGGGCGAGGCGGCTTTTGAGATCGGCGACTTCAGGCAAATCCTTGGCTTGGCGAAGAAAAGTCAGCTGCGCACGGGCGCCGGCCAGCGCCTGCTTGTGCTCGTCCCCCTTCACCGCATTGAGCACAGCTTCGGCTTCGCCCAGTTCGCCACGCTCGGCCAGGCAGCGCGCATAAAGAATCAGCGCTGCAGCGTTTTCGTTATCCTCGGTCAGCAACTGCTTGAGCAGGTTCTCCGCGTCACCGATACGGCCTTCGGCGAACATTGCCTGTGCAGACTCCAGCAGATCGGCTTCAGGCTCGGCGGGTGCCTGTACATGCGGTGCCAGCATCGCGCGTATCGCGGATTCGGGCTGAGCACCGGCGAAACCGTCCACCGGTTGGCCATCTTTGAACAGCACGACGGTTGGTAGGCTGCGAACGCCGAAACGGGCGACCACATCTTGCTCGACATCGCAGTTGACCTTCGCCAGCACCAACTCGCCCTGGTACTCCTCGGTGATCTTCGCTAGCAGCGGCATCAACGCCTTGCACGGCGCGCACCATTCGGCCCAGAAGTCCACGAGCACCGGTTTGTGAAAGGAGTTTTCCAGCACCAGTTGCTCAAAGTTGGCACCGGTCACGTCGAAGATGTAGGGGGTCTGGCTCATCGGAGGTCTCGGAATCTGCGCGTGCGAAATGAGGCGAGCATGTTAAGTGGGGGCGGGCCGAAGCGGAAGCAAGGCCGTAATGGTCAGCCGCTCGTAGCCGCTAGGGGCCAGTGCACCAGTTCATCGTAGCGTACGCCCGATTCGGTATTTTCCGAGCGGAACAGGCCGTAGCCATTCACGCGCCATTCGAATGCTTCCGACGCGAAGTGCGGCTGATGCATAACGGCCTCGCGTGCCAGCGTCACGTGCGGCAGAAAAGGCCGCGAGTCTGGAACCATACCCAGGGAAGACAGGCCTGTACGCAAATTGTCGACCAGTTGGAGTAAAGGGGGTGGGGGTAAGCCTGGCGTCAGGCACAGGAAGCCATTGCCAATCGTCTGCACCTGATCCAGGCGCAGGTAGAAGCTGGTGCCGCGCAGTTGATCGCCTAGATCCTTGAAACCGTCTAGCGCTGTCGTGGGCTGGCTGCCGAGAAACGCCAAGGTCAGATGCAGGTTGTCTTTGGCTACAGGTCTGCCGGCCAGCGGCAGGCTGTCGCGCCAGCTGCAGATATTGTCCGCCAATGCAGGCGGGCAGCCCAGGGCGAAGAACAGGCGCAGAGGTTTCTCGCTGGCCATGGTGTGCTCCTCCTTTCTCGGCATGACTGCTGCTTGCGGTAGGTTCAGCCGACTATCGTCGACTCGGCGGCCGCGCGGCGGTCAGCCTGGTAGAGGCTTACACGCCGAAATTCTGCAGGCTCGGCCAGATCCGGCCAGGTGCAGGCGTCGAGCACATCCAGGCGTTCGTACAAGGGGTGCTGAAAGTCACGGACGCGGGAATCGGCGACCAGCGCAACCTGACCACGGGTGAGGAACTGATCCAGCAAAGGGAGATTTTCGCGGTCATAGAGCACGTCCGCGACGATGATCAGGTCGTAGCGATCTGCTTCAGCGAAGAAGTCCTGCGAATAGCAGAGCTGCACACCATTCAGCTCGGCATTGGCGCGACAGGCGGCCAAGGCCAGCGGGTCAAGGTCACAGGCCACCACTTCGACAGCCCCAGCCTTCGCTGCGGCGATAGCGGCAACGCCCGATCCAGACCCGAAGTCCAGTACGCGTTTGCCGCGGACCCATTCGGGATTCGCCGCCAGCCAACGCGCAAGCACCAGCCCACTCGCCCAGCAGAAGCACCAGTAAGGAGGGGCATGGAGGATCCGTCGGGTTTCCTCGGGGCTGAAAGCGCGTTCCATGTTGGCGGCATCGATCAGCCACAGGCGTACATCGGTATCGGGCAGCGATTCGACGCACAGCCGCGCATCACCCAGCAGGTCAGTCAGCGCTGCCTGCAATTCAGCCGGTGGCGTCAAGGTGCTGGCACCAGACGCAACGGGCCCAGCGACTGAGTGGCCGAGCTGGTGATATCGACGGCAGGCAGGCTCATGATCAACTGACCTGAACGCGTTACCCGCCCGCGTAGTTCAACCTTCTGTTCCTTGGGAAACTCCTCGGCGTTGAACTTGAGGATGAAGGGCAGATCGCTGCCTCGGCCTTGCAACTGCACATTGCTGAGCAGGCGGTCAGGCTGGTCACGGCGATTGACTTCGAGCAGGGCCAACTCGACCTCACTGTCGGCTGGCACACCGATCAGGCTGCCGTGCAGCTCGTGCATCAGCGTCGTTTCCTGCGGCAGCTCCTCGAATGTCACGGGTGCAGTCGGGCGCTGGGTCTGCTCACTGGAGCAGCCAAACAGCATCACTATCAAAGCAGGCAGAACAAGTGGGCGTAACTGCACGGAGAACTCCAGAACGTGGCGTTAATGCGCGCCTGTATAGCAACAATCCGCCCGATTTGTCTTGCCGGCGGGATGCGCTACCATGGCCCTCCCGACGTCTGACAGCTCTGACCCATGCATTGTCCCTTCTGTGGTGCACATGACACCAAAGTCATCGACTCGCGCCTCGTAGCCGAGGGCGATCAGGTGCGTCGCCGCCGTGAGTGCCTCGCCTGTGGCGAGCGTTTCACCACTTTCGAAACGGCCGAACTGGTCATGCCGCGGCTGATCAAGCAGGACGGCAGCCGTCAGCCGTTCGATGAAGAGAAATTGCGCGCCGGCATGCAGCGTGCGCTGGAAAAAAGACCGGTCAGCGTCGAGCGGCTGGAAGAAGCCATCGCCCATATCAAACATCGACTGCGCGCAACCGGCGAGCGCGAGATCAAGTCGCGCGTGCTCGGCGAGCTGGTGATGGTCGAGCTGCAGAAGCTCGACGAAGTTGCCTATATCCGCTTTGCCTCGGTCTATCGACGTTTTCAGGATCTGAATGAATTCCGCGAGGAAATCGAACGCCTGTCACGCGAGCCTGTAAAAACCGAATGAGCACCACAGACCACGCGTGGATGGCCCTGGCGCTGCAGCTTGCTCGCAAAGGGCTGTACTCCACGCATCCCAATCCGCGGGTGGGCTGCGTCATCGTCAAGGATGGCGAGCTTGTCGGCGAGGGCTGGCATGCGCGCACAGGCGAGCCACATGCCGAAGTCCATGCGTTGCGCCAGGCGGGCGAGCGCGCCCGCGGTGCGACTGCTTACGTCACCCTTGAGCCCTGCAGCCACCATGGGCGCACGCCACCTTGCGCCGAAGCCCTGGTCAACGCCGGCGTCGCTCGTGTCGTCGCAGCCATGCAGGACCCCAATCCCCAAGTAGCCGGGCGGGGCCTCGAGCGCTTGCGCAGCGCCGGGATCGAGGTTTCAAGTGGAGTGCTGGAGACTGATGCCCGAGCGCTGAATGTCGGCTTCATCAAACGCATGGAGTCCGGCCTGCCTTATTTGCGGGCCAAGCTCGCCATGAGCCTGGATGGCCGTACCGCCATGGCCAGCGGTGAAAGCCAGTGGATTACCGGGGCCGCGGCCCGTTCCGAGGTCCAGCGGCTGCGTGCGCAATCGAGCTTGGTGTTGACTGGCGCCGATACGGTGCTGATGGACAATGCCAGGCTGACCGTCCGAGCGGCAGAGTTAGGGCTCGATGAGGAGATGACCGCGCTGGCCATGCAGCGTCCTCCGTTGCGGGTGCTGGTGGACGGGCAGCTGCGCGTGCCGTTGGACACGCCGTTCTTCCAGGCAGGCCCCGCGCTGGTGGCGAGCACTCGATCTGATCAGGCTGAAACTTATCGGGCAGCGGGACACGAATTACTGACTTTGGTGGGTGATGCGGGGCACGTGGATCTTCTGGCGCTGCTACGCGAGCTCGGGGTCCGTGGCGCCAACGAGGTTCTGCTCGAGGCAGGGCCACGTCTGGCAGGCGCCTTTGCAGCATTGGGTTTGATCGATGAGTACCAGTTGTTCGTTGCCGCCAATTTCCTGGGTTCTGCGGCTCGACCGCTGCTGGATCTGCCACTGGAGCGCATGAGCGAAGCGCGAGAACTGCAGATCAAGGACATCCGGGCCGTTGGCGACGACTGGAAAGTCATCGCCGTGCCGGCGAGCTGACACACGATCCCGCCGTTATTCGATGCCAACTTGCTGGTCATATAGCGCGAATCCGCGCGCCTGATAGTTCTGTAGGGCGCTCGGGTGGTCGAGGGTGCAGGTGTGGACCCAGACGCGCCGGGTCCCCGGCCACTCCCAGGCACTGGTGATCGCATGGCTCAGCAGGCCACCGCCAAACCCTCGGCCAAAGAAAGCGCTTTCCAGCCCGAAATAAAGTATCTCGACGTCCTCACCGTTACGGCGCAGTTCGTAATAGCCGGCAATGGCGCCGCGGTGGTAGGCCACCCAAGTGCGAAGATCGGGGTTTTCAATTTCCTGCCGCCAGGCTTCGTCAGATTGTTGAAGTCGCTCGATCCATTGCCATGGGCCACCAATCAGCTGGTAGAGAAACTGGTTGAAGCGGAACTGCTTGATCTCGCATTCGCTGATCAGCAAGTCCTGCGGCACTGGCTTGGGCCGAAGCTGCGAAGGCGAGGTCATCTCAAGAAAATACGTCACCGTTTGCTCAGTCAATGCGATCACCTTGTCGGTCTGTCCAGGGCTTCACAGCATAAGCGATGGAAACGTAATCGCTGAGCGCCGGTCGAGTGCGCGCTCAGCTCATGCCAAACGAGCGATCAGTTAACCGGGCGCAGTCCATTGTGATCCAGCTTGGCACGGCGCTTGTTGGCCCCCAACAGGAACCGCGCAACAGTGCTTTCATAGTGCGGGTTGCCGAAGTGGAACAGCACGGTAGCGCGCAGCATTGCCGGGTCGCACACATCGTTGGCGTGCAGGCTCCGGTAGCCTGAAAACAGATAGAGGTTGCCGGGTTCCAGCTTCAGCCGGATCGGCTTTAGCCAGCCGCGGCGCACTGCGAATGCAGTCAGCTTTTGGCTTGCGGAGTTGTGCAGCACGGCTTTCTGGATCACGTTGCGCAACGCATTGAAGCGCACCCGGCGCACGTTGGGAAAGATGATCAGATCGCCGCAGTGTTCGCCCTCGGTTGGAATGAACAGAGGCAGCAGCGCGGTGACCGCCGTCGCGTCAAAGTGATAGAAGTGCGATTGCTTGAGCCCGCTCCGGCCTTGCAAACAGCGGATCACCGGGAAGATCTGCTCAGTTGGCGCAGCGTCTCGCCCAGCCTGCCGTCTGTATAGCTCTGCAAGCATGTCCTTGAACGGAACCGAAAGCGCCATCGCGCTTGCAATACTGCCGTTCAGAGCCTCTATGCCGTGTATGGCGAAATATTCGCCTTCATGCCTGGCGGCCTGCTCTTCGATGAAGGCGCGGGCCAGGCTCAGCTCTTCTTGTGAAATATAGTTTTCGATGACCGTATAGCCGTTGCGGTCGATCTCGGCAGCCTGGGCCGCCATCATGTTTTCCGTAGCCGTAACCCCTGACATACCCATCCCTCGTGGCACATATGAAGGTCCGGAGCGTTCTTCCTGATCGTGTCCTTTGTGCTGCGCGTTGGGATCGCAAAAATGCGAGCAGATCCTGGCTCGGCGTGTCGGTACGAAGTGCGGGAGCGACGTTCCATCCTGATCGTCTTGCAGACGCAAAGGCACAGTGAGCACCTTTTGCGATGGGTATGGACAAACAAGCGCAGCGGTAGTTGCGTGGCGTGTTAAATAATGTTTCAGAAAGCGCTCAAGGTTCGAACGGTCGTTTGCCGGCTGCAGAATAAGCGCATCTATGGTAAAAACTGCGCCGGGCCTTAAAGGGTCCACGTTCTCAGGGCGGGGTGCGATTCCCCACCGGCGGTAATGGCAGTTTTCCTTGCCTAGCCCGCGAGCGCTTGTCTTCGACAAGGTCAGCAGACCCGGTGTGATTCCGGGGCCGACGGTATAGTCCGGATGAGAGAGAGCGGGATGCCTCGACGGGCGCCATTCGTGCGCGCGTCTACTCCCTATCGATCTGCAGCGCCCTGTTTTATCCAAAACAGGAGTTCGTCATATGCATCGTTTCAACTGCCTTCCACGGGAGGCCGCATGTTCACAGGCATAATCGAATCTATCGGCACAATTCGTGCGATGACGCCAAAGGGTGGTGATGTCCGCGTACTGGTCGAGACCGGCAAACTGGACCTTGCCGACGTAAAGCTCGGCGACAGCATCGCAGTTAACGGCGTCTGCCTGACCGCGGTCGAGCTGCCGGGCAATGGCTTCTGGGCCGATGTCAGCCGCGAGACGTTGGCCCGCACGGCCTTCATCGATCTAAAGGCCGGCAGTCGAGTCAATCTCGAGAAAGCCCTGACGCCGACCAGCCGCCTCGGCGGGCACCTGGTTAGCGGTCACGTCGATGGCGTGGGTGAAGTGGTATCGCGCGAGGAGAATGCCCGCGCCGTTCAGTTCCGCATCCGCGCACCCCGCGAGCTGGCCAAGTACATCGCGCTCAAGGGTTCGATCACGGTCGATGGCACGAGCCTGACGGTCAATGCTGTCAACGGTGCGGAGTTCGAGCTCACCATCGTCCCGCACACGTTGGCCGAAACCATCATGGTCGACTATCGCCCCGGGCGGCAGGTGAATCTGGAAGTGGATCTGCTGGCGCGCTACCTGGAGCGCCTGCTGATGGGCGACAAGGCTGCTGAACCGAATGCCTCCGGTCTGACCGAAAGCTTTCTGGCCGAAAACGGCTACCTGAACCCGGCTCGGTAAAGAATAGAAGGATTGGCCAAATGGCTCTGAACACCGCTGAAGAACTGATCGAAGACATCCGCGCTGGCAAGATGGTCATCCTCATGGATGATGAAGACCGCGAGAACGAGGGCGACATCATCGTCGCCTCCGAATGCGTGACCGCCGAGCACATCAACTTCATGGCCCGTTTCGCTCGTGGCCTGATCTGCATGCCGATGACACGCGAGCGCTGCGAAACCCTGCAACTGCCGCTTATGGCGCCGCGCAACGGCTCCGGTTTCGGCACCAAGTTCACCGTGTCCATCGAAGCTGCGGTGGGCGTGACCACCGGCATCTCCGCCGCTGACCGAGCCCGTACCGTGCGGGCTGCGGTGGCAAAGAATGCGGTAGCAGACGATATCGTCAGTCCAGGACACATCTTCCCGCTCATGGCGCAACCAGGCGGCGTCCTGGCGCGCGCCGGGCACACCGAGGCGGCCTGCGATCTGGCGCGCATGGGGGGCTTCGAACCATCCGGCGTGATCTGCGAAATCATGAATGACGACGGCACCATGGCACGTCGTCCAGAGCTCGAGCTGTTCGCCGAACAGCACGGGCTGAAGATCGGCACCATCGCCGACCTTATCCATTACCGCATGATCCACGAGCGCACGGTCGAACGTGTTTCCGAGCAGCCGCTGGAAACCGAGTTGGGTCAGTTCAAGTTGGTCACCTACCGCGACGGTGTGGAAGACACCGTGCACATGGCCCTGACCCGCGGCGAGATATCACCAGAAGAACCGACGCTGGTTCGCGTCCATAACATGGAGCCGCTGCGTGACCTGCTGATGGTCACGGTTCCGGGACGCTGGAGCTTGCGGGCTGCAATGAGCGAGGTGGCGAAGGCGGGAAGCGGCGTGGTTCTTTTGCTGGGCAACCCTCTGACCGGGCCGCAGCTGCTGGCCCAGCTCAACCGCCAGCATTCGCCAAGCCCCGCCACCTACAGCACGGTCGGTGCCGGTTCGCAGATTCTTCGCGACCTCGGCGTGCGCAAGATGCGCCTGATGAGTTCGCCGATGAAGTTCAACGCGATATCCGGCTTTGACCTGGAAGTTGTAGAATACCTGCCCGCCGAATAAGTGATGCCAGGGCGCCGCGACGAAACGCGGCGCCTTCGTTCTTTAAAGAGATGAGAAACCACCTATGACACTGAAGACCATCGAAGGTACCTTCATCGCCCCGCAGGGCAAGTTCGCCCTGGTCGTTGGCCGCTTCAACAGCTTCGTTGTCGAAAGCCTGGTCAGCGGCGCCGTCGATGCGCTGGTGCGCCACGGTATTCCGGAAGACGCCATCACCATCATCCGTGCGCCAGGTGCCTTCGAGATTCCGCTGGTCGCGCAAAAAGTCGCACAGCAAGGCGAGTACGACGCCATCATCGCTCTGGGCGCAGTCATCCGTGGCGGCACGCCGCATTTCGAATACGTCGCTGGCGAATGCACCAAGGGCCTGTCGCAGGTCTCCATGGAATTCGGCGTACCGGTTGCCTTCGGCGTTCTGACGGTCGATTCCATCGAACAGGCCATCGAGCGCTCCGGCACCAAGGCCGGCAACAAAGGCGCCGAAGCTGCTCTTTCCGCGCTTGAGATGGTGAGTCTGCTGGCGCAGCTGGAGGCCAAGTGAGCCTTAATCACGACGACAGCCAGGACGCACCACAGCCCAAGGCCAAGGGCAAGATTGCGACGCGCCGTGTGGCGCGCAGTCTGGCCATGCAGGCCCTGTATCAGTGGCATATGGCAGGCCAGAGCCTGAACGAGATCGAGGCGCAGTTTCGCGTCGACAACGATTTCTCCGGCGTCGACGGCAACTACTTCCATGAACTGCTGACCGGCGTGGCGCGCGCCAAGACCGAAGTCGATGGCGCCATCGTGCCGCATCTCGATCGTCCGCTCGAAGAACTCGACCCTGTTGAACTGGCGGTACTGCGCCTGTCCACCTACGAGCTGATGCATCGCATCGACGTGCCGTATCGGGTGGTGATCAACGAGGGCATTGAGCTTGCGAAGGTCTTCGGCGCTACTGACGGGCACAAGTTCGTCAATGGCGTACTGGACAAGCTGGCCCCCAGCCTTCGCAGTGCCGAGGTCGGCGCGCACAAGCGCTGAGCCTGATCTGCCTGATGGGTGAGTTCGAGCTGATCCGCCAGTACTTCGCCGCCGCCGCTTGTGCCAGGGCTGGCGGCGATGTCGTTTTGGGTATCGGTGATGACTGCGCCTTGCTTGCCGTTCCGCCCGGTGAACAGCTGGCTATCTCCACCGACTCTCTGACGGTCGGGGTGCACTTCCCTGACCGATGCGATCCCTATCTGCTCGGCCAGCGCGCATTAGCCGTTTCCACCAGTGATCTCGCCGGCATGGGCGCCACGCCAATCGGTTTTACCCTGGCGCTGACGCTTCCCTCTGTCGATCCCGACTGGCTGGCCGAGTTTACCCGCGGCCTCGAAACGATGGCGGCTGGCTGCGCGATGCGCCTGATTGGCGGTGACACCACGCGCGGCCCGTTGAGCATGACCCTGACGGTATTCGGTCGTCTGCCGGCCGGCGCGGCCCTGCTGCGCAGCGGTGCGCGGCCGGGTGACCTGCTCTGTGTCGGCGGTGCGCTGGGCGATGCGGCCGGCGCGCTGCCAATCGTGCTGGGCGAACGTCCAGCCGATAGCGCTCAGGCGTCGGCTCTGCTGCGACGCTATTGGTCACCGCAGCCCCAGCTTGCGCTGGGCCAGGCCTTGCGTGGCAGGGCCACCGCGGCGCTGGATATTTCCGATGGATTGCTGGCCGATTGCGCGCATATTGCGGGCGCCTCGGGTGTCGCGCTGCAGATCGAGCAGGCCCGGCTGCCGTTTTCTGATGCACTGCTGGCTGTCGCGGGCGCCGAGCGGGCGCTGCAACACGCGCTGGCAGGCGGTGACGACTACCTGCTGGCGTTCACGCTTCCATCTGCGGAGTTGCCTTCGCTGCTTGACGAGGGGTGGCCGGTCCATGTGATTGGCAGGGTCAGCGCGGGCGATGGCGTTCAGTTGCTCGATTCGAACGGCTCCGCAGTGACGGTCAGTCATCGAGGCTTCAACCACTTCAAGACCTGAGCGGCGCACGCCGTTCGGCCAGACTAAAAGGAACACCCTTTGAGCGACTCCATGCAGCCTGCCACTCAAACCGTGCCCGTGTCGGTATGGAGCAATCCTTGGCACAACCTGGCTTTTGGTTTCGGCTCGGGCACTCTGCCGAAAGCGCCGGGCACCTGGGGTTCTCTGGTAGCGCTGGCATTCGTGCCGTTGCTGCAGATGCTGTCAGGTTGGGCTTATGGTGTCGTGATCATTGCGAGCATGCTGTTCGGCATCTGGCTCTGCGGCAAGGTGGCCGAGGACCTCGGGGTGCATGACCATGAAGGAATCGTCTGGGACGAGTTCGCTGGAATCTGGATCACCTTCTGGCTGGTGCCTGCGGGCTGGTACTGGCTGCTGCTTGGTTTCGTCGTGTTCCGGATACTCGACATCTTCAAACCATGGCCGATCTGTTGGGTCGACCGCCACGTTCATGGTGGGTTGGGGATCATGCTGGACGACATCCTTGCCGGCTTTGCGGCCTGTGGTCTGATGCACCTGATGGTCTTGTGGCTGGGATAACGCGGATGTCAGGCAATCAGAGGGCTCCGGCTGTGCGGCTGATCGCTGTATGCACCCTGGCGCTCATGGAAGAATGCCGACCTATTCCGTTCCAAGGAAGCCGCCGCTGATGCGCTCCGTTGTCTTGCTGCTTGCCTGCGCTCTTTCGCTTGTCTCATTTGCTCTTACGGCAGCCCCTCGCGTGCAAGTGGTCGGTCTTTTTCCAGGCGCAGTGGTGATGAATGTCGATGGTCAACGCAAGCTGGTGCGTGTCGGTCAGGCAGGGCCTGGTGGTGTCGAAGTCGTCAGCGCTGACGGGACGGGTGCGGTGCTGCGTGTCGAAGGAGTCGAGCGGCGCTATGGGCTAAGCCGCGAGCTGAGCGTCGGCTTTGCCGAGCCGGAGCGGCGACAGGTAAGCATTGCTCAGGGACAGGGTGGCCACTATTGGGTGGCAGGCTCGATCAATGGTCAACCGGTGCAATTCCTCGTCGATACGGGCGCTACCTCGGTAGCCATCAACGAAAATCAGGCGCGGCGGCTGGGGATTGATTTCCGGGTCGATGGTCGGCAAATCGTCGTTGGTACCGCAAGCGGCACGGCCAAGGCTTGGCGCGTCAATCTCAATAGCGTAAAGGTCGGCGCGATCGATGTACTGGGTGTCGAAGCCGTCGTTGTGGAAGGAGGCTCACCCACTGACGCCTTGCTTGGCATGAGTTTTCTGAGTCGAGTCAGCTGGCGGGAAGATCAGGGCGTATTGAAGCTCGAATCGAAACTCTAGCGCGCAGCCTCGAAGATTTGCTATCGATGCTTAATACGCCTCGCATGCACGATGGGAGTGGGAGGAGGGGGCTGCGCTTGCTGCTTCAACCTTGACGCTCCACTGACGTAACTGCTGTTACAATATCCGCTTTTCCGCCTTCTGGAGTCTCTCCGGTGTCTGTCGTGTTCGTCGCCGCTTCCAAACTGCCGACACCCTTCGGCGTGTTCACCATGCATGGTTTTCTCGATCAGGACACGGGCAAGGAGCATGTCGTACTGACCTTGGGCGATGTCGCGGACGGCAAGCCTGTGCTCGGGCGCCTGCACTCCGAGTGTCTGACGGGCGATGCCCTGTTCAGCCTGCGCTGTGATTGCGGTTTTCAGCTGGAGGCGGCACTGCGGGCGATCTCCGAAGAAGGTCGTGGCGCGTTGCTCTACCTGCGACAGGAAGGTCGCGGCATTGGCCTGTTGAACAAGATACGCGCCTATGAGCTGCAGGATGCTGGCGCTGACACCGTCGAAGCCAACGAGCGTCTCGGCTTTGCACCGGATATGCGTGATTATGCGATCTGCCTGCCGATGCTCGAGCACCTCGGGATCGCCGAAATCAAGCTGATGACCAACAATCCGCGTAAGGTCAAGGCGTTGCAGGGGTTTGGCATCCGTGTGGCTGCACGTATGCCGCTGGAAATCGCTCATAACCCGCATAACGAAAAGTACCTGGCCACCAAGGCCGGTAAGCTCGGTCATATGCTCGGCGAGATTCACCAGGGCGAAGCCGAGCAGTCGTGAGCCGCACAGCTGCTCGCCGTCAGCTGTCGCGGGACGGCTTGTTGATGCTGCTGTTGATCCTCGTGCCAGTGCTTGCGAGCAGCCAACTCCCCAGGGTGACCGGCAGCCTTTCCGACGGTCTTGCCTTCCCGCTGTTTTTTGCAGGCTTGGCACTGCTTTTTCTCAGCCTGCCTCGCTTCACTGCCTATAAACACGCGCTTATCGATACCGAGAAGTCCTTCGACAGTGATGCGGAGCCTGCTGCATGGACCGCACTCCGCCTTGTCCGCTTGCGTGCTCTGCGTGTAGCCGGATTGCCCGCCTGGGTCGCCGCGCTCGGCGCACCGCTGGGGCTGGAGCCGGTCGGCCAGCTGTTATTGGTGTGCGGCAGCCTGACCCTGCTCTTGCTCTACCGCGTCCCTCGTCAGCTGCAGTGATGCGCACGCTCCTGCTCTGTCTCGCACTGCTTGCTGCGCCACTGCTCGCCGCGTCCGAGCGAGTCGTCAGCCTGGCGCCCTCGCTTAGCGAAATCATGCTGGAGCTGGACGCTGTGGATCTGCTGGTCGGCGTACTGGACGGTGGCGAGCGGCCCGCACCGCTCGTTCACATTCCCTCGGTCGGCCGTATCGGCCAGCTGGAAATGGAAAGCCTGCTCGCGTTACAGCCAACGCTGGTGTTGCTCTGGCCGGATAGCATCACTCGCGCGCAGCGAGACCAGATTGCGCAGTTCGGCATACAGGTGCTCGTGGTTCAGCCTGAATCCCTGGCGCAACTGGGTGACCAGTTCGCCCTGATCGGTAAGCGGGTCGGGCGCGAAGAGCAGGGGCTCAGGCTTGAGCGTGAGTTCGGGCGGGGCCTGGATCAGTTGCGACGTCAGTTCCATCGCGAACAGCCGCTGTCGGTGTTCTACCAGATATGGAATCGGCCGTTGTACACGCTCGGCGGGCGACAGATCATCAGTGACGCCATCGAGGTGTGCGGCGGACGCAATGTCTTCGCCGATCTCCAGTTGCCAGCACCTCAGGTCAGCGTGGAGTCGGTGCTATCCCGCAATCCTGAAGCGATTCTGGCTGGCAGCGGTGCGCAACTGGCCGAGTGGAAAGCCTGGCCGCAACTCGCTGCGGTACGTAATGGCTATCTGTGGGAAGTCCCGGACAAAGGATTGGAGCGCCCGAGCTTCCAGATGCTTGGCGCAATCGGGAAGCTCTGCGAGGTGATGGCGCAGGCTGCGCCCTGAATGCGCGCGCCCCTGCGGCTTAAAGTGCTGGCGTCCAGGTGACGGCGATTAGCCCTGCGCGGCCCTGCTCGCGGTATCCGTAGACGCTGTCCATGTCGCCAAAGGTGCGCTGATACTGTGCCTGGTGATAATCCTTATCCAGCACATTCTCCAGCTTTGCTTCCCAGCGTAGTTCGGGGCTGGCCCGCCAGCTGGTGCGCAGGTCCAGCACCGCGTAACCCGGAATCGTACTGCGCTCGGACTGAAAACTCGCATTGAATCCGCTGTCGTCGAAACGCTGGCTGAAAGCTTGCCAGGTCGCCCCGAAGCCAAAGTCGCCAAACTGACGATCCAAGTCCAGGCTCAGCGTGCGCTTGGCGCGGCGCTGCAGCACACGACCACTGTCCCGGTCGCGCGGGTCAATGATGCTGACCCCTAGATTGGTCTGCCATCCCAGCAGCTCTTGGGCCACGCTAGCCTCGAAACCGTTGATTCGGGCGTGGTTGACGTTCTCCATCTGGCGTCCACCCCAAGCAATCATGTCATCTACGTCGGTGCGATAAACCGAGGCTTCAAAATGGGTACCGCTTAAATCGGCGCGCCACTGTAGCTCGTAGGTCTTCGAAGTTTCCGGCTTCAGGTCCGGATTGGGCCCCCAGGCCGGCGGCGCGTAGAGGTCGGTGAAGGTGGGCGCACGAAAGCCTTCCCCATAACTCAGTATCCAGCGCTGCCACTGGCCTACCGGCAGGCTGAACGCTGCGTTCCAGCTCTTATGTCTGCCAAATTGCTCGTTGTCGTCATGGCGCAGGCCCAGCTCTGTGCCGAAACGTTCTCCCTGATAGCTGTGCTGGGCAAAGAAGGCCATGTTGTCGCGGCTATCTTCCTGATAGGCCGTGGTGGCGTTCAGACGATCTTCGTACCAGTCGGTGCCGAGCGCCAGCTGGTGTTGTTCGGTAAGTGATATGTGGTTGATCCAGGCTGCAGAGTGCCGGGTGGTTTCCAGCAGGCCGTCATTGAAGGCGGACCCGACCGCGCGGTTGCGGTCAAAGCTACGCCCCAGCTCCAGGCGACTGTTCCATGTCTCGTTCAGCTGCCCGTCTAGATAGCCGCTGTAGCTACTGACCCGAAACTCGTCACGAGGAGAGCCTGGAGCAAATTCGTAAGCATCATCGTATTCGTTCTTGCCACGCTGGTCGTTCAGGCTCAGGCCCGCCTTCCAGTCGGCTTCGAACTGATGGTCGAGCTTCAGGTGCAAAGCTTTGGTGCGCTGCCCATCCTCATCGCGGTCGGCGCCAATGTTGTCACGGGTGATATCGAAGCCTTCGCGTTCGTCGAGGCTGGCACCGAGGTGCACGCGGGTCTTCTCGGTGCCTCCAGACAGGCTCAAGCTGCGCTGAAAGTTCTGTTCGCTGCCGGCGGCCAGTCGTACTTCAGGATTCAATCCCGGCTCACCGCTACGCGTGAAAATCTGGATGACGCCACCGATGGCGTCGGCTCCGTAAAGTGATGAGCGCGGCCCGCGGATGACCTCGATACGCTCAACGCTGTCGATGGCCAGATAGTCGAGGCGGGTGAAGCCGCTAGTTGCCGAGGATATGCGCTGGCCGTCCAGCAAGACCAGGGTTTGTGCCGTGCCGGTGCCTCGCAGTGATAACGAGGGCAGACCACCGGCGCTGCTAACAAGCACGCCAGGAACCCGTCGCAGCAGCTCAGGCAGACTGCGGGCCTGCAGGCGCTCGATATCAGCGCGAGTAAATACCGTGTTGGCGGCGGTGGCCTGTGCACGTGGTTCTGCTTGGCGCGCCGAGGTGACGAGCATGTTTGGCAATTGATAGCTGTCACTCAGTTTCGTATCGGCATATGCCTGGGTGGCCGGCAGCAGTGCAACGGCGATGGCAAGACGGGACAGTTTCATCAGGTTCAATCCTCAAAAGATCGTACTTTTGAGGAGGGCAGAAACAAGCGCGGGGACTGGCGGGCAGCAGCGCTTGACGGTGCTGCCCTCCGCAACACCAGTCGAATCCGCGAGGCCGGTCTCCGGACTCTCGACGCGCATCACGCTCACCTTCCCATGCCGTAGCACAGTGGCGTTCGAGCGGACGGCGATCCTACGGATCGCGGTCGATTACCGTTGCGGGGGCAGCGCCGGCCTTGCTCATGGAGCGCACCGGCTTCCCGTTTAATGCAGACCTCGCGGTCGTGCACACCTTGGCGGATAAGAAAATCGCGCGAACCTTACGGGCTGCGTGGGTGAAAGACAAGCAAAGCGCTTGGCGGCCGGATGTCGCAGGGCGCGCGTAGCGTAGTGTCCGCGTGTAGCGTGTTAGGCAGCTCGGCAACTACGGGAGGCCTGACGCGTAGCCGGTTGTGCTGGCTACCGCAGTGCTACAGGCGCGGGTTGCCGTCCGCGCCTGCGCTGATCAGAGCGCGGCCAGTCTGGTGCGGATCGCCGACTCGATACCTGCTGCATCGAGACCGCATTCCTTGAGCATCTCGCTGGGTTTGGCGTGCTCGACGTAGTAGTCCGGCAGACCCAGATGCAGGATTGGCTTCTGTAGGTTGTTCGCGGCGAGGAATTCGCCCACCGCACTGCCAGCGCCGCCCATGATGCTGTTCTCTTCAATGGTCACAAGCAGCTCATGGCCGTCGGCCATCTGGCGCACCAGCGCTTCATCCAGCGGTTTGACGAAGCGCATGTCGACCACGGTGGCATCTAGCGAGTCGGCAACCTGTAGGGCTTCGGTCAGCTGCACGCCGAAAACCAGGAGGGCGACCTTGCTGCCCTGGCGGCGGACCACGCCCTTGCCGATTTCCAGGGGCTCTAGGCCGGGTTCGATGGTGGCATTCGGGCCGGTACCGCGCGGATAGCGCACTGCCGCCGGGCCTTGGAAGTGATAACCGGTGGTGAGCATACGGCGCATTTCGTTTTCGTCGCTCGGCGTCATCACCAGCATGCCGGGGACGCAGCGCAGATACGATAGGTCGAAACTGCCCGCATGAGTCGGGCCGTCTTCGCCGACCAGCCCTGCGCGGTCGATGGCGAAGAGCACATCGAGGTTCTGCACCGCCACGTCATGGATCAGCTGATCGTAGGCGCGCTGCAGGAAGGTCGAGTAGATGGCGACCACCGGTTTGGCCCCTTCACAGGCCATGCCTGCAGCCAGGGTCACCGCATGTTGCTCGGCGATGGCTACGTCGAAATAGCGGTCTGGGTAGCGCTCGCTGAACTCGATGAGGTCGGAGCCTTCCTTCATGGCCGGAGTGATGCCGGTCAGGCGCGCGTCGGCCGCGGCCATGTCGCACAGCCACTGGCCGAATACGTTGGAGTATTTGGGGCCGCTGGGCTTCTTCGGCGCAACGGGGGCGCCGACCGGTTCCAGCTTGCTGATCGCGTGCCAGGTGATGGGGTCGACTTCGGCCGGGGCGAAACCCTTGCCCTTCTTGGTCACCACATGGAGAAACTGCGGGCCGGGAAGATCGCGCATGTTGCGCAGCGTGGCGATCAGGGTTGGCAGGTCATGGCCGTCGATGGGGCCGATGTAATTCCAGCCGAGCTCTTCGAACAGGGTGCCGGGAACCAGCATGCCCTTGGCATATTCTTCGGTGCGGCGGGCAATTTCCCAGGCGCCCGGCAGGCGTGAGAGCACCTTCTTGCTGCCTTCGCGCATGCTCGAATAGGTGCGGCTGGAAAGAATCTTGGCCAGATAATTGGATAGGCCGCCGACGTTGCGCGAGATCGACATGTCGTTGTCGTTGAGCACGATCAGCATGTCGGCCCCGACTTCGGGCGCGTGATTCAGCGCTTCGAACGCCATGCCTGCGGTCAGCGCACCGTCGCCGATGACGGCAATGGATTTGCGCTTCTTGCCTTGCAGGCGTGCGGCGATGGCCATGCCCAATGCGGCGCTTATGGAGGTGCTGGAGTGGCCGACTCCAAAGGTGTCGTATTCGCTCTCGCTGCGGCGCGGGAAGGCTGCGAGGCCGTCCTTCTGGCGCAGGCTCTCCATGCGCTCACGGCGACCGGTGAGAATCTTGTGTGGATAGGCCTGATGGCCCACGTCCCAGACCAGGCGATCGGCCGGTGTGTCGTAGACGTAGTGCAAAGCGATGGTCAGTTCGATCACGCCGAGACCGGCGCCGAAATGCCCGCCGGTCCGACCTACGCTGTAGAGGAGGTCCTGACGCAGCTCGTTGGCGAGTTCTTCGAGTTCCGCTTCGCCCAGCCGGCGTAGTTGCTCGGGAGTAGCCGCGCGATCTAGAACGGGCGTCGCAGGACGGACCCGAGGAATCTCATGAAACGTCTTGGGCATCGGGCGAATCATTTTGGCTGAAAAAAGAGCCGCAGTTTACCCGATGGTTACTACGATAAGAACGACTCAAGCACCAACGGTCACCGCTAAATGGTGCGAGCGCATGGTAGCGGCTCGGCAATCAGCTGCGGCGTTCGACGATAAAGCAGGCCAGTTGACGCAAGGGCTCGGCACGTTCACCAAAAGGGGCGACAGCCTCGAGTGCCAGGTCACGCAATTCCAACGCGTACGCCTTGGCGCTTTCCATGCCCAGTAGCGCTGGATAAGTGGGTTTGTCTCGGGCGATATCGGCGCCCTGATGCTTGCCGAGAGTAGCGGTGTCGCTTTCCACATCGAGGATGTCGTCCTGCACCTGAAAGGCCAGCCCGATTGCCTGTGCGTATTGCTGTAGCGACGCCAGCTTCTCGGCGTCGGCCTGTCCGCTGGCGAGCGCACCCAAGCGCACGCTCGCTTCGATCAGCGCACCGGTCTTGTGGCGGTGCATGAGTTCAAGGGCCGTGCGGTCGAGCTTCAGACCCACCGACCCGAGATCGATTGCTTGTCCGCCGACCATGCCCGCAGGCCCTGCGGCACGGGCAAGGCTGGTGAACATTTCCAGGCGCAACGACGGATCGGACGGGTTCAGCGCGTCGCCAGCCAGCGCCTCGAAGGCCAGGCTTTGCAATCCGTCGCCAGCGAGAATGGCGCAGGCCTCGTCGAATGCCTTATGTGTGGTGGGCTGGCCGCGACGCAGGTCGTCGTCGTCCATGGCCGGCAGATCGTCATGCACCAGCGAGTAAGCATGGATCAGCTCGACCGCACAGGCTGCGCCATCGGCCTTTGCACTATCGCCACCTAGCGCTTCGCAGGCTGCGTAGACCAACAGCGGGCGCACACGCTTGCCGCCATTCATCACGCTGTAGCGCATGGCTTGATAGAGGCGTTCGAGTTGCGGGCGTGGCGGATGGAAGAGCGTCTCGAGGCTGCTGTCGACGCGTTGCTGGCAGCGTTTCTGGTAGTCGCCGATCATGCTTCGGGATCCACCTCGAATGGGGCTTCCTGCAATTTGCCGTCGCGCTCGAGCAGGATCTGCACTTTCTGTTCGGCCTGGCTGAGTGCTGCCTGGCAGTCACGGGTCAGGCCGATGCCTTGCTCGAAGCAGGTCAGCGAATCCTCCAGCGAAAGCTCGCCGCTTTCCAGGCGCTCGACAAGCTGCTGTAGCTCGGCGAGGGATTGTTCGAAATCAAGGGCGACTTTCTTGCGGGCCATGGCGGAACCTGTTCTCTGCGGCTGCTCTGAAACGGGCAGGACACTAGCAGAGCTGGGCGGCATAAGCCATAAGCCGACCGGGCTATGCGAGGCTTCCTGGCCAGTAAGTGGCCAGGAAGTAATAGATCGTCATGGTGCCTCCCACCAGGATGACGAACGCGCGGAGCCAGGCGGCTGGCAGCTTCTTGCTCAGCGCACCGCCGGCGTAGCCGCCAAGGGTAGTGCCAACCAGCAAAATGGTGAGTTCGTACAGGCTTACACGTCCAGCGATGATGAAGGTGGCGGTGGCAACGCTATAGATCACGGCCGAAATCAGGTTTTTCAGTGCGTTGGCGCGGACCAGCTGATGGCCTTCGATGGAAAACGCCGCCAACTGCAGGATACCCATGCCAGCCCCGAAATATCCCCCATAGATGGAGACCAGCCCGTGCGCGGCGAGCGATGCCGGCGCATGGGGAGGTATCGCGCTTTCATCCTTGCGGCGTGCCGCGAGCCAGCGGCTCAGCCACGGGCTTGCCGCAAAAAGGGCGGTAGCCAGCAGTAACAGCCACGGGATCAGCAGGCTGAACACGTCGTCGCCACTGGCGAGCAGCAGCAGCCCACCGAGGAGCCCGCCGAGCAATCCGGCCAGCAGCAGCGGGATCAGGTAACGGCCCAGCGGGCGCAGCGCCGAGCGTGCCGCCCAGGCGGCAGCGAGGCTGGCTGGCCAGAGCGCCACAGCATTGGTCGCGTTGGCGGTGACGGGTGGCAAGCCGGTGGCGAGCAGAGCAGGAAACGAAAAGAACGTGCCGCCCCCGGCAAGGGCGTTCATGCCGCCGGCGGCAAAGCCGGCAGCGATGAGCAACAGCATGTCGAACAGAGGCATCGGAGCGGCTCATGGCAAAAGAGATGCAGATTATCCAAGCGGCGTCCTACTGTCAGTACGCCAATTAGCAGCAACGCCGCGCTCTTTGAACGCTTAGTCGCGCCTTGCTTGTTCAGGCCGGACGCTCGTCAGTTCATTGAGGATGCCGCAACCCTGGATGGGGCGAGTGCCGGTGCAACAGCTGCGCAGTTCCTGCAGCTGGCGCTCCAATGCGTGAAGACTTTCCAGCCGTGTGCGCACGCGCTCGAGCTGCTCGTCGATCAGCTGGTTGATGTCGCCACAGCTGTCGTCGGGATGACTGGAGAACGCCAGCAGTTGGCGAATATCGGCCAAGCCGATATCCAGCGCGCGGCAATGACGGATGAAGGTCAACTGCGCGAGCTGCCTCGAGGAGTAGGCGCGATAGCCATTGGCGCCACGCTCGGGGGCCGGCATCAGCCCGACCTTTTCGTAATAGCGGATGGTCTCCACGTCCACACCCGCTGCGGTACTCAGCTCGCCTATGCGCATGTGATCACCTGCTCGCTACAAAGGGCTTGACCCTGGAGCTGCTCCAGGGTGTGCAATGCCGGGACTATAGTTCAGGAGGCGTTGCAAATGTCATCCAGATGCTGTGACTCCGGCTGCTCGGCTCCGGTAGTCAGCCCAGGCTTTCGCAAGGCGCTGTGGATCGCGTTGGCGATCAACCTCGTCATGTTCGTCGTAGAGATCATCAGCGGGCTGCGTTCGGGCTCGGTATCGCTGCTGGCCGACGCCATCGATTTTGCTGGCGACGCGGCCAACTACGCCATCACGCTGGTGGTGCTGTCCATGGGGCTGGTGTGGCGCTCTCGCGCTGCGATGGTCAAAGGCATTTCGATGTTGGCCTTCGGTGTATTCGTGCTCGGCCGTGCCGGCTGGTCGATCTACGCCGATGTTGTACCCGAACCGCTCACGATGGGTGTTATCGGAGCCTTGGCTCTGGTTGCCAACTTGATCGTTGCGTTGTTGCTCTACGCCTTTCGCGAGGGCGATTCCAATATGCGCTCGGTCTGGCTGTGCAGCCGCAACGATGCGATTGGCAATATTGCCGTGATGGTCGCCGCGGCTGGCGTATTGGGCACCGGGTCCGGTTGGCCGGACCTGATCGTCGCGCTGATCATGGCGGGCCTGGCGCTCTCAGCCGGCTACTCGGTGGTTCGCCAGGCCCGGCAGGAACTGCGCAAAGTCGGTTAGCCGCGGCCACGGCCCGACGCGATGGACGCGACCACCGCAACTGCGCCAACGGTGACCGCGGCCAGACCAGCCACCGCAAGCTTGCCCACGGTTTCACTGCTCAGTGCGATGGCGTTGTCCTTGATCTGGTCGTCGAAGCGTCCATCGACGCGGTGCAGCCCGTCCACCGGCTCGTACAGGTTGTCCGGCTGCTCCGGATTGGCCGGCTCGTCAGTCAACTGTCCGCTCCAGGCCTGCTTGGCCATCATCTTGTCGAGCAGGCCCGGCATGAACATGTTGCCAATGATCGCCTTGAGCGACGCACTTCCCAGCCACAGCTCCCGCGGCGCTTCTGTGGCGGCGCGCAGGATGGCTTTCGCTGCCACCTCGGGCGTGTGGATCGGCGGAACCGGTTGCGGGCGCTTTTGCATCTTGTTGCGCGACCAGTCGAATTGCGGCGTGTTGTGCGCGGGCAGCTGGACCATGGTCAGCCTGACCCGGCTTTTCGCGTGGATCAGCTCGCAACGCAGTGAATCGGTGAAGCCACGTGTCGCGAATTTTGCAGCGCAGTAAGCCGACTGCAGCGGGATGGCGCGATAGGAGAGAGCTGATCCAACCTGGACGATGGTGCCGCGGTCACGGGGGCGCATATGACGCAGCGCCGCCAGGGTGCCGTGAACGAAGCCGAGGTAGGTCACGTCAGTGACGCGCTTGTATTCCGCCGCCGTGATTGTCTCAGCCGGGCCGAACACCGTAGCCATCGCTGCGTTGACCCATACATCGATCGGACCCAGTTCGGTCTCAACCTGCTCGGCCGCGCGATCGATTGCTTCGGCATCGGCCACGTCGGCTGGAATTGCCAGGACCTTTGCGCCTCGGGCTTCAAGCTCGGTGCGGGTGTCAGCCAGGCCGTCTGCACCGCGGGCAATCAGCGCGACGGAATAACCGGCCTGGGCAAAGGCATGGGCGGTGGCGCGGCCTACACCCGCTGTGGCACCGCAGATGACGACGGTCGGTTGGCGTGCATTCATGTGGGGCTCCGATAGGCTTTGGGGAATGACTTAACGTCTACATCAGAGCTCTGCAACGGTAGCTCAGGTTCCCTTGCATTGCTTTGCGTTGCGGCGACGTATGACGGCATCAGCTTTTTTTGCTGTTCCCTGTCTTGCAGTTCGGCTCGGTGGTGAAGGTTCTCGACGAATCCACCAGCCCGACGTCTTCCAGCATGCGACGTCCGATGAGCACGGGATAATTCATCTTGTCGCGGTCGTTGAGCGAGAATTGATCTTCATAGACCCGATCGCCCAAACACACTTTCATCATCACTACGGGTCGCGAGTCCGCGCCGCCTGCACCGCGGACCTTGATCTTCCTTACCACCTTGCGCTCCAGGCGGGTCTTGACCTGTTTCTCGCTGTCCATGTCTTCGAGCTCGACCGTGAAGCGAACCCAGTCGTCGCCGTCTTTTTTGAAGCTATCGATGTTTTCGGCATGCATGGAGGAGGTGAGTGCGCCGGTATCGAGCTTGAACTTGACCCGGGTGTTTTCCGGCAGGATCAAGCCTTCCTCGACCCAGCCAAAAGTGGGTCTGGAATCTGCCAGCACCGGTGATGCTGCAATAGGTAGAGCGGCGAGTAATAGCGGAATGATCGAGCGTTTGCAGGCGTTTGAAAGGCGCGGCATGGAGTCACCTGAAGGATAGCGGGCGTGGACAGATAGATTCGCTCGCTGGGTTTATGTTCAGCGCTGCTAACTTGCCTCGGCCAATCGTTTGTTGAACATCAGTCGATGCTGCAAGACACATCCGGATACATGTGTCCAGATTGCCGCATTGCTACAGTTTCTTGCTGATCGGCTAATCGTTGCGGAGGGGAATTGACAGACTGGCCGCCTAAGGTGCTTGTGGCAGTTCGTTCCATTCTTCGTCGCCCCGCACCCACTGATATTGCCTGGGGATTCTCCTGTACTGCTTGGCGCGTAGGGGTTGGGGCAGCAAGTCATTCAAGCAGGATCGGCCAATTTCCTGCGCGATGACAGCCTCCTTCTTTGCCTCCAGCGACGTCGGCGGCTACCCGACGGTTGAAGTCTCGCGGGCGGACCATCGAAGCTGAATGTCCTCCCATTGGCACATTCAATGATCGGGATAGAAAATAATTATGTGACGCTCAGGCCTGTTGGCACTCAACCCTTAAGGTCGCGTATTTCGCATCTGTCATCGAGCGACCCTCGTTTTCTCATGGAGGCAATCAATAAGGAAATTCACTAATGAGAGGTGAACCATGTTCGTCCATAACAAGCGACTTCAATATACCGTGCGTGTAGCAGCCCCTAATCCAGGGCTGGCCAATCTGATGCTGGAACAATTTGGCGGCCCGCAAGGCGAGCTGGCAGCAGCCATGCGTTACTTCGTTCAAGGCGTATCCGAGGATGATCCAGGCCGTAAGGACATGCTTATGGACATCGCTACCGAGGAACTCAGCCACCTTGAGGTCATCGGCTCCATCGTCGGCATGCTCAATAAAGGAGCAAAGGGCGACCTCGCCGAAGGCGTGGAGAAAGAGGCTGACCTGTATCGCTCGCTTACCGGCGGCGGTAACGATTCGCACATCACCTCGCTGCTCTACGGCGGCGGCCCGGCACTGACCAATTCGGCAGGCGTACCCTGGACGGCGGCCTACGTCGATTCCATCGGCGAGCCTACTGCCGATCTGCGTTCCAACATCGCAGCCGAGGCGCGCGCCAAGATTGTCTACGAACGTCTGATCAATGTGACCGACGACCCGGGCATCAAGGATGCGCTGAAATTCCTGATGACCCGTGAAATTGCTCACCAGAAGTCCTTCGAGAAAGCGCTGCACGCCATCCAGCCAAACTTCCCTCAGGGCAAGCTGCCGGGCGATCCGCAATTTGCCAACGTCTACTACAACCTCTCGCAAGGCGAAGGCGATCTGCGTGGTCCGTGGAACCAGGGGCCGGAGTGGGAGTTCGTCGAGATCCCGCAGCCTGCGGTAGACGGTGGTGATGGCAAGGCTTCGGTAGACCTGAGCAAGGCGCAGCAGAAAGTCGTTCAACAGATGGCAGTGCGGACCCAGTCCGATGTATCCGTCGATCCCATGACGGGTGCTGACCTCGGTTCTGGCGCTGCGGTGTCAGGAACCAAGAAAGGCAAAGTCTGACGGCATAAGTAGCCGGTGCGTCTGATTTCAGCCGCGCCGGCGACTTTTTCAGCTTCGTTGTCACAAGCGTATCCGCGTCCATTCGTTTCCCCTCCCCAGGCTCGGTTTGCACCGATGACCGTCCTTGATCCCTCTCGCCGCATCGGTTGTCTCACATATCAGCTGAACCCCTGCCGTCTCGGTCTGGTCTTGATTGCTACGCCGTCTGGCGCTGTTTGCGCTCAAGACCTTAATCTCCTGCGATCCGCCTTCACTCCATAAGTGCTCATGGCGCGATTCGCCTAGCAAGGACCTGCCCATGCTCAAGAGGCTTTTTGTCGGGGCGATGGTTGCCACCTCTGGCTCCGTCGCAGCCCAAACCACGGATGCTGTAATCCTCGATCCGCTGTTGGTCACCTCGCCTCGCAGCGAGAGCGATTGGCTGACACTGCCCATGGCGGTGAGCACCAGCTCCGCAAAAGACCAACCGGGCGAGCAGTTGCTGACCCTCGATAGTCTGCTGGCGCCCGTTCCAGGCGCTGTGTCGCAGAGCCGCTACAATCTGGCGCAAGGCATGCGCTTGTCTATCCGTGGTTTTGGGGCCCGCTCCAGTTTCGGCGTGCGCGGTGTGCGGGTATTGGTCGATGGAGTTCCGCTCACGATGCCGGATGGCCAGACCGAAATGGATGGGCTGGACGCCTCGCTGATCGAGCGAGTCGAAGTGATTCGCGGGCCATCCTCGACGATACATGGCAATGCGGCGGGCGGAGTACTGTCGATCGAGACCCGTCAACCGAGCGAAACGCCGCGAACTGAGCTTGAAATCACTGGCGGCGATCTGGGCTATCGGCGGGCGCGAGCGGAAACCAGCGGTACCGTAGGATCCATTGGCGGCTTGCTGGCATTCAGCAGCACTCACCTGGACGGTTACCGTCCGCAGGGCACAGCAGAGACTAACAACCTGACCGGTAAAGTACGCTGGCAAGGGGAGGGCGGCGTCTTATCGGCCACGCTGCACGCCATCGACAACCGCGCAGAAGATTCCGGTGCGCTGACACGCGCTCAAGTTCGCGAGCGCCGCTCGCAGGCGCGCCCGCAAAGCTTGCAGTTCGACTCCGATGAGTGGATCAGGCAGCAACGCCTTTCGCTGGTCTGGGACGGCGAGGCGGTGGGTGATGACTCCTATCAGCTACGCAGTTACTACGGCCGGCGGGAGTTCGGCAATCGGTTGCCACTCCTGGCAAATGGGCAGACGAGTTTCGACCGATGGTTCGCGGGTGTAGGCGCGCAACGCACGTTCCGCCGTGAGTGGTTAGGCCTGCCCAACCAGCTGACAGTGGGGCTCGATCTCGAGAGTCAGCGTGACGAACGCAGCCGGAACGACAACCTGATCGGCGGCACCACCGGCGCCCTGACACAGCGCCAGCGCGAGTCCGCTGATAGCCGCGGCATATTCGTCGAGAACCAGCTGAGTCTCACAGACGCCTGGTTGCTCACCACCGGCTTGCGTTACGACAGCGTGCGATTGGAAGCCAAGGATCGTTTCCTGAGCGACGGCGACGCCTCTGGCGGCCAGACGCTGGACGACTGGAACTACAGCCTCGGTTTGAGTCGCCAACTGGGCCCTCACCACGTGGTTTATGCGCGTTACGCCACCTCCTTCGAAACGCCGACGATCAACGAGCTGGCGAACCCGGGTGGAGGCGGCTTCAATCCCTCGCTTGGCCCGGCGCAGGCCACCAACCGCGAGATCGGTTTCAAGGGTGAACATCCGGGCCTGCGCTACGAGGCGGTGCTCTACAGCATGCGCATCGAGGACGAGCTGGTGCCAGTCGTCGACGGGCGCACCTTCTACACCAACGCCGGTCGCTCCAGCCGGGACGGCATCGAGTTGAGCGCGCAATGGCTGGCCGGCAATTACTGGCGCCTAACCGGGGCGTGGAGCTACAACGACTACAGCTTCGATCGTTTCGACAGCTATGACGGCAACCGGATAGCGGGCATCCCGCGTCAGAGCCTGTTCGCCGAGCTCGGTTACGATCGTGAAGACTGGTATGCGCGAATCAATGCCACCGTGCATGGCCACCAATACGCCGATAACGCCAACGAAAGCCGCGTCTCGGGTTACGCCGTCACCAACGCGCGTATTGGCTGGCGTCTTGCCGACGGCAATCAGCGTTGGGAGCCTTACCTGGGCATCGACAACCTCTTCGGTCGTGACTATTACGACAACCTCAGAATCAACGACAACTTCGGTCGCTACTACGAGCCCGCTCCGGGGCGGACCTTGTATGCGGGCGTCAAACTCACGTTCAACTGACCTTCCCAGCTGAGCGCCTGATCGGTGCTCCGAGCAGTTCCAGCTGAGTAGCCGACCGTCTACATGACGGGGGCGCTTGGCCGTTCTACGCGGTGAGCCTGTTCAATTGTGCTCCCGATGGCCTGCTCGCGCGCTGGAGCGGCAAGGTCGCGTCATACCGTGTCGGTCTGTGAATCCTATTGGTCGCGTTTCGGCTGCCTGACAATACAGCCTGGGTCTAGTTTGACCGTAGGCAATTTCGGGCTGCCTGACGTTCCAGCTAAACAACAAGAATCCACCTCTCCTGGTATGGCCTGAGTCGCGTTGCTTACTGCCTTGCATGCCCTTCAGACAATTGAGCAGAGCCTACCTATGACCGATACAACTCCTTCAACGCCAGTAGAGCCGAAAACCTTGCGTCGCGTCGTTATCGCCGCGTCCGTTGGGAATTTCGTCGAGTGGTTCGATTTCGCGCTGTATGGATTCTTCGCCACATTGATCGCCGAGCTGTTCTTTCCTAGCGAGAGTGCGGGCACCGCACTGCTGAAGACATTCGCGGTGTTCGCTGTTGCGTTTGCGTTTCGCCCTTTGGGCGGTGTGTTTTTCGGGCAGCTGGGCGACCGTATAGGCCGTAAGCGCACCCTGGCACTGACCATCTTCATCATGGCGGGCGCCACGACACTGATCGGTCTGCTGCCCACCTACGCCACTGCCGGGATATGGGCGCCTTTGCTGTTGACGGTCATACGCTGTGCCCAAGGCTTCTCTGCCGGCGGGGAATATGCTGGTGCCTGCGCCTATGTCATGGAGCATTGTCCAGATGACAAGCGTGGGCGCTTGGGCAGCTATGTTCCGGTTTCTACGTTTCTGGCATTCGCCAGCGCGGCGATGATCGCTTACTTGTTCAACACGGCTCTGTCGGCAGAAGCACTGGCGGCATGGGGTTGGCGAGTGCCATTCATTATCGCTGCCCCTTTGGGGCTGATCGGTTTCTACCTGCGCCTGCGGTTGGATGAGACACCCGCTTTTCAGGCACTGGAAGACAATCACCAGGTGCCGCATTCGCCCTTGCGCGAAACGCTGCATTTACAAGGCCGCTCCATGTGCAAGCTTGGCGCGTTCATCTCGCTGACCGCGCTGGCTTTCTACACCTTCACCACGTACTTCTCGACGTACCTGCAACAGGCCGGTGGATTCAGCCGCGCCGCTGCGTTGTTGATCAGCCTGATCACTCTTTTCGCCGCCGCCGCTGCGTGCCCCTTGATCGGCATAGTCACCGACCGCATCGGCCGCCGCGCCACCATGTGCATTGCGGCGGGGGTGTTGGCTGTTGGGGTCTATCCGGCCCTGATGATGGCGGGTTCCGGGGTGTTCGCCATGGCATTGCTCGGCAGTCTGCTGCTCGGGCTTGGGGCCGTCATCTGCAATGTCGTCACGGCGCCACTGTTGAGTGAGGTCTTTCCAACCCGCACCCGTTACACCGCATCGGCCATTACCTACAACATGGCCTACACCATCTTTGGCGGAACGGCGCCATTCGTGGCGACCTGGCTGATCAATACCACCGGCAACAACATGGCCCCGGCTGTTTATCTGATCGTGATAGCGATTATGGGTTTGGTGGGAGGACTGTCACTTCCAGAAACCTCGAAAATCGCGTTGGGCAAGGCGGGTATCTCGCCCACGCCAGTTCCATTGGCAGTACCGATCACTGACCTGCGCTGAGCCTGGATCGGCAAGGGATGTAGCCTTTGAGAGCTGCCAAAATAGGCTTGGCGGCGCGCCGCGGTGATTGCTGCGCGCATAAAAAAGCCGGCTTGTGGCCGGCTTTCCTTTAGCGGTATTGGCTTATTTTTGATAAGCCGCCACAGCCTTGGTGATCTCTGCGCGGGCGGCTTCGGCGTCGCCCCAGCCTTCGACCTTGACCCACTTGCCCTTCTCGAGATCCTTGTAGTTCTCGAAGAAGTGCTTGATCTGCTCGAGCAGCAGAGGAGGCAGGTCGGTGTATTCCTTGATGTCGACATACAGCTGGCTCAGCTTGTCGTGCGGAACGGCGATCAACTTGGCGTCGCCGCCGGCTTCGTCGGTCATGTGCAGAACGCCAACCGGGCGGGCACGAATGACGGCGCCAGGCGTGACCGGGTACGGAGTTACGACCAGCACGTCGAGCGGGTCGCCGTCGTCAGCCAGGGTGTTGGGGATGTAGCCGTAGTTGGCCGGGTAGAACATGGGAGTGGCCATGAAGCGGTCGACGAACAGGCAGTCGCTGTCCTTGTCGATTTCATACTTGATCGGCGCGTGGTTGGCCGGGATCTCGATGGCGACGTAGATGTCGTTGGGCAGGTCTTTGCCGGCCGGGATCTTGCTGTAGCTCATGAACATTGCTCCGTGGTCGGCCGATGAGGCCTGGGGCGAAAAAGTGGGCGCGATTATAGGCGCACTGTCGGGCGTTTTGCCATGCCAGGTGTGACGCCGGTGGCTGGCATGGTTCTGCGCGTATTCGACGGCCCGAGGTCAGTGAGGTTCCGCATAGTCGGGATGGCTTTTTTGCAGGCCTCGGAGGCGCGCCAGCGGATCCTGGCGGTAGAACGCGAGGAGCTGCCTGTAGACCTCGGGATAGGCTTGCTGCAGAAGATCGGGCGCGCTGAAAAAGTACTCGCTGGTGACGGCGAAGAATTCTGCCGGGTTTTCCGCGGCGTATGGATCAATCTCGGTGTGGGCGTCGGGGTTGGCGTCAAGTGTGACATTCATAGCGTCGTAGGCACTCTGCATCGCCGATGCCCAGGCTTCGACGCGCATGCTCGAATGCAGTGGCGGCAAACCATTGGCATCGCCGTTGAGCATGTCCAGCTTGTGCGCGAGTTCGTGAATGACCAGGTTGTAGCCTTCCCAGCTGCCACTTTCCTGTACCCCCGGCCAGGCCAGGATCACCGGGCCCTGCAGCCAGGCTTCGCCGCTGTGTTCGCCGTCCCATTCGTGCTCGACACCAGCCGAGTCGCGGTGCTTCTGGGGGCTGTGAAAGTCGCCTGGATAAATCACGATCTCGTGGAAACCTTGATACCAGTCCAGGTCGGCCAGGTGCAGCAACGGCAGCTGGGCTTGAGCGGCCAGACGCAGCCGGTCTGCCGGTTCCAGTTCCACGCCCGGCAACGCGGTCAGCCGCTTGGCATGCAGAAACAACAGGCTGCGCTCACGCAGCCGTTCGGTTTCTTCAGAAGTGAGTCCATCGAGTATCGGCAGGCTGTCCAGCACGCTCTGCCAGAGTGCAGGTTCAATGGCGAGACGGGCGAGGATGCGCTTGCGGCGCCAGTCGCGAAATGACCACATGAAGGAGCTTCCAGCCGGGAGGCCATCACCTTAAGCGGGGCGCCAGGCACCGGCAAGTTCCATGAAGGCGCGCGCGGCTCAACCCAGCAGGAAGTTGCCAGTTTTCGGTGCGTCGTCGTCCAGGCTGAGCATTTCCGCCTCGTCCTTGAGTTTGACTCCGGAGAGCTGGCGGCGGCAGGCCTCTCGCATCAGATGGATCAGCCGGTGGGCAGCAAGGTTGTAGCTCAGCCCCTCCAGGCGGACGTTGGAGATGCAGTTGCGATCGGCATCGGTCCGGCCGACCTTTGGGGCATAGGTGAAGTACAGACCGAGGCTGTCTGGTGAGCTCAGGCCCGGGCGTTCGCCCACTAGCATCACCACCATCTTCGCCTTGAGCTTTTCGCCGACCTCGTCGCCCAGCGCGACGCGGCCCTGTTGCACCAGGCAGATAGGGGCGCGGCTCCAGCCATCCTTCTCGATCTGCTCCTCGATTCGCTGGAGCAATGGAAGGGCGTGACGCTGCACTGCCAGCGCGGAAAGACCATCGGCAATGACGATCGCAAGGTCATAGCCCTCGGCATGTTCGGCGGCGTGGTCAGACAGCTGCTTCACCGAGGCCTCATCCAACCGGCGGCCCAGGTCGGGGCGCTGTAGATAGATATAGCGGTCGGCGGCAGCAGAGCGCAGTTGCAGTGTCCTGAGCCCTTTGTCTTGAAGTTGATGAGCCAGTTCATCGGTGTCTAGGGACAAGTGCACGGCATCGCGAGCCTGCGCATGGGCGAACTGGAAATCCAGCTGGGCATCGGTCGGGAGACTGGTGCCCGCGCGGCCCAAAGCGATGCGCGCGGGGGTGAGCTGGCGCAAGTGGCCCCAGGGGTTGGTGATGGCGGTGGACTTATCGGGCATGGTGGCCTCCGATGGGTTGGCACGCTCGTTTCTCGAGCAAGGATTGCATTCCCCGCTCCGGCGGCTTCTCGCGTGGTTGTGATCGCCAGCAAGCTGCTCCTACAGGCGCTGCACGGACCGCGTTTCGTAGGAGCCAGCTTGCTGGCGATACGAGGCGTGCATGGAAATAGCCATGTTTCAGAGGGTTACCGTGGCTCAGCGGCCTCATGCCAACCTCTCAAGCGCCAGGCGGAAAACCGCAGGAAGTTCGCTGCCCATCTGCAGCCGTCCGCCGTCCTGGCGCAGAATGTTCATTTTCGCCAGCCATTCCTCGAACTCGGGCGCCGGCTTGAGCCCAAGGCTCTGGCGCAGATAGAGCGCATCGTGGAAGGAGGTGGTCTGGTAGTTGAGCATTACATCGTCCGATCCCGGAATACCCATGATGAAGTTGATGCCAGCGGTGCCGAGCAGGGTCAGCAGCACGTCCATGTCGTCCTGATCGGCTTCGGCGTGGTTGGTGTAGCAGATGTCGCAGCCCATGGGTACGCCGAGCAGTTTGGCGCAGAAGTGATCCTCCAACCCGGCGCGGATGATCTGCTTGCCGTTGTAGAGGTATTCCGGGCCGATAAAGCCGACCACGGTATTGACCAGCAGCGGTTTGAACGTGCGTGCCACTGCGTAGGCGCGAGCCTCGCAGGTCTGCTGGTCGACGCCGTGATGTGCATTGGCCGACAAGGCGCTGCCCTGGCCCGTTTCGAAGTACATCAGGTTGTCCCCGACCGTGCCTCGCTTCTGCGACAGCCCTGCCTCGTACCCTTCCTGCAGAACCGCCAGGTTGATGCCGAAGCTGGTGTTGGCTGCCTCGGTGCCGGCAATCGACTGGAACACAAGGTCCAACGGCGCGCCACGATTGATCGCTTCGATAGAGGTGGTGACGTGGGTGAGGATGCAGCCCTGAGTCGGGATCTCGTAACGCTGAATGATGGCGTCGAGCATCTTCAACAGCTCGCAGATGCCGCTGGTGCTGTCGGTGGCCGGGTTGATGCCGATCACCGCGTCGCCGTTACCGTAGAGCAAACCGTCGACGATGCTGGCGGCTATCCCGGCGGCTTCGTCGGTGGGGTGATTGGGTTGCAGGCGAGTAGACATGCGTCCGCGCAGACCAATGGTGTTGCGAAAGCGAGTTACAACGCGCACTTTCTGCGCCACCAGAATCAGGTCCTGCACTCGCATGATTTTGGAGACCGCGGCGACCATTTCCGGCGTCAGTCCCGGTGCCAGTGCTTTCAGGGCAGCCTCGTCGGCAACATCGCCCAGCAGCCAGTTGCGGAAATCCCCGACGGTCAGGTGGCTGACCGGGGCGAAGGCCTCCGTGTCGTGGCCGTCGATGATCAGGCGGGTGACTTCGTCCGTCTCGTAGGGGATCAGCGCTTCGTCGAGGAAGCGCTTGAGCGGGATCTGCGCCAGGCACATCTGCGCGGCGACGCGCTCGGCGTCGCTGCCCGCCGCGACTTCAGCGAGGTAATCGCCGGAGCGCGCAGGGCTGGCCTTGGCCATCACCTCACGCAGGTTGTCGAAGCGCCAGTTCGTGCCGCCTACGCTGTGCGCATAACCCGCCATGCCGCCCCCCTTATTTGTGCAAAGCCGCCTCTGCGCTCTGGATAGCCGCAAGTTCTTCTTCCGGTGTACCCGCCACCAGATGGTGCCGACTGTAGAACGCGAAGTACGCAATAAAAATTCCGTAGATCACGGCGGCGGCAATCACGACACGCGGGTCGACCAGGAACCCGGCAACCACCGCAATGCAGGCCAGCACCAGCGCGACGCCAGAGGTCAGCACTCCGCCGGGCGTCTTGTAGGGGCGATGCAGGTCAGGGCGGCGCATGCGCAGCACGATGTGCGAGGCCATCATCAATACGTAGGAGATGGTTGCGCCGAACACCGCCACGAGGATCAGCAGGTCGCCCTGGCCGGTCAGCGAGAGCAGAAAGCCGATGATGCCCGGGATCACCAGTGCCAGGACTGGAGCCTTGTTTTTGTTGGTCAGCGACAGCTTTCGCGGCAGGTAACCGGCACGCGACAGCGCGAAGATCTGCCGTGAGTAGGCATAGATGATCGAGAAGAAGCTCGCGATCAGTCCGGCCAGGCCGACCAGGTTGACAAAGCCGCTCATCCAGGTCGATGAGCCATAGGCCGTGGTCAGCGCTTCGACCAGCGGGTTGCCTGAGGCCACCAGCGTGCTGGAGCCAGCGCCACCGGGGCCTACCAGCAGAATCAGGCCGGCAAAGGCGACCAGAATCAACATGGCGCCAATCAGCCCGCGAGGCATGTCTCGCTGTGGGTTCTTGGTTTCTTCCGCGGCTAGCGGCACGCCCTCGACTGCAAGGAAGAACCAGATCGCATAGGGGATCGCCGCCCAGATGCCGACGTAGCCGTAAGGCAGGAAACTGCTGGCGCCCGCGGCGGTGGTCGGCGCGATATCCAGCAGTTTGTCGACGGAGAAGTGCGGCACCATTGCGACGATGAAGACCGCGAGCGCCAACGCCGCGATTGCGGTGATGACGAACATCAGCTTCAACGCCTCGCCGACGCCGAAGATGTGGATGCCGATAAAAATGATGTAGAAGGCCAGGTAGATGACCCAGCCCCCGATGCCAAACAGTGACTCGCAGTAAGCGCCAATGAACACCGCGATGGCCGCGGGGGCGATAGCGTACTCAATCAGGATCGCCGTGCCGGTGAGAAAACCGCCGAGTGGGCCGAAGGCGCTTCGGGCAAAACCATAGCCGCCGCCGGCGGTGGGAATCATCGAGGAGAGCTCGGCCAACGAGAAGCACATGCACAGATACATGGTCGCCATCAGCAGCGTGGCGATGAAAAGCCCGCCCCAGCCGCCCTGGGCCAGGCCAAAGTTCCAGCCGGCGTAATCGCCGGAAATCACGTAAGCGACGCCCAGGCCCACCAGCAGGACCCAGCCGGCGGCGCCTTTCTTCAGTTCGCGTTCCTTGAAATAGGTGCTGCCAACTGCTTCGAAATCGGTGGCGTGGGGCGGGGGTGTCGCACTGCTGTGTTCGAGAGCCATGAAGATCATCCTCTGATGGGTTCGGGTACGGCAGGATCGTTAAAGCAAGCGCTGTGCCTTCGGAAGTTAGATGCCTTGGCGGGATGTTGAGCGTGAAAAAGCAGCCAAAGCGCACCAGCCCGACGCCATCTGGCGCGGGCGGGCACTCTTTCGGCGCGTGAGCTAGAAGAAGCCCAGCGGGTTGATGTCGTAGCTGATCAACAGATTCTTGGTCTGCTGGTAGCTGTCGAGGATCATCTTGTGGGTCTCGCGACCGACGCCGGACTTCTTGTAGCCACCGAAGGCCGCGTGCGCGGGGTAGAGGTGGTAGCAGTTGGTCCATACGCGCCCGGCCTTGATGGCGCGGCCCATGCGGTAGGCGCGGTTGATGTCGCGGGTCCAGACGCCGGCACCTAATCCGTACTCGGTATCGTTGGCGATGGCCAGGGCTTCGGCTTCGTCCTTGAAGGTGGTCACGCCAATCACAGGTCCGAAGATTTCCTCCTGGAACACGCGCATCTGGTTGGTGCCCTTGAGCAGCGTCGGCTGGATGTAATAACCGGTCGCGAGCGAGCCTTCCAGTTTTTCGGCGGCACCGCCAGTGAGCACTTCTGCGCCTTCGCCTTTGGCGATTTCCAGGTAGGACATGATCTTGTCGAACTGCTGTTGGCTGGCCTGGGCGCCGACCATGGTGTCGGTGTCCAGCGGGTCGCCACGCTTGATCTGCGACACCTTCTTCATCACCGCTTCCATGAACGGCGCGTAGATCGACTCCTGCACCAGGGCCCGCGATGGGCAGGTGCACACCTCGCCCTGGTTGAAGAAGCCCAGCACCAGGCCTTCGGCGGCCTTTTCGATAAAGGTCGGCTCGGCCTGCATGATGTCTTCGAAGTAGATGTTAGGGCTCTTGCCGCCCAGCTCGACGGTGCTCGGGATGATGCTCTCGGCGGCGCGCTTCATGATGTGCGAGCCCACCGGAGTAGAGCCGGTGAAGGCGATCTTGGCAATGCGCTTGCTGCTCGCCAGCGCCTCGCCGGCTTCGCGTCCGTAGCCCTGCACCACGTTGAGCACACCCGGCGGCAGCAGGTCTCCGATGACTTCCATCAGCACCGCGATGCCCAGTGGCGTCTGCTCGGCTGGCTTCAGGACCACGCAGTTGCCCGCGGCCAGCGCGGGGGCAAGCTTCCAGGCGGCCATGAGTATCGGGAAATTCCACGGAATGATCTGCCCGACCACGCCCAGCGGTTCGTGGAAATGATAGGCAGCGGTGTGTTCGTCGATCTCGGCGCTGGTGCCTTCCTGGGCGCGGATGCAGCCGGCGAAATAGCGGAAGTGGTCAGCGGCCAGCGGGATGTCGGCGTTCAGGGTTTCACGCACGGCCTTGCCGTTGTCCCAGGTCTCGGTGATGGCGAGCATCTCGAGGTTTTGCTCGATGCGATCAGCGATCTTCAACAGGATCAGCGATCGCGCCTGCACGCTGGTTTTGCCCCAGGCGTCGGCAGCGGCATGTGCGGCATCAAGGGCTTTTTCGATATCGGCGGCGTCCGAGCGCGGGAACTCGGCAATGGGCTGGCCGTTTACCGGCGACAGATTGGTGAAGTACTGCCCGCCGGCCGGCTCGACGAACGCACCATTGATGTAATTGCCGTAACGGGACTTGAAGGAAACGACAGCGCCTTCGCTGCCGGGATGGGCGTAACGCATGATGAGTCTCCGGTCTTGTAATAGTGTGGGACTGCTGTCTCACAGCGTAGAACATGCTCCGTTCGTCGGCATGCGAGGCGACGTGCGGTGGAGCGGCGGGTGCGGGTGATCGGCGCGGGTGCTGTGCTAATCTGCGCCGCAGTTTTGAGCGCCAATATGCGCGGCTGTGCCGCCTGATTCGATTGCCCGGCGCGGCGTTTTTCAGAGGTCATTCATGCATATCCATATTCTCGGCATTTGCGGCACCTTCATGGGTTCGCTGGCAGTGCTGGCCAAGGAACTGGGCCACCGCGTCACCGGCTCCGATGCCAACGTCTACCCCCCGATGAGCACCCAGCTCGAAGCCCAGGGCATCGAGCTAACACAGGGCTACGAGCCCAGCCAGCTGGAGCCCGCGCCCGATTTGGTGGTGATTGGCAATGCGTTGTCCCGCGGCAACCCTGCCGTCGAGTACGTGTTGAACAAGGGTCTTCCCTATGTGTCCGGTCCCCAGTGGTTGGCCGATCATGTGCTGCAGGGTCGTTGGGTGCTGGCCGCTGCGGGCACGCACGGCAAGACCACGACCAGCAGCATGCTGGCCTGGGTGTTGGAGCATGCCGGCATGAGCCCGGGCTTTCTCATCGGTGGTGTGCCTCAGAACTTCGGCATCTCGGCACGATTGGGCGGCACACCGTTCTTCGTGGTCGAGGCCGACGAATACGACAGCGCCTTCTTTGACAAGCGCAGCAAATTCGTCCATTACCGCCCCCGCACCGCGATCCTGAACAACCTCGAATTCGACCACGCCGATATCTTCCCCGATCTCGCTGCGATCGAAAAACAGTTCCACCATCTTGTTCGCACCGTGCCTAGCGAAGGGCTGATCATCCATCCGCAGTCCGAGGAAGCGCTCAAGCGCGTAGTCGGCATGGGCTGCTGGACGCCCGTGCAGACCACCGGCGAAGGCGGCCAGTGGCAGGCCAATCTACTCAGCGCCGACGGCTCGCGTTTCGAGGTGATCTTCGACGGGGCCGTTCAGGGCGTGGTCGATTGGGAGTTGACCGGCCTGCATAACGTCAACAACGCCCTGGCCACCCTTGCAGCGGCTCGCCACGTTGGCGTGTTGCCGAAGCAGGGCGCCGAGGCGCTGAGCGAGTTCCTGAGCGTCAAGCGACGCATGGAGAAGGTCGCAGAGGTCAACGGCGTGACCATCTATGACGACTTCGCCCATCATCCCACCGCGATTGCTACCACGCTTGACGGGCTGCGCAAGCGTGTCGGCGACACGCCAATCATCGCGGTGGTTGAACCGCGGTCGAACTCCATGAAGCTCGGCGCCCATCGCGAAGGTCTGGCCGAGTCGGTTGCGCTGGCTGATCAGGCCATCTGGTATGCGCCGGCCAATCTCGGATGGGACCTCGCTGCTACCGTCGCCGGCTCGCCTGTAGAAACCACCGTATGCGATTCGCTGGACGCAATCATCGCCAAGGTCAAAGCCGATGCCACGCCGGGTACGCAGGTGGTGGTGATGAGTAACGGTGGTTTCGGTGGGCTGCACAAGAAATTGGCCGAGGCGTTGGCGTAGCGCCTGATGGTGGGTTGAAGCGGAGCGCTGCACGGCCCACCCAACCTCGGTGATCATTCACGCCACGTAGGGTGGGCTTCAGCCCGACCGCACGCACCAGGACAAGAACAACTTATGAACGGACCGGAACGCATTACACTAGCCATGACTGGCGCGTCGGGCTCGCAATACGGCCTGCGACTGCTGGATTGCCTGATACAGGAAGACCGCGAGGTGCACTTCCTGATTTCCAAGGCGGCGCAACTGGTGATGGCCACCGAGACAGACGTGGTGCTGCCGGCCAAGCCGCAGGCCATGCAGGCGTTTCTGTCCGAGTACACGGGCGCTGCGGTTGGGCAAATTCGCGTGTTCGGCAAGGAAGACTGGATGGCGCCACCAGCATCCGGTTCCGGCGCACCGACTGCCATGGTGGTGGTGCCGTGCTCGACCGGGACGCTGTCCGCAATCGCCTCTGGCGCCTGCAACAACCTGATCGAGCGCGCCGCGGATGTTGCGCTCAAAGAGCGTCGCCAGCTGATTCTGGTGCCTCGTGAAGCGCCCTATTCGAGCATCCATCTTGAGAACATGCTTAAGCTGTCCAACCTTGGCGTGACCATTCTGCCGGCATCGCCAGGCTTTTATCATCAGCCGCAGACACTCGATGACTTGATCGATTTCGTCGTGGCGCGGATCCTCAACCTGCTCAATATTCCTCAGGACATGCTGCCGCGCTGGGGCGAGCACCATATGGTCACCGATGATTGAGCGCACACCCAGAGCGGGCATGAACCGTCTGGCGATTCGACTCTGCTCGGTCTTGCTGCCGCTCCTGTTGCTGTCGGGTTGTGGCACGGTCCGTACCCTCGATGCCGGTAAACCCGGCGCCCCGATCGTCTACTCCGGCACTCGTCTGGATTGGTACAGCCTCAATGGTGGCTGTTGCCCGGTGGACCGCTTTGGTGCTGAGGCGCCTCGATACGCGGCGCTCGATCTGCCGGCCAGCTTGCTGCTCGATACGCTTCTGCTTCCATTTTCCCTTGCCGCGGTACTCGGAGTAGGGCTGAACGTCCAGGGCGGCCTTTAGCGCTTGTACCAATAAGCTCCTTCTCGCTGCGAATTCTCCGTTCGCTTGCCCCCGATAAGAAACGGTTATCGCCAGATCAGAGGCTGTCATTAGGCAGCGTGCATGCCTGTTCTTAGAGTGGGGTCATGCAAAGCCGCCAAGGCATTACAAAGAACAATAAAAGCGAGGGAAGACGATGAGGCTTGGCCTGATCGCGAGCTGCCAGCGTGGAACAACTGTGCACGACAGTATCCATTCATATGACCTGAGCCTCAGCGGCCTCGCGAAATACAGCGGGTTTCCGGTTCGAAAGCGAGCGCTGATTATTCTCGGCCGGCCGTCCATGCCGGGCTCCTCTATCTCGTCAAAACACAGCTTTACTCTGACGTCTTCAACTTCAGTGCGGCCCATTACTACATCGCCAGAGCGAAATAACAGCAGAAGTTGCCGAGCGAATTTGACAGCCAATCATATGATGATAGGGTTCAGTAGAACCAAAGGCAGCCGTCAAGAGGCTCGCATGTCGAACAACTATCACAGTGCAACGGTTGACTGGCTGGGCTCCTGGATCGCTTCGGGTAAGGTGCAGCCGGGTGAAGCGCTGAAGGTCGAGGCCGGTCTTTGCGAAGAACTGGGTGTGAGCCGCACCGTGATTCGCGAGGCGATCAAAACGCTGGTGGCCAAGGGCATGCTGGACGTTGGGCCAAAGGTCGGCACGCGAGTCACGCCGGTGCGATCGTGGAATCTGTTCGATGTGCAGGTCGTGGGCTGGCTTGCCGAGAACGGCCTGCCGGAAAGCTTCGTTATGGACCTGCTTGACCTGCGCAGGACCATCGAGCCGACCGCCGTACGATGGGCGTGTGAGCGCGCCACGCCCAAGCAGATTGCCGAAATTCAGACCGCCTACCAGATGCTCGCAGCGTCCCTGGGCGACAAGGATGAATACAACCGCGCCGACAAACTCTTCCATGAAGCAGTGCTTGCCGCGAGTCACAACCAATTCATCGAGCGCATGGTCCCGGCGCTAGGCGCGCTCCTGGCGGTTTCCTTCGAGGTTTCGTCGACCGTGCCTGACGAGCTCGGCCTGACCCTGCCTTTGCACAAGGATATTGCCGACGCCATTGCCAGCCGCGATGTCGCGCGCGGCGTGTGGGCCTGCATGACGCTTATCGAGCGCGCGGCCCTGACCATTTCACGTAACTACCCGGAGCTGGTCGTATTACGCGGCGAGCAGACTGCGCCATAAAAACAATGAAAGCGGAGTGCGACCATGCAATGGCTGCCCATCTCGCAACAACGTTACAAGCTGGCCGAGGGCCCTTTCTGGGACATCCATGACCAGACGCTCTACTGGGCGGATATCGTCGGTTTACTGGCTTGTCGGCAGAGCCCGGACGGCTACCAGCAATGGCAACTGGACGAGCCGGTGTCGGCATTCATCCCATGTGAGCGCGGCGATGCTGTGGTGACCCTTGCCGGTGGCGTTTACCGCCTCGATCTGAATTCGACTGAAACCCATCTCGAGCGGTTTTGCGTTGCTGACGCCACCACCGGCAACCGCGCCAATGAGGCGCGTTGCGATGCCCAGGGTCGGCTCTGGCTGGGCACCATGCAGAACAACATTGCCGGAGACGGTAGCGACATTCCTATCACGCGACGTTCCGGTGGGCTGTTTCGAGTCGATCCGGATGGCTCGGTCACGCAACTGCTAAGCGACCTCGGCATCGTCAATACGCTGCTCTGGTCCGAAGCGAGCGGGCGCGTCATCTGTGGCGACACGCTCGATGAGGCCCTGTACATCCATGACGTCGCAGACGACGGGCATCTCGTCGAGCGTCGCACCTGGGCGGGGCCGCACCCGCGCGGCGTACCAGACGGGTCCGCCATGGATGCCGAAGGCTATGTCTGGAATGCGCGCTGGGGTGGGCATTGCCTGCTGCGTTTCGCACCCGATGGATGCCTTGATCGAATCGTTGAGCTGCCCGTCAGCCACCCCACCAGCTGTGTATTCGGCGGGCCGAACCTGACTCGCCTTTACGTGACCTCGGCCACACCGGGCGAGGCGGTAACCGATCTGGACGGCGCCGTGCTGATGGCCGATGTCGGTGTCCCTGGGCATCCCTGCACTCGCTTCGCGGGCTGAGCCGATTAACCGGCCGCCATGCGGCCATCTTTTTGATCAGGAGTTGTTCACATGGCTGCACCGCTTTCATTGCCACCGACACCCGAACCCCAACGCGGAGAGCGCCTGAAAGGCAAGGTCGTGGTCGTCACCGGCGGCGCCCAGGGTATCGGGGAAGCCATCGTCGCCTGCTTCCAGGCACAGCAAGCCAAGGTTGTCATTGGAGATATCCAGGGCGAGAAGGCCGAGGGGGTCGCCGCCGGCTGGCGCGAACGCGGCGGAGAGGTTCGCGCGCTGAAGGCCGACGTCACCAAGCCCGCCGAGCTTGAAGCTCTCATTGCCCTGGCAATGGAGCACTACGGCCAGGTCGATGTGCTGGTCAACTGCGCAGGCGTCAACGTGTTTCGCGATCCGTTGGAAATGACCGAAGAAGATTGGCGGCGTTGTTTCGCCATCGATCTGGACGGCGTCTGGTTCGGTTGCAAGGCGGTACTGCCGCACATGGTGCAGCGCGGCATCGGCAACATCATCAACATCGCCTCGGTGCACTCCACCAACATAATTCCCGGCTGCTTTCCATATCCGGTCGCCAAACATGGCCTGCTCGGCCTGACCCGCGCGCTGGGCATCGAATATGCGCCCAAAGGGATTCGCGTCAACGCCATTGCCCCGGGCTACATCGAGACGCAGCTCAACGTCGATTACTGGAACGATTTTTCAGATCCGCATGCCGAGCGCCAGCGCGCTTTGGACATGCACCCGCCGCGGCGTATCGGCCAGCCGATCGAGGTGGCGATGACCGCTCTGTTCCTTGCTACCGACGAGGCGCCTTTCATCAACGCATCCTGCATCACCATCGATGGTGGGCGTTCGGTGCTTTACCACGATTGAGCAGGGGAGGATTCGTTTCAAGGGGGCTGCGGCCTCGCGGCAAACCGCCAGAAAGCATTTGGTGGTGCTGGATCAGGCGATCGCAGCCTGACCAGTCAACAAAGAGCTATTAAATAAAAACAATGGAGGTAGCTATGTTCCGTTCTTTTGGAATCCGTTCGCTTTGCTGTGCGGCGTTAACTGTCGGCGCGATGAGTTTTGCCGCTGCAACTCTGGCCCAGGAAGAGGTCAAGATCGGTTTTCTGGTCAAGCAGCCCGAGGAACCTTGGTTTCAAACCGAGTGGGCGTTCGCCGAAAAGGCTGCCAAGGACCACGGTTTCACCCTGCTCAAGATTGCCGTGCCGGACGGTGAAAAAACCCTCGCTGCCATCGACAGCCTGGCCGCGAACGGGGCCAAGGGTTTCGTCATCTGCCCGCCGGATGTCGCGCTAGGTCCGGCCATCGTCGCCAAGTCCAAGCTCAACGACCTCAAGGTCATGGCCGTCGACGATCGCTTTGTCGATGCCAAAGGCGAGTTCATGGAGGACGTGCCCTATCTCGGCATGGCGGCCTTCGAAGTGGGCCAGAAGCAAGGCGCGGCCATGGCCGAAGAAGCCAAGAAGCGCGGCTGGGACTGGAACGACACCTATGCGGTGATCAATACCTACAACGAACTCGACACGGGCAAGAAGCGCACTGATGGCTCGGTGGACGCGCTGAAAAAGGCAGGCTTCCCCGAAGATCACATTCTTTACGCCCCGCAGAAGACGCTGGACGTTCCGGGCAGCATGGACGCCACTAATTCGGCCCTCGTGAAACTGCCCCGTGGCGCGAAGAACCTGATCATTGGCGGCATGAACGACAACACGGTACTGGGCGGCGTACGCGCCACTGAAAGCGCCGGCTTCAGCGCCGCCAACGTGATCGGTATTGGCATCAACGGTACCGACGCCATCGGCGAACTGAAAAAGGACAACAGTGGATTCTTCGGCTCGATGCTGCCAAGCCCGCATATCGAAGGCTACGAGACTGCGCGGATGATGTACGAGTGGGTCACCGAGGGCAAAGAGCCGCCCAAGTACACCGCCATGGACGAAGTCACCCTGATCACACGCGAGAATTTCCAGCAGGAGCTGGAGAAGATCGGACTCTGGCAGTAAGCCGGTTCCGCCGCGTGAGGCCTGATTTTTCAGGCCGCTTTCAGCATCAGATATCGACCGGGCGCTGCTCGGGCGAGGGTGGAGACGCTCCATGTTTGAGCAAGTCAAAGAAGGCGACAGCCTGCGTTTCAATGGCATCGGCAAGAACTTTCCGGGCGTGCGGGCGCTGTCGGACATCAACTTCGTGGCTCGGCCCGGCACGGTGCATGCGTTGATGGGCGAAAACGGCGCCGGCAAGTCGACGCTGTTGAAGATCCTCGGTGGTGCCTACCAGCCCAGCAGCGGGGAGCTGCAGATCGGTGATCGCTCGTTCGCGTTCCGCTCTGCAGGCGAAAGCATCGCCAGCGGGGTTGCGGTGATTCACCAGGAGCTGCATCTGGTGCCGGAAATGAGCGTGGCCGAAAACCTGCTGCTCGGGCATATGCCTTCGCGCTTCGGGTTGGTCAATCGTCGCGCGATGCTTCGCCAGGCACGCGAACTGCTCAAGGGCCTGGCTGATGAAATCGACCCCGCGGCGCGCCTGGGCAGCCTGTCCCTTGGTCAGCGTCAGCTTGTCGAGATCGCCAAGGCCATGTCGCGCAATGCCCACGTGATTGCTTTCGATGAGCCCACCAGCAGCCTGTCCTCCCGTGAAATCGAGCGGTTGATGACCATTATTGGCCGGTTGCGCGATGAGGGTCGGGTGGTGCTTTACGTATCGCACCGGATGGAAGAGATCTTCCGCATCTGCGATGCCGTCACGGTGTTCAAGGACGGCCGGTTCGTCTGCACTTTCGACAACATGAGCGAACTGACCCACGATCAACTGGTGACCTGCATGGTCGGTCGGGATATCCAGGATATCTACGACTACCGACCTCGCGAGCATCACGGTGAGGCACTGCGAGTCGAAGGCTTGCTTGGTCACGGGCTGCAGGAACCGGTGAGCTTCTCGGTCAGCCGCGGCGAAGTGCTGGGCTTTTTCGGCCTGGTCGGGGCCGGGCGTACCGAGCTGCTGCGCCTGCTGGCCGGGCTGGCGCCGCACAAGGCCGGTACGGTGCTGCTCGATGGGCAGCCACTGAAACTGAAGTCGGCACGTGATGCCATCGAGTCGGGAATCCTGCTTTGCCCGGAGGACCGCAAGAAAGAAGGCATCGTGCCGCTCGCCAGTGTGGCGGAGAACATCAATATCGGCGCGCGCCGACGCAATGCCCGCATGGGCTGCCTGGTGCAGGGGCGCTGGGAGCGTGAGAACGCCGACCGGCAGATCCGTGCCTTGAACATCAAGACGCCATCGCCGGATCAGCAGATCGTATTTCTCTCCGGTGGCAACCAGCAGAAGGTGATTCTGGGGCGCTGGCTGTCGATGCCAATGAAAGTGCTGCTGCTCGACGAGCCTACCCGCGGCATCGACATCGGCGCCAAGGCCGAGATCTACCAGATCATCCATAACCTGGCGGCAAGCGGTATCGCAGTGATCGTCGTCTCCAGTGACCTGATGGAGGTCATCGGCATCTCCGATCGCATCCTGGTGATGAGCGAGGGCGCGTTGACTGGTGAGTTACCGCGCGATGAGGCCGATGAGTCCAGCCTGTTGCAACTGGCACTACCGCGCTCGCGCGGCTGAATAACAATGATGAGGTGCTCTATGTCTGCTCAACAAAACGCTCTGGCTGCGCCGCGACAGGGTTTGAATCTGCGCCGTTTTCTCGATGACTGGGTGATGCTGCTGGCGGCGATTGGCATCTTCGCGCTGTCGGCGATCTTCATCGATAACTTTCTATCCCCGCTGAACATGCGTGGTCTTGGCCTGGCGATTTCCACCGTTGGTATCGCCGCCTGCACCATGCTGTTCTGCCTGGCATCCGGGCACTTCGATCTTTCGGTCGGTTCGGTGATCGCCTGCGCTGGTGTCGTGGCGGCCGTGGTGATGCGTGATACCGAAAGCGTCTTTCTTGGCGTATCGGCGGCGTTGGCGATGGGCCTGGTCGTGGGGCTGATAAATGGCATCGTGATCGCCAAGCTGCGCATCAATGCGCTGATCGCGACGCTGGCAACCATGCAGATCGTGCGCGGGCTGGCCTACATCTTTTCCAATGGCAAGGCCGTTGGGGTGATGCAGGAGGACTTCTTCCTGTTCGGCAATGGCAGCCTGTTCGGCGTGCCGGTGCCCATTCTGATCACCATTGTCTGCTTCGCCTTTTTCGGTTGGCTGCTCAACTACACCACCTATGGCCGTAACACCATGGCCATTGGCGGCAATCAGGAGGCGGCGCTGCTGGCCGGGGTCAATGTCGATCGCACCAAGATCATCATCTTTGCCGTGCATGGCCTCATCGGTGCGCTGGCCGGGGTGGTGCTGGCCTCTCGGATGACCTCGGGCCAGCCCATGATCGGGCAGGGGTTCGAGCTGACAGTGATCTCAGCCTGCGTACTGGGCGGCGTTTCGCTCAGTGGCGGCATCGGCATGATTCGCCACGTGATCGCGGGGGTTTTGATTCTGGCGATCATCGAGAACGCGATGAACCTGAAAAACATCGACACCTTCTACCAGTACGTCATCCGCGGCACGATCCTGCTGCTGGCGGTGATCATCGATCGGCTGAAGCAGCGCTGATCTCAATCGCGCCGCTTGCCGGCGCGCTGGAGACCCCGTGAAGACTCAATTGATTGCGCTCGATTGGGGCACCAGTTCCCTGCGTGCCTATCGGCTCGGCGCGGCCGGTGAAACGCTGGAAGAGCGCAGCCTGCCGTTGGGCATCATGCAGCTCGACGGCAGCGAGGCCGGCTTCGAGCACGCGCTTGATCAGGCTTGCGGCGACTGGCAGCGGGCGAGTCCTGAAGCCCCGATGATCGCCTGCGGCATGATCGGCAGTGCCCAGGGGTGGCGTGAAGCGCGCTATGTCGATGCGCCGCTCGGCGCCGAGGAGCTGGGGGCGTCGCTTCACTCGATCGAGCGCTCCTGTGGCATGCCGCTTTGGGTGGTGCCAGGCGTAATTCAACGCGGTGACCTGCCTGACGTGATGCGCGGTGAGGAAACCCAGGTGTTCGGCCTGCTCGACGGCGACACCGATCATGGCGCACCTTTGCTGATCGGCCTGCCGGGCAGTCACAGCAAGTGGGTTACGGCCGAAGGCGGCGAATTGACCCAGTTCCAGACCTTCATGACCGGTGAGGTCTATCAGGCGCTGCTCGGTCACACGATCCTCGGGCGCACCGCGGTGGTTGGCGACTCATTCAATACCGCGGCTTTCGAGCGCGGGCTGCGGGTGGCAAGGAGCATCGAAGGGCTGGCGGGGCCGCTGGCGACCATCTTCAGCAGCCGAACGCTGGTGCTGACGGGCGAGCTCAGCGGAGAGGCCCAGGCCGATTACCTGTCAGGCCTGCTGATTGGGCACGAGCTGGCTGCCATGACCTGTGTGCATCAGCCGCCGCCGTCGCAATCCATTGTGCTCATTGGCAATTCCACGTTGTGTGCCCGCTATCTGTGGGCGCTGGAGTATTTCGGTTTCGAATCGCTGCGCTTTGCACCCGAGGCGACCGCTGCCGGGCTTTGGAAAATCGCAGCGGGTGCCGGCCTGGTGCCCGAGAACCCAGGAGAGCCGTATGTTCGAAACCACGCTTGCCATTAACGGGCTCATCGCCATTCTGCGCGGCCTGCACCCTGACGAGGCTGAGGCGGTCGGAAGTGCGCTCTACGCCGCCGGCATGCGCATCATCGAAGTGCCGCTCAATTCTCCGCAACCGCTGCGCAGCATCGAGATCCTGCGCAAGACCTTGCCCGAGGACTGCCTGATCGGCGCCGGTACGGTGCTTTCAGCCGTGCAGGTGCAGGAGGTCAGAGACGCTGGCGGGCAGCTGATCGTCATGCCGCACTGCGATGAGGCAGTGTTGCACGCTGCCAAGAATGCAGGGCTCTATCTCACTCCGGGTGTCGCCACACCCACCGAAGCCTTTGCTGCGCTCGCAGCTGGCGCTGACGCCCTCAAGTTGTTTCCCGCCGAGCAGGTGGGTGTCAGCGCCATCAAAGCCTGGCTGGCCGTCCTGCCGGCCGGCACCGCGCTGCTGCCGGTGGGCGGGATCACGCCGCAGAACATGGCGCCTTATCTACAGGCCGGGGCGGCCGGTTTCGGCCTTGGCTCAGCACTCTATTCGCCGGGGTTGCCTGCTGACGAAGTCGGCCGCCGGGCGCATGCCTTCATCCAGGCCCGCCAAGCGGCGATGGACTGATCACTTTCTGCGAGAGACCTTGCGATGAAAATTACCCGCCTGACCACACTGCTGGTGCCGCCGCGCTGGCTGTTCCTCAAGATCGAAACCGATGAAGGCGTCACCGGCTGGGGCGAGCCTGTGATCGAAGGCCGTGCCCACAGCGTCGCCGCGGTGGTCGAGGAGCTTGCAGACTACCTGGTTGGTCGCGATCCGCGAAACATCGAAGACCTCTGGACGGTCATGTACCGCGGCGGCTTCTACCGCGGCGGACCCCTTCATATGAGCGCCATCGCCGGCATCGATCAGGCGCTGTGGGACATCAAGGGCAAGGCGCTTGGTGTCTCGGTCAGCGAGCTGCTTGGCGGCCGTGTTCGCGAACGCATACGCGTGTACTCCTGGATCGGCGGTGATCGACCAGCGGATACCGCCAATGCCGCGCGGGATGCCGTGGCACGCGGGTTCAGCGCGGTGAAGATGAATGCCAGCGAGGAGCTGCAGTTCGTCGACAGCCACCCCAAGGTCGATGCGGTGCTGGCCAATATGGCAGCGGTGCGCGAAGCGGTGGGCGGCGATATCGGCATCGGCGTGGATTTCCACGGCCGGGTGCACAAGCCCATGGCAAAAATCCTGATCAAGGAACTCGAGCAGTATCGGCCGATGTTCATCGAGGAACCCGTGCTCAGCGAAAACTACGAGGCGCTCAAGGAGCTCGCTCCGCTTTCCTGTGCTCCGATCGCCTTGGGTGAACGACTTTACTCACGCTGGGACTTCAAACGCATCCTCGCCGAGGGCTATGTCGACATCATTCAGCCCGACGTGTCCCACGCCGCTGGCATCACTGAGACCCGCAAGATCGCCAGCATGGCCGAGGCCTACGATGTCGCACTGGCGCTGCACTGCCCACTCGGGCCGATAGCCCTGGCGGCGTGTTTGCAGCTGGACGGCGTCTGCTACAACGCTTTCATTCAAGAGCAAAGCCTGGGCATCCACTACAACCAGGGCAATGACCTGCTCGATTACGTCAGCAATCGGGAGGTGTTCGCCTACGAGGACGGCTTCGTCGCGATCCCGAATGGGCCTGGATTGGGCATCGATATCAACGAGGCCTACGTACAGGAGCAGGCGCGTATCGGTCACCGCTGGCGCAATCCGATCTGGCGCCACGCCGATGGCAGCTTGGCTGAGTGGTAGGGCGGTGATTGCGTCTTTGCGTTGATTTCAACCCAATGAGAAAGGCCCCTTGCGGGGCCTTTCGCTTCAGGGTTTGGGGAATTTGTAGATGGTGGTCTGGGTGTAGGTTTCGCCCGGGTCGAGGCGGGTGCTCGGGAAGTCCGGCTGGTTAGGCGCGTCGGGGTAGTGCTGCGTTTCGAGGGTGAAGGCACTCCAGTGCGGATAAGACTTGCCGCCTTTTCCTTTGATGCTGCCGTCGAGGAAGTTGCCGGTATAGAGCTGCACACCGGGCTCGGTGGTGTACATCAGCAGCCGCCGCCCCGACGCAGGGTCGTGCACCTCGGTGGCCAGCTTGCTCACGTCGCCGCCGGTATCCAGCACCCAGTTGAAGTCGAAGCCGCCGGCCTTTTTCTCGGCGAATTTCAACTGTTCATGGTCATCTTTTATGTGCTCGCCGAAGCGGGTCGGCTGGAGGAAATCCATCGGCGTACCCTTGACCTCGGCCAGTTCGCCGGTCGGTATCAGCTTCTCGGTGACCGGCGTGTAGCGCGACGCGTGCAGTGTGGCAACCTGATCGAGCACGCTCGGGCTGCCGGCTCCAGCAAGGTTGAAGTAGCTGTGGTTGGTCAGGTTGAGGATTGTGGGTTTGTCGGTGGTAGCACGGTACTGGATGCGCAGCTCGTTATCTTCGTTGAGGCTGTAGGTTACGTGGGTGGTCATGGTGCCGGGGAACCCCATTTCGCCATCAGGCGACACGTAGCTCAGCTCTACCCCAACCCAGCCGTCTTCGTTGGCAGGTTTGGCCGTCCAGACACGTTTGTCGAAGCCCTCCGGCCCGCCATGCAGCGCGTTGCTGCCGTCATTCTGCGGAACCTGATAAGACTTGCCATCGATCTCGAAGCGGCCCTCGGCGATGCGGTTGCCGAAGCGGCCAATGGTGGCGCCGAAATAGACATTTCCGTTCTCGATATAGCCGTCGACATCATCGAAGCCGAGCACGATGTCATCGAGCGTGCCGTTCTTGTCCGGCACGAGCAGGGACTGCAGCACCCCGCCGTAGGTGATCACAACGGCCTCGATTCCCTGGCTGTTCTTGAGCGTGTATTTCTCGATGGATGTGCCGTCCGGCATCTTGCCGAAGCTGCCGTGCTGGTTGGACAGGCCCGCAGCCTGAGCGCCGAATGTGCTGATCATGAGGGACAGGGCAATTCCGTTGAATAGCAGTCTGGGTTGCATGGCTTCACCTGACATTGTTGTTGTTTTTCGCGTGAGTGCACGCTGCCAGGGCTGAACGGTTGCCTGGCGGCGTTGCGCCGGCTGAAGCCTAGACAGCCGAGTCATTCCCTCCCAATACCAAATAAGGTCTCCGGTATACGAGAATAGATATGTATCCCGCGCTGCGCTGAAGCAGGCAGGCGCCTAGCTTGATCCGGTCGATCCTCGGGCCTCATGCTCGGCCAGCGCCCACTCGACGTGCTCGCGTACCATGTCCGATTGATCCTCGCGACGCGACTTCAGTGCTTCCAGCACCGGAATGCTGGAAGGCGCGTTGCCCAGCCCGACGGCGAGATTGCGCAGCCAGTTCTGATAGCCGGTCCGCCGCAGGGGTGAGCCCTCTGTGCGGCTGAGGAATTCGTCTTCGGTCCAGCGGAATAAAGTGGCGAGTTCGGCGTTGTCCAGGCTGTGGCGCGGTTGGAAGTCGATCTGTTCGGTGGGGCGTGCAAAACGATTCCATGGGCAGACGATCTGGCAGTCATCGCAGCCGAATACGCGGTTTCCGATTTTCGACCGCAGCTCGACGGGAATTGGGCCTTTCAGCTCAATGGTGAGGTAGGAGATGCAGCGCCGCGCATCCAGCACGCGCTCGCCCACGAAGGCCTCCGTCGGGCAGATGTCCAGGCAGGCACGGCAGCTGCCGCAGTGGTCGCGCGCGTTCGGCTCATCGACCGGAAGCTCGATGTCGACGAAGAGTTCGCCCAGGAAGAACCAGCTGCCGGCCTTGCGGTTGAGCACGAGAGTGTTCTTGCCGATCCAGCCAAGTCCGGCCTGCTGCGCCACGGCCTTTTCCAGCACCGGGGCGCTGTCGACGAAGGCGCGAAAGCCGAAGGGGCCGATTACCCCCTGAATACGCTCGGCCAGCTGCTGAAGTCGCTTGCGAATCAACTTGTGATAGTCGCGTCCCAATGCGTAGCGCGACACGTAAGCCTTTTCGGGTTGCGCCAGCTGCTCGGCCATGCGGGTGTCGCCCGGCAGATAATCCATGCGCAGCGAGATCACCCGCAGCGTACCCGGCACCAGCTGCTCCGGATGGGAGCGCTTGCTCCCATGAGCCGCCATGTAGTCCATCTCGCCGTGATAGCCGGCTGCCAGCCATCGCTCGAGGTGTGCTTCGTGCTCGGCGAGGTCGACGCCAGTGATGCCAACCTGCTGAAAGCCGAGCTCGCGTCCCCATTCCTTGATGGATAGCGCGAGATCGGCAGGGTCGGGGGCGTGGCTAGACATCGGATCCGATTCAAAAAGGTCGTGAGGAGCGGCGCTGCGCCTGTTGCGCCGTGGACAGAGGGTGATGACGTGGCCCGCTCTCTGGAGCTGCACTGGAATGCGAAGGTGCGGGCGGCGCGTCAGGCGCGTGCGTATAATTCTGCCAGATATTCGCTCGGGTGATTCATGTCTCAGACCACCGCTACCTTGCCTACCGCCTTGTTTACGGCTGCCCAGGTCCGCGAGCTCGATGCTCGGCTGATCGCCGCCGGCACGCCGGGCTTTGAACTGATGCAGCGGGCAGCGCATGCCACCTGGCGTGCACTGCGTCGCCGCTGGCCGGATGCCGAGAGCATCACTGTGCTGACCGGCCGCGGCAACAATGCTGGAGACGGCTATCTGGTTGCCGCTCTGGCGCAGCGGGCAGGCCGGCAGGTGCGTGTTTATACCGTCGGCGATCCGCAGCAATTGCAGGGGGATGCCGAAAGGGCATTTACCGAAGCGCAGGCCGCTGGCGTTGAGCTGATGCCCTGGACGGCCGACGCGGCATTGCAGGGCGTTCTGGTCGATGCGCTATTGGGGACCGGCGTCTCGGGTGAGGTCCGTGAACCTTATGCCTCTGCCATCCAGGCGATGAATTCAAGCGCGCTGCCCATAGTAGCTGTCGATTTGCCGTCCGGGCTGTGCGCCGATACCGGGCGTGTGCTTGGGCAGGCCATAAGCGCTGAGCTGACCGTATCATTCATCGGTCTCAAACTCGGATTGTTCACTGGCGAAGGGCCGAGCCGGACCGGTGAACTGGTCTTCGAGGACCTGCAAGCCGACTGCACCATCGCCGATAGGCTGGACGCTAGCGCGTTGCGCCTCTGTGAAACGAATCTTCCAAAGCTGGCGCCTCGCGCACCCACTGCGCACAAGGGTAGCTTTGGGCAGGTGCTGGTAATCGGCGGTGATCTCGGCACCGGCGGCGCGGCGCTGCTCAGTGCTGAAGCCTCGCTACGCTGCGGCGCCGGAATGGTGACTCTGGCGACCCGGCCCGAACACGTCACAGCAGCCCTGGTGCGGCGCCCTGAGATCATGTGCGCTGGCGTAGAGTCCACCTATGCACTGACCGCGCTGACCCAGCGTGCGGATGTGCTGGTGATTGGCCCGGGTCTGGGCCAGGCGCCTTGGGGGCGTAGCCTGCTGTCACTGGCGCCGCAGTGTCAGGTGCCGCAAGTATGGGACGCCGATGCCCTCAATCTGTTGGCAACTGGTGCCGTAGCGCTTCCGGTCGGCTGTCTGATCACGCCCCATCCGGGGGAGGCTGCGAGGTTACTGAACACCACTGTTGCGCAGGTGCAGGCTGATCGCCCAGCAACGGCGCGCGCTCTGGCAGCGCGTTACCGGTGCGCGGTGATACTCAAGGGCGCGGGCACGCTGGTAGCCGATCACGATGGCCGGCTGGCGCTATGCGATAGAGGCCATCCGGCAATGGCGAGCGCCGGTCTCGGTGATGTGCTGGCCGGGGTCTGCGGCGCGTTGTTGGCGCAAGGGTTGTCGCCATTCAAGGCTGCGTGCCTGGCTGTTTGGCTGCACGCCGTGGCGGGGGAGCGTGCTGGGCAGCTAGGGCGAGGCCTGGCGGCTGTTGATCTGATTCAAACCATTCGCCAGTTGCTGGAGGAACAATCCCCATGCCGGAAGTGACACTCTTTGCGGCCGACGAGGAGGAAATGCTCGCGCTCGGTGCCCGTATCGCTCAGACGACAGGCGGCCGTGGAGTGATCTACCTGCACGGTGATCTCGGTGCAGGCAAGACTACGCTTTCGCGCGGGCTCATCCGTGGTCTGGGCCATCAGGGGAAGGTCAAGAGTCCCACGTTCACTCTGGTCGAGCCGTACGAGCTGCCTGCTGCGCGAGTCTTTCATTTCGACCTTTATCGGCTCGTCGATCCAGAGGAGCTGGAGTACCTTGGGATTCGCGACTACTTCGATGGCGAGGCGTTGTGCCTGGTAGAGTGGCCCGAGCGGGGCGCAGGCATTTTGCCAAAGGCTGACCTGGACATTACCATTGCGCCGCAGGGGGCCGGGCGTTCGCTTTGCCTGTCGCCAAGAGGCGAGCGCGGTGAAGGCTGGTGTTCCATCCTGACCATCGGAAATCAATGAACATCATGGGGTTGGGTATGCGCATGCGCGCGTTGGTAAGTGGTTTGGCATTGATGCTCGCGGCCGTGCAGGTCCTGGCTGCTTCCGACGTCCAAAGCGTGCGTTTGTGGCGGGCGCCCGATAATACCCGTCTGGTTTTCGACCTCTCCGGGCCTGTGCAGCACAAGGTGTTCACCTTGACGGCGCCTGATCGCATCGTCATTGACGTGGATGGCGGCAATCTGTCCAAGCCGCTGGACCAACTGCCCTTGAAGAACACGCCTATTTCCGGCGTTCGAGCAGCCAAGTACGATGCCGATACTTTGCGTGTGGTCATAGACCTGACCGCACAGGTGACACCCAAGAGCTTCACCCTGACGCCGAACCAACAATACGGCCATCGCCTCGTCGTCGATCTTTTCGACTCAGGCGCTGATGCTTCCAGTACGGCCAATGTACCGGCAACGGTTACGCCGAGTACCCCGGCAGCCCCCGTTTCGCCGACACTTCCTGCACTCAAGCTGCCGCCGATGCCGAGCAGCAAGCGTGACATCGTAATCGCTATCGATGCGGGGCACGGTGGAGAAGACCCGGGGGCCATAGGTCCAGGCAAGGTCTACGAAAAGAGTGTTGTGCTGCAGATTTCCAAAGAACTTCAGCGACAGATCAACTCCGACAAAGGCTTCCGAGCCGAGTTGGTGCGCACTGGCGATTATTTCATTCCGTTGCGCAAGCGAACCGAAATTGCACGCAAGCAGGGCGCGGATCTGTTCGTGTCCATTCATGCCGATGCTGCGCCCCGTTCGGCAGCCTACGGCGCGTCGGTGTTCGCCCTGTCTGATCGAGGTGCGACATCGGAGACCGCTCGATGGCTGGCTGACAGCGAAAACCGTTCAGACCTGATCGGTGGCGCTGGAAACGTCACCCTCGGTGACAAGGATCAGATGCTCGCAGGCGTCCTGCTGGATCTCTCGATGACGGCCTCTCTTTCCTCCAGCCTGAACGTCGGACAAAAGGTGCTGAGCAACATGGGCCGCATCACTCCGCTGCACAAGCAGAGGGTCGAGCAGGCCGGATTCATGGTGTTGAAGTCTCCAGATATCCCGTCGATCCTGGTGGAAACTGGATTCATCTCCAATCCTTCGGAGGCGCGCAAGCTGCAGACAGCGTCACATCAGCAGTCATTGGCGCGCTCCATACACAGTGGCGTACGCCAGTTCTTCCACGAGAACCCGCCTCCGGGAACCTACGTGGCCTGGTTGCGTGATTCCGGCAAAATTGCCAGCGCACCTCGCGAGCATGTGGTCCGCTCGGGTGAAAGCCTGGCGCTGCTGGCCGAGAGATACCAGGTCAGCCTGCCCGCACTGCGCAGCGCCAATAGCTTGAAGAATGATGTCATCAAGGTTGGCCAGACGCTGAATATCCCCGCTACCACGCTGGCTGCGCAGCCATGAGCGAGGCGGCACGCATCCAGCTGCTCAGCCCGCGGCTGGCGAACCAGATTGCGGCAGGTGAAGTAGTCGAGCGTCCCGCTTCGGTTATCAAAGAGCTCTTGGAAAATAGCCTCGATTCCGGCGCGACTCGAATCGAAGTGGATGTTGAGCAGGGCGGCGTGAAGCTGCTGCGCGTGCGCGACGATGGCTGTGGCATCCCGGCCGACGATCTGCCGCTGGCCCTGGCCCGCCATGCGACGAGCAAGATCCGCGACCTGGAAGACCTCGAGCGCGTAATGAGCCTCGGTTTTCGGGGGGAGGCATTGGCCTCAATCAGTTCGGTATCACGGCTGACACTCACTTCGCGTACGGCGGATGCAGCCGAGGCCTGGCAGGTCGAAACCGAAGGCAGGGACATGGAGGCGCGCGTCCAGCCTGCGGCGCATCCGGTTGGTACGTCCGTTGAGGTAAGAGATCTGTTTTTCAACACGCCCGCACGGCGTAAGTTCCTGCGTACCGAGAAAACCGAGTTTGATCACTTGCAAGAGGTGATCAAGCGCCTGGCTCTGGCGCGCTTCGACGTGGCGTTTCATCTACGGCACAACGGCAAGGTGGTCCTCGCGCTGCATCCGGCCAGTGATCCTGCGTCTCGAGGCCGCCGCGTAGCCTCGGTCTGTGGCCCCGCATTCCTCGAGCAAGCTTTGCCGGTGGAAATTGAACGCAATGGTTTGCACCTGTGGGGATGGGTCGGTTTGCCAACCTTTTCCCGCAGTCAGGCGGATCTGCAGTACTTCTACGTGAACGGGCGAATGGTGCGCGACAAGCTGGTAGCGCATGCGGTGCGCCAGGCCTATCGCGACGTGCTGTTCAACGGGCGACATCCCACTTTCGTACTGTTTCTGGATGTAGATCCTTCAGTGGTGGACGTTAATGTTCATCCGACCAAACACGAAGTGCGCTTTCGCGATAATCGGATGGTGCATGATTTTCTCTACGGGACCTTGCACCGTGCCCTTGGCGATGTGCGTCCGGAGGACCAGCTTGCTGCGCCAGCAAGTGTCACGCAGGTTACGCAGGTCACTGGCCGTGCGGCCGGAGAATTCGCAGGGCAGAACGAGATGAGCCTTGCTGCCAGCGCGCTGGAGCAATTCCAACCCCAGTCTCCTCCGGCCTGGCGCGGCGCTGGAGCGGGTTATCAGGCGCCGCGGTCGCCATCCGCCGGAACTGTGTCAGAGGTTCAAGGCGCCTATCGCGAGTTCTTCTCGCCGTTGGCCGAGGGTGCTGCCCCGGCTTTGCCAGAAAGTCAGGATGACGTTCCTCCGCTGGGATATGCGCTTGCCCAGCTCAAGGGTGTCTACGTCCTTGCGGAAAATGCCCAGGGTCTGGTTCTGGTGGATATGCATGCTGCTCATGAACGGATCATGTACGAGCGGTTGAAAACGGCGATGGCTAGTGAGGGGCTCAGGGGGCAGCCGTTGCTGGTGCCGGAGTCCATCGCGGTCAGTCAGCGCGAAGCTGACTGCGCTGAAGAGCACGCTCGTTGGTTTCAGATGCTCGGTTTCGAATTGCAGCGTCTCGGGCCGGAGAGCCTGGCGATCCGCCAGATTCCCTCGCTGCTAAAGCAAGCGGAGGCTACACGACTGGTGCAGGATGTACTCGCCGACCTGCTTGAGTACGGCACCAGTGATCGTATTCAGGCCCATCTCAACGAGCTGCTTGGCACCATGGCCTGTCACGGGGCGGTGCGAGCGAATCGGCGACTTACCCTGCCAGAGATGAACGGTCTGTTGCGCGACATGGAGCAGACCGAGCGCAGCGGCCAGTGTAACCATGGGCGTCCGACCTGGACGCAGCTGGGAATGGGTGATTTGGACAAGCTGTTTCTCAGAGGGCGGTAAGCCGCTTGCAGCCCAGCCCGTCCAGCCTAGCAGCCCTCGGTTCGCACCGCTGCCGTCCCTCTAATCGTCAAGGTAGTAAGAGCAACTGATGAGCCCGCTCCCCCCCGCCATCTTTCTCATGGGTCCCACGGCCGCCGGCAAGACGGATCTGGCCATCGAACTCGCGCGAACGTTGCCCTGTGACCTGATCAGTGTCGACTCGGCGCTGGTGTATCGAGGGATGGACATTGGGACAGCCAAGCCCGCTGCCGAGCTGCTGCGCGAATTTCCTCATCGGCTGATCGACATCCGAGACCCATCCGAGAGATATTCGGCGGCTGATTTCGTAAGCGATGCGCTCGCGGAAATGGCCTCAAGCACTGCCAGGGGGCGCATTCCGCTACTGGTTGGCGGCACCATGCTCTACTTCAAGGCATTGATCGAGGGGTTGGCGGATATGCCGGCTGCCGATCCTGCCATTCGCGCTGAGCTCGAAGTGCAGGCTCAGGGCGAGGGGCTTGCGACGCTTCACCAGTTGTTGGAAGAAGTCGATCCGGAGTCTGCGCGAAGGATCCACCCTAACGATCCGCAGCGCTTGGTCAGGGCGCTTGAGGTCTACCGTGTGAGCGGAATGACCATGACTGAGCACCGATCTCGGCAACGGCAGCAAAAAGCCGGAGACGGCGCGCCAGACGGCGGCGTTCTGCCTTATACTGTCGCGCAGTTGTCCGTTGCGCCCGCTCAGCGGTCGGTTCTGCATCAGCGTATCGAACAGCGCTTCGTGGCTATGGTTGAACAGGGATTCGTAGAAGAGGTCGAACTCCTTCGCGGGCGTGGTGATTTGCATCCCGAGCTGCCTTCCATGCGATCCGTAGGCTATCGTCAGGTCTGGAAGTACCTAGACGGGGCCTGCTCACGAGATGAGATGGTTCAGCTTGGCGTCATTGCGACCCGACAGCTGGCCAAGCGTCAACTGACCTGGCTTAGGGGATGGGAGGGAGTTCACTGGCTGGAAAGCTCAGCCTGCGACAATCTGCCGCGAGCATTGAAATACTTGGAGCGGCTCACCATATTGAGCTGACACTGTAGTTTGACCGGCTATCCTCAATACAGATTGGTCGCGTCTGATTCTAAATAATTAATGAAAAGATCCTCTAAGGAGTGCGGCACATGTCAAAAGGGCATTCGCTACAAGACCCTTACCTGAACACCCTGCGTAAGGAACGCGTTCCGGTTTCCATCTATCTGGTCAACGGTATCAAGCTCCAGGGCCAGATCGAGTCATTCGACCAATTCGTCATTCTGTTGAAGAACACTGTCAGCCAGATGGTCTACAAGCACGCCATCTCGACCGTCGTTCCTGGCCGTCCGGTGCGTCTGCCTGCTGCAGGCGATGCCGAGCAATCCGAGGCGGGTAACGACTAAAGGGGGCTTTCATTGTTCTTCGAACGTCCCGATGGGGGAGAGCGCGCCATCCTGGTTCACCTGGATGGCCAGGATCCCGCGGCGCGTGAAGATCCTCAGGAGTTCCGGGAGTTGGCGCGGTCTGCGGGCGCAGACGAGGTTGGCTTCGTCAATGTCGCCAGGCATCAACCTTCTGCCAAGTTCCTCATCGGAAGCGGCAAGGTTGAGGAACTCCATGATCTCGTGAGGGATGGCGAGGTCGAGCTGGTCATCTTCAATCACACCCTGACTCCCAGCCAGGAGCGCAATCTCGAGCGCGCCCTGGAATGCCGTGTGCTGGATCGAACCGGCCTCATCCTCGACATCTTTGCCCAGCGTGCGCGTACGCATGAGGGCAAACTGCAGGTTGAACTTGCGCAGCTAGAGCACATGAGCACTCGGTTGGTTCGCGGATGGACTCACCTCGAGCGGCAGAAGGGCGGGATTGGTCTGCGCGGGCCGGGTGAGACACAGCTCGAAACAGACCGCCGACTGTTGAGAGTGCGGATTCGGCAGATCAAGCAGCGTCTGGAAAAAGTCCGTGGTCAGCGAGAGCAGGCGCGGCGCGGGCGTCGGCGTGCCGACATACCACTCGTATCTCTGGTGGGGTACACCAACGCTGGCAAATCCACGCTGTTCAATTCCCTGACCGAATCTGATGTGTATGCGGCCAATCAATTGTTCGCCACGCTTGACCCAACCTTGCGTCGCCTTGAGCTGGGTGATCTGGGGCCGATAGTGCTGGCCGATACGGTGGGCTTCATTCGGCACCTGCCACACAAACTGGTTGAATCCTTCCGTGCAACGCTCGAAGAGTCGAGTAACGCCGACCTGCTGCTGCATGTAATCGATGCGCACGAGCCGGAGCGTGACCAACAGATCGAGCAGGTGCTTGCCGTGCTGACCGAGATTGGTGCCAATGAGTTGCCGATTCTCGAGGTGTACAACAAGGTCGATCTGCTGGAAGGTATCGAACCTCAGATACAGCGAAATGCTGATGGTGTGCCTCAGCGGGTATGGGTTTCAGCGCAACTGGGTCTCGGGCTCGATCTGTTGAAGCAGGCCGTCGCCGAATTGCTGGGCGATGATCTATTTGTAGGTACGCTTCGGCTTCCTCAGCAGCTCGGCCGAATGCGAGCGCAGCTTTTTGATCTCGGCGCAGTTCAGTCCGAGGCGCATGATGAAGAAGGCGGCAGTCTGCTCGATGTCCGATTGCAGCGGGTCGAGCTGCATCGCCTGATAAGTCGAGCCGGCTTTGAGCCTGAGCATTTTTTCGAACAACACACTTTGCAATAAAGCTCGGAGGGCTTTTAAGCCGTTCGTTCCGGGCTTTCGGTAGCATTGGCGGGCGCGCCGTTGGCGCGCCTTTAGCTTTATCTGAATGGAGAGCGCTATGGCTTGGAATGAGCCGGGTGGCAACTCGAACAACCAGGATCCCTGGGGTAGCGGTGGCGGTGGTCGTCGCGGCGGTGGCGGTGGCGATCAGAAAGGTCCGCCGGACCTGGATGAGGCTTTCCGAAAATTGCAGGACAGCCTCAACGGCATGTTCGGTGGCAAGAAGCGTGGCGGTGGTTCGTCGAGCGGCGGTTCAGGTCGCCGAGGCGGATTTGCGCTGGTATGGGTGGGGCTGGTCGTACTGCTGGCTGTCTGGTTGTTCAACGCGATCTATATCGTCGACGAACAAGAGCAGGCGGTGGTGTTGCGCTTTGGTAAATACCACGAGACCGTTGGGCCGGGTCTGAATATCTATTTCCCGCCTTTCGATCGTAAATTCCAGGCGAATGTTACCCGCGAGCGCTCCTACAGCAAGCAGGGGCAGATGCTGACGGAAGATGAAAATATCATCGAGGTTCCGCTTACCGTTCAGTACAAGATCAGCGATCTGCAGGCCTTCGTGTTGAATGTTGAAGATCCTGAGTCCTCGCTGCAGCACGCCACTGACAGCGCCGTGCGCCACGTGGTGGGCTCGACCGCGATGGATCAGGTGCTGACTGAAGGCCGTGAGGCAATGGCTGGCGAAGTTAAAGAGCGCCTGCAACGTTTCCTCGACAACTACGGCACCGGCATCATCGTCACGCAGGTCAACCTGCAGAGTGCAGCGGCACCGCGTGAAGTGCAGGAAGCATTCGATGACGTGATTCGAGCGCGAGAAGATGAGCAGCGCGAGAAGAACCAGGCGGAGTCCTACGCGAACGGGGTGATCCCGGAAGCGCGTGGTCAGGCCCAGCGTATGTTGGAAGAAGCAAGCGGTTATCGTGATGCCGTGATCTCTCGGGCTCAGGGTGAGGCCGATCGCTTCTCCAAGCTGGTTGCCGAGTACCGGAAGGCGCCTGACGTAACTCGCGAGCGTCTGTATCTGGAGACCATGCAGGAAGTGATGACCAGCACCAGTAAAGTCCTTGTCACCGGCGAGAGCGGCCAGAACAATCTGCTCTACCTGCCGCTGGACAAGATGATCAACAGCCGGGGTGCCTCGTCTGAAGGATCTTCAGCGGTATCTACGTCAGGCGCTTCGACTCAGACGACACGGCTACCGCCGGAGCTGGACCCGCGTGAAGTACGTACAAGGGAGGTCCGCTAATGGGTAACAAGTCTCTGACCGCCCTTATCGTCGGTGTAGTGCTGGCGATCGTGGCATGGAACAGCTTCTACATCGTCTCGCAGACCGAGCGTGCAGTGCTGCTGCGCTTCGGTCGTATTGTCGAGCCGGACGTGAAGCCGGGTCTTCATCTGAAGATTCCGTATGTGAACAGTGTGCGCAAGTTCGACGCGCGCCTGATGACCCTCGATACCACCACTTCTCGATTCCTGACGCTGGAAAAGAAAGCTCTGATGGTCGATTCGTACGCCAAGTGGCGTGTGGATGACGCCGAGCGTTTCTATACCGCGACGTCTGGCGTAAAGCAGATCGCCGATGAACGCCTTGCGCGTCGTCTCGAGGCTGCCTTGCGAGACCAATTCGGTAAGCGCACCTTGCACGAGTCTGTGTCCGGTCAGCGGGACGAGCTGATGAGTTTGGTAACCAACAGCTTGAATCGTGCTGCACAGCAGGAGCTTGGTATCGAAGTCGTCGACGTGCGTGTCAAGGGCATCGACCTTCCTCGCGAAGTGAACCGCAGCGTGTTCGAGCGGATGAGTTCTGAGCGTGAGCGTGAGGCGCGGGAGCACCGAGCCAAAGGTAAGGAGCTGGCCGAAGGCATACGCGCTGATGCTGATCGTCAGCGCAGGGTATTGCTGGCTGAGGCGTTCCGAGAGGCCGAAGAGCTGCGCGGTGATGGTGATGCGCAGGCGGCAGCGATCTATGCGTCGGCTTATGGCCAAGACCGGGAGTTCTACTCCTTCCATAGAAGCCTGCAAGCCTACCGTGAAAGCTTCGCGAACAAGGAAGACGTTCTGGTGCTTGACCCCAATAGTGATTTCTTCCGCTATTTGGAGTCCGCAACCGCTCGGTAACGACAGCGGCCATCCGGTTGGACGGACGAATGCCGTCCGCCGGGTGACCCGTCGGCGAAACGTTGTTATGATCCGCGAGCCGGGGAAAACCCGGCTTTTTTGCGTCTGCCCCAAGTGGGACAGGTGATCCGGGCATGGTCAGCCATGCTAATTCCCCTCGCGGGGCATGGCGCTAGCGCCATCGTAAGACACAATCGCACGCGACCGATGGGCGGCTCAGGCTGTAGCCCCGGTGTTCGTCTGCTTGACTAGGCTTGCCGTATCGAGAGGTGAATGGCGAAATGGCAACGGTAGACCGCTGGCTCCTGCCAGATGGCATCGAAGAGGTGCTGCCGCCCGAGGCGGCGCGTATCGAGACTGCACGCCGTCGTGTGCTGGACCTGTTCCAATGCTGGGGTTATGAGCTCGTTATCACCCCGCACGTGGAATTCCTCGAGTCCCTGCTCACAGGTGCGGGGCAAGACCTTGACCTCAAGACATTCAAAGTCGTTGATCCGTTGTCCGGCCGACAGATGGGGCTAAGGGCTGATATCACTCCGCAGGTTGCGCGGGTAGATGCCCATACATTACGCCGCGAAGGTCCAAGCCGGCTGTGTTATGCCGGCAGCGTATTGCACGCTAAACCACATGCGCTCGCGACATCCAGAAGTCCGATACAGCTGGGTGCCGAACTCTATGGTGATCGGAGCAGCTCCAGCGATCTGGAGGTCATCAGCCTGATGTTGGAAACCCTCGCGCTTGCCGATGTGCCAGATGTGCACATGGATTTAGGGCACGTCGGGATCTATCGCGGTCTTGCGCGAGCCGCTGGGCTCTCAGGTCGGGTTGAGCAGCAACTGTTCGACGCGTTGCAGCGCAAGGCAATGGATGAGATTGCTGCCTTGACCGGTGATGTCGAGCCTGCTTTGGCACAGATGCTGCGAGCGCTGGCGCGACTCTGTGGTGGGCGTGAAGCGCTTGAAGAGGCTCGACAGCAGCTTGCCGGCGCGCCTGGCGAAGTTCTCGAGTCGCTGGAGGGCTTGGTGCAGATCGCTGACCAGCTGGCGGCTCGCTATCCTGCACTGCCGCTTTATTTCGACCTCGGTGAGCTGCGCGGTTACCACTATCACACCGGCGTCGTCTTCGCTGTATTCGTTCCGGGCGTCGGTCAGTCCATTGCCCAGGGCGGCCGTTATGATGATATCGGCGCCGACTTCGGGCGGGCGCGGCCGGCGACCGGATTTTCTACGGATCTGAAAACCCTCGTCAGCCTTGGCAATGCCGAGCTGGTCGCCCCAGTGGTCGGCGTGTGGGCGCCGCACGGAGATGATCAGGCGCTATGGCAGGCTGTTCGCCGCCTGCGCGGGCAGGGTGAGCGGGTTGTGCAGGCGCTGGACGGCCAGCGGCGAGAAGCAGCCCTGAGCGCAGCCTGTGACCGCCAGCTAGTGTTTGAAGAGGGTTCCTGGGTCGTAGCGCCACTCGACCAGTGAGCTGATGAGGCAGTAATGGTTTCTTCGATTTTTTCGCCGGTCGTAACCGGTATGCTTCGCCAAGAGGACAAGGTTTATGGGTAAGAATGTCGTGGTCCTGGGCACCCAATGGGGTGATGAGGGCAAGGGCAAGATTGTCGATCTGCTGACTGACCAGGCAGCGGCAGTGGTTCGTTTCCAGGGTGGCCACAACGCCGGTCATACTCTGGTCATCGATGGCGAAAAAACCGTTCTGCACCTGATTCCTTCGGGCATATTGCGTGAGAACGTGCAATGCCTGATCGGTAACGGCGTCGTCGTCGCGCCAGACGCGTTGATGCGCGAGATCACTAAACTTGAAGAAAAGGGTGTGCCGGTGCGCGAGCGGCTGCGCATCAGTCCTGCCTGTACGTTGATTCTTCCCTACCACGTAGCGCTGGATCAGGCCCGTGAAGCCTCTCGCTCCGAGGGTAAGATCGGTACGACTGGTCGCGGAATCGGTCCGGCTTATGAAGACAAGGTTGCTCGTCGCGGCCTGCGTATCGGCGACTTGTTCAATCCGGAGCGTTTCACGGTAAAGCTGCGAGAGCTGCTTGAATATCACAACTTCATCTTGCAGAACTTCTACAAGGTCGAGCCGGTTGACTTCCAGAAGACGCTGGACGAGGCGCTTGGCTACGCAGAGATCCTCAAACCGATGATGACCGACGTTTCAGCTCGCCTGCATGAGCTGCGCAAGCAGGGCGCTCGGATCATGTTCGAGGGGGCTCAGGGTTCGCTGCTCGATATCGACCATGGCACCTATCCGTACGTTACTAGCTCCAGTACAACAGCTGGCGGCACTGCTACGGGTTCAGGTTTCGGTCCTCTTTACCTGGACTACATCCTTGGCATCACCAAGGCCTACACCACGCGTGTCGGTTCGGGTCCGTTCCCCACAGAGCTGTTCGATGACGTAGGCGCGCGTTTGGCCGAGCGTGGTCATGAGTTTGGCTCGACCACAGGGCGCGCGCGTCGTTGCGGATGGTTCGATGCGGTGATCCTGCGTCGCGCCATCGAAATCAATAGCGTGTCGGGTATCTGTCTGACCAAGCTGGATGTGCTCGATGGGCTCGAAACCATCCGCATCTGCGTGGCGTACAAGGACCGCAATGGGGAGTTGCTGGTCGATGCGCCTACCGATGCGGACAGCTATCAGGGACTGCAGCCGGTCTATGAGGATATGCCTGGTTGGAGCGAGTCGACTGTCGGCGTGAAGTCGCTGGATGAGCTGCCAGCTAATGCTCGTGCATACATCAAGCGCATCGAAGAACTGGTCGAGGCGCCGGTCGACATCATATCCACCGGGCCAGATCGCAACGAGACCATCGTATTGCGTCACCCCTACGCCTGACCGGGGCGCTGGGTTTAAGAAGACCGCCTCAGGGCGGTCTTTTTCATCGCGACAAGACGTCAATGGTTGAGCTGTGCTCATCCAAGAACTCGCCACGATGTATCGAAGCTGAAGCTGTGGGGCAGAAACGAAAAAACCGAGCTCATGGCTCGGTTTTTTCTGAAGAGTGGTGCCCAGGAGAAGACTCGAACTTCCACGATGTTGCCATCGCTAGGACCTGAACCTAGTGCGTCTACCAATTCCGCCACCTGGGCACATTGCGATGATTACTCACCGGCTTTAGTCGATTGCTGGTCGAGGCCGACAAACCTCGTATCTATGAGATGCTTGTACTAACTAGCATTTCATCCTAACAAATGGTGCCCAGGAGAAGACTCGAACTTCCACGGTGTTGCCACCGCTAGGACCTGAACCTAGTGCGTCTACCAATTCCGCCACCTGGGCACTGCAAACGATGATACTTCGTCGTTTCCGTGTTACAACGTCTACCAGACATTGTGGGCGCGAACTATACGGGCGGGGTTATGCCTTGTAAAGCCCCGCTCAGGAAAAATAATTCGCGCGAAAGCTGCCGTGCGCATGCGTTTCGCGCTTCAATAGATATAGGGCGTTCTGCCTCTATAAATGAATGAAAGGTGACATCTCTTAATGGCCGATTGGCAATCCCTCGATCCCGAGGCCGCACGTGAAGCGGAAAAGTACGATAACCCCATACCCAGTCGCGAACTGATCCTCCAGCATCTGAGCGAGCGAGGTTCCCCGGCTGCACGTGAGCAGCTTGTGGAAGAGTTCGGACTGTCGTCCGAAGAAGACATTGAAGCCCTGCGCCGCCGTCTGCGCGCGATGGAGCGTGATGGTCAGCTGATCTATACCCGGCGTGGCACCTATGCCCCGGTAGACAAGCTGGACTTGGTTTGCGGCCGTATCAGTGGCCATCGCGATGGCTTTGGTTTTCTTATCCCTGATGATGGCAGTGACGATCTGTTTCTCAGTCCTGCACAAATGCGCCTGGTTTTCGACGGTGATCGGGCTTTGGCCCGAGTAGCTGGGCTCGACCGCCGCGGAAGACGCGAAGGCGCTATCGTTGAAGTGATCAGCCGTGCCCACGAGACCATCGTGGGTCGTTATCAGGAAGAAAGCGGCATCGGCTTCGTGATGGCCGACAACCCAAAGATCCAGCAGGAGGTATTGGTCACCCCCGGTCGCTCCATGGACGCCAAGCCGGGGCAGTTCGTCGAAATCAAGATCACCCACTGGCCGACACAGCGCTTCCAGCCGCAAGGAGATGTTGTCGAGGTGATCGGTAATTACATGGCGCCCGGCATGGAAATCGACGTTGCGCTACGCAGCTTCGATATTCCCCATGTATGGCCCGAGGCGGTCAAGCGTGAGGCTTCCAAGCTCAAGCCCGAAGTCGAAGAGAAGGACAAGCAGAAGCGTGTAGATCTGCGCCATCTGCCGTTCGTCACGATTGACGGTGAGGATGCGCGCGACTTCGACGATGCCGTCTATTGCGAAAAGCTCAGCAACTGGAAGCTGTTCTCAGGCGGTTTCAGGTTGTATGTAGCAATCGCCGACGTTTCTCACTACGTCAAGGTCGGCTCGGCGCTGGATCAGGAAGCCGAGGTGCGGGGTACATCTGTCTACTTCCCCGAGCGGGTCGTGCCGATGCTGCCCGAGGAGCTTTCGAACGGCCTGTGTTCGCTGAATCCTCATGTCGACCGCCTGGCCATGGTGTGTGAAATCACCCTGAGCAAGTCGGGGAAAATGACGGATTACCAGTTCTACGAAGCCGTCATTCACTCCCACGCCCGTCTGACCTACAACAAGGTCAGCAGCATGCTGGAACAACCTTCATCCGCCGACGGCAAGCGTTTGGTAGATGAATACAGGGACGTGCTGCCGCACCTCAAGCAGCTCCATGCGTTGTACAAGGTTTTGCTCAAGGCGCGGCACACTCGCGGTGCTATCGATTTCGAAACCCAAGAGACGCGTATTGTTTTCGGCGCGGAGCGCAAGATCGCCGCCATCAAGCCTACCGAACGCAATGATGCGCATAAGCTGATCGAGGAGTGCATGTTGTGCGCCAACGTGGCCACGGCACGCTTCCTTCAGGATCATGATCTTCCCGGGCTGTATCGCGTTCATGACGGTCCGCCATTGGAGCGCCAGGAAAAATTACGAGCGTTTCTCGGCGAGCTTGGGCTGACCTTGCACAAGGGCAAGGAAGGGCCGACGCCAAAGGACTACCAGGCGTTGCTGGAGCAGATTCAGGGGCGTCCGGATTTTCATGTAATCCAGACCGTGATGCTCAGATCGCTCAGTCAGGCGGTCTACAGCCCTGATAACAACGGGCATTTCGGTCTCAATTACGAAGCTTATGCACATTTCACCTCGCCGATCCGCCGCTATCCGGATTTGCTGATCCATCGTGCGATTCGCAGCGTCATTCGCTCACGGCGGGAAACCTCGCATGTGCGTCGTGAGGGGGCGACCAGCATGCCGAAGGCGCGGATTTATCCTTATGACGAGGCTGCGCTGGAGCAACTTGGAGAGCAGTGCTCGATGACCGAGCGGCGTGCTGACGAGGCAACTCGCGACGTGGTGAACTGGCTCAAGTGCGAGTTCATGAAGGATCGAGTGGGAGAGACATTTCCCGGCGTAATCACGGCTGTAACAGGCTTCGGACTGTTCGTCGAGTTGACTGATATCTATGTCGAAGGCCTGGTTCACGTGACAGCCATGCCTGGCGACTACTATCACTTCGATCCGTTGCATCATCGGCTTTCCGGCGAGCGCAGCGGACGCAGCTTCCGTCTTGGTGACAGCGTTGAAGTTCGAGTGATGCGAGTCGATCTTGACGAGCGCAAGATCGATTTCGAGTTGATCAGCGGCGGCAGTAAATCTAGCGGTCGAGATTCAGGCTCCGAAGAAAATCGGCCCCCGCGTAAGGATGGCCGAACCAAGAAGGGCGGCGATAAGGCGGCCGGAAGTCGTAAGGAAGAAGTGAGCCCGGAGGTGCGTAAGAGCCGAGAGCTCAAAAAAGCGCTGCTCTCCGACGCAAAAAGCGGCGGCGCAAAGAAACCAAAACGCGGTTCAGCCAAGCCAAAGGCTTCTGGCAAGGCATCCGACAAGCCGGACGGCGGCGCGTCGCGTAAACGCAAGGCCAAGCCATGAGTGATCTGGAGAAGGTCTACGGCCTGCATGCCGTAGAGGCCCTGTTACGTCATCACCCTAAACGAGTAAAGCAAGTCTGGCTTGCCGAAGGGCGTGACGATCCGCGCGTACAAGCGCTGGTCGAGCTGGCTGGGCAGTCTAAAGTGCGGGTCGGCCAGTGCGAGCGTCGTGAAATGGACGCATGGGTCGAGGGCGTGCATCAGGGTGTGGTTGCTGATGTAAGCCCGAGCCAGGTCTGGGGCGATGCGATGCTCGAAGAGTTGCTGGACCGGACCGAAGGAGCGCCATTGTTGCTGGTGCTCGATGGGGTCACAGATCCTCACAACCTTGGAGCGTGCCTGCGCACGGCCGATGCGGCGGGTGCGTTGGCGGTGATCATTCCCAAGGATAAATCGGCCACGCTCAACGCGACCGTACGAAAAGTGGCCTGTGGTGCGGCAGAAGTAATCCCGCTTGTGGCGGTCACCAATCTTGCCCGTACGCTGGAAAAGCTTCAGCAGCGTGGCTTATGGGTGGTCGGTACTGCCGGCGAAGCAGACAAGGAAATCTATGATCAGGATCTCCGAGGCCCGATCGTTCTAGTCATGGGGGCCGAAGGAAAAGGCATGCGCCGACTCACTCGCGAGCATTGCGATTTCCTGGTGAAGTTGCCTATGGCCGGAAGTGTCAGCAGTCTCAACGTGTCCGTCGCGTCCGGCGTATGCCTGTTCGAGGCGCTCCGTCAGCGGCGTACATCCAGCGTCTCCTGATTCCCTTTTTAAACGGCATACGGGGCGCGTGACGGCCTTGGTGGTGGCGATCCGTCTCGAAACGGATTGCTGCCTCTGGGGTCAATTGTCCGTCCCCGTTTTTCGCGGCTCGCTCTGTCGATCGCCGCATTGGTGTGCTTCTGTCCGTCGCTTTCTACGGCGTTAGGATCAGGCGTGCCTCATGGAGGTTGTATGTCGCAACGCCCGCCTTTCCAGGCATTGTTCAGAAGTTCACCAAACGCCTACCTGCTGCTTGATCCCGAGCTGAGGATCCTTGACGCCAACCAGGCGTATCTGAAGCTCACGGCGCGCACGCTAGACGAGATTGTTGGGCAGCGTGTCCATGAAGCATTTGCTGCCGATCCCCAGGCCCCGGAAACAACTCATGTCGAAGAGCTGTTGGGCTCATTCGCCCGGGTGTTGCGCAACAAGTCCATCGATACGCTGCCGGTCATTCGGTATTCGATCGCCGTCAGGACCGAGCGCGGCGTGGCCTACGAAGACCGCTACTGGAGCGCGACCCATACTCCCATCCTCGATGACCGCGGTGAGGTCTCGGCGATATTGCAGCACACGATGGATATCACGGAGTTGCAATCGCTAAAGGCTTCGCTGCGCTCGGTAGAGAGCTTGGGGCAGCCATTGCAGCAAATTGAGGCGGCGATAATGTCCCGCGCCAAGTTAATGCAGGATGAGGGCAACCAGTTGCGTCAGTTGTTCGCTCAGGCCCCCGGTTTCGTATGCTTTCTGCGCGGGCCGGACCACGTGTTTGAGCTGGTCAACGAGGCCTATCAGCAATTGACCGGTTACAGGCCGCTGATCGGCAAACGCGTAAGCGACGGATTGCCGGAGCTGGAGGGGCAGGGGTTCATCGAGTTGATGGATCAGGTTTATCGCAGCGGCGAGTCCTATGTGGGCAAGGGAATGCGTACGCTGTTGCAGCGCCGACCTGGAGCGGAGCCGGAGGAGGTCTATCTCGACTTCGTTTTTCAGCCAATTGTCGAGCGTGACGGGCGCACATCTGGGATTTTCGTGCAGGGCAGTAACGTTACCGAGCAGCACCTCAGTCAGCAGGAGCTTTATGAGCATCGCGAGCATCTCGAAGAGCTGGTTCGAGAACGCTCTCGCGAGCTGCTGCGCAGTGAAGCCGAACGCCGGGTGGCTGAAGCGGCCTTGATGCAATCGCAGAAGCTAGAGGCGGTTGGCAAGTTGACTGGCGGCATCGCCCACGATTTCAACAACATGCTGCAGATTATCGGCGGCAATCTTCAGTTGCTGCGCCGAAACCTGGGGGCGGACGAGACCGCTCAGCGGCGGCTGGACTCGGCTGTTGGAGGAGTGGAGAAAGGTGCACGCCTTGCCTCGCAGTTGCTGGCCTTCGCCAGCCGTCAGCCTTTGCAGCCGCAGGACGTCGATCTAGGGGAGCTGTTGAGCCAGATGAGCGAACTGCTAAGTGGCGCACTGGGTCGGGCGGTGCAGATGGATATCGATATTGAACCGGAGCTGTGGCCGGTATTCGCCGATGTAGGCAACCTGCAGGCCGCCATCCTAAATCTTGCCGTTAATGCGCGCGATGCGATGGCCAGCGGTGGTGCCATGTCTATTCGCGTGCGCAACCGTTCGTTAGGGGCCGACCAGCTTTCGGGCCAGCCCACTGCGGCTGCCGGTTCATATGTCGAATTGAGCGTCAGCGATGAGGGTGAGGGCATGGCGCCTGACGTACTCGATCGCGCGTTCGAGCCGTTCTTCACCACGCGACAGAATGCCAATGCGTCAGGGCTCGGGCTTAGTATGGTCTACGGCTTCGTCAGGCAGACCGGTGGCTTCGTCGAGCTGGACAGTAAAGTGGGCGGCGGGACGACCGTGCGCGTTTATCTTCCTGTCGCCACGGGCATCGACTCCGCGGAACGTGCCAAGGGAAGCGATGCGCCCGTAGCCGAGGCTCAGCGCGAATCGGGCGGCATGGTGAATTCCTCATCTGGCGCTGATGAAGTGTCACCTCAACACGACCTGCATAAGGGGCTGGCAATTCTCTTCGTCGAAGATGACCCCACGTTACGCATGCTCACAGGCGAGGTCATGGAAGAGCTCGGACATGATGTCTGCCCTTGCGATTCGGCAGAGGTTGCGCTCGAGATGCTCGAACAGCGCAGATTTGACGTGCTGCTGACCGACGTAGGATTGGCCGGTATGAGCGGCATCGAATTGGTACGCCAGGCTCGGTCGCGCGATTCATCACTCAGTGTTGTCATCGCCTCCGGATACTCGATAAACGCCCGTGACGAAGGTCTGGCTGATCTGCGCACGATGCTCAAGCCGTACGATATCCATCAGGTCCGAACGCTACTCGATGACATCCGAGTAGAGCGCGGGGCAGGTGGAAAGGGCTGAGCCTTGGTTGGTTAAATAATCACCAAATCGCCTTGCGTGGCGGGCTGCGCTTCTCTAGAATTGCGCCCCTTGCCCGGATGGCAGGCGTTTGCGCGCCTCTCTGGCTGGCAAGTGAACATAACTGATTCACTCCTTGCCTGATCCGCGTTGTGCGGCAGGCTGCAACCCGTAAGGAGCAACAATGCGTCATTACGAAATCATCTTTCTGGTCCACCCCGACCAGAGCGAGCAGGTTGGCGGCATGGTGGAGCGTTACACCAAGCTGATCGAAGAAGACGGTGGCAAAATCCATCGTCTGGAAGACTGGGGCCGTCGTCAGCTGGCTTACGCCATCAACAACGTCCACAAGGCTCACTACGTGATGCTGAACGTCGAGTGCAGCGGCAAGGCACTGGCTGAGCTGGAAGACAACTTCCGCTACAACGACGCTGTCATCCGTAACCTGGTCATCCGTCGCGACGAAGCCGTGACTGAACAGTCCGAGATGCTGAAGGCTGAGGAAAACCGTAGCGAGCGCCGTGAGCGTCGTGATCGCCCTGAATCTGACTCTGCCGACAACGACAGTGACAGCGACAGCCGCGACAACAACGCTGACGAGTAATCCACGGACCTATTGAGGAGCCTATTTCATGGCACGTTTTTTCCGTCGTCGTAAGTTCTGCCGTTTTACTGCAGAAAATGTGAAAGAGATCGACTACAAGGATCTCAACACACTGAAGGCCTACATTTCCGAAACCGGCAAGATCGTACCTAGCCGTATCACCGGAACCAAAGCACGCTATCAGCGCCAGCTGGCTACCGCTATCAAGCGCGCCCGTTTCCTGGCCCTGCTGCCCTACACCGACAGCCACGGCCGTTGATCGAACTGTTTGACAGAAGTAAAGGATAAATCGCATGCGCGCCCTGGCTGACTTCATCATGCGCGGCCGTATGCAGGCGATTGTAGTTGTAGCTGGCTCTGCCGCTCTGCCGATGCTTTTCTGGTTGTGCGCTGCTGCAGGTAGCCTGGTGTTATTGCGTCGTGGGCTGAGTGACGCATTGGGCGTGTTGGTTTGGGCTGTATTGCCTGCCCTCGTCTGGTGGTACTTCGGCGATCCACGCACGTTGCTGGTGCTGCTGGGTTCCTTTGGTTTGGCGCTGTTATTGCGAAATCAGAATTCCTGGCCACGTGTGATGTTGTGCAGCGTTGGGCTTGGGCTGTTGTTTGCCTGGGCGCTCGGTGTGGTGTTCGGCGAGCCCATTGCGGCCCTTGCCACTGAGTTGCAGAAAGTGTTGCCCGACATGCTGTCGGATGCCTATCAGCAGCTCTCCGTGGAGGAGCAAGCGCGGTTGGGAGCGCTGCTGACGCCGGTTCTGACCGGTTTGCTGGCAGCGCTTTTGCAGATCACCACTTTGCTCAGCCTCATGCTCGGACGGTATTGGCAGGCGCAGTTGTACAACCCAGGTGGCTTTGGCCTTGAGTTTCGGGCACTGCGGTTTTCGCCGTTAGTGGCAATGTTGCTGCTGGTAGGCATGTTGATTGGACCGAGTCTCGGGGCTCAGATGGCAATGTTGGCGCCGTTGTGCAGTGTTCCGCTGGTGTTTGCCGGTGTTGCGCTGATTCACGGGCTGGTCAAGCAGGGTCGGATGTCACGGTTCTGGCTGGTGGGGCTTTACGTCACGCTAGTGCTGTTCATGCAGTTGCTTTATCCGTTACTGGCCGTACTGGCCATTGTCGACAGTTTGTTTGATTTCCGCGGTCGTGCATCTCGTGATGACGATGCTGGGCCTGCGGACGGTGAAGGTTAAAAGTTAAGAGGTAAGACTCAAATGGAAGTCATCCTGCTCGAAAAAGTCGCAAACCTGGGCAACCTGGGCGACAAGGTAAACGTCAAGTCTGGTTACGGTCGCAACTACTTGCTGCCGCAGCGCAAGGCTACTGCTGCAACTGCAGCTAACATCGCCGAGTTCGAAGCTCGCCGTGCTGACCTGGAAAAGGCTGCTGCCGAGCGTAAGGCTTCTGCCGAAACTCGCGCTGCTCAGCTGGCTGAACTGGAAGTCACCATCACCGCTACTGCGGGTGATGAGGGCAAATTGTTCGGTTCCATCGGTACTCACGACATCGCCGACGCACTGACCGCCTCGGGCGTTGAAGTCGCGAAGAGCGAGATCCGTCTACCGAATGGCACCATCCGTCAGGTTGGTGAGTACGACGTTGCTGTACATCTGCACACCGACGTTGAAGCGACCGTGAAGCTGATCGTGATCGCTGGCTGATACAGGCCATCGTCTGGCACCACCGGTGCCTGACGGGTACCATCGGGCACGTTCCACGCAAGTGGTACGTGCCCTTTGTTTTTCTGAATCCTGAAGAATTCCGAGTGCCATGAACGACATCAGTGTGCCCCAGCAATACGATCTGGAAACCGCAGCGCTCAAAGTGCCGCCACATTCGATCGAGGCCGAACAGGCCGTGCTTGGCGGACTGATGCTGGATAACAATGCCTGGGAGCGAGTCCTGGACCAGGTATCCGACGGTGATTTCTATCGTCACGATCACCGCCTGATCTTCCGTGCCGTTTACACCCTTGCCGAGCGCAATTCGCCGTTCGATGTGGTGACCCTTTCCGAGCAGCTCGACAAGGAAGGTCATCTGTCGCAGGTCGGCGGTCTTGCCTACTTGGGCGAACTGGCCAAGAACACCCCATCCGTGGCCAACATCAAGGCGTATGCGCAGATCATTCGGGAGCGCGCGACGCTGCGCCAGCTGATCGGCATCAGCAACGAGATTGCAGACAGTGCGTATGCGCCACAGGGGCGCACGGGTGACGAAATCCTCGACGAAGCCGAGCGGCTGATTTTCCAGATTGCTGAAGCGCGCCCTAATACGGGTGGTCCGGTAGGGATCAATGACATTCTGGTTAAAGCCATCGACCGAATCGACTCGCTGTTCAATGCGGGAGAGGCGATCACCGGGCTGTCGACCGGGTTTGCTGATTTGGATGAGGCCACCAGCGGCCTGCAGCCAGCTGACCTGATCATCGTCGCCGGTCGCCCGTCCATGGGTAAGACCACGTTTGCGATGAATCTTGTTGAGAATGCTGCCCTGCGCTCCGACAAGGCGATTCTGGTGTTCTCGCTGGAAATGCCGGCCGACTCCATCGTGATTCGTATGCTGGCCTCCCTTGGCCGGATTGATCAGACCAAGGTGCGGACCGGAAAGCTCAGTGACGACGACTGGCCGCGGCTGACCTCCGCGGTCAATTTGCTAAACGACCGCAAACTGTTCATTGACGATACGGCTGGCATTTCGCCATCTGAAATGCGGGCTCGGACGCGGCGATTGGCCCGGGAGCATGGCGAGATCGGCATGATCATGGTCGACTATCTGCAGCTGATGCAGATCCCGGGCTCCAGTGGTGACAACCGAACCAACGAGATTTCTGAGATATCCCGTTCGTTGAAAGGCTTGGCCAAGGAGTTCAATTGCCCGGTCATCGCGCTTTCACAGCTCAACCGCTCTCTTGAGCAGCGGCCCAACAAACGCCCTATCAACTCCGACCTTCGTGAATCCGGCGCTATCGAGCAGGACGCCGACATCATTATGTTCGTCTACCGGGACGAGGTGTATCACCCGGAAACCGAATACAAAGGCGTCGCCGAGATCATCATCGGCAAGCAGCGAAACGGACCTATCGGCACTACGCGCTTGGCGTTTCTTGGCAAATATTCCCGGTTCGAGAACCTGGCGCCCGGCAGCTACCAGTTCGACGACGATTAACAGGCTGATCGGTAGCGGCTTGCGAGGCCTGGGAAAAGCGCCCGACAATAGCCGCTTCACTCCTGCCTCGAAGGACTTCGCATGCGCCCTCTGGTTGCTACGGTCGATCTTGCCGCGCTTCGTCATAACTATCAGCTAGCCAAGCAATGCGCGCCGGGGCGCAAGGCATTTGCAGTGGTCAAGGCCAACGCCTATGGCCATGGTGCGCCTGAAACGGTGCAGTGCTTGAGTGATTTGGCAGACGGGTTCGCCGTAGCGTCCCTCGAAGAAGCTGAACAGGTTCGAGCGGTAAACGCAGACGTGCGCCTATTGTTGCTTGAAGGGTGCTTCGAGCCGGCAGAGTACCGTGCGGCAGCCGAGCTGAGCCTGGATGTTGCTATCCAGGGCGAAGCGCAGGTGGACGCATTGTTGAATGCGCAAATAGAGCGGCCATTGAACGTCTGGTTAAAGCTTGACTCGGGGATGCATCGCCTTGGCTTCACCGCCGCCGCGTTGCGCGTAAGCCATGCTCGGCTGAGCGGCGCGGCAGAGATTGCCGAGCTCAATCTGATGAGTCATTTCGCTTGTGCCGACGAGCGCGGGCATCCGCTCAACGAATCCCAGCTGGAGCAGTTCAATAGCCTGCTAGATCTGAGCTTTGCTCATCGGTCATTCGCCAATTCGGCTGCGGTATTGACGCTCTCCGCCGCCCACATGGACTGGTTGCGCCCGGGGATCATGCTTTATGGCGCTTCGCCTTTTGCTGAGCTGACCGCCGTGACGCTGGGCTTGAAACCGGTGATGACTCTGACCGCTGCGATCATCGCTATCCGAGAGGTCCCGGTGGGTGAGAGCGTTGGCTACGGAGCCGGCTGGGTTGCGCAGCGCCTGTCACGTATTGCCACAGTCAGCTGCGGTTATGCCGATGGCTATCCGCGCACTGCGCCGCCCGGCACCTCTGTCCTGATCGGCGGACAACGAGCGCCGCTGGCGGGAAGAGTCTCCATGGACATGCTCACCGTAGATATCACAGACCTGCCCCAAGCGGAGCTTGGTGATACGGTTGAGCTGTGGGGTGTGGGTGTGCCGATCGATGAGCTCGCTCAGGCTTGCGGTACCATCGGCTACGAGCTGCTCACCAAGGTCACTCAGCGCGTTCCCAGGCGCTATATAAACGGCTGATCGCCGTTTCGCCTGCTTGGAATCGGCAAAAGCCGACCAATCTGGTCGGCCTTCCTGATCATTTTTTGTGCTATATTCCGCGCCCGTTTTCGTTGCCCCGGTTTCTAGCCATGCACGCAGCCAAGCCCCTGTTCGACTATCCCAAGTACTGGGCCGAATGTTTCGGTCCGGCGCCATTCCTGCCTATGAGCAGGGAGGAGATGGATCAGCTCGGCTGGGATTCCTGCGACGTGATCATCGTGACCGGTGATGCCTATGTCGACCATCCGTCGTTCGGCATGGCGATCATTGGCCGCTTGCTGGAAGCTCAGGGTTTTCGGGTCGGCATCATCAGTCAGCCGGATTGGCATAGCAAAGACGATTTCATGAAGCTCGGGCAGCCGAATCTGTTCTTCGGCATCGCGGCAGGCAACATGGACTCAATGATCAATCGCTACACCGCCGACCGAAAGGTACGCTCCGACGACGCTTATACGGCGGGCGGGCTGGCGGGCAAGCGCCCGGATCGGGCGAGCCTGGTCTATAGCCAGCGTTGCAAGGAGGCCTTCAAGGATACGCCGGTCGTGTTGGGCGGAATCGAGGCGTCCTTGCGGCGAATCGCTCATTACGATTATTGGCAGGACAAGGTGCGTCGCTCCATTCTCATGGACGCCACTGCAGACATTCTTCTTTACGGGAATGCCGAGCGGGCCATCGTCGAGGTGGCGCAGCGTATGGCGCGCGGTGAGTCGGTGGATCAGATCACCGACGTTCGCGGTACGGCTTTCATCCGCCGAGATGCGCCTGAAGGTTGGTTCGAGATCGATTCGACCCGTATCGATCGGCCGGGCAAGGTCGACAAGATCATCAATCCCTACGTCAACACCCAGGATCTGCAAGCCTGTGCCATTGAGCAGGATAAGGGGCCGGCTGAAGATCCGAACGAGCCGAAGGTCGTTCAGCTGTTGCCGAGTCCAAAGGTCGAGCGTGACCGGACCGTGATCCGCCTGCCGTCTTTCGAAAAAGTGCGCAATGACCCGGCGCTCTACGCACATGCCAATCGTGTTCTGCACCTTGAGACGAATCCAGGCAATGCGCGTGCACTGGTGCAGCGCCATGGTGATCACGATATCTGGCTCAATCCGCCGCCGATTCCGCTGACCACTGAGGAGATGGATTACGTCTTCGCCTCGCCGTATGCGCGAGTGCCTCACCCGTCATATGGCGGCGAGAAGATTCCGGCATACGACATGATCCGCTTCTCGGTAAACATCATGCGTGGCTGCTTCGGCGGTTGCACCTTCTGCTCGATCACCGAGCATGAGGGCCGCATCATCCAGAACCGCTCACACGAATCGATTCTCAACGAGATCGAGGAAATGAAGAAGCTGCCAGGCTTCACAGGGGTGGTTTCGGATCTCGGTGGGCCCACCGCGAACATGTATCGCATCGCCTGCAAGAGTCCGGAAATCGAGCAGCACTGCCGCAAGCCCTCCTGCGTCTACCCGGGCATCTGCGAGAACCTCAATACCGACCACAGCTCGCTGATCGAACTGTATCGCAAGGCGCGTGCGCTACCGGGTGTGAAGAAGATCCTGATCGCGTCCGGGTTGCGTTATGACCTTGCAGTCGAGTCGCCTGAATATGTGAAGGAACTGGTCACCCATCATGTGGGCGGTTATCTGAAGATTGCCCCTGAGCATACCGAGCGCGGTCCGCTGGACAAGATGATGAAGCCGGGCATCGGCAGCTACGACAAGTTCAAGCGGATGTTCGACAAGTACTCCAAGGAAGCGGGCAAGGAGCAATACCTGATCCCGTATTTCATCGCCGCGCATCCGGGCACCACCGATGAGGACATGATGAACCTTGCGCTTTGGCTCAAGGCCAACGGCTTCCGTGCCGACCAGGTCCAGGCGTTCTACCCGTCACCGATGGCCAGTGCCACAGCGATGTACCACAGCGGCAAGAATCCGCTGCGCAAGGTGACGTATAAGAGTGAAGGCGTTGCCATCGTCAAAAGTGAAGAACAGCGCCGTCTGCACAAAGCTTTTTTGCGCTATCACGATCCCAAGGGCTGGCCGATGTTGCGTGAAGCCCTGCAGCGGATGGGTCGGGCGGATCTGATAGGCAGTGGCAAGAATCAGCTGATCCCGGCACATCAACCGGCGACAGAAGGCTATCAGAGCGCCCGTCGTAAGAACTCGACGCCCGTGGGCAGTAAAAAAGCCGGGCAGGGCGGCACCATCCTGACCCAGCACAGCGGGCTACCGCCCCGCAGCCACGACGGCAACGCGTGGGACAAGCGGGAGCAAGCCAAGGCTGCCGCAGAGGCACGCCGCAAAGCTGCGACCGGAGGTGGCAAGCCGAACGGTAAGGGGCGCAAGCCTTCTCAGCGTCCAGCGGTGCCACGCTAACCAATCGGGCCGATGCACTTCTTGTGTCGGCCTGGCTTGCGGGAGCTGTAGTTAGCCTCTAAACGCCAGCGTGGCCTGACTCAGTGCCCCAGCTAGGCGCAGCATCTGTTCGCTCTGCTCCCGGCCGCGGTTGATGTGCCCGAGGTTGCTGTCGCCCAAGCTGTGTATACGCTCGCTGTGACCGCGGATCTCGCTTACGGCGTCACTTTGCTGAGCTGTCGCAAGCGCGATCTGCGCAGCCATCTGTTCGATCGACCCGATGGTGGCAACAATTTCCTCAAGCGCTGCATCAGACGTTTCGGCCAGCTGGGCGGTGGCTTCAGCATGATTGACCTGGGTCCGCATTGCCTGCACGGATTGATTAGCCGCCGTCTGCAAATTACCGATCAGCAGTTGGATCTCCTCGGTCGCCCCACTGGTGCGTTGAGCCAGGGTGCGCACCTCATCGGCAACGACGGCAAAACCACGGCCTTGCGCACCCGCCCGAGCTGCTTCGATTGCCGCGTTCAACGCTAGCAGGTTGGTCTGCTCGGCAATCGCGCGAATCACGGTCAGCACCTTTCCGATAGTGTCGGTTTCATCGGCCAGTCGCTCGATGGCCAAGGCGTTGCTCTGTACTTCGCCGACCAGGCCATGCAGACCGCTCAGGCTTTTGCTGATGACATCTTGGCCTCGGTGAACGGCCTGACTGGCTGCGCGCCCAGCCTCTGCAGTCTGACCAGCACCGGTCGCGACATCCTGGATGGTGGCTTCAAGCTCGCCAAGAGCGTCACGGATCTGCGCCGTGTCGCTGCTCTGGTGGCTGGCGCTGCGATGCAGGTCAGTGCTCAATTCTGCAAGGTTCCGGCTGCTGCCCGTCACCTCATGAGCATGCTCACGCAACGTCCCGACCAAAGTAAGCAGATAGTTTCGCAGCTGGTTGAGCGATGCGCCGATCTCGACCACCTCCGGCGTTTTCGCGTCCAGCTCGATGGGTTTCTGGAAGTCGCCCCGGGCCCATGAGCCAAGTGCCGGTGCGAGCAGCCCTAAAGACCGAGTCAGCTGCCGTTGCAGGCGATCGATGGCCAAGGCGACCAGCAGGATCAGTACGATGATCGATCCTTGGATCAGGCGCACTTCCATCTGAATTCGACCGTGCTCCGCGAGGACTTCGGGTTCAAGGGCATCGAGCGCCGCTTGCACGCTTGCCACTTTCAGGTGGGTGCTTTCCTTGAGTTCACTACGCTGCTGGATCAGTGAGCGCGTGCGTTGCAGCTCGCTGGGGAATCGCTTGAGCAGCGCGGAAAGTTCTCGCTTCAGAACGATACCTTTATCTTCGATGGTGGACGTATCTTCAGCGCCTTCGAGGTCCAGTAATGCGGCGAATGCGTTGGCACCCGACGCTTGTTCGGTCATTACGCCGAGCAGCGGAAGGGCATTCAGGGCATTCGCTGCGCGATTCACCGCCTCAAGCGCTTGCTCTACATCGGCAACAAGCCCGTCCTGACCGCTGCTGGTCAGCTTGGCGCGTGCATGGCTTAGGCGAACCAGCTGTCGACTCGCTTCGAACAGCGGTCCCTGGTACTGATCCGCCGCCGGCTGCCTGCTCTGTGCCGCATAGCGGTGCAACTGTTCCAGCGCAACGGATATCTCGCGCTCGGCCTGAATCAGCAGGCCCTGTGGATCGCCAGCCAATTTGCCAGCTGCCAGTAACTCGGTGGCCGTGAACTGATCGAGCTGCTCCAGGCTAGGCCGCAAGCGTGTGGAAAGTATCGAGGGCAACGCGCCCATATCAGTAGCGAGGCCTTCGAGTTCTGTCTGGGCTGCCTTGTGCCGGAGGGCGTCGCCACTGATCAGATAGTCCTGAATATTACTGGCGACCTGATGCTGAAAACGCTGCGACAGGCTCAGATAGCGCGCCATCAAATCATGTGGACGTGCCAGTGCCTTCTCGGACCACCAGAGCGTTACGCCTAGAGCAAGGCAGATTGCAATGAGTAGCAGCGTATTCAGGGTGGTGAGGGACTTCAGGCGCATCCAGACCTCCGGGGTAGGGGAGGTCAGAAGATATGGCGTTTTGATGTCACTTGTGTGACGGCGCAAACCCTGCTACTTGGTTACGCCCGCCGTTTTTCGCAAGGTAGAGAGCTTCATCCGCTTGCTGGGTGAGCAGCTTGGTGCTGATGTCAGGCAGAAGTTGAGCGATACCACAGCTGAAGGTGCAGCTGAGATCTACCGGTTGCGCCGGGTAGTGAATTTCAGCGAAACGTTTGCGGATCTCATCGATCACCTTTACCGCGTTCTGTAGATCGGTGTCGGGCAACACCACGGCGAATTCTTCCCCCCCATAGCGACCGATATGGTCGGTCTTGCGCAAACGCTGCTTGAGAAACAGGGCGAGGCTCTTGATTACCCTGTCCCCCATGGGATGCCCGTAGGTGTCGTTCACCTTCTTGAAGTGATCGATATCGATCATTGCGAAGCACAGAGGCCGGCCATCGCGGCGAGCACGTGAGCTTGCATCTTCGAGCAATTGAAGGCTGTGCGTATGGTTATACAGCCCTGTCAGGCTGTCTCGCACGATCCTGGCCTTGAGGCTTCGAGCCCGCTCGGCGCGGGTACGAACAGTCGCGATCAGGTGGCTGGGCTTGATCGGTTTGGTTAGAAAGTCGTCGCCACCCTCGTTCATCGCATCGAGCTGCTTGTCGAGGTCATCTTCGGCGGACAGGTAGATGATCGGCACGCTGACATAGCGCTCATGCTGCCGAATCACTTTGGCCAGTTCCGTGCCCATGCAGTCGGGCATATACATGTCGAGAATGATCAGATCAGGCTGAAATTCCGCCAGGTAGGTTATTGCCTGGATCGGCTCGTTCAATGTCTGAGTAATGATGCCGGCGTTGTTCAGCACGCGCTCGGTATGCGTGGCCTGGGCTCGCGAGTCATCGATAATCAGGACACGGAAAGGCTCGTAGTGGGCGGTCCGAGTGAAGATCTCGATCTTTTCCAGCAGGCTCGAGGCGTCGATGGCTCCGGTAAAGAACTCCAGCCCACCAGCACGCACCGCCGCCAGCCGCATCGGCGTATCGGTTTCCTGGTGGCTGAAGAATATCAATGGCAGCTTTTCCTCCAGGCCCTGCTGAATGCTTTCGGCAAGCTTCAGGCCTGCGCCGGCACCATTGAAATCCACATCCATGACCAATGCCGCCGGGTGGCGTTCGTGCATCGCTGCGCGGAACTCGCTGTCGCTGGCGAAGGCACGGGCGGTCATGCTGAAGAATTCCAGTTGGCGCACCACATGGTTGGCGCGCTCGTGATCCTCTAGCGCGATGTAGACAGGTTTGCTCAACGGCGGAACATAGCCGGATTGCCCGCGAGGATCACCGTGACGCAAACCGGTGCGTGCGAGTCTGTAGATCAACTGGCTTAGGGTGGCAATGGTGTCGCTCGATAGGCGCCCACGGTTGTCATTGATGTCGCCCAGACAGTCATCGATGCCTAGGGCCAGTTGGCGATGTTCGGCCTGCTCGAAGCGCTCGGCGAAACGCCGCAAGCGCTGATTGGCATCAGCCAGTGCGGACCGGTAGCTGTCATTCCATTCGCTGCGTTGTAGCTGCTGCCATACTTCGAGCACTTCCCGTGCCTGGTGAATGACTCGCTGTGCGAAGTGCTGTTTGAGTTCTTCCTGGTCCGACATGTCTTTTCTCTGACCCGCTGCGACAGTGCTTTTGACGGGTGCCTTGGTGGCGCAATGCTAGCACCGAAGCGGGCGTTGCGTAGCCGCCTCATTGGCGGTCTGGTTCTCATTATGAGGCTTGCCGATGAACAGCTGCGTTATAGTGGTTCACATGCCGCGACGCTCTGAGTTACCAGCGGTCGAATCTTTGAATTCAAAAGAGAAGGACTGATACCCATGTTGGATTGGAAGAACCGCTTCGGCCGCCCTGGGTCGTCGGGAAACACTGGCGGAGCGGTCGGAGTGACCCGTAATCCCCTGGTTCTGGCACTCGCAATCGCGCTCGGGCTCTATTTACTGGTCGCGCTTCTGGTGGGCTGGTACTGGAGCTCCGAACCTGAGCGTTTCCCCGTGCAGCAGCATGTAAGAGAGTCAGCCGAGGCCTCGCAGCGGCAGATTGTCAATGGCTATACCACTGTCCAGACGCTTAGAAAGGTCGCCAGCACATTGTTGGATAAGCCAGGCGGTTACTTGACCAATGACATCGCTCCTCCTGGCTTGTGGCTGGATAACATGCCTAGCTGGGAATATGGCGTGCTTGTTCAGGTGCGGGACCTCAGTCGTGCTCTGCGTAAGGATTTTGCGCGGTCGCAGTCCCAATCGACCGAAGATGCGGACCTGTCCAAAGCCGAACCCCTGTTCAATTTCGATAACCGCAGCTGGGCCTTGCCTGCTAGCGAGTCGGAATACCGTAATGGCATCCGCCATCTGGATCGCTACCTGGCGCGCTTGAGCGATCCAACACCCAAAGCGCAGTTTTATTCCCGTGCAGACAATCTGAATAATTGGCTAGGCGATGTCGGAACCCGACTTGGCTCGCTGTCACAGCGTCTGTCTGCCAGCGTTGGGCGCGTTCGCCTGGATGCTCAGGTAGCACCTGAGCTCGAACGCGAAGGTGTGAAGCAAGTTGTCGAGGAGGCGCGAGTCGAGACGCCTTGGCTGCAGATCGATAACGTCTTCTACGAAGCTCGGGGACAGGCTTGGGCTCTGTCGCATCTGCTGCGCGCCATCGAGGTGGATTTTGCCGACGTATTGGCCAAGAAGAATGCGGCGATCAGTGTGCGGCAGATCATCCGTGAACTGGAAGCGGCACAGGAGCCTCTCTGGAGTCCGATGGTGCTCAATGGCAGCGGCTACGGTGTACTCGCTAACCATTCGCTGGTAATGGCTAACTACATTTCTCGCGCCAACGCGGCTGTTATCGATCTGCGCAACCTGCTTTCGCAGGGCTAAGGCTAGCAGTGGTCGCAATCCTCTCAGGACTGCGACCTGCGCCTCGGATTCAGTCCAGCCCGAGTTTCTTGAGACGATAGCGCATGGAGCGGAATGAAAGGCCCAGCCGCTGCGCAGCGGCCGTCCGGTTCCAGCGCGTTTCTTCCAGCGCTTGCATGATCAGCTTACGTTCGACGTCTTCAAGGTGATCTTCAAGGTTGTCGATCTGCGCAAGGCTGGCTTCGCCATTCTCAGCAACGCCTGGCGCGTCGGACAACCGCAGGTCGCCGGGTTTGATCTCTTCGCCTTCGCAAAGTGTGTAGGCGCGCTCAAGCATGTTTTCCAGTTCACGCACGTTACCCGGGAAACGGTAACTCTGTAGTTTTGCCAGGGCATCGGGATGGAGTCGTGCCGGCGTGTCGCCGCTATCCTGGGCGAGGCGGCGGAGCATGTTATCGGCCAGTTTTGCGATATCTTCTCGGCGTTCCCGAAGAGGCGGTACGCGCAGTTCGATGACGTTCAGACGGTAGTAAAGATCCTGGCGGAAGCGGCCGGCTGCAACCTCGTTGGCCAGATCCTTGTGTGTTGCGCAAAGAATTCGTACATCGACGACGACTTCCTTCGATCCTCCAACCGCGCGGACGGCTTTTTCCTGGATGGCTCGTAGCAGCTTCACCTGCATCGGTAGGGGCAGATCGGCCACTTCGTCCAAGAACAAAGTGCCGCCACTGGCGGCCTGGAACAGGCCCGGCTTGTCCTCCATTGCGCCTGTGAAGCTACCTTTCTTGTGCCCGAAGAACTCGCTTTCCATCAGCTCCGAGGGAATCGCGCCGCAGTTGACCGGCACGAACGGCTGTTCATGACGAGGACCTTGCTCGTGGATCAATCGCGCGACCAGCTCTTTGCCGCTGCCCGATTCGCCGCTGATGTACACCGGTGCCTGGCTGCGCGCCAATTTGCCGATCTGCTTGCGCAGGACATTCATTGGCGGCGAGGCGCCGAGCAGACGGCTATCGACCGTCAGTTCGTTTGGATTAGGGCTTCGCAGCCGAAGTGCGGTATTGACCAGCTCACGGAGCCGGCCCAGATCCACCGGCTTGGTCAGGAAGTCGAAAGCGCCCGCCTTGAGCGCGCCGATCGCGGTGTCCAGGCTGCCATAGGCGGTAATCATCGCTACCGGCATCTGCGGGTAGTGTTGCTGTATGAACTGAACCAGCTCCAGGCCGCAACCATCTGGCAGGCGCATGTCGGTCAGACAGAGGTCATAGCGCTCACGCGCCAGGCACTCGCGGGCTTCCTTGAGATTGCGAGCGCTGCGGGTGTCCAGCTTCATGCGCCCGAGGGTGATCTCCAGGAGCTCCCGGATGTCGGGTTCGTCATCGATGATCAGTGCTTTTTGGCGGGCAGTCATGGTTTCGATCTTTGCATGGATGGTGCGGCAGGCAATGTTAACGCTACAGCGTCTGGCTTGTACCCTTACGTTAGCTGATGTGTGACCCGTTGCCTTTTAGGGAACGGTCAGGTCAGCTTGCGGGGATGGGCAAAGACGATACGAAAACAGCTTCCACCTTCTTCCCGCTCCCGGTAGTCGAGGCGAGCCTGATTGCTCTCGCAGAGCTCTCGGGAAATATAAAGGCCCAGTCCGGTGCCCTTGTTCTCTGTGGTGAAGAAGGGCTCGAAGATATTCTGGACCTGATCGGCCGGCACCCCTGCGCCATCATCTAGCACCTCCAGTACTGGCAGGTCGCTGGATTCGTCTCGGAAGACCTTCAGCCACACCTGCGCCTGGCCATGCTTCTGGCCGCTGTAACGCAGGCCGTTCTGCACCAGATTGGTCAATACCTGAATCAGCTGATTAGGATCCATGCGAGTCTGCAGTGAACTGCCCTGGGTTTCCACGTGAACGAGGTGCTGGGCGGAAAGTGTCTGCCGGAACTCGCTGGAGAAACGATGAACCCAGTATTTGAGGTCGAGAAGTTGCGGTTCGGCCTGACGGCGGCGAGACAGCTGAAGCACGTTCTCGATGACCAGGTTCATGCGCCTGGAGTGGTCCTGGATGATCTGCGTCAGGCGTAGGTCCGCCGGGTCCAGTACCTCGGATTCCTGCAGCAGCTGAGCGGCGTGGCTGATTGCGCCGAGCGGGTTGCGAATTTCATGAGCGATGCTGGCGGTCAAGCGGCCCAGGGAAGCAAGTTTGAGCTGCTGGGCCTTTTGCGCGATCTGCGAGATGTCCTCAAGAAAAACCAGGGTGTCCTGCTTCACCCCATGCTGCAGTGTAGCGAAGCTTGGCTGCAGCGTCGCGCCGTCGGGAGTGGCCTTGAAGTTGCGCGGCCGGAGTGTGGGGTTATCGCGCCATTGCTGCAGACCCTTGATGATCTCAGGGCAGCGTGGAGCGAGGCGTTCGCCGGTCAGGGATTGCTGGCCGAGGAGTTCGAGCGCGCCCTGATTGGCGAGCAACACGCGGCCCTGCGGGTCAAGAACGAGGATGCCGGTGCGCATACGTTGCAGTATTTGGGCGTTCAGGGCTTCAAGGTTGGCAACCTCTTCGGCGCGCTGGCGGGCAAGCGTTTCGCTGACTTGCAATCGTCTCGTCAGGCCTTGCACAAGCAGTGCCGCGGCAAAGCAAAGCGTGCCAAGCGCTGCGGCCTGAACATACTGCCCGCTCGCCGCGCTGTCGTTCAGGCTGAGGTAGAAGGTCAGGTAAATGAGGCCCGTCGCGGCAACTGCTGCGATGAAGAATCCGACCCGCCCGTGCAGCAGAATGTTGGCGATGGCAACCGCCACAATAAGGAGGTTACCGATACCGCTTGGCGTGCCCCCGGCAAAGTAGAACAGTGCCGCAAGCAGGCTTACGTCAAGCAAAGCGAGGACCATCACCGGCAGTTCCCGCTTCGGGTTCTGAAGCAGGACGGCGGTGAGGATATTCAGAATCAGGTAGATCCAGGCGCCGTAGTGAAACGCCGCCGGATTTATCATTCGCATCAGGTCGCTATGCAGGTCACTGCTGATGAGCAGGACCAGCACAAGGCCTATCGCGACGCGGTATAGATGGTAGAGACGAAGGATTCGCCGGCCCTGATAGCCGAGAAACGTCAGGCGTTCAGTTCCCACCCGACTTGCTGTCCTGTTCAAGATGCGCCTGGCTGCAGTACCAGCGATCATGGCTTTGCAAGGCCTGTTCGCGCGGCAGGTGCACACCGCATTCGGCACAGCGCACCGTAGTGACGGTAGTCAACGGCGGTTCGCCGGTCGTTTTCGGTTTGCTTGTCAGGCGGCGCCAGAGCCAGAAGGCCGCCGCAATCAGGATGATCCAGAACAACAGACGAAACAGACCCATATCTACGATTCCTGGCTAAGCCATGCCGGCCTGCCGAGGGCAGGCCGTTAATTGGGTATCTAGTCGAACAGGCCGAAGGTCAGGTAACTCCACCACGAGCGGCCACTGTTCTGCTCTTCGTTTGCTGCTTCGGCTTCCGCCTCTCTCAGCACGGGACGCAGCTCGTCCGGCAGATCCCGTGCCGCATTCTCGTATTGGCGTACTACGTCCCGGTTGGATTGCGAGCTATCCGGGGCTCTGTTTTCAGTTTCGATCAGGCCAAGCGTGGCGCGGGACAACCAGCTGCGGTTATCTGCTTCCTTCTGACGAGGGGTGAACTTGCCGTCTTCAAGGCTGGGATGTTGGGGGTAGTTGAGCTTCAACGTATCGAGGCTGCTGGCAGCCAGGTCGTCTAGGCCGAGGCGCTGATAGGATTCAGTCATCACGGCAAGGCCGTCGCCTACAGCAGGGGTGCCCTGGAAGTTTTCAACTACGTAACGACCGCGGTTAGCTGCGGCGACGTAGGCCTGGCGCCGCAGGTAATAATCGGCTACGTGAATTTCGTTTGCAGCCAACAGGTTGCGCAGGTACACCATCCGCGCTTTAGCGTCTGGCGAGTAGCGACTGTTGGGGTAACGAGTGGTCAGTTGGGCGAACTCGTTGAACGAATCACGCGCTGCACCGGGATCACGCTTGGTCATGTCCAGTGGAAGAAAGCGCGCTAGCAGACCGCGATCCTGGTCGAACGAAGCCAAGCCTTTGAGGTAGTAGGCGTAATCGACGCTCGGGTGCTGTGGGTGCAAACGGATGAAACGCTCAGCTGAAGAGCGTGCAGCTTCTGGCTCGGTGTTGCGGTAATAGGCGTAGATCAGTTCAAGCTGCGCCTGCTCGGCAAAGCGCCCAAAGGGATAGCGGGATTCCAGTGCTTTCAATTTGCTGATAGCGCTGGTGAAGCTCTTGTTGTCCAGGTCGGCCTGTGCCTGCCGGTACAGTTCCGCTTCGCCGAGGTTCTCGCTGACGGTTTCGTTGGACGAACAGGCGGCGGTAAGGGCGAAAATGGCGATCAGCAGCAGGTGTTTCACGTGCATGGCGGCTTGCGTCCCTGTGACGGCTGGCTGTCTCGCGCGGAGCCGTCCTGTTATGATGAGCGCCCCGGTTGACCGGGACAAAGACGCGGTATTTAAACACAAGCGTGTTGCCGAAACCAAAGGCTGCACCCGCGTCGCGGTCGATAGGCTGTTCATGCCCGTGCGCGATCGTCGATTCGTCCCCTGTATTGGCCCGCAGCTGGGGCCTGGCCGCTTCCAGCTGCCCATCCTCTATCTCATCCGTTGCCCGCTTGGATGCCATCCTCAACTAATGAAGCGCTTCTAAATATGTCCACGATCTCAACCCAGGCCATCCATCTTCGCGCAGAGGTGCCGTTCGACCTCGGCGGGCAGCGCCTCGATCAGGTCGCGGCGCAACTCTTCTCGGAACATTCCCGCTCCCGCCTTTCAGCATGGATAAAGGATGGCCTGCTTAAGGTTGATGGTGCCGTATTGCGCCCGCGAGACACCGTGCATGCTGGCGCCGTGTTGGAGCTGTCCGCTGAGCAACAGGCGCAGGGTGAATGGGTTGCGCAAGACATTCCGCTGGATATCGTCTTCGAGGATGAACATATCCTGGTGCTGAACAAGCCGGCTGGTTTGGTGGTGCATCCGGCTGCGGGGCACGCTGACGGCACCTTGCTCAACGCCTTGCTGCATCATGTTCCAGACATCATCAATGTGCCGCGCGCCGGAATCGTCCATAGATTGGACAAGGACACCACAGGCCTGATGGTGGTCGCCAAGACCCTGCAGGCCCAAACGCGGCTGGTAGAGCAAATGCAGGCGCGCAGTGTCAGCCGGATATACGAGGCCATCGTGATAGGCGTAATTATCACGGGCGGCACCATAGATGCGCCGATCGGCCGGCATGGCCAACAGCGTCAGCGTATGGCCGTGGCTGAAGGCGGCAAGCCGGCTGTCAGTCATTACCGGGTCCTGGAGCGCTTCCGCTCGCACACTCATGTTCGGGTCAAGCTCGAGACAGGGCGCACCCACCAGATTCGCGTGCATATGACCCATATCGGTTATCCGTTGGTGGGAGATCCGCTGTACAGCGGGCGCTTCCGCATCCCGCCGGCAGCGAATCCGACCATGGTGCAAACGCTTCGCGATTTTCCGCGCCAGGCGTTGCATGCGCGATTCCTCGAGCTCGATCATCCGGTTACAGGTCAGCGTTTGAAATGGGAATCGCCTTTGCCGGACGACTTCGTCTGGTTACTGACGCTGCTACAGCAGGATCGTGAGGCGTTTGTCGGGTGACCCGCTGGCCTGACGACTGGATCCTGCCTGATTGGCCCGCCCACCCACGCGTTCGGGCATGTATCACTACGCGCACTGGTGGCGGCAGCGAGTCGCCTTTCGACAGCTTCAATCTGGCGGTTCATGTAGGTGACGACCCGGATGCCGTTGATGCCAACAGGCGTAGATTGCAGCAGATCATTTATTGCAATCCCGCCTGGTTGAGTCAAGTACATTCCAGCATCGCTGTAGAGGCCGATCCGCGCGCCTGCCCAACTGCAGATGCAAGCTGGACGGCTGAGGCAGGTGTGGCTTGCTCGGTATTGACCGCTGACTGCCTGCCGGTACTGTTCTCCGATCGCGCTGGAACGCGTGTTGCGGCTGCTCACGCCGGGTGGCGAGGGCTTGCAGGCGGCGTGCTGGAGGCTACCGTTGCAGCCATGCATACCTCTGGCAATCAGCTGATAGCTTGGCTTGGCCCCGCTATTGGGCAAAGCGCGTTCGAAGTAGGCGGCGAGGTGCGTGATGCATTTGTGTCGCAGCATGCCGAGGCAGTGGGTGCGTTTGTCCCAAGCGCTAATGCCGGCCGCTTTATGGCTGACATCTATCAGCTGGCGCGGATCCGACTTCATAAATGTGGGATCGCTGAAGTTTATGGTGGGGGCTTCTGTACGGTCTCTGACGCGCGCTTCTATTCCTACCGCCGCGCTGCTGTGACCGGGCGTTTCGCCAGCCTCATCTGGCTCGTATAGGCTGGTGCTCATCAGCGGACCGCCAACGCGTGCGATCGCCTGTCTTGGTGATTTGCGTCAATGCCACACGGCTTGAATCTCCAACAATCAACCTCATCTAAGGTTCATCTCGCGGGCTTTGTTTCAGGCGCTTTCGTGCGCGCCGGCCTGCCTAACCTAGAAAGGTGATTTCATGCGTATCGATCGTTTGACCAGCAAGTTGCAACTTGCGCTCTCCGATGCCCAATCCATCGCCGTTGGTTTCGATCATGCCTCCATCGAGCCATTGCATTTGATGCAGGCATTGCTGGAGCAGCAGGGCGGTTCGATCAAGCCGCTGCTGATGCAGGTGGGTTTCGACATCAATGGATTGCGCCAGACCCTCACCAAGGAACTTGATCAGTTACCGAAGCTGCAAAATCCGACCGGCGACATGAATATGTCGCAGGATCTGGCTCGCCTGCTGAATCAGGCCGACCGGCTGGCGCAGCAGAAGGGGGATCAATACATCTCCAGCGAGCTCGTGCTGCTTGCGGCGCTCGATAGCAACACCCGCCTGGGCAAGCTTCTGCTGGCGCAAGGTGTTAGCAAGAAGGCTCTGGAGAACGCCATCAGCAATCTGCGCGGAGGCGAAGCGGTAAACGACCCCAACGCCGAGGAGTCCCGTCAGGCGTTGGATAAATATACCGTTGACATGACCAAGCGCGCCGAAGATGGCAAGTTGGATCCGGTCATCGGTCGCGATGACGAAATCCGCCGGACCATTCAGGTGCTGCAGCGTCGCACCAAGAACAATCCCGTACTCATTGGCGAGCCCGGTGTCGGCAAGACAGCCATCGTCGAGGGTTTGGCTCAGCGCATCGTCAACGGCGAGGTGCCAGATGGCCTCAAGGACAAGCGACTGCTCGCGCTGGATATGGGGTCGTTGATTGCGGGGGCGAAATTCCGCGGAGAGTTCGAGGAGCGGCTCAAGGCCGTTCTCAATGAGCTGAGCAAGCAGGAAGGCCGGGTCATCCTGTTCATTGATGAGTTACACACCATGGTGGGTGCCGGCAAGGCAGAAGGCGCGATGGATGCGGGCAATATGCTCAAACCAGCGCTGGCCCGTGGCGAACTGCATTGCGTCGGTGCGACCACCCTCGACGAGTACCGTCAGTACATTGAAAAGGACGCGGCACTGGAGCGGCGCTTCCAGCGCGTTCAGGTCGATGAGCCGAGCGAGGAAGACACCATCGCCATCCTGCGTGGCCTCAAGGAGCGCTACGAGGTGCACCATGGTGTTTCCATCACCGATGGCGCCATTATCGCTGCAGCGAAGCTGTCGCATCGTTACATCACCGACCGCCAGCTCCCGGACAAGGCGATCGACCTGATCGATGAAGCGGCCAGCCGAATTCGCATGGAGATCGATTCCAAGCCGGAAGAGCTGGATCGCCTGGATAGGCGTCTCATTCAGCTGAAGATCGAGCGTGAGGCGCTGAAGAACGAAGACGACGAGGCGACCAAAAAGCGCCTTGGCAAGCTCGACGAGGAAATCGTCAAGCTGGAGCGCGAATACGCCGATCTTGAAGAGATCTGGAAATCGGAAAAAGCCGAGGTGCAAGGCTCCGCGCAAATGCAACAGAAAATCGAGCAGGCCAAGGCCGACCTCGAGGCTGCGCGTCGCAAGGGCGACCTGGCGCGAATGGCCGAGCTGCAATACGGGATCATCCCGGATCTGGAGCGCAGCTTGCAGATGGTCGACCAGCATGGGAAGACCGAGAACCAGCTGCTGCGCAACAAGGTAACCGATGAGGAAATCGCCGAGGTTGTTTCCAAATGGACTGGAATTCCCGTTTCCAAGATGCTCGAAGGCGAGCGCGACAAATTATTGAAGATGGAAGGCCTGCTACATCAGCGCGTGATTGGACAACACGAGGCGGTCGTATCGGTGGCTAATGCTGTTCGCCGGTCTCGTGCGGGGTTGGCTGATCCGAATCGTCCGAGTGGCTCTTTCCTGTTCCTTGGCCCGACCGGGGTGGGTAAAACCGAACTGTGCAAGGCGTTGGCCGAGTTTCTGTTCGACACAGAGGAAGCCATGGTCAGAATCGATATGTCCGAGTTCATGGAGAAGCACTCTGTGGCACGCCTCATTGGTGCTCCGCCAGGCTATGTGGGCTACGAGGAGGGTGGTTATCTGACCGAAGCGGTGCGCCGTAAGCCTTACTCCGTGGTGCTGCTTGACGAGGTTGAGAAGGCCCATCCTGATATGTTCAATATTCTGTTGCAGGTCCTTGAAGACGGGCGGCTTACCGACAGCCACGGGCGCACTGTCGACTTCCGTAATACAGTGATCGTAATGACCTCGAACCTTGGGTCCAGTCAGATTCAGGAGTTGGTGGGCGATTCTGATGCGCAGCGTGCGGCGGTCATGGACGCCGTCAGCAATCACTTCCGTCCGGAGTTCATCAACCGTATCGACGAGGTGGTGGTCTTCGACCCGCTGGCGAGGGATCAGATTGCCGGGATTGCGAAAATCCAGCTGGGTCGTTTGCAGCAGCGTCTGGCGGAGCGCGAACTGAGTCTGGAGCTCAGCGACGAGGCCATGGATAAGCTGGTTGCGGTTGGCTATGACCCGGTATACGGCGCACGGCCGCTTAAGCGCGCCATCCAGCGATGGATCGAAAATCCGCTGGCCCAGAACATACTGTCTGGTGCATTTGAAGCTGGCTCCGTAATCGTTGGCAGAGTGGAAGGTGACCAGATCCAGTTTGCCAAGTCCTGAGCCGCAGAAAGGCCGCTTGAATAGAGCGGCCTTGCTGGTGGAAACCGGCAGTTACCGGCTCCGTTTGTTACCAGGCAGGGGGTGCCCGCAAATCATTGTAGTAAATCGCATTTTTTCTGTTGACAGCCGCGTCTAGAACCGTAAAATGGCGCGCCTCTGAGGGGGGTTTGCAAAGCGGTACAGCAAGCCAACTGAAGGGCTGGAAGTGAAGTTCCGCGATAGCTCAGTCGGTAGAGCAAATGACTGTTAATCATTGGGTCCCAGGTTCGAGTCCTGGTCGCGGAGCCAAATTCCATATCGGGGTATAGCGCAGTCCGGTAGCGCGCCTGCTTTGGGAGCAGGATGTCGGGAGTTCGAATCCCCCTACCCCGACCATTTTTGGGTCGTTAGCTCAGTTGGTAGAGCAGTTGGCTTTTAACCAATTGGTCGTAGGTTCGAATCCCACACGACCCACCAAATCGTCTCGCTAGAGGCGTAAGAAACCGGAAGGTCACAGACCTTCCGGTTTTTTTTGCGCTCGTTTTTTTCCAGGGGCAGCCTTTTCATCGGTTCGCTTTGATGCCGCGCCAGTCCCTTGTGTTCTATTCAGGAAGGCGCGGCAGATGGAGCTAGTGCAGTTTGAGGCGGGGTACCGTGCTGGTGCTTAGCTTGTCCCCGACCATCATCAGGCCGGTACGAGCAACGCCGTACAGGGCAATCTGGTGCATTCGGTACAGGGAGACATAGAACATGCGAGCCAGCCACCCCTCTAGCATGACGTTCCCCGTCAGGTTGCCCATCAGGTTGCCGACTGCGGAAAACGTCGACAGCGAGATCAGCGAGCCATAGTCACGATAACGATAAGGGGCCAGCTCCTCCCCATCGAGTCGGCGGGCGATCGATTTAGCGAGCAGTGACGCTTGCTGATGCGCAGCTTGAGCGCGAGGCGGCACGTTGCGATCGCTATCCGGTTGCGGGCACGCCGCACAGTCGCCAAAGGCGAATATGTTCTCGTCCCGGGTTGTCTGCAGAGTAGGGAGGACCTGCAGCTGGTTTATTCGGTTAGTTTCCAGCCCGTCTATCTCATTCAAAAAGCTTGGCGCCCTGATACCTGCAGCCCATACCTTCAACTTGGCTGGCACGAAATTGCCATCCTTGGTATGCAGCCCTTCGCTCGTCACTTCGCTTACAGCGGCATCGGTAAGTACAGTCACTCCCAGATCATTGAGTGTCTGGTGCACTGGCTGGCTGATACGCTCCGGCAGGGCTGGAAGCACGCGAGGTCCGGCTTCGATGAGCGTGATATGTACGTTTTCCGGCTTGATCCCGTTCAGCCCATAGGCTGCGAGTTCTCTTGCAGCATGGTGCAGTTCTGCCGCGAGCTCGACGCCTGTGGCGCCAGCGCCCACGATGGCCATGTTGATGGTGCTTTGGTGGCCTTCACTGGCATGGGCGCGCATGTAGTGGCTCAGTAGCAGGCGATGGAATCGCTCCGCCTGCTCGCGGGTGTCCAGAAAGATACAGTGCTCTGCCGCGCCTTTTGTGCCGAAATCGTTGGTTGTGCTCCCGACTGCGATGACCAGCGTGTCATAGCTCAGCGTGCGAGCGGGTACCAGCTCGACGCCATGCTCGTCATAGGACGCGGCGAGGTGAACGCATTTGCTCTCGCGCTCCAGCCCACTCATGCGGCCCATCTGAAACTCAAAGTGGTTCCACTTGGCCTGGGCGACATAATTGAGCTCGTCAGCGGACGAGTTCAATGACCCAGCTGCTACCTCATGCAGTAGGGGCTTCCAGATATGCGTGAGATTGGCGTCGATCAGCGTGATGCGCGCTTTGCCTTTCTTTCCGAGGGTTCTACCCAGGCGGGTGGCCAGCTCCAAGCCGCCGGCGCCGCCGCCGACGATTACGATGCGATGTGTCATTGGATGAACTCATAAGGCTTTGCGGAATTCGGTCAGGCGCCATGGCAAAGACAAGAACTGTCATAGCACCAGGCGGCTTAAGAGGCGGCTTAGCAGGCCCAAGCCTAAAACGACTACCAGAACCAGCACTAGGAGCAGCCAGGGCCTAAAAGGCCTGCGCTCTACTTGGTGCTGCGGCGCGCTGAGATATTGATCGACGCGTTTCTGATCTTCTGGATTCAGGCGGCTGGGCATACGCACCTCGCAGGGGATGCAGGCATTCTAGCGGTGCGCCGCCAAAAGCCAAGCGTGACGAGGCTGTATGCCGATTCTAATCTTGCTGAGCGGGCATTGCTCGGAAGCGGCGGTGCGGGGAGGGCGTCGGAAGATGATCAGCCCTCCCTCGGTGGTCATCGGCCGTTGTGCTTCAGGCTTCGCAGGTTGCCAATCACCGACTCCAGCGCCCGATCGAAGAGTAGCGCATCGTTCAGCAGGCGAATTGCGCCCCGACGAAATTCGATAGCCAGCCCCATTCGCGTCTTCTCGAGAACTTTCATTCCGGTGCGATTGACGAAAATGTACTTACCTGTCGGCTTGATGATGGCCGCAAGTTTGCAGCGGAGCTTATGGTCTTCATCTTCCTGGAATTCGACCCAGCTACCGACACGAAGATTGTCGACCTGAGTCAGTGCTTCATCATTATCGGCCAGATTGATTTCAGGTTCCTGCTCACGGCTTTCGCCTGGTGCGAGCAGGACAATTTCTTCATTGACCTCGACCATTGCCGGTATGCCAGGCTTGCCGGGTTCTTCGTCCCGAGGGGGCAGTTCCAGCTTAAGGTCGGTGAGGATCCCACCATCACTAGCGGGGTGGCTGGCCCGTGGCACTGGAGCTGGCTTGCTCAGCTGCTGCAGCGTCTGGACGTGCAGCGCTTCCAGGCGCGTAAAGAAATCGCTGGTCGAGAAAGGGTCGAATGCCGCGCTGACCAAACCTTCGCGAAGGTTTTTCAACAGACTCGGTACGAGTTCAAGCAATCGCGCGCGGGACTCGGGATCCTCATGCGGGCCAACGCTCCAGATCAGGTCGTCCATTGTTGCAAGGGCTGCGTGCCACTGCTCGGATTGAGTGCCGTGCTTGAGGCAAGTCAGGAGAAGAACTTTACTCCATGCCTCTTGCAGCAGCCGGACAACGACCTCAGGAAGTGTCTTGCCGAGCAGGCGCTCATTGAGTGCGTGCTCCACTTCCTGGCGTGCCATCTCGGCTCTGGCGCGGCCTTCCTCGGCATCACGGGTTCGTTGTTCCAGAAGCTCGCTGCGACGACGCTCGTCGCCGGTAAAGGCGAGAAAATCAGCGAGCAGTTCGGAGAATATGGCTGGGTCGTCTACGAAATCGTTCAGTAGACGAGAAACAACTTGCTCGATCTTCTGATACAGGCTGTCTCGTTGGGCTTCATCCTGATCGACCCATCCCATGGCGGCCGAGGCGATCTCGTTCAGCAGGCGACGCGCAGGATGGCTGCCGCGGCTGAAGAAAGTCTTGTCCAGGACCGCGACCTTTAATACGGGAATCTGCAGCCGACCGATGAGAGCCTTCAGCGAATCTGGAAGCGTCCGGTCGTCAAGAATGAATTCGAATAGCATCGATACCAGGTTGATGACGTCTTCGTCGACTTCACCCACGACACGCGACTTGCCGCTTCTGGCGCTAACACGCTGAAGCAGTTGCTCGAGTTGGCCCTGAAGATCGTATTCGTCGACTTGCTGTGGCGTGCGCGTCTGGAGGTGCGAGAGCAGGCGCATCAGGTCATTGCTGGATATCGGGATAGCGTCGCTGGGCAGGTTTCGCGCGGGAAGTGCGCTTCCGCGCAATTCCGACAGCAGCGCCTGGAGAGTACCGAATGCTTCGTGCACACCTTCTTCCACATAGGCAGGCGAATCGCTGAAGCTCTGGCTGGATCTGGCGTCACTGGCGCCTGGCGTACCAGGACGGTTAGGCGCCCGGCGCGGCTGGGCCGATTGCAATTCTGGCAGGACGCCCGCGGCGACGAGCGTCTGGTTGGACTCAGCGTATAGCTGTTCGAGGTCGCTCAACACATAGCGCTCGAACAGTTTGAGAATGATCAACTTGACCTTGATTTCGACGCCGAGCGTGCGGCACGCCTCGAGGAAGTACTCACATAGCTGCTGAGGGCCAAGCGGGTTGGTCTTGTCCTCGAGCTTTCTGCTCACCAGGACATTCATGCGGGTAGTGAGATGGCCAAGCGGCTGGCTGGCGCGGCTCAGCACTTTGGCGACCATGGTGTCGATCGCAACGGACTCTTCCAGCTCGTCGTTCTGCACCAGCGCCAGGCTTTCGAAAGAGGCTTCTTCCTGCAGCGGCTTGCCGATCTCGTACTGATTGAGCTTGGAGAACGACTCGAACACCTGTTGCAGGAAACCGCGCTCGATACCGCGACGCTTCATTCTCAGGTCGCGCATGGCCTCGAAGAATGCATTTTGTTCGGCGTTGCTGGTAGCGCGGTCAGCGATTTCGAAAAGCGAGTCGTCTGCATTGTCGAAAAGCGTTTGAAGCGCCAGTCTCAGCTGTTGAGCGGCTTTGTCGCGCACACTGATGAGCGCGACAGGTAATCTACCTGCCGGCGAGGTCTGCTTTTGCTCAGGGGTGGCCTTGAGGTGCACCACTTTCGCATCGGTTCGCATCGAGACTCTCCGGTCGCCTGTCATTCAAGCGCTCAACACCGTGTAGCATGCCGCTGATTATGCGCAGGGGCAACGGCTTGTCATTCCGTGGATGGTTCGCCATTTCGGTGGCGCCAAATATGAGCTCATTATAGGCCCCTCGTTCATTAGCCTAGTGCGGATTTGTTTTGGACATGATGCAGCTCACACATACTCGCGTAATTTCTACGGGCGGTCGAAAAACCGTAGGTGCAGCCATGCGCGAGGCTTTGAAAGCGCTTTTAACTAGGGCCAAACCGGGCTCTACGACGAGTCAGACTTATACTTTGCCGAAACGGACGGGAGCCTTACGTGACTGATATCACCCTTGCGGATCTGTCCGCTGAAATTGAGAACAATGTACGCAAGGCGCTAGCCGAAGACGTAGGGTCGGGTGACATCACTGCGCAGCTGATTCCCGCAGAGCGGCTCGCACACGCGGCTGTCATCACCCGGGAAGATGCTGTGATTAGCGGGACGGCGTGGGTCGATGCGGTATTCCGCCAGCTGGATTCGCGGGTTGCGGTGCACTGGCAGGTGAGTGATGGAGAGCAGGTTGCGGCCGATCGTGTACTGTTTCATCTAGAAGGACCGGCGAGATCGCTGCTCAGTGGAGAGCGCGCGGCGCTGAATTTCCTGCAGACCATGTCGGGGGTTTCGACCCGCTGCAGACACTATGCGAATCTGGTAGAAGGCACTGGTGTCCGGTTGCTGGATACGCGCAAAACCATTCCCGGGCTAAGGCTGGCGCAGAAATACGCTGTCACGTGCGGCGGCTGTCATAATCATCGCATCGGCCTTTTCGACGCCTTCCTTATTAAGGAAAACCACATAGCGGCTTGCGGCGGTATCGCCGAGGCGATCGAGGCTGCGCATCGCATCGCTCCGGGCAAGCCGGTAGAAATTGAGGTCGAGAACCTCGGCGAGTTGGAGCAGGCGCTGAGCGCTGGCGCGGATGTGGTGATGCTCGACGAGCTTAGCCTGGAGGACATGCGAACCGCGGTCGCTGTTACAGCGGGGCGGGCGAAGCTGGAGGCTTCAGGGGGGATCGATGATGAAACACTTCGCGCAATTGCCGAGACTGGCGTGGATTACATTTCAATCGGTGCCCTGACCAAGCATATCCGGGCAATTGACCTATCGATGCGGCTGAAACAGTAGCGCTGCAGCAAGGCGGCACTCAGGTGTGCCGCCTGCAGGATTCAATGCCGGCTTTTCAAGCCAAAGTTCTCGTCCAGCGTGCCCGGAACGTCCGGACCTTTTGGTGCGTAGTCCTTTGGCGGCTCGGTGAAGGTCGGCGATGTAAGACGCTCGCGATGGCTGTGGGTCTCTTCGCTATGGAGGGCAGCAAGCAACCGCTGGCGGGTCTGCTCATCGAGGGCGAGCTTATCAGCTCCCTCGGACAGATGATTCTGCATGTCCTGGTAGCTGTTGGTTAGCTTGCGCAGCAGGCTGGCTGTGGTGTTGAAGTGCGTGACCACTTCGCTCTGATAGGTGTCGAGGCGCTCCTGCAGGTCATCCACTTGACGCTGCGTGCTGCTGGGGGCGCTGTTGCGTGCAATCAGATAACCGATGACGATGCCGGCGACGACGCCGAGTATGGGTAGCAACCAGGTCGCGAGGGTCTGTTCCACGAGTACTTCCTCTATATAAACGGCTGTGACGTACAGCAGTGAAAATCTTGTGGTGGTGATATCCCTGAGCTAAGCGGCCGGCGATCCATGCACAGCACCCACTTGGCGCGGTGGTTTTCCCACGGGCTGATACGTTAACGTCTCGTACCTGCCGTGTATACCGCAACGCGAAGCACGATGATCCGGCAGCGCAAGCAAGACGAGCCGACAAGCCCCAAGGTCACGGAGTTAATTTGTTGAAACGTGAAAACCCCATTTCCATCGAGGGTCCGGCCGGTGTGCTGGAAGGGCTCTATTTCGATCAACCTGATGCGCGCGGCCTGGCGCTGATCTGTCATCCCAACCCGGTGAAGGGTGGGACGATGCTCAACAAAGTGGTCTCGACCCTGCAGCGAACTGCTCGTGACGCAGGTTACGTCACCCTTCGTTTCAACTTTCGCGGTGTCGGCGGCAGTGCGGGCAGCCACGACATGAACCTCGGCGAGGTGGATGATGCCGACGCTGCGCTGACGTGGCTGCGAGCTCAGTACCCAAGGCTGCCACTGACCTTGCTCGGTTTTTCATTTGGCGGCTTTGTCGCAGCGGCATTGGCGGGGCGCGTCGAATCTCGTGGCGAGTCGCTGGAGCGGCTGTTCATGGTCGCTCCTGCCGTGTCTCGTCTGGTGGATATGCCCCTGGCCGAAGACGCCGCCCTTACCATCATTCAGCCTGACGACGACGAGGTGATCGACCCTGCCTCGGTCCATACGTTTTCCGCTGGGCTCGAACATCCTCACGAGCTGCTGAAAGTGGCAGAATGCAGCCACTTTTTTCACGGCAAGCTGGTGGAGCTCAAAGAGCTCGTCGCACCGCGCTTGGTTTGATGGAACGCAGGTTGCGTAGCGATGCCCCGGTCGCTTGCTCGCGCCCCTTTACGCGTCCCGCTTGTCGTTCGCGCTGATTGAAACGAGATGACTGAATGAAAACCCGAATTCTTACTGGCATCACCACTACCGGCACGCCTCATCTGGGCAATTACGCAGGCGCCATTCGGCCAGCCATCGTAGCCAGCCGGGAAGTCGATGCCGACTCCTTTTACTTCTTGGCGGACTATCACGCGCTGATCAAATGCGATGATCCGTTGCGCATCCAGCAGTCTCGCCTGGAGTTAGCCGCGACTTGGCTAGCCTGTGGCCTTGATGCTGATCGGGTGACCTTTTATCGCCAGTCGGATATCCCGGAAATCCCCGAGCTGACCTGGTTGTTGACTTGTGTTGCCGGCAAGGGCCTGCTCAATCGCGCGCATGCGTACAAGGCTTCGGTGGACAAGAATGTCGAGCAGGGAGAGGACCCGGACGCGGGCATCACCATGGGCTTGTTCAGTTATCCGGTTCTGATGGCAGCCGACATTCTCATGTTCAATGCGCACAGAGTGCCTGTGGGGCGGGATCAGATTCAGCACGTGGAAATGGCGCGCGACATCGGTCAGCGCTTCAATCACCTGTTCGGTAATGGCAAGGAAATGTTCACCCTTCCTTCAGCCGTGATCGAAGAAGGTGTGGCGACGTTGCCCGGCCTCGACGGCCGAAAAATGTCGAAGAGCTACGACAACACCATCCCGCTGTTCGCCAGTGCCAAGGCGCTGAAGAGCACCATTGCCCGCATCGTCACGGACTCGAAGCTACCCGGCGAGCCGAAAGATCCGGACGACTCACATCTGTTCACCATCTACCAGGCATTTGCCACACCGGCGCAATTGGGTCAGTTCCGCGAAGATCTGATTGGCGGGCTGGCGTGGGGCGAGGCGAAGCAGCGTTTGTTCGACCTGCTCGACAGCGAATTGGGCGAGGCGCGTGAGCGGTATCACGCGTTGATGCAGCGGCCCGGCGAGCTGGAAGACATACTCCAGGCCGGTGCAAAAAAGGCGCGTAAAGTCGCGACGCCATTTCTCGGCGAGCTACGTGAGGCGGTCGGGTTGCGTAATTTCCGCAGCGAATCGGCAAGCGCCGCGCCGGTCAAGAAGAAGGGCGGCAAGGCGGCACGTTTTGCCAGCTTCCGTGAAAGCGACGGCAACTTCCGTTTCCGCTTTTTCGCTGCCGACGGTGAGGAGCTCCTGCTGTCTCGCCCGTTCAACGATCCGAAGGCAATCGGCGTGATCAGTCAGCGCCTGCTCTCACAGGGAGTGGATGCATTGGAACTCCGGGCCGACGAGGAGAATCAATTTAGCTTGTGGCTGGACGGCGAATGCATCGCAAAGAGTCCCACTCACGCTGACGAAGAGGCGCTGGAAGCGGCAATGCTACGGCTACGCCAGGCTGTGGCTACCCTTATCGCGTGATACAAACGATTCGCCGATCACGGCCTGATCGGCGCTAACTTGCTGATTTACGATCTCAACCGAGGCTCGCGCGCTTGAACGATCTGCGTAAATTGCCAACCACCGAGGGCGCGGCTAAAGTGTCGGCCCCGTTTCACTACCCAGACCCCGCCATGACCCCTCTTGAGCGCTATCAGGCAGACCTGAAACGTCCTGACTTCTTCCACGACGCGGCCCAGGAAACTGCGGTTCGTCATCTGCAGCGCCTGTACGACGATCTGGTCGCAGACGACCGCACCAAGTCCGGACTGATGGGCAAGTTGTTCGGCAAAAAGCACCAGGACCCGATCAAAGGGCTGTATTTCTGGGGCGGTGTTGGCCGCGGTAAGACCTATCTGGTCGACACCTTCTTCGACGCACTGCCCTTCGAACAGAAGACGCGTACCCACTTCCACCGCTTCATGAAGCGCGTGCATGAGGAAATGCGCACCCTCAAGGGCGAGAAGAACCCGTTGACCATCATCGGCAAGCGCTTCGCCGATGAGTCACGCGTGATCTGTTTCGACGAGTTTTTCGTCTCCGATATCACTGACGCAATGATCCTTGCGACCTTGCTTGAAGAATTGTTCAAGAACGGCGTGAGCCTCGTGGCGACTTCCAACATCGTGCCGGACGGTTTGTACAAGGATGGCTTGCAGCGTGCTCGCTTCCTTCCGGCGATCGAGCTGTTGAAGAAGCATACCGAAATCGTCAACGTCGACAGCGGTATCGACTACCGTCTGCGGGCCCTCGAGCAGGCCGAGCTCTATCACTTCCCACTCGACGCTGAGGCGGAGCAGAGTCTGGAAAAGAGCTTCCGCAGCTTGCTACCGGAGAAATGCCGGGTGCAGGAAAACGAGCCTCTGATGATCGAAAATCGCGAGATCGTCGCGCGCAAGGTTGCCAGCGGCGTAGGCTGGTTCGAGTTCCGGGAGCTCTGCGATGGGCCTCGCAGCCAGAACGACTATATCGAGCTGGGCAAGATCTTCGATGCCGTGCTGGTTTCGAACATCGAGCGGATGGACGTCTCCAAGGACGACATGGCGCGGCGTTTCATCAACATGGTGGACGAGTTCTACGATCGCAACGTCAAGCTGATCCTGTCCGCTGAAGTGGAACTCAAGGACCTCTATGCCGGCGGGCGCCTGGAGTTCGAGTTCCAGCGCACCTTGAGTCGTTTGCTCGAAATGCAGTCGCACGAATACCTGTCACGTCCACACAAGCCCTGAAATTCTCACGCCTCATGAACGGCAAGTCGACGCGCTGCGTGACTTGCCGTTTTTGTTCGTGCGTCAGGCGCTTTTGTGGCGATACTGCTGGCGGTACTGATTGGGTGAGAGTTCGGTGTGCTGGCGAAACAGACGAGCAAAGAAGCTGGCATCGTCATAACCGACTTCATAACTGATGGTCTTGATGCTTTTGCGAGTGGTTGAGAGCAGGGTTTTCGCCGTTTCGATGCGCAGTCGCTGCAAATAATGCAAAGGCTTGTCGCCAGTCGCCGCCTGAAACCGTCTCATGAAATTGCGGATGCTCATGCCGTGATCGCGCGCTACATCTTCGAAACGGAATTTCTCCGAGAAATGCTCCTCTAGCCATTCCTGAATCTGCAGAACGCGTGTATCCAGATGCAGCTTCTGCCCGCCAAATCCAATGCGGCCCGGGTTATAGCTTCGACGCACCTCGAACAGGATATCGCGCGCCATGCCTTGGGCGATGTGTGGCCCGCAGAAGCGCTCCACCATGTGAATGTAGAGATCGCACGCAGAGGTCGTGCCGCCTGCACAGTAGAGGTTGTCACTGTCGGTCAGGTGTTTTTCCTGCGTGAAGACAACACGCGGAAAGCGCTCGGCGAACTCGCGAGCGAATCGCCAGTGTGTCGTGCCTTCGCGGCCGTCGAGCAGACCGGCGGCGGCCATCCAGAAAGCGCCGCTGGCCTCGCCGCAAATGGCGCTGCCGGCTGCATGGCGCGCTTTCAGCCAGGGTGCGACCTGCGGGTACTGTTGGCACAGTGCGTCGAAATCTCCCCAGAATGCGGGCAGGATTACCGCGTCGGCGTCGTCCAGGGTTCCGTCCACATCGATGCGGGGGCCGCTGAAGGTGTTGACCGCACAGCCGTCGGGGCTGACCAGGTAGGTTTCGAAAGCAGGTGTGAGGTCCAGGCCCAGCTGTTTGCCATAGCGAAGGCTGGCCATGTGGAAGAAATCCTTGGCGTGCAACAAGGTGGAAGCAAACACCCCGTCGGTAGCCAGAATGCTGATGCGTTTCAAAGGCTGAGCGCTAAGCATGCTTTGTCTTCTGCCGATTCCGGTTATTTTTGTAAGGCAAAAAAGGGTGAAACTGCCGTGGTACGGCGGGATCGTCTTATCTTTTCCGGCGCCTGTCCAGTCCCTAATAGATGGCATTGTCGGAACCGGAGTTGTGCCTGCCCATCTGATCGTCCAAAGGGGGCTTTATGACTACGCATGAAAACCGATCCGATATCGCTTTCGGTGAGTGGGACGGCAATACCGCCGCGGCGCGCGAACTGCAGATGAGACTTGCAGAAAAAGTGGTCCTGGCTGATGACTTTGGCGCCTTGAAGCTCATTGCAGGGGTCGATGTGGGCTTCGAGGACGGGGGCAAGATCACCCGGGCCGCCGCGGTGTTGCTCGACGCCGAAACGCTCGAGCCGCTGGCCCAAGCCCTGGCACGAATACCGACCCGCATGCCCTATATCCCGGGGTTGCTGTCATTTCGAGAATTGCCTGCCGTGTTGCAAGCCCTTGATGCATTGGGCCAGATGCCTGATCTGATCTTCGCTGACGGGCATGGAATCGCCCACCCGCGAGGACTTGGTATTGCTGCGCATCTGGGCGTCATCACCGGCTTGCCGACGATAGGCGTAGCGAAAAAGATTCTCACCGGACAGCATGCCCCTCTCGGTGAGCGACGTGCTGATCAGGTCGACCTGCTGGACAAGGGCGGCAAGTTCATCGGCACCGTATTGCGCAGCAAGGAAAAGGTGCGCCCGCTGATCATTTCGCCGGGCAACCGGGTCAGCCTGATGACCGCGCCGGAGCTGGTGATGCGATTTGTAACGCGCTACCGGCTTCCCGAACCGACCCGACTGGCTGACCGGCTGGCCTCGCGCCGCGATGAAAAGCGCGCCGTGGTGCAACCCGCCCTGGACCGGTGATAACGCGGCCTGCTTGCAGGAGGTCGTATCCAGGCGCTAGCCTGCATGCCCCGCAGTCATTCAGGTCTCGCCGAGATGCAGTTGGATCACGCGACAGGTTGGTGCCGAGGCATTCGCCATTGTCCCTCGCCCAACTTCAACCAGCGTCCGGATGGCGAGATTTCACTTCTGGTCATCCACAATATCAGCCTGCCGCCGGGCTGCTTCGGAACGGGTAAGGTCCAGGAATTTTTCCAGAACTGCTTGCCCGTCGACGAGCATCCATTTTTTCAGGAGATCGCAGCGCTGCAGGTGTCTGCGCATTTTCTCATCGAGCGTGATGGCGCCATCACTCAGTTCGTCTCATGTCTGGATCGGGCCTGGCATGCTGGCGTTTCATGCTTCGACAGACGCGTAAACTGTAATGACTTCTCCCTCGGGATCGAGCTGGAAGGCGCTGACGAGACGCCCTACAGTGATGAGCAGTACGACAGCTTGATCAGCCTTTCCAAGCTGCTGCAGCAAGCCTACCCGGCGATTACCGCGGAGCGGGTCTGCGGCCACAGCGACATCGCACCGGGTCGCAAGACCGATCCGGGCCCTTCGTTCGATTGGCAGCGCTTGCGCACCGCTTCGATCATCGCCTGAACTGGTTCTGACAGGATTCGAACATGATTTTTCTGGTTGTACTGCTGGCCCTGATCATCGACAAACTCACCGATTGGCGGCGAGTGGTGCAGGATGACGGGCCGTGGCTACGGCTGCGCCAGCGCGTCGAGGGCCGAGCAGACCTGGCATCCAGGCCCTGGCTCGGGTTGATGCTGCTGGTGCTATTGCCGGTATTGCTGCTTGCCGTCCTCCTGGCGGCGCTGGAGCCGCTGGCCTATGGCTGGCTCAGCCTGCCGTTGCACTTGTTGGTCCTGCTGTATTGCCTTGGCCGCGGTCACGGCAAGCGTGAGCTCGGGCCGTTCCGCGACGCATGGCGGCGGGGCGATCATGAGGCTGCCGCGCTCGTAGGGCAGCGGGATCTGGGTCTCAGTGCAGACGATGCGCCGGGGCTGTTGCGGGCCGTCGAAGCGCAGCTGCTCTGGCGCAGCCATGAGGGCTTCTTCGCGGTCATTTTCTGGTACGTACTACTTGGGCCGGTGGCAGCACTCGCCTATCGGCTCCTCGCATTGACGGTCGAGCTTGCCGAAAGTCAGGCCATACGCGAACGGGCAGGGCAGCTGAAGCATGCCTTCGACTGGTTGCCGGTTCGGGTTCTGCTGGCCAGCTTCGGGTTGGTCGGTAACTTCGTCGCAGCCAATCGCGCCATGCTCAACGATCTGCTCCACTGGAGCATTCCTGCGCGTCAGCTGCTGGCCGACGTTGGCCCTGCGGCAGCCGATCTTGAAGAACCCTGTGCGGGCGATCAGGGTATCGCCCGGCTGGACGCCCTCGCGGCGTTGCTCGTTCGAACGAGGATGCTCTGGTACGCGGCAATCGCGCTCTGGGTGCTATTTCTCTAGCCACCCCGATCACCGCGCGACGCTTCTGCCAAGCGACGCCGGTCGGGTACTTTCCATATAAGCCTGGTGGATATGTCGGGATCGGCGCGCCTTCTGTCGGTTGCCGGGCTGTCACTCTGCCACTACCTTAAGTTACTCAAGCACTGACCGATATCCCGAGTAGGCTCATTCCCGCCATTCTCTGACGAGCCCTGCCACGGCCCATGCCGCAGCAATACAACAAGAAATTGGGAGACGTCTTTTGAAAAGTCTGTTGTATCCGGCTATCGCACTGATGAACCGTCTGAGTTTCGGCATGAAGTTCAGCCTTATCAGCGTGCTGTTCTTTGTCCCCATGCTGGCGACCAACTTCTACCTTGTACGCGACGCCTATGATGAGTTCGTCGGCACCCGTACCGAGTTGCGCAGCCTCGAGCTGATGGGCAATGCGTTGCAGTTGCGCCGCGGAATCGAAGATTGGAAAGACCTGGTCGAGATCGAAGGCATCATCGGCCAGACGGGAGAAGTGCAAGCGCTCGTGAGCCGACTGGCCAAGGCCGAACAGGAGCTTTCTGCGCTGATGCAAAGTCTGACGCCGGTCAGCGACAACCCCGAGCAAGTGGCTGAATTCAACCTGCGTCGCGACGAACTTGACGCCGCGCTGCGTGAAGCGCAGTCGCAGCAGTCGCTACAGACGAAGACGGTCATGGCTCGTGCTGTGCTGGGTAAAGCCCAGGTGATGATCAAGCTCATCGCCAGCCAGTCCGGCTTGAGCCAGGATACCCAGCGTGATGTTCGCCTGCTGGCAGAACTCCTGACTTCGGTGACGCCAACGATCACCGCTGTGCTCGGCGAAGGTCGGGCGATCGGCTCGTACACCTTTGGCCAGGGCTATCTGAACTCCGATGCCAGCAACAAACTCGATGGCCTGCTGCTCGAGTTGGAAAAACAACAAGCGCAGTACGCAGCCCAATTGCAGGACGTACTCGGCAGCAGCCCGGCGGCGCAGCGCCAACTCGAAGGCCAGGCAACCGCCAGTCGCGGCTCTCTGCAGGCGAGCAACGACATCTTTCAGGACCAGGTGATCATGGCCGAGGCGCTGGATCTACCCTGGGAATCCTTCTACGACCTGATCAGCGCCGAGATGGCGAAGACATATTCATTCAACGACGCCATCCTTGGCTTTCTCGATGAGGAGCTTGAGCAGCGCCTGGCGCAGAAGCAGATGGTGATGATTCTTATGCTTGCCGCGCTGGCGCTTATTTTCGTGTTGGTGGTCTACCTCTACAGCGCGTTCTACATGTCCACGCGTGCATCGTTGCGCAGCCTCGGCGCAATCATGGACCGTGTAGCTGCAGGTGACATGACGGCCCGCTTCAAAGTCCAGAGTCGCGATGAACTTGGCGAGTTGGGGCAAGTGTTCAACGAGTCCGTGGCCAAGATCCGCGAGCTCATCGAACGCGTTGGTCAGACGGTAGGCGAGGTGGAGCGCCAGGCTTCACGCGTTGAAACCGTATCCGGCGAGAGCAACCTGACCGTGTCCGAGCAGCGTGGGCAGATCGAGCAGGTGGCAACCGCCATGAACGAGATGTCGGCCACCGCCCAGGAAGTCGCCACCAGTGCCGAGGCGGCGGTGGGTAGCGCTCAAAGCGTCAACCAGGAAACGGTCAGCGGACGAGCGCTGGTCGATGCACAGGTCAGCGGTATCGGGCGCCTTGCCGCGGAGATTGAACAGTCGGTCAATGTGATCAATCAGCTGGCCAGCGACAGCAAGGCCATCAGCCAGGTACTGGACGTGATCAAAGGCGTGGCCGAACAGACCAATCTGTTGGCGCTGAACGCCGCCATCGAAGCTGCACGTGCCGGCGAGCAGGGTCGAGGTTTCGCGGTCGTCGCAGACGAGGTACGCAGCCTGGCAAAACGCACGCAACAATCCACCGAGGAGATCGAGCAGATGATCGGCAGGCTCCAGGGCGGCGTCGGTGCGGCGGTCAAGACTATGCACTCAAGCCACTCGATGGCCGAAGAAACTGTCAATCAGTCGGCACAGGTTCAGCAGGCGCTGGAAAACATCCTTGGGGCGGTGGGCGTCATCGTCGACCAGAACCAGCAAATCGCTGCGGCGGCTGAAGAACAGACGGCCGTCGCGCACGATATCGATCGCAATATCGTCGCCATCAATGAGGCCGGCCAGCGTACCGCGGAGGGCGCAGGCCAGACCGAGCAGGCGAGTCGGGAACTCACCGAACTGGTAGGCCGGCTGCAGCAGCTGATCGGTGCATTTCGCGTTTAGGGCTTCTATTGCGCGCTCCGTCCATCGGCACTTTTGAACAGTGCGTAGCGCTCCCGGGTCTGCCGATCAGGTAAACCTGGGGGAGCGCGACATGTCCAGCACCGCTAAGAAAAGCAATCCGCAACTGTGGGACAAGGTCAAACAGGAAGTCACCGACGGTGACAAAGGTGGCAAACCTGGCCAATGGTCGGCGCGCAAGGCGCAATACGCCGTGCAGGAATACAAGAAGCGCGGCGGCGGTTACGAGGGCAGCAAACCAGCCGACAACCATTTGCGAGAATGGACCCAGGAGGACTGGGGTACCCAATCGGGCAAACCGTCGGGCGAGACAGGTGAACGTTACCTGCCCAAGCATGCTCGCGAGTCCCTCAGCAATGAAGAGTATGCCCGCACGACACGCAAGAAGCGGGCAGATTCCCGCCGAGGTCAGCAGCATTCGAAGCAGCCGGCGGACGTCGCGCGCAAGGCTGGCCGCGAGCGCGAACCAGCGCTGAGCGGCCTGAACAAGCCTGAGTTGATGCGCCGCGCTGCCCAGCGGGGCATTCGCGGGCGATCAAGGATGAAGAAGGATGAGCTGGTTGCGGCACTCAGGCGCGAGGGCGAGCAATGAGCGAATTCGATGAAGACTCGAAGCGAGACGTCCGCACCGAGTTCCGCGAACTGATCAATATGGCGCCAGCCGAGTTGCGGCGTTGGCTCGAGACTGAAACCAGTCGCAGCGTCGGTATGACTGCTAAGGGAGAGAAAGTCACCTCGCCAGCTGACGGCGAAGCTGTAGGGCACGCAATGGGTGAGCGCATCCTTGAACTCAAGGGGCTGCGCCAAGCCGAGCTGGGCGAGGACGAGTACCGCGCCATGCGCAAGGTTATAGGCTATATCCGACGGCATCTCGCTCAGCGGCCAGGAGGTGACGTACGGGATAGTCGCTGGCGCCACTCGCTGATGAATTGGGGGCACGATCCGCTGCAGGACTGATGTCTGCGCAGTGGTTCGAGGCTGCATGTCGCTATCTATCCTGGCAGGGTGTCGGTCTCGCATGATCATTGCTGCCGTTGCCTAGCCAATCTCCCTCCGTCGGTCGCATCGGCGCCTCGGTCAGCTGCAGCTCATTCCCAGCCAAACAGCTCGCAGCTATTGCGATAGCTTGCTTCTGCCAGTGCTTCAGGGCTGATGCCTCGCAGTTCCGCCAGTTCACGGCAGATGTCCGGAAGAAAAGCCGGGCTGTTGCGTTGGCCTGCGTGGCTGTGGGGCGTGATATCCGGGGCATCGGTCTCCAGCACGATGCTGTCGAGCGGTAGTTGCTGTAACACCCGGTGCATACGGTGCGCCTGGGGCCAGGTTCCGGCACCTCCCAGGCCGAGTTTGTAACCGAGCTTGATGTACTCCCGCGCTTCTTCCCAACTCCCGCTGAAAGCGTGCGCAATGCCGGCGCGTTTGAGCTTGCAGCGCTTGAGCGTGGCGATCATCTGCGCGTGCGCGCGGCGAACGTGGAGCAGCACCGGCAGTTCGAATTCGTTCGCCAATTCGAACTGTGCTTCTAGCAGCTGTTGCTGGCGCTCTTTGTCCAGATTATCGATGTAGTAGTCGAGCCCGATCTCACCCATGGCGCAGAGCTTTTCTTGCCCTCGCAAGCGTTGCAGCCAATCGCGCAACGCTTCGATATGCGCCGGTCGGTGGTCCTGCAGGAACACAGGATGCAGCCCCAGCGCGGCGTACACGGCCGGTTCGTCCTGCGCCATCTGCCAGACTCTGGCCCAGTTCGCCTGGTGAACGCCTAGCACCAGAACTCGTTCCACGCCCACCGCTTTGCACTGCGCGAGCACCTCGCTGCGGTCGTGATCGAAAGGGTCGAAGTCCAGGTGGGTATGGGTGTCGATCAGGCGCACGTCGGTTATCTCCTGGGCTGACGTGGGGCGGGGTTCAGTGGTTCGAGTCTTCCTCGATCCGGATGTCACTTACGCCCAGTTCTGACATGCGGCTCTCTTCGCTTGGGCGTACCGGAATCTCCCAGGGCGCATCAATCGCCGCTCGTGGCTCACGTACATGATGCAGCAGGATTTCCAGTTCGGCCTGCTCCATGTCCGGCTGCTCGAACGCGCTCAGTGTCAGGGAGGCGGGCTTGCCATCAATCAGGTAATGGATGCGGTAGCGTTTCAGTTCGGTCATTGCGGCGGCTCTTTCAATAGCATGTGAATAATCCGACCGCTGAATCGCTGTCAGGCTCCCGATTCTTCTCGCTCCGATTCCAATAGCGCGGCCTTGCGATCAATACCCCAGCGGTAGCCGGTAAGCGACTGGTTGGCGCCGACCACGCGGTGGCAAGGGATCAACAGGCCCACCGGGTTGCTGGCGCAGGCGCGAGCAACGGCGCGCGGGTGGCTGCCAAGACTGGTCGCCAGCTCGCCATAACGGCGCGTTTCGCCGATAGGGATGTCCTGCAACGCCTGCCACACCTGTTGCTGGAAAGCCGTGCCGCGTAGATCCAGCGGGAGCTGAGCGGCTCGGTTAGGTTCTTCCAGTTGGGTGACGATCGAGCGGAGCCATTCGCCGAGCCCGGCCTGGTCGGGCACCAGTTGCGCTGCACAGAAGCGTGAACGCAGTTCGTCGAGCAGCGCCTGCTGCTCATCGCCGAACAGCAGGGCGCAGATGCCCTTGTCGCTGGCAGCCACCAGAAGAAGGCCCAGAGGGCAGGGGCTTATCGCGTAGCGCAGGGTTTCGCCTGCACCTTTGCGTCGACGTTGAGCCGGACTCAGGTTCGCCAGATTCTGATAGGCGCCACGGGTACTGCCGAAACCGGCGTCCAACGCTGCGCCCAGTACCGACTCTGCGCCTGGAAGCGATTTTTCCAGCCGCTCGCGCCGCCGCGCTGCGGCCCAGGCGCGAGGGGTCAGGCCGATTCGTGCCTTGAACGCGCGCCCCAGGTGCGATGATGACAAACCGATACGGGCAGCCAGCTGGTCCAGCGTCATTGGCTCGGTGCTTTCATCCAGCAGGCGACAAGCGGCAATCACCAACTCGTCGAGCTGTTCAGCTAGACTTTTGCCCTGCGGCGAACAGCGTCGGCAGGCGCGGAACCCAGCAGCTTCGGCCTCGTGGGTATGCATGAAGAAGCTGACGCCCTCACGCTTCGGACGCCGTGCCGGGCAGCTCGGGCGGCAAAAGATACGAGTCGAATGCACGGCAAACACGAAGCGCCCATCGAAGCACGGATCGCGATTGCAGAGCGCTTGCCAGCAGTGGTCGAAATCGAGCATTGCGGTGCTCCCTGGATGAATGAGCTCGATTCTCCGCCTTGGCTGGCCGGGATGCCAATCCGCAGTACGCTTTCAAACTTGCTGGCGAACATGGAAGCCGCTTCGCGATTGCCGTAACCTGCAGATCTGCATAGCCAAAAAGGGTCTGTAAGCCGCTGATGAAAACGCCAAAACGACTCGAGCCGTTGGTCGAGGATGGGCTGATCGACGAAGTGCTGCGCCCGCTAATGAGCGGCAAGGAAGCAGCGGTTTACGTGGTGCGGTGTGGCGAAGAGCTGCGCTGCGCCAAAGTCTACAAGGAAGCCAACAACCGCAGCTTCCGGCAAGCCGTCAAATATCAGGAAGGCCGCAAGGTCCGTAGCAGCCGCGATGCCCGCGCCATGGCCAAGGGCTCAAAGCACGGGCGCAAGGAAAAAGAGGAAAACTGGCAGAACGCAGAGGTTGCTGCATTGTTCAGGTTGGCCGATGCCGGCGTGCGTGTGCCTAAACCGTACGACTTCCTCGACGGCGTGTTGCTGATGGAAATGATCTCCGGCGAGGACGGCGATGCCGCACCGCGTCTCAACGATGTGGACCTGCATCCTGACGATGCCCGGGAATTCCATGCCTTCATGATTCACGAGGTGGTCAAGATGCTTTGCGCCGGGCTGGTGCACGGCGACCTGTCCGAATTCAACGTGCTGCTCGACGAGCACGGCCCGGTGATCATCGACCTGCCGCAGGCAGTGGATGCGGCGGGGAACAACCATGCCTTCGAAATGCTCGAGCGGGACGTAGGCAACATGTCCGCGTACTTCGGACAATTCGCGCCCGAGCTCAAGTTCACCCGTTACGCCAAGGAGATGTGGGCGCTTTACGAAGAGGGCAAGCTGACTCCGGATACCGAGCTGACCGGCGAGTTTTCGGAACCGGAAGACGAGGCCGATCTCGACGCCGTAATGCGCGAGATCAAGGCAACCCTGGCCGAGCAGGCACGCAAGGAAGCCTTGCGCAACGCAACGGACGAGCCCAGCGACGAGCCGCCCACGCCGCCCTGGATGCGTGGTTGATACTTGCGGTAGCGGCGCCGGATCGCCAGCAAGCTGGCTCCTACAGGGCGGAGGGTGTGTCGAGCGCTGCGATTCACAGGGCTGGTCGGCGTTCTGTTTTTCGTAGGAGCGAGCTCGCTCGCAATCATGGCTCGGAGTCCGCGCGATGCTGGCTTTCTGTACAAGTCCGGATCGCCAGCAAGTTGGCTCCTACAGGGCCCTTCGGCGGTGTTGGTCCACGATAGTAGGCAGGCTCCGGCGTAAGCGTGTGCAGGCCGCTCCAGTTCAGGGCGCTTTTCCTAGGTGGCGCCCAGAACTACTGCTCCGAATGCTCCGGTGTTTCACCTGCGTTATTTGCATCAGTATCCGTTACCGCATCCGGCTCCATCTCCCAACCACCGCCCAACGCCACGAACATCGCGACCTGCGCTGTGGCGAGCGCCGTTCGGCCTTGAAGCGCTTGCTGGCGAGCCTGCAGCGAACCACGCTGTGCATCGAGCACTTCATTGAGATTCGCCTCGCCCAGACGGTAGCTCTTTTGCGCCAGCTCATAGGCGTACTCGCGATGTCGCAACGTGTTGCCCAGTGAATGCAGGCGACGTTGTTGTCCCTCCAGGCGCACCAGCGATCGCTCGACTTCCTCCATCGCTTGAGCGAGTGCTTGCTGAAAGCCGATGTACGCGCTTTCACCCTCTACATCAGCCAAATCTATGGCCGCACCACGTCGCCGATAGTCGAGGAAGGGCAGACCAAAGGTTGCACCCAGACGCGCGAAGTTAGAGGCGGTGGAGAAGGCATCGCCCAGTGCCAGCCCTGAGCGGCCGACGGCTGCTTGCACCGCGAGGGTCGGGAAGAGGTCGCGGCGCGCGGCCAGCGATTGCAGCTGTGCTGCCTGCAGTTGAGCGGCTTCAGCGATCAGGTCCGGACGTCTGCGCAGCAAGTCCAGTGGCTGCCCGGGGGGAATGGGCTTGTCCGCCAGAGGCACCTTGGTCGACGCCTCGAGCTGCCGCGCGGTGCTGCCTGGCGGCTCGGCGAGCAGCGTGTCCAGCGCCAGCCGCGCTTCGGCCAGGTTGATGTCCAGCTCATCGAGATCCGCTTCCAGTGATGAGCGTTCGGCCGCGCTGGCCGCCACGTCCAGGCGAGTGACTTCGCCGGCTTCGAACAGTCTGCCGGCGATTCGCTCCAGATCGGCTGCCAGCTCTATGCCTTCTACCAGCAATGCACGCTGCCCCTCTAGGGCCCGCAGTTGCATATAGCCCTGCGCTGCGTTGGAAGCCACCGCCAGACGAGCCGCTATCGCCTGCGCCTGTGCCGAGCGGATCTGCTGCCGGGCACTGTCGGTGCGCGCCCGCGTGGCGCCGAAGATATCCAGTTCCCAGCTGGCCTGCAGTGCCAGTTCCCAGTTGTCGAAGGTGATCACATCCTCGTCCGGGACGAACTGGCCGACGGGGCTATTCGGGTCTGGCTCGTTATTGTTCTCGATCCATTGGCGGCTGGCTGATCCTGGAAGATCGAAGGTTGGGAACAGCCCGGCGCGGGCTTGGCGCAACTGCGATCGAGCTGAGTCGACCCGCAACATGGCCAGGCGTATGTCTCGATTGTTCTCCAGTGCCTGGCGCACTGTGCGAGTCAGCATCGGGTCGTCGAACTGCTGCCACCAGTCGGCAAGCGCCTCGGCATCGGCCGGCTGCTGGCGAACGGCATGAAACCAGGCTTCCGGCACGTCGGGCGCTGGCCGCTCCGGGACGCTGGAGCAGGCGCCGAGCATCAGCGCCAATGCCCAGGCCAGGGGCGTGCGGGGCAGTCGGCTCGGCATCAGGTTTCCTCCGGTTTGACGCGCATGAACAACAGGTACAGGCAGGGCACCGCCAGCAGGGTGAGCAGGGTGGCGAAGCCCAGTCCGCCCATGATGGTGACGGCCATATTGGCAAAGAAGGGGTCGAACAGCAGCGGCACCATGCCCAGTACCGTGGTACCCGCTGCCATCATCACCGGCCGCAGGCGCGAGGCAGATGCTTCGACGATGGCGGTCAGACGCGGTACTTCATCGGCGATCTGCCGATCGATCTCATCCACCAGTACCACGGCGTTCTTGATCAGCATGCCCGTGAGGCTGAGCAGGCCGAGCAGGGCCATGAAGCCGAACGGCTGCCCGGTGACCAGCAACCCAAGGGTGACGCCGCAGAGTGCCATCGGTACGACCAGCCAGATCATCAAAGGCTGCCGGACCTTGGCGAACAGCAACACCGTGACCAGCACCATCGCCAGGTATGGCACCGCCAGGGTGCTGGCCAGCGCCTGCTGGGCGTCGGAGGACTGCTCATGATCACCGCCCCATTCCAGCGTATAGCCGGTCGGCAGTTCGATGCCCTCCATCAGGGGGCGTATCCGCTCAAAGGCAACATTGGTGTTCTCGCCGTCGCGCGGCTCGGCGCGCACGGCTATGGTCCGTTCACGGCCGTAGCGGCGGATCATCGATTCCTCGGTAGTCGCCTCGATTCCATCGGCGACCTGGGCCAAGGGCACGTAGCGGCTGCTCGCCGGGCTCCAGACCAATCGCTGCATCAGGTCACCGGGCTCGACGCGATCCTCCGGCGTTGCGCGCAGCAGAATCGGGATCAGCTCGTCCCGCTCACGGAACACGCTGACCTGCTGGCCTTCGCTGGCCACCGACAGGGCTTGCGATACCTGCTGGCGGGTCAGGCCGGCATCTGCCAGGCGATCGAGCGCCAGCCGAGGTCGCAGTACCGGAACAGGCGCGCGCCAGTCATCGCGGATGTTGAAGACGTTGCCTTGCTCGTGAAGGATTCGCTGACCTTCGGCTGACAGCCTGCGTAACTCTTCGGGATCCGGGCCACTGATGCGAGCTTCGAGCTTGGCCTCGGCATTCGGGCCAAACATGAACTGCGCTGCGGCCACGTCGGCGGAGGGGTAGCGGCCCGGCAAGGTCTGGTTGACCTCGTGCACCAGGCCGGCGATCACGTCGGGCTCCTCGGTGCGTACCAGAAAGTGCATCAGTGCAGGGTTGGGCTGCTCCGGCGCATAGGTAAGCATGAAGCGCGATGCACCTGAGCCGACGAAAGTGGACACATCCTTCACGCCTTCCAGCTTTTTCAGGTAACCCTCGACATCCTCGGCGGTGCGGCTGGTTTCGCGGATGTGCGTGCCCTGCGGCAGGAACAGGTTCACATAGAAGATCGGTGTGCTCGAAGGCGGGAAGAAGCTCTGCGGCACTCGGCTGAAGCCCAACACGCTGAGCACTGTGAGGACCACCAGAATGCCCAGCGTCAGCCAGGGATGCGCAAGTACCGAGCCGGCGATGCGGCGGTAACGGTTGTAGATCGGGCCGCTGTAAGCCTCGTCTGCGTCGGACTCGTCGTCTTCTTGTCGATCGCCCTTACGCTCCAGCAGGTAATAGCCGAATAGCGGCACCACCAGCAGCGCCAGCAACCAGCTGAGCAGCAGCGAGGTGGCGATGACGAAGAACAGCGAAAACAGGAACTCGCCGGTGGTGTCCTGAGACAGACCGATCCCGGCGAAGGCGAGAATGCCGATGATGGTTGCGCCCAGCAGCGACCATTGCGTCTGCTGCAGCGTCTTGCGCGAGGCTTCGAGGATGCTTTTGCCACGTTGCTTCTCGATCAGCATGCCGTCACAGACCACCACGGCGTTGTCCACCAGCATGCCCATGGCAATGATCAAGGCGCCGAGTGAAATACGCTCCAGCTCGATTCCCGCCAGCCACATCACCAGCAGCGTGCCAAGTACGGTGAGGAACAGCACCGCGCCGATGATCACCCCGGCGCGCACGCCCATTGCCAGGCACAGCACGCCCACGACGATGGCGACCGAAAGAAAAACGTTGAGCGCGAAGCTGTTGACCGATTCGTTGACGATGCTGTGCTGCTGGTAGAGCGGGTGCAGCTCGGCACCGAGCGGCATCAGGTGCTGCATGGATTCCAGCTTCGCCTCGACGCTGCGGCCCACTTCGACGATGTTGCTGCCGGAGATACCGCTGATGCCAAGGGTCAATGCCGGCTCGCCGTTATGTCTGATGATCTGGCGCGGCCGCTCCGCATAGTCGCGCTTGATGGTCGCAATGGAACCCAGATCGACGCTTTGCTGCCCCTGGCCCACCGGCAAGGCGCGCAGGGCGTCGAGCGAATCGAAAGCGCCGGTCGGGCGGATATGCACGAAGAACTCGCCAGCGCGTACGCCACCAGATTCGACCGCGGCATCGGCATCGGCCAGCGCGGCGACCAGCTCCTGAGGCGACAGACGCAGCGCTGCAAGACGCGCCTGATCGACCTCGACAAGAATTCGCTCTTCACGCACACCGGCAATTTCCACCTGGCCCACGCCCTCGGCGGTGATCAGGCCGCGACGCAGATCCTTGGCGACCTCATGCAGCTCCTTGAGCGTCAGGCCATCACCCGTGAGCGCGAAGAAAATCCCGTAGACGTCGCCGAAGTCATCGTTCACCAGGGGCGGATCGAGGCCTGGTGGCAGCTTCTGCTGGGCATCGCCAATCTTGTTGCGCAGCTGATCCCAGATCTGATCGAGCTGCTCGCCGGAATAGCGATCCTGAATCTCGACACGTATTTCAGCCAGGCCGACCATCGAACGAGATCGGATCTCCTTGACCTCGGAAAGCTCCTGAATCGCGCTTTCCAGCGGCTCGGTGACCTCCTGCTCGACCTCAAGCGCAGTCGCGCCGGGATATTGCACCGTGACGATGGCTTCTTTGATAGTGAATTCGGGGTCTTCCAGGCGGCCCATCTCGAAGTACGCGAGCACGCCTCCGATCAGGCAGATGAGGACCAGAACCCAGATGTTGACCGGCTTGCCGATGGCGTAACGAGCTAAGTCCATCGGCTTACTTCCGCCGTTCGGCTTTGATCGGCTGGTCTTGCGAAAGCTTGCTGCCGCCTGCTACCACCACGAGCATGTCATCGTTCAGCTCGCCACTGACCACCGCGTGATCGTCTTCGATGCGCTCGAGCTTCAGGTCCTGGCGCTGGGCGTGGTCGTCCACTGCAAGCCATAGGTAATGGCTGCCATTGGGTGCTGTCTGCACGGCATTGAGCGGCAGGCGAAAGCGCGGCTGCGTATCGTCCTGGGGGATGGCTGGGCGTTGCAGATGCACGCGCATGGCCATGCCCGGCAGCAGGTTGTAATCAGTCGGCTGTTCGCCGCGCAGGGTCAGACGGTAGGTGCGCGAGCCCTCGCGCGGCTGGGTACTGTGCTCCTTGTAGGTCAACGGCAGCTCGAGGTCGCCGATGATCAACTCGCCTCTGGCCTGCAAGGTGTCGTTAAGTGGAATGCTCAACGCCGCGGTTTCGGGCAAGTCGACCGTAACCTCGATGTGCTGGTTGTTCTGCAATTCGATGATGGGCGACCCCGTGGCGACCACCATGTCCGGTTCGACCAGCCGCCGTGCGACGACGCCATCGAACGGTGCCTCCAGTGTGCTGTGCTTGATATTGCGCAGGGCGCTGTCACGGGCTACGCGCGCCGCCACTACGTTGGCTTGCAGCGGTTCGATGGCCGCCGGTGCGAGGATGCCCTCGGCCAGCAAAGCGCGCTTGCGGGTCAGATCCGCTTCCAGTTGGCGCAACCGCGCGTCAGCCTCACGCTTTTGCAGTTCGTAGTCGGTGCGGTCGAGCTTGGCCACCGCCTGCCCTTTCTTCACCGGCGAGCCTTCGTCGACGAGAATGCGTTCGACCCGCCCTGGCACCTGAAAGGCCAGCTGCGTGGTGGTCACACTTTCGACCACGCCGGAAAACCGCAGCGCCTCGGGCTTTTGGTTGATGCGCTGCAGTGGCTCGACGAAGGCTACGCGGGGCGGCAGTTCGGCCGGTTCATCCTCGCCGGCACAGCCGGACAGGACGAGCAACAGGCCAAGTGATGCGCTTATGCAGACGTGATGAATAGGGGCTCGAGGCATTCGCTGTAGCGGAGACATCCGTACTCCTGAGTGGTTAGAACGAGCAAGGCTTTGCAGCGTCCAAGCGCTACGACAGATTCAGTAGAGCCCCGCTCTGGCCCGGGAGTTCGACCAATTCTCAAGTGACCCGCCGGTCAGCTGGTTTTGCCTGCTGCATTGGGGGCACGGTCTATCTGTCGCCGATTGGGCGTATCATTGCCCGGCGTTCAAAAGTCAGTGCAGGAGAAAGTCGCAATGCAAGGTCAGCCACAAGTCATCGAATATCTAAAAGAACTGCTGCGTGGGGAGCTGGCGGCGCGCGATCAGTATTTCCTGCACTCGCGCATGTACGCGGATTGGGGCTTCACCAAGCTTTACGAGCGGATCAACCACGAGATGGAAGAGGAAACCCAGCACGCCGATGCGCTGCTCAAGCGAATCCTGTTCCTCGAAGGCACTCCGGACATGACGCCAGAGCCGATGCATCCGGGCCATACGGTACCCGAGATGCTGCGCAGCGACCTGGCGCTGGAGTACAAGGTGCGCGAAGCGCTGGCCAAGGGCATTACTCTGGCCGAACAGCACAACGACTACCAGACTCGCGACATTCTCGCGTTGCAGCTGATGGATACCGAAGAAGATCACGCCTACTGGCTCGAGCAGCAGTTGGGCATGATCGACCGCATCGGCTTGCAGAATTACCTGCAGACGCAGGCGAGCTGATTCACTAGGCGGACAGCACGAAGCCAGGCGCGATGCCTGGCTTCGTCGTTTCTGGTTAGGTCAGATGCGGAAGCGACTGACCATCGTCTGCAGCTGGCTGCCAAGGCGCGCAAGCTCCACGCTCGACGCCGCCGTTTCCTCACTGGCTGCCGCCGTCTGCTCAGACACGTCACGTACATTGACTACGCTGCGGCTGATTTCTTCGGCTACGGCGCTCTGCTCTTCGGCAGCAGTGGCAATCTGCTGATTCATCGCCTGGATGTTCGACACCGTGCTGGTGATGCGCGCCAGTGAGGTGCCTGCGCGGCGGGTCAACTCGACACTGCTCTCGGTAAGGTTACGGCTGTTCTGCATGATGGCAGAGACCTGCTGGGTGCCGCTCTGCAGCGCCGTGACCAGCTGCTCGATCTCTTCGGTGGACTTCTGCGTGCGCTGGGCCAAACCGCGCACTTCGTCGGCGACTACGGCAAAGCCGCGTCCGGCTTCGCCAGCTCTGGCAGCTTCGATCGCGGCGTTGAGCGCCAGCAGGTTGGTCTGCTCGGCCACCGCACGGATCACGCCCATCACGCTGCCGATCTTGTCGCTATCGCTTTGCAGCGCATTCATCGCTTCCGAGGAGCGGATGACTTCGCTGGCCATGCGTTCGATCTGCGTTACAACCTCTGCCACTACCCGGTCACCTTCGCGTGCCTCATGGTCAGCGTCGGTGGCGGCCTGCGCAGCTTGCTCGGCATTGCGGGCAACTTCCTGAACGGTTGCCGACATCTCATGCATGGCCGTTGCCACCTGATCGGTCTCTTCCTTCTGGCTGTTGACCCCCGCACTTGTCTGCGTGGTTACGGCCGACAACTCTTCGGCCGCACTGCTGATCTGACTGACGCCGTCGCGAATGCCGCCGATCAGCTCGCGCAGCGTCGAACCCATCTGTTGAATGCCTTGCTGCAAGACGCCCAGCTCGTCGCGGCGGGTGATGGCCGCAGTGGCCGTCAGGTCGCCTGAGGCGATGCGTTCCACGTCCGCCAGTGTGGTGCGCAGGGGAAGTATGATCTGGCGAGTGATCAGCCAGGCCGCAAGAACGCCGAGCAGCAAGGCCAGCGCCGTGCTGATCACCAGACGGCTACGTGCCTCACCGCTCTCGATGTCCAGGCGATTGAGCTGAAACTCGTACAGGGCGTCGCTGATACGTACGATTTCCTTCTGCTGGTCGGTCATCTCCTGACGTGCCTTGGCGATCGCCTGGGTAGCGCTCGCCAACGTGGCTATCGCAGTGCGGTACTCGCCCAACACGGCGCGAATCTCGCTGGCGGCATTGCCACCGAGCTGGTCAATCACGCGTTGGTGCTTGTCCATCGTGGCCAGCGCGGCGTCGAGCTGGGAATTGACCGCGCTGATGTTTTCAGCGGTGGGCGAGGCCAGGTAGATGCGCAGCAGATATTGCGCCTGCTTGATCTCTTCCCTGACCTGGGTGATGGCCAGCAGCTGATCGAAGCGTTGTTCGTCGTATTCGGGCAACTGCACGACTCGCGCATTGATAGCGTCAGTGAGCGCGCTCAGCCGGACAGCGTCTCTGTCGATGGTCTGCTGTGCTCCGTTTGCCTGCGCATAGGCTTGGCGCATATCGCCGAGCGAGCGCTGATACTGCTCGTTGTAGCCGGCCTGTTCCTTGAGCATCGCGACGTTCACGGGGTTTTTGAATGCGTTGAGCAGCTTGGTCTGTTGGGCCAGGTAGATATCGAGGTTCTTGTCCAGCCGCTCGGTGGACTCCGTGTCGCCGTTGGCCAGCATGAACTGCAGACGCGCAATGCGCAGCCCGGTGAGCGTATTGTTGAGGTGCGATATCTCGGTCATCCAGCCGCTGCGTTGGATCACGCCTCCCAAGCTGCCCCAGCCACTCCAGGCAAGGATCACTGTGAGAACCAGAACGGCGCCAAAGCCCATCGCGAGCTTGCGGCTGACGCCAACGTTGCCAAACCACTTATTCATTCGGATACCAATTCAAAGGACGATCAGAAGGCCGCGACGTCATGTCAGCAGCAAAGGTGCGCCCCGGTTCTCGGCATGGAAAACACGGACTTTAGTGTGTCGCTAATATGGCGCCATAAATTCGACAAATGGTTGTCGAGGCTTCTGCGACGCTGGCGCTTTGGTGGGAAGTCACATCGAGCCTGTCACGACCTCCTGCAACAGCTGCCATTGCTCGCCATGGGCGAATGAGTGGGCGGGCACGTAGCCACCGGGGTGCAAGCGCGCCAGGCCAGCGGTGACTACCGCAGCGGGCTCAATGGGATTTGAGCGTGCAGCCGGACTCCAAGTCCTTGAGGATCGGGCAATCCGGCCGGTCGTTGCCCTGACAGCTGTTGACCAGTTCCTGCAGGGTGTCGCGCAGGCCTACCAGCTCTTCGATTTTCCGGTTCAGCGCGTCTATGTGCGCGCCGGCCAGCGCTTTTACGTCGGCACTTGCGCGTTGGCGGTCCTGCCAGAGGGTGAGCAGTTTGCTGACCTCTTCGAGCGAAAACCCCATGTCCCGCGACCGCTTGATGAAGGCAAGGCGGTGCAAATCCTCTTCGCCGTAGTGGCGGTAGCCGTTGGCGCTGCGTCCGGCCGGTGAGATCAGGTCAATCGATTCGTAGTAGCGAATCATCTTTGCCGACAATCCGCTTTTCCTTGCTGCTTGCCCAATGTTCATACTGAGTACCAACGATCTTGAGGGTTGTGGGTTGGTCGCTGCGCTTACTCCTCCGGCTTCCAGCGTTTGAGCAACAGCGCGTTGCTGACCACGCTGACGCTGGACAGCGCCATCGCCGCGCCGGCGACCACCGGGCTGAGAAAGCCAAAGGCTGCCAGCGGAATGCCCACCAGGTTGTAAATGAAAGCCCAGAACAGGTTTTGCTGGATCTTGCGATAGGTGCGGCGACTGATATCGAGCGCAGCGGGGACTAGTTGTGGATCGCCCCGCATCAGCGTAATGCCAGCAGCATGCATGGCGACGTCCGTGCCGCCACCCATGGCGATACCGACATCGGCTGCGGCCAGTGCCGGCGCGTCGTTGATGCCGTCGCCGACCATGGCAACCACTGCGCCGTCTTTTTTCAACTGCGCGACGGTTGCCGCCTTGTCTGCCGGCAGGACCTCCGCGTGCACGCTGTCGATCTGCAGCGCTTCGGCTACCACTCGGGCGCTGCCTCGGTTGTCCCCGGTTATCAGGTGGCTACGGATGTGCCGCGCATTCAAAGCCGCTACCGCCTCAGCAGCACCTTCTTTGAGGCTGTCGCCGAAAGCGAACAGGCCGAGCACTCGCGGCTGCGGTGCGGTCTCGATCAGCCATGACAGGGTGCGCCCTTCGGCTTCCCACGCTTGCGCCTGACTGGCCAGTTCACCCGGCTGCAAACCGCTGTCATCGAGCAGCCGACGATTGCCCAGCGCCAGCGAACGGCCGTTGAGATCACCCGCAATGCCGCGACCGGTAAGTGACTGGCTGCGCTCAACCTCGCCCACGGCGAGCCCTGCTTCTTCGCAGCGGTCGAGCACCGCACGAGCCAGCGGATGCTCACTACCGCGCTGCAGTGCCCCGGCTTCGCGCAACAGCGCAGATTCATCGCCGTCGACGGCGTGCAGATGCACGATGCGCGGCTTGCCGGACGTCAACGTGCCGGTCTTGTCGAAGGCAACCGCGGTCACGGCGTGGGCGACCTCCAGCGCTTCGGCATCCTTGATCAGGATGCCGTGCCGTGCAGCGACGCCCGTGCCTGCCATGATCGCGGCAGGTGTTGCCAGGCCAAGGGCGCAAGGACAAGCGATGACCAGGACCGATACGGCATTGAGCAAGGCGATTTCAGCCGATGCGCCCGCGAGCAACCAGCCGGCGAGTGTCAGCAGGGCAATGACCAGCACCGCCGGGACGAACACCTGGCTGACCTTGTCCACCAGCTTCTGAATAGGGGCCTTGGCGGCCTGAGCGTCTTCGACCAGACGGATGATGCGTGCCAGCACCGTCTCGGCACCTAAAGCGGTGGTGCGCACAAGCAGCCGGCCTTCGCCGTTGATGGCCCCGCCCGTTATGCGATCACCCGGCACTTTGCTCACTGGAAGACTTTCGCCGCTGATCAGCGCTTCGTCCGCCTGGCTTTCGCCCTCGACCACCTCTCCGTCGACCGGGAAGCGTTCGCCGGGCTTTACCAGTATCAGGTCGTCCAGGCCCAGGGCGGCGATTGCTACGTCCTCCTCACGCCCATCAACGACCCGCACGGCACGGTCGGGGCGTAGTGCCTCGAGGGCGCGGATCGCGGCGCTGGTCTGGCGCTTGGCGCGGCTTTCGAGGTACTTGCCCAGCAGCACCAGAGCGATGACGACGGCTGAAGCCTCGAAGTAAAGGTGCGGCATTTGTCCCGCCGGCGCAGCCCACCATTGGTAAAGGCTCAAGCCGTAGCCGGCACTGGTGCCGATCGCGACGAGCAGATCCATGTTGCCGGCGCCGGCGCGCACTGCTTTCCAGCCGGCTACATAGAAACGCGCACCGAGGATGAACTGCACGGGTGTGGCCAGTAGAAACTGCGCCCACGCAGGGAGCATCCAGTGTTGTCCGAACAGGTCGCCGACCATCGGCAACACCAGCGGTGCCGCCAGTAGCAATGCGGCGATGACCGCCCAGCGTTCCCAACGTAGCCGGGTTTCGGCTTTTTCGGCAGCGGGCTGGTTGTCCCTCTCGCCCTGAGCCTTGTAACCCGCCGCTTCGACGGCCTGGATCAGCACGGCTGGATCGAGCGAGCCCAACACCTCGATACGCGCCCGCTCGTTTGCAAGATTTACCGATGCGCTGCGTACGCCGGGCACCTTGAGCAGCGCGCGCTCGACACGGCCGACGCAGCTGGCGCAGGTCATCCCCTCGATCGCCAGTTCAAGGCTCTGCACCGGAACCCCGTAGCCCGCTTTCTCTACTGCCTGCACCAGGCCCGCAAGATCGGCTCCGTTGGCTTGCACCCGCACCTGCTCAGCTGCGAAATTGACCGCGGCACTGTCGACGCCAGGCACCTTCAACAGGGCTCTCTCGACCCGGCCGGCGCAGCTGGCGCAGGTCATGCCGGATATGGGCAGTGTATAGGTGGCGCTGGTCATGGTTCGCTCCGGTTGCAGCCTGGATTTGATAATGCTCAACCTTGACCCGATGGCAAGGTCAAGCAGAGCGACAGCTGGCCGCGGCAAGTCCATTGACCTTAACACCGTGGCAAGGTCGAACATCAGAACAGTGCTATCAGCCCATCAGGAGTGACCCATGCAGACGTTCAATGTTGAAGGCATGACCTGCGCCCATTGTGAGCGCGCCGTGATCAATGCAATCCAGGTCCGCGACGCGGACGCCAGGGTCGAAGTGGATCTGGGTGCGGGCGTGGTGCGCGTGGATGGCCGGCTCGATGACACGACGATTCGCGAGGCAATCGAGGAGGAGGGCTATCAGGTTCGGTAAGTCGTAGCGGCAGCGGTGCTGCCGCGGCCGATTCAGTGCTTGGCGGTGCTGTCCCAGTCTTTGACCAGACCGCGGAACATGGGGTCGATGAGTGCTGCGCAGTCCTTTTCCGGATCGAACAGCGTGGAGTCCCGGGTCCAGTCGCTGAACAGCCCAACGATCAGCGCGTGCAGGCTGAGCGCAGCCAGCCGCGGGGTGACGCCCGGCTGCAGACTGCCTGATGCACTTTCCAGCAGCTTTTCACAGAGCTCGATGAACAAGTTGATGAAGGCGTGGTGACGCTCCTCAGCCTCGCGCAGTTCGTCGGTGAACTCGCAACGGTGCAGCAGAATGGTCATGACCCGGCGCTTCTGCTCGTCGCGCCCGAGCGCGCTGATGCCCTCGATGCAGAGGTCGTAAAGCGTGCGCATGGGTTGCTGCTGGGTGCAGCTGGTCAGCCGTTCGGTCATCTGCTCGGGAGGCAGCCGAACCTGATTGAGCATCTCGTGAAACAGGTGCGCCTTGTTCTGGAAGTGCCAGTACACCGCGCCGCGCGTAACGCCGGCATCGCGAGCGATCTGGTCGAGGCTGGTGTGCGCTACGCCTTTGTCGAGAAACAATCGTTCAGCCGAGGCGAGCAGGGCGATGCGGGTCTTTTCGGCGTCTTCTTTAGTTCTTCGCATGGATGAGCTACGGCAGCCTGACGCTGCATTGGAAGGCCCTTATTGGGCGGGCGATGCGGAGTTCGTCCTTCAACATCTGCAACTTCGAGTGTTTACAATCGTCTGTGTATGTAACAGCATCTCAGCTTCTCTGTAAACGTTCGATCTCGGCCGCGCCTCTATTGCGAGTCGATCTTCAGCCTTTTTTGCTCCGCGAGTTTTTCCAATGCCTCTTCCGATTTTGCTCATCCTGGGCGCGCTTAGCGCGTTCGGCCCGTTGGCCATCGATTTCTACCTGCCAGCCTTTCCCTCGATGGCGCGCGCTTTTGCCACAGACGTCGAGCATGTTCAGCTATCGCTGGCCGCCTACTTCGTGGGTCTGGCCCTGGGCCAGCTCTTCTATGGGCCGCTGGCCGATCGCTACGGCCGTCGCTGGCCGCTGTTGGCTGGCGTCACGTTATTCACCCTGGCTTCGCTGGCGTGCGCTTTTGCACCATCGCTGGACTGGTTGATTGCGGCACGCTTCATCCAGGCGTTGGGCGGTTGCGCCGGCATGGTGATCACGCGTGCTGTGGTACGAGACAGCTGCGATCCGGTGCAAGGGGCCAAGGTATTTTCCCAGCTGATGCTGGTGATGGGGCTGGCGCCGATTCTGGCGCCGCTGGGAGGCGGGCTGTTGCTTAACGCGTTTGGCTGGCAATCGATCTTCGTTTCGCTGACGGCCTTCAGTGCGCTCTGCGGAATTGCGGTTGCACTACGGTTGCCGGAAACCCTTGCTGCCGATGCGCCCAAGCACCCGTTGAGCGGCACGGTCAAACGTTACATCGCCCTGTTCGGTGATCGGGAGTTCGTTGCGTTTGCCCTTGCTGGTGGCGTGGCTATGGCGGGCATGTTCGGTTATATCGCCGGCTCGCCTTTTGTCTTCATCGAGTTGTACGGCGTGCCGGCCGAGCACTACGGCTGGCTGTTCGGCAGCAATGCGGCAGGTTTCATCATCGTCTCGCAGATCAATGCGCGGCTGCTGCGACGGCGTGGGCCGGGCTTCTGGTTGCGACGCTTCGTCTGGTTCTATTTCGCCTGTGGAGCGGCCTTGCTGCTGGTCGCGCTTAGCAAGCCGGATGCGCTCTGGCCGTTGCTGATTCCGCTGTTTGCGGGGCTTGCCAGCCTTGGCAGCATTCTGCCGAACGCTACCGCTTGTGCCATGGCGCAACAGGGCAAGCAAGCCGGGTTGGCGTCGGCGCTAATGGGCAGCTTGCAATTCTGCGTGGCGGCCGTGGCATCGGCTGCGGTTGGTTGGTTGCACAATGGAACGGCGGTGCCCATGGCATTGGTGATCTGCGTGTGCGCGCTGTTGGCCGGATGCCTGGCCTGGTACACCGGTCAGATTGCGCTCGCACAGCGCAGCGAAGGAGCCGCCTCGTGATGAGGCGGCGTTTGCCCTGATTCAGAACCCTTCGAGAACGATCTTGCCCTTTGCCTTGCCGCTCTCGATGAAGGCATGAGCGCGGCGCAGATTTTCGGCGCTGATGGTTCCGTAATGCTCGCCCAGGGTGGTCTTGAGCACGCCGCTGTCGATCAGTTCGGCGACTCTGTTGAGCAGCCGGTGCTGTTCGATCATGTCTGGCGTCTGATACAGCGAGCGGGTGTACATCAGTTCCCAGTGCAGAGAGAGGCTCTTGCGCTTGAGCAGGCTGATGTCGAGGCTCGCTGGATCGTCGATCAATGCCATGCGCCCCTGGGGCCGCAACGCTTCTACAATCTGGGGTAGGTGCAGGTCGGTGTGGGTCAGGCTCGCGACATGGGTGACATCGTCGATGCCATGGTCCTTCAGCGCTTGGGCCAGCGGCTGGCTGTGATCGATCACCTCGTGGGCGCCCAGCTCACGGACCCAATCCTGAGTTTCGCTGCGTGAGGCAGAGCCGATGACCTGCAACGCTGTGAGCTGACGCGCCAGTTGAGTGAGGATCGAGCCAACGCCGCCCGCTGCACCGATGATCAGCAAGCGCTGGCCTTGGTCTTTCTGTCCTTCGCTGATCTGCAGGCGCTCGAACAGCAGCTCCCAAGCAGTGATCGAGGTCAGAGGAAGCGCCGCGGCTGCAGCGAAGTCGAGCGATGCGGGCTTGCGCCCGACGATGCGCTCATCGACCAGATGCAGCTGGCTGTTGGCGCCTGGTCGGTCCAGCGCGCCAGCGTAGAACACTTCGTCGCCTGCCTTGAACAGCGTGACCTCACTGCCCACTGCACGTACCACGCCCGCTACGTCCCATCCAAGCACCTGATGCTGGCCGTCTTCGGGCTGGACACGCATGCGGATCTTGGTATCCACCGGATTGACTGAAATGGCACGCACCTCTACCAGCAGATCGCGTGGGCCCGGTGTGGGATCGGGGAGTTCGATATCGAGCAACGAGCGCGGGTCGTCGACAGGCAGGGATTGCTGGTAGCCGATGGCTTTCATGATGGTCTCCGTCATGGATGAATGTTGAGTGCCGCCATGTTCGGCTTTCGGGTTGCGAAGAAAAACCGCATATTCCGCAGAGGCTCTTTCAACGGAATATTGAAAATGCTACGTACCGATGACCTGCACGTGTTCGTGCTTACCGCTGAGTTGGGGAGCCTGTCTGCTGCAGCGCGCCGGCTGGAGCTCTCGCCCGCTGTGGCAAGCGCGGCGCTCAAGCGGCTGGAGGCGAGTCTGGGCTGCCGTTTGTTGGTGCGCTCGACCCGCAGTCTGAGGCTGACGGGAGAAGGTGAGCAGTACCTACCTCACGCGCGCGCCGCCCTGCAGAGTCTGTTGGCCGGCCAACAGCTGTTGGCGGGTGGCAAGGCCACCATCAGTGGTCCGTTGCAACTGTCGGCACCGTCGGATTTCGGCCGCAACGTGTTGCTCCCCTGGCTGGACGAGTTCCAGCTGCAGCACCCGTTGCTGAGTGTTCGCCTGCTGCTGGCGGATCGGAATGCTGACCTCTTCCGGCAACCAGTGGATATTGCCCTGCGCTACGGCCAACCGGAGGACTCCAGCCTGGTGGCTCTCCCAGTGGCGGCTGCCAATCGACGTGTACTTTGTGCTTCACCGGCGTATCTGGCACTGCACGGAGAGCCCCATTCGCTAGATGAGCTGGGCGAACATAATTGCCTGCGCTTCATGCTGACGGGACGAGTTCACGAGCGCTGGGTTTTTCATGATGGCCGACGCGAACTGCAACAGCAGGTGTCCGGTGACCGTGTCAGTGACGACGCTGACGTGGTGCGTCGCTGGGCGCTAGCGGGGCAGGGGGTGGTGTACAAGTCCTGGCTGGACGTCGCGCAGGATGTCCAGGCGGGAAGGTTGGTGGTGTTGATGCCGCAGTTGCAGGGAGAAATGGCGCCACTGAACCTGATCTGTGCCCACCGAGCACATCTCGGCGAAACCCTTCGACTACTGCGCGAGCATCTCGTCACGCGGTGCCAGACGCTGCTGGAACGAGCGCCATTTCGCAACGATACGGGCCGCTGATGCGGCCCGTTGCGTCACTTGGCAAGGCGGGCGTCGAGGCTGTTCTGCGCCAGCCGGCGCGCCTGATCCTCGGTCATGCCCAGGCTGTCGTGCAGGGCCATGAAGTTCTCGGTCACATAGCCGCCAAAGTAGGCCGGGTCGTCAGAGTTCACGGTGACCTTCACTCCCTGCTCCAGCATTTGCAGGATGTTGTGCTGGCTCATGTCATCGAACACGCAAAGCTTGGTATTCGACAGTGGGCAGACCGTCAGTGGAATCTGCTCATCGATCAGCCGCTGGATCAGCTTCGGATCTTCTGCCGCGCGGACGCCATGGTCGATGCGGCTGACCTTTAGCAGATCCAGCGCTTCCCAGATGTATTGCGGTGGGCCTTCTTCGCCGGCGTGAGCGACGGCAAGGAAACCCTCAGCGCGTGCCTTGGCGAATACCCTTTCGAACTTGCTTGGTGGATGACCCATTTCAGAGCTGTCCAACCCTACCGCAAAGAACGCATCGCGGAATGGCATCGCCTGCTCCAAGGTCTTGAAGGCCTCTTCTTCCGGGAGGTGGCGCAGGAAGCTGAGAATCAGCCCACTGCTGATACCCAGCAGTTCTCGACCGTCTGCGAGCGCGCCGCTTATCCCGCGCATGGCCACTTCAAATGGAATGCCGCGATCTGTATGCGTCTGCGGGTCGTAGAAGGGCTCGGTGTGCACAACGTTCTGCTCTTCGCATTTCTGCAGATAAGCCCAGGTCAGGTCGTAGAAGTCCTGCTCGGTCCGCAGCACATCGGCACCGGCGTAATACAGATCGAGAAACTCCTGCAGATTGCCGAAGTTGTAGGCACTGCGTAGCGCATCGACATCTTTCCACGGCAGAGCGATCTTGTTTCGCTCGGCCAGGCGGAACAGCAATTCCGGTTCGAGCGAGCCCTCCAAATGCAAGTGAAGTTCGGCTTTGGGCAAGGCGTTGAGCCAGTCGTACATGAGAAACCTCGTCCGAAAAAATTGTGCACATTTAATCACGCCAGGTGGGTTGACCCCAGAGTCAGATGCCTTGAGCCACCGGGCCTACTACTCCAAGAGCACGACACAGGCTTAACAGTGCAATAAACAGGCACACCGCGGAAGGCCAGGGTAGCCGTGGCTGCCGTCGTTTAGCCCAAAGGTTATCCACAGTTTTGTCCACGTGTTCTGCGTATAACTTTTTAAGACGCTCATGCTACGGAATGACCGCCGAGTCAACGAACCTGATTGAGTAAAAAATCTTCAAAATCAACAGGCTTAGGCGCTGGTTGCAAACTTGCAGCTTGTTTTGGTTAAAAATTGACCGCGGATGTCTACGCCCCACTCCGCATGGGTTCGCCACGTCTGTCCCATTCTTATCCACAATTTCATGCACACAATCGGTGGAAAACAAAAAGACAAAAGGCCACGCTTTGGTGCGCGCCAAGCGTGGCCGTGAGATGAGCATGCCGATATTGGTCAGCGATCAGTTCTGCTGCGCGGGTGCAGGGGCGCGGGGGGCAGCCGGCTCGCCGACTTCTGGCTCATCGTCAGGCAGGTCAACGTCGACGTCAGGCACTGTGATGGTCTTTTCTTTCGTCCCTACGTCCACGTCAGGTGCATCCACGTCGTACTCGGGCATGTTGCCGCCTTCGACTTCAACGTTGGGAAGCGAGCCTTCCTCGGTTTGCTCGACGTCGCAACCGGCCATGCCCAAGCTAGTGAGCAGCACAACGCCGGGAATCAACCAGCTGAATCTGTATTTCATCGTCTTCACTCCTCATCACTGCGTAATGTGGATTTCGACGCCTGTGTCCGTCTATGCCAGCTTCCGGCCAGCAAGCCTCGATGTAGTAAGGACTTGTTAGAGATCGCTCAGTTCAGCCAGCGTCTACATCCATTGACCGCAGCACGATTCGGCCTCGGCTGATATCGGAGAGCATGCGCTGCAGGCGCGCGTGTTGCTCGGCTGGCAATGCCAGTTGCAATGCGGCGCCCTCGGCATCGAAGGTCTCGCTTTCGATCAATGCCTCGTACTCATTCAGACGCGCTTTGAGCAGAGCCAGCTCGGCAAAGCGGCAATGCAAACCGCAACGAACCCGGGCCACTAGTTCGATGCGCTCACCTGCCTGCAGGCATTTGGCCGCGCAGCCGCCATAGGCACGAGCGAGCCCGCCGGTGCCGAGTTGGATGCCTCCGAACCAGCGAGTCACGACCACCACCACTTGATCGCAATCCTGACCTTCGATAGCGGTCAGCATTGGCCGGCCAGCGGTGCCGCCGGGTTCGCCGTCGTCGCTGAATCGATATTGATTGCCGATCTTCCAGGCCCAGCAGTTGTGCGTAGCGCTGAGGTCACTGACTGCCTGAATGAATGCCTGGGCCTCCTCCGGGCTGGCGACCGGCGCGGCCTTGGCGATAAAGCGGCTCTTGCGGATGGATTCCTGATATTCGCAAGGGGCGGAGAGGGTAGACGTCATGGTGCAACAGGTTTTCGGATGGGCTGCGTAGTGTAGCGGCGACTGCGCCCAGTCGGGCCGTTTAGCGGCGTGGCGCTATCAGTTCATGACCATTCAGTAGATCTGGATGAACTTTGCAGCATGTTACGGCCACGAATTCCATGTTGGGTCTCGAAGCCCTATCTCTCCCACGACTCGAAACGGAGGAAACCATGCTCGATTCCAAGTACGAGGCTTGCATCCAGGCTTGTTCCAACTGCGCCATCGTATGCGAAACCTGTGCTGCGTCCTGCCTACGCGAAGAAGACGTGAAGATGATGGCCCGCTGCATCGAGCTGGACCGCGACTGCGCGGATCTTTGCGCGCTCGCTGCCACGCTTATGGCGCGTGACAGCAAGCTGGCGCAGGAGATGTGCCGGATCTGTGCTCAGGTTTGCCGCGATTGCGCGCAAGAGTGTGGCAGCCACAACATGGACCACTGCCAGGCGTGTGCCGAGGCCTGCCGCACCTGTGCCGAAGAGTGCGAAAAGATGGCAGCTTGATCGAAAGCAGCTGTATGCAAAGGCCGGTCAGCGTAGCTGCCGGCCTTTTTTCATGCCAGCCAGTCCAGCGTCAGGATCAGCCGCTTCTTATCCGGTGCAGCGAGTGGAGAGCGGTGAATGATTCCTGCGCCTTCGTTCCCTTGCCACTTTTCGCCTTTGAACAACGCGACCTCGCCTGCATTCAATTGCTCGATAAGGGCAGCATCAAAGGGTTCAGCGGCCGCCTCGCCGAGTCGGCGACGCGACATGGCGTCTTCGCGTAGCCACTCGCTGGCGGCGCCGGCGTAGGTGGTGATCAGCCTCAGCGGCACGTGATCGACATGGAAGCGCGGGCACATTGACTTGTCCAGCACGCGCAAGCGCACCCCGATGCGCCGCGCGTCCAGCAGGAAGGAAAAGGCGCGGACGAGCCAGGCGACATCGGCTATGAACCCGGCGTGCCCGGCAATGCCCTGGTAGGCAGCGGCCAGCGTCGGCATATGCGAAGCGCCGTGGGCGTCTGGCTCGACTGTCAGCGACTCGGCCAGCGGTTCGTCCAGCGCCAACAATGTGTGGGCGAAGTCAGCGATGTGCGAGGGCAACTGACGCCTCCAGACCGTGAGGTTCACTCCATCGGTCAGCGCATCTCCAAGTACCGCTGGCGTGTCACCGAATACTTGCCGCGGTGATTCGCGGACCAATTGTCGCGCCAACATCATGCAACCTCCTCCAGCCAGGGCACGAAGGGGTCATCCATGCTTAGCCAATGGTCGGCGCCGAGGACGAATTCCGTGTCGGTAAGCAGGCAGGCATCAAGATCGGCACGCAGCTGAGTGAAGTCGATGTTCTGGCCGATGAAGACCAATTCCTGCCGACAATCGCCACAACCCTCGTCCCATTTCTGCTCGATTGCGATGCGCGACTCGTCGTCCTCTGGCCATTGCTCATCAGGTGTGTAACGCCACCAGCGCCCGGCATAGTCATAGCGCATCAACCCGCCGGCCTGTGACCAACTGCCTGCTTCTTCAGGCCGGCTCGCCAGCCAGAAATAGCCCTTCGAGCGCAGCAAGCGGCCATTGGTCCACTCACGATTGAGGAAGTCATGAAAGCGCCGGGGATGAAAGGGGCGCCGCGCGAGGTAGGCTGTCGAGGCGATGCCGTATTCCTCGGTCTCCGGTACGTGTTCGCCGCGCATTTCCTTCAGCCATCCCGGTGCCTCGGCGGCGCGCTCGAAGTCGAAGCGACCGGTATCGAGAATCTTGGCCAGCGGTACCTGGCCCATGGTTATCGGCAGGATTTCCGCGTGTGTATTCAGGCGGCCCAGGATCGCCATGAGCTCCTCACGTTCAGCGCTTGAGATCAGGTCGATCTTGCTGATGAGCACTACATCGGCGAACTCGACCTGCTCGATGAGCAGCTCGGTAATCGAGCGCTCATCGTCTTCCCCAAGCGTTTCGCCACGGCTCGCCAGGCTCTCGGCCTCATGGAAGTCGCGCAGAAAATTCACCCCGTCAACCACAGTGACCATAGTGTCCAGTCGCGCCAGGTCGGCAAGGCTCTGGCCTAGCTCGTCGCGGAAGGTGAAGGTTTCGGCCACCGGCAGCGGCTCGGAAATCCCGGTGGACTCGATCAGCAGATAATCGAAGCGCCCCTCGCGGGCGAGCTTGCCGACCTCTTCGAGTAGGTCCTCGCGCAAGGTGCAGCAGATGCAGCCGTTGCTCATCTCGACCAATTTTTCTTCGGCGCGGTTGAGGGTCACGTCGCGCTGGACTTCGCCGCCGTCAATATTGATTTCGCTCATGTCATTGACGATGACCGCGACTCGGCGGCCTTCACGGTTTTTAAGAATATGGTTGAGCAGCGTGCTTTTGCCGGCACCAAGAAAGCCGGACAGCACGGTTACGGGGAGGCGGTTCATGGCGATCTCTCAGGCAGTTCGTTGGTGTTTCTCGCGCTCTTCCTGGCGCTCTTTGGCTTCGATGCTCAGCGTCGTGGTCGGGCGCAGCAACAGCCGCTTCAGGCCGATGGGTTCGCCGGTTTCGGCGCACCAGCCGTATTCGCCACGGGCCAGGCTATCGAGGGAATCGTCGATCTTGTCGAGCAACTTTTTTTCCCGTTCGAGCAAGCGCAACTGCCACTGACGCTGCTCCTCGGCGGTGCCGATGTCGGAAGGGTCGCTGCTGGGCTCGTAGTCGCGCAGTTGCTGGAATTCGTCGGCAATGCGTGTCTGCAATTCGGTGCGTTGACGCAGCAGCAGGTCGCGAAAGAAAGCCTGCTGTGTCTCGTTCATGTAGGCATCGGCGGGTTGGGCGAGCAGTTCGGCTTCAGTCATGGCGGGGTACGCGGTGGGTGTAATGCTATAGTTATAACATAACACTAAGCGTTCAGCTCAATATGAAAACCTATGCCAGTCAGGCTGCAAAAAATGTGCGGTGAAGAGGCCTCTAGAATGAGCGTCGACGTGGTCAACCGTCGACGTTCGTGCGTGCAAGCATTGCTGCGCGCTACAGTAGCTGCCCGTATGACCCTTATCGGTAGCGCCGTGACAGACCAGACCCCGCAACCACCACGCCGACGGCTCACCGCGAGCAAGACTGCCAAGCTTAAAGGTGCCGCGCGCGAACCCAGCGCCAGCGCCGTCGACCGACGCACGCGCATGATCGAAAGCAAGCGGACCAACATCATCGATGCAGCCCTTGGTCTCTTTTCCCGCTTTGGCCTCTACGGCACAAGCCTTGATCAGATTGCAACCCAGGCCGACGTCTCCAAAACCAACCTGCTGTACTACTTCGGCAGCAAGGAGGAGTTGTACGTCAGCGTGCTGCGCCAGTTGCTCGAGGTCTGGCGGCAGCCGTTGCAGGCGTTCTCGGCCGACCAGGAACCGGTCGAGGCGATCAAGAACTACCTGCGCGCCAAACTTGAACTCTCGCGGGATCATCCCGCCGAATCACGGCTGTTCTGCATGGAAATAATGCAGGGCGCGCCGCTGATGCAGAGCGAGCTGGAACAGCCTTTGCGCGAACTCGTCGAAAGCAAGGTCGCGGTGATCCAAGGCTGGATCGATGCTGGCAAGCTGGCACCGGTGGAGCCCCAACATTTGATCTTTTCGCTCTGGGCGACCACCCAGCACTACGCGGACTTTCGAGTACAGATCGAAGCCGTCACCGGCAGAACGCTGGATGACCCGGCGTTTTTTGAAGAGGCACTGGCGAGCTTGCAGTCATTAATCCTCAACGGGATTCGGCCACGCTGATAGTCCTCTGGGAGATCGGTGTAAAGCTCAAGTCATTATTCGGGCATGTAAAATCTTAAGCCTTTGCTCGTGGGGTCAAATCACGGCGACGTCAAAAAATTCTCCGACCGGCTGGCTGGTGTCCGCCAGCCGTGTAAAGTACGTACAGATAGCGGCCCTATCTGCTGCAGGTGCGAAGTCTCAAGGCTGTAAAATGAAATATCAGATTCGGTGAGATCATGAACAGAAAAATCGAAGCTTACGGAGTCAAGGCTGTACAACGCCCGAAAATCCAGGCGGTGAAATTGCTTGACCTTTCTGGGATATATGGTCAGCAGATTGTTAAGTCCGAGACAAAGCTGGTACTAAGAACGCACAAGCAAACTTTTAAGAAGTTGGCTGATATGTGATGAGACTAATCTTTTTCCCATTCGAGCGAGTTGTTGAAATTAATTCGTTCATTCTCGAACGTGAGCCTGGGATGAAAGGTGCAGTCGATATTGGCAAGCTCCAAGGCGCATTAGGGCGGATTGATAACGCCATCGCCTATTAAGGTTTAGATGATGTCTTTGATATTGCGTCAAAATATGCAGCCTGCATATCAGTAGCACACTCATTGCCTGATGCAAACAAACGAACCGCGCTAGCAGTTGCATTAGAGTACCTTTCATTGAACGACTATGAGTTGAGTGAAGATAACGAACTATTTGCGGATGCTTTACGGGACTTAGTCCTGGGCGTCCTTGATGAGAGCGATTTTGCTGACTTGCTTTACGCTCAATATGTCAAGGAAGCCGAGTCCGGTCGCTAGATCCTCACTCCAGATCGACTCAATTTATCGCTCAATCAACCCGCCTGTTTTCCGATAACCCAGCGCAATCTGCGCGAGCACTACCAGCGAAACGATGGGCAACAGCCCGATGTTCACTGCGGTCCAGCCCGCCTGAGCGATCAGCGCACCTGACGCAAAGGACATCACGGCGGCAACGCTGCCATTGCTCAGCTCCATCAACCCCTGTGCCCGCGCTCGCTCATTTGCCGCGTGCCCTTGGCCAAGTTGCGTGGTGCCGGCGACCAGCATCAGATTCCAGCCGATCCCGAGCAGGCAGCTGCTGATCAAAAAGTGCAAGTGACTGATACCGAGCAGGGCGACCACTGCGCTGGCAACCAGCAGCCCGCCACCGATGCAGGCCACCAGCCTGCTCCCCAACCGGTCCACCAGCGGCCCGGCGATGAACGCCGGCAGGAACATTCCAAGCATGTGCCACTGGATTACCTGGCCGCTGGCATGCAGGCTCAACCCTTCGCCGTGCATGGCCAGTGGCGTCGCGTTCATCACCAGGATCATCAGCCCATGGCCGGCTGCTGTGGTTAGAACGGCGGCGCGAACCGTTGGCCGAGTGAGCAGTTCTCGCCACGACACAGCTGAAGGTGGCGTCCGGGTCGTAGCTGTTTCAACCTTTGATGGCAGCCCCGCAAGTATCACTATTCCTATTGCGGCCAGCACGGCGATCAATAGATAGACACCGGCAAAAGGAACGCTGAGCACGTCGCGCGCCGCGCCGCCAAGCGAAGGCGCCACCAGCGCGGCAACGACACCCCCGCCGATCACACAGGCTGTCGCCCGGCCCCTGAAGGCTTCACTTACGGCTTCAAGCGCGGCAAAGCGGTAGTACATCGCCGAGGCCTGATACGCGCCAATGGGCAGCGCGCCGAGGCAGAGCAGGGTGAAGCTGTCCAGCCAAAGCGAAAGGGCGCTGGTCAGACCGCCCAGCACGCCGGCGAGTGCACCGATCAAAAAGCCGGCCCGACGGCCGCGGCGTTGCATGAGCCAGGCAATGGGTTGTAGCGCGAGAAGCCCACCGAGCATCAACAGGGCGAGCGGCAGAGTAGCCAGGCTAGGTGTCGGAGCCAGGCGCAGGCCGACAATCGAGGTGAAAATGATGCCTGTCATCGAACACGACCAGTACAGCGCCTGGGCGATGAACAGGCGCAAAACCTGTGCGTTGCTGAAAAGAAGGTGCATGGAGGCGATCCCGTTTCGCGAGTGAGCAGGCACAGCGGCGCGCGGGCAAAGTGCCGGGCTTGCTGTGATGGGTGAGCGTTCGGTCAGGGCTAGCCGAAGCGCTGAAAGAAATCTCTGGGGCTGACGGAAAGGTGCTTCTGGAAGCTGCGCCGAAGGTTTTCCGAGTGCCCGAATCCGGTCAGCCGCGCCACGGTCGCGATCGAAGCCTGCGCATCGAGCAACAGGTTGCGCGCCGCTTCCAGTCGCACCCGCTCGATGTATTGGCCCGGTCCCATGCCCGTCTCCTGATTGAACAGGCGGCACAAGGTACGAGGCGTCATATGCGCCTGCGCGGCGAGGGCTTCGATGGAAAGGTCATCGCTTAAATGGCCTGGAATCCACTCGAGCAGGATCGCGAGACGGGCTACGGTTCCTGTCGGGGCGGCGAGCATCGGGCTGAATTGAGTCTGCCCGCCTGGGCGGCGCAGAAACATCACCAACCGTTGGGCCACCGAAAGCGCCAGGGCGCGACCCAGATCATCCTCGACCAATGCCAGCGCAAGGTCGATACCAGCGGTTACGCCCGCCGAGGTGAACAGGTGCGCGGCTTCAGGAGAAGTTGGATCGTAGGTGTGCAGGCGATCGCCCTGCACCTCGATGGCTCCGTACTCACTCAGTGCATCGAGGTCCGCCCAGTGCGTAGTTGCCTTGCGGCCGTCCAACAGCCCGGCTTCGGCGAGGAGAAGCGCGCCGGAACAGACCGAGCCCAAGCGCCGAAACTTGGGTTCTGCGCCCCGTAGCCAGTCGAGCAGCGGGCCATTTTGCTGCTGCACCTGCACGCCGGCACCGCCTGGAATCAGCATCGTGTCCACTGCGTCGGGAGCGATGCACGACCACTGTGCATCGGCGACCAGCTGAAACCCCGCCGAGGTCGGCACCGCGCCGGCCTGTTCCCCTAGCAGCATCAATTCGTAGTGCGCAGGCAAGCCCTGCCGACGCCGTTCGACGTTGGCTGAGGCAAACACTTGCATCGGCCCGGTGACATCCAGGCTCATGACATCTGGGTAAACCAGGCAAGCGATGGTGCGAGTGGCGTCCATGGTGCACCTCAACGGGATGATGGATGCAGTGTGCGGGTGCTGCTTCACTGTCACAATGACAAGGTGCCCACGGATCTTGCCATTTCACTCGCTCCTCCAGTCGCCTGCCATTGCTGTTGCTCACTTGCCAGCGGCGACCGGGACTGGCTAGGCAGCCTGCAAAAAAGCGCTAAAGAACCAGGGACTCGCGAAAGCCTTCGCTATCTCACAGCCTTGCTAGCCCGCGTCCGATACTGCCCTGGCGTCATGCCCACGACACGCTTAAAGTCGTGGATGAAATGCGCCTGGTCGCTGTAGCCGCAGTCCAGTGCCGTTTCCAGCAGCGGCTCGCCCGCACGCAACGCGCTGCGCACTTTGGCCACGCGCTGGATGCGGCTGAATTGCTTGGGTGTCAGGCCCACTTGATAGCGGAACAGACGCTCCAGCTGACGCTGGCCTAGCGGCACCGCCTGGAGCAGGTCGGACAGGCGCGCACGGCCTTCGCTCGCGGCGATCTGCGTCAACAGTAGTTGTACGGGTGAACGCGGTTGATGTGTGTCCTTCAGGCAGGCCAGCAGGTGCCGCTCGACCAGCATCTGCTGATCCTCACAGCTGAGTTCGGCGAGCTGATCGACCAGCAGGGCATTGGCTGGTCGCGGCTCGTCAGCTACGCGAAATCCCGATAGCTCATCCAGGCCGGCGCCAAGAAAGGCGGCGCCCATGCCGGGTAGAAATCGCACCCCCATAAGCTTCACCTGGCCGGCCAAATGCAGGCGGGTGCTGGAAAGCTGCGGCCCGGCGACCACTACGCCAGGACTGTGGCGGTTGCCGTCGAACATCAGCGGGTCGGCGAAGTTGAATATGAGTCCGCTGCCGCCGTCCGGGTGCAGCAGCTGCTCGTCCCGGACATGGGCGAGGTCGCCTTGCAGCCACCAGAAGCGCTGGACATAGGCCGCCAGGGCAGGGCTGGGTCGGCAGGCAAAGAAGCCCTGAAGGCGCGGCAGACGTTCGTGCAGTGAGGCCATGGGGTTGCAGGTCTGAAGATGTCGAAAATCTACAATAGCGCAGCTCGGCGGCTGCGTAGCCTTGGTTCCACATCTACCGAGGAGTGACCACCATGCGCATGAACTACCAAGCCGCTGCCCCCGACGTCATCAAGGCAATGATGGCGTTGGAAACCTACCTGGCCCGGCAGAGCCGCAGTGAAGAAGGCGTCGACAAATCCCTGATGGAACTCGTGAAGATCCGTGTCTCGCAGATCAATCAATGTGCATTCTGCATTGATATGCACACCAAGGATGCCCGTGCCGGCGGTGAAACCGAGCAGCGTATCTACGCGCTGAGCGCCTGGCGCGAGACGCCTTTTTTCAGTGACCGAGAGCGTGCCGCGCTGGCTTGGGCCGAGGCAAATACGCTGTTGCCTCAAGGAGTTTCACAGCACTTGTTCGAGCAAGTGCGCGAGCAGTTTACCGAGGCACAACTTACCAATCTGACCTTGGCAATCGTGTCCATCAATGGCTGGAATCGCTTCGGCGTATCCTTCGCGCCGGTGCCAGGCGACTACCAGCCGGCGTGACAGGAGATGGACCAGAAAAGGCCGAGATATCTGGTCCGCAATCCTCAGGTCCGAGCTTGCTGGCGACAAGTTGTTAACCGTAACCAGCAAGCCAGCCTCTCTGCAGCCAGCTCGTCGCTTCCTAAGCCTTGAAGCACCGTCCGCCTGATGATGGCCGCGTAAAGGCGCTAGCGCTTGATCATCCCGAGACGCATGAAGCGCGTTTCGCCGCTGGCATCTTCCACGCCGTCGTTGTCGGTGACGACGAACAGGCGGCCCTGTTTGTCGACTGCCGCGCCTTCGACCTTGTCCAGCACCCAGCCGCCGGTGCTCTTCAGATCAGGCAGCAGGTCGCGCTCCAGACGCTTGCTCACCAATGGAAAGCGCTGGCCTTCTGGGACCGGTTGCACGCCGCTCAGGTCGATGCGGTACAGACGCTTGATTTGCGCCGCAGGGCCTTGCTGGTTGTCACGCTCAATGACCAGAAACTGGCCGTTGCCGAGCGACGTCAGCTCGGATAATCCAACCCAGGCGCCTTCTGGGGCGACGTCGAGCGGGTAGTGCATGAAGGCCCATTCGCCGCTGCTCGGACTGAATACGCCGATGCGCACCCGGCCGGCAGGGTCGTTCTTCCATTCGCGTTGGAAGGCTACGTACACGCGGGTGCTGGCGCCTTCGCCGACCACCGATACGCCTTCAAATCCGTTGCTGGTCCGCTGTGCCGCGACGTTTTCCGGCAGTGCGTATTCGGCCAGCACGTCACCTTTCGCATTGGCATGGATCAGCAGGTTCGGCTTGGCTTTTCCGTTCCCTTCGGAGGCGAGCCAGAAGTCGCCGTTGGCTGCTTGAGCAATGCCCTCCAGGTCGTAATCGACAGTGGAGCCGTCTTTACGCAGCTCGATCTGACGGTCGATCAGCGCAGGCGTCTTGCTTGTGTCGATGGCGAATATCCGGGAAGCCTTGTAGTAGCTGTCCGGCACCGCGAACAGGCGATCACCGCGAGTACGGTCCGCAACCAGGCCGCTGAGTGCGCCCCAGGGGATCAGATCGCTGTCGGTGGAACGGATCTCCGGGTAATTCGCAGCCTTGGCGCCGTACTGGTAGATCGAAATCGTCGAGCGATAGCCGTCTTTGGCTGAATCTTCTTCACTGCTGACCACTAGCAGGTTGCGCGCCGGGATAGGCAGGATGCCCTCGGGCCCCATGCCGGCTGGTAACAGCTGGTGCATCACTGGCGCCCATGGGCGGGCAACGTCGTACACCGCGACGGCGTTGCCGCGCTCGCTACCCACGAACAGGAAGTCCTGCTTACGGAAACTGGCCGACGCGATGCCTTCCGGCTCGATGCCCTTGTTTTCCGAACGGTTCTCCGGATAGTGCCCGGCACGGATAAAGGCGTGCTCCATCGACGCGCCGGCGTCGTGCCAGACCTGGCCGTTGTAGTCGAACAAGGTGAATCCTCGGCTGCCGCCTTGCTCACCGTTCGCGTCCTCATAGTCGCCTTCGTTGGCGGTAGCCAACAGCGGGCCGACCCAGGCAATGGCGTCCGGCTCACGGCGTTTGCCCGTGAGTACGCCGACAGGCTGGATACGGTCGTTCTCTTCTACGTCCACACCTTGCAGATCGACCTGGCCGGCGCTGAAGTGGCGCAGCACCCGGCCGAGACGCAGGTCGACGAGCACAACATGATTGTTTTCCTGCAGGGTGACAGCCGCGACGTCCTGATCGTTGATGCTTACATATTCCGGCTCCGGATCCTCCGGCGCGACTTCGGCCAGGCCTGTCAGATCCACGTCACGTGTACTCCATCGCGACGGTTGCCCCTTGAGATCGACGATCCGCAGGAAGCCTCCCGGCAATTGCGGAAGCAGGCCGTCGTTCAGGTCTTCGTCACGCTCGTTTTCAATCGCCACAGCGGCATAACGGCCCTTGGGGCTGACAGCGATGGAATCCGGTTGGCCACCCATGGGCAGCGTGGCAACGCGCTTGGGCTGCGCAGGGTTGCGAATGTCGAACACCGCCAGCACACCGTCGGGCTGGGCAAAACTGAGAGAGGTATTAACTGCCACGAGCACAAAGTGATGATGCACCGCCACGGAGGTCGGCTCACCTTCGAGCTTGATGAAGCCAGCGGGTTCTGGGTTTTTCGGATCGCGAATGTCGACCAGCCCGATGCGCTCGCCTGGGCTGTCGGTGTAGATCAAGGTGCGGCCGTCGCGGCTGACGGCCGTGATTTCAGCGACGGTCTCGCGTGAGGCATCTTCATCGGCGCCAAGGTTGCGATAGACCGGAAAGGTCGCCACCCGCTCGAAGTATTCCGCACTACGCGACGCAGCCTGCGTGGCTATCGGCAGCAGCGCAAGCGTCAGCGCGGTGGATAGGGCAGAACGGGTCAGGCGGGTCGGGATTTTCATGCGGGCCTCGGCTTTTGTGATTTGGATTTAGCCAAACCACGCTAGGCCGGGTGTGTGACGAAGACGTGACGAGGTTGCGTTTGGTGCCGCGATTAGATCGTTTGATGGAGAGGGCGCGGGTTGCGAATTGCCGCCTTTGCAGATTCGACTTCGCATGCTGGCGCGGATTGTTTTCTGGCGTTCGGAGCCCTGGGTGCGATGCAGGCTGCGCTCAGGCGCAGCCTGCCTGATGTAGGGCGCTACTTCGGCTGAAGTTCCAACAAACGCCCACCATCTCCATCCTCAAGCACCCAGATGCTGCCGTCCGGCCCTTGCTCGACTTCGCGAATGCGTGCACCCATGTCATAGCGCGCGGCTTCGCTGGCTTCTTCGCCATTGAGTGTGATGCGCACCAGGCCCCTGGCGGAAAGGCCACCCACGAAGGCGTTGCCTTTCCAGTCGTCGAACTGGTCGCCGCTGTAGATCATGAGCCCGGCGGGGGAGACCACCGGTGTCCAGGTGATCTTGGGTGCGATGAATTCCGGGCGCGTGTCGTGATCGGGGATGGGCTTGCCGCCGTAATGGTTGCCGTTCGAGACTTCCGGATATCCGTAGTTGCCGCCTCTCTCGATCAGGTTGAGTTCGTCACCGCCTTCCGGCCCCATTTCCTGCTCCCACAACCGGCCGTCCGCGTCGAACGCGATCCCCAGAGGATTACGGTGGCCCAGCGACCAGATTTGCGCCGTCACGCCGCCCTTGTCGGCAAAGGGGTTGTCGTCGGGGACGCTGCCATCGTCGTTCAGGCGCAGGATTTTGCCCATGGTGCTTTCCATGTCCTGCGCGGGCGTGAACTTCTGGCGGTCGCCCGAAGAAATCCACAACTTGCCGTCCGGCCCGAATGCAAGCCGATGACCATAGTGCCCGCCCCCGGAAACCTTGGTTGTCTGCTGCCATATCACCTGCACATCCGACAACGAGCCACCACCATTGCCCAGCTCCAGGGTGGCGCGCGCGACCGCAGCGCCTCGGTCGCCGCCATCTCCCTTCTCTGCGTAGCTGAGGTAGATGCGTTTGTTCTGTGCGAAGTCGGGATGAATGATGACGTCGCCGAGCCCGCCCTGGCCGCCGTAGGCGACATCGGGAACGCCCTTGATGTCATGCGTTTCGCCGGTTTTGACATCGACATGCTTGAGCGCGCCACGCTTCTCTGTGACGAGTGCTGTGCCGTCCGGAAGAAAAGTCATGGCCCAGGGTTCGGAGAAGGTAGCGCGCGGCGTGGCGCTGAATGGCCATTGGTCCTGCTTGACCGCCTCGGCTGCGATGGCAGCGAACGAGGCGAAACCTAGGGCAATCGTACCGGCGACCTGCATGGAAACACGCTTCATGACCATCCTCTCCTCGAAAGTTGGAGCTCAACGTTACTGTGCAAGGCGCGCTCAGTTGAGCCTGGATTTGTTACGCGACGCGTCAGGGCAGCGCTCACCATGCCGCTTCGTATAGCTCCAACGGCAGGTTGTCGGGGTCGGCAAAGAAGGTGAATCGTCGCCCGGTGTACTCGTCCACGCGAATCGGCTCGACCACGACACCCTTGGCTTCGAGCCACGCCTTGCTCGCCTCTACGTCATCGACAGCGAATGCCAGGTGACGTAACCCCCGAGCTTCGGGGCGTGATGGACGAACCGGTGCGTCTGGAAATGAAAAAAGCTCGATCTGCCCACCGTCAGGCAGGGCGAGATCGAGCTTGTAGGATTGGCGTGCCTCGCGGTAATGCTCGGCGATCACGGCAAGGCCCAGCGTCTCGGTATAGAAACGCTTGGAGGCGGCGTAGTCCGAACAGATGATCGCAGCGTGATGTATGGCTCTCAGCATCGCTTTATCCAGTGATTCAGTAGGCCACTGACCCCCACACGCGATCGCTCGTTCCGAGCCAGACAGGGCTACCAGATGCCGACGACCCTGAAGGTCGTGGCATCGGCATGCGCAGGCTACTGTGTACGGGTCACTCGCCACACCACGTTGGCAAGGTCATCGGCAACGATCACCGCGCCTTTCGGGTCGACGGTCACGCCGACGGGCCGGCCGCGGGTCTTGCCCTCATCGGTGCGAAAACCGGTCACGAAATCAACTGGCTCGCCCGAGGGTCGACCATTGCTGAACGGCACGAAAATCACCTTGTAGCCCGAGGGGTCCTTGCGGTTCCAGCTACCGTGCTCGCCTACGAACACGCCGTCGGCAAACTGCTCACCCATCTCAGGTATCGAGAAATCGACCCCAAGGGCTGCCACGTGCGAGCCCAGCGCGTAGTCCGGTGTGATCGCCGCGGCAACCTTGTCAGGATCTTGCGGCCGCACGCGGTCATCGACGTTCTGGCCCCAATAGCTGTAAGGCCAGCCATAAAAGCCGCCTTCCTTCACTGAAGTCAGATAATCCGGGACCAGATCTTCTCCCAGTTCATCTCGCTCGTTCACCACTGCCCACAACTCCCCGGAGCCGGGTTGGATGGTCAGAGCGGTCGGGTTGCGAAGGCCTGTCGCATAGGGCTTGTGAGCACCCGTCTCGGCATTGATCTGCCACACCACGGCGCGGTCGACTTCAGCGGCCATGCCACGCTCGGTGATGTTGCTGTTGGAGCCGATGCCGACGTAGAGGTACTGACCATCCGGGCTGATGGTCATCGCCTTTGTCCAGTGATGGTTGATTTCCGATGGCAGGTCCGTGACCTTCGTGGGTTCACCGCTGGCCTCTGTCTGGCCATCTTGATAGTCGAATCGCACCAGAGCGTCCTGGTTGGCGACGTAGAGATTCCCATCGTGGAAGGCCAGGCCATAGGGCGCGTTGAGATCGTCGGCAAACACCGTCTGCAGCTCATAGGTGCCATCGCCATCGGCGTCTCGCAGCAACGTCAGGCGGTCGCCACCTTTCACCGAAGTATTGCCCTTAGCCTTGATGTAACCGGCGATCACGTCCTTCGGCTTGAGCTTGGGCGCATTGCCGCCCTTGCCCTCGGCCACGAGGATGTCACCGTTGGGCAGCACCAGTGTCTGACGCGGTACTTTCAGGTCAGTGGCAATTGCCGTAACGGTGAAATTGTCCGGCACCGTAGGCACGGCATCACCCCAAGGCGACGGATCGGCAATCTTCATGCTGGGCAGCAGCCCACGTTCAGGTTCAGGCAGCTTGGGATTGGCGCCGTACAGCTGCGCAGAGTCCTGATCGTCACTGCCGCAGGCAGCCAGAAAAATCGACATCGTCAGAACGGAGAGAGCACTGGAATGCTTCATGCCTCACCTCCATCACGCAGGTTGGTCAAACCAATCCACGTCGCAGCGCAAGCCAATACCGCGACAATCACCGACAACACCAGGCCCGCCGGCATGATCGCCCAGGCGTCCTTGGCGTGCTGCAGTGCATTGATGAAGCCCAGCACCCAGGTCGCGGCAAGCAGCAGGAAATAAACCAGCGGCCGGCCCGTCTTGTGCCTGGCGCGGATCAGGTTGACCAACGCGAACACAATCGCCAGCCCGCAGAACACCAGCCCGCCGGCGATCAGCCAGGACGAGAAATCGCTCCACTGAATGTGATAGCTGCGGAAGTACGTAATGTCCGTCAATAACGCGCCGAGAAACAGCGGGACGGTGCCGGCAAGCAAAGTGGCATGCAGTGGACCTGGAACGTGGTGGGAGACACTGTGAGTCGTGTGCTGCGTGTTATGGGTGATTACGGTCACGAAAGCTTCCTCATCGCTGACAACCCCGGCTTGCTGCGCGGCGCGGATGCGCCGGCTACCCAGGTCGGTCTGACTGTGCATAAAAGGGGATCGCGCCGTTGCGGGGTTAGTTCACTTGGATCGACGAGGCGAAGGTCAGCTGGGGAACCGACTGGTATCAAAGAGTGCCGGTAGTGCCTTAGCTTTTTTCGCTCGAATAGGCGGTTAGATTCATAGTCATGAGTGCCCCCGACTTCGGTAGATCTGCAACGCAGATTACGGTGCGGGCCGGCTGGTGCGAGCCCAATGCTTCTGCATATGTCGTATCAAAAGTGAATTCACGTGACTTCTGATGCCTCTGATATTGCTGCCTTCCGAATGTTCATGACTGCGGAACCTAACGTTTGGTAAAGGAGCCCGTCCTAGCGACCGAATCAAACGCTGGCACGCCGAAGATCAGATGGCGCACAAGCCCGACGAATTGGGTGATGGAGGCCTGTGGCACGGATCTCCATTGGGCCGTTTGATAGAGGAGACGGGCATCGGGTCAAACGTTTGCCTTGGTGTGAGGGACTCCATATACAGTCTTACGCGCCTTTGCCTGCAAGCACCTGTGCGCATATGCTGTGCGCATCCAAAACCAGGTGGTAATGCCCATGCTCATTGCATACAACCCCCATGCCCCCAAACGGGCTGCCAACCTCAGGGTAAACGGCGACCTACTCAATAAAGCCAAGGAATTGGATATCAATCTTTCCGCGACACTGGAGCAGGCTTTGGCTGAGGTTCTGAAGAAGAACCAGCGCGAGCAATGGCTGGCAGAGAATCGCGAAGCCATCAACGCCTACAACGAACATGTGGAAGCCAACGGTGTGTTCAGCGACGGCCTGCGGAGCTTCTGATGCCTCAGTTCGCCGTACACAAGAACACCAACGCGGCTACCAAGGCTGCCGTGCCCTTTCTGCTTGACGTGCAAAGCGATCTGATAGCCGAGCTCGGCACGCGGGTTGTAGTGCCTCTTTACACTGCTGCTGCCATGAAAAGGAAAACGCTCAGAACCCTCACGCCAACGTTTGAAATTGATGACAAACAGTACGTGATGCTGACCCCGCAATTGGCCGGCATCGCGAAGAAACAACTTGGTACTCAGGTTGCCGATCTCTCAGCTCAACGCAATGAAATAACTGCTGCTGTTTATTTGCTCATTACTGGTATCTGATAAGCGAATCCAGCGTTTGGTTAGGGGGCGGGCTGTAGGCCGTCCCACAGAACGAAGCGAGCGTCATGAACGCTGGCACGGCGACGAGGAGATCGCGCACAAGCTCGACGAAGTCAGCGGCATTGGTCTGCTGACGGCAAGCGCCTTGAGAACCGCCGTCGGCAAGCCCGAGCGCTTCGCCAGTGGCCGGCACCTGAGCGCATGGCTGGGTATGACGCCCAACGAATACAGCAGTGGCGAAAGGCGCAGGCTTGGGCGAATCAGCTGTAAGGGCAACGTCTACGTGCGCACCTTATTTATCCATGGCGCGAGAGCCGCACTCTTGGCAGCTAAACGCTGCAAGGTCCGTACGCCTGAAAAGCTGACTCAACTACAGCGTTGGGCTTTGGATACAGCTGACCGCATCGGCCACAACAAAGCGGCCGTGGCGCTGGCGAACAAACTGGTGAGGATCTGCTGGGCGGTGTGGTGCCATGAGCGCAGGTTCAGTGGCGACTGGCACAGCACAAAGCCCGCCTGACGGCGAGGTAAATAATGAGGTGAGTGTCTAGTGGTTGTGGTGAGAAGCGAGATTGTCGGAACAGGCGAGTCCTGCAGCAGTGCAAGGCCGATAACAATGATGATCTTCGTGATCGCTTGAACGCTTGGCCCCTGTTGCGCGAACTACAGAATGGCCAGGGCAATGCCGAGAACAGGCCGGATATACGAATGCAACCGCGCTGACGACAGGATCGAAAAAGCTATTCCTCACTGCTTGTGGGGAGAGTCCATATACATTGTTATGCAAGCTGACTAAGCCACTCATTGAACCACTCCTTTGGCATTTGCTCTTGCTCGAAGTCTTGGGTTTGTAGAGCTTCAATTGAGTATGTGTTTACTAGATAAAGATCCCACTGTGTTTCCACATGGGTGAGAATTGGAAGCAAATTCTCAATTTCAGCATCAGCGTCGACTTCAAGATATTTACACCAAAATCTGTCACACCACTCCGCAATTTGTTTATGCGAGTAGGGTGATGAGTCTGGATTTGCGCCCCATGTGAGCATTCGTACGGCCGACGCTCGCGTAAACGGCATGTCTGCGGGCCTGCTCGGTTTCATGATGCGTTATCTCGATTGGCATAACGTTGGTTAAAGGGCGGGCTTTAGCGCGTCCCAGTGAGCGAAGCGAACGATTTGAACCACTAGTTAGAGGCTGCACAAGTAGTTCTGTTGTTCAATGTACCAAGACTCAGGATATGGCTGATGATCTTGTTGCTCTGACGTTGTGTATTCACCTAAACCGCTGAACTGATAGTAAATTTGCATAGCTTCGAAATGAGAGTTTGCAAAAAATAGCCAGATGCAGACGCTGCCAGGTTCATTTAGCTCGCGTGCGGAATTACCTGCGGGCCCAAAGGCAATACAAGATGGAAGTAACTCCCCATCGTCACTCGGGCATAGCCAGACTTCGTGGATGTAGCCGCGCAAGTTCATTTTTGCCTCTAACGTTTGGTTAAGGGGCGGGCTTTAGCCCGTCCCAGTGAGCGAAGCGAGCGATTTGAACCAATTGTTACATTTCGTTGTTGAACTTACCAAGAAAAATAAGTGATGCGGTGCTTTCAGGCTCTCTAATGTGCTCTTCATTTGATGTGGTTCGCAGGTCACCATATATAGAGTCAGTACTAACTATTATGTAGTGACTATAATTTGATAAAGACAGTTTGTTAAAAATAGACTTTTCATCTGCGTTTTTTATAAGGCTACTGATATAGACTGGATCGGTTGCTAGCTCAACAAAGTCAGAATCCATATAAAACCCCAACTCCTGTTTAAGTCGCCAGGTAGGGTTTCTATCCTCCCAAGCTTCGTAGACACTATCGCTTGCTTCGGGTGAAGGCTCAGGCTCCCACTGCTCAAATGTAAATTCTTGAGCTTCTGCTTCGTTCTTAAATGTTCCGGCAAATAGATAGAATGAATAGAACATAGAATTCAGCTTGGAAATATAACGTTTGGTTAAGGGGCGGGCTTTAGCCCGTCCCAGTGAGCGCAGCGAACGATTTGAACCACTAGTTAGGTGTCGCTGGCTGACTCAGCTCTTATTGACATTTGAATTGCTTCTTTTGCAGACGACGAGCGAAACTCTTTACTGATTACAGCAAATGATTTTGCCACTACGTCATGAATTTCGTCTTTAAATGTAATTACCCAGTGCTCAGAGTTGGGCCATGGCTTTGATAGTGGTGAGTTTGTTAGTAAGTGGAATTCATACGATTTAAGACCGGCCGCGAAATATTGATGCTTCCAAATCGATTCGTCAGTCAGTGGTTGGATGCGATATTCAATTACTCCACCAAAGAATACTACGGAATATACATCATCTTCGTGTGTTTCAAAGCACATGTATAAGTCAGAGCCGGAGTAATAAGCTGCCGGATGCGCCCATGTTGGAAATGTTGGGGCATCGGACAAGACAGTGGCTTTGACTTTGTGCATGTGGCACCTAACGATTAAGTTAAAGGGCGGCGGCACGCCGTCCCAGCGAACGGAGTGAGCGGTTTTGAGCGAATGGTTAGCGACTAACCGATACCGCTATCAATAGCCTTTATTTCCTCTAGGCTTAGCTGACGCCAATCGTTCTTTTGTATTCCGTAATCTCTAAAAGCATATTCATATGCCTCCTCCAACGACCACATAAGATGATCGCCCTCAACAATGTCATTTTCATAGTCTATATATCTTATTTCGAGATAGAAAACATGTCCGTCTGTAGCCGCCATGCCAAACAGCACGATAGCCGTAACATCAGGTCGGTAATCATCTGCATGCTTGACATGGGAAAACAGATATTGTGGAGTTTCATTCATGGTAGCTAACGTTTGGTTAAGGGGCGGGCTTTAGCCCGTCCCAGTGAGCGCAGTGAACGATTTGAACCACTTGTTAGCTTATTACTCATTAATTTGGTCAATGCTTCGGAGCAGTAACCGACCAAGAGGACTGATTGAATAGCCATTGGCTTTTATCATGCCCGTCTTATCGTCAAATTCTGGTAGCTCACCTTTTTTTGTTCTCTTAAATCCTGGTCGTAATAATCCCAGGCTTGCAAGATGAGTTTTATGGGTTTGGTGGAGAACGTGTTTGTCTAAATCTTCTTGAGTAGACCCAAGGAAGGCGTCTGGTGGCTGCAATGAGTCTTGATGTATCTTAAAAAACTCTTCGGAGTCTGGTTCTCCGTGATGCAGCGTATAGGATTTCAATATTATTATTTCTAGGTCATTAAGTTGACCAAGTATAGATAGCAGCCGTTTATTCTCAATATATTCTAGGCGGTCATTCGTAAGGCTGTTTTTGAGAAGTGAGGCTATGTAGTCTTTTCTTTCTTCACTTAGGGCCCTGGCGGCTTGAAGAAATCCATCCTCGATCAGATCTACTGATTCGGGAGTAACGATCTTTTCTTCAACTTTTGATTTTTCGTCTTCGGCGATCTTCGATTCGAGAAGTTTTAGCAGGGATTCAATTCTATCAATTCTTTGGTTCGGTATTATTGCACCAACAATCTCTGCAGCCAATGGACCAACAAACGGAATCGCTCCGACTAAACCCTTACCTAAGATAGCTGCAATATCCGTATTTTTTGGCATGAATTCTCCGTGAAAAAGCTAACGTTTGGTTAAGGGGCGGGCTTTAGCCCGTCCCAGTGAGCGAAGCGAGCGATTTGAACCAATGGTTAGAGAGCTGCGCCCTCTGCTTGCGGCTCTAGGGATTCAATATCTTTTTTCAAAAGAAAGGGAATTACGAACCAGCCAAGCCCGGCAACAAAGCATGAAAAAACAATTGAAAATAAAACATAACCTCTAGTAATTATTCGTTCCTTATATGCTAAGGCAAGACTTGCGATAGTAAATGGCACAGAAAGAGCGGCTGTAGCTATCGAAGATATAAACAGCGCATTAAAGAACTTGGGAAATAAAATTACAGCTATAGTTCCGCCTATGACGAAAATGCCAGCGGCTAGCCAGAGCAGAAATATTGAAATTTTAAGCGTGATATTTAGTGGTTTCATAGCGTTGATGGCCTGAGTACGATTTTGGATTTCTCTAACGTTTGGTTAAGGGGCGGGCTTTAGCCCGTCCCAGCGAACGGAGTGAGCGGCTTGAACCGCTTGAACCGCTTGTTAGGCAGCGGAGCAAACCGGGCCTCGGCGGCTGATGCCGCACAGTGGCCGAACGGCTTCGAGGGTTCAAGCCAGCACATGAGGACTGAATCACACCGCTGTATGCCTCTGGTCGCCATACCCGGAGCCAAGGCGAGCACAGACGACGCACTAGATGGAAACGCAACGGACGCGTATGGAAAGAGGTACATGCGGCGGCTATACAAACTTCCATGTATGCACGAGCCTAAAAAAGAAATGACGCCTAACGTTCAGGTTAAGGGGCGCGCTTTAGCGCGTCCAAGTGAGCGGAGCGAACGAGCCTTGAACCGCATGTTAGGCCGTTTCTGACTCATCGATGATCTCGAAATCCGCTCCCAGTTGCTCACGAAGATTAGCCAGAAATCGCTGCGCAGCTAGATTGAAGTTAGTGCGCTCTCGCACGTCCCAAGGCGAAGGATTTGGTGGATAGCTCCAATCAATGCTCGTGTCATACCAGGCGCAAAGGTGGAGCGAAAGCCGCCATGTGTTTTCAGGAAGCGGCAGGCACTGCGCATCAATCGGATAGTCCCACTTCTGGCGCGAAGCTTCATCTCCAGCCCAAAGACAAACGTTGCTCCCAGCAGAAAAGAAATATCTGAGTCGGTATAGATGCATTACGAGGCAGCCTAACGTTTGGTTAAGGGGCGGGCTTTAGCCCGTCCCAGTGAGCGCAGCGAACGGTTTGAACCACTAGTTAGGCCCGCCATCCGAGTACAGCGAGCGGAGAACCGTGCCAATGTGCTCCATGACCGAAGTTCCTATATTCATGGCAGCCATATGAGTACGTTCCGCAAGAGCAGCCTCGCGAGCCATCTGAACCTCGGTAAGTAGGCCGCGCAGAGATTTCAAGTGGTCACGCAGATTGTCGTCAGCAATTCGCTCTGAAAGCAGCAGAGTGCGCCTGCCCGCAAAATGGACCTGGTTGTTCAGTTCTTCGCCGAGCATCTTTCGTCCCCATGTGCCGGTCTCTCGATACGCAACTTCATCCGCCATATAGACGAGAGCAACCGCTCGTAGCTCATCGTGAACGGCGTCTTGTAGCTCAATGAGCGTGTCGCGCTGGAACGCTCTAGCTTTTGCTTCGCGTTCATGTGCTGCCGCGGCAGATTGAAGGCTGGCAGCGTTTCTTGAGGCAATAACGGTTGTGGCGATGCTTGCAGCTGCGCCGGCAATTGTGCCAAGAAGTCCCCAGAGTGCAGCTTCCATTCATCTCTCTCCGAGTGAGCCTAACGTTTGGTTAAGGGGCGGGCTTTAGTCCGTCCCAGTGAGCGAAGCGAACGGTTTGAACCACTAGTTAGGTGGCACCACACAGCTGTTTTTTTACCTTCAATGCTATAGCTCCATAGCCAGCACCGCTGCCTTTATTGTGTTCAGAAAAATTTATGTTTTCTGTAATGTCATCCCACTGCTCAATAGAAAGTATTTTCTCATGGGTACTATCTGTTTCTAGCTCGAACTCAATAAAGCGATCAGTGCTGCTTAGAATTCTGCCAAATAGGCTTGGCATGCCTGGGTAGTCAATACCAAGCTCTAGAGCTATTGCTTTAGTCCACGAGACACCTCGCTCTTCGCCACAAGATATAAGGGCCCGTGGTATTTGATGCTCCTGCCAGTTTTTGGCTATTGAGAGCAGTCTGTACTCGGCGATTGCATTTTGCTCTTGGACGTTCAGCTGACGCTTCTTGAGCAATCGCGAAATATCCATGTGATACCTAACGTTTGGTTAAGGGGCCGGCTTTAGCCGGTCCCAGTGAGCGAAGCGAACGATTTGAACCACTAGTTAGGGGAGGCTAAAGGCCGGGGTAATAACCGTCATCATCCACCAAGTACACCTGATTTAAATACCAGCGACCCTGTGCCTTGACTAAATGATACTCATAAATTGGTGAGTAGTAGGGCCTGGGGAATTCGGTGCGAACAATGGCGTTATCACCATTTATTACACTTGAGATTATCTTTTCTTTCTGAGGGTCGTGAGCTGGCTCGGATCCATATGCTATCGGCTCCCCCTTAAATTCAGGGGGAGTATATTTACTTAGCAGTTTTTTATACGACTCTTCTGCTAGTTCCATTGCTTTAATTGATTCGTGCGCAGAGTCTACTTTTAGTGCGTGCTTATTCCATGACAAATAATCGGCTTGGAATGATTTAACTAAGCTCTCTGGAGTATTCATTCCACTTGCATTTTGGCTCAGCGAGAATAGCCCCAGCACAAGGGGGATTAGCCGTTTCATGTGATTCCTAACGTTTGGTTAAGGGGCGGGCTTTAGCCCGTGCCAGCGAGCTCAGCGAGCAATTCGAACCAGTTGTTAGGTTCTACCATAAACGCCACCATTGCTTTTTTTCGCGAGTTACTTTGTTCTGCACTGGAGGTTCCGGCGGGGTGTGCTTCTGTTCAATTGCCCGATGCCAGTACCAATTGTTCTTTCCCAAATAAGCCGCATCTAAAGCTCTAGATGATTCCAGGCGGGCTTGATGATTTAGCTCGCTGAAGGGTAAAGTATAAAAATCATGTGCAGGGAATGCCGGAAAGTATTCATTAAAAAACGATAAATGCTTAATTAGCTCCATTGAGCCTGAAGATTCGCGTAAACATCTTGCGAATTTTTCAGCTTCTTCCAATGGATCATTCATAAAGAAAACATCTATTGGGTTAAGCACTAAGTATGGCAGGGGAAGATCTACGAGACCTCTACAGGCATAATCCCAATAGCCTTCTCCTAGGAGCAAGTCGCCAGTTAGTTCTTGAAATATGTGAAGGCTTTCCTGAAGGTTTTTTTGCGCAGTAGAAACTTCAATCCATGGAAGTTCGAAAATCAATGGTTCAGGTTGGAAGCCATTGTCATGAGGCTCAAGTGGAATACTGACCTTATTCAGCTCTGCCCCTCTAAAACAACATAGCCAAGGAACAGGAATTCTATTAGATGCATCAGCAATTTCAACGAATTCAATGCCCTGATTTATACCATCCAAATGATTCCAAGGGTTGGCGTCTGGTGTTGCCGTGTTCCAGATATATGATCGATTTGCCATTTGAAACCTAACGTTTGGTTAAGGGGCGGGCTTTAGCCCGTCCCAGTGAGCGAAGCGAACGGTTTGAACCACTAGTTAGACTTTCTCTGGACGTTGTGTTGGTCTATGCCCTTAAGCGGCCGATAGTACTGCTATGCCCGACTACTACTGTTCTGGCTTGTAAAGCGGGCCGTCTTTGTCTTGATAAAAGCTATTCAGAAGAGTTATGGCATGTTCATCGCCAAGGGTTGATGCTTCAATTAGTAAAGACTCCGCTTTTTCCGGGTTTTTCGATGTACCTAGCCCTTTGTAATAAAGGATAGATAATTCATAATGAATAGGCATGCCTTGATTGAATGCGCGCGACCAGTGTTTGAAAACCAAATCATAATCTTGGTCATAAGATTGGTCCCCAAAATGTAGTAGTCCGTATTGGTAATGCCCGATAGGAACATCCAAAGTCGCTGCTGCCTGATATAGCGAATCGGCTCTGCCAAAATCCGGCTCGCCGCAACTGCCGGTTGCGTAAATGTTACCTAAATTGATTAGCGCGCCAGGTACATTTCTACTAGATAATTCACTTAAAATTTGGATTCCAGTATCGCAGTTTCCTGAGTTGATGGCTGCGTTTGCTTGTTCGAAAAGCTTGTTGTCTTCAGCAAATGATTTGGTTGCAGTCAGGCTTAGGATAAAAAATGCTATTTGTAAGGTGCTGGATTTCATTATTGAGCTCTAACGTTTGGTTAAGGGGCGGGCTTTAGCCCGTCCCAGTGAGCGAAGCGAACGATTTGAACCGCTAGTTAGGTGTTGAGCACCGACCTTAAACGAAGCGCTACTATAATAGAAATTGGTCCAGCAATTAATAATAAAGAATTTAGCCATCTACGCAGTTCAAACAGCATAGACAGGTTGGATTCCAGGTTGTCAGTAAAGAAAAATAAAAGTATTGGCGCACCCTCAATAAACGCTAGGACCATAAATGAAAACATAGTAAGCAGCCCAAAAGATGAAGAGGACGGCTTCCATGCCAAGAAAGCTGCATAAGCAAATAGTGCGTATGCAATGAGTAAAGGAAAAAACACATTAGGAATTCGTATGGTTTCCACAGGACACCTTCTTGTAAGCACCTAACGTTTGGTTAAGGGGCGGGCTTTAGCCCGTCCCAGTGAGCGAAGCGAACGATTTGAACCAATTGTTATACGCTTTTGGACTTAGGGAACCAAAAAGAAGCTAACAAAAATAGTAACGTAACCAAAGATAGTGGAGTAGATATTTGTAGCTCAATTGGTACCTCTATCGGAGATGCTGGATGTTGCCTTTCCTCAATTAAATTAATAACTAGATTATTGGCCAAAATGTTTAATGAGGTGAAAGCGAAGGCGCACCACTTTGCTATTTTATTGCCTTTATATAAATAAGTTGAACAAGCAGCGAAGATAGCCGCCGGTATCAGAAATTCCCAGTCGGTTGGAATACATCTGTATAACCACGATAGAGAGATGCAGGCAACCAGAAAAGATGAAATTTTATTCATTCTGAACTTTTACCATGTGTGTATAACGTTTGGTTAAGGGGCGGGCTTTAGCCCGTCCCAGTGAGCGAAGCGAACGATTTGAACCATTTGTTAGACCTTACACCGCTACTTGGATGAACGGAAAAGCAGTTCTGAATTCTGTAAGGATAGCCTGGTTCATATGTAGTGAGTTTATAGCATGCTCTCTAGTTGGGCCGTCAAATACCTCGCGATTACGTAGATATGCAATGCCAAAAATTGCTTCGTCCTCCTGATTTGTAAAGCTGCGGCCAGGGCTGAAGCCGATTGTTTTGTAGATATGGAAGCGAGGAGCATCAAAGCGAAGCAACTCAGCTATGTAGTCTGGGTATGCTTCAGTTGACTCCATGATTCGAATAGCCCATTGCTGCAATTCATCTGTGCTTATTGAGTTGCTTAGGTAGCAATTCACGACAAAGGCAATGGTTGATGAGTTTTCGCGGGTGAGTCCGTTCATGATCTAGGTCTAACTATAATTAGACACCAAGTGGTGTATAAGACGNTTTGTTAGGGGTTTAGATTATGAAAGTAAGCTGAATAGAAATCACAAGCATCTTCCCAGTTTGGGTTTATAGCATCAACAACCGTTCGCAATGCACCTTCGGCACGCCAATCGTTTTGCTCTACGGCGCGGTTATATTTCTGAAGTACAGCCTGGTTTAGATTGGGCCAACGTAACGCATGAACGCAGACTGCAATAAATTCGGGGCAACTCATGCTCGAAAGTAAATTAACGAACTCATTGTTTAGATTTGGCTGTGACTGCATTAGCGAAATGGCTTCTGCGCAGAATGGGATTATGTCTGAGCAGTCGGCACGCTCTGCCAGTACTAGCTCTGCTTGCTTCTCCAGCTGAGCAATTTGCTCGATTGGGTTCATGGGAAACCCCTAACGTTTGGTTAAGGGGCGGGCTTTAGCCCGTCCCAGTGAGCGAAGCGAACGATTTGAACCACTAGTTAGGTTTCTTGGTACGGTACGCCATAAAGAACATTTCTAGCTCGCCCTTCAAATTCGTGTGCATATGTTTGTAAAGTACACCATTCAATGCGCGACAAACAATTAATGGCGGCGCTTCTAATACTCGCCCATTCATTATGGCTAAACATAAATTGATCATCGCAGTGGAATGCATCACCGCTTAAATTGTCGCAGCTTTCAAATATCGAGAGTAACTCGTTTTTTATATCAGCTGGAATATCATTTCCGTAATCGTCAGCAAAATCTTTGATCCTTAATATTTTTTCGCTCCACACTTCGCATGCGGGGCAATATGGTATCGATTCGCTCTGCTGTTTTGCTTCGAGCGCAAGAAACTCTAGTCCATAGCAGAGTTGTAGGAATGAAAGTAGCTTTTCATACTCATCATCTGCATACCAGTTCCATACCCTGGCTGAGAAGCTGGTTTCCATGTGATACCTAACGTTTGGTTAAGGGGCGGGCTTTAGCCCGTCCCAGTGAGCGAAGCGAACGGTTTGAACCAATTGTTATATAAGCTTCCGATTGCTCGGTTTTGGTTCCAGGACTATTCCAATATAGTTATCGGAATCAGTTTTTCGCATGAAACTCATTACTACTACGGCCATATAGAATAAAACTAGAGAGCCGTTCACCGGCTTTTCAATATACCAGGGGAACTGCTCAACGTAGCTTTGTATTTCGAATACTGTTGGCAACACCTCGGGCGGGGAGAGAGCCCATGCTGTAAAGGTTAATACTAAAATTCCTTGGGCGCAGGTTGAGATGAAATTTCGTGTTTCGATGTCTTGTTTGTGCTGTTCACAGTAGCGAAGCAACGCCATATTCCCTTCTTTGGCCGCACGGGCCATCAGCACTTCAGCTCGTGTAAAGCCATCACTGGGCATTTTGCCGAAAAAGATACTGCTATTTGTAATTTTTGATAATGCTATTTGCAGAAAAGGCCAGACAATAAACCAAAAGCCAGGTATTACGGCGGCAAAAACAAATGAAAATAGCCCTGTGCCAATAATCAAGTCTCTAATGTCTATATTTGTTTTTATCCATTCGAACGAGAGTATTGATACCCCGCTGCCGTGTTTTAAAATTAGATAGCAGTCAGCAAATGTAATTATGGTGAGCAGGCCAATAAGCCAGGAAAGCTGCATGGCTTTTTGCACTGCTGAGACTTTTACTTGACTCCAGACATCCATGTGATTTTCCAGTCTGTATAACGTTTGGTTAAGGTGCGGGCTTTAGCCCGTCCCAGTGAGCGAAGCGAACGATTTGAACCAATTGTTATAACTCCGCCTCGCGGGACCATATATCAAGATCGCTGCCGCAAGCCGCTACTATGTAGTTACCACACCACGAAAAACCATATGCTCTTAAATGGTCTGTGTAAATTATTTTGCAGTCAGGTTGATGCCCAGGTATGAGAGCGCTTTTGAACGGCTTGCATAGAATTAGATGGCTTTCAGGCCATTCTGGAGAAACAACCTCTAGCCCTTCTCCCGCTCTGTTTGTGAGCGGCAGGCCTCCTCCATTAATGCCACAAAGCGATATGACTTCATCTGCGATCACCCCGATTCCTCGGCAGTGAAGTCCGAGGTCGCTTAATTCCGCGTATTCTTCGTAGTCGCGTTCAACTTTTTCGCCTGTTTTGCAGTAAATAACGCTGCGGCCGGAGCTAGATACGACCAATAAGTAAGCTCCTTGCTGGGAGAACCCAACAGAAAGAAGCCCTCCGACAGCTATCGAGGCGACATGAGTCCATCCTTCAGGTTGCTTATCAACTGATATCTGATCAATCAGTTTTATAAGTCGGTCTCTGTTATCTGTTCGGTATGAACTCATTATTTGCTCGGGTTATAACGATTAAGCTAAGGGGCGGCGGAACGCCGTCCCAGCGAACGGAGTGAGCGATTTCAGCGACTTGTTAGGTTTCATCACGGTGCCTGATAGGAGTTGGGATATCTTGGCAGTTAATAAGCACGGCATACTTTCGATTGGATTTACCCACCAACGAAACTGGTAGCGAAGTGTCACCACCATCTAGCGATATCCTTACCTCCATTTCTTGATCCTCAAACGAGAGTAGTTCCTTAGCCAAGTCGGCTACTGTCTTGCCTTTGGAGGTCCAGTCAGGATTTTTCATGTGAGACCTAACATTTGGTTAAGGGGCGGGCTTTAGCCCGTCCCAGTGAGCGAAGCGAACGATTTGAACCATTTGTTAGACCTTACACCGCTACTTGGATGAACGGAAAAGCAGTTCTGAATTCTGTAAGGATAGCCTGGTTCATATGTAGTGAGTTTATAGCATGCTCTCTAGTTGGGCCGTCAAATACCTCGCGATTACGTAGATATGCAATGCCAAAAATTGCTTCGTCCTCCTGATTTGTAAAGCTGCGGCCAGGGCTGAAGCCGATTGTTTTGTAGATATGGAAGCGAGGAGCATCAAAGCGAAGCAACTCAGCTATGTAGTCTGGGTATGCTTCAGTTGACTCCATGATTCGAATAGCCCATTGCTGCAATTCATCTGTGCTTATTGAGTTGCTTAGGTAGCAATTCACGACAAAGGCAATGGTTGATGAGTTTTCGCGGGTGAGTCCGTTCATGATCTAGGTCTAACTATAATTAGACACCAAGTGGTGTATAAGACGCCGGACGGGCGTGGTGTATAACATTCTGCTGCATCATGGTATCTCCCCTCTAGGGCGCGGGTTCTGGCGGTGTCACGACCTGATAAGGTAGTTATGCACCACTCGGGAGTGCACTCGTTCGAATAGCGGGGCAATGCATGGCGTGACATTACGTGATGCGTGCCTGGCAAGTCTATCGGGCGACTTGGGTGATGAGTCGAAGCTTGATGAGCATCAACTTCGGTCCGGCCGCCCGGACGTCAGGCAGTGTTGTTGTCGAGCACTTGCCGGGGTGTCAAGGGCGTCGGCGCAGCGCTTAACGAGATGCGGGGCCATATCGACCACCAGGCAGACGTTAACGGAAGCCACTACTTGCTCAGTGGCGTCAGTCAACGCGCGGGCTTGGCACAATTGCCGGCTTAACGATTTGCGATCTCCGAGCAGATTTCGAAAGAGCATCAATACTGAGTTCTTCGCAGCGAAATCCTGTCGTTTTTAGGGAGGCACAGCATGGATCAGTTCACCGGCGGCTGCCTGTGCGGCAATGTGCGGATTGTTGCATCCGGGCAGCCGTATCGAGTGGGCCTCTGCCATTGCCTGGATTGCCGCAAGCATCATGGCGCCCTCTTCTTCGCAGCGGCGGTGTTCGCTCAGGAATTGGTATCGATCACGGGTGACACGCGAGACTACGCCGGGCGGTTCTTCTGTCCGCGTTGCGGTTCATCGGTATTCGCACGTTCGGCAGACGAAATCGAGGTGCACCTGGGCTGCCTGGATGCACCGGATCAATTGATGCCTACATATGAGTGTTGGATCAGCCGGCGCGAGTCATGGTTGCCAGCATTCCCGCTGGTAAATCGATACGAGCACGATCGTGACACGACGGGTCGCTCCGACGATTAGGCGAGCCGGCGTGGCGGCCGAAACAGCCGCTGAAGCCGGCACTATGTACTGAGCAGCTCCAGCACTCGGCCAGTCAATGTGTCTATGGAAAATGGCTTGGTCAGCACCTGCATGCCCGGCCCTAAAGAGCTGTTTCCGAGGACGGCGTTTTCTGCGTAGCCCGTGATGAACAGCGTCTTGAGGTTCGGCCTGACTTCACGCCCTGCGTCCGCCATTTGCCGGCCGTTCATTCCGCCGGGAAGCCCCACGTCGGTGATGAGCAGGTCGATATTCACGTCAGACTGAAGCACTTTTAGCCCGCTCAGGCTGTCCGCGGCTTCGATCAACGAGAACCCGAGATCGCCCAGTGCGTCCATGAGCAGCAGCCGCACCGATGGCTCGTCATCCACGATCAGAATCGTGCCGCTGGCTTCGGCAAGCGTGGCGGTCGATCTGTCGGGGTCTACCGCGCCGATGGCAGCGCTGCCGTGATATCGGGGCAGGTAGATGGACATCGCCGTGCCCTTCCCTACTTCCGAATTGATGCGCACCTGCCCGCCAGACTGCTTGGCGAAACCGTAGATCATCGAAAGCCCAAGGCCGGTGCCTTGCCCGATGGGTTTGGTCGTGAAGAAGGGATCGAAAGCCTTGGCGATGATGTTGGGGGCCATGCCGGTGCCGGTATCCGTCACGCACAAGCACAGGTACTGGCCTTCAGGCAGATCATAGGCATGAGCCGCGCTGCGATCCAGGCAACGGTTGGAGGTTTCGATGGTGATCTGCCCGCCGTCCGGCATGGCATCACGTGAGTTGATACAGAGGTTGAGAATCGCATTTTCCAGTTGGCTGGCATCGACGGATGCCGGCCACGGCTCTCTTTCTTTTATGGTCTGGACGCGAATGCTTGGGCCGACCGTGCGCTGGATCAGCTCGGTCATGCCCTCGACCAGCATGTTCACGTCGATTGGGCGTGGGTCCAGTGTCTGGCGGCGCGAGAACGCCAGCAGCCGGTGCGTCAGTGCGGCGGCGCGCTTGGCTGCGCCCTGTGCGGCGGCCATGTACTTGTCGATGTCATCGAGCCGATGCTGGGCGATCCGCATGTTGATCAGTTCCAGCGCCCCGGAGATACCGGCCAGCAGGTTGTTGAAGTCATGCGCGAGGCCGCCGGTCAGTTGACCGACCGCTTCCATCTTCTGGGATTGGCGAAGCTTCTCCTCCGCCTGGATCAACTCGGCCGTTCGCTCGGCCACACGTTGTTCGAGTGTTTCGTTGAGCGCGCGCAACGCAGCAGTGGCACGGTCGCGTTCGGCCTCGATCGAGCGACGGTCCTCGACATCGATCAGAACACCCGGAAAGCTCAGCGGAGTGCCGTCTTCGGTACAGTCGACGCGACCGTTCGCCTCGATCCAGTAGTAATTGCCATCTGCACGCCGGACCCGGTACTGGTGGGCATAGGCGCCGCCGCGAGAGATGACCTCGGCGATTGCGCCCATCAGTCCGGCTCGGTCTTCGGGATGAACGGTTTCGACCACTTGTTCAAGGCTGAGCCCGTCCCGACCCAGGGCCGGATCGAGACCGAACGCGAAGGCGAAGCCCTCATCGACTGTGAACCGGTCCGTTGGGAGATCCCAGTTCCAGGTTCCGATAATGGCGCCCGCCGCAAGCGCCAACTGGACACGATCCACGTTTTCACGCGCGAGCGCTTCGCTGACCCGCAGCCGCTCCTCGGCCTCTCGTCGCTGGGTGACGTCGTTGAAAAGAATGGCGATCTGGCGACTGGCAGGATCACCGACTCGCACAGCCCGGACGTCGAACCACCGCTCGAAGGCCTGAGCGTAGTTCTCGAAGTTGGCCGCTTCCCCGGTTTTGGCCACGTGCCCGTAGGTGTCGAACCAGAACCGCTCAAGCTCCGGGGCATACTCGGTGACCCATTTTCCGCGAAGGTCGACACCGGTCTGCCGTTCGAAGGCCGGGTTGGCGTCGAGGAAACGATAATCCACCGGCTGATCGTCGGCATCGAACTTGACCTGGACGATCGCAAATGCGGCGTCAATCGTTTCCAGGATGGTTCTGAAGCGCTCTTCACTCTGACGGAGCGCCGCCTCGGCCGCGCGCATGCGTGTCAGGTCCAGCATCGCTCCGATCATGCGCTCAGCACGGCCTTCGGCATCCCGGATCACCTGGCCACGATCAAGCACATCGGCATATGAGCCATCCGCGCGCCGAAAGCGGTACTCATCGCTCCAGGTAATGCCGTTTCCATCGATGACGGCGTGAATGGAGGTATCGATACGGGCGCGGTCATCCGGGTGGATGTGATCGATCCACCAACTTCCGCTGCTTTCGACTGTGTCGGGGGCATGTCCGTACGCTTGCTGCAGCGCATCATTCCAGAGAACCTGGTTATTGGTCAGATCCCAGTCCCACACGGCGTCGTTGGTTGCGTTTGCGGCCAGCCGGTAACGCTGCTGTGATTCCTGCACTGCGCGCCCAGCAAGGTCGGCATGGGTCTGGTCGCGCAGAACGTTCAGGTAGCCGAGGTGTGCGCCGCTTTTGTCATGCAGCGCGGATAGGTGGCTTGACGCCCAGAACTGCTGACCGTCTCGCCGAAGATGCCAGCATTCGACAGTGGTGCGCCCGTCCAGCAAGGCCTGCTGCATGATCGCATCGGCGCGGTTATGCGAGCGGTCGACCGCTGTGAAGATGGTCGAAATATGCTGGCCGTGCATTTCGGCAGCAGTCCAGCCCATGACGTGCTCTGCACCCAGACTCCAGTTCGTGATTATTCCTGCCGGATCTGTAAGAACCATGGCAACTTCGACGGAGGCGAAGACGGCGTGCTGGCGTGCCTCATTGAGGGCTAGCGCCGCCTGGCTAACTCGCAATGCTTCCAGCGGTGGATTGGCCGCGGCAAACGGATCGGATGCGGTCAAAAAACTTGCATTGCCATCCGATAAATAGCCGTTACGTCGATCCTGATGAGAAGCTGAATGGCCTGCGTCGGCTCTAGCTTCGTTCAATGCCATGCGCAGGCGGATGACCTCAGCCTCAAGCGCGTCTCGGGTTAGGTTTTCCAGAGCTATTCCCACTTTCGCATCATGGTTGAGGGCCGGCCATCAGCCGCAACGTGTCGTCTGAAACCATCAAAGCAGAAACGCTGGGAATTTGCACCCGCATGTGTCCCCAAGGGCTATTTTAGAGCCGTTTGGCGACAGGCGATCCGCTTCATTGACTCGGCAGCGCTCGCTCGTACCAGACGCGGCTCTTGTTTACCGTCCGGACGAGCCAGAGCATGACCGGCACCTCGATAAGTACGCCCACGACGGTCGCCAGCGCCGCTCCCGAATTGAAGCCATAGAGCACGATGGCAACGGCTACCGCCAGCTCGAAGAAATTGGACGCGCCGATCATCGCCGACGGGCCAGCGATGTCATGACGCACCTTCAACTGTCGATTGAGCCAGTAACCCAGCGCGGCGATCAGAAGGGTCTGCAGCAGGATCGGCACGGCCAACATGGCGATCACCAGCGGCTGTTCGACAATCGCCTCGCCCTGGAAAGAGAACAACAGGACCAGCGTCGCCAACAGCGCGATGATCGAGAACGGCTGGATACGGGCCAGCACCGCCTGAAAATGATCCTCGCCAACCATGCGCAAGCGGTGGCGGATGAACTGAGCGATGGTCAGCGGAATGACGATGTACATCACCACCGAAAGGATCAGGGTGTCCCACGGCACGGGAATCGAAGAAACGCCCAGCAGCAGCGCCACGATCGGGGCGAAGGCGAACACCATCACCACATCGTTCACCGCTACCTGGGTCAGGGTGAAGTTGGCATTGCCGTTACACAGGTTGCTCCAGACGAACACCATCGCGGTGCAAGGCGCAGCGCCCAGCAGTATCAGCCCTGCCACATAGCTGTCGATCTGGTCAGCCGGCAGCCAGCCCGCGAAGACGTGCCGCAGAAACAACCAGGCTAGAAAAGCCATGGTGAAGGGTTTGATAGCCCAGTTGACGATCAGGGTGACTCCCATGCCCGCACGGTGCGCGAAGACCTCGTGCAGAGCGCCGAAATCGATCTTCATCAACATCGGGATGATCATCACCCAGATCAGCAAGCCCACCGGGATGTTCACCTTCGCCAGCTCCATGGCCCCGACGGCCTGGGCGGCCTGCGGTGCAAAGAGGCCGATGAGCGTACCGGCGATGATGCAGAGAAAGACCCAAAGGGTCAGGTAGCGCTCGAAGAATCCGATTGGTGCGCCGGCGACTTTCTTGCCGAGGGTTTCGCATTGAGACATGGAGCTTCTCTTGCTTCACTTGAGCTTCGGTTAGTGGGAGCTGACGGCGGACTCGGACAACATCTGGTCGATCTGCTCGACGGCGCTGCGTGCATAACGGGTCACCCCGATCAGGGTGGCTGACGCAGGCCCGGTCCAGTCGCCGTAGCCCATGAGCCAGAGATTGGGCTGTTTCACGGATCGGGTTCCGTCTACCTTCACCCTGCCATCCGGTTCGATCACGCCGAGGCTATCGAGGTGCGCCAGTGCCGGTTTGAACCCCGTACACCAGATCACCACGTCTACCGCTTCGAACTGTCCGTCCGCCCATTCGACGCCGTTTTCCGTGAAGCGCTTGAATGGCCGCCGGGCATGCAGAACACCCCGCGCGCGCGCATCTTTCACTGAATCCACCATCACGATTTCGCCTAAACCGCCGGCCGGCTGCTCGACGCTCCGGCCTTCCTGCTGCGCTTTCCAGCGCGCTGTCGCGCGTTCGAACAGGACACGGCCATCAACATCATCCGCCAGGAATGCCGGCTCCTTTTCAGTCACCCAGATCGTTTCAGCGGCTTTCGATAGCTCAGCAAGGATCTGCGCGCCGGAATTGCCGCCGCCGACAACCAGCACACGTTTGCCGGCGAACGGCGTTGCGTTCACGTAGTGTGCCGAGTGCAGCTGAATACCCAGAAACGCCTCTCGGCCCGGGACCTCTGGCAGATAGGGCTGCCCCCAGGTGCCCGTGGCGCTGACCAGCGCACGGCAGCGCCACGCCTGGCCCCCGGCTTTGACTTCGAGCTGATCGTCAATCGCGGTAACCGAGCTGACATGCACCGGGCGCACGATGGGAAGCTGGTACCGCTGCTCGTAACGCACCAGGTAGTCGATTACGTCCATGCGGGTTGGCGTATGGCTTTGCGCTATAGGCATCGGCCACCCGGCAATCGAGCTCCAGGCAGCTGGGGAAAATAGCTTGAGCGACTTCCACGCATGCAGCCAGGCACCGCCTGCTCCTGTCTGATCGTCGAGTATCAGGAAGGAGCGCTTCGTGCGCCTCAGAAAATAGGCAGTCGCCAGAGCTGACTGGCCGCCACCTATGATGATCACGTCCGGGCTGCTCAAGGCTGCATCATCCGTCGTCATCAGACCGGCCTCATATATGACTTAATACAGATATTTATACAGTTCGCTGGATGAATGACATGGGCATCCACCCGTTTAGCAGGGGTTTTGCCGGATAGTATTCGCTTTACAGCATATATGCTAATCAATATATTCAGCCACTCTCGCAGAGGCTGACATGATCGAACACCTGACACCCGATACCGTTTTCAAATGCCTGTCCGATGAAACCCGGGCGCGCATGACCCTGCTTATCGCCCGCGAAGGGGAGCTGTGCGTTTGCGAGCTGACCACTGCGCTCGAGCAAAGCCAACCCAAGGTATCGCGGCATCTTTCACAGCTGCGAAGCTGCGCGATTCTCGAGGATCGGCGTCAGGGGCAGTGGGTGTATTACCGACTGCACCCGCATCTGCCGGACTGGGTGCATGACATGCTCACGCTCGTACTGGCGGCCAACAAACGATGGTTGAGTCCAGACGCCGAACGGCTTGAGCGCATGCGTGACCGACCCGGACGCACGTCGGCCTGTGGTTGAGAGGGGTGATCGATGCGCGCCCACTGCGCCCTGACAAACGCACTTGCGACTGAGCCTAACGCCCTGCTTTGGAACGGTTTGAGACCGGGCCTGATTCGAAGCAAACACTGCGGCGCCTGATCTGAGGTAAGACATGAACGAAACCCTACCGAATATTGACCCTGCCCTTCTCGACCTACCGAGCCTGGACAAGCTTTCACTGCCTGACGATCTGGAGCACAAGCCGCGCATCCTGCTGCTATACGGCTCCAACCGCGAACGTTCATTCAGCCGCCTCATGAGTCAGGAAGCCGCGCGGTTGCTTGAAGCGCTCGGCTGCGAGACCAGGATCTTCGATCCATCTGGGCTGCCGCTGCCAGACGATGCTCCTGAGAGCCACCCAAAGGTCCAGGAATTACGTGACCTGGTCATCTGGTCCGAAGGCCAGGTGTGGTGCTCGCCGGAACGGCACGGCTCGATGAGCGCCGTATTCAAAGCCCAGATCGACTGGATACCGCTGAGCATGGGCGCGGTGCGGCCGACCCAGGGCAAGACACTGGCGGTGATGCAGGTATGTGGCGGCTCGCAATCGTTCAACGCCGTCAACCAGATGCGCGTGCTTGGTCGTTGGATGCGGATGGTGACGATACCCAACCAGTCTTCGGTGCCCAAAGCGTTTCTGGAATTCGATGACGCTGGACGGATGAAGCCTTCGGCCTTCTACGACCGCGTCGTGGATGTGATGGAGGAATTGGTCAAGTTCACCCTGTTGATTCGCGGTCGTGGCAGCTATCTGGTCGATCGCTACTCGGAACGCAAGGAATCGGCCGAGGCACTGTCGGCACGGGTCAACCAGCGCTCGATCTGAACCAGGAGTTATGACCATGCCGCACCCGTACGACGTCCTCGACATCCCACAACGTCCTGGCCACCTGATATTCACACCATGCCCGGGCACCAGAGACGCGAGCCTGAGCGAGGCACTGGCCACACTTAAAGATGCCGGCGCGAATGCCCTCATCACCTTGATGCCGGACGCCGAACTGGCCGCGAATGACGCCTCAGACCTCTCCGCAGTTTGCAGCGAGCTTGGTCTTGAGTGGCTGCATCTACCGATCGCTGATGAGCACGTGCCGCTAGCTGACTTCGATGCGGCCTGGGCCCGTCACCGCGAAGAGATCGCCGCCCTGCTCGATTCGAACGCCACGCTGGCCATCCACTGCAAAGGCGGCTCCGGGCGAACAGGGCTGATTGCAGCCCGCATCCTTATCGAACTGGGTGTCGAGCGCGAGACCGCCGTGCGCAACGTCCAGGCGCTTCGGCCCAAAGCTCTCCAGCATCCGGCTCATGCTGGATGGCTCGCTCAATTCGGCGGTTGAGGCTTCATGCTCAAAACCTTTGGCTTGTTCGCCCTGACGGCTCTGGCCGAAATCGTGGGTTGCTATCTGCCCTATCTATGGCTCAGGCAAGGCAAAAGCATCTGGCTGCTGGTGCCTGCGGCGGCATCGCTGATGCTCTTTGCCTGGCTGCTTTCACTGCACCCCACCTCAGCAGGACGGGTGTACGCAGCGTACGGAGGCGTCTACATCGGCGCCGCCATTATCTGGCTCTGGCTAGTCGACGGCATTCGCCCTACCGGCTGGGATCTGCTGGGTTCAGCAGTCGCCCTGGTTGGCATGGCCATCATCATGTTCGCGCCGCGGGGCGCATGATTCAGGGGATCAAACTATGGCGATCAAGGTAGGCATCAATGGCTTCGGCCGAATCGGGCGGTTGGCGTTGCGCGCGGCCTGGGGCTGGCCCGAGATCGAGTTCATCCGGATCAACGATCCGGCGGGTGACGCAGCCACCCACGCGCATCTGCTGAACTTCGATTCGGTACACGGCCGCTGGAGTCATGAAGCAAGCAGCGATGGCGATTGCATGGTAATCGAAGGCAAACGAATTCAGGTCACCGCGAACAAGGCCATCGCCGACACCGACTGGTCGGACTGCGATCTGGTTATCGAAGCAAGCGGCAAGATGAAGACCGTAGCGGTGCTGCAGGGCTATCTGGACCAGGGGGTTAAACGCGTAGTCGTCAGCGCGCCCGTCAAGGAAGCGGGGGCGCTAAATGTCGTCATGGGCGTCAACGATGGTCTTTTCGACCCGGCGCAGCACCGCATCGTCACCGCGGCCTCGTGCACGACCAATTGCCTGGCGCCGGTGGTCAGGGTGATCCATGGAAAGCTTGGCATCCGCCACGGTTCGATTACCACCATTCATGACCTGACCAACACCCAAAGCATCCTCGATCAGCCGCACAAGGATCTGCGCCGTGCCCGCGCCTCCGGCATGAGCCTGATTCCGACCACCACAGGCTCGGCCACTGCGATCGCTGAGATATTTCCCGAGCTGCGCGGCAAGCTCAACGGGCATGCGGTGCGCGTCCCGCTGGCCAATGCCTCGTTGACCGATTGCGTGTTCGAGGTAGAACGCGCGACCTCCGTCGAGGAGGTCAACCAGCTGCTGAAAGCCGCTGCGAGCGAAGGTCCGCTCAAGGGCATTCTCGGATACGAAGAGCGACCACTGGTTTCCATCGATTACCGAACCGACCCGCGCTCCTCGATCATCGATGCGCTGTCGACCATGGTCGTCAACGGTACCCAAGTAAAACTCTACGCCTGGTACGACAACGAGTGGGGTTACGCCAACCGCACTGTTGAGCTGGCGCGAAAGGTCGGCCTGTCAGGCTGATTCGCCGCTTGCGCTGCCAGTGGCGCGTCCCTCGCGCCGCTGGTGGAGACACTTGCGAGCTCGCTGCTTCCTGACCGTTGCCGCTTCTGCACTTGCGTTGTTCTGACCTGACAGCACCATTACTACGGACCCGACCATGCACGCCCTCTCCTGCCTCGCCCCGGAAGTCCGCCAGTACCTGGTGGTGACCGCCAACTACTGGGCCTTCACTCTCACCGATGGCGCGTTGCGCATGTTGGTGGTGCTGCACTTTCACCAGTTGGGCTACTCGCCGCTGCAGATCGCGATGCTGTTTCTCTTCTACGAGATTTTCGGTGTGGTGACCAATCTCGTTGGCGGCTGGCTCGGTGCGCGGCTGGGCCTGAACCGCACCATGAATATCGGCCTCGCACTGCAAGTCGTGGCGTTGTTGCTGCTCACCGTTCCCAGTGCCTGGCTGGTGGTCCCGTGGGTGATGGCAGCCCAGGCGCTGTCCGGCATCGCCAAGGACCTCAACAAGATGAGCGCCAAAAGCTCGATTAAGTTGCTGGTTCCGCCCGGTGCCCAGGGCACGCTTTACAAATGGGTAGCGCTGCTGACCGGATCGAAGAACGCGCTCAAGGGTGTCGGCTTCTTTCTGGGCGGCGTTCTGCTGGTATGGCTGGAATTTCGCGGCGCAGTTCTGGCCATGGCAACGGTGCTGGCCCTGGTCTGGATTGCGAGTCTGATGCTGCTCAAGAAGGATCTTGGCAAGGCCAAAGCGAAGCCGAAGTTCAAGGACATTCTTTCCAAGAGCCGGGCGATCAACATTCTCTCCGCCGCCAGGTTGTTTCTGTTCGGCGCGCGGGATGTCTGGTTCGTGGTTGCGCTCCCGGTTTACCTGGCGAGCACCTTTGGTTGGGACCACTGGCGTGTGGGTGGTTTTCTCGCGGCATGGGTCATCGGCTACGGCATCGTGCAGTCTTTCGCTCCGCATTTCACCGGGCGTAAAGGGGGGCAAGTGCCGGACGGCCGAGCGGCGCTGATATGGGCGTTGCTTCTGGCCGGGTTGCCTGCGGCCATTGCGTTGGGCTTGGACACGCAGCTCTCCCCGCAATGGGTCTTGCTGGGCGGGCTGATGGTATTCGGCGTGATGTTCGCCGTGAACTCTTCGCTGCACAGCTATCTGATCGTCTCTTATGCCAAGGAAGACGGCGTTTCCCTCGATGTGGGGTTCTACTACATGTCCAACGCCATGGGCCGGTTGCTTGGCACCGTGCTGTCTGGCTGGATTTTTCAGGCCTATGGGCTCCAGGCCTGCCTCTGGGTATCCAGCGCCTTCGTTCTGCTTGCGGCGGTCATCTCCTTTGGCTTACCCCGCCATCGCACTGCCACTGACGTCTAGGCCAAGACGAATAGCTCCAGCGTTCGTTTAAGCCACCGCTAAGGGTTATGCTCCATCAACACTCCAGCTGCGGAGCTGGTTGCACACCAATGATCAGTCGATGCAAGCACGCTCACGCGTGGCTCCGGGCGGCAGGCCTTATATCCGCTAGGCCGGCCTCCCGAACGCTCCGCTGGCAACCCGCATTCAACCGTTTCTAGGAGTAGCCTTGCCATGCACGCCACGCTTCCACTCCTGAACAGCCTGGATTTTCCGCCGATCCGCAGAGCGGCTCTCGAGGCGCTGCAGGTCAACCTCACCTATCGCTGCAATCAGCGCTGTTTGCACTGCCATGTGAACGCAGGCCCAACACGCACGGAGGCGATGACCGATGAAAGCCTTGGCCTCCTGCACCAGGTGATCGATGCGCATCCAGTTCACACTCTGGACCTCACGGGTGGCGCACCCGAAATGCATCCGCGATTTCGGGAGATCGTCGCCCACGCGCGTCGCGAAGGGCTGCGGGTCATCGACCGCTGCAACCTGACCATTCTGAGCGAGCCGGGTTATGAAAATCTGGCGCAGTTTCTGGCTGATCAGGGCGTCGAGGTCAGCGCCTCCCTGCCCTGCTACTCGCGGGAGAACGTCGACAAGCAGCGAGGCGACGGTGTGTTCGAAGCCAGCATTGCAGGCCTCAAAAAGCTCAATGAGCTGGGTTATGGCACTGAGGGCAGCGGCCTGATCCTGAATCTTGTCTTCAACCCGCAGGGCGCCAGCCTGCCGCCGCCTCAAGCTCGGCTCGAGGCCGATTACAAGGCACATCTCGCCGAAGATTTCGGCGTTTCGTTCAATCACTTGCTGACCATCACCAACCAACCCATTGCCCGCTTTGGCAGCACCCTGGTGAGCAAGGGGCAATTCGGCGATTACATGCAGCTGCTGCGCGACAGTTATCGCCCGGAGAATCTCGACGCCGTGATGTGCCGCAGCCTTGTCAGCGTCGACTGGCAGGGATTTCTCTATGACTGCGACTTCAACCAGATGCTCGAGCTGCCCATGGCGACAACGGGGCTGATTGGCCGCGACCGTCCTCACCTGCGCGACCTGCTGCGTACTGCAACGCTGGAAGGCAACCCCATCGTTACCCGTGACCATTGCTACGCCTGCACCGCCGGGCAAGGCTCGAGCTGCGGTGGCAGCCTGAACGAACAAGGATAGGTTTCTGCATGGAGTCCAGCAGCTGGATGGGTCTGTTCTTTTGGGGCTTTCTTGTCATCTATGGCGTCGCCATGCTGGCCTTGTCTCCACGCTCGGTCACGCTGGGCGGTTTTTTCGAAGGCCAGGATCGGCAAGGTCGCACCGTCGCGCCCTGGCTGCTGACCTCCAGCATTTTCATCAGCTGGATCTTCGCCAAGTCGGTGACCAACGCGGCGAACCTCGGCGCAAGCTATGGGCTGGTCGGCGGACTCGCCTATGCCACGTATTGGTTGTCGATACCGCTGACAGGTTTCGCCATCTACCGCTTGCGGCGACGCTTCGCAGCCAAGGGGCTGGTGAGCTTCCTGTCGAGCCATTACGGGCACGCCGCAGCGCTGGCCTTCACCGCTGCGATCCTGATCCGCCTGTTCAACGAGGTGTGGAGCAACACGGCCGTGGTGGGCGGCTACTACGGCGCTTCCGGCAGCACCGAGTTCATTGGCGCTGCCCTGCTGTTCACGCTCGTTACGCTTGGCTACAGCTTGCGTGGCGGCCTGCGCAGCTCGATCCTGACCGATGCCGCGCAAATGGCGATCTTCGTCGTTGCGCTGGTTTGGGTGTTGGGCCTGGTATTGCCACAGCATTCAGCGGCCGAACTGGCGAGCACCAGTCATTGGTCGCTCGATGCCGGGGTCGATCTGTTGCTGGTCGCCGGATTGCAGGCGCTCAGCTACGGCTTCCATGATCCGGTCCTGACTGACCGCGGCTTCATCAGTGAAGAGCGCGCCATGCGCCGTGCATTTCTATTGGCCGGCGTTCTGGGCTTTATCGCCATCCTCGCATTCAGCCTGATCGGTGTACATGCACAGCTGACCGGGCTCGCGGCGTCAGACAACGTGCCAGCTGCGCTGGCAAAAACCATGGGCATCGGCGCACTGATGGTCATGACCGTCGTGATGGTATCGGCCGCCGGTTCGACGCTGGATTCCACCTTTTCAAGCCTTGCCAAACTGGTGGGCCGGGAGCTGCCACTGCTCGCCGGCCGCGATCTCGGCTCGCGTGCAATCGGCCTGGGCATGGGTGCGATGGTGCTGTTCGCGCTGCTTGGCAATTTGCCGATGATCGCCGGCACCGACATTCTCAAAGCCACGACCATCAGCGGAACCATGGTCATCGGGCTCGCGCCGGTGTTCCTGCTTCATGGCCTGACGCAACCGACGCGTCTTGGCTTTCATTTGAGTTTCTGGACCGGCCTCGCGCTGGGAATCGCCCTGACACTGGACTGGATCCCCCAAGCCTGGGCCATCGGCGACGGCAAATATGCCCTGCTGCTGGGCACCAACCTGTACGGCTTGCTGCTCTGCACGCTCGGCTATCTGTTGCCTGGCTATTTTCTGCAGGCCAGCCAGCAGGCACGACGTTGATGCACATGAGGTGCTGCCTCGCCTTTTCTGCGCTGCATCGACCACCTTGGAGTTACAGGGATGAATAGCCGCAAGATTGCGCTGCTGGTTCTGTTGCTGGTGTTGCTGGCTGGCTTCTTCGTGTTCGACATCGGTCAGTACCTCGATCTCGATGCACTCAAGGCGCAGCAGGCCGCGCTCGATGCCAAGGTGAACGCGCAACCGTGGATCGCCGCTGGCATCTTCTTCAGCCTTTACGTACTGGTCACCACCCTTTCCCTGCCCGGCGCGGCGTTGATGACGCTCGCGGGCGGCGCGCTGTTCGGCCTGCTCGTCGGCACCGTGGTCGTATCCCTGGCCTCAACCCTTGGCGCCACCTTGGGCATGCTGCTTAGCCGCTATCTGCTGCGCGATTGGGTGCAGACGCGCTTCGGTCAGCGTCTGGCGAAGATCAACCAGGGCGTGGAGCGCGAAGGCGCAAGCTATCTGTTCGCCTTGCGCCTGGTGCCGGTATTTCCCTTCTTCCTGATCAACCTGGCAATGGGCCTGACTACGCTGCCCGTGCGCACGTTCTGGTGGGTCAGTCAGCTGGGCATGCTGCCGGGTACGCTGGTGTATGTGAATGCCGGGCGCGAGTTGGCGCAACTGGACTCGCTGAGCGGCATCCTGTCGCCAGGTCTGATAGGCGCGTTCGTGTTACTGGGTTTGCTACCGATCGTTTCGCGCAAAATCCTGTACTGGTTCGAAGCCCGCAAGGTGTATGCGGGGTGGGAAAAACCAGGACGCTTCGACCGTAACCTCGTGGTGATCGGCGCCGGTTCCGGCGGCCTGGTCAGCGCCTATATCGCAGCGGCGGTGAAAGCCAAGGTCACTTTGATCGAGAAGCACAAGATGGGCGGCGATTGCCTGAACACGGGCTGCGTGCCGTCCAAGGCACTGATCCGCTCGGCCAAGCTGGCCCATGACCTCAAGCATGCCGAGCGTCTTGGGCTACGGCCGGTCGGCGGTGACGTGGATTTCGCCGCAGTGATGACGCGCATACAGCGCGTGATCGCAACCATAGAGCCACATGATTCAGTCGAGCGCTACACCCGTCTCGGCGTCGAAGTGATCGACGGCGAAGCGCGCATCACATCGCCCTGGACGGTTGAGGTCAATGGCCAGCGTCTCACCACTCGCGCCATCGTCATTGCAACCGGAGCTCGCCCGACGGTGCCTGACATCCCCGGCATCGACCAGGTGGCCCCGCTTACGTCGGACACGGTGTGGGCATTGCGCGAGCAACCCAAGCGTCTGCTGGTATTGGGCGGCGGCCCGATCGGTTGCGAACTGGCACAGGCCTTCCAGCGCCTAGGTTCAGCAGTCACGCTGATACAACGTAATGAGCGGCTGCTGCCCCGCGAGGACGATGAGGCCAGCGCGGCTGTGCTGGCGGGCATGCGTGCGGATGGCGTTGATGTGCGCTTGCGACACAACGCCGAGCGCTTCGAGGTAGTCGATGGTCAGAGGCGCCTAATCTATACCGATCTGGCGAACGACGTTGAAGCGACCATTAGCTTCGATCAGGTGCTGCTGGCGCTCGGCCGCACTGCCAACATCAAGGGTTTCGGTGCCGAGGAGCTGGGCCTAAATGTGCGGAGCAACGGCACCCTTGGCTGCGACGAGTATCTGGCAACACGCTTCCCTAACATTCTGGTGGTCGGCGATGTAACCGGTCCATTTCAGTTCACCCACGTTTCCGCGCATCAGGCATGGTATGGCGCAGTCAACGGACTGTTCGACGGGTTCAAACGATTCAAAGTGGATTATCGGGTAATCCCCTGGGCGACCTTCACCGACCCGGAAGTCGCCCATGTCGGCCTGAACGAACGCGAAGCCAAGGCGCAGGGGATCGCCTATGAAGTGACCTGCTTCGCCATGGATGAGCTGGATCGTGCCATCGCCGACGGCACACCAAGCGGCTATATCAAGGTACTGACGGTCCGCGGCAAGGACAGCATCCTCGGCGCCACTATAGTTGGCGAGCATGCGGGCGACCTGATAACCGAATACGTGTCGGCGATGAAACACGGGTTGGGCTTGAACAAGATTCTCGGCACTATCCACATCTACCCTACCCTGGCCGAAGCCAACAAATATGCTGCCGGCGCCTGGAAACGCGCCCATGCACCCGCGCGTTTATTGGGTTGGGTAGCGCGGTTTCATCGGTGGCGGCTAGGCTAAAGCCGCCAATCGAATGCGCCAATCCTGGAAGAGCCCGCAGACGGGCATAAACTTGAATCGACCGAGCAGACGATGAGCGCAGAACAGATGCCGTCAAAACATCCCACGCTGGTGCTGGTCTGCAAACGTCCCGCACTTGGGCACGGCAAGCAACGATTGGCAGCCCGGGTCGGCGCAGCGGCAGCTCTGCGAATTGCCGAGCAACTGTTCGATTGCTCGCTCGAAGACATTCATGACTGGCCAGGCCCGGTCGTGATTGCGCCCGATCAATCCGATGCCTGCGGCTGGGCGCACCTCCACGCGCCTCAGGCGATGTGTCTGGCTCAATCAAGCGGCAACCTCGGTGTGCGCTTGAATGCTCTGGATCGCGAATTGCGCGACGCTGGTCATCGAGCCCTGGTATTCATCGGCAGCGATGCGCCGGCTCTGACGCCCATCGACTACCAACGCGTATGCACAGCGCTGATAACCGATGACACCGTGCTGATCGGCGCACGTGACGGCGGCGTGACGCTGATGGCCTCCAACCGACCGTGGCCGGATCTCACGGAGCTACCCTGGAGTTCAGAGCGGCTCGGTGAGGCCCTTGCTGAGATCTGTCGCAATGAGGGCCATGTAGTGAGGTACTGCGGGAAATCCTTCGATATAGATGAGTTGGCCGATCTCGCTTACGCAAGGCAGCAGCTTGCCGACGACATTCGTCCTGCCCGCCGCGCCCTGCTGGCATCGCTCGATACGCTGGGTATCCAGCCGTTATGACGGCGGCATGCAGAGTCAGCGTGATCATTCCCTGCTGGAAGGATGAGCTTCATCTTGAGCGCCTGCTCGCGCAGCTGCGCCAGGCCTCAACCGAGGACGTGGCGGCGATGCAGATCATCGTGGTCGACGCGGCGTCCACTGAGGCTTGTCATCTGTTGTGCCAGCGATTCGGCGCGCATTGGTTGCCCGCGACACCTTCGCGTGGTGATCAACTGCGTCAAGGCGCTGCGCTGGCCGAACATGATGTGTTCTGGTTTCTTCACGCGGACGCACACCTGGAACTCAATCCGCTGGCCAAAATTCGAGCTGCCATCGAGGGCGGCGCCATTGGCGGCTATTTCGCCTTTCGCTTCATCGACACGAATAGCTGGCAGGGCCGTTTGCTGGAGCGGCTGGTGGCGTGGCGCAATCGGTTTGGCGTGCCCTACGGAGATCAAGGCATCTTCGTCAGGCGCGACGCCTACTTCAATGCCGGGCAGCACGCGGCGTGGCCGCTGTTCGAAGAAGTACCGCTGGTCAAAGGGCTGCGCAAGCGAGGGGAGTTTTGCTGCCTTGAGAGCGGATTACGCGTCAGTGCGCGTCGCTGGCAACGGGACGGCTGGTGGCGGCGTTCGCTACGCAATCGCCTGCTGGCGCTGGGCTTCATGCTCAAGGTTTCGCCATTCAGACTGGCAAAGCTCTACAGCGGGCCGGCAGTTCGGCGGAGCGGGAAGCAAAGGTCCAAATCCAACGACGACACCTGACAAGGCCGCCGTATAACCGCTATTCACATTGCAGAAGGGTGATGGGCTCAGGGCTCCAAGTCAGTTACCCGATGGCATCACGTTCGCCAGCGGCGGGCGCTGAAGACCCACCGCCGACTAAGCCCCCTTATTCAGCAGTGCTCAGCACGCCACGTTTGATCTGGTCGCGTTCGATGGATTCGAACAGCGCTTTGAAGTTGCCTTCCCCGAACCCGCTGTCACCCTTGCGCTGAATGAACTCGAAGAACACCGGCCCCAGCAGCGTGCCGGAGAAGATCTGCAGCAGCAGCCTCTGTTCGCCGTCTTCCAGAGCACCGTCCAACAGAATCCCGCGGGACTTCAACTCTTCCACCGGCTCACCATGACCCGGCAGCCGCCCTTCCAGCATTTCATAGTAGGTTTCCGGCGGCGCGGTCATGAACACCGTGCCACTGGCCTTCAGCTTGTCCCAGGTTTCGATCAGGTTGTCGGTAAGGAAGGCGACATGCTGGATTCCTTCGCCATTGAACTGCATGAGGAACTCCTCGATCTGGCCAGCGCCTTTCGATGACTCCTCATTGAGCGGGATGCGGATCATGCCGTCCGGCGCGGTCATGGCCTTTGAGGTCAACCCGGTGTATTCACCTTTGATGTCGAAGTAGCGGATCTCACGGAAGTTGAAGAGCTTCTCGTAGAAGTCGGCCCAATAAGCCATGCGCCCGCGATACACGTTGTGAGTGAGGTGGTCGATGATCTTGAGTCCAGCGCCGACGGGATGGCGATCGACACCTTCGAGAAACACGAAGTCGATGTCGTAGATCGAGCTGCCTTCACCAAAGCGGTCGATCAGGTACAGCGGTGCACCGCCGATGCCTTTGATGGCCGGCAACCGCAACTCCATCGGCCCGGTGGGCAGTTCGATAGCCTGGGCACCGAGCTCCAGCGCGCGCGAATAGGCTTTCTGAGCATCCATTACACGAAACGCCATGCCACACACGGAAGGCCCGTGCTCGGCTGCAAAATAGGCCGGCAGGCCTTTGGCCTCGCGATTGACGATGGCGTTGATCTCGCCCTGGCGATACAGCGCGACGTCTTTGGAACGGTGGTTGGCTACATGGGAGAAGCCCATGCTTTCCAGGACGGGTTCGATGACATTCGGTGTGGGCGAGGCAAATTCGATGAACTCGAAGCCCATGAGGCCCATTGGGTTTTCAAACAGGTCGGCCATGAGTGGCTCCTTGGAATAACGGTACGTAGACGAGTTGGCGGATACAGAAGCTCAACTCGGCGGCGCACAGGAAATCCCACGGACGCTGCGACCTAGGTGGTCGCCAAGGGTCAATCGAAAGCCAAGGGTTTTCATGTCAGCGGCTCACTGCCAGCCTGCAACCGCGTGGACGGCACCCTACTTCGCCTGAATCCGTAACCCACTTGGATGAAGGAAAGAGGGATGAGCGAATACCAAAGGAGGCGGATTGTTCCATCGTCAGTGCCACGCTGCAGGTCACGTCGCGCTCGATGATCGGCGCGCTATTGTTTTTGCGTAATCGAGTTACGTTTAGTGGAATTTGCGCGAGTACCCCTTCGGTGTCAAGCACTGCGCCGAACCCGTAGTGTCCATCAAGTATTCCCGTCACATGGCGCATTCCGTTCATCCGTCATTCAGAACGAACCGCAAAGGATCGTTGCCGAACCCTACACACCAGTGAGGTTAGCCATGAACACAACAGAATCCAAACCGGGTGAGGACCAGACCTCTCCGGACTATGACGAGTACGGCGACGAGCCTAATTCCGCTGATACCACCAGCGTTGATGAGCGCGAGGACCTGGACGAAAGTCCGCTTGGTTGATCGCCTCTTCCCTTTATTTCTCCTTTAGATGAGTAGATGACCATGAACCGACTTTTCGATAAGACCGCACCGCAGAACGTACACGGCTGGGAGCGCACCGCATCGGTTGCCGGCGGCTTGATGCTGCTCGGCAAAGGGCTTCGCCGCGGTGGCTTGAGTGGCATGCTGCAGCTCGCCATGGGCGGTATGGCATTGGCGCGAGGCATGAGCGGTCGCTGTGAGGCCAAGCGTATCCTCACCGAAACCGAGCATCAGTCCCATCAACAGGATCTCGCCGCTAAACAACGCTACAGCCACATGCCGATGGACTCCGAAGTCCACAGCCCGGATTTCGCGGAGCCTGAAGTCACGCTGCCGGACGCCACCCCAATGGGCCATGAAACCCACCCCGGCGAGCGCCGCATTTAATGCATTGTGGGTGGCTGCCTACAAACGACGCCACCCTCTGTGCTCGCGGCCGCTCCAATCGCTGTTGAGACGCTATGACTGAGGGTGTCACAGCTGCGCTATTCGTCGGATTTAGAGCGGCTGGTGTACCGCATTTTGACAACTATGGTGCCTTTGCAGGCAGTGCAAAAATCCGCCGCCGAACGGCAATTGCCGTTTATTTGACTCCATGTTATCTATGCGCCGTGATTTTGTCACACCACGAAACATCCTCAGGAATAACATCGATGGACATCATTAAGGCAGACACCGAAAACACCGAGCAATGGGGAGTCGTCTATTCCTACGGCAGCGTGTTGGCGGTATTTGAAAACGAGCAGGACGCTCAGAACGAAGCGTTAGGCTTCGGCGGTGCGGTTGTGCAATTGGCGAAAACGCTCTGGAATTCCATTAGCGAGCCGAGCGCACTCCTCTCCAACGAGGATCACGCTCGGCTCGTATAGCGTAGCGATCAAGCCAGACGGATGCCGAGCGCTGCGGCATCCGCTGGATGCGGAAAGCGTCATTTCAACAGACGCGGATACATCAATTCAGCTGCAGATTAACGCCTGCATCTGAGACACACCTGAATGCCCCCTGTCCCTGGCCATCCCGCCGTGCCTCAACTGCCCATTATCGAGCCTGCTGCAGTAGTCCGCAGGTTGGCATATCTTCTTCGAATTGCTGAGCCACCTTTTGCTGTTGCTGAATGATGATGTCCATCACTCGACTCGGCTGTACTTCGATGTCGTCAAAGGTGATCAGCTGACCCGGCTCCACCGCTCTTTTCAGGACCGTATTGCGAAGCAGACCGATGGGCACATGATCGAGTTCGTCGACCAGCTTGATGGCTTCTCCACGTACGTCGAAACCACCGATCCCGCGGGTGATCATGTCGCCGGCCTTCATTTCACGCTTGGCTATCGCAGCCACGCCCAAAGTCGGCGTTACGGAGTTATTCAACAATACGCCGCCGCCCGCCAGTACCCGACGCACCGTTTTGCCGACTTCAAGCGAGCACAGGTGGAAGGGTCGAGTCAGTACGTAATACGGCCCTGCACCCATCTTGAAATACTCGATCGCAGGGGCTTGTTCCTCATCGTGTCGACAGACCAGAAACACACCACCAGCTGAATATCCGCTCGGTATCACGTAATCGACGATAGGTTGGCCGATGCCTTCGGCAATCAAGGCAAGCGCGTTGCCACTGGTGTTCAGATCCGTCGACGCCACGCCTTCGAGCCCACGTCTCGAAATCGTCGCGCCGAAACCGTTGCCCACCACAGCCTGCTCGATCTGCACCTTGGTGCCATCGGTGAACGAAGTGGTCTGCTCGATGCTGGTGCCCTGCCGATTGGACCAGTAAGCCATGTCCTCGCGGCTAGGGTTGTGGTTCAGGTAGCCCTTCATGTTGCCGTACACCAACGGCTGGAACCCCATCTGCAGCGCATCTTCCCGCAATGCGGCCAGAGAGCCCGGCTGATCGCCTTCGGCTTCGGTCAGAAGCCCCTTACCGGATAGATAGGAACCGGTGGTGATCTGAAGCTCGGCATTGATGGTTACAACCGGGATGCCAGCCTCGAACGCACGCTCGATGACTTCCGTGCCGAAGAACACGTCGCCCGTGCACTCGACGATTATGTCCGAATGTTCCAGAAGATCATCGATGGAATTAGTCAGGGCGTGCCGGGCTGGGAAATCGCCCATGGTATCTATGCGTCTGCGGGTCAGGACACGGCTTATGGTCATGTCCTTGTAGTGGTTCATGATCAGGCGGACGAAGCAGTGCGAAATCATCCCTGTACCCGACACACCCACCCTTTTGATTGCTGCGTCCTTCATCACTAAATCCCTTTGTATTGTTATGGCCTTCTGACCGTAACATTTAGATAAATTCCCCGACTCAACCATTCGGTCTAATCAGCTTTGGCTAACCGCCTGCGAAACGTTCAGCTGTGCCGGCTCATCAGTAATAGCGAACGGATAAGCCCTGAACGGCACCCTGCTGGGTGCCGGCCCGCACGGGGCGGCTGGCACATCGCTCATCCGACGAATCACGTGATTCAGTTCTTCGCGCCAGTGTTTAGGTCGAATTCCGAATGTGGCTTCGATGAGCGTGCAGTCCAGTACCGACCAGGCTGGGCGCATCGCCGCGCGCGGCAGACGCTCACTTGGCACTGGCAAAACCCGCGGCGCCTTTTCGATCAAGCCAGCCTGCTCCGCTTCACGGAAGATCTCTGTCGCGAACTCTGCCCAGCTGCACCAGGCCGCACCGCTGTAGTGGTACAAGCCCCATTTGAGATCACCGTCGCGGCAATAACGCAGAGCCAGTTCGATGAACACCCGAGCAACGCTGCGGGCCCGGGTCGGGCAGCCGACTTGATCGCTGACAACCGAGATCTCTTCGGTCTTGCTCCCGAGATTCAGCATGGTCTTGACGAAGTTGTTGCCCCGCTCCCCGTAGATCCAGCTGGTGCGCAGGATCAGGTAGCGGTCCAGCGTCTGGCTGATGGCCTGCTCGCCAGCAAGGCGAGTGGTTCCGTAGACGCTGTTGGGCATCGGCTGATCTGTTTCGCGGTACGGCGCGGTGCTGTCGCCGGAGAACACGTATTCGCTGGACAGGTGAAACAGGGGTATGCCGGCCTGGCGGGCAGCGATTGCCAGATTGGCGGCACCATCGCGATTGACCGCTTCGGCCTGTGCCACTTCCGCTTCCGCATGATCAAGATTGGTATAGGCCGCGGCGTTGATGATCAGCGCCGGCTTGTAGAGCTCGATGGCTTCGCGGATCTGAGTCGCAGAGGTGATGTCCAGCGCCTGGCGCGAGAGACCTATCGCTTCCAGACCAAAGCTGGCGGCCTGGTTGACGATGCAATTCCCGACTTGGCCACCGGAACCACAAACCAGCACACGCATATTGGAGCGATCAGGCTTTGGGGTGTTGTCTTCGAGCGGCGCCGCCTCGATGGCTGGCGATGTCGCGACAGGTGTCGCCTGAACAGTGTCATAAGGCTTCTGACTCGACGGTTCCGGGCTCAATACCCGATAGGTCACGCCGAGTGCTTCTACCGGGGCGTCAGCAGATTCGGGAGTTGGCTTGAAGCGGAAGCTTTCAAGCAGGCCCCGAACCACAATCCGTGACTTGTGCGTCTGGCCTGCCTTGAACATCCGCGCCGCGAGTATCAGGCGTGACAGGAAGACGGTCACCACGCGTCGACGGCTGTAATAGCGACGGGCGATGAACAGCTCATTGCGGACGAAATGCCGGTGCAAAGCCGTACGATTCGGATCGACTTCGCGCTGGATACTGATTGAACCGCTGACCTTGCGCAGATGCCAAACCTTGCTTGAAGCCACAAGGTAGCCTGGGGCGTCCTGACTGATGCGCATCGTGTATTCGGTGTCATCGCCCCACATGAACATGGCGGCCAGGGGCAGCCCATGGCGCTGCAATGAGGCCCGCGGTACCAGGATCGACACGTAGGTTGCCGGACGCACGGGAATTACACCCAAGTCGAGCAGTAGTGGCCAGTTTTCGTAATCGACCTCGTTGGTGCGAGTATCGACGCTAGGTACGTTGGTCAGCAGGCCATCTTCGGTATAGGCCCGGGACAGAAGAAATGAATAGGGGTGGCCCTTGGCCGTCAAGCGGTCTCCGGCGCCGAGCAGTTCTTCCAGAGCATTTGGCTCTGGAATCACATCGTCGTCCATCATCCAGATGTAGTCGGCGCCCTGCTGGTAGGCAATCCGGAAGCCGGCACTAAAGCCGCCCGATGCGCCGGTGTTATGCGACAACACATACACTTTGAGATTGGGCAGCTGCGACTGAAGCAGCATCTCTTCGGTGCCGTCACCGCTAGCGTTATCAACAACGATGATCCCGGCGCACGGGCGGGTCTGGGCGTTTATCCCGTCCAGGCAGCGCTTCAGCAAATCCTTGCGTTTGTACGACAGTACGACTGCGTATATCTGGTCCATTAAGGCGCTCGGCACTCGATTAGGTAGGCGAAAGTTCACTCGGATAATCAGGGGTCTGGACCGCGCAGAGCGTCTAGCGCGCTGCATGGCCCGTCATGTGCATTGGCCATGACGCACTGCTCTGACAGAGGAACTTCAGAAGGGTTCATCAACTTGCAACGAAATATTACGCCACGATCTCGAACTCGATGCGTCTCCGTGACCCACCGGTAATTGATAAATCCGGCACGGAAATACAGTGACGAGAAAGCAGCTGTAGAAGCGCTTCAGCCGCATGCAATAGAACCAGGAAGCCTGACCTGTTCTGATTGCGACGTATTGATGCAATCCAGTCACAGACCTACGGGATGTGTGGGGGTTCCTCGCCCCAATCGTTGACCGATCTGGATGAGTACATCCTCCACGCCCACAACTGCGCACATGAATCGCCGCTTCATCCGGATTCATTGAACGCTCTGTGCTCCCAACGCTCCCACATTCATCTGTCTTGATGACCACGGGAGACGCTGATGACCCAGCAAGCGCAACACAACCGCAGCATCCGCCTCGCGTCCCGGCCGCACGGTGCGCCGAGCGCTGATAATTTCCGCCTGGAAACCGGGCCGATACCGAGCCCGGGCAATGGCGAAATTCTGCTGCGCACCGTTTACCTCTCGCTCGACCCCTACATGCGTGGCCGCATGAGCGCCGGGCCTTCCTATGCGCCACCGATGGAAATAGACGATGTGATGGTGGGTGGCACGGTGTGTCGAGTCGTCGAATCGCGACACCCAGACTATAAAGATGGCGACTGGGTACTCAGCGGCAACGGTTGGCAGGACTTTGCCCTTTCCGACGGTACCGGGCTGCTCAAGCTCGGCGCTGAAATGGAGCACCCGTCCCACGCCCTTGGCGTGCTGGGAATGCCGGGCTTTACCGCGTACATGGGGCTGCTGGACATCGGCCAACCCAAAGCAGGTGAGACGCTGGTCGTCGCCGCCGCGACCGGGCCGGTCGGCGCCACGGTCGGGCAAATCGGCAAACTCAAAGGCTGCCACGTAGTGGGCATCGCAGGCGGGGCCGAAAAGTGTCGGCATGCAGTGGAAACACTCGGCTTCGATGCGTGCATCGATCACCGCGCCGAAGATTTTCCAGCGCAACTGGCCAAGAACTGCCCGGACGGCATCGACGTATATTTCGAGAACGTCGGCGGCAAGGTCTTCGATGCTGTTTTGCCGCTGCTCAACACCAGCGCTCGGGTGCCGGTTTGCGGCGTTGTCGCGCAATACAACAGCACGGACCTGCCGGATGGCCCGGACCGCCTGCCATTGTTGCTCGACACCTTGCTCAAGAAGCGCATGCGGATGCAGGGTTTCATCATTTTCAACGATTACGGCCACCGCTACGACGAGTTCGCCCGTGATATGAGCGCCTGGTACGCAGAAGGCAAGATCAAGTACCGCGAGCAGATCGTGCAAGGTCTGGAGAACGCGCCCGAGGCATTCATTGGCCTGTTGGAAGGCAAGAATTTCGGGAAACTGGTGGTGCAGGTTAGCGAGGCTTGACTGAAACGTCGCCGATAGCACGGCAAGTCAGGAGGCTCACTCCATAGACGTACCACTCCGGCTGATCAGTGCACCCCGAGCCGGACACATCCAGTCCCAAGGCACCACTGGCAACACCTGCCGATCAGGACAAGATTGTCGTCGCTGATCGGCAGGCAAGAGCGTTTGACCCGCTATCGGCCGTATCAGCCCTGTTTCGTGCTGGAGGCCACTTCACAGCGGCGCGCATCCTTCATTTGCTGCAAATGCGGAGGGCGAACGCCGGGAATCGGCTTGGCGAGACGGATCTTCAGGAATTCGGTTACGTCCGCATTCAGCCCACGCCCGCCCCCATAAGGGAAGTTGTTGTCGTTGGTTACCAGCAAGGTGCGCGAATCCAGCGGCAGCACGCTTTCGATGGTCACGTAGGGGAATGTGAACGTGCGCTGCCCGTCACCGTTCAGGTCATCCGGATCGGCGAGCTGCATGAGGTCCACCACTTCGGTCTTGCGTACCGAGCCGCCACTATCCACGCCGCGCGTGTCGATCAGATAGATCCGCTTGAACGGCGTACCGCTGGTGGCGGTTGCGCCATTGCGCTCAATGATCAGGAAGCGCGTCTCATCAATCGCGGTCATGTCACCGATAGCGTGTTCCGGCGCCTGCATCCGGTAGAAGAACACCTTGCCGGTGTAACGCTCCTGCTCGATGTCGAACTCGTTGATCCGCAGCGTTCCGGCGGGATCGCCATTGACCGTTTTCTCCAACAGGGTGTAGAGGCGATCACCACGCGGGTTGATAGCCATGCCTTCGAAACCACCGGAGCCGCCAAGGTTCGCGGTCGCCCGCCCTGCAACAACATCCTTGTGCTGCGGCGCGTACACCCCCGGCAGTGAGATTGCGCTGCGCGTTACGGTGCCGGACGCATCGGTCTTGATCAGATAGGGGCCGAACTCGTCGCCAAACCACATTGCGCAGTTTTTGTCGCGGCGCACCGATTCGATGTCCAGATCCGCGCCGGTGAGTAGTCGACCAAACTCGATGTCGCTAGCGACACGAGGCTTGGAGCCATCGTTGTAGTAGAAGCGGTAGTCGGCCTGGATCGGCAGATCCAGCTTCTGATTGATGTCATTGAGCGTTAGGCGTGATGGATGGGTGAAGCGTGCCAGCGGTGCCCCGCTAAGGTAGTCGCTTGCACTGACCTTGCCGCTGCCACCGGTGGCAGTACGAAAATCCGGACGCACACTGTATAGCCGCAACAGCGTATCGGCCGAATTACTCTGTGCACCGAAGCCGTTGTCGGTCATGACCACGAAACTGTTCTCTTCAGCTCCAGGCAGCACTGCGGAAAACCCCTGCACGGGCTGGCGATTTTCGTAGGGTGGCTGAAAGGTGCCATAGGGATTGGCGTTGGCCATCTGACCCGATGTCGGGCCGTCGGAGAAGGTGTCGGCTGGCAACATCGCCCAACCCACCAGGGTGTTGCTAGCAGCCAAGACCGGCGCAGCGAAGACGGGTGGGAGGATTGCAGCGGCAATCGCCAGGACGAGCGGCTTCGGGAATCGCATGAGGCAGGATCTCCATCCGGTGGAGCCGGCACCACGCGATGCGCACGGTGCTGCGGCGTCAGACGCATACCCTAGAAACAGACTATGTCAGGAATATGGCGCTTTCCTGCGAGCCGACGGAAGGCCGCCGCGCCGAAGACGCGCCGCCGCCGGGTTGGTCGTGGCGAGCCTTGATTAAGCGACCTCGTAACCCCGGGCCGCTTCGGCAAGCCGAAACCATGTAGGCGTATCCAGCTGCAAATGCGCGCCGTCCAGGGCTTCTTCGATACGCTGCCAACGCAAGCTGCCAAGGATGGGAACAGGGCTACCCGGTAATTTTCGAACCCAGGCAAGAGCGACCTGATTGGCCGTCGCGTTGAGCGCTTCACCTACTTCATCCAGCACGGTTTGCAACCCTGCCGCAAAACGCCCTCCAGCCATCGGCGACCAGGCCAGCACCTGCAGGCCTTCGCTTTCCAGCGCATGCAGCCGACCGTCCCACGCGCAATCCTGCGCCTGCAAAGAGAGTTCGATCTGGTTGCAGCGTAGCGGCAATTCACGCGCCAGGACCTGGCATTGCAACAGCTCCGCGTTGGAAACACCGAGCCATCCGACCTTGCCACTGCTGACCAGATCATCGAGGGTCCGCGCGACCTCATGTACCCGCAACAAGGGGTCTGGACGATGCAGCAGAAAGCCGTCGAGGCGTTCGACGCCGAGCCGCTTGAGCGTGCCCTCGACCGCTTCGACCAGATACGTCGCCTCGGTGTTGTAATGCTTGACCTTCCATCTGGAGCGATCCTGTTCAGCGGGGACGATATCCGCCTTGCCGATCAGCTGGATCTTCTGACGCAACGTCGGGTTCAGTTTCAACGCAGCGCCGAAATGTGCTTCGCAGTCACCGCCACCATAGATATCGGCGTGGTCGAAACCGCTCACGCCACGCTCCACGCACCGCTCGATAAAGCCCAGCAAGTGCTGTGGTTGCGCCAGCTCGGCGTACTGCATCAGGCGCATCATGCCAAGCAAAAGGGGTTGTTCAATAACCTTGTTCAAGGGAGCTCCAGGGTTCGTCAGAGAGTAAGGCCAGCAGCGAGGCTAATCATGCTGCTACCGGGAAGTCGTGTAATGACCGAGCGCAGCAGCGCAAGGTTCGGCATCAGGTGGTATCCCTTGCCATATCGCCCCAAAAAAGGGAACTGATCTTTAACGTCGCACCCTTCTGGGTCAGTGCCTCGCCCCTGAAAGCGAGACCGGACGGGAAGCCTTCTAGAGCCAACTGGCAAGTTCAAGCCTAGCCTAGGGTAGATCGTCGCTTGTGCAGGTTGGGTCTCAGCCCACCCATTCCGTCGCAGTACTCCCTTCACGCTCACACCTCACCCGCCGCTGGCATGCAACCTGCTATGTCACATGCAAAGCCTGCCGACCGATTCGGCAGAGCCTCCCGGGGTCAGCGAAGACCATCAGCCTAAAGGCTCGGGACAGGGTGAGCCGGGCAACGTCGCTCGAACGATCACCCTCACATTCAAGTACCAGGCAAAGGCGCCTGGAGCTGCCCGACAGCTCCAGGCGCCTTTTTTGTTTTTGTACGACGACGCCGTGAGTGGCGTCGACGGAGGACCAGGCATGAACGCAATCATCACCCCGATCAAGAGCGAAACACTGATCGTGATCGGCAACGGCATGGTGGGTCACCACTGCGTCGAGCAGCTGATCGATCGCGGCGCGTTGAGCCAGTATCAGTTGCACGTGTACGGCGAGGAACGTCAGCGCGCCTACGACCGGGTTCACCTGTCCGAATACTTCGGCGGGCGCGATGCCGACTCGCTGGCCATGTGCGAGGCCGATTATTACGCCGCCCACGGCGTGCACATGCACCTCGGCGTGCAGGTGCTGGAAATCGATCGCGAGCGAAAAGAGGTGGTCACCAGTGAAGGTCGCCAGGCTTACGACAAATTGATTCTGGCTACCGGCTCCTACCCCTTCGTACCGCCAATTCCTGGCGCTGAAGGTAATTCGCGGCTGGTCTACCGCACCCTGGATGACCTCGATGCCATCCGCGCCGCCGCCAGCAACGCCAAACGCGGTGTCGTGGTTGGTGGCGGCCTACTCGGGCTCGAAGCGGCCAATGCCCTCAAATCCCTCGGTCTTGAAGCTCATGTGGTCGAGTTTGCCCCGCGCTTGATGCCTGTCCAACTGGACGACGAAGGCGGCGAGGCGCTCAAGGCCCGTATCGAGGCGCTGGGTGTCGGAGTGCACCTTTCCCGAGCCACCCAGGAAATCGTCATCGGTGAGGAATATGCCTACCGGATGAATTTCAATGATGGCGACTGCCTGGAAACCGATCTGATCGTATTCTCTGCAGGAATTCGCCCGCAGGATGCACTCGGGCGCAGCGCCGAGCTGGAAATCGCACCGCGAGGCGGTGTGGTGATCGACACCGATTACCGCACCAGCGACCCCTCGATCTTCGCCATCGGCGAGTGCGCCTCCTGGAACGGCATGGTTTTCGGCCTGGTCGCGCCCGGCTACACCATGGCACGTAACCTGGCTGCCCTGCTCTGCGGCGAACCGCACCAGCCGTTCAGCGGTGCCGACATGTCGACCAAGCTTAAGCTGCTCGGCGTCGACGTCGGCTCCATCGGTGACGCCCATGCAGCCACGCCGGGCGCCAAGAGCTACCGTTTCATTGACGAGGCCAATGCCAGCTATCGGCGTCTGGTGCTGTCCGAAGACGGCAAGCGTGTCATAGGCGCAGTGCTGATCGGCGACAACAGCTATTACGACACCCTGCTGCAGTACGCGCAGAACGGCATCAAGCTGCCGGCCGATCCGTCCAGCCTGATTCTGCCGCTTTCCGATGGCGCACCGACGCTGGGCGCGGATGCACTGCCGGATACCGCGACTCTCTGCTCCTGCCACAACGTCACCAAGGGTGCGGTGTGCTGCCAGATCGACGCGGGCATCACCGACCTCGGCGAACTCAAAGCCGCGACCAAGGCCGGCACCGGCTGCGGCGGTTGCAGCGCGCTGCTCAAGCAGGTCTTCGAGCACGAGCTGACCGCCCGAGGCGTGGAGGTCGACAAGAGCCTCTGCGAGCACTTCGCTCACACCCGCCAGGAGCTCTACGGCATCGTCCGCGTGGAGGGCATTATCAGTTTCAACGAGCTGTTGGCCAAACACGGCCGCGGCCATACGGGCTGCGACATCTGCAAGCCGGCGGTGGGCTCGATCCTCGCCTCCTGCTGGAACCAGCCGATCACCGATCCGGGCCTGATCCCGCTGCAGGACACCAACGACACCTTCATGGCGAACATGCAGAAGAACGGCACCTACTCCGTGGTGCCGCGCATCGCCGGCGGTGAAATCACCCCGGACAAGCTGATCGCCCTCGGCGTCATCGCCAAGAAATACGACCTCTACACCAAGATCACCGGCGGCCAGCGCATCGACCTTTTCGGCGCTCAGCTGCATGAGCTGCCGGACATCTGGAGCGAGCTGATCGAGGCTGGTTTCGAGACGGGTCACGCCTACGGCAAATCTCTGCGTACCGTGAAATCCTGTGTCGGCAGCACCTGGTGCCGTTACGGCGTACAGGACAGTGTCGGCATGGCGCTGCGCCTGGAGGATCGCTACAAGGGCCTGCGCTCGCCACACAAGATCAAGTTCGGCGTCTCCGGCTGCACCCGCGAATGCGCTGAAGCGCAGAGCAAGGACATCGGCGTGATCGCCACCGAGAACGGCTGGAACCTGTACGTCGCAGGCAACGGCGGCATGCGTCCGCGTCACGCCGAGCTTTTCGCCACCGATCTCGATGACGAAACCCTGGTGCGCTACATAGATCGCTTCCTGATGTTCTACATCCGCACCGCAGACAAGCTGCAGCGCACCTCGGTATGGCGTGAATCCCTCGAAGGCGGCCTCGACTATCTGAAGAAGGTCATCATCGACGACAGCCTGAACCTGGCCGCCGAGCTGGAAGCGCAGATGCAGCTGGTGGTCGATCGCTACGAATGCGAGTGGGCCAACGCCATCAAGGATCCGGAAAAGCTCAAGCGCTTCCGCACCTTCGTCAACGACAGGCGCGGCGACCCGGACATCCATTTCGTCAAGGAACGTGGCCAGCGCCGGCCGGTACACGCGTCCGAACTCCACCTGATTCCCGTCACCGAGGAGGTGCTCTGATGAGCCTGCCCAACGCTGTACGCATGCAAACAAATGAGTCTGTCAGCTGGCGGACACTGTGCAGCCGCCGCGATCTGGTCGCCAACTCAGGCGTGGTCGCCTGGCTCGATGGTGAGCAGGTCGCGCTGTTCCATCTGCCCGAAACCGAGACAGGCGAGCAGGTGTTTGCCATCGCCAACAAGGACCCGAAATCGGGCGCCAATGTCATCGGACGCGGCATTGTGGGGCAGCTCAAGGGCGACCTGGTGATCGCCTCGCCACTGTACAAGCAGCACTTCCGCCTGGCTGACGGTAGCTGCCTGGAATACCCGGAACAGCAATTGCAGGTCTGGCCGGTGCGCTTCAACGGCGATGCGGTGGAAATCGCCGCGGCCTGACCGCGGCCGTGCACAACGAGTAGCGATACGCAACGACAGGCCGGACCTGTTCAGCCAACACACATTGAGAATTGATAAATGTCCTATCTCGTTCCTTCGGAGTTCGTCACCAAGATGGTCGACTCGGGTGAGTCGAAAATCTTCATGTCTACCCGCGACACCCTTATCCGCGCATTCATGGCGGGCGCCATCCTGTCGTTGGCCGCGGTATTCGCCGTGACTGTCACGGTCCAGACCGGCTCACCGCTGGTGGGTGCGATGCTCTTCCCGGTGGGCTTCATCATGCTCTACCTGATGGGCTTCGATCTGTTGACCGGCGTCTTCGTACTGACGCCGCTGGCGCTGCTAGACAGACGGCCCGGCGTCACGGTGGGCGGCATCCTGCGCAACTGGGGGCTCGTGTTTCTCGGCAACTTCGGCGGTGCGCTCACGGTTGCCCTGATGATGGCATTCGTCTTCACCATGGGCTTTTCCAAGGAGGCAGGGCCGGTTGCCGAGCGTATCGCGCACATCGGTGAGGACCGAACGCTCGGTTACGCCCAATACGGGCTCGCCGGCTGGTTCACCATCTTCCTGCGCGGGATGCTGTGCAACTGGATGGTATCCATGGGCGTGGTCGGGGCCATGATTTCCACCACGGTCAGCGGCAAGGTCATCGCCATGTGGATGCCGATCATGCTGTTCTTCTTCATGGCCTTCGAGCATTCGGTGGTGAACATGTTCCTGTTCCCGTCGGGGATGCTTTTGGGGGGTGAATTCTCAATCATGGATTACATGATCTGGAACGAAATCCCAACGGTGCTGGGTAACCTGGTGGGCGGGCTGGCATTCACTGGTCTCACGCTCTACACCACCCATGTCAAGACGGGCGCCAAGCGCGCACTGGTGCGTTGAGCCGGAAACCGAGCGACATCCAACAACATCGCCAGCAAGCTGGCTCCTATAAAAGCGGCACGGCAGCGGTGACGTAAGCCTGGAATTGGTTACAAGAGCCCGAGAGCGAGAGCTGATGGCCGTTCCTCTATTGCAGTGAGGAGCGCCGAGGCGTTGCTGTGACGAGTTGTAGGAGCCAGCTTGCTGGCGATCAGCAGCTATGCGGAGCCTGGTTAAGCCACCGCCAGCCAAGGACACAGCGTCCCCTCGCGCCTTCCAGTAAACGGAACTAATCAGGCACCACCTATCTCATGAGCAAATGACCAGCCAACTCAAGGTCTCGGTGGGCCAACACACCGATAAGGGGCCGAAGAAAACCAATCAGGATTTCCACGGCGTTTACATTCCCAAGGAACCACAGCTGAGCAGCAAGGGCGTCGCCATTGCCCTGGCCGATGGCATCAGCAGCAGCGCCGTCAGCCACATCGCCAGCGAGTCCGCTGTAACCGGATTCTTCGCTGACTACTACTGCACCTCCGACGCCTGGTCGGTGAAAACCTCGGCGCAGCGAGTGTTGATGGCGACCAATTCATGGCTGCATTCCCAAGGCCAGCAAAGCCCGTATCGCTTCGATCCGGACCGCGGCTATGTCTGCACCTTCAGTGCGATGATCATCAAGTCGACCACCGCGCACCTTTTCCATGCCGGCGACTCCCGCATCTATCGCGTTCTGGGCAATGCGCTTGAGCAACTGACCAACGACCATCGTATGTGGGTGTCCGAAGACAAGAGCTACCTAAGCCGCGCACTGGGCATTCATCCACAGCTGGACCTCGATTACCGCGCCGAGCCGGTGGACGTTGGCGATACCTTCATTCTGGCCACCGATGGCGTCTACGAATACGTCAGCGCATCGTCGATGCTCGGCGCTATCGCCCATAACACCGACGATCTCGATGCCGCCGCTCAGGCCATCGTCAAGCAGGCACTGGAACAGGGCAGCGACGACAACCTCACGGTGCAGATCCTGCGCATCGACGCGCTTCCCCTGCAGCAGCCCGACGAGCTCTACCAGCAGCTGACCGAACTGCCCTTCCCTCCTGTTCTGGAAGCCCGGGCTGAATTCGACGGCTATACCATCGTTCGCGAGGTGCATGCCAGCAGCCGCAGCCATGTGTACCTCGCCACGGACAATGACACCCTGACGCCGGTGATCATCAAGACTCCATCCATCGATCTGCAGCGTGACGTTCAATACCTGGAACGCTTCCTGACAGAAGAATGGGTCGCCCGACGTATCAATAGCGCCCACGTGGTCAAGCCGTGCCTGCAAACCCGTAAACGCAACTACCTGTACAGCGTGAGCGAGTACATCGAAGGCCAGACGCTCGCGCAGTGGATGATCGACAATCCACGGCCTGATCTGGAAACCGTGCGTGGGATCATCGAGCAGATCGCAAAGGGCGTGCGCGCCTTTCACCGGCTGGAGATGCTGCATCAGGATCTGCGCCCGGCAAACGTCATGATCGACGCCACGGGCACGGTGAAAATCATCGACTTCGGCTCGACACGGGTAGCCGGGATCATGGAGATCACCTCGCCCATCGAGCGCAGCGATCTGCTCGGTACCGCGCAATACACCGCCCCGGAGTACTTTCTTGGCGAAAGCGGTAGCATGCGGTCGGATCAGTTTTCGCTAGCAGTCATCGCCTACCAGATGCTCACCGGCGGACTGCCGTACGGCGCAGCCGTAGCCCGCTGTCGCACCCGAGCGGCACTGAACAAGCTCAGCTATCAGCCGATCCGCGAGCATGAGCGCGGCATCCCGGGATGGATCGACGAGGTGCTGCGCAAGGCGCTGCACCCAGACCCGTACAAGCGTTACGAGGACCTGTCGGAGTTCGTCTTCGAACTGCGTCAGCCCAATCAGGCCTTTCTGAATAAAGCCAGGCCTCCGCTCATGGAGCGCAACCCGGTGCTGTTCTGGAAAGGCGTGTCGCTGGTCCTGGCCGTGGCGGTGGGGGTCCTGCTGCTTCGCTAAGCGGTCTCGATTATTCCGGGCGTTGCGGCGCGTAGACGTTGAGCACCGGATCGGTGATGCCATCTTTCGAAGGGTCGAGAATCCAGCGCAGCTGAGTAATCAGTTCATCGCAGTTCTCCCCACGCTGCTGCCAATCCTGAAAGGCAATGCGCGCAGCGGTTAGCGATTGTTCAGCGACCTGCTCAGCCTCGCTGGTTGGATCGCCAGGCTGCCACTGATCGAAAACGGATTTGAGTGCGTGCTGCGCTTCTTCTGCGCCCAGCTCGCCATCCGCCCAGCGTGAGGTGACGTCCTGAGCTTTCTGCAGCGCACTGACTGAGGGGTTCGAGGTTTCCATCTGTGACTACCTCCAATCGGTTCTTGTCTAGCTTGGAGTATCGCTGCGCCGGTGAATTCGGCTCCACCTATCACTCGATACCAGCTTCAAAGGAACCTGAAGATAGGTGATCGCAAGCTGCCGTTCGGCTCCCCGTCGGAACGCCTCTGCTCTAGGAGCTGCCAGATCAGTAGCAGCCTCGATATTCCATCGGCGCTGGAACCTCCTTTCGGCGAGGCATGACCCTTGACCCTGATCCCGGATAGCACGCCCAACCAAGCAGACGTCATCATCGTTGGCGCTGGCATTGCCGGTCTTTCCTGCGCCACCCGGCTCGCCGAAGCAGGCCTGCGTGTGTTGGTGCTGGAAAGCAGCGATGTGCCCGGTGGGCGTGCACGAAGTTGGGCTGACCCTGGGACCGGTATCGACGTGGACATCGGCCCGCATGTGCTGCTGAACAAGTATCCGAACATGCGGGCGCTCCTCGAGTGCTTGGGCACGGCTGATCAGATCTGCTGGCAGACCGAAGAACTGCTGACCGTCCTGGATGAAGGAAAGCATCTGCAGTTCAAGGTTGGCGGCCTGCCCGCACCGTTGCACTACGTCCGCAATTTGCCGCAGGTGCTGCGCAAGGTTCCGCTGCATCACCTGTTCAGCAACATCCGACTGGGCTGGCGCACCATGCGCAGCACGCCGCAGGAGCTGATGAGCCTGGACGACCAGAGCGGCCGCGACTACTTGCGCAGCGTCGGTGTCAGCCCTGGCTTCATCGACTGGTTCTGGGCGTCGGCGTCCATGGCAATCCTCAATGTGCCAGTCGAGCAGTGCTCGGCGGCTTCGCTGATGCGCTTGTTGGCGCAGGGATTGGGCCACAACGATCTGGCCTTTGGCTTTCCCAAGGTCGGACTTAGCGAACTCTATGCCTGGCCTGCCATTCGACTGCTTGAGCGCAGCGGTGGCGAGATCCGGTTCAATCGAGCAGTCAACGGTTTGCATCGCCGCGATGCAGACGTAGCTGGCGTGACGCTCGCTGATGGGTCGACGGTCAACGCCGCCGCCGTGGTGCTCGCGGTTCAGCCCACCGCCATCGAGTCGGTGCTGCCGCCTGATCATTCGCTGGCAAGCACGGCGGCTCGATTCGAGCCCAGCCCCTACGTGAGCTGTTACCTGTGGTTTGACCGCCCGCTGACCAATGCTCGCTTCTGGGCCCGGCCCTGGTCGCCCGAATGCTTCAACACCGATTTCTATGACCTGTCGAATATCCGCAATGGCGCCACAGGGCCGGGTTCGATGATCGCCACCAACATCATCTGGAGCCACCGGGTTGCCGGAATGTCAGATCAAGCGATCATCGATGCGACGTTGGACGAGATTGCCGACTTCGCACCCGAAGCTCGCCAAGCGCACCTGGTAAACGCCGCCGTGCATCGCATCCCTATGTCGGTTCCCTGCGCCAGACCCGGCATCGAGACGAGCAGACCTCAAGTGCGCCAGGAACAAGGCTTGTTCGTTGCAGGCGACTGGGTCGATACCGGCCTGCCCTTCTGCATGGAGAGTGCCACCCGCGCAGGGGCGCTTGCCGCCGAGCAGGTACTGGCTGAGCGTGGCGTGACAGTGAGCCTAGCGCTTCCGACGCCAGTCCCGGGCGGGCTGACCAAATGGCTCAGGCGCAACGACAGCGCAAAGGGTTTCTAAACTCCGAACGCCGCATCCATGTTACCGATGCTGAAGCTAACCAGCGGCTTGCGCCCGTGTAGCGGCGCAAGAGGCCCGGCCCCGGCGAATTCCCACCGCGCTCGCCCGGTACACAGCTTGCCGTTGACCGCGCACCGCGTACGCAACGGCCCGCCCTTGCCCGTCTGAATGACGAAGCCACTCAGCTCATGCCGGCCAGGCAGCAGCGTCTTCGGCTCGAAGCGCAGTTGCGCTATCGATTGACCATCGAGTGTCATCCTGCCGACGAAGCCATGATCCGCTTCGCTGGAGGTTTCAAAGCTCGCAAGCGCCTTGGGAATGTTCCAGAGGCGGCGGCCGCCTTCGGCCGAAACCGCGTCATCTACCCAGATCGCCGTAACGCTCGCCGCGGGCACTAACAGACCCTTGCCACGAACCAGTACCGCAACCGCCAGCTCGTCATAGCTCAGCGTGCCGCCGGTGTACTTCGCCCAGATGGTCGCAACGAAAGCATTGCCTGCGAAGGTGAACAGCGGCAAAGCGGGGTCAAGCGCGAGCACACCAAGCTCAGGCTCAGCAGGTGGTAATCGCCACAACGAGAGGCAGGCAGCGCCTTGCAGACGCCAGGGTGCTACCGGCACCGCGCTCTCACCCTCAGGTTCGTCAATCTGCTGCAAAAGCTTCTCCGCCTGCTGTCAGCTCGGGATGAGCCACATCTTCCAATCGACCATCAGGCGTTGCCGTTGATCCGTGCAGAAGCGATGAGCGTGCCAATCGGATGTCCACCCCATAGCGCTCATACTTGCAGGAAACTCGTGCCATGTACCTGATCCAGCTACTGCTCCCGCTTTATGACAACGATGGGGAATCCCTTCCTAAGTCGTTGTTCGCTGAGGTTCGCGACGAACTGGTACAGCAGTTCGGCGGACTGACCGCCTATTCTCGTGCGCCGGCTCGCGGGCTGTGGTGCGAAGATGACGATGAAACCGTGCGGGATGACCTGATCATTCATGAGGTGATGGCTGAAGGAATTGACCGCACCTGGTGGGCGGCGTATCGGACCTCGCTGGAGGCTCGCTTGCGCCAGGAGCAGATCATGATTCGCGCGCACAGGGTCGAAGTGCTTTAACTCTTTTCGGACCGGCCCGGCAGCGGGATGCAAAGCGAAACGCCGAAGCACACATAGCGACACTCATAAAATAATGAAGATTTAATGAACCACAGGACGCTTGTGCGGTCATTGCAATCTGCAGCAATACCGGCGCCCTTAGGCCCAGAATTGGGAGAAAGCATCCTCCCATTCACGATCAGCACATCCGGCATGCCTGTCATCCGCTCAGTTAAAGCAGGCTGCTGGCCGGTTCGCCAGCTCCGGATCCGCTTATGTTTCGGCCCGTCCACCAGGGCCTTCATCCAGTCAACGCGAAGACCACCATGTATCTATCTCGTCACCTTGTCGCCCTTCTATCTCGTTTTTCCTGGACACCTTCTCAACGCAGCGCCTTTCGTGCTGGTTTGTTCGGCACGCTACTGGCCGTTATCGTGCCAGCTCAGGCTGAGGCAGCAACAAGCGAACGTTGGGTCAGCGACAGCCTGAGCACCTATGTGCGCAGCGGCCCTACAGACGGCTACCGCATCGTTGGCAGCCTGATATCCGGGCAAAAGGTCGAATTGCTCGATACCCAAGGCGACTACAGCCAGGTTCGTGGCGAGAACGGCGATCGTGTATGGATCCGTAGCAGTGACCTGCAGGAAGTCCCAGGCCAGGCTGAACGCCTGCCGCAGCTCGAGCAGCAGGTCACCGAGCTGAGTGAAGAGCTCAAGACCATCAATGACAGCTGGAAAGCCCGTGTCCAGGGCATGCAGGAAACGCTGGATTCGCGTAAAGCGCTGATCGACGAACTTGAAGCACGCCGCAAGGCGCTGGACGAAGCCCTTACCGCCACCGAGTCCGATCTGCGCGACGCCGAGGCTCGGCTGGGCGACGAGAACAATCAGGTGCTGATGCGTTACATGGTCTATGGCGGCAGCATAGCCGGTGCCGGTCTGCTTGCCGGCCTGATCCTCCCAGCCATGACCCGCGGCCGCAAGCGCAACGACCGCTGGTTCTGATGCTCGCTTGCCGAACGCACACGTTCGGCATGGGTTGATCCCCAGCGATGTCCTACGTCCCGCCCGTAGCGCCTGATCCGGGCGCCACAGGGGCCTGGATCGCTGACTCAGCTAAGCGCTGAAGCGCCTGGCAGCATGCCGGGGATTCTGCTGTAGCCGCAGGGCAGGAACCTGCCCCGAGGTCTAGCACCCATTCGTCGCATGCAAAAGCTGAACGACAGCCAGGCGCACCGAGTATTTCGTCCTCGCTTTGTATCTATAAGCGCCTACACAAAAGTCCAGCCTGTACGGCGAAATCCCCCCGTCACTCCTCCTCACCCAAGGCCCAACGATAGATTGGGCCGCTATCGCCGAGCCATTCGTGGAACAGCCCTTGACCCACTCCGAGACTTAAGGCGAAATGCCATCGCTCTTGCGGGCATGCTGATGAAGCCAAAAAGAGACGCAGGTATCGCTGCGGCCAAGCTTCTATCCTTAGCGTATCCTGCGGCGAAAGCAAAGAGAGTCGTCAGGTCTCAGCTACAACCACAGCGAATCTATATATCTGCACCTTTCAGCGGGGATTACTTTTGTAGACACGCTGGAACGCCGACACGCAATCCGAATCAAATCCGACTATCGCTCAATCGCCTTAAGGAATAGCGCTAATGGCTTTATTGCAGCAACGCACTTTCAATGTCATTGCCAATAACGAGCAGGAACTGCTGGCTAACTGGTCCAGCGACCTTGAGGCGAGCGGCATGTACCGCAACGTGAAGGTAGATGAATTTCGTCAGCAGACAGCCGAGTTCATCCGCCTGCTGATAGCCGGCGCCAGTCAGACCGAATCGATCAACCTGCGCTCGAACAATTGGGACGACATGCGTCAGTTCCTGGAGCAGCTTTCACACAGCCGCGTTCTACTGGGCTTCGACTCGCAGTCGACTGCGGGCTTTATCTTCTCGTTCAAGCGGCCGTTGATGCCGCTGTTGCAGAAAGAATTTGCCGATGAGCCGGCAGCTTTGGCCGAGCAGCTATGGGCACTCTCCGAGCTGATCGACCAACTGGGTCTGGAGACTGTGCGTGCATTCCAGAAATCACGGGAATCGGTCATCAAGCGTCAGCAGGAAGAACTGCTGGAACTGTCGACTCCGGTGGTCAAGCTCTGGGACGGCGTCCTTGCACTGCCGATGATCGGCACACTCGACTCGCAGCGTACCCAGGTGGTCATGGAGTCGCTGCTCCAGCGTATCGTCGACACGGGTTCGGAAATCGCCATCATCGACATCACCGGCGTGCCGACCGTCGACACCCTGGTAGCCCAGCACCTGCTCAAGACCGTCACGGCAATCCGCCTGATGGGCGCAGACGCCATCATCAGCGGTGTACGCCCACAGATCGCGCAAACCATCGTGCATCTGGGTCTCGATCTGCAGGGCATCGTCACCAAGGCAACGCTGGCCGACGCGCTGGCTCTCGCACTGCGTCGTTCGGGGCTGACTGTCAGCAAGGCCGTATAAATGGAACGTATACCCATTTTGCAGATGGGCGAGTTTCTACTCGTTACCATCCAGGTCGACATGCACGACCAGCTGGCCATGACGCTGCAGGATGATCTCGCCGAGCGCATCAGCGCCACCTCGGCCCGGGCGGTGCTGATCGATATTTCCGCGCTGGACATGGTCGACTCGTTCATCGGCCGCATGATCAGCTCGATCTCCGGTCTTTCCAGCATCATGGATGCCGAAACCGTCGTCGTCGGCATGCAGCCGGCAGTGGCAATCACCTTGGTGGAACTGGGCCTGACACTGCAGGGCGTCAGCACGGCGCTCAACGTCGAGCGAGGGATGCAGCTGCTGCATAAACGGATGGCCGCTAAATGACCATTCGCTCCAGCGGCAGCATTGCAGTACGCATCGAACAGGACGTGGTGATGGCGCGTCAGGCGGTCCGCAAGCTGGCACAGGACTGCGGCATGCGCCTGATCGACCTGACCAAGCTGGTCACTGCGGTCAGTGAGCTGGCGCGAAATACCGTGGTCTATGGCGGCGGGGGCGATATGGACTGGGAGGTTCTCGAACAGGGCGCTCGCACCGGTATAAGGCTGACGTTTCGTGACCAGGGCCCTGGCATCGCCGACATCAAACTGGCATTGACCGATGGCTGGACCTCCGGCGGCGGCCTCGGGCTGGGGCTGACGGGAGCCAGACGTCTGGTCGATGAATTCGAGCTCGACAGCACCCCCGGCGTAGGCACTCGGATCAGCATCACCAAATGGTCATGAATCTACAGGGGTCAACGACTACCGCACTGGCCATCGAAGATGAAAGCCAGGTGGGGCATGCCAGACGAGTCTCGCAGGCCATGGCCACTCAACTGGGCTTCAGCGAGGTCGATGCAGGCCGCGTGGCGATAGTCGCCACCGAGCTTGCTACAAACCTGCTCAAGCATGCCCAGCACGGCGCTCTTCACCTTCGTGCCATCCCCGCGCAGACCGGAAGTGGGATTGAACTGATCGCGGTGGATCGCGGACCTGGGTTCGACGCTGCGCGCTGCATCGCCGACGGCTTTTCCACCGGTGGTACGCCGGGCACCGGGCTCGGCGCATTGACGCGTCAATCACAGGTATTGGACATCTACTCCGACAGCCGAGGCTCGGTGGTACTTGCGCAGCTGTTTCCACGCAATGTCTCGGCCTGCCCTCTTCGCTTCGGCGTCAGTCAGCACTCCCTGAAAGACGATCCGGCATGTGGCGATGTCTGGCACCTTGCCGTCAACGGCTCGCAGATCTGCGCGCTGGTGATCGACGGCATCGGGCACGGAGAGGATGCCGAGCGTGCTGGCTTGGCAGGCGCTGCTGCCTTTGCTGTAGCCCCCTTCTCCGACCCGACAAGCAGCATGCAGGACATGCATCAGGCCATGAACGGGACACGAGGCGGTGCGGTGGCCATCGCGCTCTACGATGCAGCATCGAGCAATCTGCGTTTCTCGGGCATCGGCAATATCGGTGCCTGCCTGATCACTGCCGAAAAGAGCCGCGGGCTGGCTTCGCATCCCGGGATAGTCGGCTCGCAGTTCCGCAAGGCTCAGGTGTTCGATTACCCGGTCGAGGAGAGTCAATTGCTGATCATGTACAGCGATGGGCTGCAATCACGCTGGAACCTGCGTGACTATCCAGGCCTGGTGCATCGCCACCCGTCAATAATCTCAACCCTGTTGCACCGTGATTTCTGCCGCGGACGTGATGATGTAACCGTAATGGTGATAGCGCTGGAGACCGTTCGTGACTGATTCGACCTTGACCGACCTGGAGCGGCTGCGCCGCGAGAACGAGTCGCTGCGCGCCGAACTCGATGAAACCAACCAGGGCGTACTGGCCCTGTATGCCGAACTCGATACCCAGGCCGAGCAACTGCGCCAGGCCTCGGACCTGAAGAGCCGTTTCCTGTCGTACATGAGCCATGAATTTCGCACACCGCTGGGCTCGATACGCAGCATCACCCGCTTGCTCAGTGATGAGCTGGATGGACCACTCAGTCCTGAGCAGCACAAACAGGTTCTGTTCATCAGCGGAGCCGCCGGTGAGCTGACCGATATGGTCGATGATCTGCTCGATCTGGCGAAGATCGAGGCTGGGCGCATCACGATCTCGCCGGCCTGGTTCGACATGCTTGATCTCTTTTCCGCACTGCGTGGCATGTTTCGCCCCATCGTCGATGCCAATGCCGTCGACCTGATATTCGAAGAGCCGCAGGACATGCCTCGGCTCTACACCGACGACAAGAAGCTCGCGCAGATCCTGAGAAACTTCATCTCCAATGCACTGAAATTCACCCAGCACGGAGAGGTGCGCGTTTCTGTGCAGCCAGAAGGCAGCGGGGAGGTCCGTTTCGCAGTGTCCGATACCGGCATTGGCATACCCCAAGAGCTGCACGGCAATCTGTTCGAGGACTTCGTCCAGATCGACACGCCATTGCAAAAGCGTCTGCGCGGTACTGGCCTGGGCCTTTCACTGTGCAAGCGTTTCGCCGAGTTGCTTGGCGGCCGTGTCGGCGTCGAGAGCACGCCAGGCAGCGGCTCGACATTTTTCGTGATCATCCCCGTCGCCATATCCACGGAGCCGGCTGATGGAGACAAATAATCGGCTGCTGATAGTCGACGACAACGCCGCGACGCGTTATGCGATCCGCCGAGTGCTGGAGCGGCATGGATACAACGTGCTCGAGGCTGGAACCGGGACCGAAGGCCTGGGGCTGATAGCCAATGAAGACATCGACGCGCTTATCCTCGATGTGAACCTGCCGGACATGAGCGGGTTCGACATTGTGCGCCAGCTGCGCAAGGACGACAGCACGCGGCTGCTGCCTGTCATCCACGTTTCCGCCGCATCGATCCAGACCGGTGACATCATTACGGGCCTGGATGCCGGCGCGGACGCGTACCTGATCCACCCGGTCGATCCGGATGTTCTGCTCGCGACATTGCGCACCCTGTTGCGCGTGCGAGATACCGAACATGCTCTACGTGAGAGCGAGGCGCGCTTTCGGGACATCTTCTCCCAAGTGGCAGCTCCGATCGCGGTGATCGATCCGCAGCTCGGCATTCATGAAAGAAACCCGGCGCTTTCTCTATTGCTGGGCGATCAGCCGGACTCATCGGCGCTGACTGCCAGCCTCGCCGAAGGCCAGGACGCCAAGTTGCTCGCACTGCGTGAGAGCCTTGCCAGTGGCATACGCTGGCAGGGCACGTTGATCATGGAAGTGGCTGGCCAGCGGCGAGAAACCAAGTGGCAAGTCTCGCCCTATCGAGCGGCTGAACTCGGACTCGTGGTCATCGAGGACATTACCGAGCAACGCCAGCGTGAACGCTCTCAACGTCAGCAACTCGACAATGCCAACTCCGAGCTTGCCCGAGAGGTTGCAGAGCGGGTCAGGACCGAAGAGCAGCTGATGCAGGCGCAGAAAATGGATGCGCTGGGCAAGCTGACCGGGGGCATCGCACATGACTTCAACAACCTGCTGACCGGGATCATTACGGGCATCGAGTTGCTCAAGCGGCGCGTTCATGAGGGCCGCACCGATGCAGTCCTTCGATTCGCCGACACCGCGCTCAACTCCGCGCGTAGCGCTGCATCGATGACCAACCGGCTACTGGCATTTGCCCGCCAGCAGCCACTGGATGCCCGCCCGGCTGATCTCAATGACCAGATTCGCTCCCTCGAAGAACTGCTGCAACGCACCATCGGCGAACAGATTTCACTAAACCTGCAGCTCAGCGAAAAAGGCGCCATCGCACAGGTGGATGCCAACCAGCTTGAAAGCGCCATACTCAACCTGGTCATCAACGCACGGGACGCCCTGCCCCGTGGCGGCAATATCACCATCAGCACCTCGGCATTACATTCTCGCGGTGATGTGGACCTGGCCGACGGCAGTTATGTGGTATTGACCGTCAAGGACGACGGCACCGGCATCGCCCCGGAAATGCTCAGCAAGGTGTTCGATCCCTTCTTCACGACAAAGCCTCTTGGGCAAGGTACCGGCCTCGGGTTGTCGTCGATCTACGGTTTCGCACGTCAATCAGGCGGCGAGGCGAGACTGAGCAGTGTGCTCGGCCAGGGCACCGAAGTGTCACTCGTACTGCCGGCAGCGGTCGCCATCAGCACAGCTTCGACAGCGGTTAGCGACATGCCGCTGGGTAACGGCGAGCACGTGTTGATCGTCGAGGACATGCCAGCCGTACGCATGCTGGTCGCAGAAATGCTGGGTGAAGCGGGTTATCGCTGCAGTGAAGCGGGCGACGTTGCAACAGCCCTGACCGTCCTGCAGAACGACCCTAGCGTCGACCTGTTATTGACCGACGTGGGCTTGCCACAACTGTCCGGGCGAGAACTGGCCGACATGGCGCGAGTCCACCGCCCCGCTCTGCCGGTCCTGTTCATGACCGGCTACGCAGAGAATGCGGTTCGGCGAGACCGTTTTCTCGCCGAGGGCATGGACATGGTGGTCAAGCCTTTCCAGATCAGCGATCTGCTCGAAAAGGTCCGCGGCATGCTGGATCAGTCGTCCAACGAACCGGCTCGCAAGCGTTGATCTGGCGACAAGCTACTCGCGGATCTTGGCCACCTTGTCGGTGGTGATCAGGTCGCCCCAATCGCCGTATAGATACCAATCATCGCCCATCATTTCTGCCGGATGCTGCGTCCGGCCAGCACCATTGCCGCATGCCAGAGAATCGGCTGGACAATAACGATCACAGCCCCAGCAGATGCGCTCGGGGTGTGGTGGGTTCAGTGGAAATTTCTTGGCCATGGCGGCCCCGGGGTTCGATAGAGAATGAGTCTTAAGGCTAACTACCGCAGCTCACCATAGACTTGATCAGGCTCAAGATTGACCGAGCGCTCCGAAATCAGACCTTAACTTCGGTCAGCTCCATGACATGGGTGATCGCCTGCGCCTTGGCATCCCAGACGTAGCGGAAATGTGCGCCTTGGACCGGCAGCGAGACGGCTTGTGGCCGAAACGCCGCAACGCATTCATGGCCTTCGAGCCGAACGCTGCTGTAGAGCAGCCCCCAGGTTTTGCCGTCGCGCTGCTCGCGCGCAAAGGCCTGGCTAACTGCGTAGGCAGTAAGTTCAGGCTGATGAAGTTCGGACATGCCGCGCACATCCAGTAAGGGTTTGACCACCCTGTTCACGTATGCGCGCATGGTGATTTCCACGTTCGCTTCCCGGGTAGCTGCCAGAAAGCGCTCCTGATGGAATTTGGTTTCAGCGATGGCAGCATCGACCGAGCTGGCACAGTAGTAGATGCCGTAGGTGCCATCGGTGAAGCGGCTGGGATTGCCAATGTGGGTGAAGGCCGCCATCACCGCCGTGGAGCCCGGCCCGCTTACTCGGTCGGCGGGTGCCACACGTTGCAACATGCCCGCCTCCTCGCGCAGGCGATCATTGGTCATCGCCTCGATGGCGAACGCCATGTCCAGATCGTCGGGGTCGAGCGTGTCCTCGAACACACCCAGCGGTGGGAACGAGCTATTGATCAGCCGGTACGCCTTGCGCCACCCCGGCAGCACCTCTTGCGGCGGCATCAGCCCCTGACTCCATCCAGGTAGCGGCGCACGTCAGCCAGATCCACGACCTGGCCACCCAACATGTAGTCGAGTGCACTCTTACCGTTGAACGGCGCGGCATCATTGGGCTTGCGAACCCATTCGTAGGCGCGCTCGCTCTTGTTGCTGAAGATGATCCGCAGTGCCTTATGGATGCCCATCAGATAGGAGATTCGCTCCAAGGTGTCCCTTGGCAAACGCACTTCGGGCAGCTTCTTGTACTTGAAGTAGGTCGTGTTACCGACCGAACCGAGAAGCACACGCTGTTGCTCGGCGCTGCACTGCCACAATCCCATGAGATTGAAGAAGAACGTCAGCGCCACTCGACCAGCATCGGGCGAGTTGATGTCGGGCTTGCTGACCGCATGTTCAAGCTTCATTTGGACTCCGCCTGGTTATTTGCACTAAGCATAGGTTACTCCGCATGCGAATATATGCAACAACTTAATTCATATGCGAACTTTAGTGGCGGAAAGGCAGAACGTTTTACTTGGCTACCAAAACAGCAGTTATCAGAAAAGGACTGGTTGCTAGCTAGGAATATGAACTTCAAGTATCCAATCAAGGTGTCAGTTCAGTTGCTGCCAGACGAATCGCTGACCTCTTCGTAAAGCTGAGCGATGAGTCTAAAAAAATTGTTGCGGCAATGAGAGCCCAGCCTGCTGACGCCGTCAGAACAACCCGAGCTGCTCATCGATCAGCGCGCTGAAGCTGTCATTCACGAAAGGCAGTATGGCGTCGGCGATGGGCTGCAGCTGTCGGCTCACGTAATGGTCGTAGTCGATCGGCGCACGCCGTACTTCCAGCGGCTCGGGACCGGCCACGGTAATCAGATAACTGATCCACCCGCCGTTCTGGTATTGCCGCTGACGGCCTTGCTGCAAGTTGTATTCATCAGCGATCCGCGCCGCGCGTACATGCGGCGGCACATTGCGCTCATAGTCATCCAGACGACGGCGCAGCCGCTTGCGCAGGATCAGCAACTCGTCCAATTCGCCGGCCAGGGTGCGTTGGACGTAGTTGCGTACATAGTCTCGATAGGGCTCGCGGTTGAAAATGCGTCGGTACAGCTCCTGCTGGAATTGTTGGGCCAGCGGCGACCAGTCCGTGCGCACCGTTTCCAGCCCTTTGAATACCAGGCCATCGCTGCCATCCGGGCGGGTGACAAGCCCGGCATAACGTTTCTTGCTCCCCTCCTCCGCGCCGCGAATGGTCGGCATAAGAAAGCGCTTGAAATGGCTCTCGAACTGCAGTTCCAACGCGCTTTGCAGGCTGTATTCGTGCTGAAGGTGCTGGCGCCACCACAGGTTGATCTGTTGCACCAGTTGCTGGCCGATGCGTGCCGCGTCCTCATCGCTATGGGCGCGCTTGAGCCAGACGAACGTGGAGTCGGTGTCGCCGTAGATCACGCTGTAGCCCTCAGCCTCGATCAGCTCACGAGTGCGGCGCATTATCTCGTGCCCGCGCAGAGTGATGGATGACGCCAGGCGTGGATCGAAGAAGCGGCAGCCGCTGGAGCCAAGCACACCGTAGAAGGCATTCATGATGATCTTCAACGCCTGGGACAGCGGCTTGTTGCCTTCACGTTTGGCGGCCTCCCGGCCCTCCCAGACGCGCTCCACAATCGCCGGCAGACAATGCCGCATCCTTGAAAAATGGGCACCACGAAAGCCCGGTACGGATTCCTCAGCGTTCGGCTGCCGCATTCCTTCGATCAGACCCACCGGGTCGATGAGAAAGGTGCGAATGATCGAGGGGTAGAGACTCTTGTAGTCCAGCACCAGCACCGATTCATACAGGCCCGGCTGCGAATTCATCACGAATCCGCCGGGGCTCGCCTCCGGAGGCCGCTCACCAAGATTGGGGGCGACAAACCCCTGGCGGTGCATCAATGGAATGTACAGGTGCTCGAACGCAGCCACCGATCCACCCATGCGGTCAGCCGGCAGACCGGTGACCGAGGCACGCTCGAGCAGAAAGGTCAGCAGTTCGGTCTTTTGGAAGATTCGGGTGACCAGTTCACAGTCCTTGAGGTTATAACGGGCCAGCGCCGGCTTGTCCTCGGCGAACATGCGGTTGATTTCATCCATACGCTGGTATGGCGTGTCGATTGCCTTGCCCTCACCGAGCAACGTCTGGGCGACGTTTTCCAGGCTGAAAGAAGGGAAGCTCCAGGTCGCGGCACGCAGCGCTTCGATGCCGTCGATGATCAGCCGACCCGCCGCAGCCGCAAAGAAGTGATTCCCGCGGACGCCATGCTCGCGCCAGGCCATCTCCTCCCCACCACGGCCCAGGCGCAGCGGCACGCCGTAGCGCTGCGCCTGATCACGCAGGACCCGAAGATCGAACTGCACGACATTCCAACCAATGATGGCGTCAGGGTCGTGCAACGCCATCCAGTCGTTCAACCGCTCGATGAGCTGCTTTCGACTGTCACAATAGTCCAACTGAAAATCCACGAAGCTGGCATCGCCATTGGCCGGCCCGAGCATGTAGACCTGACGCTGACCACAGCCCTCCAGACCGATGGAGTACAGCTCGCCTCGCATCGTGGTCTCGATGTCCACAGAGACCAACCTGAGCTTCGGTCGATAGTCAGGCGCAGGTTTGATCTGCGCCTCGATGACTGTGCCTTCTACATCCGACTGACCGGTAAAACTGATTGGCGCGGTAATGAAGCGCTCCATCAGATAACGCTCCGGCGGACGGATGTCGCCCTCATAGACATCGAGTCCCGCTGCCCGCAGGCGCTTCTCCAGATTCATCAACTGGCGGTGTTGATTGCAGTAAAGGCCCAGCACAGCCCGGTGGCGGAAATCGGCCAGGTTCAACGAGCGTAACTCCACGTCACGCTCGCCTTTGAGCAGCAGCTCGACCTTGGAACGCTGTAGTGCCGGGATAAAGGCAACCGATGGCTGACGTGGCACGCGAACCCGGCGCGGGCCACTATCGGTCGCTACCCAGAATTCAACCTCGGTGCCCGCCGCTGTGTCGCGCCAATGCCGAGTCAGGACAAAGCCTTGCTGCAAATCCACCGTAAGCCGCCCCGTCCAATCCAGAGCGCACCATTCTACGCGGCATAAGCCATGCGAGCGCGACGGCATGCATTGGCCATGTCATACGATGACTAAAACGGCATCCCAAATTCCCACCCCCATAATTATGGGGTAACTCCTTTGACAACGAAGCCAACCCTGACAATACTCACTTCGGTTGTACGATGACCTAACCAACAATAACAATGGAAAATCTCATGCTTTCTTCTCTACAGCCTCGTTTCGTGTGCACCTTGCCCGCCTTGGCTCAGGCCCATAGCCCGCCTCGAACTACCGACTGACCAATTCTTGCTATTCAGCCGCCAGACATCTCGGCGGAACGGATTCGCTCGCCTTCAAAAAGGCCCATCAAAGTAGGACGCCTCACGATGAACACCCAGACCAATGCCCCAATTGCAGAAGAGCCGCAGACCGCAAGACGCGCCTTCTTGAAAAATTCGCTGATGGTTTCAGCTGGCGTAGCCTCCATGGGAGGCCTGGGATTGTCCCGGCTCGCCCTTGCCGAGCCCCTGACTCAGCGTTATCCAGACGAGTTGGTGGAAATCCTGGACGAAAGCTTCACGCAATACCGCCTGTTCAATGCCAGCGTAGAGAAAATTGCCACCGGCATGCGCTGGGCAGAAGGCCCAGTATGGGTAGGCGACGGGCGCTATTTGCTGGTCAGCGACATTCCGGAAAACCGCATCATGCGCTGGGACGAAATCACCGGTTCCTTCGATGTCTACCGCGAGCACTCCAATCACTCCAATGGGCTTGCGCGCGACCTCCAGGGCCGATTACTGGTGTGCGAAGGCTCCACCACCAACGACCTGGGTCGCCGCGTAACCCGCACCGAACCCGATGGCAGCATCACCGTGCTGGCCCATGAATTCGAGGGCAAACGCTTCAATTCGCCCAACGACCTCGCAGTCCGGCAGGACGGTTCGATCTGGTTCACTGACCCACCTTTCCAAACCGGCAACTTCTACGAAGGGCACAAGATAGAGACGCAGTTGCCCGATGGCGTCTACCGCATCGATGGCGACACCGGCACGGTCACTCGGGTTATCGACTCGTTATCGGGGCCGAACGGCCTGTGCTTTTCGCCGGACCAGAAGACGCTCTATGTCGTCGAGGGTCGGGCCAAACCGAATCGCCTCGTCTGGGCGTACCCGGTCAATGATGACGGCACCCTGGGCGAGCGCCGCAAGCACATCGAGGCACAGAGCCATGGGGCGCTGGACGGAATCAAGTGCGATGAGGCCGGCAACCTCTGGTGCGGCTGGGGCAGCTCGGGTTCACCCGAAGCAGTGACCGCCGACCTGGACGGCGTGATGATCTTCAACCCGGAGGGCAAAGCGATCGGCAAGATCAGGCTGCCGGAACGCTGCGCCAACCTCTGCTTCGGCGGTGCGAAAGGCAACCGCTTGTTCATGGCCAGCAGTCACTCGATCTATTCGCTCTACGTGAACACGCGTGACGCGAGCTTTGGCAAGAGGCCTGCGTGATCGAACAGCCGTAAAAGCGATCGCGAGCAAGCTCGCTCCTACAGGTTTGTTGAGCGTGGAAACCAGCGGCGCAGGGAACGTTCATGTTCGAAGGCATCCCTACCCTCAACCGCACCACGAACCGCTCTTCGTAGGAGCGAGCTTGCTCGCGATCAGGGCCGGTCCAGCTGACGGGAGTCGCGAGCAAATGCGCTGCCACGGGCTCCGGTGAGCATCGAAACCAGCGTCGCAGGGATCGCGCATGTTCGAAGGCATCCTGCCCTAAACCGCACCACGAACCGCTCTTCGTAGGAGCGAGCTTGCTCGCGATCAGGGCAGCCGTTGAGTTCAAGCGCTGCACTGTGCCAGGTGCCGAGCGAGCAAAACCGCCCTTACCCGCTAACTCAGTTGACCTGCCGCCCTCTGGTCTATTCGATCACCGAGATTGCTCAGGCGACCGAGGCGTCTTCGCCGAGGTGAATCACCCGTGCAGCTCGTAGCATGCATTTGGCCATTTCTGGTGGGGAAAACTTGGTGAGAATGTCATTGGCACCGGCAGCCTTGGCTTTGTCGGTGCTTATGGTGCTATCCAGTGACGTATGCAGCAGCACGTAGATGGACGCGTAATCCGGATGTTTGCGTAGCGCCTGGGTGAAGGAATAGCCGTCCATTTCGGGCATTTCGATGTCCGACACCACCACATTGATTGCCTCATAGCTGTCTTTGAGACTGTCGAGCTTCTCGAAGGCTTCACGCGCGCTGCGCACGGCGTGGCAGGTAACCCCCATCTTCGTGAGTGCAGACACCGACATATGAATGGCCACCTGACTGTCGTCGACGATCAACGCGCGAGTTTCGGTCAGCAGCTGTGCATCCTGATCATCGAGATCAGAGATGTCGGCCTCGGCAGGTATCGGCGAAATATTGTGGATGACCTTTTCTACATCGAGTATCTGAATGAGTGCGCCATCGACTTCGGCTGTGCCGGTGATGAACGAGCTATTTCGGGCACCGTACGGCGGTGGCAGGATCTTCGAAGATTGAATATGGACGATCTTGACCACTGCCTGCACATGCAGCCCCTGTTTGGAGCGGCTGATTTCGGTGACGATCAGGCATCCACCCTTAGGGTCCTGCAGTGGAGCCATGCCGATAGCCATGCTCAGGTCAATGACCGATAACGGCTGACCTCGCAGCGTGGCGACACCCCGGACATGCGGGTGCGATTCTGGCAGGCGCGTCAACGAAGGCGTCGGGATGATCTCGCTGACCTTCAACAGGTTGATCGCCATCTGTTTGCCGCTGCGCAGCGTAAACAGCAATAGCGATAAGGCGTCGGTGGCGGATGCGTTGTTCATGAATAGTCCTGTTGGAAAGCCGGTCTCGTTGCGTAGAAATCACCCTCGCCAAAGCTTGTCGGCTGCCCCGTCAGAATCTTCAATCGATCGAGCGCCGTCCGACGAACCAACGCGTGTCCATCAGCACCGCTCGAAGATCGCCGCGATGCCCTGGCCGCCGCCGATGCACATGGTCACCAGCGCGTAGCGGCCCTGGATACGCTGTAGCTCGTGGATCGCTTTGACCGTGATGATCGCGCCTGTCGCACCCACCGGATGACCGAGCGATATGCCAGAGCCGTTCGGATTGACCTTGGCCGGATCCAGCCCAAGCTCCTGCATCACGGCACAGGCCTGAGCCGCGAAGGCTTCGTTGGCTTCGATCACGTCGATTTGCGCCAGACTGATGCCGGTCCGATCCAGCACCTGGCGCACCGCCGGCACCGGACCTATGCCCATGTATGCGGGATCGACCCCAGCGTGCGCATAGCCAACAAGACGCGCGAGGGGTTTCAACCCGAGTGCCCTTGCCCGCCCTGCCTCGGTCAGCATCAGCGCAGCGGCGCCATCGTTGAGGCCGGACGCGTTACCCGCCGTCACTGTACCGTTATCCTTCTTGAACACCGGCTTCAAGGCCGCTAGCCGTTCAGCCGTCAGATCCGGGCGCAGATGCTCGTCTTCTTCGAAATGGCTGACGCCCTTGCGACTGCTTATTTCAACCGGAACGATCTGTTCGCGGAAATATCCCAGCTCCTGTGCACGCGCTGCGCGCTGCTGGCTTTCGAGCGCCAGAGCGTCCTGCTGTTGGCGAGTGATGCCGTAGCGCTGGGCAACATTTTCCGCAGTCACGCCCATGTGAAACTTGCCCCAGGGATCGTGCAGCAAGGTGTTCATGTAATCGACTGCCTGGCTATCGCCAAGCCGCGCACCCCAACGCATGTTGGGGAGAATGAAGGGGCCGCGGCTCATGCTCTCGGCACCGCCGCCAATTGCCACGTCGGTGTCGCCTAGGAGGATCGATTGCGCCGCAGAGATGACGGCCTGCAGCCCGGACCCGCATAAGCGGTTTACGTTGAACGCTGGAGTCTCAAGCGGGATACCCGCATCTACAGCAGCCACCCGCGCCAAGTAGCCATCGCGCGGCTCGGTAGGGATGACGTTACCCATCACGACGTGGCCGACCGCCTCGGGCGGCATTCCAGAACGCTCCAATGCACCGCGGCAAGCGGTCGTTGCCAGGGAGATCAGGTCAACGTCTTTCAATGCCCCGCCAAAGGAACCGATTGCTGTGCGCACCGCGCCCACGATGACGACTTCTCGATCGGCCATATGAATCTCCCCTGATACCAGTAGTTCGCGGTTCTTCTCCCGCGCAGCTGGTCACGATCCTAGCGGCGTGGCGGCGAAGCACAACGCTCAAACCTGCAGACCCTCTCTGCATATCTGCAGAACGCATCGGTCACATCTGCGCGTGTCATAGCGCTTCGGACGTACGTGGCTGCGTAGCATCGGTGACGATCAGCTCGCCCTCAGCGCTCCGCGCTGCCCGCGCAGCCTTCTTGCGGGCACTGATGCTCGCTACGCATTGCCCTTCATTGTTGAGGATCACGATGCACTCCAGGCATTGAATGCATTCGTCATAGTCGATACGGCCGTCGCGCTTGATCGCACCGATCTCACATTGATGCTTGCAGTGCTGACAAGGTTGGCCGCAGGCATCGATGCGTTCGAGCCAGGAAAACAGACGAAACTTGCCGAGGATCGCCAGTCCCGCGCCCAATGGGCATACGTAGCGGCAATAGAATTTGTGCACGAACAGGCCGAGCCCGAGCAGGATCAGCGCGTACAGCACGAACGGCCATGAGCGTAGGAAAAACAGCGTCATGCTGGTCTTAAACGGCTCCACCTCAGCGAGCCGCTCGGCGAGCGTTAGCGAAAAGAAAGCGGTCGGCACCAGGCCGATCAAAATCAGATATTTCACCCACTGCAAGCGATGATGACTGCGGTCTGAAATCTTCCACTGCGGGATGCGCAAGCCTTTTGCGGCCCAGCCGAGCATTTCCTGCAGTGCGCCGAACGGGCAGAGCCAGCCACAGAAAACCCCTCGCCCCCAGATCAACAGGCTGATGAAGGTGAAGCTCCAGAGGATGAAGATCACAGGGTCCATAAGGAAGACGCGGATATCGAAGTCATTCCAGAGCGCCAGCAGCAGCGTGAAAATGTTCACTACCGAGAGCTGGCCCTGGGCGTACAGCCCGATGAACACCAGCGTGAACATGAGAAAGCCCGCGCGAAACAGGTGGAAACCTCGGCTGTTTCTGCTGATGCGGTGCTGCCAGATGAACACGCCGGTCAGCAGGATCAGCGACGCGCCGAGCAGGCTAATCTGCCACCAACGCTCATGCCACATGCGCAGCCAGATTGGCGCCGGGTCCACGACCACCAGGGGATCTGCAGTTTCGAATAGATAAGGATCGAGCTGAAAGCCGCGGGTGAGCTGCGTGCTGCTCTCCACCAGGTGGTTGCGCTGCAGCCTTACATTCAGGCGCAAGCCAGCAGGCTCGGCGGGGTTGAAGGCATTGTGCGTCTTGATGCGAAAGATGTTTGCCTCGAATCCCTCCATGGACATACCGACTGGTATGTTGAGCTGATCCTTCACCGCGCCGTTGTTGAAGTTCATGTCATGCAGCTCGATCGCGTGATCGTTCTGCATCAGGACAAGCCGCGCGGGCACTGTCGCTGGAACGAAGTCGTCCGGCACATGACGGTACATACCCGATGACAGCACCAGCAGCGCCTGCTCGTTGGCTTTCAGCTCTTCGTTGAGCCGCGCGAAACCCTCATCCCCGAGAAGGTTCCGGCCGATCATTGGCGCATTCAGGTAAGCGAAATAAAGCTCGCTGAACGGCTGACTGTCGTACTCCGGATCGATTTCCGGGTAGTCGTCAAGCGTTCCGCCAAGCGCTGATTCCAGCTCGCTGCGAGTGATGGTCCAGTGCTGGAGCAAGCCGCGCGCGAGCAGCTGCGCCCAATCGAGCGATTCATGAAGATCAGCCCTGGGCGTCGCCAGGGGACCACTGGCAAAGCCTTCAAGCAATTTGCGCGCGACACTAAGGGCAGACAGCAGCACAGTCTCGTTGAGGATCACGACCGACACCGTCGCCTTGCTCACACCATCGAGCAGGGTAACTGAATCGCCAGCGCTCCCCGCTGCGGTACGGCTACCGACCACGATGGGTTTCCCGACAGAGACTTGCCGATACTGATCAACGAAATCGTATAGCGTTTGCTCGCCGAGCCCGTGCAGAAACACCGGCTCGTGATGCTCCAGAACGGTCACGCCGGTGAGCACGCCCCGTGTGTCCAAACCGATCAGCAGCCGGATCGGTTTGCCGGAGAAGCCTTGCAGATTCGAGTAATCGGTGGACTCGAAGGCATAGCCGAGCAGTTCATCCAACTGGTAAACGCTTTGGACCGGCGGATCAGCCTGTTTCGGCTCGATGCGCGTGGCCTTGGGGAAAAGCTGCTGGATCTGGGCCTCGGGCACCTGGGCGAAGAGCGTCGGGCTGGCCAGCGCGCTAAGCAGCACCAACACGCGCAGTAGGAAGCGAGCGCAGCGTGTCATCTATGCCTCAGGGTTTTGTTGTTATGCCCCATGCTATCCAGAGCGCCACCGACCGCCATTCGACTTGGGCAGTGAAAGAGCAGTACTTCAGTGCTACCCCGGGGCACTCGCGGTGCCTCGCCAGACAGCGAGAGATCGATGCGTCTGTCCCCGGCCCTTATCGCAACCGAACCGTCATCGCAACGGAACGATGCACCCGCTTACCAGGCCCAAGCTAGACCAATCAGCGGAGGCCCAGCGATGACCAAGGCAGTCAAACCGGACGCCGAACAGCCGTACTTCGAGACCCCTGCCCACATCCCGAGCGGCAGTGATCACCAGATTCCGCATAGCCATCGTCTGGTCTACCGCGACCATGACGTGATCGTGCACCTCACCGGCTACGAGTACGAGACGTTCGGCGAAACCCTCTGGGCCGTTGGCGCCGAGGTCGTCAAGGATCTCGAGATCGTGGTCCCTGTGGAAGTCGATCAAGAGCAGCATTACCGCAGCTATGACGAAGCGAGGGACCGTGGAATCGAACTGGGAAAACACCTGGTCGACGCGCTCCAGGGTTGCTGAACATGCGCCCAATGTCCGAAATGAATATGAGGTCCTTTGTATGAACGCGAATCACGCAACCGTGCGACACGACCACCAACAGCAGCGCTATGTGCTCGACGTGGACGGCAAGGCGCTGGGTGTCGCCAGTTATCAGCAAGACGGCGATCGCCAGATATTCACTCACACCGAAGTTGACCCAAGCCTGGAGGGACAGGGCATGGGAAGCAAATTGATCCGCGAAGCGCTAGACGACGTTCGCCAACGTGGCAAGCGGGTCGTACCTCAGTGCGAATTCGTCGCCGCCTACGTCAAGAAGCATGATGAGTGGAGTGACATCGTCGATACGCAATAAGCGAGGCGACAGGGGCAGGCATGTGGCGTCCAGACAGGTAACATGCCGCCCCCGATAGCAAGTACCACGCATGACCTGTACCCATCGCAAGATCGAACACCTTCGCCGACAGATTCCAGGCTTTGCCTGCGTACCCGGCTGCCACGACTGTTGCGGCCCGGTGACCGCCTCTTCCGAAGAAATGGCTCGCCTGCCGCACCGGAGCGCATCGCAGCATGATGAAGCGCTGGCGCAGTGGAACTGCGTGCACCTTGGGCCGAACGGCTGCGAGGCATACGACGAGCGCCCCTTGATCTGCCGGTTGTTCGGCACCACCGAGAGCCTGCCCTGCCCCCGCGGCAGAGGGCCGGAAACACCCACAACAGCACAGGTTGAGAAGCAGGTCCACCAGCTCATTGCCAGCACTCGTCAGGTCTTGGTTTAGGCGATTTACATATTATGAGGGAGATGATGAGTAACGAACTGCAGATAGATGACGTCCGCCTTGGGGACGGCAAGGCCGTGTCCAAGGGCGCGCTGATCACGACTCAGTACCGCGGCCAGCTCGAAGACGGCACCACCTTCGATTCTTCGTACGAGCGAGGCAAGCCCTTCCAGTGCGTGATTGGTACAGGACGCGTGATCAAGGGGTGGGATATCGGCCTGATGGGCATGCGGGTGGGCGGCATTCGCAAACTCTTCGTGCCCGCAAACCTCGCTTATGGCGAGCGCCAAATTGGCGAGCACATCAAGCCAAACTCGAATCTGCTATTCGAGATCGAGCTGCTGGAAGTCTTAACCCGCGACGATTGAATGTGACGAAGCGCACGGCCAGCGATATGCAGTCCAACTTTGCCGCTTCAGCGTGATCAAAGCCTGTTAGTCGACAATGTTGAGCGCTACCCCTCGGTGGCCACGCACGGACGACTTCCTGTACCACCAAATCCAGAATGAATTCTTCGATGACAGCAGAAGCACCCACGGCGCCGGATGAAGCCGAATTCCCCCTGGGAGGCGGCGAACTGGGCGCACTCATTCGCACACATGACTGGTCCGGCACCTCGCTCGGCCCGCCTGCACAATGGCCGCAGAGCCTCAAGACCGTCACATCCATGCTGCTGTTGTCGCCGGTGCCCATCGTGCTGCTGTGGGGCGAACAGGGCATCATGCTCTATAACGACGCCTACTCGGTGTTCGCCGCTGGCAGGCATCCGCAGCTGTTAGGCTCGGAGGTTCGCAAGGGCTGGCCGGAGGTGGCGGAGTTCAACGACCGGGTCATGCGAGTGTGCCTGGCCGGCGGCACCCTCGCCTACAGGGATCAGGAACTCACGTTGCACCGCAACGGCCGGCCCGAACAGGTGTGGATGAACCTGGATTATTCCCCTGTGCTCGATGAGGCGGGCACGCCCGCCGGTGTCATCGCTTTCGTCGTGGAAACCACTGAGCGCGTCAGGGCCGAGCGCCATCTACTTGCCGAGAAGCAACGCCTGACCCAACTGTTCGAGCAGGCGCCTGGAATAATGGCAATGCTCAGCGGGCCGGAACATCGCTTCGAAATGGCCAATCCGGCCTACGCCAACCTCCTCGGCAACCGCGACCTGATAGGGCTGCCCGTTCGTGATGCTTTGCCCGAGATCGCGCGGCAAGGCTTCATCGAATTGCTGGATCAGGTCTATCGAAGCGGCACCGCTTATGTAGGCACTTCCGTGGAGCTGAATATCCAGCGCAATGCTGGGCAACCAGAAGAGGCATTCATCCTCGACTTCGTTTTCCAGCCGGTCATCGACAGCCAGGGTGCCGTAAGCGGCATTTTCGTCCAGGGACACGATGTTACCCAGCGTGCGCAGGCGGAACGACGAACAGGCTTTCTTGATGCGCTGGGCAAGGCGACGGCCGCCCATACCGATGCCGACACCATTCTGGCCATCACAACCGAATCGCTCGGCCAGCATCTACGCGTAACCGTTTGCGCCTACGCCGACATGGACCCGGACGAGGATGGCTTCACGATCCGCGGTAACTGGGCGGCTCCGGGTGCGCGGGGAATTGTCGGTCACTACAGCCTCGCCGCTTTCGGTCATCTTGCCCAGACCAACCTGCATGCAGGTCTGCCGCTGATTCTCGATGACAACGCAGAGCAATTGCCCGCCCACGAAGCGGCCACATTTCTCAACCTCGATCTGGCAGCCACCATCTGCATGCCGCTGATCAAGGAAGGCAAGCTGACTGCACTCATGGCGATCCATGACAGGACGCCACGCAGATGGAAACCGCAGGAGCTGGCCCTGCTGACAGAAGTGACAGAGCGGTCCTGGGCACATATAGAGCGTGTGCGCTCCGAAGCGGCCGTGCGGCTCGCCGAACAACGCTTCCGTGAAGAGCTGGAGCGCCAAGTCGAGGAGCGGACCGCTGCGCTGGCCCAGAGCGAGGCGCAAATCCGAACCGTCGCAGCCAGCTCTCATTTGTATCAGTGGCTGCTCAGCCCAGATGGCAATCTCGTTTACGCCAATCCCACTTCGCTTGCAGGCACAGGCTCGCAGCTCGATGAGCTGGTGGGTATGGCCTTCTGGTCGACGCCCTGGTTCAGCGCCACGCCCGGCATGCTTCCGACGATCAGAAAAGGTGTCACGACGGCGGCAGCAGGCGGCAGCGAGAACCTGAGCATGCAATTACAGCTGCGCGACGGCGTACATTCTTTCGACTTCTCGATCAGGCCGGTACTCGACGAAGCCGGCACGGTAGTTGGCATTGTTCCAGAGGCAGTGGACAGCACGGCGCGGGTACAGGCCGAGCAGGCGTTGCAGCAAGCTCAGAAGATGGAAGCGCTCGGCAACCTGACTGGTGGGATCGCTCACGACTTCAACAACTTGCTCACTGCCGTCATGGGCAATCTGGAACTGCTGCGCAAACGGGTCCCCGTTGACTCGCCCTTGCTGCGGCTGATCGACAACGCGCGAATTGGGGCCGAGCGCGGCGCATCCTTGACACGTCGCATGCTGGCGTTCGCCCGCAAGCAGGATTTACTCGCCGAGCGAATTCAGCCAGGCCGATTGATCGATGAGATGAGCGAGCTATTGGAGCGCTCGCTGGATCCTGCAGTGACCATCGAGATGCAAGTCGAAGCGAATCTGCCGAGCATCAACGCCGACCCCAATCAGCTGCAGACAGCCTTGCTCAATCTCGTGCTCAACGCACGGGACGCTATCAATGGGGCCGGTCGAATCGTCATCAGCGCGAACAGGGAACGGATCGAACGCCAGAGCGGCCTCGGCCCCGGCACCTATCTGTGCCTTGCTGTAACCGATGAAGGCAACGGCATGGATGAAGCCACACTGCAACGCGCCACCGAACCCTTCTACACAACCAAGGGCGTCGGCAAAGGCACGGGGCTAGGGCTTTCAATCGTCCATGGTTTCGCTGAGCAATCGGGCGGCACGCTGGTTTTACGCAGCGAAGTTGGCGTAGGCACAACCGCACAGATATGGTTGCCGGCCATTCAGGAGAGCATCGCCGCTGAAGCCACTGTCACAACGAGCGGTGATCGGTCCGGTGATCCGGCCCGGTTGAACATCCTGGCTGTGGATGATGACGTGCTGGTGCTGTTCAACACCGCTGAGATGTTGCGTGATGAAGGTCACCAGGTGTCAACCGCGCATTCGGGCGCGCAGGCGTTGGAGCAGCTCAAGGCTTCGCAGTTCGATCTGCTGATCACCGACCACGCGATGCCGAAGATGACCGGTGCCCAGCTTGCGCTGGAGGTGCGCAGAACGCAGCCAGACCTGCCGATTCTGATCGTAAGTGGCTATGCCGAGATTCCGGCGGGCACCGCCGCAACCAAGATCCCGCTGCTTGCCAAACCTTTTTCTCAGGCCGAACTTATAGAAGCCATTGCCGCAGTGACCCGCCACCACTGACAACAGCGCGGGCGCCTGAGCCGCCCTAAGCCAAGTGGCATTCACGACGGTTGCCTCTGTCGAGGCAACCGTCGCAGGCTTCAAGCGTGAGCCGGCCGCACGCCGGACGTCACTGGAGAGCCAGCAGCTCCCATCGAGTCGCTCACTACATCAGCCACCATGTCCGCGGTGATGGCGCAGAGTGTCCAGCCGAGGTGCCCATGCCCGGTGTTGTAGAACACGCACGATGAACTGCCGCGGCCGACCTTGGGCATCATGTTTGGCATCATCGGGCGCAACCCGGCCCATGGCACTACGCTCTGGGTACTGACACCCGGAAAGCACTCGGCAACCCATTCCACCAGCGGGCGAATCCGATCGGCACGGATGTCGCGATTGTAGCCGTTGAACTCGGCCGTGCCGGCCACACGCAAACGGCTATCACCGAGGCGACTGGTCACCAGTTTGGTTTCGTCATCAAGCAGGCTGACCGTGGGAGCTGCGGCGCGGCTGGCCTCATCGTTGAGGTTGACCGTAATCGAATACCCCTTCACCGGGTAGATATTCACGCGGTCGCCCAATTGCGACGCCAATGCCCGGCTGGCGGTGCCGGCGCAGATCACCATGCCATCGAACTGAAAAATTTCCTCACCACCGGGAGTACCGAGGATGATGCTGGCCCGCTTTCCATCTGTCCTTACGCCTTTGACTTCCTGCCCATAACGGCATTCCACACCCAGGCGAATGGCCGCCGCCGCGAGGCCGTTAGTGAACATGTGGATGTCGCCGGTGGAATCGCACTCGGTGTAGTAGCCACCGTAATATTGCCCAGCCAGCGTCGGCTCGATGGCACGCATCTCATCAGGTGTAACGCTGCGGCGAGGCAAGCCACCCTCGGCAAGCATGGTCGAAACCTTGCCGGCATGATCGAAACCAGCCTTGTCGCGGTAGATATGCAGGATTCCGGCTTTTTTCAGATCAAAGTCGATACCCTCCTCCTCGGCCCAGGCAAAAAGGTGATCACGCGCCGCGATAGCCAGGCGTGCGGTTTCGACGGTGTTATGCCGGTACTGCGGGATCGAACCGATGAACTCAGCGAACCAGGACAACTTGTGCCAGCTGGGCTTGGGATTGACCAGCAGCGGCGCATCACTCTTGAGCATCCACCTGATGCCTTTGAGGATGGTTGACCAGTGTGTCCATACCTCAGCATTGGAGGCAGATAGCTGGCCGCCGTTGGCAAAAGAAGTTTCCATTGCCGCGTAGCGGTGCTTTTCGAAGAGGGTTACAGCGAAGCCACGCTTGGCCAGAGCATAGGCCGTTGTGATGCCGGTGATTCCGCCACCAACGACAGCGATAGTTTTTTTCATGGTGCAGCTCCAGAACGTCAAGGGTTAGAGCCCGTCCGCATCGTGCGGATCAGGCGCCCCCTCTGTTCTGGACCTGAGAGTTTCACGAGCGCGCTCGCTTGCTCCTTCGGTGCGACGGGCGACGAACGGCCCGGCGGCTCTTCAGAGTTCACCGGTGATATCGGTCCTTTTGCCTGAGAGTTTCCGGGGCGGTTGCTCCTTCGGCGCTGCTGATGGCGAAGCCGTTGCAGTCTCTCCCGATATCACATCACTGCCGCGAGCCTGAGCCACGGCAATTTGCACAATGCATGCAGCGTGCCACTCGACAGCTCTAGCAACCATCCGCTTCAGCGAAGGGCGTGTACCTGTCTTGCTGAACTCAGCGTGCAAGATGCCGTTTCTACCTCAAGTGCGACGAGGAAGATAGCCCGCCTATGGTCGGACACGTGCTCATTCGCCCACTACCGAGATTAGCCGCTGGATGTCGACCGGTTTGGTCATGTGCATATCGAATCCCGCCGCTCTCGCATTTTCCTTGTCACTCGGCTGCCCCCAACCGGTGATGGCGATCAGCTTGACGCTGGTACCCACTGGCTGGCCCCGAATCATGCGCGCCACTTCATCGCCGCGCAGGCCAGGCATGCCGATATCCAGCAGCACCACTTCCGGCTCGAGTTGCTGATAGCGCTCGAATGCTTCGACGCCGTCGAATGCCAGATGCACTTCGTGGCCTTCGAGCCGAAGTATCTCAGCCATGGTTTCGGCGATGTCCCGGTTGTCGTCAGCGACCAGGATGCGCCGCTTGTTCACGGTCACGCTTTGGTATGTACTGCCACTTTCGGCGAGATCGCTGACCGGTAAGGCAGGCAGGCACAAGCTGAACGCCGCGCCATGCCCCAGACCTTCACTGTGCACGCGCAGCTCGGCGTCATGTAGCTTCGCCAAGCCCTTGGCCAGCGCCAACCCAATCCCGAGCCCCGTGTTGACATGAGTGCCGGAGACGGGCACCTGAGCGAATCGCTCGAAGATCAGCTTGAGATTTTCTTTCGCGATACCCAGGCCGTTGTCAGCAACGGTGACAACCGCATTACCCTGATCGGTCGTAGCAGTGATGCGAATGCAGCCCCCGTTCGGAGTGAACTTGGCCGCGTTGTTGATCAGGTTGGTCAGGATCTGTTCGAGGCGCAGTGGGTCAGCTTCCAGCAAAATGGGCTGCGCCGGTAACGTCACCTTCAACTCATGCTGCTTGGTCTCGATCTTCGCGCGTGCGGTTTCGATGGCAGCCTCGACGACGGTACGCAGATCCAGTCTTTCCTTGCGCAAGACCAACTTGCCAAGGGTAATGCGGGAGATGTCGAACAGGTCATCCAGGAGCAATGCCATGTGCCGTACCTGACGCTCGATGATCTGCTGACTGCGCTGCTTCTGCGCATCCGACGCCGAGGCAGAGCCGAAGATGCCGGCTGCCAGACGGATCGGTGCGAGTGGATTGCGAAGCTCATGAGCAAGTGTGGCCAGAAACTCGTCCTTGCGACGATCCGATTCCAGGATCGCCTGCTCTTGGTGCTTGGCCTGCGTGACATCAGCAAACCAGACCGCCACGCTCGAATCGAACGGCGTGGCAATCAGGCGAACCCATCGCTCACTGTTGAACGCCGTGCTGCGCATTTCCAGATCACGCGGCTGCTGAAACTGCATCACCTCTGCCAACGTCTCAAGCGCTTGCGGGTTGGCGTTGGGCCCAAGCACTTCTCGCAGCCTGCGTCCGACCAGATCAGTCACGGTGCCACGCAGGCTGGCAGCCCCGGTCGGGTTGATGAATTCGAGGATGAAATCGTTCAGCTCGCCCGACTCGTCATGCCGCGGCGTAACGATTGCGAAGGGGACGGTCGAGGAATCAAGCGCGACCTGGAGCCTTTGCTCCAACATGCCGACCTTGGACTGCGCACGCGCTCGGTCGATGAATACCGCTGCAATACCTGCAGCGAGATCCGCCAAACGAATCTCCCGCTGGGTCGGCGATCTGGCCTCTTTCAGCTGTACTGTCAGGGTTCCCAGAACGCTTTCATCGCTGTGCCGGATGGGCGTGCTATGAACCGAACGGAAACCCTCGGTCCGAGCCACCGTAACGAACTCGCGGAAGCGCGGGTCGGTTTCGGTGTCCGCCACAACCACCCGCGTGCCGTCCTGGACAGCAATCCCGCACGCGCCAAGGCCAGGCTCCACGTTGTCCATGATCGCCAGCGAGTCGACGGAAAAACCTCTTGATGCATGAATGCGCAATGGTTTCGAGCCATCGCTAAGTGCCAGCAACCCATGCTCAGCGCCATGCAGGGTACAAAGAGTATCGATGATCGCCTGCAACTGCTCATTGAGCCTAGGCATCTGCAACAGGCGATTGCTCAATTCCTGTATCAGCTCCAGATCACTGACCTGCTGGGTCAGGTCCTGCTGTGCCAGCGCCAACCGGGACAGCATGGTGTCGCGCTCCGCTTCGCTCGTCCGGCGCGCCTGTGCCGCACTCGCCAAGGCGCGTCCGACCTCGCGAATCTCTTCGATCTCACTTTCGGGCGCCTGGACGAGCTGGCCTTGGCCAATGTCCTGCGCCGCGTCGCGTAATTGCTCCATTGGCACGTTGATCCGGCGCGTCGCGAAAAGCGCTGCCGCTACCGCGAATAGCAAGGACAGTAAGAGACCACCGCCATAGAGCGTATAAGCTCGTGCGGCGCCCGCTTCCACCAGCGCGCTTGGAATGCCCGTGGCAACTACCCACCCTGAGGGCTGCAAGCGAACAAAGGAGGTGTAGAGCGCTTTCCCTTCGACCGATTCGGAGCGACCGGCACCCTCCTCGCTCGGATTCTCTTCCAGCATTTGCTGAAGCATCGGCGCAGCCACGCCGCCAACGGTTTCCTGGTGACGCATCGAGCGGGCGATACGCACACCATTGGCATCCAGTACCGTATTGACCCAACCTTCCGGGAGCCGGCGATTGTTGATCACATCGGCGATGGCCTGCGGTTGTAGCACAGCGGTGAGCACATACCGGGGCTCTTCATCAGCATCGGTGTTTACCGGCACCCGCAACGGGATACCCCAGGAACCGCTGGGGCCTCTCGCCATATTGCCAATCTGTGGTCCCCTACTGCGTAGCAGTTCGATGAAGCTCTCCGGCTCCGCGATGGATGACGAGTTGGAGAGAGACTGCAGCGACACCCGGCGCAGCACCTGTCCGGTCTGATCGATGATGAGCACGGCATGCCAGCTGGGCACCGACGGCAAAACCCGCCGAACCATGTCGGCAAAACCGTCAAGATCGTCTGCGTCGAGCAATGGAGATTTGGACAAGGCCTGCAGTACGTTGAGCGACCTGCTCAGCTCGACTTCAACGGCAGTCGCAGCCAACCGCGTAGCCTCAAGGCTGCGCTGTTTGGCCAGCTCCTTCTGCTCACTGACGATCGAGACCATGCCCAAGCCGGCGACTAGAGCCAGCGGCAAGATGCCAGCCATCGCAATCGTCAGCAAACGACTGCGCAATGGCACGGATCGCCGAGATTTGGCTCCATTTGGTTGATTCAAACTAACCTCACCCTGACGACTCGATTGGGAAAGTCGCAAAATTACTGTGGGAATAAATGCGATGTCGTGCGGAAGGCCGTAGCTTAAGCGATCTGCTCGAGGTGAGCATGGGTACTTGGTAAAGCCAAGCCCAGGTCCAGTTCAGCTGCGCCAATATCCGACTGCCGTTACGCTTGCTCAGCCGGCCGCTACCGCTCCTCATGACAAAATGCGGATGATGAGCCTCCCGAGCTGTGCCTCGGCGATGCCGGCCCGCCACGCCCCCCTGATAGCAAACCAACTGGAGCTCGAACCCTATGCAGCTGAACGACATTCCTTCGGCATCACGGATTGGCAAACGGTAAAGCCCGGCGAGCATGCCGGTGAAATGGGTACGGCAACCTGGCGCTGTCGACAATTTGGGGATATTCGTGTGCGGATCGTGGAATACAGCCCTGGCTACCTTGCCGATCACTGGTGCAGCAAAGGCCATATCCTGTTTTGCCTGGAAGGCGAACTGCACACGGAACTGGAGGACGGGCGCCGCTTCATACTCACCCCAGGCATGAGCTATCAAGTTGCCGACAATGCCGAGACCCATCGCTCGTCAACCGCCACGGGAGCCAAGCTGTTCGTGGTGGATTGATCAGAACCGGCTGGTTGCTATTCCAGCAAACAGCCGATCCAGAAAGCGTAGCGCGCGCCAGTCCAGACCAAGGAAATAAAGAAGGCCCGCACAAGGCGGGCCTTCTTTATCGCGTTGCCGAAGGGTTACTTGGGCAGTTTGAAGGTTATGAAACTGGCTCGACCGTCACGGAGCACTCGCATCGATACCGAGCGGTTCTTCGGAAGGTCCTTGACGACCTGGGTGAACTTCTTCACCGAATCGATCGCTTCATTGTTCAGGTGCGTGATGATGTCGCCAGGACGCATACCGATCATCGCGGCGGGCCCCTGACTGACCTCGGTGATTGCCACACCGCCATTGATTTCCAGCTGTTGGCGTTGCGCGTCAGTCAGCTCGGTCACAGCAACGCCGAGGCGATTGTTGCTCTTGGTACTGCTGCCCGGGCCACCGGCCGAAGCCAACTGGTCACCATCTTCTGGCAGCGCGCCCACTTCGATGGTCAAGGACCTGCGCTTGCCGTCACGCACTACGTCGAGCTTGGCTTTACTACCCGGTTTCATTGCACCGACAAGATGAGGTAGGTCGCCGGACATATCGATGGATTTACCGTCGACACTCAGAATCACGTCGCCAACCTGCAGGCCGCCTTTTGCCGCCGGCCCGCCATCCATCACCTGGGCGACCAGCGCACCGGCAGGACGTTCCAGGCCAAAGGATTCCGCCAGGTCCTTGTTCACTTCCTGAATGACAACACCGAGCCAACCGCGGCTGACCTTGCCGTCTTCACGCAGCTGATTGGCAACATCCATGGCGACGTCGATCGGAATGGCGAACGACAGCCCCATGAAACCACCGGAGCGAGTGAAGATCTGCGAGTTGATACCCACGACCTCACCTTTCAGATTGAACAGCGGGCCTCCAGAGTTGCCGGGGTTGATTGCCACGTCCGTCTGAATGAAAGGCACGTAGCTCTCGTTCGGCAGGCTGCGGCCCGTTGCGCTGACTACACCCGCAGTGACGGTGTGATCGAAGCCGAACGGCGAGCCGATGGCCACAACCCACTCGCCTGCTTTCAGCGCCTCGGAAGAACCGATCTTGACGATAGGCAGCTCGTCGCCTTCGATCTTCAGCAAGGCCACATCGCTGCGTGGGTCAGCGCCGACCAGCTTGGCCTGCATCTCGCTGCGATCCGGTAGACGGACGATGATTTCGTCAGCATCCGCAACCACATGATTGTTGGTCAGAACGTAACCATCTTTAGAAATGATGAAACCGGAGCCGAGTGATTGCGCTTCCCGGCGACGGTCTGGCCGCTGCGGCATGCCGCGCTCGAAAAACTCACGGAACATTGGCGGGATGCCTTCCAGATCAGGCATTTGCGCCTGCGCACCGCGCACGGGTTGGTTCTGCTTGGTACTGATGTTCACAACCGCTGGGGAAGCATCTTCGACGAGCGGAGTGAAGTCCGGCAGGTCGGCATTGGCGATGAGCGTCTGTCCGAACAACGCCAGCCCGGCCACTGCAGCCAGAAAATTCTTGCGAGGAATCATGGTGACGAGTCTCTCCACGATGGAAAAAAGGATGAAGCAACCGGGTTTCGCGCCGCAGCGGATCCGGATCAAAAAAAGCAGCGGGTTGCCGCGCGCACGGTGCTGACTCTATAGCCGACAGCCTGTTCGCGGCAAACCCACCTAAGGGAGCCGGCCGTTCCATCAGCCTGATGCAGACTCTACGCTCAAGAAAGTCAGCTTCGTGTGTAGCGGACGTAAAGGAAAAGTAAGGTTTGCGCACAAGGTGCGCTTACAACAGCCAATGCCGGGATCGAAATTGCCGTACTGCCTCACCGTGACAGGAACCACTCGACAGTCTTAGGCAGGTCGCGCATATCGCTGATCACGGCGGCAACGCCCAGTTCACGCAACGCCACATCATGGCCTGCCGGAATGTGGCTTGCGCCGGTGAAGCCGATTACCTGCATCCCTGCGGTTCGAGCGGCCAATACGCCGGTCGGGCTGTCTTCGACCACCAGGCAGTGTCCAGGTGCAACCCCCATGCGCTCTGCAGCGAGAAGGTACACATCCGGCGCAGGCTTGGGCGAAGGCACCATCTCGGCACAGAAGATATTGCCCGCCACGCGCTCGATCAGTCCGGCGCGGCGCAGGGATGACTCGACATTGTGCAGCCGGCTGTTGGACGCGACGGCCAGCGGCAGCTCAATCCCTATCAAAGCTTCGCGAACGCCCGGGATCGCCTGAACTTCATCTGCGACGATTTTTTCCGACTGGCGCCGCAGATCTTCATCGAAAGTCTTCGGCAGCTTCAGGTCGAAGCGCTTTTCTATCAGATCAATAATGCTCGGCACGGTCAGGCCAAAGGTGCCCTCCAGCGCTTCGTGCAGCCGCTCGGCCGGTACATGAAGGCTCAAGGCCTCGAACAGCACGCGGTGGCTGATGATTTCGCTGTCGACGATCACGCCGTCGCAGTCACTGATCAGCAGATCGATTGTGGCCATTGGGTCTCCCATTGGTTGAAGCGCAGTCGTTATGCAGCGGCTCCCCGAGGGGAGGCAGGGCTTGGACTGCAATGGGTCCGCCGAGTTTTATATCCGGAGGTTTACCCACGATGGGGGCTGCTTAGTGCCCCATCGCTAGCAATCCCGACATGCGCATTTTCTTCAATACCGCCCCAGCCGCGCGCTCTATCTTCGCCGTCATCTCTCATGATTCTTCAGGAGCTTTTAATGAGTCTTTTGCTGTCCATGGCGGCCTTTGCGCTGGCCTCTTCCATCACACCCGGCCCCGTCAATATCGTTGCGCTTAGCGCTGGCGCGCAGTTTGGCTTACGTCAGGCCATGCGCCACGTCAGCGGGGCGACTATCGGTTTTACAGGGTTGTTGCTGTTGATAGGCCTGGGACTGAACGAGCTGCTGGCTCGCTGGCCATGGCTGACCGCATCCATCAAGTTGGCTGGCGTTGCATTCCTGGTTTATATGGCGTTTCGCCTGGCAACCGACGACGGCCACCTGGCAACTGACAAGCCTGCACTTGCGCCCTCCCTGCTTCACGGCGCGGCGATGCAATGGCTCAACCCGAAAGCCTGGCTGGCATCGGTGGCGGGCATGGGATTGTTCGCCGCGGCAGGCGATCTCATGTCGGTTGGACGCTTCGCTGCCATCTACTTCGTCATCTGCTATGCATCGCTGGCGTGCTGGGCCTACGCCGGCACATTTCTGCAGCACTACCTTCAGGAGCCCGCCCGGCTGCGCCTGTTCAACCGTCTTATGGCCGCGTTGCTGCTGGGATGTGCGCTTTACTTGCTGTTGCCCTGACGCTGGGTGCGTCGAGCGTCGCGGTAATGCCCCGGCGTCGCCGCCAGCAATTGCTTGAAGGCACGCTGCAGGTGCGCCTGGTCAGCAAACCCTGCCGCCAGCGCAACATCCGCGATAGGCCGGCCATGCCGCAACTCGGAGCGCGCGAATTGCACACGACGGTTGGTCAGATAAGCATGCGGAGTCATACCGAAGTGCTTCTTGAATGCACGAATCAGGCTCGACGGCGAAACACCTGCCGCATGACTGATCTCGTCCAGCATGAGCGACCGCGGGTAGTTCTCAGCGATGAATTTCGCAGCGCGCTGCAGCTTCGCATCACTCACTGGGGCGACCTTCTCGAACCCCAGCTGCTCATGCAGGGAAGTGAAAAACGATACGGCAGCATCCTCCTTGTGCAGCGGCGCCGCGTCTTCGTCGGTGAGCACTGAATAAAACCGATCGAAGCCAACTTGCAACCGCGGATCGCGCGTCAGAATCGCAGAGAAGCGGCGAAAGCCGACGCCGGCCATGCCCAGTCCATCCTGAAGCCCGCTAAGCCAGGCCGTGTCGACATAGAGCATTCGGTAAGCCCAGGGCTGATTCTGGATTGGGTTGCACGCATGGACGTCCCCGGGGTTCATCAAGACCAACGTGCCCGCCTCGATCCGGCACTGGTACTCCCCGTTGATATAGCTGCTGGTACCGCTATCGATCAGCCCGATGGAAAATGTCTCATGGCTGTGCCGTGCATAGCAGACGCTTCGACCATCCAATACCGTTCGTGCCTCGATGAACGGCAAGCTGGGATCGCGCCAGAAACTGGATTTAGCACGTACCGGTTGATCATCGAACGTCGCATGAGCCATGGCAACACCTTCACCGTGTAGCTGAGCGCTTAAGGTTAGCGGCCTGGGCAACTTTTTACATGGCGCTCGGATCGGATAATGCAGAAAAACCGAAACGTTAGCCGATCTTATTATTGGCAGATTTCCGGGAAATGCGTGGGCGCCACTGGTAATGCACCACCGAAGCCCGAAGCACGGTAGATGGTGAAAAACATCGCCCTGAACGACTTATCGCACCAAGCAGGCCGCAGAACGGCTTCGTCTGTTTCACTGTCCGAAGCCTACTTATCCATGAATCAGGGCCCCATGAGTCTTCAAATCTCGAAGCGCATTATTACCTTAAGCACAGGGGCGCCCCGCGCGTCAGCCAGAACCGGCGTCCCTGGATCCTTCACAGCCGTGGTTATATCGGCAGTACTGATGGCCCTGGCCGGCTGCGGTACGCAACAGCCGGAAGTGCCAGCGCCGCGGCCAGACGAGGTCAAAGCGAAGATCGTCCGGCTGATACCCAGCAACATTCCGGACCGGCAGGGTTGGGCCACTGATATCTATTCGGCATTCGATGCCCTGGATATTCCGCCAAACAATGAAAATATCTGCTCGGTGCTAGCTGTCACTGTTCAGGAATCCACATTTCAGGCGACACCGCCGGTTCCGGGTCTATCGAAAATCGCTCGGGAAGAAATCTACCGCCGCGCATCCCGGCTGCATGTCCCGCGCTTCGTTGTTGATGCGGCGCTCGATGTGAAGTCACCGAACGGAAAGACCTACAGCCAGCGACTTGCAGCTGTGCGTACCGAAGAACAGCTGAGCGCGATCTTCGACGACTTCCTCGGCATCATGCCGCTCGGCAAACAGCTATTCGGCACGCTCAACCCGGTGAAGACTGGCGGACCGATGCAGGTCAGCATTGCGTTCGCCGAAGACCGTCGTTGGGAGTATCCCTATGAGCGCAAGGGCTCGATCCGCGATGAAGTATTCACTCGGCGTGGCGGTATGTACTTCGGCATCGCCCACTTGCTCGACTATCCGGCCAGTTATACAGAACCGCTGTATCGTTTTGCTGACTTCAACGCAGGCTGGTATGCGAGCCGTAATGCGGCGTTTCAAAATGCCGTGAGTCGACTGACCAGCACCAAATTGGCGCTGGATGGCGATCTCATCATTCATGGCAGCAGCAAAGTCGGTCAGACCGAAATGGCCGTTCGTTCGCTAGCAAGCAAATTGGACATGAGTGAAAGCGCAATCCGCAATGCTTTGGAGCGCGGCGACACTCATGGTTTTGAAAAGACCGAACTCTATAAACGCGTGTTCGCGTTAGCAGAGAAGCGAGCTGGTAAGCCGCTACCGCGTGCAGTGCTCCCCGGTATTCGTCTGGAAAGCCCGAAGATCACTCGCAACTTGACGACGGCCTGGTTCGCCAACCGCGTTAATGACCGTTACGTCGCGTGTATTAAACGCGCCGGTGGGTAAACTACTTAAGCAAGCCATAAATAAAGCTGACGAGGATAGTTTGCAATTGCACATTAGCAATCCGGCTGCGCCTCTTAGTTACCTCTATAAGTAACAGGACGACGCAAACCCATCGACCCAACGGATGCACAGATTGGATGCAGTGCAGCATCTTCATAATGAGCATCTAGCCAATATATATCAGTTAGCAATTAGATATGTCTGGTTAAATCAATGCTCACCCTCGACACCGGCGCATCAAACTGACTTTAGCAGATAAGCAATCACTAACTAAAAACGGGGCTCGCCTAACCGAGCCCCGTCGCTTATCTGGCTAGCGATAGCCTTGCCCATCAGGAGTTGCGGCCGCCACCGTGGCTATTCTGGCCGCCCTTCTGGCCGGCTTCTGAAGCTTTTTCGCGGTCGTTTGCAAAATTGCCACCGCCGCTGCTGCTCTGTCTGCCCTTCTGTCCTGCTTCTGAAGCCTTCTGACGATCATCGGCAAAGTTACCATCGCTGTTCTGGCCGCCTTTCTGGCCTGCATCAGAAGCGCGCCGGGGATCATCTGCGAAGTTTCCACCACTGTTGTGACCGCCTGATTGGCCCGCTTGGGAAGCCTTCTCGCGATCGTTTGCAAAGTTACCCGGATTTCCGCTCTTATCATTCGACATGGGATTTCTCCAGTTACTTGGTATAAACGAAGCGTGGCGGCAGCACTACAACCACCACACTGTTAGGAGAGCAACAAGCGGGCAAGAGTTCTAAAGACGCCCCATGAGACGATAAGCGGCGATATATATAAAATCGAAGTTCTTATGCGCAGAATCGCTGAATCCGATTGCGCTGTAATAGCAACGAAACGGCAAATGCAGCACCGGCGCCGCGTCTATTGGAATATGGATTCAAAGTGCCACCCAGCCAAAATATATCCTGTCTTGCCGTCCGTCCGATGGAACGGTCGGGTCCGATTTGTCAACAAGCTGTAATCCATTTTCGGCACTGTCAGCCGTAAGGAAAGCCGCGACGGCTGGCGCAAGGATGCGACTCTCTAACCATTACTCGAATGAACTCTCGGAGGCGGTATGAGCAGCAAGACCCTTGAAAGACTCGTGAAGCATTCCGATCAAAGTACCAAGCAGCCATTGGAGTTCTGGAAACAGCTGCAGCGCAGCAAAACGGATAACCGTCCCAGCGCTGTAGCCTTGGCAAAACGAGCCGAGCTGGATGTTCAGATGTGCTCGGTCGCCCAGTAGCGCCTATCGGCTGGCGACTTTAGATATGGGCTTGTCGAGGCGCGACCCGTTGCGGGCAAGCCAAACGTTCACAGCTGCGCCGCCCTCTCTTGCCTGAGCAGCAGCCATACAATGAGCAGCCCGCCGACTGCGACCACAGCCGCGCCGAGGAAAATGCTCTGCATACCAATGTACGCGGCCAATAGCCCCATTAATGCACCAGACAGACCCAACGACAGGTCGAAGAACATCGCAAAAACGCTGAGTCCTGAGCTGCGATTGGCAACTCCGACACGAGACACAACGCCCACGCCCAGCGCTGGATAAAGCAGCGAAAGCCCGCAGCCAGTCAGCGCCGAACCAGCCAGGGCGAAACTTGGCGCCTCCGCCAGCCAGAGCAACAGCAGACCGAATATCTCGACCACCAGACACACCATGGCCACCGAATAACCGCCCACACGGTTGATCAGATTGGGGAACAACAAGCGTGTCCCGATAAAGGCAAAGGCGAAAGCGGTCAGACACCAAGCTGCGCCGTCCCAGCCCCGAGCGTTGTAATACAGTGCGATGAACGCGGTAAGGGTGCCGTAACCAATGGTCGCCAGCGCCAGGCTGATACCAGGCGGGGCGACCTTCCACAGTACTTTTCCGAATGGCAAGCGCTTACCGGGATTGAGTGGCGCGTCGCCCCGCCGCCAGGCCAGCACCAATCCTGTAGTAGCCAGGCCCATCGTTACCGCACCAAGACTCCAAAGCCCAAGGGACTGGGCCAAGAACACGCCCAGCGGAGCGCCGATCCCCACACCGCCATACGCCGCCACGCCGTTCCAGGAAATCATTCGCGCGGTGCTTTCCGCGCCCAAGCGGCTGATGCCCCAGGTAATCGCCGATATTCCTATGAGGCTCTGTGCAAACCCAAGGATCAAGCGGCTCGCGACCATCACCCCGATGCTTGCCAGCGGCCAGGATTCGAGCAACGCGGACGCCAGTAGAAGCACGCCGCTTATCAGGCCGGACGCCATACCGATCAGGACGGTCTTCTTCGCGCCCCGCTCGTCTGCCAGCCGTCCGGCGAGGGGTCTACAGAGCAGGGTTGTCAGATACTGCGCACCGATCACCATCCCCGCGATCGCTGTGCTGAAACCCAGGCTTTCATGGATATAGCCCGGCAACGAAGCCAGTGGAATACCAATGGAGATGAACGAGATGAAGTTGAATATGACCAGCGACAGGATGAAGAAAGTGTCGTTGGTAGCCGGTTGTTTCGCAGCGGACATCGGGTCGCCTGTCGGTGGGATGAAGCGATAGAGGTGCGCCGCTGCAATCAGGTATCGATTATCGAGCCGGCACGCTCAACGTCTGACCTTTGAATGGTTTGGATACTCCCTCAGAGCAAGTCATCATACAACCCCAGCGATGCTTTGCAGCACTCATTCAAACTGACTTGATTGCGGTATCCACCTTTGGTCGCCATTGTGGTAATCCGATCAGCACCACCGCACTTACGATCACCGTCATCGCCAGCCATTCTTCGGGACCTATACGCTCACCGGCAAAGCTGATACCCAGCAGCACCGCCACCACCGGGTTCACGTAGGCGTAGCTGGTGGCCGCAGCGGGACGTACATGTTTGAGCAAATAGAGGTAAGCGCTGAAGGCAACGATGGAGCCAAGGAACGTCAGGTAGGCCAGCGCGATCCAGCCTGCCATGGCCGGCACCTGCTGCAGGCGCTCGCCGGTTGCCGCGCTGCCAAGCAGCAGTACGGCACCGCCAATCAGCATTTGCGCAGCACTGGCCATTGCCCCGCTCGGCAGGCTGAGGTGGCGGCTCCACATCGACCCGAACGCCCAGCTTGCTGCGGCGAGCAGCACGATCGCCGCACCCAACGGACTGGCCTGCATGTTGTGGCCTAGATTCAGCAGCCCTATACCGATCAACCCAAGCACGATCCCGCCCCACTCCAGCCCCGTGGTGCGCTGGCCCCAGATCAAGCCGAACAGCAAAGCAAACAGCGGCACGGTTGCGATCGCAAGCGCCGCGACGGCCGAAGCCACACCGAGATGTTCGGCCACCGTCACGCCGCCGTTCCCGAAACTGAGCAGCAGCACGCCAACGATTGCGCAGGAACGCCACTGCTTCGCCGTAGGTAGCGGCGCACCACGCCAGCGCAGCCAGGCGAACATCAGGCTGCCTGCAATGACGAAGCGCAGCCCAGCCAGCAGCATCGGCGGCCAGGATTCGACGCCAATTCGGATCACGAAGTAGGTAGAACCCCAGATCAGATACAGCGCGAGGAACGCGCCCATGAGCAGCAAAGGGATACGACGCGATGGCATGGGGCGGTCCCGGATGGGTGTTGATGACCCATCATTTTAGGTAGGCCGCATGCACAGCGATAAGCACAGCCACGTCTCTGTTTGGCAGTGCAGTTCGCGCCTTGGCGGCTAGCGGTTCAGGCCGAAAGGGTCATCGATGCTGTAGCTCGGCTCGGTAAACCAGCGCGGGCCGTCCTCGGCCATGTAGAAATGATCCTCCAGGCGAATGCCGAACTCGCCAGGCACGCAGATCATGGGTTCATTGCTGAAACACATGCCCACGTCGAGCGGAGTTTGATCGCCGCGCACCAGGTACGGGCTTTCATGAATTTCAAGCCCGATTCCATGGCCAGTTCGATGTGGCAGCCCCGGCAGTTGATAGCCAGGACCAAGGCCACAACCCTCGAGTGAACTTCGTGCGGCTTCGTCTACTTCCTCACAACGGGCACCTAATTGCGCAGCAGCAAATGCTGCAAGCTGAGCCTCTTTCTCGAATGCCCAAATTGCCCGTTGATGTTCATTTGGCTGGCCGAAAACGTAACTGCGGGTGATATCCGACAGGTAGCTATGCACCCGGCAGCCGGTATCGATCAGCACCATGTCGCCCTGCTTGAGAGTCTGAGGGTATTTCACGCCATGGGGAAACGCGCTCGCCTGGCCGAACAGCACGATACAAAAGGTCGACCCCGGTGCGCCGACTGCTCGATGCGCCTGCTCGATGAACTGAACCACTTCGGTCGTGCTGATGCCCTCGCGCAGGATACTGGCCGCCGCTTTGTGCACTTCCAGCGTCATGTCCTTGGCTCGCTGCATCAATGCCAGTTCGGCGCTGGACTTGCGCTGGCGGCAGTACCCGGTGATCACGCTCGCATCGGTGAAGGCATAGCCGGCATCGAGCAGGCGCAGACCGTCAAACATGAAAAAAGGCAGCGATGGGCAGAGACCAATGCATGGGCGCATGCTGGTGTTCGGCTCGATGCCCATGCGACGCAGACAGTCCAATAGCAGCCGATAAGGACTTTCATGTTCCTGCCACCCGTTGACGGCCCCTTCAACGATCATGAAATCGCGGATGGTGCCTTCCTCGAAGGCCGGCGCCAGGTACTCGAGCGCACCCTTTGTGGGCAAGATTGCACCAACCATGCGCTCGCTTGGGCTCCAGCGAACCCCAGTGAAGTATTCGAGGTTGGCGCCAGCACTCAGAAAAATTGCATCAAGTCCGAGTTGCTCCATACGCCGTTGGGCCTTTGCGATGCGCACCTCGTATTCGGCAAGCGTTATCGGCTCGACGCCACCCAGCATGTTGCGCAGACGTTCTAGCGCCTCTTCTTGCGTGCTGCCGCCGACACCGATGGTCATACCTGTTCCCCAGTTACCTACTGAAAGTCCGCCGAATTTAAGTACAGCTTAATTTTTCAAGCAAAGCTTTTTTCAAGCTTCCCGCGAAAATGCCATAACCAGGACTGGCGTGACGCCTTTACGCTGGCCGTATACTGGCCCCATTTGACAGGGCGGGCTCCCATGACAGTTGATCGAATCGGCGAACGTTTGCGCCGCCACAGACGTGCCGCCAACAAGACTCTGAATCAGGTGGCAAAGGAGTCGGGGCTAACGGCAAGCTTTCTCTCCCAGGCCGAACGTAACCTCACGGGCATCTCGATTTCCTCCCTGGCGAACATTGCGAAATCGCTAGGCGTACCACTTAATTCGTTATTCGACCAGCCTAGCCAAGCGCAGCCGGACTCCCATCAAGGCGAGCGCGTCCGCTATACGATCGAGGGCCAGCCCTTGGCCTATGAGCGACTATCGACGAGCTTTCCGGGCAACCTGCTCAATGCAGTCAAGGTGAGCATGCCGGTGGGCTATCAGTCCGAACTCATCGCTCATGAAGGGGCAGAGTTCGCCTATGTGCTCTCCGGTCGGATCGTCTACACAGTGGACGGACGTGACTACCCGCTGGCGAGTGGCGACTCCATACATTTCGATGCGGGCAAACCTCATCATCTGGCAAATGTTGGGGATCAGATTGCCGAAGTGCTGACGGTGACCACCATGGGATTGTTCGACGACCTCACCACTCGCTAAGTGGCACTGCTATTGCTTACTTCCGATCACTGAAACGCCGTCATCGAAATTTAGTGCCGCTTAATTTCGGTTGACCCTGTTTTCAGCATGACTTAATTTCGAGGCAGGCTAGGCTGGTTCATACGGAACCCGTCGCCAACAGTGTTCTGCGCCGAGTGGGCAACCCCCGACGGCGGCACCGGCGTGCAGTGAGCCACTGTTCGGTCCACGAGACCAATCCTCGATGAACATAAAAAAGAATGAGGTTTGCATGCGAAACAACACGTCCATCCGAGCTCTGCTCGCCGCGGGGCTGATTCTTGGCTCGCCCTTGAGCTACGCCGCCAGCAACCTGGTCTATTGCTCCGAAGGCAGCCCCGCAGGTTTCGATCCCGGACAGTACACCACCGGTACAGATTTCGACGCCGCCTCGGAAACCGTATTCAACCGGCTTGCCCAGTTTGAGCGAGGCGGTACTCGCGCCCTCCCCGCGCTGGCGACCGAATGGGAAGTCAGCGATGACGGCCTTACCTACACTTTTCATCTGCGGCCTGGGGTCAAGTTCCACACCACCGATTACTTCAAGCCCAGCCGCGAGTTCAACGCCGACGACGTGCTCTTTACCTTTGAGCGAATGCTGAACAAGGAGCATCCGTTCCGCAAAGCGTATGCCAGCGAGTTTCCCTACTTCGTAGACATGGGCATGGACAAGAACATCACCAAGGTCGAGAAACTCGATGACCTGACCGTGCGCTTCTCGCTCAACCATGTGGATGCGGCCTTCATCCAGAACCTGGCAATGAACTTCGCCGCGATTCATTCGGCTGAGTACGCCGACCAGCTGCTCAAAGCGGGCAAGAGCGAGCAGATCAACCAGAAGCCGATCGGCACCGGGCCATTCGTCTTCAGCCGCTACCAGAAAGACGCGCAGATACGCTTCAAAGGCAACAAGGAATACTGGAATCCCGAGGATGTGAAGATCGACAACCTGATCTTCGCCATCACCACCGATGCGTCGGTACGTGCACAAAAGCTGCGCGCCGGCGAATGTCAGATCACGCTAAATCCTCGTCCAGCCGATATCGAAGCGCTGCAGAAGGATCCGAACGTCGCAGTCCCCAGCCAGCCTGGCTTCAATCTGGGCTACATCGCCTATAACGTACTGCACGAGCCACTCGACAAGGTCGAGGTCCGCAAGGCCCTGGACATGGCAGTGGACAAGAAGTCCATCATCGAGGCCGTCTACCAGGGCGCAGGCCAACTGGCCGTAAATGCCATGCCGCCGACGCAGTGGTCTTACGACGAGAGCATCAAGGGCACCGAATACAACCCTGACAAAGCACGTGAGTTGCTCAAGCAGGCAGGTATTGCTGAAGGCACCGAGATCACTCTATGGGCGATGCCGGTGCAGCGCCCCTACAACCCCAACGCGAAGTTGATGGCTCAGATGATTCAGTCCGACTGGGCCAAGATCGGGATCAAAGCTCGCATCGTCAGCTACGAATGGGGCGAGTACATCAAGCGCGGCCATGCCGGCGAGCACGATGCGATGCTGATCGGTTGGACCGGTGACAATGGCGACCCCGACAACTGGATGAACACCCTTTACGGCTGCGACGCAGTTGATGGCAACAACTGGTCGAAGTGGTGCGATGCCGAGTACGACAAAGTGGTCAAGGACGCCAAGCGCATCACCGATCAGGGTGAGCGAACCGAGCTCTACAAGAAGGCTCAGGCGATCATCCAGCAACAGCTGCCGATCACGCCAATTGCCCACTCGACCGTCTACCAACCGATGCGCAACAGCGTCGAAGGGTTCGAGATCAGTCCGTTCGGACGTAACTCCTTCTATGGCGTAGAAAACAAGCGCTGATAGCGGCAACGACAGGCCAGCCGGCTTGCCTGTCGTGCCTGTCTGACGCGCTCTGTCATTCGCGATATTCAGATCACCGCCGACAGCCGTACCAGTCGCAGAGATGAACGCGCCAATCCAAGGGCTGCGCCGATACCGGGCGTCGGCTGACCAGGAGTTCTGCAACGATGTTCAGCTTCATTGCCCGCCGAGTGGGCCTGCTGATTCCGACTTTTTTTGGCATCACCCTTCTCACCTTCGCCCTGATTCGCATGATCCCGGGTGACCCGGTAGAAGTGATGATGGGCGAACGAAAGGTCGATCCGGAAATGCATGCCCAGGCAATGGAACGCCTGGGCTTGAACAAACCGCTCTACCTGCAGTATTTCGACTACATCGGCAATTTGGCTAAGGGCGATCTCGGTGAGTCGCTGCGGACCCGCACCAGTGTATGGACCGAGTTCACCACGCTTTTCCCTGCCACCCTTGAGCTGGCCTTCGCAGCGCTGATCATCGCGGGCACCCTTGGTGTGTTAGCTGGCGTGATAGCCGCATTGAAGCGCGGTTCGCTGTTCGATCACGGTGTCATGGGCATTTCGCTGGTCGGCTATTCAATGCCGATTTTCTGGTGGGGCCTCATCCTCATCATGTTTTTCTCCGTTGGCCTGGGCTGGACACCCGTTTCAGGCCGAATCGATCTGCTATACGACGTGGAGCCTGTCACCGGCTTCATGCTCATCGACACCCTGCTCAGCGACGAAGAAGGTGCGTTCCTCAATGCCCTCCATCACATGGTGCTGCCCGCGATCGTGCTCGCGACCATTCCACTGGCCGTAATCGCCCGAATGACCCGCTCGGCCATGCTTGAGGTGTTGCGCGAAGACTATGTACGCACCGCCCGGGCAAAGGGCCTTTCGCCCAATCGCGTGGTGTTCGTCCACGGTTTGCGCAATGCGCTGATTCCGGTGCTGACAGTATTTGGCTTGCAGATCGGAACACTGCTGGCAGGCGCAGTCCTGACCGAAACCATCTTTTCCTGGCCGGGCATCGGCAAGTGGCTGATCGAATCCATCGGCGCACGCGATTACCCAGTGGTGCAGAACGGCATCCTGCTGGTCGCCTGCCTCGTCATCCTGGTCAATTTCACCGTGGACATCCTCTACGGCCTGGCCAATCCCCGTATTCGCCACCAGCGCTAAGGAGGCCGAAGCATGAATAGCATCGAGACCCTGCCGGCCGCTGAGCCAGCAACCTATTACCCATCGCCACTGGGTGAATTCTGGACAGCCTTCCGCCGAAACAAAGGCGCATTGGGCGGCCTGATTTTCATGTTGCTACTGATCATATGCGCGGTGTTTGCTCCAGCGCTGGCGCCTCACAACCCCACAGAGCAGTTCCGCGATTTCCTGCTCACGCCGCCGGCCTGGCAGGATGGCGGTACGTCGCAGTTCCTGCTGGGCACCGATGAACTGGGCAGAGACATGCTCTCGCGGCTGATCCACGGCGCCCGTCTCTCGCTCCTTATCGGCTTGGCCTCGGTCGTTTTTTCTCTCGTACCGGGCATCCTGCTCGGCCTGCTTGCAGGTTTTTCGCCGACCCGGCTTGGTCCGTTCATCATGCGTTTGATGGACATCATGCTGGCGCTGCCTTCGCTGCTGCTGGCCGTGGCGATCGTTGCGATCCTCGGCCCTGGCCTGATCAACACCATCTTCGCCATCGCCATCGTGTCTCTGCCCTCCTACGTGCGCCTGACCCGAGCGGCGGTGATGACCGAGCTCAACCGCGACTATGTGACGGCCTCTAAACTGGCCGGCGCCGGCACCTTGCGCTTGATGTTCATCAGCGTATTGCCGAACTGCATGGCGCCGCTGATCGTCCAGGCCACACTGAGTTTTTCCTCGGCGATTCTCGACGCAGCCGCGCTGGGCTTTCTCGGGCTCGGCGTTCAGCCACCCACGCCTGAGTGGGGCACGATGCTGGCCTCGGCGCGCGACTACATCGAACGCGCCTGGTGGGTCGTTTCCCTTCCAGGCCTGGCGATCTTGCTGAGCGTTCTGGCAATCAACCTCTTCGGTGACGGGCTGCGTGATGCGCTTGACCCGAAACTGAAGAACGCCGCATGAGGTGCTCGTCGATGCTTGATTCAAGACTTACGCACGCGAGGGACAATCGCCCATGAGCCTCCTCGAAATTCAGAATCTGTCCGTACGCTTCGGTGATGACGGCGCGCCGCCAGTGGTCGACGGGCTTGACCTCAACGTCGACAAAGGCGAAGTGCTTGCCATCGTCGGTGAGTCCGGTTCCGGCAAATCGGTCACGATGATGGCCTTGATGGGGCTGATTGACGCGCCAGGAAAAGTGACCGCCAACCGCCTACAGTTTGCTGGTCAGGATCTGTTGACGCTCAAGGGTCGCCAGCGGCGGCGGCTGATCGGCAAGGACCTGGCTATGGTCTTTCAGGATCCGATGACGGCGCTCAATCCCAGTTACACGGTGGGGTTCCAGATCGAGGAAGTGCTGCGCCAGCATCTGGGCCTCAAGGGCAAAGCCGCACGGCTACGCGCGCTCGAGTTGCTTGAGCGGGTAGAGATCCCCGGCGCCGCGAGTCGTCTGGACGCCTTCCCCCACCAGCTTTCCGGCGGCATGAGCCAGCGGGTGGCCATTGCCATGGCAATCGCAGGCGAGCCGCAGCTTTTGATCGCCGACGAGCCGACCACGGCACTCGACGTGACCATCCAGGCGCAAATCATGGATCTGCTGCTGAACTTGCAGCGCGACCAGAACATGGCCCTCATCCTGATCACCCATGACTTGGCTGTAGTGGCCGAAACCGCTCAGCGCGTCTGCGTGATGTATGCGGGACAAGCGGTGGAGACCGGCCGGGTGCCGCAGCTGTTCGATGCCCCCGCCCATCCATACACCGAGGCGTTGCTGGCCTCGATCCCGGAGCATGCCAATAGCCGCCGACTGGCGACACTTCCCGGCATCGTACCTGGGCGCTATGACCGTCCCTCGGGATGTCTGCTTTCCCCACGCTGCCCCTATGCGCAGCCTCGGTGTCAGGAGCGGCCAGCGCTCGAGCCTTATGACCGCGGCGAAGTCCGCTGCTTTTTTCCACGCAACATGACGCCTGGCGAGACACCCGAGGTGCTGCCCGAAGCGCAACGTCTGAGCCAGCCTCCGGGAGATCGACATGTCTACTGAATCATCGACTGGAAGCGTACTGTCAGCACGTGAGCTGACCCGCCACTATGAAATCTCCCGCGGGCTGTTCAAACCTAATGCCACGGTGCGCGCACTCAACGGCGTCTCGTTCGAGTTGCAGGCTGGCGAGACCCTCGCAGTAGTTGGTGAGTCCGGCTGTGGCAAGTCCACCCTGGCCCGCGCACTGACGCTCATCGAAGAGCCGACCTCCGGCTCGCTGCAGATTGCGGGTCAGGAAGTGGCGGGTGCCGACAACGCACAGCGTAAACAGCTGCGGCGCGATGTGCAGATGGTCTTCCAGAACCCCTATGCCTCGTTGAACCCGCGGCAGAAGATCGGCGACCAGCTGGCCGAGCCCTTGGTGATCAACACCGGTCTGTCACGCAGCGAACGGCGTGAGCGCGTTCAATCGATGATGCAGCAGGTCGGGCTGCGGCCCGAGCACTATCAGCGTTACCCGCATATGTTTTCCGGCGGCCAACGCCAACGTATCGCGCTGGCCCGCGCCATGATGCTCAATCCCAAGGTGCTGATCGCTGACGAGCCTACATCGGCGCTGGATGTCTCGATCCAGGCGCAGGTCTTGAACCTGTTCATGGACATGCAGGAGCAGTTCAACGCCGGTTACGTGTTCATCTCCCACGATCTGGCCGTGGTGCGCCACGTTGCGGACAAGGTGCTGGTGATGTATTTCGGCAGCCCGATGGAAATGGGCCCCGCCGAGCTGATCTATACCCGACCGCTGCACCCCTACACTCAGGTGTTGCTGGCGGCCACACCAAGCATCCGACCTGACGCTGCAAAGCCGAAGATCAAGGTCAGCGGCGAACTGCCCAACCCGCTTGACCCACCGACCGGCTGCGTCTTTCACACCCGCTGCCCGCACGCTACCGAACGCTGCAGCGCTGAAGTCCCGGCGTTCCGACCCCTGGACGGGCGACTGGTAGCCTGCCATTACGCTGAAACCGTTGGCGACCGAAACTGAGTTGGCCGAGCGCATCTCGGCCAAATGCCCAATTCGAAAAAGAGAAACCCAACCGGCCAGCATTTTTTTGAATGGCTGAAACGCGAAAGGCCCCGGAGTACGGGGCCTTTTGCTTGATATGGCGGAGGAGGTGAGATTCGAACTCGTCGCCAACCCCGCGGGATGACGCATAAACCGGGCGCTTAACCTTGCCGAGTCGCGATTTGGGAACGTTTTGGGAACACTTTGGGAACATTGCGGGCGCTGCGGCCGCTGAAATAGCGGCCTGCAGCGTGGTTTGGCGGGAAATGACGCGTTACAAGCCGAGGCGCTGCTCGATGATGCTGGTCATGTCGGTGGCGTCCTGATTGATCCAGTTGCCGTAGTGCCGAAGGATCATCGCCGTCGAGGTGTGCCCCATCTGCGCCGCGATCCAATCGATCGGTACCGCGCAGCTGGTCAGCATCTGGCTGGCGAAGGTATGCCGGCAGTGGTTCGGGCCGCGGTGCCGTACCCCTGCCCGCTTCAGATGCTGCAGCCACCAGCCGTTGCGTAGATTGTCCGAGGTCGAGTACGCCCCGTTGGTGTGCGAGTTGTGGAAGACGAAGCGCACCTGCTGCTTGCGGATCGTCCGGTTGTCCCGATCGGTGACCGCGATCTCAACCTTCGGCATATCCGTTGTTCGCTTCTCCTGATCGCGCAGCGCTTCGAGCGCCGGTTTCAGCAGCTTCAGTTTGCGAGTCGAGCGGCGCGTCTTGGTTACCTTGTAGGCACTGCGCACCCGGGCCCGCTTAAACGTCACCTCGCCCGTCTCTAGGTCGACATCCTCCCAGGCCAACGCGATCGCCTCCGACACGCGCGGACCGGTCCAGATCATGAACTTCACTAGGTTGAGCTCCTGCTGCCGATCGGGCGACTCGGCCGCCAGGATGGCGTCGATCTCCTCGCGTGTGAACGGGTCCGGATCCTCCGCATCAGGCTGGCGGATCACGATGCCCTCGGTTGGGTCATAGGCCGCCTGGTTCTTGGTGCGATAAAGCTGAAATACCTGCCGCGTCAGCGCGACGACTTCCCGGACGGTCTTACTGTGCAGCTTCGGCATGAGCGTCTTCTGCACCCATGCCTGCATTTCGAGGTAATCGATGCTCTCTGCCTGGCGTTCGCCCCACTGCGGTCGGATGTGGTTCTTGATGCGGCTTTCATGGCTGCGAATCGCAGACGGTGCAAGCTCGTTGCGCTTGATATCCAGAAATAGGTCAAGCCAGTGAGAAAACGTGCCGGACTTGACCCGTACCGACTCCGGAAACCAGCGCGCATAGACGAAGGTGCCGGCCTTAATCTCATGCCGGATGATGGCGGCCTGCCGCTCTGCCCTCTCGATGTTTCCAGGCGTCGGCTCGCCCGGGAAAGGCTCCTTGCACAGATCGCCTTCAAATCGAAAATAAACCCGGATTGCCTTGCCGCGAATCTCCACTCCATTTGCCATTTGCGTCCCCACGCTATCGGTGATGCGGCACTGTACGAGCGCACCAGTGCCAGCAACAGAAATGGCCCGTTGCCGGGCCAAGAATCTGTTGGGTTGATTTCTAGGTGAGCCACCCCGAGCGGCGACGCCAAAGGCGGCGCATTTCTACTACCAGGTGCGCAGCGCCAGCGGCGCCTTGGTGCTTAGTGATGATCGCGCTGAGCTCGGTGAACTTGTCAGCTGTGACGTAGCCCTTGCGAAGCCAGGTTCTGGCCTCGCACTCGAGCCGCTGCTGACGATCTGTCGGGTTGTTGCTCACGGGTGCATTAGTTTTCAGCGTGCGAGTAGCAGAAACAGGTCGGGCAGATGGTTGGCTGTGGTCAACAACGCAGCCAGTCCTCCGCCGACCCAACCGCTCATAGCCAGACGAGCGCGGAGGCTCAGCCCGCCTTCATCATCGTCGTAGTGATTCGAGCTCACGCGTCGCACTCCTCTATCACCGTCTTTGGAGCCTGTGATTTGTAGTAATAGTCTTGCATGGTGCTTCTCCTTGGGTTTGAACGACTCGGTCAGGCGTTGCCGCGCCGGGCCGCGTCGGGGTTTTGGAAGATCCAGCACTTCACCGTGGGGCAGCGGCCGGACATGGGGTTGCGGCGGTTGAAGGCGTCGCGGACGGCGCTGTCCACGGCGCGGTTCTTCTCGATGAACTTGCGGCTTCGGCTGTTGGGCAGCAGGTTGCGCAGCGTGCCGATGTCGGCGAGCTTTTGTTTATGCTCGGCGGCGCGTTCGCAGAACTCGTTGAGGTTGATGGCGATCTGGTCCGGCTTCTTGCTGTGGTCGACTACGGGCTCGTCGTTGAGCGATTGCAGGTAATCGAACACCTCCCAGAACTCGGCCACTTCGGTCGGATCGGAATTCACGGCGTTCTGCCGGGCCACGGCCATGGCGGTCAGCTCGCGCTGGGCCGCGGCGTGCTGGCGATCGGTGAGGTTGACCACCAGGCGCAGTGCGTCGACGAGGGCGAGCAGCTGGGCGTGGTTCTTGATGATTCGCTCGATGCGGATCTCTTTAAGCTCGCGCAACGCCTGTTCGTGCACCTTCACCTGCTCGCGGAAGAGCTCCATGATCTTCTGCTCGCCCTTCGCCGCCATCAGCAGGAAGTGGCTCACGTCCATCGCGCTCAGGTGGTTGAGGTTGTCCGCGGCGGCGCGGCTGGCACTGGTGACCTCTGGCCGCACGAAGTGCAACTTAACGATACGGGTGAGGATCGCCTCGCTCGCCGCTACCGTTGCGTTCTGGCTGATGACGATCACGCCGCGGAACGGTGGCTCATAGGTTTCGTTGCCGGCGGTCTTCACACCAGTTACGCCCAGGGTTCCGCCGTTGAACAGCGGCTTGAGCTCGTCCCAGTCGTAGGCCTTTGCGGCGGTGCGGTCGGTGTCGCTGCGGTCGGCCTCGAGCAATACCAGTGGCATGCCGGATACCTGCCCCATCCAGCGGCGCAGGCCCGCCTTGGACATTTTCGAGGGGTCTTTCCCCTCCTCGTCCGGACGGCCCAGCAGCTTCCAGAGGAACATCAGCAAGGTCGACTTACCGGCGCCGGCCTCGCCGGTCACTTCCAGGAACGGAAACGACTGGTACTCCACGCGGATCTGCTCAGCAAACAGCGAGCCGAACCAGTAGGCCAGCGCGACGATGCCCTGGGCACCGAAACAGGTCCACAGCCAGTCGACCCACTCGGCGCGGTAGCCTTCGTCGGTACGGGCGATTTCCAGGCGGATCGACTTCTGCAGTGTTTTAAGGCGCAGCTGCTTGAACTCGAAATAGTCCTCGGCATTGGCCTTCTCCACCACGCCACCGCGCACGGCCAGGTCGCCGAATACATAACAGCCGTGCTCCTTGCTGTAGCCGATGTAATCGATCGTCTTGACTGTTTTCAGCCCGTAGAGCTGGTCCTTCATGATCTTGTCGAGCTGGCTGCCGCTGCCGGTGAACACCGCGCCCGCAGCCATGCCGAGCAGGCGCTTCTTGAACTCGGCCGCAGCCGCCACCTGGTCACCGGTGAAGGTGTTGCGCACGGTCGGCTCATCGTGCGGGAAGTCGACGCGGAAGTAGTACCAGGCCTCGTCCGTCACCTCGTTGCGCTGGAAATACAGCGCCTTGGGGTAGCAGTTGGCGATTTCGATCACGCTGCCGGATTGCTGCAGCGCCTTCTCACGCATCTGCCGATCGTTGAGCAGCTGATCATCGTGGTCGTCGCTGCCCTCGAGGTCCTGCATGGCGCGGTTGAATTTCTCCAGGTCCAACTTGAACCAGTACATGCGGTTGCCGAAGCCCAGGTGAAATTCGCCCCGCTTGTTCCAGTCGTACATCAGCAGCGCCTTCTCTGCGGCGCTCTCGGCGATCAGCAATGCGCCCTGGTACCGGGCGGCCTTGATGTCGGCCTCTATCTGGTCGGCGCGCTTGTCCTCGTCCAGGAACATCCAGCGTTGATGCAGATCGTTCCAGTCCACCTTCCGATCGCCCTGCGGGATCTGCGCGGCCTCGCAAGTGAAGCCCAGCTCCTTGGCCATCCGCACCCAGCGGCGCGTATAGCGATGCGCGCCCGGCTCGTTGTCCAGCGCCCAGACCAGCTTCGGCAGCTTCTGCCCAGCGTCCGCGCAGGCCTTCGCCAGCGCTTTGAGGGACTCGGCCGGGAAGGCGTTGCTGCTCATCGCCGAGACGGCTTCGATGTCGTGGTGCAGCAGGCCGATGGCGTCGAAGATGCCCTCGACGATCCACAGCTCGCGCACCTGGAGCAGATCGACGCTCGGCGGACACCACCAGTAGCCCTTCATGGACTGGCCCGGAGCGAAGCGAGCTTTCTGCTTGCCGAAGCGGTGCGGCCGGTCGATCAGCCGTTCCCAGTAGCCGCCCTTATCCAGCGGGAAGCGCACCGTGGCCGAGCCTATACCCAGCTCGCGGCTGAAATACGTCTCTTGCGTGTACCAGCCTTTGATCAGCTCCAGGTGGAAACCACGGGCGCCCTGCAGATAGCTGTTGGCCGTGGCGGTCGGGTCCCGCTCAGTCGCCGGCGCACGCTTGCTCCAGTCATCGAACAGATCCTCGAACAGCTCCTTGACGTGCCACTGCTGCCCGCACTTGCTCTCCCGGCCGCACTTGATGAACCAGGGCTCATCAAAGCGGCTGAACAGCTCGCGCTTGTTGCAGCTGGGGCATTCACCCTTGCGCATGTAATTGGTGCCACCGACGCGCTTGAGGCCGAACTGTGTTTCGAGACGAGCGAGCACCTCGGTGCGGATGCCGTGGTCCATCGACTTCATGGGCGTGGCCCCCAGACGAACGTGTAAACCTCGGCGTTCGCCTCCTTCCATTCATGTCCGCTGAGCAGGCTGCATTCCCACAGACTGTCCAGATGGCCATTGAGGACAAACGATGCGCGCAGGCGAGCCTCATCGCTGTCAGCTTCCCGAAGCGCCTGCAGAGCGCCTGCAAACAGATAGCGCGCAGCGTTCGCGGCAATGGCATCGCATACCGGCAACAAACGGCTCATGCCGGCACCCCCGCTTCCTTCAACTGCTTCACCAGCTCGCGCATGGTGCGGTTCAGGCCAGCGATATGCGGGTGGTCCTCAAGGATGCGCGGGCCTCGGAAGCCGGCCGGCGTGTAGCGGTACTTGTCGTCGTACCAGCAGGCCGCCATCAGCAGCTCATATTGGTTGGTCAGAAAGCGCAGATAGGCTTCGGCCTGGGGTCGCTTGAGTCTGATTTCTACGGTGATGTCGCACATAAAAGCCACCATTCGGGCGCAACTTTCCCCTGCCCGCGCAACGGCGGGCATGGGCTGGATTCAGTTCAGGGGATGATCAGTGAGCGGCTGCTGCAGCCTGCAGAGTCATGGGCGGCTGCAAACGTAATGGCAAATAGCGGAGCGGAAACAAGGCGCGCTCCCCGCTGCGCACATGCACCAAACAGAGACGGGTCGAGTCGCCCTGCGCTCGATCGATGGCCACGCGGGACGCGACCTCTGTCATCGCCAGGTGTACCAGGCGCTGCGCCATGAACGTCGGCACTTCGAGGCCGTGAACTAAATAGCGGCAAGTGCGGTCGTATAGCCGCTCATCGTCTCCGAGGTACTCATCCTGATGGCGCAGGATGTAGGCTTTGGCGGCGGCTTGCATCGTGCTGCGGTAATCCTTGGCAGAGGTATCGCTCATCATGCGAGTGCTTCCTTGAGTGGCTGATCGAACAGATCGGGTTGATCGCTTGCAGGTCGGCTGTCACGCAATGCCTGCATTTTCGCCACGGACGGCGCAATCGGCAGCACCACCCTCGGCTTGTCCATGCCCGACGTATTGATCTGGTAATCCCAGCTCATCGAGCCCGTTAGGACCAATCCGCAAGCCAGGTTCTGGCATTGGCCGTAAATGGTGCGGAATGTCGGTGTTTGTCCCTCAGAGTTGCGAATTCGCATCCGCTCCCCACAGGCCGGGCAAACCAGCTTGTATACGCTCAAATCCCTCTCCCCCAGCCGTGGCAGCGGCCGTACTACGTTCTATTTGTGGCGGCAATACAGCGCGAGCAGTGCTGCTATTTCTGCATGGCGCGCAGAAACGTGGCAGCGGTGAGCGTCCAGGATGGCCTGTGCTTCGCCCGCATCGATGACCCCGTTCTCCAGGGATTTGGCGATGATCAGATCCACCAGGCCGCGTCGTGTGGCAGTGGCAACGCTGCGGTGGTAGAGCTCGGTGTTGTCCAGTTCTTCTGCCGTGGGGAGCGGGACGAAGACACCGCCGTATTGAGCGGCGATGTAGTCGGGCAGAAAGTGGGTGCCGGTTTCTTCCTCGAGCATATGAATCTGCTCATCGGTCAGCGGGCGGTGCCCCGCATTCTCATAGGCGTGGTTGTCGAACTTCTTCAACTCCAGGCCTAGCCGCGCAGCGGCGCAGTCACGCCCGCCCGGGTAAGCCCCGATGATGGCGCTGACCACCTTGCGGCGGCTGTCTAGTATCAAGTGCTTCATCTTCTCGTTTCCCACCAGGATGAATGCCATTACTTTGGAATCACTGCCACAAGGTCAGATTTGCGGCGGCCGTAGCGCGGCGTGATGCCCGCAACGACGCCTTCCTTTATGCCTAGCAACACCGCAGCCCGGTGGGCTTCACCGCGCAGGCACTTCTTCTGCCCGTTTAGCACGGCGTAAACCGTCGAAGGGCTGATTTCGTTCTGCTCGGCCCATTCCTTGGCGGTGAGACCGAGCTTGCAAAGCCGATCACGTGCGTCAGTGCGCGCTTGCTCGCTTGGGTATCCGTTCGGCATAGTTCAAATTCGTGTGGTTTCGTGTGGTCTGGTGCGGATATTGGTTCAGATTTCTGAACCTGTCAACGGTTGAGGTTCAAATATATGGCCATCGGTGAGCGACTGAAGGAAGAAAGGTCGCGCCTGGGATTCAGCCAGACCGACTTTGGAGCGCTCGCAGGCGTGGGGAAGACGACCCAGATCAACTATGAGAAGGGCAACGGAAGCCCAAGCGCCGACTACCTCGCAGCCATAGCTGAAAAAGGTGTCGACGTTCTTTATGTGGTTACTGGGACGCGTGCAGCTGTCACAGCGGACGGTCTTTCGAGTGAGGAATCAGAGGTTCTGAACCACTACCGTTCAATGCCGGACAGCGATCGAGCCGCAATACGAAGGATGTCCTCCGCACTGGCCGAGTCGGCCGGGCGATACGTAATCAATTCAGACCAGTAATTCACTCATCGCCGAGTGAAGAGGCAAGGAGAAGCCAGCATGCACGCATCAGCCATTGACCTTGAAGACCGCCCACGTGACTTCGGCGATCGCCTGCTCGAGGAGCGAAAGCGCCTCGGCATGGAAGTCCACGAACTGGCGCACCTGGCCGGCATGACCGACTACATGCAAAAGCGCTTCGAGAACGGCACCTCGATCATCCCCATCGACTACCTGCAGGCGCTGGCCGCACGCAGTGATGCGGACGTGCTGTACATCATTACTGGCAACAGGAAATCAACTGGCTCGAGGTCGGATCCGCAATGAATCCACCGCAGTTATCCTTTGCTTGGTGGAATACCAGTTTCAAAGCCCCGGTTATAAGCGTTAATAAAATAAATCATAAAGCGCTCCTTAGAGCATGGTTCCTTTTCTGCCATCTCGACGATTTACTCAATCTGGATTTCATTGCGTTTGGCGAAGTCAATAACGATTTTATGGCTCAGATTGACCCAATGCTCACTCATTCAGGCTTTAAAGGAATAGATGCTTCTGGCCGAGACGGCCGCATTACGAATGACATAGGTATCTTTTACAAGACCGAAACGCTCGAACTGATTGATCACGAAAGCATAATAAAGCCGCACTACTCCGGACGATTAAAGATTGCGACACTATTTCGCTTTAACATCAAAGCAACGGTGGAGCCAATATATTTCTTCGTGGCACACTGGCCCTCAAAGCTATCACGACCAGAGCTAGGAAGAGATGAACTCGGAATAGCATTACGTGATTATATTGACGAGATCTTCGAAGAAGAAGGTTATAACGCAAAGATTATTATAATAGGTGACTTTAATAACGAGCCTTTCGAAGAACCTATTTACGACAAATTGCGCGCTACCCGTGACCGAAAGCTTCTCCTGACCAAACCTTTTTTCCTATACAACCCCTTCTGGCGCACCCTTGGAGGGCCGGCCCCATACTGCGGTCGTAGTGAGGTTTCGCCATGCCACGGCACGTATTATCTTAAGACGAGCCAGCACGTCACCAAATGGTTTACGTTTGATCAAATAATTGTATCGTCAGCTTTTCTAGGGCATGGCGACTGGCACTTAGCAGAAGGGTTAACTACGGTTTTGTCTTACGACAACTCAAGCATCCTCGGTGCTGAGTTTTTCAAAGATCATGACCATCTTCCTATTTACGGAAAGGTAGAAAAATATGAGCAAAATACTTGACGCCTTTAATTCCGGCATCACCATCGCAAAGCAGATGGAACGAAACCGCTGCGAAATCAATGAGACACTGAAGGATGTATTTCAACAGATATTAAACGCTACGGACGGGAGATTGCAGCTAAGCTTATATGCCGATAGATCGAGCGTTTTCAAAAAAGAATACATAACAGCCAACAACCCCTTGGTTGATTCTCCTTTTAAGGTGATATGTGAATGGCTTCCGGATTCGCAAAATGGATACCCGCTAAAAATTACCATGGAACACGAAACCTGGCATTGCTCTACAAAGGAAGAAATAGAAGACTCGCTAGCTGATATATTTGCGAGGCCATCCGTAGCACTCCGCTTCCTCGATCTCATTAATATAGAGCAAACGCAAGCTTAGGCCCATGACACTAAGACCGTTTGAGATTCAGTGCGGCAACTAGAGGCCATCGATCGTGGATCCAAGAAAACTCCTCCGGTGGCGTGCTGGTGACCACATACACGCGCCGCTGATCACCCTCTCTCAATACCAGGCAGTCCAGCGCGAAGCCTTCCTGCATTTCGAACCAGTGGGACATGCGCGAGGCGTCCTTCTCCATGTAGCGCTGCACCAGGCCGAACGCGCGTAGCGGCCGGTACTTCTCCCAGCCGCCCCGCTCTACCGTCTCAAGCCGCGCCCAGCCGCCCTGCGGGCCTTGGCCTGGCTCTTCACGCCGGCGGCCCCACTTGACCCAGCCCAACGACTCACCGCAGTCGAGCATCACCGGGAAGGCTGCTTTGGGGCTGGGAAAGTAGACCTTGTAGGCCTTTTCGGCGTCTCGCGCTTCTACGCCACCGCACATGGTTTGCCTCCGGTCATCGGTCTGCTGTTTCCAATTGACCGCTAGGGGTATCTTTCGTTTTACTGTATGCACATACAGTATTTTACGGAAGTTGCTCTATGACGCTCACCATTCTGGGTCGCGAAGATCGCCTGCGGCACCTGCTGCCGGAAGCGGCGGATCTGCGAATTACGGGCTTTCAGTCGCCCGCCGAGGACGAGAAGGAAGGTTGCCTTTCGCTGGACAGCCTAGTGGGCCTCGGGGCGCCGCAGATCTGGGTGGTGAGGGTCGACGATGACAGCCTGCTGGGCTTCGGCATGTACCCGGGCGATCGCCTGGTGGTTGACCGCTCGGCCCGCTGCAAGCCGGACTGCTACGTGGTGGTCGGGCTGGATGGTGAAAACCAGTACCGCGTGCGGCTGCTGACCGAAGATGCCGACGGGCGCCTGGTGCTTAAAGCCGCCCACCGTTTCGCCCAGCCGATCAACCTGGAGCTCGAGGAGTTCGTCGAGATTTTCGGGATGGTGCGCTGGGTCATTAGCTATGTGGGCCGCTGAGCATGCCCATCTTCGCGCTGATCGATTGCAACTCGTTTTACTGCAGTTGCGAACGGATCTGCCAGCCGGAGCTCAAGCGGGTACCCGTGGTGGTGCTCTCGAACAATGACGGCTGCGTGATTGCCCGGACCAGTGAGGTAAAGCAGCTCGGCATTCCCATGGGCGCGCCTTTCTTCCAGGTCCGAGACCAGCTCGCCGCCGCCGGCGTTGTGGTGCGCTCGAGCAACTACACGCTGTATGCCGATATCAGTAACCGGGTGATGACGGTGATGGCCAGCATGCTACCGGCCATCGAGGTGTATTCGATCGACGAGGCCTGGGGTGACATGAGCGGCGTGCAGGAAGATCTGACCGAGTACGGCAAGCGCATCCGCGCGCGGCTGCTGCAATGGGTGGGCATGCCGGTTGGCGTGGGCATCAGCACCACCAAGACGCTGGCCAAGCTGGCCAACTGGGCCGCGAAGAAGTGGCCGGCCACCGGCGGCGTGGTAGACCTCACCGACCCCGCCCGGCAGGAACGTTTGCTGCGCATCGCCGCGGTGAGCGAAGTATGGGGCGTTGGCCGGCGCCTGGCGGCCCGCCTGCGACCACTGGGCATCGAAACGGCGTGGGATCTCGCCCAGTTCGATATCGGCACCCTGCGCAAAACCTTCGGCGTCACCCTGGAGCGCACGGCGCGCGAGCTGCGAGGCATCAGCTGCATCGGCATAAACGAGGGCCCACCACCGAAGCAGGCGATCTGCTCGAGCAAGATGTTTGGTCGCAAGCTGCGGGACCTAGGACCCATCCAGGAAGCGATGGCCACCTATGTGACGCGCGCAGCGGAGAAGTTACGTCAGCAGCAGTCGCTCTGCGGGGCGCTGCAGGTGAGCCTGCAGACCCAGTATCACAACCCGGAACTGCCCCGGTACGCCAACGGCCTCACCTGCCCGCTCGCCACGCCCACGGACGATACTCGCGACCTGCTTGCCGTCGCCCTTCGCGGGCTGCGCCATATCTACCGTCCCGGCTACGCCTATTCCAAGTGCGCCGTGCTGCTGATCGATCTGAGCCAGCGTGGCGAGGTGACGCCGGACCTGTTCGCGCCAGCGCCACGGCGCGGAGCGGAGCGCCTGATGAGCATCGTCGATCAGATCAACAAGCGCGAGGGCCGCGGCACGGTGCGCCTGGGTCGCGTACCCGTCGAACCGGACTGGGGCATGCGCCGCGACATGATGAGCCGCTGCTACACCACCAATTGGGACGAGCTGATCACTGTTGGTGCCTGATATTTAGTTGACCAGGGCGGTGGTGGCACGCATGGATATGCAGAAAATCGGCTGTTCTCCAAGCGATTGGGAGGCGCCACGAGGCGCCGGGCGCTTGGTAGACGTGTATGGAGTAAACATGTCGAAGAACAAAAAGCTAACTGTCCAACCATCGAACTTTGAGCCGAATATGGATCTCAGCCCAGAGACGCTGCTTAGTCTAATCATGCAGCTAAACGATACAGATCGTCGATATCTAGTTAGGCTTTTATATGCTCTGAAAAACACCGCAATCTAAAGCTCCAGGCCCGGCATACGCCGGGCACTCAATTAACGTATGGTTAAGTGGCCGATCCAAGCAAGATAAGTAATGACGATAGCAAACGAAGCCCAAAGCTGAGGGAGGTCGTATTCGACGAATTGTCGGTTTTTGAGTGCACGGCGCCAATCAGTTAGCACCTCGCTAGGAAACATCCGCAGCCAGTTAACCTTAAGCATTCGTGCGACACTATGGCCCCTTATTAGATTAGTGAAATGTACTTCACGCCTGAACAGCATCCGTTTCAATGACTTAGCTCCGGCCGCACGGAAATTGTCGTCAGAATCTGAGAGATAACGTTGCATTCGTTGCGTTAGATGAAGCTCAGTTTTATATCTCTTCCATGATTCGTCGCAGTCATATATCCGTCGAAATCTTAACCACTCGTATCCCAAAACTAGCCATACGAAATATTTTATTATTTCTGGTCGGGCTAGAGCGAAAGCCACCCCGGAAGCCTGCACGCTATTGATGCTGCCTCCCCCAAGTTCAAATGCGATGATCAAGCTAGCGACCAGCAGCAAATTACGCCTACATTTTGAAACTTCTTCATGCATAGCTAGCGCGCTCACTTAGCAAAAAATAATTGTAGATTGCGTCATTCCTACGACCTCGATTTTAACCTACCAAGATACAACGCGACCGATTGAATTATTCGCATCGCAGGACGGAAGATGGGATCGTCCTACTGTTCAGTCGCTTTCATTCCCAGCCCATCGCGCACTGGGTGCTGCTAGTTGTAGTTGTGCCCGACAGGCGTAGCGGCCTCATGGGTGTGTCGCCCTCGGTGAGCTTGGGTTGCGTGCCGGTCCACTCGTCGCGGTAACAGGTCAGCACGCCGGTGTAGTATGCGCGCCCATTTTGGATTGGCGCCCCAGCTCGCATGAATCGCTTTGTTTTCGTATTGCTTGCCACATTCCACCTTGTTTCACACGCCCACGGCGATGCGCCGGCCACCTTCTTGGCTGCCAAGGTGATGGCCAAACAGCAGATATTCTTCGACCAGGCGCTCAGCGACCAAGGCGAACTCTACTGTGGTTGTAAATGGGAGTGGACCGGCAAATCGGGCGGCAGGATCGATCCGAAGTCTTGCGGCTACGAAACTCGAGCTCAAAAGACTCGCGCGGATCGGATCGAGTGGGAACATATCGTCCCGGCCTGGATCTTTGGTCACCAGCGCCAGTGCTGGCAGAACGGCGGGCGGAAGAACTGCGTCGCGGATGACCCTGTATTTCGGGCGATGGAAGCGGACCTGTTCAACCTGTACCCGTCCGTTGGAGAGGTGAACGGCGACCGCAGCAACTACCAATACGCAATGGTGACTGGCGTCGCCCAACAGTACGGAGCCTGCCCTACTCGCGTGGATTTCAAGAGGCGAGCCGCTGAGCCACGCAATGACGTCAAAGGCCTGGTGGCGCGCTCCACCTTTTACATGTACGACCGATACGGGCTGTCCATGTCCAGGCAGCAACAGCAGCTGCTCATGGCCTGGGATGAGCAGTATCCAGTGTCAGTTTGGGAGAAGGAATGGAACAGGCGCACCGCCAAGGTGATGGGCCACCCGAACCCGTTCGTGACGGGCGCTCGGTCTTGGAGCCTTGGCCACAAGCCATCCCGCGAGGGAATCGTGAGCGCTGTTCCTGCCCGGGCTGCTGCGGCCCCATCGTCCAAAGCCGGCAGCGCCGGCGTGATCATCGGCAATCGAAACAGCAAGGTTTATCACCTCGCCGAGGGGTGCCCAAGCTATGACAAAGTGGCGCCAAAGAACCAGGTGCCGTTCCGTTCAGAGACCGAAGCTGCAGCCGCTGGCTATCGAAAGGCCGGCAATTGCCATTAAGGGAATTCGGCACCCGCTGCCGAAGCGCTCACGTCCACATCAGCTACATGCACATCGGGGCATGGTCCCCGTCCCACTCGTCGTCGATCAGTTCCCAGGCCGAGCGCTGCGGCTCTTCCTGCTGCGGCTCCGGCTCGGTCAGGCGCTCCGTAAATGTTTCCATTCCCGGTCTAATGCGCGCATGGCAGTCGTAAGCGACGCCCTGGAGCGATGCACGTATACCTTGCGTGCGTCGAGGCAACGCCTCTATTTTCCGTAACGACTTTTCATCTTGTCAGCCAACGCAGCGACCCTTGCCGATCGCTCGTCAATCACTTCCGCCAGCACGTGTTCTAAAATCTCAAAAGCATCTAGCAGATGCCCACGATGAGCTATTCCTTCGTGAGCGGCCGTGTTGCCCAGCCATTTCAGCGCCATTAGCTGATTCCCGATCTCAGCATTCTGCTTAGAAAACTCTTCAATTCGAGCATGTAACTTTAGCTGCGAAGTTCTCCCATTCACTGATTTTTCTTGCGCTATACCTAGATGATCCATCATCAGCTCTAACACTATTCGCAATCGGCCAGCACAAGCTCCTCGATCAGCAAAGAACAAAGCAAATGCAGCGTTCAGCTCGTGCTTAATTGGATGAGGGCATTTAGTGGGGATTTCGATGATGCGCGGCATTGGTGAACAAAACTGAGGATGGAACACCTCCACCAGTTCTGCTCCATCCTCATCGTAAACCATGTCAACACCACCAACTCCAGCCACCGCAAATGTTTGACTGCATGGCGTATGCGTGCACTTCCCCCAAGCGGTAAACGTGTAGGAGATCCAGTCCGGGTCCCAGCCATCGTCACCATGCATAGCCTTGGACTCAGCCGTTTCTTCGTAACGGTGCGAGTCCTCCTCCATGATTACGTGGCCCTTCAAACAACCTGGGCATTTCCAAGCTGGTAAGCGCGAGGTTGTAACTTGTTCAGTCCATACAGATCGATCCATGTGCCCTCCTGAAAACCTCTATTGCGAAAGCGGGTCACGAGCCCCCTTCAAGTCGTTCGTATTCTCGCTGAAGTGCGCGTCTGGCGCTCGCCTCGCTTTGATAGAGATGCGTCAGCCGCTTGGGTACAGTCTGGTCGCCCTCGGTGAGTTTGTGCTGCTTGCCGGTCTTCTCGTCGCGGTACCAGGCAATGATGCCGGTATAGCTGCCATCCTCGGCCAGCTCGGCGACGTCGTCAGAGTCCGGCAGCTTTGATTCGAGCTCGAGGCTGGTGGTGTAGGCGTCCGGTGTGAAGCTGTGGCGCACGTTGGCGCCGAGCCAGACGATGGCGGCGATCTCAGCCTTGATGCCGGTGAGGCTGTAGGTCAGTTCGGGGATCAGATCAGGCCGGCCCTTCGCTAGGGTGTAGCTGAGCGTGGCGGTACCGCGTTGCAGGCGGCTCCACTCGGCGCGGGCGGCGCGCAGGGCCGCTTCCTGGTCGGTGTAGGTGTGGCGCAGGTCCTTGAGGTTGTCGCCGCCGCCGGCGATCGCCTCCTTCTTCTCGGCGCTGTTCACTTCGTAGTAGTAGGCCCGCGCGCCTGAATAGCTGTTGCGATCGGCCTGCAGGTAGCGGTGGCCATCGCCATCGGCGCGGGTGAGCGTGATATGCGGCAGCGGCGCGCCGCTGGCGGTGAGGCTTTTGCCGGCGGGCATGAACAGCAGCCGGCCGGCCTTGATCGCGGCGATGGCGTCGAACTGCTCGCCCAGGCGCGTGAGCAGGTTGGCGTCGGATTCGTTGGCCTGGTCGACCTGGGCGAGCTTGAGCGCGGACAGCGCCGCGCTGATCACCGGTGACAGGCCATAAGCCGCCGCGACGGTCTGCACGATGGTGCCCAGCGTCTGGCCGGTCCAGCTGCGCTCCTTCTTTGCGGTCAGCCCCTGGCGCATATCAGCACTACGGGCGCGGATGCTGAGCACGTCCGGCGCGCCGCTGTGCTCGGTCTCGTCCACGGTATAGCTGCCCTTGCTCACCAGCCCGGTGTCACTCCAGCCGAGCCAAAGGCTGACGGTGGCGCCACGGGGCGGGATGGCCAGCAGGCCGTCATGGTCGCTGAGGCTGATGGTCAGCTGATCCGCCTCGATGCCGCGGTTGTCGGTGAGCTCGATGCTGATCAGGCGCTGCTCGATCGCGCTGGTGATGTCTTGCCCGTTCACATCCACGCGGCAAATCGGCTGCGGGTAGGCGGTGGCCTCGCGGTAGCTGTCCGCCGCCTGTTTGGCGTAGCCCTTGGCCTGCCTGATGAGCGTATCGATCACAGCAGCCCCCGCAGGATGTTGCCGGCGCCGCTGATCGCACTGCCGAGTAGATCCACCCGCCCGTCATCGATGCGCTTGAGCAGCAGTGTGAACTCAATGCGGCGTGCCTGCCCGTCACGGAAGAACAGCGTCCGCGTCTCGCTCAGGCTCTCGATGATCCAGGTGCCGTAGACCTTTCCCGTTCCTTCCACCAACGGCCAGGCTTTGCCCGTGTCGGCCATGTAGCGCAGCGTGTCGAGGCTGAGCTGGGTACCGGCCAGGGCCGGCAGCAGCACGCCCGGCAGAGTGATGCTGTCATCGCCGCGGCCCATGTATTGGCGGGCCGGGTTGGTGCCGATGCGGCTTGTGGATCCATGGCGCCATTCGGTCTGGCGCTGGAATTCCTGGTAGGCCAGGGTCTCCAGGCTGAATACGAACATGCCGAGAGCCATCATCATGGCGGTTTACTCCTGGTCGAAAAGGGACGAGCGCGCGCGGGCGCCTTTGGCTTGCTCGCGGCGATCCAGTTCGGCCGCCACGGCGCGGGCAATCGCGTTGGCGTCCTGCCCTGGTGCAGCGTGGATGTGGATCTCGTAGGTGTTGCTGGCAGCCACGGGCGCTGCTGCAGCGGCACGCGCCGCCAATGGCGGCCGGCTGTCGATGGCTGCCATATCTGCACTAGCGAGGGCTGGCGTTCCGGCGCCGATACCGATCGCAACGGCGCCCGCCTGGGTGAGTCGCTTGGCGGTACCAGCCAACTGCTTGAGCGGGCCATCTTCGCCACCGGCTAGGCCTTGCGCGAGGCCAGCCATGGTGAAGCCGCCGAGCTCGGCAAACACGCGCGACGGCGAGTGGATGCCGAGCTTCTCCTTGAACCAGCCGATGCTGCTGTCCGCTGCACCAACCACGGCACCCTTCACTGCGCCCGCCGCACTCTTGATGCCGTTGGCCAAGCCCTGCATGAGCATGCCGCCGAAGTCGGTGAACTTAGCCGGCAGATCCACGCCCAGGTAGCTCAGCGCACCCGCAAAGGCGCGATACAGCAGGCCCGCCGGGCTGAAGTTGAGGATGGTGGCGGCAATGCCGCCCGGCCCGCCGGAGAAGCCCGCTTTGATCTCAGCCCACAGCCCCAGGAAGTACGGCCCGACCTTGTCCCAGTTGCGGTAGATGAGGTACGCGCCGCCAGCGATCGCGGTGATCGCCAGGCCGATGGGGTTCATCATCAGCGCGCGCCCAATGAACAGAATGCCCTTGCCCACCAGTGGCAGCGCCGTTTTGCCCAGGTTGAGCAGCGTTTTAGCCAACCCACCGCCCTGAATGCCGAACAGCATCATGCCGTAGCGGACCATGGCGAACGGGCCGAGGATGCTGGCCATCGCCAGGGTGAGCCCGCCCATGCCGGCCATGAGAATGGCCACACCGGCAGCGGTCTTGACGATGTTGGCGGCGAGCTTGGGGTTCTCGGCGATCCAGCCCTTCACGCCGCCGATAATGCCGGTGAGCGTTTGGGTGATCTCGCGCATGGGGCCGTTTTGCTGTTCCTGGAGCTGAATTCCGAGGTCCTCCCAGGCGCTGCCGAGCCCGCTGAGGTCGCCCTTGAGGTTGTCGGCCATGGTCCGCGCCGTTGTGCTGGCCTCGCCCTCGGTCTTCTTGAGCGTGCTGACGAACTCCTGCAGCGCGCCGGTACCGGCTTGCTTGACCAGCACTTGCATGCCGGCAACTGCCTCCTCGCCGGCGATGTGCTTGAGCAGCCCGGCCCGCTCGGCGTCGCCCATGTTCTTGGTTTTCTCGTAGATCTCCTGCAGCACGGTGGGCATATCGCGCAGGTTGCCCTGGGCATCCTTCGCACTGATGCCGAGCGTGTTCAACGCTTTGGCCGCTGCGGCTGGTGGTGCGCTCAGGCGGTTGAGGATCGCCCGCAGCGCGGTACCGCCCATGCTGCCCTGAATACCCGCATCGCCCAGCTTGCCGGCCATGGCCGCGACGGTCTCGATGTCCTGCCCAACGCTTGCGGCAACCGGCCCGGCGTACTTCATCGTCTCGCCAAGCATCTGCAGGTTGGTGTTGGAGCGCGTGAAGGTTCCGACCAGGACGTCACCGAGCCGGCCGGTTTCGCTGGCCTGCAGGTTGAATCCTGTGAGGATGTTCGAGGCGATGTCCGCCGTTTCAGCCAGCTCACTGTCGCCTGCTTTGGCCAGATCGAGCATGCCAGGCATTGCGGCCTGAATTGCCTTCGGGTCGAAGCCTGCCATTGCCAGATAACCCTGGGCGTCGGCGGCTTGGCCAGCGGTGAATTGGGTGCTGCTTCCCAAGTCCCGGGCCTGTTGGCGCAGCGCTTCGAGCTCGGGGCTGTTCTGGTCCAGCCGCGCCAAGGCCTGCACCTTGCTCATGCTGGTATCGAACTCCAGCCCCGGCGCCAACATGCGCGCCCCGGCGTAAAGCATGCCCCCGCCACTTGCCAGCCCGCCGGCGCCGGTCGCAGCCATGCTGCCAGCGAGCTGTTGGGTCCGTTCGTATTGCGCCTTAGCCTGACCGAGGCGCTTTTGCTGTGAGGTGAGCCGCTTGAGACGCTGCTCCTGCTGGCCCAGTGTCTGGTTGGTGCGATCGACGCGCTGCCGGAGCTCACGCTCATGGTCGGCCAGGTTACGGGTGCTGATGCCCGCCTCGCCCAGCTTGCCGCGCAGGCCCTGGAGTTCGCGCTGCTGTTCGCTGTGTTTCTGCTTGAGGGCGTGGCCCTCGCGCACAGCGCTTTGGAATTCTCGGGTCAGCGCCCGCGTGGGCGTTGTCGTGTTGGTCATCTCGCGCGAGAGCTGCTTGATCTTCTCGCGGTTGGCCTGCAGCGCAGCGCCGGATTGCTCCGACGCGCCCTTGAGGTTGCGGAATGAACTGACGTCTTTCTGTAGGGCCTGCAGGCCCTTGAGTTCGCCGCGGGTGTCCTTGAGGGCACGCCCCAGGCTGGTGGCGCCGCTGGCGATGGTGCGCAGCGGGCGCGTGGCGTTGTCCAGCGCCTGCAGGTTGACCTTGAGGTTTAGATCACGCGCCATGCGTGCGCTCCCATCGTTCGATGGCGCGCTCGCGCCAATCCATCAGTTCATGCAGTGCCATGCCCTGCATCTGCTCGGGGGCCCAGTGGAACACCAGGGCGATGTCGGCCATGACGTCATCTACGCTTCGGGGGATTCCGCAGAGCTGGCCTTCTTCTGCAAAAAACCCGCGATGGCATCCGCGCAGCCCAGCAGATCGGCAACGTCCAAGGCCGCAACTTCCTGCTCGGTCAGGGTCGGCTGGCTGATGCGAGGTACCAGGCGGATGGTGGCGTTGACGTCGCCGTTGATCAGGTCGGCCAGCTTGAGGCCGCGCAGCTCGCCGGCAGCCGGTTTGCGCAAGGTGATCTCGATAATGGTGATCGTCTCGCCGCGCTTGATGGGCTCCTCGAGCACGATCTTGTCGCTGTAAGTGGGCTTTCTCATGGGGTTGCTCCTTGGATTGATTCAGGAACGCCGGCGCGCTGGCCGGCGCCGGGATTACAGGCCGATGGCCTTGCGGTGTTCGGCGAGGCGGTCTTCGCCGTTGACGATGAACACGAAGTTGAGCAGGTCGATTTCGATCTCCACGTTGCCGCCCACGCTGAGCTTGTAATAGCTGCAGGCGGTGGTGATGGAATGCTCGGTGTCCTCTCCAGACTCGGCATCGCCGAAGTCGATTTCTTCATGCCGGCCGCGGGCGACCACTTCGACGGCGGTGACCGCGCCGGTGTCGTCCTGCTGCACGGAACCGGCCCAGCGCAGCATCACGCCGTCAGCCTGCACGGCGCCGAACTGGCGCAGGACGGTCAGGTCCCAGCCGCCGAGGGTCCACTCGATCTGGATGCCATCGTCGCTGTGGCCAAGGTCGACCTTCACCGGGCCGTCCATGCCAGCGCCACGCCAGGCCTCGAGCTTGCGACCGAGGGTTGGCAGGGTGACGGACTTGCACTGCCCAACGTAGCTGCCGCCATCGTTGAACAGGTTCATGTGCTTGAGTTTCTTGGGCAGGGCCATGGCTGGGCTCTCCTACGGCGCGGCCGGAGCCGCGCGGATCAATTGGGATTAGGCGGAGGTCACGCTGGCAGCGAAGTCGACCAGATAGCGGTCGGTGATGCGCTGGCGGAGCATGAGGTTCTCGAGCGGCGGGACGGGGGTGTAGTCGTAGTCCAGGTACAGCTTGCCGGCCTTGAGGGTGTCCTTGTCGTTGGCGGCCGGGTCGAACCAGCATTCGCCGTCGATGATGTAGCCGTTGCGCTTGAGCTCGCGGAACTTGGCGTTGATGCCTTCGACGATGTCGCGCACCAGGCTGCCGTGCATAGGCTTGTCGATCGCCCAGAAATGCGCCTCGGCCATGGTGTCCGCCAGCACCTGGGCGGTGCGGGTGTAGTTCTCGAAGGCGAAGAGCGGATCCTCGGTGCAGGTGCGTGAGCCCCAGAAGCGGAAGCCATCCCGGCGGATCAGCGTGGTGACCTCCTCCGCGTTCAGCAAGCCGGCGTCGGTGGCCGGGTTCTGCAGGTCCCAGTAGATGTCTTTCGACAGGCCGGTAACGCCATTAACCGGCACGTTGGAAAGCGTCTTGTGCCAGCCGACCTGCTCGTCCAACTTGGCGCGAAGGCCTAGGGCGCGAGCCACGGCGCTGGCCGGTACGTTGGCGCTGGTAGCGGTGTCCCAGTTGATGAAGTCCGGCCAGATCAGCATGAGCTCACGGGCGCCGAAGCCTGCACGGTAAGCGATCGCTTCGGAGACGGTGGCGCAGCCCCAGGCGCTGGCATAAGCAAAGGCCCGCAGCTGCTGGGCGATTGCAACGAGCTCGGTGGTGACAGGCAGCGAGTCGAGCCCAGGAATGCCGAGGATGCGCGGACGCACGCCCAGCTGGGCCTCAGCGGCGAGCAGTGCTTTCATGCCGGTGTACTGGCCGTCAGCGGTCACGCCGCCGATGATCTTGGTGACCTGGTCGGCTTCCTTGGCGGCATCGTCGACACCATCACCATCAGCCACGCGAACCACAACGGTGACGGGTGAGGCTTGGTCGGCTATGGCATCGAGGCTGCGCGCCAAGGTGCCCAGCTCGCCGGCTTTGCCGGAAGCGGTCAGCACGTCGGTGAGCAGCACGGGTTTGTTCAGGGGGAAGGCAGTGGCGTCGGCATCGCTGGCGGTGCAGACCATGCCCACCACGGCGGTGGCGATTGTGCGGATGGGACGTGTGCCCTCGTTGATTTCGAGGACGCGGACGCCGTGATGGTAATCGGTGGCCATTGGGCAGCTCCTGGTGGGCGTGGTGCCAGTTCAGTGAGCCTTGATCGTGACGCGCGCGCGCAAGAGCTGCGAGCGGCGGGCCGTGTAGCGGCGGGTGTTACAGCGCGCAGGTACAATCTCGCGCATCTAAAGGGAGAAACGAAGATGCTGAAGAAATGCATGGTGTTCATCGCGACAGCGGTAGTGATCGCCGCGATTTTTATTGCACTGGGGGGTGCCGAAGAAAACCCGATGCTTGGCTTCGGCCTGTCGCTCACGCTTATAGCCGGCCTAGTAACGATGGGACTTTCGACCATGAGCAAGATGGTTGCTATGCGCGTCCAGTTCGAGCCAACTGAAGCGCCGGAGAACAAGCAGTCGAGCCGTTTTACGCATACCCATCAGCTGCAGGGTCTCGATAACCAAAAGTCAGAAACCTTCAGATTGCTCCAAGACGTGTCCGCTTCGGTCGACGAGCTGGAGCAAAAAGTCTCCAGCATGGAATTCGATCAGCGGGCGCTAAAAAATCACGTACGCATATGTTTTGACAACATCCGCTACCACGAAATAGTCACCCTTCCCCAGGCTCTTGCTTCGTCGTGGGGCGGCACGGTTATGAGCACCGTAGTCGGCTTAGTAGGAGCCGTGATCGCAGCGTTTCCGCAAGCCGCTTTCCAGTACGCTCAATCCGCTAACGCTCTGCTGCAAACGGCGATCTGACGAACCGGTCCCGATTAAGGGGGACCGGTATAAAGGCGCCTGTTCAGGTTTGTGCATTCCCAACACCCACCACTGCTGCCTGAATGGCGGCGATGGTTTCGGCGGCAATGTTCTGGGCCTGTTGGGTGTCGCCCGCTTCCATCGCCTGCTGGACGAGCTCCTTGGCCTGCAGGCGGGTTTCGCGGATCTGGTACAGCGCCTCGGTGTAGGCCGCAGCCTCGGCGAGGATGTCGTCTGCCGCTTGCTGCGCAGTGCGGCCGTTGATGGCCCAGGCGGCGACGGTGCGGGGCACATTGTCCGCTGGGTAGCCGGCGGCCTTGAACTGGGCCGCTTCGGCAGCTGCGCGCTCGTACTCAATGGTCCGGGTTGGGTCGCCGACGACAGCAGCGCGGGCGGTGTCGGCTGCAAGGTCGATCCGTACACGGAGGTCGCTTGCGGAAACGGACGGCACGCTAGGAGCGTGGAATTTTGTTCCATCCCACACCCAACCTGGAGCGCACCCTAATGCTTGGCCCACCGCCTGCCATATTAGCGAGGGATGAAAACGCCCTGCTGGGTCTAGGTCCGTGATTTCGGCCACGGTGCCGTTTTCGATTCGCGCCCACATAGTCATCACCACTCGATTATCACGACGCCAGGCATGCCTTGCGTTGTTGTTGTTTCGGACCCGCCGCCGCCAGAGCCTGGCGCAGCGCCGGAGAGCCCGCCCCCGCCCGATGACCTTACCCCGCCGCCGAATATTGATACGCCTCCGTCACCTGAACCACCGATACCGGCACCGCCTTGAACAGGGCCGTCAGACCCGAAGCCGCCCGCGATATTCAGAGTTCCCCCGGCTCCAGCACCAGGGCCTCCGCCAGCCGAATTCGAGCCGGCATATTGCTGGCCGCCAAAACCACCCGTAGCGGAGCAGTAAACGCCAAACGAGGTCGTGCCACCCGACGTTGAACCGAATTGCCCACCAGCACCGACAGTAACTGCAACCGATGCGACTCCAGACAGTGCCTGTTTCTTCTTTGCGCAGCCTCCTGCGCCGCCCCCGCCCCCTCGCCCGTTGCTTGAACCTGAAGCGCCTGCACCGCCACCGCCGACGACAGTTACAGTTGGAACGCGGCGACCACTTCGAAGCACCGCCGGAACGGTAAACGTATGATTCCCGACTCCGGTATAGGCCAGAAGCCCGCCGGCAATACTGCCCGGCAGCTGCGCCTGTCCAACACACCACCATTTGCCGGCGCCATCGCTGCGCAACCGCAGGAAGTCGCCAGCAAATAGCAGCTCGGTGGTGGCCTGTCCCGCCGCCTCAGCCGTGGTATCGAGCATGATTTTGTCGGTACCACTCGCGGCGATCGCCAAGGCGTTGCTGGTCACATCGACCCGCCGCAGCGTGACCTCACGCACGCCGATGGCTGCGTTAGCAGCCGGCAACGTGAAGGTGCGCGCCCCGCCACTGGCGTCGAGGAGTAGCAGGCCAAGCTGCGCTGCGGTAATGGCTGCCGTAGCGGAAAGCGTGACGACGCCCCCGCGCAGCTGGTACTGGCTGTGAGGGTCGGTTGCGGCGAGGTGGTCGACAATCAACGTATCGGCGTAGGCACGCGTTGCCAACACCACGCTCGGGTCGATCTTTAGCGAGATGCTCTGTGTGCTGCTCACTAGGATATTGAGGCGAACCACCTGAGTGCGACCGCTGCCCTGGGCAAGTTCCGGCTTGTAGGTCGGCGGGCAGTTGGCCACGGCAACCAGGTCACCCGCTTCGTCGTATAGACCGATCTCGCGGATCCACCAGCCGCCGACGTCCTCGGGGATGACCTGCTCGGCGATGATGATCGAGCTGTTGTTCGCGTCGATGCTCAGCTGGTTAAGTGGGGCCCGGCGACGTTCGTTGACGAGCGCAGTTTGCGTGCGGATGGGCATGGGCTCCGCGCCGTTGCCATCGCCCACGCCGAGCTGGGTAATGTTCCAGGGCACGCCCAGGGCGGTGGCGTTGGCCAACCGGGCCTCACCGACGGCGGTGAGAATGGCCATAAATTTCGAGTTCTGGTCTGCCATATCAGCGGATGTCCATGGTGTCGATGACGTGTTCGCGTGCGCCCCAGGCCAGCGTGCCGCCGACCTCGATATCGCGCGCCGCGGGTGGGTATACGGTGAGCTCGTCGCCTGTGGTCAAGGCAGCGCCGATGTGTGCGGTGCCAGCGACGTCCAGCCCGATGGCTAGCCCCACCAGGTGGCGGCTGACGGGCTTGGCGTCGTCAATGAGCCAGGTCAGTTCCTGGTACATGGCCTCGGTGATGCCGGTATCGAGCACGCCGACCAATAGGCGGAAGGTGCCGGGGACGCCGAGCGGGGCCTCCTCCCACCACTCACGCACCTCGATTAGATAGCCCAAGGGTTCCACCACGCGGCGAAGCGCGCCGATGGTGCCTTTGTGGGCATGGATGAAATACGCGGCGCGGATGGCATCGCGCTTAGCACGATCGGGCCAGGCGCTGGACCAGCGATCGACGGAATACGCCCAAGCGAGATACGGCAATAGCTCGGCTGGGCAGGTGTCTGGGTTCCAGAGCTCGCGCAATGGCACAGGTACGCGCTGCAGCTGGGCGAGCGCCTCGGCGGCGAGGCGTTCCAGCTCGCTGGCGTTTGGCGGCAGCAGGCTCTGCATCAGGCCTCCGCTACCGTGACGGTGTAGCCGGTGCAGTACGGCGATTGCGCTTCGGTTGCAACGATATCGACCCAGGCGGGCAGCTCGACGCGGCGCACACCCTCGATGTGCAGTGCGGCATCGAGCGCGGAGCGGTTGACCTCCAGCCCCAAGCGGCGGCGCTGGTTGACCAGGGCGGCAAGCCGGGTTTCGGCGGCGGCACGGATCGGCTCGGCTTCTGGCCCTACGGTGTTGAGGTGCAGCACAGCGGTGACGCTATAGGGCAGCACCTCGGCGCTTTGCACGGTGAGGCGATCGGCTACCGGGCGGCGGTCTTCGTCGCCGAGGTAGGCAGCCACTGTCGCGAGCAGATCGGGCTCCGCGGTGCCGTCGTTCAGGGCGCTTTGTACTGTGACCACCACTTCCGCCGGGCTGGGGCTGATGCAGGACGCATCCGCTGCGCGGCCATCGGCGCTGCGTGCGTGGAATATGTAAGCGTTGCGCGGGCCGGCGGTGCTGAGCCCTTCCATCGCCATCTGGATCCGCTCGCGCAGCGAATCGTCAGACTCCATCACCGCAGCCACAGGCGGCACGGCGCTCGGGTTGGCCGGGGTGATGACCAACCTGGCCACATTGAAGCGGGCGCCGATCTGCTCCAGGTCGGCCCCCTTGGCGAACGGCAGTAGCACGGCGAGCGCGGCCTCGTTGATGCGCTGGCGAAGCAGCGTTTCGCGGTAGGCGCTCTCCTGCAGCAGCTTGGTCAGCGGCTCGGACTCAAGCTCCAGGGTGGCGGCGATCTGCGCCTGCTGAGCGGCTGGCCATAGGCTGACGGCATAGGCCTTGCGCTCGGCGAGGATCTGCTCGTAGTCGAGCTGCTCGATCACGTCCGGCGTGGGCAGCTGGGCCAGGTCGATGGGGGTGAACGTGGTCATGCTGCAGCTCCAAGGGCGAGCGGCACGCGCAAGCTGAGCGGCTCGTTGCTGTCGGTGCGGGTGCCTTCCAGATCAAGGACGGCTTGGCCGGGCGCATCGCCAAGGCTGAGCTGCACGCGGCTCAAGCGGATGCGCGGCTCCCAGCGCATCAGCGCCATGGCTGTGGCGGCATAGGCCTGCAGGCGGGTGGCGTCGTTGAACGGGGCGTCGATTAGGTCAGGCAGTTGGCTGCCGTATTCCCGGCGCATCACGCGCGAGCCGATCGGCGTGGTGAGGATGTCGGCGATCGACTGCTGCAGGTGCGCGGCATCGCTGATCGTGCGGCCGGTTTTCGCGGACATACCGATCATTGCGGTTTCCCCGTGCTGCTTGGGCCGCTTTGCACGCCGCTGTGAACGTGACTGACCAGACTGATGCCTGCCGCGACCACGTCGTCACTGACGGTTACCAGCCCGGTGATGGTGACATCGCCCAGGATGGTGACGCCGCCGGTGGCGGTGATCTGCGCCTTGCCACCATCGGGCAGCGTGGCGGTGAGCGTGTGGCTGTCGTGGTCGTAATCGATCACAGCCCCGTCCGGGTATGTCCGGCGGCGCACGTTGGCGCTGTTCGCCGGGGCCGGACGTTGCTGTGAATAGAGCCCGACCAGGGCAACGCCCTGAGCCGGTTCGCCGCTAGGGCTGAAAAGGATGCATTGCTCGCCGACGGTTGGTGGGTCCCAGTCGAGGCTGCTACCAGCGCGCAGGGCGAGCCAGGGCAGATTGGGAACGGTGAGCCCGCCGGAACTGACCGTGCAGCGCGCAGCCTGGTGGTCCACCGCGGCGATGGTGCCGAGGCGGATCAGGTTGTCGATGCGGCGAATCAGGTCAGAGATGTTCATGGGCCCATGCTGGCGGTCGCGCGCGCGCGGCGCATTCGCTGGGCTGTGTAGCGGTGGGCGTTACAGGATCAAGGAACCAGGTGCTCGAGCAGGCGGTCGCGGATCAACTCCACATCCGAAGGTGTGAAGCCCAAAACTTCGCGGCGGGCGTATTGAACGTCCGGCATGCCCCGGCCGGGTTTGTCCCGCAGGCCGTACTGGTGAATACGGGCGATGCGCGACACGCGACTGGTGAAGCCGATGGCGATCGAACTGGCATCGCTCTGCAGCCGCATGTAGCGGGCGGTGCGCAGCTTGGTGAGCATCTTCTTGCGTTTGATGCGGCCCTGCTTGGCGCGTAGCTCCTCGCGGGGCTTGCGCGGTGCGTAGGGCGTGCCATCGGCGTTCTTCTGGGCGGCGATGCGCTGCTGCTGGCTACGCCGCAGGTCGCGGGCGACGGATTGGGTAATTTTGCGCCGCTCGGCGGGCTTCAGCCGGTTGAGCAGCGCGCCGGCCCAGTCTTCAAGCGCGCGCAGATCGTCAGCCATTGGCGCCCCACTCGGCGAGCAGCTCGCCGTCGCTGGTCTCTACGCGCATTGCCGGTACAAGGAACAGTTCGTCATCGACCACGGGCTCAGCCGGGTGGCTGACCTGCAGGGTGCCATCTGCCCGGCGCTTTACGATCACGCGCTCGGTGAGCGGCAGCGTAATGGAAAGGTCCACTTTGCTGTTGTCGAGGATGTCCGCCTCGAACTTGATCGCGTCGCGGCCCTTCTCCAGGTTCTCCATCAGCTCGCGCTGGTTGACCAGCACCCAGGCAAACAGCGGGATGGCCACTGCATCCGGATGGCCGGCGAAGTCGGTGAGGATGATGTTGAGCGTGTAGCTGTACTCAAACGACAGGCCCGGCGCCGCGGTGCTGCGCATGCTGCCGTTGTCGACGAAGGTGAGCAGCCGATCGGGGTTGCGCTTGAGCTCGGGCACCGCAGCCACCAGGTGGGCGCGGAGGGATTCGGGTTTGTTCATGGCGTGGCGCTGCGCTGGTTGTGGTCAACGACCAGATCAACCTTGGCCGCACATTCTCCCCAGGCGCTCATGAGGTAATCGCTGTCGTCGCTGAGCTCGCCGTTACTGGACGGGGCTGCCGGGTTGAGCATGCAGCGCGTCACGACCGGACAGCCACTGACGGTAACCTGCGGCTCCGGTGATGGCGGGACGTTGGTGCAGGCGGCGAGCAGCATCAGGGAGAGGCTGATCAGCCCAGTTTTGCAGAGGTGGGTCATGGCGTTGGCGGTCCTTCTTTTTGAGCTGATCGGTGGCATGGGCTTGATGCAGATCGCTGGTGGTCTGCTGCAGTGAGAGCTGGTCGGCGCGCTGCGCGGCGACCTCACCACCGAGGCGGATGATGGTCGCGGCCTGCCGCTCGTTGCGCTGCTCGAGCTTTTGCTGGCGTTCGGTGGCGAGATCCGCGCGGGCGGCTTCTGCATCGATGCGCTGCGCCTGAAAGTTGAGGGCAAGCGCCATGGCGATGAATACGGATGCGATGGCGAGCCAGACTTTCCAGCTGGTCATTGGCGATACCAACCGGCGAGGTTCATGGCGGCTTCATCCATCTGGCGAACCTCGCCGATCAGCACCAGGCAGCGCACGCCTGGTACCGCGACGTGCAGCGCCTCAGCGAACTGCTCTGCCAGATGCGGCGACGTGTCGGCCGGCAACTCGAACACATCACCATCCTGGGGGCTGTGCTTGCGGATCCGCTCATGGTCGATCATGCGGCCTGCTCCTGGGCGTGTTCGCCAGCGAACTGGGCATAGGCGCGGGCCAGCTTCACGTCGTAGAGGTTCTTGGCGTAGGCCGGGCCGTTGTAGCGCTTGGCGAACTCTGCCCACTTCTTACCCTTCAGCGCCTTGTGCAGTGCCGGGTCGGTTTCGATAAAGCAGACGAAGGCGTCAAGCTGGGCGGCCTCGCTGAGCGACATGGTGTCCGCGAAGTGCTGGGCGTCCATGTAGCCGAGGCGCTCCCAGTGGTAGCCCATGATCTGAAACAACCCCCAGCTGGCCGATTCCAGCGCCGAGGCGACGTGGATCTGCTTGGCTTGGGCAAGGCGCTGATGTTCGACGGTGCCGCCGGCATAGCCACCGGTGCGGCGGTTGACCAGGGCGGGATACTGCGCGGCGCTCTGCTCGGCCTCTGCCTCGGTCATGCCGTTGGCCTGCAGGCGAGCAAACATGACGTGCCGCTCGAAGAGGATCACCGGGCGACCGTTGGCCAGGAAGCCTTCGCCCTTGCTCTCTACCTGGTTGACGGCCATGACGCTGGCCAGCGGGACGCCGAGACGCTCGGCGGCCTGCTGCAAGTCCTTGCGCTTGAGCAGCCGGGAGATGTCGGCGCCGGCCAGTGCGGCGAGGGTCTTTGACCCAGCCACGCCGTCGTCAACCAGGCCGACCTTGAGTTGGTAAGCGCGGACAGCGGCTTCGGTGTTGTCGCCGAAATCGCCATCCACGTACAGACCAGCGCCGTGGCCGTTGAGCTGGTTTTGCAGCTGGCGCACGGCCAGGCCGCGCGAGCCGTTACGGAGTGCGGTCATAGCTGGTCTGCCTTTTTGATGATGACTTTCTTCGCCGCGGCGCGGCTGGCTTCGACGCCGAATAGCCCAACCATGCAGGCGAGGAATACCCCAGCCTGCTGCGGCGCGCCGATCAACGCGGGCCCATAGGACACGCCGATGCCGAGCAGCCCGCAAAGCGGCGCCTCGAGCGCGAGCTGTCGGAGCTTGCCGCCGCTGTAGATGATCCGCCACACGGCGATGAGCATGGCGAGCGCGCCGGCGTAGATCGCCGGGAAGTTTGCTTCCAACCAGGCGGCAAGCCACGCCCAGGTTTCCGGTCTGTCAGGCATGTGCTTCATTCCGCTGTCCAAGGTTGAGTGTGTGGATGTGCCGGACTACTTCGCCAAGCAGAGCCGGGCTGTACCGCTGCGGGAGCGGATAGCCCAGCCCGGCGGCGCAGAATTCACTGCAGAACATCCGGCGTTTGTTGTCGATGGTGATCGGGAGGATCTGGCTGCCAAGCAGGCCGAGCCAGTCATAGCCGCGGCCCTGGTTGGCACTGAACAGCTGCTCGATGCGGGTGGCATCGGCCCAGGGCACCGGGATCAGGTCCCAGTGGGTAAGGTCGAGCTCGATGCGCTTGGCACGCACGCCACCGTCCATGCCGGACGCAGACAGCCAGCGACCGTCCGGCATGACCAGCTCGCAGTGGCTGTAGATCGAGCGTGTCCAGAGGCGAATCAGGCGATTGAACAGCGTGCCTTTGCCCTTGTAGAGCGCAAGGTAGATCAGTCCCATAGGTTCACCATTTGGCGTTGTTCGGCACGCACGGCCTGTTCCGGCAGCTCGATCAGCGTGCCGTGAGGGATGACCGGGCCGAGGTCGGCCAGGCCGGGGTTAGCTTCGAGAACTTGCTCGACGACGCCTGCGGTGCGGCCGTAGTGCCGCCAGCAGATGGCGTCGACGGTGTCGCCCTGCTGGGCGCGCAGGCCGGCCATCAGGCGCGAGCCCCTGCAGGGGGTTCATCGGGATAAACGAACGGGCCGTCGTCGGAGACCAGCGCGCCAGGCGAGACGCCAGTTTCAACGACGCGGCAGACCGCCAACCCGAGCGGGTGCATGATTTCCCGGTTGATTCGCTCAAGCAGCCCGCGGCGGCTGATCTCGTTCCAGTCGATCGTTTCCATCAGATCAACTCCACGGTGGTGTGCTTGACGCCGAGGATGCTGCGGATCGCCCAGCGGACATCGCGGCGGTATTCGTCGGCGGTTGGGGTAAGTGCTTCAGCGCGCTCGGCTCCGTCACCGGTGGCGCTGTAGTCGCGGTACCGTTCGGCCAGCTCAGCGCCGGCGCTGCAGTAGACGGCGCGGCGGTAGAGGTGCAGCAGCTGGCTTTCGCCCTGGATCTGGTCGGCAGGTACCGAAGCCAGGTCGGCGTAGCCGGCGGCCATCTGGCTGTACTTCCAGCTGTGCAGCTCGCGGTTGACTTCGATCACAGCGTTGACTGCTGCGACTTCCAGGCGGGCATCAGTGATGCTGCCATCGAGGCGCAGTGATTCGCGCATGTGCTGGCCGTCCAGGTCGGGATACCAGCCATCGTTGGTGATGGGGTGCGGCTCTTGGCTGCCCCCTGATGCGATGAATGCGCTCATGAATTCTTCCCTAGTTCGGCGGTGGTCGGGGCGTCACGACAAGGCAAGGAGAAAACCCGTCGATCAGCCCCGAGCCGCCGGGGGGCGTGGGGACGCTCAGTTAGCGGGTGGCTCGCCGGTACCGGTTTCGGTGGCCTGCGTGCCTGGGTCGGTTTGATCGCCTTCGCCCTGGTTGGGGCTGGACGTCTCGTCGACTGGTGGCGTGCCGGTACCGGGTACGGTTGGCGTGCTTTCCGCGTGTTTCTTCAGGAGGCGCTGGACCTGCTCTAGATCTTTTTTGCCGCCGCAGTTGCTGTGCAGGTCGATGGCGCGGGCGAGATTAGCGCGCGCCTCTTCCAGCCCTTCGGCATTCGGGGCGGCTTCGTCCAGCTCGGCGAGGTACGCCTTGCCCAGGGCGAGGTGCAGCTTGGCGCGGGCTTGGTCCGGCATGTCGTGCGCTGCGGTGATATCCGCAGCCAGCGTCAGAACGAAACGGTCAAAGGGCTCGCCGGCCTTCTGCTGCTTGAGTGCGGCGTTGGCCACTTCCTCAGCCAGCAGGCAACCGGTGGTGCGCTCGAAACGGTCCGGCATCTTGAGCTTGTGCTCGAGGACATAGCGGCCGATGTGCAACGCCGCGGCGTAGTCACCCGCGTCGATGTTCCACACCATCAGCGTGGTGAGCACGTCGTCCTGGGCGCCGTTGCCGGCGGACAGCACACCCTCGATGTAAGGCGCGTAGGCCGGGATCAGCGAGCGTTTGAGCTCAGCCTTGCCCTGCTCCGACTGCACCTGCTTGAGGCGCAGTCGGTCCTGGTTGAGTTGCAGCAGCTGCTGTTCGTAGGCAGTGGCTCCGGCCATCGACATGGCCGGGGCTACGTCAGCAGCCTGCAGGGCTGCGCGTTTGCGCAGCTGGTTGCGTTGGGCTGGGCTGAGCATGGCTTACACCGCCTCGATGTTTTCGACCAGGGCGACCAGACCGAAGTCTTCGATCACATAGGCGTCATTACTCGACTGGTAGTCAGCGATGCGGTCGTACTCCGGCTCGTCCTTGACATGGCGGCGACGGGCGCCTTCCTGGAAGTAGATCGAGAGGTTCGACAGGGTCGTGACCAGCACGGTACCGGCCGGGAAGAACGGAGCGTCGACGACCGGCAAGCCACCAATGCGAGCGCGGGTCATGATCTCCTGCGCGGCGTTCTCTTCCTGATTGGAAGCGGCGCCCTTCTCGACTGCTGCGAGCAGCTTGTCGTGCATGAGGTCCCGCGAAATCATGACCACCAGGTTGGGGTGGTTGCGGTGCCAGGGGTCGAGCATCTGCACGGCGTCGAATACAACGCCATCAAGTGTCTTGTAATCGCCGCTAGCGCCAACGGTGACCTTGCCGGATGCGGCAACGACTTCGTCCAGGACTCGATCAGCTGCACCGGTGCGGATCTTTTGCAGCCAACCGACGTTGACATCCTGCAGGAGCTGGTTGGCAGTGATATCGGTGGCGGCTGCGGCACTGGTGCCGTTGAAGCCAATCATGATGCGGTCAAGCGCTTGGCGCTCGGTGATGGAACCGGACAGGCGCACCTGGAAGTCAGGAAACTTAGCCCAGGCATCGATCAGAGCGTATGGGAACGCGCTGTCGAAGTTGGTCTGCTTGCAGCTGTAGCTGTCCTTGCTCAGGGCGCTACGGTCGGCGGGGTTACGGCGCCCGCCGGCTTTGGTGTTGGTGCGGCTGGCGATCGGACCATTCACGCCCAGCAGCAGCGCTTCGCCTTCTTGCTGCTCTACGCCAATGACGTTGATGCGCTTGAGCAGGCCGCTGGCCTCCTGGATGGCGCTTTCCAGCTTCTGCTGGACAGTTGGTGTGACGTTGAATTTCTCGGTGGCGTTGTCTACGCCGTTGAGCTTGGCCACCTGCTGCAGGTAGCCGTTGAACAATTTGCGGGTTTCGTTACGCATGAGGAGCTCCGGCGTCGATCAGTAAGTGGTGAGGATTTGCTGGCCGCTGCCGGAAACCGACGGGCGCTGCTGTTGGCTGTGGTCCTGGGTACTGCCGAGCTTGCTGGTGAGCTCAGCGAGGGCCGACTCCAGCTTGGTGACTTTCTCGTCCAGGACGGTGGCATCGGAGCTGTACGCCTCCAGAGCGGCCTGCTGCTTTTCAGCAAACTCAACCAGGGCGGTGACTGCATCGCCCATCTCGCCGAACTGGGCGTCGGCCTCTTTGCCCTTGGTGAACAGAGCCTTGACCCGAGCGGCCAGATCCTTGAACGCGCCGGGCTGCTCGGTGACTTCGTCGAACTGGAGCTCGACTTCCTCGGCAGCGGTGAAAAGGTTGTCCGGATGCTGTTTGCGGTTGGCCAGGGTGCCGTGCTTGGCGCTGAATTCGAGGGCTTCGGTACCCAGGCTGGCGGGGCTGTCGGTGATGGCCAGGCCGATGAGGTAAGCCTTGCCGGTGTCGGCGAACTTGGGCTGGACCTCCATCGAGGTGTAGACCTTCTGGCGTTTCTTGTTCAGGGCCAGCAGCGCGTCGTTGGGCTCGATCTGGGCGTATAGCGCGAGCTTCTGCTCGCCGTTGATCTCGACTTCTTCAGCCTTGACCGCCAGCACGTCGCCATAGGCGCCGAACGGGGTATCGGGTGCGATGCCTTTGATGTGTTCGCAGTTGATCCGAGCGCCGTAGGTGGCCGGGTTGTACTGGCCGGCGATGTCTTCGATCCAGCTGCGCTCAATGTTGCGGCCGTCGGTGGTCGCGCCTTCAACGGCAACGCGGAACCACTTGGAGCGGAATTTCTTGGTGTCGGTCTTGCCGGCCATGCGGTCTGTCCTCAGTCGGTAGCTGCTGGGTGCAGTTGCTGTGAGGGCATGGTCGGCAACGCGCGCGGTGCGGGCAATCTGCCTGCTGTGTAGGGGAAACAGGTACATGGCGCGGCGCTAACACGCCTCTCGCGTGCGCGACACCATCTGCGCCATGAACACACCGACCGAACTCCCCGCCCAACGTGATAACCGCCGCCAGGCCAAGTTTTTGTACTGGACGGGCTGGCGTATCACCGATATTGCCGACTACCTGGACGAGAAGGAAAAGACCGTCCACAGCTGGAAGGCGCGGGACGAGTGGGACCGGGCGGACAACGTCGAGCGGATCGGCGGAGCGCTCGAGGCGCGCCTAGTGCAGCTGATCCTGAAGGACGGCAAGAGCGGCGGCGACTACAAGGAAATCGACCTGCTGCACCGCCAACTAGAGCGGCAGGCGCGGATCGAGCGGTTCAAGGGCGGCGGTACCGAAACGGAATTAAACCCGAACCTAGCCAAGCGCAACGAGGGGCCAAAGGCAAAGCCCAAGCGCAACGAGTTCGCCGAGGAGCATATCGAGCAGCTCGAGGAAGCGTTCCGCGACGGGTGCTTCGGCTATCAGCTGGACTGGTACCGGGCGGGCAACCAGCGCACGCGGGCGATCCTCAAGAGCCGGCAGATCGGCGCGACCTACTACTTTGCCCGCGAAGCGCTGCTTGATGCGCTGGTGACGGGGCGCAACCAAATCTTCCTGTCCGCTTCGAAGAATCAGGCTCACATTTTCAAGGCGTATATCCAGGCGTTCGCCCGCGAGGTCTGCCAGGTCGAGCTGACCGGTGACCCGATCATCCTGGCCAATGGCGCCGAGCTGCATTTCCTCGGTACCAACGCGCGCACGGCGCAGGGGTACCACGGCAACTTCTACTTCGACGAATTCTTCTGGACCTTCAAGTTCAACGAGCTGAACAAAGTCGCCAGCGGCATGGCGATGCAGAAGCAATACCGCCGCACCTACTTTTCGACGCCCTCGAGCATGGCCCATGAGGCCTATTCGTTCTGGACGGGTGAGCGCTTCAACAAGGGCAAGCCGGCGGCGCAGCGGATCCAGCTGGATGTGTCGCACGATGCCCTGCAGCAGGGCCGGCTGTGCGAGGACCGGATCTGGCGCCAGATCGTGACCATCCTGGACGCCGAACAGCGCGGCTGCGATCTATTCGACATCGAGGAGCTGCGCCAGGAGTACAGCGCGGAGGCCTACGCCAACCTGCTGATGTGTCAGTTCGTCGATGACGGCGCGTCGATCTTCCCGCTCAACATCTTGCAGCCCTGCATGGTTGATAGCTGGATCGAGTGGAACGAGGACTACAAGCCGTTCGCCGATCGGCCTTTCGGTGATCGCCAGGTGTGGGTGGGCTATGACCCGGCCGAGACCGGTGATAGCGCTGGCCTGATCGTCGTGGCGCCGCCGCTGGTACCGGGCGGCAAGTTCCGCGTGCTCGAGCGCCATCAGTTTCGCGGGATGGACTTCGCTGCCCAGGCCGAGGCGATCCGCCGGGTGACGCTGCGCTATTGGGTGACCTACATCGGCATCGACATGACCGGCATGGGTTCGGGCGTGGCGCAGCTGGTGAAGCAGTTCTTCCCGAACCTGACCACCTTCAGCTACTCGCCGGAGGTGAAAACCCGCCTGGTACTGAAGGCCTACGACGTAATCCACAAAGGCCGGCTGGAATTCGACGCCGGCTGGACGGACCTCGCTTCCTCACTGATGGCCATCCGCAAGACCACCACGGCCAGCGGCCGGCAGATGACTTACACGGCCGGGCGTACCGATGACACCGGGCACGCCGATCTGGCCTGGGCGCTATTCCATGCCCTGCACAACGAGCCCCTCGAGGGCATGACCGCTCAGAACACCAGCTTCATGGAGATCTACTGATGACTACCGACATTGCCGCCGCACCTGCCCCGGGCATCGAGGCCTTCACCTTCGGCGATCCGATGCCGGTACTAGATGGCCGCGAGCTCCTCGATTATCTGGAATGCTGGCTGAATGGGCGCTGGTACGAACCACCGCTGTCGCTGGATGGTCTGGCGAAGTCGACCAGGGCGAGTGTTTTCCTGCAGAGCGGGCTTAACTTCAAGCGCAACATGCTCGAGCGGACGTTCATTCCGCACAGCCTGCTGAGCCGGCAGGCGTTCGGCCAGTTCGCCCTGGACTGGTTGTGGTGTGGCAATGCGTACCTGGAGCGGCGGCAGAACATGCTCGGCCAGGCGCTGAGCCTGCAGCCGACGCTGGCGAAATACATGCGCCGCGGGGCTGATCTGGAGACCTATTACCAGGTGCGCGGATGGCAGGACGAACACGAATTCGCACCGGGCACGATCTGCCATCTGCGCGAGGCGGATATCAACCAGGAGGTGTACGGGTTGCCGGAATGGTTGTCGGCGCTGCAGTCGGCGCTGCTGAACGAGTCCGCCACCTTGTTCCGCCGGCGCTACTACCAGAACGGCAGCCATGCCGGCTTCATCATGTACATGACCGACGCGGCCCAGAAGGAAGAAGACGTCGACGCCCTGCGCACCGCGCTGAAATCAGCCAAGGGGCCGGGCAACTTCCGCAACCTGTTCATGTACGCACCGGGTGGCAAGAAGGATGGCATCCAGCTACTGCCGGTGAGCGAGGTGGCGGCAAAGGACGAGTTCGGTTCGATCAAGAACATCAGCCGCGACGATCTGCTCGCCGCGCTGCGGATCCCGCCCCAGCTGATGGGCATCGTCCCGCAGAACGCTGGGGGGTTCGGCTCGCTGAGGGAGGCTGCCGAAGTGTGGGCAGTCAACGAGCTTGAGCCGATCCAGGCGAGGTTGGCTCAGGTGAATGAATGGGTTGGGGAGGAGGTGGTGCGGTTCAGGGAGTTTGCGTTGCCGGCTAAGGACTGAGCTCGGCACGCTAGTTATCAAATCCGGCGATTGACTGCCTGATGAAGTCGCCAAAGGCACCCTCCGTCCATTCCGCGAAGGGAATGACCTTGCCTGCGCGTTTGAAATCCTTGGGGTTATCCGTTACGAGTGGGAAATTGATCGACCATACCCCGTAGTCGGTATCCGTTTGATTCGCGAGCAGCCCAGTCGGCCTGACTCTCGTTCCGGTCATGCCGCCGATCGCCTTGTGACGCTCCGGGTCAGCCAGAAAATCAAGCCCCTCGATACTGCTAAGAAAACCGCCACCAGACAGGGTGCCATCCGGCGCCAGATCTCCTAGCCCACCGCGCCCGCCAGGCACGTCATCCCCTGCAAAGCCGAACCAGCGCACCGGTGGCTGCCCAAGGTTGTCCAGCTGCTCCACTACATACTTTCCAGTTTCGCGAGCGTCCTGTCTGTCGTGCATAACGGACGGTATTTCAAGCTCGCCGAACGCGCTGATTCGAAAGTCTAGATCGGTTCCACTTTCTGCCTTCAGATCTACGCCTCGCTCCTTGAGCCGGTCAAACACACAGTTATCGATCAATACCATCTGTCGCGGCATAACCACCTCCGGAGCAATGCGAGCTTGGAGTGTAGCGCTGAGGCCGCCCCAGCGCGCGCCGTTGTCCCCCCACCTCACCTGCGGGCTAAAGGGGTCTCTTTTTCTGCACCCCTGCACCATGCCCTGCCCGCCCCGCTACTGCCGCTGGCGACGCGATCGGCACTGAAGGAATACCCGCGGAACCCTGCGAAGGTGGCCCTCTGACAGGAGCGCGTAGCTCCCCACATTTTTAAACCGATTTTCCGAACAGGTAATTTTGGTAAGGAGGTTGTTTTGTCCGGCTGAAAGCCCCGTAATTGCTGGGCTTGAGCACTTACCTCGAAAGGTAATTTTAGGTAAGGCAAAAGGTAATTTTTTCGCAAGTACCTGATTTCAAAGGGGTTGGTAAATCGATCACCTAACCACTACTTGAGGTAATTCAATTACCTACTTATTACCCTATTATTACCTTTGATGAATCAGGATAACCCACTGAATTAATTGGGTTTTTTGGCGTTTCAAAATCGACCTTACCAAAATTACCTTTTTTTTTGGGGTCAGGCGAAATCTCGGCTCTGCCGGTTTGAGGCAGGTTTTCGCCCTGCCGCACTCGCTCCCTTGGGAACAATATGGGAACGCTCAAACCCGCATTTCCATACTCCAGAAACGCTGAAGGCCCCGGAATACGGGGCCTTCAGTACGCGATGTGGCGGAGGAGGTGAGATTCGAACTCACGGAAGAGTTTCCCCTTCGACGGTTTTCAAGACCGTTGCATTCAACCGCTCTGCCACTCCTCCGCAGAGAGCGGGCGCCATAGTACCCGAACGAAACACACTGTCAAACACTCTTGTTAAGACGAAACAAAAGCTCTGTTATGATCCGGGGCAATTCACCTTAGGCTGAATACATTTACAGGAGTGTCGCCATGCTCAAGCAACAGTACGCACCTACGCATACGCAGGTTGAACAAAAGGAAGTCAGCCGCGTTTTGCGCAACACCTACGGCCTGTTGGCCATCACTCTCGGCTTCAGTGCCTTTGTCGCCTACATGGCGATGCAGGCCAACGCAGCCTACCCAAACATCTTCGTGGTGCTGGTCGGCTTCTACGGCCTGTTCTTCCTGACCGTGAAACTGCGCAATTCCGCATGGGGTTTGCTTTCCACTTTCGCCCTGACGGGCTTCATGGGCTACACGCTCGGCCCTATCCTTAACATGTACCTGGGTACCGCCAACGGTGGTCAGCTGATTGCTTCCGCGCTATCGATGACCGCTCTGGTGTTCTTCGGTCTCTCGGCCTTCGTGCTGATCACTCGCAAGGACATGAGCTTCCTCAGCGGCTTCATCACCGCCGGGTTCTTCGTCCTGCTGGGCGCCATGGTTGCGAGCTTCTTCTTCCAGATCAGCGGTCTGCAACTGGCAATCAGCGCGGGCTTCGTGCTGTTCTCGTCGGTCTGCATCCTGTACCAGACCAGTGCGATCATTCACGGTGGCGAGCGCAACTACATCATGGCCACCATTGGCCTGTACGTATCGATCTACAACCTGTTCATCAGCCTGCTGCAGCTGATGGGCATCATGGGCGGCGACGACTGATAGCTGCTCTGCGATCAAGCCCGCTTCGGCGGGCTTTTTCGTTTCTGAAGCTGGCGTATCATGTCGGCAGTTATGACACGGTGGCCCATGAAATTCGCAATCGCTCTCTTCTCGCCCGCCCACTCCCCTGCTTCACGACGCGCGCTGCGCTTCTGCGAGGCCGTGCTTGCCAGCGGACACGAAATCGTCCGGCTGTTCCTCTACCAGGACGGCGTACACAGCGCTTCGGCGAACACCGTGACCGCGCAAGACGAACTGGACATCTCTGAGCAGTGGCGTCAGCTCGTCCATCGTCATGAGCTCGATGGCGTGGTCTGCATCGCCGCTGGCCTTCGTCGTGGTGTATTGGACGAGCAAGAAGCCAAGCGCCACCAGCGCCCTGCGGCCAACCTCAATACGGGATGGGAGCTGTCCGGCCTCGGACAGTTGCATGAAGCCAGCCAGCAAGCGGACCGTCTGGTCTGCTTCGGAGGTCACTGATGGCGCGCTCGATGCTCATCATCACCCGTCAGGCGCCCTGGGCCGGCCCCTCGGCACGTGAGGCACTGGATATCGTTCTGGCCGGAGGCGCGTTCGAATTGCCTCTCGCGTTATTGTTCCTCGATGACGGGGTGTTTCAACTGGCGCCTGAGCAGCAGGCTGCACGCCTGCAGCAAAAAGACCTGACCGCGAATCTGCAAGCGCTCCCCATGTTTGGCGTCGATTCACTGTTCGCCGCCAAACGCAGCCTGAGCGAGCGAGGACTGGACGAAGCGACGCTTTCTCTACAAGTGGAGGTCTTGGGCGATGCCGATCTCAGTGCGCTTATCAACCGCTACGACCATGTGATCACGCTCTGATGGCAACTCTGCACCTGCTTTCCCATTCCCCCTTCTCGGATAGCCGACTGTCCAGTTGCCTGCGTGTGCTCAGTGCAGACGATGCCCTGTTACTCTCCGGCGATGCGGTCTATGCACTGCAACATGGCACTGACCACCGGCGCGCGTTGGAGCTGATGCCTGAGAGCATCGCGCTCTTTGCGCTGGAAGAAGATCTGGCCGCTCGCGGAATGGATTCTCTGCCGCTGCGCCTGCAACAGGTCGATTATGAGGGCTTCGTCGAACTGTGCTGCCGTTACGATCGGACCAATTCCTGGCTATGAAACTGTTGAATGTCGATGGCACAAGCGTTGCTGTGGATCAGGAAGGTTTCCTGGTCGACCTGACAGACTGGAGCGAACCGGTGGCCGAAGCGCTCGCACAGGCTGAAGGGATATCGCTTGAACCTGAACATTGGGAAGTTTTACGGGTGCTGCGGGAGTTTCATCAGGAGTTCCAGCTATCGCCTGCTACTCGCCCACTGATCAAATACACAGCGCTGAAACTTGGCCCAGAAAAAGGCAACAGCATGCACCTGAACCGTCTATTCAAGGGCACTCCGGCCAAGCTTGCTGCAAAGCTGGCGGGCCTGCCGAAACCGAGCAATTGCATATGAGCCTGGTCACACCCACTGAACACCCCTTCGCGGTTTTCGTTCGCATTCTAGGCAAAGGCAAGCGCGGCGCCCGTGACCTCACGCGTGAGGAAGCGCGAGAAGCCATGGGCATGCTGCTCGACGGCAAAGTCGAAGATACCCAACTCGGCGCCTTTCTCATGCTGCTCCGGCACAAGGAAGAAAGTGCCCAAGAACTGGCAGGCTTTACCGAAGCGGTGCGGGAACGCTTGCACGCACCTGTCATCGCCGTGGATATCGACTGGCCAACCTACGCAGGCAAGAAGCGCCATTTGCCCTGGTATCTGCTTGCTGCGAAATGCCTGGCGCAAAACGGCATTCGTATCCTGATGCATGGCGGCGGCGCGCACACCGCCGGACGCATCTACACCGAACAGCAGCTCGAGCTCTTGGGCATAGCCCGTTGTAACGACTGGAATGAAACAGCCAGCGCGCTGGATAGGCATAACCTCGCTTTCATGCCGCTAGGCGCCTGGATGCCGGGACTGCAGCGGATGATCGACCAACGCAACATTCTCGGCTTGCGCTCGCCCATCCATTCGCTGGCACGCATTCTCAACCCGCTGGGCGCGCGTTGCGGCCTGCAAAGCATTTTCCATCCCGGCTACCAGGCCAACCATCGAGAAGCCAGCCGGCTGCTCGGCGATACTTCTATTGTCATCAAAGGCGAAGGAGGTGAGATCGAAGTCAACCCGGACGGTGTTGCGCATCTTTATGGCACTCAGGCCGGCGAGTCGTGGGACGAAGATTGGCCTGCGCTCTCGCCACAGCGTCATGTCAAACCTACGCAACTCGATCCTCAACATTTGCTTGATGTCTGGCGAGGCGCTGAGGATGCGTACGGAGAACTGGCGGTGGTGGCGACTATGGCGCTCGCCCTGAAAGGGCTCGGACAGTCTCGTGACACTGCGTTTACGCAAGCGCAAACCTACTGGGCCCAACGCAACCTATCGGTATGAGCGATCAGTTTGACCGATCTTTACGACTGATCCATCCAAATGAGGCACCTACACTGTTTCCAAACTGAAATCGTGGAGGTGGGTATGGGGCTTCTGATCGACGGGCAATGGCAGGACCGCTGGTACGAAAACAGCAACGATGGCGAGTTTCAGCGTGAACAGGCGAAGCGACGCGATTGGGTCACGGCTGACGGATCACCCGGCCCCGACGGACGTAAGGCCGTCAAAGCCGAAGCCGGCCGCTATCACCTGTACGTCTCGCTGGCCTGCCCATGGGCACACCGGACCCTGATCTATCGCAAGCTCAAAAAGCTCGAGCCTTTGATCGATGTTTCAGTAGTCAGCTGGTTGATGGCTGAGCATGGCTGGACGTTCGACACATTGACCGGATCGACCGGTGATGCCCTGGATGACTTGAGCTATCTCCACCAGCGCTATACCGCTGATGATGAACAGTACACCGGCCGCGTAACGGTCCCAGTGCTTTGGGACAAACAAGAACAACGCATCGTCAACAACGAGTCGGCCGAGCTGATCCGCATTTTCAACAGCGCATTCGATGAGTTGACCGGGTCGCCTCTTGACCTGTATCCGGAACCGCTGAGGACAGAGATCGACAGCCTCAACGAGCGGATCTATCCAAAGGTGAATAACGGGGTATACCGCGCAGGGTTTGCCTCTACACAGAAAGCCTATGAGTCAGCATTCGACGAGCTGTTCGGTGAGCTGGACAGGTTGGAACAGCGACTTGGTGAACATCGCTATCTGGCTGGCGAGTACCTCACCGAAGCGGATTGGCGTCTGTTCACTACGATCATTCGCTTCGATGCCGTCTACCATGGACATTTCAAATGTAACCTTCGTCGGATCGGGGACTACTCAAACCTGTCGAACTGGCTACGCGAGCTGTACCAGTGGCCCGGAATCGCTGAGACCGTAGACCTCAATCACATCAAGCATCACTACTACGCCAGCCATCGTCATATCAACGCCAACGGCATCGTCCCGAAGGGCCCGCAACTAGGGCTCGAACAAGCGCATGATCGCGAACGCCTTCCGGGCAAGGGCATCTGGTCGCGGTGAGTCCCAATGCCTGGTCGATTATCTGTCGCGGTTCTGGGCGCCTTCGAACCAGGCGAGTTTTTCACGCAGTTGAACCACTTCGCCAATGATGACCAGTGTGGGTGCCTGCACCTCCTCACTGGCCACTCGCTCGGCAAGGTTCGCAAGCGTCCCGGTAAAAACGCGCTGATTGACCGTTGTCCCCTGCTGGACAAGCGCCGCCGGTGTATCTGCAGCGCGGCCGTGGGCAATCAGCTGCTGGCAGATCACAGGCAGACCGACCAGCCCCATGTAGAACACCAATGTCTGACTAGGCGCGACAAGCTCCGACCACGGCAGGTCGCAGCTACCATCTTTCAAATGGCCGGTCACGAAACGCACCGACTGGGCGTGGTCTCTATGCGTCAGTGGGATACCGGCATAGGCCGCACAACCACTCGCAGCGGTAATGCCCGGCACGACTTGGAACGGGACGTCGTGCGCCGCCAGCTCCTCTATTTCCTCCCCGCCCCGCCCGAAGATGAAAGGGTCGCCGCCCTTGAGCCGCAGCACGCGTTTACCTTCCTTGGCCAAGGTGACCAGCAACTGGTTGATTTGATCCTGCGGAACCGCGTGCGCCGCGCGCTGTTTGCCTACATAAATTCGATCGGCATCGCGTCTGCACAGGTCTAGGATGGCGGGCGCCACCAGCCGGTCATAGAGCACAACGTCGGCTTGCTGCATCAAGCGTAGCGCCCGGAATGTAAGAAGGTCAGGATCCCCCGGACCAGCGCCAACCAGATAAACCTCGCCTAGACTTTTAGGTTCTGCACTGGACAGTTTTTCCACCAGCAGCCGCTCCGCCTCTTGCTGCTGGCCTGCCAAGGCGCGCTCGGCAACGTCGCCCTGAAAGACCTCTTCCCAGAACACGCGCCGTTGCTGCACGTCTGCGAATCGGGCCTTGACCTGACTGCGGAATTTCTTCGCCAGCCCAGCAAGCTCACCATAGACCGAGGGCACCCATGTCTCGATGCGCGCACGCATCAGCCGCGCCAGCACCGGTGCATCGCCACCGCTGGAGACAGCAATCATGAGTGGTGAGCGGTCGACGATGGCCGGAAAGATCACCGTACAAAGTTCAGGAGAGTCGACCACGTTGACCGGCATGCCTAGCGCTCGGGCATCCTGCGAAACCTGCGCGTTCAGCGGCTCGTCGTCGGTAGCCGCAATGGCCAATACGCAGCCCGCGAGATCGTTTGGCTCATAGCACCTGAGGATTGTTCGGCCGCCACCTTTCTGCACCAGCTCGCTGAGCTCAGGCTCGACTTCCGGTGCGACAACTCGCAGTACGGCGCCAGCTTCCGACAGCAAACGTGCCTTACGTAGCGCGATCTCACCACCGCCGATGACCAGTACCTCACGGCCCTTCAGATTGTGGAACAAAGGCAGAAAATCCATGGCGAATCCTGGTGACATTAGGAGGTGAAGCCATCTCAGCGTTTACAGAAGAGACGGCCCTTGTCGGGGATCAAGGAGTCCGGACGGACTGCTTAGCTCGACGTGACGAGGCACTGGGAGGACAAAACGGAAGCGCTGAGCTAAGCCCCCCAGATACACATACGTCAATCAGCCGATAACTTCGATACCACCCATGTAGGGTCTGAGCACTTCAGGTACGCGAACGCTGCCATCGGCCTGCTGATAATTCTCGAGAACTGCAACCAGCGTGCGGCCTACTGCAAGGCCCGAGCCATTCAGTGTATGCACCAGGTCTGGCTTGCCGGTTTCCGGGTTGCGATAACGAGCCTGCATCCGACGAGCCTGGAAGTCGCCACAGTTGGAGCACGAAGAGATCTCACGGTACTTGTCCTGGCTCGGCACCCATACCTCCAGGTCGTAGGTCTTGACCGCTCCAAAACCCATGTCTCCGGTACACAGCGTCAAGACCCGGTAAGGCAGCTCCAGACGTTGCAGCACTTTTTCTGCATTGGCCGTAAGGCTCTCCAGGGCTTCGAATGACTGCCCAGGCTCGACAATCTGGACCATCTCAACCTTGTCGAACTGATGCTGACGGATCATGCCGCGTGTATCACGGCCAGATGCACCCGCCTCGCTGCGGAAACAGGGCGTATGTGCGACGAACTTCAATGGCAGCTGCTTGGCATCGAGAATCTCACCGGCGACGATATTGGTCAGCGATACCTCGGCTGTCGGAATGAGGTAAAGATCGGCTTCGTTCTCACGGCTGATCTTGAACAGGTCTTCTTCAAACTTGGGCAGCTGGCCGGTACCCTGCAGCGCCGGGGCTTGGACCAGGTACGGCGTATAGGCTTCTTCGTACCCGTGCTCGGCTGTGTGAAGGTCGATCATGAATTGTGCCAGCGCGCGATGCAGACGAGCGATAGGCCCTCGCATCAGTGCAAAGCGCGCGCCGGAGAGCTTGGCCGCAGTCTCGAAATCCAGCCACCCGTGCTGCTCACCCAGCGCCACGTGGTCCTTGATCTCGAAATCGAAAGACTTCGGAGAACCCCAGCGCCGCACCTCGACGTTGTCGTCTTCGCTTTTACCCACCGGAACTGATGCGTCCGGCAGGTTCGGCAAGCTCAGCATCAGCTGGTCCAGTTCAGCCTGGATACCTTCCAGCTCGGCTTTGCCGGCATCAAGTTCGGACGCCATGCGATCCACATCAGCGAGCAACGGGGCAATGTCTTCACCGCGCTGCTTGGCCTGGCCGATGGACTTGGAGCGAGCGTTGCGCTCGGCCTGCAGCTGCTCGGTACGGGTCTGCACGGTTTTACGCTGAGCTTCCAGCGCCTCGATACGCGCTACGTCCAGCTGGTAGCCGCGTGTAGCCAGGCGGTCGGCGACGTCTTGCAGCTGTGTGCGTACCAGTTTCGAATCAAGCATGGTGGGTCTCGTCTGTGAAAGCTTTGGGGAAAAGCGGAGCAAGGAAGAAGTTTACTGTGATAGCGGCCAGGTTCATAACCGGCCCAGCGTAAGGCCTGCCCAGGCCGCAAGCAGCCCGCCGAGCACGCTGATTCCGATATAGCCGAAAGCGGTCGCGAATTGTCCGCTCTCGAGCAATCGAAGACCATCGAGAGAGAAGCTCGAAAACGTCGTCAGTGCACCGAGCAGACCAATGATCAGGCCGCCACGCAGTTCGGGTGAAATGTCCGGTCGCACCATGAATGCCGCATACAGATAACCAATTACCAGGCAACCGATCAGATTCACTGCCAGCGTCGCCAGGAAGAAATGACGAGGCCAATGCGCGGAGACCCAGGAGGCGACACAAAATCGAATCAGCGTACCTACCAGACCGCCAGCCGCTACCGCGATCACCATGCGTATCATGGTTTTCTCCGCTGGCGTGGACTTTGACGATCAAGCTGCGACAAGTGATCGAGCTTGTCGCGAATCTTGCTCTCAAGCCCCCGCGGGACGGGCTGATAGTACTGGCGTGGGGTCATGGCTTCAGGAAAGTAGTCTTCGCCTGCTGCATAGGCATCGGGCTCATCATGGGCGTAGCGGTACTCGTTGCCGTAGCCCAACTCCTTCATCAATCGAGTCGGCGCATTGCGAAGGTGCAACGGCACCTCCTGCGAGCCATTTTCCGCAACATCACGTAGCGCGGCTTTATAGGCCGTATAAACCGCATTGCTCTTCGGCGCGCATGCAAGATAGACAATGGCCTGAGCAACCGCCAATTCGCCCTCGGGACTGCCAAGTCGTTCCTGCACATCCCACGCGGACAAACATAGTCCGATCGCTCGCGGGTCGGCATTGCCTACTTCCTCGCTCGCCATCCGCACTACACGACGCGCTATGTATAACGGATCGCAGCCGCCGTCGATCATTCGAGCGAACCAATACAGGGCTGCGTCCGGATTCGATCCTCGTACGGATTTATGCAGCGCCGAGATCTGATCGTAGAAGGCCTCTCCTCCCTTATCGAAGCGCCTACGGCCATCACCCAGGAGATCCTGCAGCAATTCGATGGATATTTCGCCACCCTCTTCGGCCAGATCAGAGGCGTTTTCCAGCAAATTCAGAAGACGCCGGCCATCGCCATCAGCCGCCGCCAGAAGCATCTGGAAGCTTTCATCGGGAAGGCTCAAGTGCAAATCACCCAAGCCTTTCGAATCAGTCAACGCTCGTGTAACAAGCTTACGCAGTGCAGCCTCATCCAGACTTTTAAGAACATAGACCCGCGCGCGGGAGAGCAAGGCGTTATTCAGTTCGAAGGATGGATTTTCGGTGGTAGCGCCAATGAAGATCAGCGTGCCATCTTCAACATAGGGCAGGAAGGCGTCCTGCTGAGACTTGTTGAAACGATGTACTTCGTCCACGAACAGAATGGTGCGACGGCCATACTGAGCCGCCTGCTGCTTGGCTATCTCGACCGCATGGCGGATTTCCTTGACCCCCGCCAGCACGGCCGAAACAGTCTCGAAGTGTGCGTCCGATACCTTGGCAAGCAATCGGGCCAGCGTGGTCTTACCGACACCCGGCGGCCCCCAGAACACCATGGAATGCAGCGCACCTTGCTCCAGGGCCTCGCGCAGCGGTTTGCCTCGCGCCAGCAGATGTTCCTGTCCGACATACTCGTCAAGGCTTGCGGCGCGCAGGCGTGCAGCTAGCGGCTGAGCGACAGGATCGCGGCTGAACAGGTCCATGGGTGGCTGGAGCCTCTGATGCAAACGGCCTGCAGGAGCGCAGGCCGTATGAGTGAACGAAGTGCGGGCGTCTTTTACTCGGAAATGACGTCTGCACCCTCGGGGATCTCGAAGGTGAACAGATCCGCGTTCAGCGGCTGATTCAGCTTGATGCCCTGAAACAGGATATTGGTGCGCTGACCAACACCGTCGACCATCTGCATATCGTTGATTACATCGCCACGAAACGACAAACGCAGGCTGTCGAACAGGGTGTCCTTGGCCTTGGGTTTGAGCGTGAAATCCACCACCTCACCAGCCTGCTGATGCGAGACTTCGAAGTTTTCGCTGATCGCGGACACATCACCGGACAATAGGAGCGCCGGCGTATGCGTCAGGCGCTGATCGAGAGTCTGAATAGTGACCTGCTCCAGATCAGGATCATACAACCAGACCTTTTTGCCGTTCGACACGAGCAACTGCTCCATTGGCTCGTCGGTATGCCAACGGAACTGACCCGGCCGCTTTAAGGCCATCTCGCCAGATGTTTCTTGAAGCTGGGTGCCAGAACCGTCCAGAGACAGTTGGGAAAAACGCCCGGTTAGCGTTTCTGCTTTTTGCAGCAGCCCGGTCAAACGATTAACTGACTCTGCCTGATCGGCCTGGACTGGAGCCAGGGCGAACATCAGAGCGGATGCAAACAGCACGCGAATCAATTGCATGTAGCCCTCGGCGACTAGTCGCGAATTGGGGGCGGCGCGAGCACCTCGCGCGACCCATTGGTATTCATGGAGGTTACGACGCCGGCCATCTCCATCGCCTCGATCATACGTGCAGCGCGGTTGTAGCCGATTTTCAGCTTGCGCTGCACTGCGGATATTGACGCTCGACGGCTCTCGGTTACGAAGCGTACAGCCTCGTCATAAAGCGCATCTTCCTCACTGCCTTCCCCGCTGCCACCTTCACCACCACCGCCGCCGTCGAAGCCGCTGCCCGACTCCTCGACACCCACAAGAATCTCTTCGATGTAATCCGGCGCACCGCGAGCCTTCCACGCTTCAACCACTCGGTGTACTTCTTCATCGGATACGAAGGCGCCGTGCACACGAATCGGAAGTCCAGTGCCCGGTGGCAAATAGAGCATGTCACCGTGACCGAGCAACTGTTCCGCACCGCCCTGGTCCAGGATCGTGCGCGAATCGATTTTGCTGGAGACCTGGAACGCCATGCGCGTTGGGATATTCGCCTTGATCAGACCTGTGATCACGTCAACCGACGGACGCTGCGTTGCGAGAATCAAGTGAATGCCGGCTGCCCGCGCCTTTTGAGCGATGCGTGCAATGAGTTCTTCGACCTTCTTCCCGACGATCATCATCATGTCGGCGAATTCGTCTACCACGACAACGATCGTTGGCAGCTTCACCAGCAACGGCGCTTCGTCTTCCATGCTTTCACGGCGATACAGCGGATCGGTAAGCGGTGTACCCGCCTCCTCTGCTTCTTTTATCTTGCGATTGAAGCCAGCGAGGTTACGCACGCCCATGGCCGCCATCAGCTTATAGCGCCGCTCCATCTCGGCAACGCTCCAGCGCAGCGCATTGGCCGCCTCTTTCATATCCGTCACGACCGGGCACAAAAGGTGTGGGATGCCTTCATAGATCGACAATTCGAGCATTTTCGGGTCGATCATGATCAGCCGCGCATCTTCGGGCGTTGACTTGAACAGGATCGACAGGATCATCGCGTTCACGCCAACCGACTTACCCGACCCCGTGGTACCAGCAACCAGCAAGTGGGGCATTTTTGCCAGATCTGCGATCACTGGCTTGCCACCGATATCATGCCCGAGCGCGATGGTTACTGGAGACTTGGCATCGTCATAGGGTGCAGATGACAGCACCTCGGAAAACCGAACGATTTGCCGGTCCTCGTTGGGAATCTCGATACCAACCGTGGTCTTTCCTGGAATGACCTCAACCACACGGACACTGATGACCGCTAGCGAACGCGCCAGGTCTTTGGCCAGGTTGGAGATGCGGCTGACCTTAACGCCCGCCGCTGGCTGTATTTCGAAACGGGTGATGACTGGGCCCGGATGGACGGACTCCACGATCACCTCGACGCCAAACTCCTTGAGTTTGATTTCCAGCAACCGCGACATGGCCTCTAACGACTCAGGCGAGTACTGCTTCGGCTGCTTTTCGGCGACGTCCAGCAAAGACAACGGAGGGACGCTGCCCGCGATCAGCGGATCAACGAACAGATTGGCCTGCTTTTCCTTAAGAACACGTTTGCTCTGCTCAACCGGCTTGGGCGGTGCGGCAGCTGGAATCACGACAGCTGGACGCTTGTCGCGCTCGGTCATGTGCTTGCTCAGCGACTCTTCACGCTCAAGCAGCCGCTCCTTCACCTTCGCACGCTCACGTCGATCCGAAAGTGATCCTGCGACTTCATTGACCACTTCGTCGGCTTCACGGAGCTGGGCAACCAGCTGTTTGCGTTCGCTACGGGCAGACCACCATCGGTTCAAGCCGCTCTGAATCAGCTCAACCAGATCGAGCGTGATCTTGCCGGTCAGGTCCATCACCTTGAACCACGACAGATCAGTAAAAACTGTCAGACCAAAAAGAAAGAAAGCAAGCAGCAACAAGGTGCTGCCCTGCACGTTGAGCGCGGCCTCGGCAAGCTGGCCAAGGCTTTCACCTAGTGCGCCACCTGCGGAAGCCGGCAAGCTGTTGGCAAACTGAAAATGGATATAGGCCAGTGCAGACCCTGAGAGAATGAGGAACACCAGCCCGATCAGCCGCCACGAAAACAGCCAGCCATTCCAGGTCCACGGCTGGTGACGGGCCCGAAATACTTGCCAGGTCTTGATCCCCAGCAGCAATGGAAACAGGAAAGCAAAGTAGCCGAGCGCCATGAAAAGCACATCGGCGAACCAGGCCCCGGCGCGGCCGGCCGCGTTCTGGACCTGCTGTACATTGCTCGTGTGTGTCCAGCCCGGATCAGCGGGATCGTAAGTCAGAAGTGCCATCCACAAGTACGCGCACAGCGCGCCGAGCGCAATCAAGGCACCCTCTTTAAGACGGTAATGCAATTGCTGTCGCCAGACGGAAGCTGGCGCGGTAGAGGAGGTATTCTTCAAAACGCTTTATTTCCTGCGCCCGAGGCGCGCTCTATTAACCGTATTCAGCCAGATAATTGGACATTGTACGGGTTTGTCGATTCGATGGCATGCCGGTTCCGCGCCGGCTTGGGCTTTTCTCGATGCTTCGGTGTAGCATAAACGCCAGTTTTTTCAGCGCGGCTCGACTGGAGCACGCTTCTCTATTTGCAACAAAGGCTTATGAGGGCTTTTTATGAATGAAGTCAAGCGTTCACGTCTGATCATCCTCGGCTCAGGCCCGGCCGGCTATACCGCCGCGGTATATGCTGCGCGCGCCAATCTGAAGCCGCTCATGATCACCGGCATCCAGCCAGGTGGCCAGCTCACCACTACTACCGAGGTGGACAACTGGCCCGGCGACGTGGAGGGACTGACCGGCCCGGCACTTATGGAACGGATGCAAAAACATGCTGAGCGCTTCGATACCGAAGTGGTGTTCGATCACATCCATACAGCTGAACTGCAGCAGCGCCCATTTATCCTCAAGGGCGATAGTGCAACCTACAGCTGCGATGCACTGATTATAGCCACAGGGGCTTCAGCTCAATACCTGGGGCTACCGTCCGAAGAGGCATTTGCCGGACGGGGCGTTTCCGCTTGCGCAACCTGCGACGGCTTCTTTTACCGCAATCAGGTCGTCGCTGTAATCGGTGGCGGAAACACAGCGGTCGAGGAAGCGCTCTACCTGTCGAACATCGCCAAGGAAGTGCATCTGATTCATCGTCGCGACAAACTGCGCTCCGAGAAAATCCTGCAAGACAAGATCATGGAAAAGGCCGCCAACGGCAATATCCGGCTGCACTGGAATCACACTCTGGAAGAAGTATTGGGTGATGCCAGTGGCGTAACAGGCGTTCGCCTAAAAAGCACGCTGTCTGGCGAAGAGCAAAAGCTCGAGCTTTCCGGCGTATTCATTGCCATAGGCCATAAACCCAACACAGATCTGTTCCATGGCCAACTTGAGATGAGAGACGGCTACCTCATGATAAAGGGTGGAAGTGAAGGTGACGCGACCAGCACCACGATCCCAGGCGTTTTCGCCGCAGGGGACGTGGCCGATCACGTTTATCGACAGGCCATTACCTCTGCCGGCGCGGGCTGCATGGCGGCACTCGATGCTGAAAAGTTTCTCGATCAATAACCTCCACATGAGGTTCACATCCGCCCCGCTCGGCACCTGTATATGCTGACCTGGCTACAGCGCGACGACTTGTCCTTTCCTCCCCTGGAAAAAGCCATGCGCGAGCCAAACGGCCTGCTCGCGGCGGGTGGAGACCTTTCCCCCGCACGCTTGCTGGCAGCTTACCGTCACGGCTGCTTTCCGTGGTATCAGGACGGGCAACCCTTGCTATGGTGGTCGCCCGATCCTCGAACGGTTCTCTATCCCGACGAACTGCACGTCTCTCGTAGTCTGCGCAAGAAATTGCGCCAGGGCGCCTTCAGCGTCACGTTCGATCAAGCGTTCAGGGAAGTCATCGAAGGGTGCGCGGGCCCACGGGACTATTCGGATGGGACCTGGATCACCACCCCCATGCAAGAAGCCTATGTCGAATTGCATCGCCTGGGGGCAGCTCATTCGGTCGAAGTCTGGCAAGACGATCAACTGGTCGGCGGCCTCTACGGCCTAGCCATGGGTCAGCTATTCTTCGGTGAATCAATGTTCAGCCGTACGACTGATGCATCCAAAGCCGGGTTCGTCACACTAGTGGAAAGACTCAACGAGTGGGGATTCAAACTGATTGACTGCCAGATGCCCACGCAGCATCTGGCCAGTTTTGGTGCGCGCCCAATCCCCCGCCAGGTATTCGCGGAGACACTTGCCCAATACCTTGACGAACCCAGCGCAGCCCGATGGGAGCGCTAGTCGACGAAGCCAAGCTGACCTACACTGATTTCAAGATTTCCGAGAGCTGATCATGACTTCACTGGCTCGTCTCAAGTTCTACGCCACCCAGCCTCACGCCTGCAGCTATCTGCCCGACGAACAGGCCACGACGCTCTTCCTCGACCCTAGCCAGCCGATGGATGTCCAGGTGTATGCCGAGCTTTCCGAGATGGGTTTTCGGCGCAGTGGTGATCACCTCTACCGCCCGCATTGCCAGCGTTGCACAGCCTGTATACCTGCCCGCATCCCAGCGGAAGGGGTGCAGCTCAATCGCCAGCAAAAGCGCATCTTCAAGCGTAACGCTGATCTCGAAGTCACCAACGTCCGGCCCGCCTTTACGGAGGAGTACTACACCCTGTACGCCAACTACATCGAGCAACGGCATGCAGATGGCGATATGTATCCACCAAGCCGGGACCAGTTCCATACCTTTCTGGTTAGGGACCTGCCGTTCTCCCGATTCTATGAATTTCGTCTAGGAGAACGACTTCTGGCTGTAGCAGTGACTGACTTGCTGCCTAACGGGTTATCCGCGGTCTATACCTTCTATGACCCCAGCGAAGAACGTCGCAGCCTCGGACGCTACGCCATCCTCTGGCAAATCAGCGAAGCAGCGAGACTCGGCCTGAAGGCGATCTATCTCGGCTACTGGATCAAGAACTGCCGGAAGATGAACTACAAGACCGAGTACCGCCCGATCGAACTTCTGGTTAACCAGCGCTGGATTACTCTGAGCTGAGCCCTTGGCTCTCCGAGCCCTTTCAGGCACAATACTTGCCGCTTTTACCCGGGCATTCTTCGCACCGGGTCTATCATTGGACACCGAGGGCTTTACTGAATGTCGAAAGAAGACAGCTTCGAAATGGAAGGCACTGTCGTCGACACCCTGCCCAACACCATGTTTCGCGTGGAGTTGGAAAATGGGCACGTCGTTACTGCGCACATCTCCGGAAAGATGCGCAAGAATTACATCCGGATTCTTACTGGTGACAAAGTGCGTGTGGAGCTGACTCCGTACGACTTGAGCAAAGGTCGCATCACCTACCGCGCCCGCTGATAGCACGCGATGACAAACGCCCGGCGATGACCGGGCTTTTTGTTTGTGGTGGAAAAAAGAGAAGGCTGAGCTTGTGGGTCACGGTCCTCCGCCACGGGGTCATCAGGGGATGCAATAAAAAACGCCCGGGATACGGGCGTTTTCTGTTCACTGACGCTTTACGTCAAGCCAGTTCGACTGATGTCTCGAACTCGAAGAACGGTTCTCCATCGCGAATATCGATATGAACCACGCCACCATGCTCGGCTAGTTCTCCGAAAAGTATTTCCTCGGCTAAAGGCCGCTTGATCTTGTCCTGAATCAGCCGAGCCATCGGTCTCGCGCCCATCTGAGCGTCATAGCCGCGCTCAGCAAGCCAGCCGCGCGCCTCGTCAGATACCTCAAGCGTGACGTGCTTATCCTCAAGCTGAGCCTGAAGCTCAATAAGGAACTTGTCGACGATGCTCTTGATAACTTCATGACTCAGGCGACCAAACTGGATGATGGTATCCAGGCGGTTGCGGAATTCCGGCGTGAAGCTCTTCTTGATCACTTCCATGGCGTCGGATGCATGATCCTGATGGGTGAAGCCAATGGAGGCTCTGGCAGCAGTTTCGGCACCTGCGTTAGTGGTCATGATCACGATGACATTTCTGAAATCAGCTTTGCGGCCGTTATTGTCGGTCAACGTGCCGTGGTCCATTACCTGGAGCAGCAGATTGAAGACTTCGGGATGGGCCTTTTCGATCTCATCGAGCAGCAGCACACAATGTGGCTGCTTGGTAATAGCTTCCGTCAGTAGGCCGCCTTGATCGAAGCCAACGTAACCAGGCGGTGCACCGATGAGCCGAGACACGGTATGACGCTCCATGTACTCGGACATATCGAAGCGTACCAGCTCTATTCCTAGAGCCCGTGCCAGCTGGCGCGCGGCTTCCGTTTTACCGACACCGGTCGGTCCCGCGAACAGGAACGAACCTACTGGCTTGTCGGGTGCTTTAAGCCCTGCCCGCGACAGCTTGATCGCAGTAGCCAGGGAATCGATTGCGTCATCTTGGCCGAATACCGTGAGCTTCAGGTCCCGCTCCAGATTACGCAGCAGCTCCTTGTCTGAAGTGCTGACGTGCTTTGGCGGAATCCGCGCGATCTTCGCCACGATGTCCTCAACCTGCTCAACCTCGATACGAGCGACGCGCTTGTCTTCGGGCTGCAGGCGCTGGTAAGCGCCAGCTTCATCGATTACGTCGATCGCCTTGTCAGGCATGTGACGGTCATTGATGTAGCGCGATGCTAGCTCTGCCGCTGCGCGAAGAGACTCGTCGCTGTACTCGATGTTGTGGTGCTGTTCGAATCGACCTTTCAAGCCTCGCAAGATGCCGATGGTGTCTTCGACGGACGGCTCCGATACGTCGACTTTCTGAAAGCGTCGCGCCAGTGCACGGTCCTTTTCGAAGATGCCACGAAATTCCTGAAAGGTTGTAGAACCTATGCACCGGATCTCACCGGACGAAAGAAGCGGCTTGAGCAGATTGGAAGCATCCATAACCCCACCAGACGCAGCACCCGCCCCGATAATGGTATGAATTTCATCGATGAAGAGAACCGCCTGGGGCCGCTTACGCAGCTCATTCAAGAGCGCCTTGAATCGCTTCTCGAAATCACCACGATACTTCGTACCAGCCAGCAAAGCGCCAAGATCCAGCGAGTAGACCACGCTATTGGCCAGCAGCTCGGGCACTTGGTTATCTACGATCCGCTTGGCAAGGCCTTCAGCAATTGCAGTCTTGCCAACCCCTGCCTCCCCAACGAGCAACGGGTTGTTCTTGCGCCGACGGGCAAGAATCTGCGCCACCCGCTCGACCTCATGCTCGCGACCAACCAATGGATCGATCCGACCCTGACGTGCTAGCTCGTTAAGATTGCTGGCGTATGCATCAAGCGGATTACCAGCAGCAGAGGACTCACCGCCCTCCTCATCCTGCATCTCAGAATCGCTTTCGGCATTGCCGCCATTACCCGGGACTTTCGAGATGCCATGCGCAATGTAATTGACGACGTCAATCCGAGCGACGTTCTGCTGCTTGAGCAGGAATACCGCCTGACTTTCCTGCTCACTGAAGATCGCGACCAGAACATTTGCACCGGTAACTTCGCGCTTGCCGGAACTCTGCACATGAAAGACGGCACGTTGAAGCACACGCTGGAAGCCGAGAGTTGGCTGAGTCTCTCGCTCTTCATCGTGTTGGGGGATTAGAGGCGTAGTGGAGTCAATGAACTCTTGGAGATCATGACGCAATTTGTCGAGGCTGGCACCGCAGGCACGCAAAACCGTTGCGGCTGCTTCATTGTCCAGCAAGGCTAACAGAAGATGCTCGACCGTCATAAATTCATGACGCTTGGTTCGAGCTTCCTTGAAAGCCAAATTCAGAGTGACTTCGAGCTCACGGTTCAACATAGCTTTCACCTCTTACCCAGCAGTCGGGGTTAACCGTCCTTCTCGATCTCACAAAGCAACGGATGCTGGCATTCCCTTGCATATTGATTGACCTGCATCGCTTTGGTTTCAGCGACGTCCCGCGTGTAGACGCCACAGACGGCCCGCCCTTCGGTATGAACCGCCAGCATTATCTTGGTGGCGAGCTCCCGATTGTGATTGAAAATTCCTTCGAGCACCTCCACGACGAAATCCATCGGCGTGTAGTCATCATTAAACATGACAACTTTGAACATCGGTGGTGCCTTCAGTTGCGGCTTGGCTTCTTCGACAGCCAGGCCGGAAGAGTCATCGTCCAACGGCTTCGGACGATCCTGATTAAATGTTAGTCGAATCTCTGACAGTGCACGCATGCGTTTAACAGTTCTAGATCGGGGCGCCGAGGCCTGGTAAATGGAAGGGGCTTAACAGCCACCTGACGAGTCGCCTTGACTATCGGCAAAACGATGATACAAACAGTATGTGCCACAACGGCAACGGGCTGCGCGTGTGAGCCATGTGCTGCATCAGCGCGGAATGAAATGGATGTTACTCCAGTGATGGACTCCTTTGCAGAGGGATAACAGCATGCTAAGCGGTAAGGTCAAGTGGTTCAACAACGCCAAGGGCTATGGATTCATCGTAGCAGACGGCGGCGATGAGGACCTGTTCGCCCACTACTCTGCCATTCAAATGGAAGGGTACAGAACTCTGAAAGCTGGGCAAGCGGTCATGTTCGACATCCTGCAAGGTCCGAAAGGCTTGCACGCAACCAACATCCGGTCACTGCAGACCGCAGCCGAGACGTCTGCGCCTGTGTCCCAGGGCTCGACCGTAGACGCCTGACTCAGGCAACAAAAAGGCCGATCAAATGATCGGCCTTTTTGTGCTTCCGAGATTTTTACATGTGGGAAATCATGGCGTCGCCAAACTCAGAACAGGACATCAGCTTCGCACCGTCCATCAGACGCTCGAAATCATAGGTCACTGTCTTGGCTGCAATGGCAGCTTCTGTCGACTTGATGATCAGGTCTGCGGCTTCGACCCATCCCATATGTCGCAACATCATTTCAGCTGAAAGAATCAGCGACCCTGGATTTACCTTGTCCTGACCCGCGTACTTGGGCGCCGTACCATGGGTTGCCTCGAACATGGCAACCGTATCGGAAAGATTGGCACCAGGAGCGATACCGATGCCACCTACCTCAGCCGCCAGAGCATCAGAGAGGTAGTCACCATTCAGATTCAATGTGGCGATGACGTCGTACTCGGCTGGACGCAGCAGAATCTGCTGCAACATTGCGTCAGCGATGGCGTCCTTGACGACAATGTTCTTGCCGGTAGTAGGATTCTTGAACTGCATCCAAGGGCCACCATCCAGTAGCTCTGCACCAAACTCGTCACGGGCTACTTCATAGCCCCACTCCTTGAAGGCGCCTTCAGTGAACTTCATGATGTTGCCCTTGTGGACAATGGTCACAGAGCTGCGATCGTTGTCGACAGCGTATTGCAGCGCCTTGCGCACCAGGCGCTTGGTCCCTTCCAGCGAAACCGGCTTGATGCCTATACCGCAATTTTCGGTAAAGCGGATCTTCTTGACGCCCATCTCTTCAGTAAGGAATTTGATGACCTTCTCGCATTCTGGCGAACCGGCCTTCCATTCCACGCCCGCATAAATGTCTTCCGAGTTTTCACGAAAGATCACCATGTCGACATCTGCAGGCTTCTTCACTGGGCTAGGCACACCGGTGAACCAGCGTACCGGGCGCTGACAGACATACAGATCAAGCTCCTGACGCAGCGCAACGTTCAACGAACGAATGCCACCGCCGACGGGCGTTGTCAGCGGGCCTTTGATCGACACCACAAAGTCACGAACGACTTCCAGCGTCTCCTTGGGAAGCCAAGTGTCCTGGTCGTAAACCTGAGTCGCCTTCTCGCCGGCGTAGATCTCCATCCAAGCGATCTTGCGCTCGCCGCCGTAGGCCTTTTCAACGGCTGCGTCGACCACCTTGATCATTACCGGGCTGATATCCACGCCAATTCCATCACCCTCGATATAAGGAATGATCGGATTATTGGGAACATTCAAGGTGTTATCGGTATTGACGGTGATTTTGTCACCGTTGGCAGGCACCTGGATCTTTTGGTATCCCATGCTGGACTCCGTTTTTGTGGTTAAACATTAAACAGCGGTCATCTTGGAAGAGTAACCCAGTTGAATCGGCCTGAACCATATGTTCATTCGTCGTATGGTCAGGGCATTCTTTGACAACGTGGGCCGGTGATATACTGCTTAGGTGACTAACGAGTCATGAGAGGCCGAAAGATCTTTCGAGATCCTTGCCTCTGATACCGCCGGACTGCCAACCCCATCCGGTCGGATCAAACACTCAACACTCCAGTGGTGCTGCATCCAACATCATCGCGGCAAATCCAGATACTGGCTTGCAATGGCAGCCAGAGCGTCTACCTACGCAATTCTGGATAGTGCGCGCGCTCAGCAAGAGAGAGTTAACTCTACATGTCCACCCGCTCGAAGATTATCTATACCTTCACCGACGAAGCCCCGGCGCTGGCTACCTACTCGCTTCTTCCCATTGTAGAAGCCTTTGCTGCTGCCGCTGATATAGCGGTCGAAACACGAGACATCTCTCTGGCTGGGCGCATTCTCGCGAGCTTTGCCGATGAGCTGGGCGATAAGAAAGTGGACGACGATCTGGCCAAGCTCGCCGAGCTGACAATCCAGCCGGATGCCAACATCATCAAGCTTCCCAACATCAGCGCCTCCGTACCCCAGCTCAAAGCAGCCATTGCAGAATTGCAAGCGCTGGGCTACAGCATTCCAAACTTCCCCGAAGATCCGCAGACCGACGCAGACAAAGAAATCCGTGCACGTTATGGAAAAGTGCTCGGCAGCGCCGTTAACCCGGTTCTGCGCGAAGGCAACTCCGACCGCCGCGCGCCTGCAGCAGTGAAAGCCTTTGCTCGCAAGCACCCACATTCCATGGGCAAGTGGAGCAAAGCGTCGCAGTCACATGCCGATTACATGCGCGGCGGCGACTTCTTCTCTAGCGAACAGTCGGTCACTATGGATAAAGCCGGTGACGTACGCATCGAGTTCGTCAGCAAGGACGGCAAGGTCGAGGTCAAGAAGCAACTCGCCCTGCAGGAAGGTGAAGTTCTTGACGGAATGTTCATGAGCTGCAACAAGCTGCGTGCCTTCTTCGAAGACACCCTGCAGGACTGCAAGGAAACCGGCGTCATGTGGTCGCTTCACGTGAAGGCCACCATGATGAAGATCTCTCACCCGATCGTGTTCGGCCATGCCGTCAGCGTCTATTACAAGGACGTGTTCGACAAATATGGCGAGCTGTTCAAAGAACTGGGCGTCAATCCAAACAACGGCATCAGCAGCGTTTACGACAAGATCAAGTCGCTGCCCGATTCCCAGCAAGAAGAGATCCTTCACGACATCCACGCCTGCTACGCCGAGCGCCCGGAAATGGCGATGGTCGACTCCGTCAAAGGCATCACGAACCTGCACATTCCGAGCGATGTGATCGTCGATGCATCCATGCCTGCAATGATCCGCAACTCCGGCCAGATGTGGGGCAAGGACGGCAAGCAGAAGGACACCAAAGCGGTGATGCCAGAGAGCACCTATGCTCGCATCTACCAAGAAATGATCAACTTCTGCAAAACCAATGGCGCTTTCGATCCTACCACCATGGGCAGCGTACCGAACGTTGGCCTGATGGCGCAGAAAGCCGAAGAGTATGGCTCGCACGACAAGACTTTCGAAATGCAGGCAGACGGCACCATGCGCGTCGTGTTGGCCGATGGCACCGTGCTGATGCAACACGAAGTCGAGAAAGGCGACATCTGGCGTGCATGTCAAACCAAGGACGCGCCGATCCGCGATTGGGTCAAGCTGGCAGTGACCCGCGCGCGCCAATCCGACACTCCTGCGATTTTCTGGCTCGATCCGGAGCGCGCACATGATCGCGAGCTTCAGAAGAAGGTCGAAACCTATCTGCAGGAGCATGATCTGACCGGCCTGGACATTCGCATGATGGGCTATAACGAAGCGATCCGCGTCAGCATGGAGCGCCTGATCCGCGGCCAGGACACCATCTCGGTGACCGGCAATGTATTGCGCGACTACCTAACCGACCTGTTCCCGATAATGGAGCTGGGCACTTCAGCCAAGATGCTTTCCATCGTTCCTCTGATGGCGGGCGGCGGCATGTACGAGACGGGTGCCGGCGGCTCTGCACCCAAGCACGTTCAGCAGCTGATCGAAGAAAACCACCTACGCTGGGATTCACTTGGTGAGTTTTTGGCACTGGCCGTATCGCTGGAAGAGACCGGGATCAAGACTGACAACCTCAAAGCCAAGCTGCTAGGCAAAGCCTTGGATGCGGCGACCGGCAAGCTGCTCGACAACAACAAGTCTCCTTCGCGCCGTACCGGCGAACTGGACAACCGGGGTAGCCACTTCTATCTGGCACTGTATTGGGCTCAGGAGCTGGCGGCTCAAACCGAAGATCTTGAGTTGCAGGCTCAATTCGCTCCCTTGGCTAAACAGCTGAGCGATAACGAAGAGGCGATTGTTTCTGAGCTTGCAGCTGTCCAGGGCAAGCCGGTCGAGATCGGAGGGTATTACCGCTCCAACCCGGAGTTGACCAGCAAGGTCATGCGTCCTAGCGCAACCTTCAACGCAGCACTCGCCGCGCTGGCCTGACTCATCAGGCGCTGACTGGCGCCGCTGTACCGAAAACCCCGGCCTTATTGCCGGGGTTTTCTTTTTCCAACTCGTTACCCAGCATTACCATCACCATTTTCTTGAACAGAAGAACCGAACATGACCTGGCACCCGCACATTACCGTCGCCACAATCGTCGAAGTCGATGGTCGCTTTCTCATGGTGGAGGAGTCCATAGGCGGTCGCCTCGTTTTGAATCAGCCTGCCGGCCATCTCGAGCCTAATGAAACGCTCCGCCAGGCAGCGATACGTGAAACGCTCGAGGAAACGGGATGGGACATCACCCTTACAGGAGTAATCGGGGTTTACCTATACACAGCGCCCAGTAACGGTGTGACTTATCAACGTATTTGCTTCGCCGCCACTCCGGTCCGTCATCATCCGCAACGAGCGCTCGACACTGGCATCGTAGGGGCGCCTTGGGTCACCCGCGAGGAGCTGGTAGCGCAGCCTGAGCGTTGGCGCAGTGAGCTGATTCTGCGCTGCATTGACGATTACCTGGCCGGGCCGAGCTACGATCTCGACGTTATACGCGATTGACCCCTTTAACCCTTGGCTTGGTCAGCCTGCTAGAATCCCATGCTTTGCATTCAGTCCTGAGTTTCTATGCCTGATTCACCATTAGTTGCTCCTGAAAACCTGCGCGTCATTGTTGGCATGTCCGGCGGCGTCGACTCTTCGGTATCAGCCCTTCTGTTGCTTGAACAGGGCTACCAGGTCGAGGGCCTCTTCATGAAAAACTGGGAAGAAGACGACGGCACCGAGTACTGCACTGCACGGGAAGATCTGGCAGATGCTCAGGCGGTTTGCGACCGGATCGGGATAAAACTGCATACCGCGAATTTCGCATCCGAATACTGGGATAACGTGTTCGAACACTTCTTGGCCGAATACAAAGCCGGCCGGACCCCCAACCCAGACATCCTTTGCAATCGGGAAATCAAATTCAAGGCATTTCTCGACTATGCACTGGCACTGGGTGCCGATCTGATTGCAACCGGACATTATGTGCGTCGACGGGATGTCGATGGTCGAAGCGAGCTGCTCAAAGGGCTCGACCCGAACAAAGATCAGAGTTATTTCCTACACGCTGTAGGCGGCGAGCAGCTGAGCAAGACCTTGTTTCCGGTGGGGGAACTGGAGAAGCCTGCTGTCCGTGCGCTCGCGGAAAAGCACCACCTTGCCACCGCGAAAAAGAAAGACTCGACCGGCATCTGCTTTATTGGGGAGCGCCGCTTCAGTGACTTCCTCAAGCAGTATCTGCCGGCCCAGCCGGGTGACATCGAGACAATCGATGGCGAAGTCATCGGCCGTCATCATGGCCTCATGTATCACACCATTGGCCAGCGACAAGGGCTTGGAATCGGCGGGCTAAAGGACGCGAGCGACGAACCCTGGTATGTGTTGAGCAAAGATCTCGAACGCAACGTGCTTATTGTAGGACAGGGCAATGACCATCCCTGGCTATTCTCGCGAGCCCTTCTAGCGTCGGAAATCTACTGGGTAAATGAAATCGGGTTGAGCGCTCCCCTGAAGCTTACCGCCAAGGTTCGCTACCGCCAGGCGGACCAGGCTTGCACCCTCGAGCGTACATCTAACGGTTATAAAGCGGTGTTCGACGAGCCCCAGCGTGCCGTTACGCCAGGTCAATCCGTAGTGTTCTATCGGGACGAGGTCTGCCTTGGCGGTGGAGTAATCGAGAGTGCTGAACCCTGGTTTACCGGGGACCGCTCATGACGCCTCTTCAGGAACAGCTGGTCGCCCTGGGAGCGGTATTCGAAACCGCCGCGCTGGTCGACCGGATAGCTAGAACGGGGCAGGTGCCGAACGCCGCGCTCGGAAGTGTGCTGGGCAGTCTGCTTGTACGTGAAGACAAGCCAGCATTGGAAATCTACGGAGGGGATGACCTCAACCTCCGTGAAGGTTATCGCGCACTGGTCGGCGCCCTCGAGCGAGATACCAGCAGCCTGCAGCGCGAACCGTTGCGTTACGCGCTGGCGATGATCGGGCTCGAGCGTCAGCTGGATAAGCGCAGCGATATGCTGCAGGTGATCGGCAGCCGGCTGGATCAGATACAGCAACAGGCCGATCACTTCGGCCTCACGCACGAAAACGTCATCGCATCATTCGGCGGCTTGTACCAGGACACGATCAGCACATTCCGCCAGCGCATTCAGGTCCAGGGCGATATGCGCCACCTCCAGCAAAGCGATAATGCTGCAAAGATCCGCGCACTTCTGCTCGCAGGCATCCGCTCGGCACGGCTCTGGCGTCAGCTTGGCGGGCACCGTTGGCAGATGATATTCAGCCGACGCAAATTGCTCGACGAACTGTACCCGTTACTCCGAGCTGAATAAGCGCGACGCGCGGCTCGACCACTGACTTTCCGGCGCGGACGTCCACCGTCATCTTTCATGTATAATCTGCGCCCTCTTTTCGTCGCTCGACTGTCCGAGAATGCCCTCTATGCAGCTTTCCTCGCTCACCGCGGTTTCACCTGTCGATGGCCGCTACGCCAGCAAAACCGGCGCCCTACGCCCCATCTTCAGCGAATTCGGCCTTATTCGCTGCCGCGTTCAGGTAGAAGTACGCTGGCTTCAGCGGCTGGCCGCACATAGCGCAATTCAAGAAGTCCCGCCCTTTTCTGCGCAGGCCAACGCCCTGCTCGACCAATTGGCCGACGATTTTCAGCTGGAGCAGGCCGAACGCGTCAAGGAATTCGAGCGCACTACCAACCACGACGTCAAAGCGGTGGAGTATCTGCTCAAGGAGCAGGCCAAGCAGCTACCAGAACTAGCGAAAGTCAACGAGTTCATCCACTTCGCCTGCACCAGTGAAGACATCAACAACCTTTCCCATGCGCTGATGCTGCGTGCAGGTCGTGACGACGTACTCCTGCCACTGATGCGTCAGTTGGCCGAGTCCATACGTGCATTGGCTATCGAGCATGCCGACGTGCCGATGCTGTCGCGCACACATGGCCAGCCTGCATCGCCGACGACCCTTGGCAAGGAACTGGCCAACGTGGTCTATCGCCTTGAACGCCAGATCGCGCAGGTGGCGGCTGTACCGCTATTAGGAAAGATCAACGGCGCCGTCGGCAACTACAACGCCCATCTTTCCGCCTATCCGGATATCGACTGGGAAGTCAACGCACGGGAGTTCATCGAAGGCGATCTGGGACTTACCTGGAACCCGTACACCACCCAGATCGAGCCGCATGACTACATAGCGGAACTGTTCGATGCAGTGGCGCGCTTCAATACCATTCTGATCGACTTTGACCGAGATATCTGGGGATACATTTCGCTGGGCTACTTCAAACAGCGCACCGTGGCCGGAGAGATCGGCTCTTCAACAATGCCGCACAAGGTCAATCCAATCGACTTCGAGAACTCTGAAGGCAACCTGGGAATCGCGAATGCCGTGCTTCAGCATCTGGCGAGCAAGCTCCCGATATCCCGCTGGCAGCGAGACCTGACCGACTCCACGGTGCTGCGCAATCTAGGCGTCGGTTTTGCGCACAGTGTCATCGCATATGAGGCAAGCCTGAAGGGCATCGGCAAGTTGCAGCTCAACGAAGCGCGCATCGCTGAAGACCTGGACGCTTGCTGGGAAGTACTGGCCGAGCCGATTCAGACCGTCATGCGCCGTTACGCCATCGAGAATCCCTACGAAAAGCTCAAGGAATTGACCCGCGGTAAAGGCATCACTCCAGCGGCCCTGCAGACTTTCATCGATAGCCTGGATATGCCGGCAGAAGCCAAGGAAGCGCTTCGCCAACTCACCCCAGCCACATATGTTGGTAACGCGGCCGCCCAGGCCAAGCGCATCTAATCGTCCCTTTCTATTTGCACGCCCGGCTGTGCCGGGCGTTTTTATTTCAGCTCTGTAGCAGAGCAAGGTAGCTGGCATGACTTCCGATATCCCTTTGCAGATCCTTGGCGGCATCAGCGCACGCGAATTCCTGCGTGACTACTGGCAGAAGAAGCCATTACTGATCCGGCAGGCGCTCCCTTCGTTCGAAAGCCCCATTTCGCCGGACGAACTGGCGGGCCTTTCATTGGAAGACGAAGTCGAGTCTCGTCTGGTGATCGAACACGGCGAAACTCCATGGGAATTGCGCCGCGGTCCCTTCGGCGATGACACTTATCAGAATCTGCCAGAGCGGGATTGGACCCTGCTGGTCCAGGCAGTCGACCAACTGGTTCCAGAGGTCGCAGAACTCATCGAGCATTTCCGCTTCCTGCCCAATTGGCGAATAGATGATGTGATGGTCAGCTTCGCCGCACCTGGTGGCGGCGTCGGGCCACATTTCGATAACTACGATGTTTTCCTGCTCCAGGCCCACGGCCAGCGTAGATGGCGCATCGGGCAAGTATGCGATGGCGATAGCCCGATCCTGCCGCACCCCGATCTCCGCATCCTTTCGGAATTTCATGGGACCGATGAATGGGTGCTCGAGCCGGGCGATATGCTTTACCTACCGCCAAAGCTGGCACATTTCGGCACCGCGGAAGACGCGTGCATGACCTACTCGCTAGGCTTCCGGGCGCCCAGCGCAGCAGAGGTACTGACTCATTTCACCGACTTCCTCGCGCAATTTCTTCCTGACGAAGAGCGTTACAGCGATGCAGATCTGACGCCCGCAGAAGACCCTTATCAAATCCAGAGCGACGCATTGGATCGCTTGCGCGCTATGCTCACCGAGCACATGGGTGACGAGCGACTGCTGCTCACCTGGTTCGGGCAGTTCATGACGGAACCACGCTATCCAGAGCGAGTTCAGGGGTCTGAGCTTGACGAGATTCAATTGTTCGGTGCATTGGATGACGGTGCCATTCTCGTAAGGAACCTGAGTGCCCGCCTTGCCTGGAGCGAGGTTGACATCGGCCTGCTGCTATTCGCGAGCGGGCAGAGCCGACTTCTTCCGGCGCATCTGAAAGACCTGTTGAAACTGATCTGCTCGGCCGATGCGCTACATGCTGCAAATCTCGCACCCTGGCTCAACGACGAGGATGGGCGTAGTCTGGTGCTGGAACTGGTCAAACAGGGAAGTCTGGAGTTTGCTGATGAGTGATATAGAAGTTCGCATCGCCGACTGGCAAAAGGACAACGCTGATCTGCGCCGTATTCGGGAAACAGTTTTTGTCGCTGAACAGTCGGTTCCACCAGAACTGGAGTGGGATGCAGACGACACGGATGCGGTGCACTTCCTCGCACTTGAAAGCGGCTATCCCGTCGGCACTGCCAGGTTGCTCAGTGACGGACATATCGGGCGGGTGTCAGTGCTTCGCGACTGGCGCGGAATGAATGTCGGCGATGCGTTGATGAAAGCCGCCATCGAAGAAGCCGAGCGACGCGGACTCGACGAACAGCGACTGACCGCACAGGTGCATGCCACCCCCTTCTATGAGCGGCTCGGGTTCGAGGTTATCAGTGATGAATTCCTGGAAGCCGGCCTGCCCCATGTCGAGATGTTGAGAAAGCGTAACTGAGGCATCATGAGCATTGACGGCCCGGATCGATCAAAAACTGAGGCTGAGCTGGCCTTGATCGAGTTCAATTCACCGGGTCGATTCACCATCGCCAACCCGTCTGCGACCCTGGCCGAACCCGCTCAGCAGGATCAGGCGCCATTCAGTCTTGGCCTAACGGCGGAGCTCCAGTCATTTGGATCAGCCAACGAGGCACACAGACACTTGATGGCGTTGATAGGCCAGGCCCGCCGCAGCTTGCGCCTGTATTCCCCTGATTTCGAACCCTGGCTGTACAACCACAGTAGCGTTCGGCAAGCCTGCACACGCTTCCTCTTGGATAACCCGCGAAATCGATTGCGAGCCTTGCTCGGGGATTCGTCGCGAGCGGTTAAGCAGGGGCATCAATTGCTTAGCTTGTCTCGAAGATTGAGCAGCAACATGCACATCCGCAAAGTGCACCACGACTACCCGGCACAAACTGATGCGTTTCTCGTTGTGGATGATTGCGGCGTACTGATACGGCCCAAGCCGGACGAGTTTAAAGGCTACGTGCTGTATAACGATCCGGGCCGTGCTCGTCAGCTACAAAGACAATTCGACATGGCGTGGGAACATAGCCTGTCTGACCCCGATCTGCGGAGCTTTTTGTTATGACCCGTTCGTTAATTGCCGTCCTCACCCTCATGGTCACCCTGTCGCTTCAGGCTGCGACGGAAGTCATCCCGCTGAAATTTCGGATGGCCGAAGACGTACTGCCAATCGCAGAGTCGGTTGTAGGTGATCAAGGCAAGATAAATGCTTATGGCAATCAACTGATAATTAACGCTCCTGCCTCGGTCATCAATGAATTGCGCGACGTTTTGGCTCAGCTTGATAACGAGCCTAGACAACTGCTCATCAGCATCGACTCGCAAAACTCTGCGACCAGCGGAGCGAGTGGGTACAGCGTCGACGGCTCAGCTCGGGCGGGGAACGTCGAGGTGCAAACAGGCCGGGGCGAACGAAACGGGCGGGATCAGGTGCGTATCATTCGGCACAGCACGACCAGTGAGGGCGGCGGAATTCAACAGGTACAAGCCACTGAGGGCTACCCGGCACTCATCCAGGTAGGCCAAAGCGTACCCATCACCACCAGCGGTCATGACGGATACGGACAAATTTATCAGCAGACTCAGTTCCGAGATGTCACCCGCGGGTTCTATGCGACAGCCACTATCCATGGAGATCAGGTCCAAGTGACCATCAGCAGTCACCAGGATCGCATGAGCTCCTCACGTCCTGGCGGCATTGATGTGCAGGAGACGAACACCAGCGTTCGGGGAAAGCTGGGTGAATGGATCACACTTGGAGGCATCGACGAAAGTGCCAGCTCCTCTCAAAGCGGTACGCTGCGCCGCTATTCCACCCAAGGTCGCCAAGACCTGTCGCTACGACTGAAAGTAGACACGCTGGATTAGAAAAGTTCGCTATGCCCAGTCGCCAGGTAAAAAAATGTAGTGACCCTAAAAAAGCACTACAAAACAATTGACGAACTTTTTTTGCCAGCGCATTATGGCCCCGCTCCCGCTAACCAGGGGCCCTGGCAAGGGTCTCCGGATCGCACTCAGCCAACCAGCAGAGGCGTTCCGTGACTGTACTGCCCACAAGGCGGACTGACGAGGTTGCGACTGGAACGAGTCGTCCTGAGGGACGGGGAAGCGATTAGCGCATCAGCTCGAGACGTCAGTTTGCTGAACCACGCAACGGCTCCATGCCGATGAGTGCAGGAATGCCACGAATCATTCCGCAGCCAGCCGAAGTCCCCTGCAGGTCGTAACTGCACACCCCTCCTCTTCTTGGTTCAATCCTCGTCTCCGGTCGGTATTTCGACGCTCTGCCACGTGTTGACCGCATCACCAGCGTAAGCGCGTAGGTTTCAGTGGGAACAGTCGGTGCTCACCAAACACGAATTTTTTGAAGGATTGACCCATGTCCGCTTATCAAAACGACATCAAGGCCGTTGCCGCTCTGAAAGAAGCAGCTGGAAGCAGCTGGAGCGCTATCAACCCTGAGTCCGTAGCTCGTATGCGTGCCCAGAACCGCTTCAAGACCGGTCTGGAAATCGCCCAGTACACAGCCGACATCATGCGCAAAGACATGGCTGAGTACGACGCCGACACATCTGTATATACCCAGTCGCTGGGCTGCTGGCATGGCTTCATCGGCCAGCAGAAGATGATCTCCATCAAGAAGCATCTGAAGACGACCAACAAGCGTTACCTCTACCTCTCAGGTTGGATGGTCGCTGCACTGCGCTCCGAGTTCGGCCCATTGCCGGACCAGTCCATGCACGAGAAGACTGCTGTTTCCGACCTTATCGAAGAGCTGTACACCTTCCTGCGTCAGGCCGATAGCCGTGAACTGGACCTGCTGTTCACCGCCATGGACGCCGCTCGCGAAGCGGGCGACACCGCCAAGGCTGCTGAAATCCAGAACCAGATCGACAACTACGAAACCCACATCGTCCCGATCATCGCCGACATCGACGCTGGCTTCGGTAACCCGGAAGCCACCTACCTGCTGGCCAAGCGCATGATCGAAGCGGGTGCTTGCTGCATCCAGATCGAAAACCAGGTATCCGATGAGAAGCAGTGCGGCCACCAAGACGGTAAAGTAACCGTTCCGCATGCCGACTTCCTCGCCAAAATCGCTGCCGTTCGCTACGCCTTCCTCGAGCTGGGCATCGACAACGGCGTGATCGTTGCTCGTACCGACTCCCTGGGCGCCGGCCTGACCAAGCAGATCGCCGTGACCAAAGAGCCGGGCGACCTGGGCGACCTGTACAACTCCTTCCTGGATTGCGAAGAAGTCTCCGAAGCCGCACTGGGCAACGGCGATGTCGTCATCAAGCGCGAAGGCAAGCTGCTACGTCCCAAGCGTCTGCCGTCCAACCTGTTCCAGTTCCGCGCTGGCACCGGCGAAGCCCGCTGCGTACTGGACTGCATCACTTCGCTGCAGAACGGTGCCGACCTGCTGTGGATCGAGACCGAAAAGCCGCACGTTGGTCAGATCGCCGCCATGGTTAACGAAATCCGCAAGACCATCCCGGACGCCAAGCTGGTCTACAACAACAGCCCGTCCTTCAACTGGACCCTGAACTTCCGCCAGCAGGTGTTCGACGCGATGGTTGCCGAAGGCAAGGATGTCTCTGCCTACGACCGCGCCAAGCTGATGAGCGTCGAGTACGACGAGACCGAGCTGGCCCAGATCGCCGACGAGAAGATCCGCACCTTCCAGCGCGACGGTTCGGCCCACGCCGGCATCTTCCACCACCTGATCACCCTGCCGACCTACCACACTGCGGCGCTGTCCACCGATAACCTGGCTAAGGGCTACTTCGCCGATCAGGGCATGCTGGCCTACGTGAAAGGCGTTCAGCGCCAGGAACTGCGTCAGGGTATTGCCTGCGTCAAGCACCAGAACATGGCTGGCTCCGACATCGGCGACAACCACAAGGAGTACTTCGCTGGCGAGGCTGCTCTGAAGGCAAGCGGTAAAGACAACACCATGAACCAGTTCCACTAAAAAGCTGGTCTCGAACTGGGTCGCGAGACCCAGTTCGATGCTATCAGGTGTCTAGGCATCTGCTCTAAAGCTGCTCCTCTGGAGCAGCTTTTTTTTGCGTATGTGATTGGGTGTGGAAACGTAGGTAGACTGCGGCCACTAGGGAGCTCTAGGTGTTCTTGCGTTGCCGTGCGGCCGCTGCTGTTAAGCGCCGCCTTCAACAACCCCGATCGCAGCTCAGCCGAACTTTTTCGCTTAACTGCTTACAACTCTTCGCTTGCCTGGCTTGCACATCTTTCGCGCTCGCAACGAACTGCAACTGCAACGACCCACCCTGATCGGCACTTGCTCTAATCCGCGGTGCGCTTTGCCGCGCGCCTATAGCAAAACTTGGCATCTTCGGACTGCAAGGGCATTTTCACTAGCTGTAGCTCTACGACGCTGCCGGGATACTGTGAAAAGGCGAACATGGACTGACAGCTTCTGGCGCAGAGCCCTTGATCACGGATGCTTTAGCTAGGCACAAAGAATGATCATGACGCCAATCAAGATAATGACTCCAATAACCTGGCGATGGAGCATCAGCGGAATGCTCCTTCCTCGCAGATCCGGATGACGTCAGATTGGCTGGTTTAGCGATCCTACGCTGCCGTGGCTAAAAAAAAGACACAGCAAAAAAAATCCGACACCCTAGGGTGTCGGATTTATCTGGTAAGACCGGTGCTGACGCTTCGCTATATCTATAGTGACAGCCTAGCTACACGATCTTCAAAGGCCAGGTACGAATTAACGGACCTGAGCTTCGACTTCCGCTTCAACGCGACGGTTGACCTGACGGCCTTCCTCGGTGTTGTTGTCGGCAACTGGACGGCTCTCGCCGTAACCGACTGAGTCGACGCGCTGGCTTTCAACGCCATACTGGTTGACCAGAACCTCACGAACAGCCTGAGCACGACGCTCCGACAGGCGCTGGTTGTACTGGTCAGTACCTACCGAGTCAGTGTGACCTTCGACCGTGGTGCTGGTCTGAGGATACTGCTGCATAAAATCGGCTAGGTTCTTGATGTCGCTGTAGCTTTCTTCGCGAACGCGAGCCTTGTCGAAATCGAACTTAACGTCCAGCTCTACGCGAACCAACTCTGGTTCCGGCTCTGGCTCGTTATCAACGATAGGTGCTGGAGCTGGCTCAGGAGTAGGTTCAACCTGAGCGACTTGCTGCTGCGCACCGCCACCGAAGTTCAGACCAACACCTACGCCGGCCATCCACTCGCCTTCGTCAGCATCGATGTTGTACATCCCATCAACGCTCGCCTTGGCAAAGAAGTTTTCGGTGAAGTAGTACTTAACGCCGGTACCGATGTTAGCGAAGGTGCTGCGATCACGACCGCCACGATTGGCTTGTCCGATGCTCTGATGAGCAGCGCCTGCCGATACGTAAGGACGCAGGCCGACACCCGGCTGACCGAAGTGATAGGCAGCATCCAAGGAAGTCAGGCTGCCCTTGATGTTCTTGTGACCGCCCGCGCCAACCGGGTCCTTAGAGGTCAGGTCGTGGTATTCGCCGTACGACAGGCCAAGCGAAACGTCGTCAGTCAGGAAGTAGCTGACGCCAGCTCCGTACAGTTCGCCGTCACGCTGAACGTCGCGAGAGCTATCGGTAAAGTAGTGTTTACCGAATGCTTCCACTTCAACCGCGCCTTGGCCTTGAGCCAGCGCATTAAGAGAAGTGGCAGCAACCAATGAGCTAATTACAACGCCCAAGGTGTTTTTAAGTTTCATCCGTAAATCCCCATCTGGTGGTGAGTATCAGAACAATCTAAGGAAACCGGCTGTCTGTAGGCCCAAGCTGTTCGCTATCAATAGGACAGCTTAATGCCGTTAAGTTTCAGTGATTCCCGAAAATTTTTCGCGTAATTTATCCAGGGCCCGCTTGTAGCGCATCTTCGTTGCGCTTAGTCCCATGTGCATGATGTCGGCAATTTCTTGAAACTCTAGTTCAGCCACAAAGCGAAGAACAAGAATCTCCCGATCAATTTGGTTGACATGAATCAACCACTTATCTAGCGCTGGCTTTTCCTCAAGGCCCGGGGCCTTTTCTTCGGATGCCTCTTCTACAGGATCCAGGCTAAGCGCATCAAGTAGACGGCGTTTGCGACGCTCTTTCCGGTATTGAGTAATGCACTCATTGTACGTGATGCTGTACAGCCAAGTCTTGAACTTAGATTTTCCTTCGAAGTTCTTGAGGCCATACAGAACCTTCAACATCACTTCCTGACAAACATCATCAGCGTCTCGGTCGTTTCCCAAGTAACGTGCACATACGTTGAATAGCGTTCGCTGATAACGACGCATGAGCTCTTCATAAGCACGAGTTATATGAAAAAGTTCAGCATGAGCACGCTGAACCAGCTCCTCGTCGGTCAGCTGGCGTGGGTCGTAGCTCATGGTGGGCGGATGGGCTTTAGTCAAGACGCTTTCGAACCGGCAATAGTCGTGGCGGCCGTTCGCGGTATCCCGCAAAAGGGGCGGCGCACTTTAACAGATCCCCGACCTATCGGCTGCCTACGCGTTGCTCAAGCAGTACTCTATTTGCAACCGAGACCAGCTCGCCTTCATCAGTGAGCAGCAACGTCTTAGCCGTACCGATTTCCTCGATGACTCCCTCCAGTTCGTCAAAACGAACCCGCTGGCCCACTTCGTAAAGCTCACGGACATAAATCCCAGCGAGAATCTGGCTGACCAGCTCGCGGCTACCCAAGCCGAGCGCCAGTGCAACCGCCAACCCGACAGAAATCAACGCGATGGCGATGACGTAATTCAGCAGCTCGGTTTTCACTTCCAACTGGCCGATTGCCACGGAGATGATGATGATGATCACCAGACCTTGCGCGATCCTACCCAGCCCACTTGAATACTCAAGACCAACGCTCTCGGCAGCGCCACGCACCAACCCATTTACCAATTGGGCCAGCAATATGCCAACGAGCAGAATCAGACCTGCGCCAAACACCTTGGGCACGTACAACGCAAGCATATCGAGCGTCGCCGATACGCGAGCAAGGCCGAGCGACTCAGCTGCAGAAACCAGAAAGATGAGCAACACGAACCAATAGACGATCTTGCCGAGCAACGCCGACACTTGGGTGCGAATGCCAGCCCGCGCCAGCATCTTCGTGACTCCAGTACCAGCGACGAGACGATCGAGGCCTAATTTCGCCAATACCTTGGACAGAAGAGCATCCAGCAACTTGGCGACTACGAAACCAATAGCCACCACCAGCAATGCGCCAAACAAACGCGGGATGAACGCAGCAATGGGCGCCCACAGCGCGCTCATCGCACCCAGGAAACTCTGGCTCCAAGGGTCGAATTCCATGATCAATCGGCCTTATCGAAAGAAGAACGTGAGCGGCCATGGCGACGCGTAGTAGCCGAGGCATTCGGTGCACTGCTGAAAGCAATCAGAACGGCCTGTAGCCAGTTCCCCAGCAGGCTGAAAAGGTCACCGGCACCAACCTGGCGATTAGCCGTTTTCAGTACACGGTCCAGACGCGCGTCGTCATGACGCGCTGACTGAGTATTGAGCATGTCCCGTAGGGATTCTTCGAAGGGATCGCGCATGCCTACCTCGTTAACAATGTGACTCTGACGGCATAGCTATACCAGCAGTCACATCACACCCATTTCAATCGGCGAAAGATCCACCACTGAAATCCAGCCACTGCTGCGATGAGCGAGCATGCCACCACGAAGCCATAAGGATTTTCCGACCCCGGAATACCGCCGACGTTGATTCCAAGCAGGCCGGTGAGAAAGCTCATGGGCAGAAAAAACCCGGTAATGATGCCAAGCAAGTACATGGTCCTGTTCATGCGCTCCCGCATTCGCCTTTCCTCGGCTTCGAGTACCAGATTGACGCGCTCACGAACCAGCTCAAGCTCCTCGAGGTAACGGATCAGCCGATTGCTGAGCTCGTTCCAGTAGTCCGTATCGTCATCGACGAACCAGGGCAAGCGGTTTCGCGTGAGCTGTCCGTAGATCTCACGTTGCGGAAGCAGAAAACGCCGCAGCCCCGCGGCTTGTCGCCTTAAAGACAGAAGCTTGTCCTGAGGCGGGGTATAGCGATCGTCTGCTTCGACACGGTCTTCCTCGCTATCAACCTTCTCGGTAAGAACAGCGACGAGCTCATCTACCCGTTCGGTCAAAGCATCTGCGAGCGCAAGCAGGACTTCCGATGAGGTTTTTGGGCCCATGCCTGCTTCCAGCTGCTGAATCACTACCTCCGTCGAGCGCAGCGGTCGCAAACGCAAGGAAATGACTCGTTTTGCGCTGGCAAACACCCGCAGCGAAACCATGTCTTCCGGTTCTGCATCAGGATTCAGATTTACGCCACGAAGGAACAAGAGCAGTTCGTCGTCTGGCAACGCAAGCACCCGCGGTCGGGTGTTTTCCTCAAGCAGTACGTCGCAGGCGAAGGCACTCAAGCCGCTTTGTGTCCTGAGCCATTCACGAGCCTGGACATGGCTGCGATCCCAATGCAGCCACAAGCTTTCTTGCCCTTCGAGCTTCAATAAGGACAGTTCGGCAAAGCCAAGCCTTCGCGCTCCGCCCTGCCCGTCAAGAACAAGAGCGTGAAGAAGCCCCGATTGTGCTAGTTGTTCCGGCAAGACCGCTTTCCTCTCAAAACGTAAAAACCCGGCATAGCCGGGCTTCATGTATGGCAGCCCTTCGTTCAGGCGGGCATTTTCAACTGCTCAGGGGAAACGATGATGCCGTTGTTGTCAGCATAAACGTATTCACCGGGACGGAACGTGACGCCGCAAAAGGTGACGGGGACATTGAGGTCGCCAATGCCACGCTTGTCAGTCTTCATGGGATGGCTGGCCAGCGCTTGTACACCCAACTCAGTCTGGGCAATGACATCAACGTCGCGAATGCAGCCATAGATGACCAGTCCTTCCCAGCCATTGCGCGCGGCCTTTTCGGCAAGCATGTCGCCCAGCAGAGCCCGTCTCAAAGAACCGCCACCATCGACCACTAGCACCTTGCCTGTGCCATCGACATCGACCTGCTCTTTGACCAGCGAATTGTCTTCGAAACACTTGATGGTCACGATCTCACCACCGAAAGAATCGCGCCCTCCAAAGTTGCTGAATATCGGTTCTACCACCTGCACGAGTTCGGGATAGGCGTCGCACAAATCTGGAGTGACGTATTGCATGGAGAATCTCCCTGAGAAGGAACAATCATGTCCAGGCTTTGGAGCTCGATGAAGAGTACTGTCGGCTACCGTCTATGATCGAGGTATCGGCACGAAGCGGCCCGACGACCGTCAAATAAACAGGTACTACAGGCAGCCTGGTGACAGAGGTACACAAGGGCGCAAGCGCCCTTGTTAAGCCTGATTATTACTTGATCTCGGCGTCGGCGAGGAAAAACCAGGTATCGAGTACGGAATCGGGGTTGAGCGATACGCTTTCTATCCCCTGCTCCATCAGCCACTTGGCCAGGTCCGGGTGATCGGATGGGCCCTGACCACAGATCCCGATGTACTTGCCTGCCTTGTTACAGGCTTCGATGGCATTCGCAAGAAGCTTCTTCACTGCAGGATTACGCTCATCGAACAGGTGGGCAATGATGCCGGAATCCCGATCAAGGCCCAGCGTAAGCTGAGTCATGTCATTGGAACCGATGGAGAAACCGTCGAAGAATTCGAGGAATTCATCAGCCAACAATGCGTTAGAAGGCAGCTCACACATCATGATGATGCGCAGACCATTCTCGCCGCGCTTCAGACCGAACTGACCGAGGATATCGATGACCTGCGACGCCTCGCCCAGAGTTCTTACGAACGGTACCATCAGTTCGACGTTGGTCAGCCCCATCACGTCGCGAACCTTGCGCATGGCACGGCATTCGAGCTCGAAGCAATCGCGGAAGGACTCGCTGATATAGCGCGACGCACCACGGAAGCCCAGCATCGGGTTTTCTTCTTCCGGCTCGTAAAGCTTGCCACCGATCAGGTTGGCGTACTCGTTGGATTTGAAGTCAGACAAACGCACGATGACTTTTTTCGGCCAGAAAGCCGCTGCCAACGTGCTTACGCCTTCAACCAGCTTTTCTACATAGAAGTCGACGGGGTCACCGTAACCGGCAATACGCTTTTCGACACTGCTTTTAACGTCTGCAGGCAGTCCGTCGAAGTTGAGCAAGGCCTTGGGGTGAACGCCGATCATGCGGTTGATGATGAACTCTAGACGTGCCAAACCGACGCCTTCGTTTGGCAGTTGCGCGAAATCGAACGCTCGATCCGGGTTGCCGACGTTCATCATGATCTTGAACGGCAATTCGGGCATGGCGTCGATTGAGTTCTGGCGGATATCGAAGCCGAGCTCGCCCTCGAATATCAGCCCGGTGTCGCCTTCGGCGCAGGTGACTGTCACACGCTGGCCATCCTGCAGCAGCTCGGTTGCGTTACCGCAGCCAACGACAGCCGGGATACCCAGCTCGCGCGCAATGATGGCCGCGTGGCAAGTACGGCCACCGCGGTTGGTGACGATGGCGCTGGCGCGCTTCATCACAGGCTCCCAATCCGGATCGGTCATGTCGGAGACCAGTACGTCGCCCGGCTGAACCTTGTCCATCTCGGATACGTCATGGATGATCTTGACCGGGCCAGCGCCGATGCGCTGACCGATGGCACGGCCCTCGACCAGGACCTTACCTTTCTCTTTCAGCAGGTAACGCTCCATAACGTTTGCGCTACTGCGGCTCTTAACTGTTTCCGGACGTGCCTGAACGATGTACAGCTGATTGTCGTCGCCGTCTTTAGCCCATTCGATGTCCATCGGACGACCATAATGTTTCTCGATGGTCATGGCTTGTCTGGCGAGATTGGCCACCTCTTCGTCGGTCAGGCAGAAGCGCATACGGTCTGCTTGATCAACGTCGACGGTTTTAACCGACTTGCCGGCGCTGGCCTCTTCCCCGTAGATCATCTTGATCGCTTTGCTGCCGAGGTTACGGCGCAGGATGGCGGGACGACCGGCTTCCAGGGTGTGCTTGTGAACGTAGAATTCATCGGGATTGACCGCGCCTTGCACTACGGTCTCTCCCAGGCCATAGGCGCCAGTGATGAACACCACGTCACGGAAGCCCGATTCGGTATCGAGAGTGAACATCACCCCAGCTGTACCGGTTTCGGAGCGCACCATACGCTGCACGCCGGCCGACAGGGCGACCAATTTGTGGTCAAAGCCCTGGTGGACGCGATAGGCGATAGCACGATCATTGAAGAGTGATGCGAATACTTCCTTGGCAGCGCGGATGACATTGTCCACGCCACGGATATTCAGGAAGGTTTCCTGCTGACCGGCGAACGAGGCGTCTGGCAGGTCTTCGGCTGTAGCCGAGGAGCGAACAGCAACGGCCATGTTGTCGTTGCCGCCCGACATCTGCGCGAACGCTGTACGAATGTCGGCATCGAGTTTCGGAGGGAATTCGGCCTCCATAACCCAGCCACGAATCTGAGCGCCGGCTTTGGCAAGGGCGTTGACGTCATCAACATCCAGCGCATCGAGAAGCGCATGGATTTGCTCGTTGAGACCGCTGAGCTCCATGAAATCACGATAGGCCTGGGCCGTAGTGGCGAAACCGCCTGGCACCGAAACGCCCGCGCCTGCGAGGTTGCTGATCATCTCGCCTAGGGAGGCGTTCTTGCCCCCTACACGCTCAACATCATGATTGCCGAGCTTATCGAGGGAAACTACGTACTCTACCAAGGTGATCTCTCCACGTTTTGTTGGAAACTCGGTTCGTGCCCATCCGCGGCACGATGGCCTGGCCCTGCGAAATAAGTAACAATGCCCGCCAATCGAGGCTCGGCGAAGAGCCTACTATAGCTGAGAGCCGTTCTTGACTTAAGGTCCCAGAAGCAATGAAACGAACTGCATTCTTCATCTCCGACGGTACCGGAATCACAGCCGAAACGCTCGGCCAGAGCCTGTTGGCACAGTTCGAAAACATAAGCTTCACCAAGCTCACCCGGCCGTACATAGATACAGCCGAAAAAGCGCGAGCAATGGTACAGCAAATCAATAAAGCGGCAGAAAACGACGGCGCGCGCCCGATCATATTCGATACGTTGGTGAACCAGGAGATCCGCGACATCCTCGCCGAGTCCAATGGCTTCATGATCGACATCTTTTCGTCTTTCCTTGCTCCGCTTGAACATGAGCTGATGTCACGTTCTTCTTATTCTGTCGGCAAATCTCATTCGATCAGCCATAACGCCAACTACATGGAGCGAATTGACGCAGTCAATTTCGCTCTGGATAACGACGACGGCGCCCGCACGCACTACTACGACAAGGCAGACCTGATTTTGGTCGGTGTCTCCAGGTGCGGCAAAACGCCCACCTGCCTTTATATGGCAATGCAGTACGGCATTCGGGCAGCGAACTATCCACTGACCGAAGACGACATGGAACGCCTGCAACTGCCTACCGCCTTGAAAACCCACCGCGACAAGTTGTTCGGTCTGACCATCGATCCGGACCGGCTTACCGCCATCCGCAACGAGCGCAAACCCAACAGCCGTTACGCAAGCTTCTCTCAGTGCGAATTCGAAGTCCGCGAGGTGGAGAACCTGTTCCGCCGCGAGAACATCAACTACATCAACTCGACGCACTTCTCGGTAGAGGAGATCTCGGCCAAGATCCTGGTGGAAAAAGGCGTTGAGCGTCGACTCAAATGAAGTGCCGCATCGCTAGACAACAAAAAGTCCGCTTGGTGCGGACTTTTTGATTTTTAGCGCACCAGAATTCGTGCGTTATCGGTCGGTAACGCTGTCATAGGCCTTCACCGGGCACACGAACCCAGCCTTCCATCAGTACACGAGCGCTGCGGCTCATGATGGCCTTGGTCACGCACCAATTCCCTTCTATCTGCTTGGCCTCTGCACCGACACGCAGCGTGCCGGAGGGGTGCCCGAAGCGCACCGCCTCACGTTCTCCGCCGCCGGCCGCGAGGTTGACCAGTGTGCCTGGCACCGCAGCAGCAGTGCCGATGGCAACCGCGCAGGTGCCCATCATGGCGTGATGCAGCTTACCCATGGAAAGTGCCCTAACCAGCAAGTCGACATCGGCAGCGTCGATATCCTTGCCGGAAGACGCCCGGTAGTTTTTCGGCCGAGAAACGAAAGCGACCTTAGGTGTGTGCTGACGGGTCAGCGCCTCATCCGCCGTCTTGATCAGCCCCATGCGCAATGCGCCGGCCACGCGAATCGCCTCCAGCCGGGCAAGGTCTCCAGGACTGCCGTTTATCTGTTCGCGCAGCTCGATACCTTGATAACCGATGTCTTCAGCGTTGACGAACACGGTGGGAATACCCGCACTGATCATGGTCGCTTTGAGGGTTCCAATGCCAGGCACGTCCAAGTCGTCGATCAGGTTGCCGGTGGGGAACATCGAACTGCCTTCCTCGCCTTCATCGGACGGATCGAGAAACTCCAATACGATCTCTGCGGATGGAAAGGTCACGCCGTCGAGTTCGAAGTCACCGGTTTCCTGAACCTGGCCGTCGGCGACCGGTACGTGAGCAATGATGGTCTTGCCGATATTTGCCTGCCAGATCCGCACAACACAGGTGCCGTTCTGAGGAATGCGCTCGGCATCTACCAGGCCGGCATGCAGGGCAAACGCACCGGCTCCGGTCGACAGGTTGCCGCAATTGCCGCTCCAATCGACGAAGGGCTTGTCGATAGATACCTGACCATATAGGTACTCGACGTCGTGATCAGGCCGGTTGCTTTTCGACAGGATCACGCATTTGCTGGTACTGGACGTGGCGCCGCCCATGCCGTCGATATGTGCAGAGTAAGGGTCTGGGCTACCGATCACGCGCATGAACAGCTTGTCTCGGGCCGCACCCGGGACCTGGCAGCTTTCGGGCAGGTCCTGCAACCGGAAGAAAACGCCCTTGCTGGTACCGCCGCGCATGTAGGTTGCGGGAATCTTGATCTGGGGTTGATGAGCCATGAGTGAGTCCCGGCTGAAAATTAATGGGCTTATACGGCGGATCAAGCGTCCCCAATCCACCGCTCAAGCTGGCGTGGTGGATGGAGAAAGCACCATCCACCCTACGAGCTCTGACGGTCACGTCTGTCCGAGAAAATCCTTGGCGAAACGCTGCAGTACCCCACCAGCTTCGTAAACACTGACTTCGGCAGCCGTGTCGAGACGGCAAGTAACCGGGACGCGAGTGTGCTCTCCGTTCTTATGATGTATGACCAACGTCAAGTCGCAACGCGGCGACAACGCCCCTTCAATATCGAAGGTTTCAGTGCCATCGAGGCCAAGGGTCAAGCGAGTGGTACCGGGCTTGAACTCCACCGGCAGCACGCCCATGCCCACCAGGTTGGTACGGTGGATACGCTCGAAGCCTTCGGCGACGATCACCTCGACACCCGCCAGGCGCACGCCCTTGGCTGCCCAGTCACGCGATGACCCCTGGCCGTAGTCGGCACCGGCCACGATGATCAGGTTCTGTTTGCGCGTCATGTAGGTTTCGATCGCTTCCCACATACGCATAACCTGGCCTTCCGGCTCGACGCGTGCCAAGGACCCCTTCTGCACCTTGCCATCGACGACAGCCATCTCGTTGACCAGCTGCGGGTTGGCAAAGGTAGCCCGTTGGGCGGTCAGGTGATCGCCGCGGTGGGTAGCGTAGGAATTGAAGTCCTCTTCCGGCAGGCCCATCTTCGCCAGGTACTCGCCGGCTGCCGAATCCAGCAGGATGGCGTTGGACGGCGACAGGTGATCAGTGGTGATGTTGTCCGGCAGGATCGCCAACGGACGCATGCCTTTCAGTGTGCGCTCGCCAGCCAACGCGCCTTCCCAGTAAGGCGGACGGCGGATATAAGTGGATGTCGGCCGCCAGTCGTACAGCGGGCTTTCGGCCTCCTCGATGGTCCCCAGATCGAACATCGGGATGTAAATCTGCTTGAACTGCTCCGGCTTCACCGAAGCGGCCACGATGGCGTCAATTTCTTCGTCGGACGGCCACAGATCTTTCAACGTAACCGGGTTGCCATGCTGGTCGGTGCCCAACACGTCCTGCTCGATATCGAAGCGCACGGTACCGGCGATAGCGTAAGCAACCACCAGCGGCGGCGAGGCCAAGAATGCTTGTTTGGCGTACGGATGGATCCGCCCGTCAAAGTTACGATTGCCGGACAACACTGCCGTGGCGTACAGGTCTCGCTCGATGATTTCTTTCTGGATCACCGGGTCCAGCGCGCCGGACATGCCATTACAGGTGGTGCAGGCGTAGGCAACGATGCCAAAACCGAGCTTTTCTAGTTCGCAAAGCAGTCCTGCGTCTTCCAGGTACAGCTTGGCGACCTTGGAACCTGGGGCGAATGAAGTCTTGACCCAGGGCTTGCGAACCAGCCCCAGCTCATTGGCCTTCTTTGCCAGCAAGCCGGCGGCTACCACGTTGCGCGGATTAGACGTATTGGTACAGCTTGTAATCGCAGCGATGATCACGGCACCGTCGGGCAGTAGACCTTTGGCCTCCTCTGCACGCGCCGCCGCTAACATACTGTCGTCAGCAATGCCGCGCTCGTGCAGAGCCGATGTCGGAAGGCGCTTGTGAGGGTTGCTGGGGCCGGCCATGTTGCGCACTACGCTGGACAGATCGAATTCAAGCACACGCTCGTATTCGGCACCTTCAAGTGCCGTCGCCCATAGGCCGGTTTCCTTGGCGTACTGCTCTACGAGCGCAACCTGCTCCGGCTCGCGACCGGTCAGCTTGAGGTAATCAATGGTCTGCTGATCGATGTAGAACATCGAAGCGGTGGCCCCGTATTCCGGGCACATGTTGGAGATGGTTGCGCGGTCGCCGATGGTCAGGCTGTCGGCGCCTTCGCCGAAGAACTCGACCCAGGCTCCGACCACACGTTCCTTGCGCAGGAACTCGGTCAACGCCAGGACGATATCGGTAGCAGTGATGCCAGGCTGACGCTTGCCGGTCAGACGTACGCCGACGATGTCGGGCAGACGCATCATCGAAGGCAGGCCGAGCATCACGGTTTCAGCTTCCAGGCCGCCGACGCCGATGGCGATGACACCCAGCGCATCGACGTGCGGCGTGTGCGAGTCGGTACCGACACAGGTATCCGGGAAGGCCACACCGCCGCGGGCCTGGATCACCGGCGACATCTTTTCCAGATTGATCTGGTGCATGATGCCGTTGCCGGCCGGAATCACATCGACGTTTTTGAAGGCCGTCTTGGTCCACTCGATAAAGTGGAAACGGTCCTCGTTGCGTCGCTCTTCGACGGCGCGATTCTTTTCGAACGCGTCCGGATCGAAGCCCGCAAACTCGACGGCAAGTGAGTGATCGACGATGAGCTGAGTCGGCACCACTGGATTGACCTTAGCCGGATCACCGCCCTGCTCCGCAATGGCGTCGCGCAGCCCTGCCAGGTCGACCAGCGCCGTCTGACCGAGGATGTCATGGCAGACCACACGAGCCGGATACCAGGGAAAGTCCAGATCGCGTTTACGCTCGATGATCTGCTTCAGCGAATCGGTCAGCGTTTCGGGCTCACAGCGACGCACCAGCTGTTCAGCCAGGACGCGGGAGGTATAGGGCAGCTTGTCGTAGGCCCCCGGCTGAATGGCTTCGATCGCCTCGCGGGTATCGAAATAGTCAAGCCCAGTGCTTGGCAGAGGTTTGCGGTGTTCTGTATTCATGCCGGAATAACTCAATCCAGTGATGTTCTGTGGGGCGAGGTTCGGGGAGCCCGGCGATGAGCTCCCCAGCGCCGGTCAACGCTGGCCGATCGGGGCAACCTTGCGCTGCTCCGGACCGATGTACTCGGCACTCGGCCGAATGATCCGGTTGTTGCTGCGTTGTTCGAACACATGGGACGCCCAGCCGGTAACGCGCGAGCAGACAAAGATCGGCGTGAACAGCTTGGTGGGAATGCCCATGAAGTGATAAGCCGAGGCGTGGTAGAAGTCAGCGTTGGGGAACAGCTTCTTCTGCTCCCACATGGTTTCGTCTACAGCAACCGAAACCGGGTACAGCACGGTGTCACCCACTTCATCGGCGAGCTTCTTGGCCCAGACCTTGATCACTTCGTTCCGAGGGTCGGACTCGCTGTAGATCGCATGGCCGAAGCCCATGATCTTGTCCTTGCGCTCGAGCATGCCGAGGATCGCTTCACGGGCTTCCTCCGGACTTTTCCATTGCTGGATCATGTCCATCGCCGCTTCGTTGGCACCGCCGTGCAGCGGACCGCGCAGCGAACCGATGGCACCGGTCACGCAGGAATAGAGATCGGACAAGGTCGAGGCGCAGACGCGCGCGGTGAAGGTCGAGGCGTTGAACTCGTGCTCGGCATAGAGAATCAGCGAGACGTTCATGACCTTGACGTGCAGATCGCTCGGCTTCTTGCCGTGCAGCAGCGCAAGGAAATGACCGCCCAGCGTGTCTTCGTCGCTGATGCAGTCGATGCGAACACCGTCGTGGGTGAAGCGATACCAGTAGCACATGATCGCCGGGAAAGCCGCCATCAGCCGCTCTGCCACCTCGCGCTGCTGGTCGAAGCTGAGTTCCGGCTCAAGCGTGCCAAGCACGGAAGAGCCAGTACGCATGACATCCATTGGATGGGCGCCTGCCGGAATGCGCTCGAGCACCTCCTTCAGCGCCTGCGGCAGTTCACGCATGGTTCTGAGGCCGCTCTTGTAATCGGCCAACTGCTGGGTATTCGGCAGCTCGCCGTAGAACAGCAGGTAGGCCACTTCTTCGAAATCGCAGTCGGCGGCCAGATCACGCACGTCATAACCGCGATAGGTCAATCCGGCGCCGGTCTTGCCGACGGTACACAGGGCGGTCTGTCCGGCGATCTGCCCTCGCAGGCCGGCCCCGCTCAACACCTTTGCTTCAGCCATTGCTTTCTCCTTCTTGGATTTGTTCTGGATACTGCAATTCACGCTTTAACCGCTCATTTAAGCCCACCTACCGATGAGCCCTGGGCTCAGCTCTTCTTCTGGGCGAACAGCGCGTCGAGATGCTGCTCGAACGTGTGGTAATTGATCCGATCGTAGAGCTCCATACGGGTCTGCATGGTGTCGATCACATTCTTCTGCGTGCCGTCACGGCGCAGGGCGGTATAGACGTTCTCGGCCGCCTTGTTCATGGCGCGGAACGCGGACAGCGGATAGAGCACAAGCGAGACGTCGACACTGGCCAACTCTTCGGTTGTATACAGCGGGGTTGCGCCAAACTCGGTGATATTGGCCAGGATCGGCGCATTCACCCGATCGGCGAAGGTCTTGTACATCGCCAGCTCAGTGATCGCCTCGGGAAAGATCATGTCGGCGCCCGCCTCGATGCACGCAGCCGCACGATCCAACGCCGATTCAAGCCCTTCCACCGCAAGCGCATCAGTACGAGCCATGATCACGAAGCTGTCGTCGGTGCGCGCGTCCACGGCCGCCTTGATGCGGTCGACCATTTCCTGCTGCGAGACGATTTCCTTGTTCGGGCGATGGCCGCAGCGCTTGGCCCCGACCTGATCTTCGATATGGATCGCCGCAGCGCCAAACTTGATCATCGACTTGACGGTACGCGCGACGTTGAAAGCCGAGGAGCCGAACCCAGTATCGACATCCACCAGCAAAGGTAGATCACAAACGTCGGTGATGCGGCGCACGTCAGTCAGCACATCATCGAGACCCGTGATCCCCAGGTCCGGCAAGCCCAGAGAGCCAGCCGCGACGCCACCACCGGACAGGTAGATGGCCTTGAATCCGGCACGCTTGGCCAGCAGCGCATGGTTGGCATTGATAGCGCCAACTACTTGCAATGGATGCTCGCTGGCAACCGCATCGCGAAATCGCTGGCCGGGGGTAGGAAGTGTCATGCCTCACCTCTTGGTTTTGGGGTCTGTTGCTGAGCCGGCAGGTAGTGCCGCTCAATGTTTCGCTTGGATGCGCAGATATGCCGTCGCATCAACAACTCTGCGAGCTCGCCGTCTCGATCGGCGATGGCGTCGAGAATCCGGTGATGCTCTGCAAATGCCTGCCGCGGACGGTTAGGCGTTGCGGAAAACTGAATGCGGTACATACGCACGAGTTGATACAGCTCACCGCACAGCATCTGAGCGAGCGTGCGATTGCCGCTGCCCTGGATGATCCGGTAATGGAAATCGAAGTCACCCTCCTGCTGGTAGTAGCCCACACCAGCCTGAAAGGCTTCGTCACGCTCATGGGTGTCCAGCACACGCCTAAGCTCGTCGATATCCGCCTCGCTCATACGTTCGGCAGCCAGACGGCAAGCCATTCCTTCGAGCGATTCACGGATTTCATAGAGTTCGATCAGCTCCGCGTGGTTGAGCGAAACCACGCGAGCCCCTACGTGCGGCACTCGCACCAGCAACTTCTGCCCTTCAAGCCGGTGGATAGCCTCACGCAGAGGGCCACGACTTATGCCGTAGGTTCGCGCGAGCTCCGGCTCGGAAATTTTGCTGCCCGGAGGGATGTCACCACGCACTATGGCGGCTTGGATCGACCTGAAGACGTGCTCTGACAGCGTTCCACTATCGAGCTGGTCAGGCCGGGAGATTTCAAGGGCATCGAGCATATTGTTGACACCTACCTCAGTAATTCGCACAAGCTAGGTGCAGGCAGCCATCAAGTCAATTAATACGATGGTCGATTGTCGACAATCCGTCGTTTGCCATTCACATCATTCTTGTCGTGGCACCCTTGGTAGCGAGAGGCGAAGCCCGTGCTAGAATGCGCCGCTATGCCGCGCCTGGCGCCTGCTTGCCATGCCCAATCCAAGGTCGTATTACCGGCCGCACTTATCGACTCGACTCACTGGATCTATGCTCGCTAAAACCCGTTTCCTGTTGCTGTGCCTATTAAGTTGCCCACTTCTGGCCCTGGCCAATGAAAAAACCATATACGGCCTGAACGAGCATGTAGCACTCCCCGATTTTGGTATCGAGGTGCCGGCAAAACTCGACACAGGTGCACAGACTGCTTCGCTGAGCGCACGAGACATCGAGCGATTCAAGCGCGACGGCAAGAACTGGGTTCGGTTTTATCTTGCTCTCGACGAGGCTCACAGCCAGCCCATCGAATTGCCGTTACAGCGAATCAGCAAGATCAAGCGCCGTGCGGGCGACTTCGATCCAGAAGAAGAAAAAACCTATACGCCCCGTCCTGTCGTCGAGCTCGAACTGTGCATGGGAAAGGCAAAACGCAGCATTGAAGTGAACCTCACGGACCGAACTGCATTCCAATACCCACTTTTGATAGGTTCCGATGCGCTTGCTCGCTTCGAAGCCCTGGTAGACCCAAGCCTTAAGTACGCTGCTGGCAAGCCCGGCTGCATCATCGAATCAGACGCTGACGAGTAATTCCATGCGCGCCCTTACCCTGCACCTGAAAGTACTGATCTTCATACTCGTCACGCTCGGCATCGCGATTACCGCGTACCAGATCTTTATCCTTGGCATACCGGTTACAGAAGACGAAACCGATGATCTGTGGAACATCGACGCAAAAGTCGAATTCCAGGCTAATGCCCGTGAGCCGGTGAAGCTGCAGATGTATGTGCCGCCGCTCAATCAGGAATTCGTCAGCCTCAATGAGAGCTTCATCTCCAACAATTACGGCGTGAGCATCAACCGAGCCGACGGCAATCGTCGCGTCACCTGGTCCGCACGACGCGTCAACGGCAACCAGACGCTTTACTACCGACTGGTCCTGACTCGCCGCTACAGCGGCGAGCAGACCAAGGCGACCGGCCCGATCTTCCGCGACAGCATTCCGGTCGAGGGCGCAGAAAAGATTGCCGCCGAAGCACTGCTCTCTCCTATACGCCAGCATTCTGCTGACGTGGAAACCTTCATCAGCGAAGCCATCAAACGTGTCAACAATGCCAATGATGACAACGTCAAGCTGCTGCTTGGAGGTGACTCGTCTACGCCTAACAAGGCTCGTGTGATCGAATTGCTGTTGTCGATTGCGCACGTCCCCATGGAGCGCGTTCACACCGTTCGCCTGCTTGCCGACATGGCACAGTCCCCGGAGCTCTGGCTGCGGAGCTATAACGGTGACAAATGGCTTTATTTCAACCCTGAAACCGGGGAGCAAGGCCTGCCCAAGGATCGTCTGATCTGGTGGACCGGAGACGCCCCGCTGCTGACGCTTGAAGGCGGGCGCAACGCGCAGGTGACCTTTACCCTCAACAGCAGCGAGATGAACGCAATCCGCCTGGCCAAGCTGACCGACGAGAATACCGACGCCGACTTCCTCGAGTACTCCCTGTACGGCTTGCCCCTGCAAACCCAGCAGACCTATCAGATCATGATCATGATTCCGATCGGCGTTCTGGTAATCCTGATCCTGCGCAACCTGGGCGGCCTGCAAACACTGGGTACCTTTACCCCGGTACTGATCGCCCTCGCCTTCCGCGAAACGCAAATCGGCTTCGGCATCATCCTGTTCACAATTATCACCGCACTCGGCTTGTCGCTTCGCTCGTATCTCGAGCACCTCAAACTGCAGATGCTCCCCCGACTCTCGGTCGTACTGACCTTCGTGGTGGTGCTGATCGCGGTGATCAGCTTGTTCAGCCACAAGCTCGGTCTGGAGCGCGGCTTGTCCGTGTCGCTGTTCCCAATGGTCATTCTCACCATGACCATCGAACGCCTCTCCATCACCTGGGAAGAACGCGGTGGCGGTCATGCATTCAAGGTGGCCGTCGGCACGCTGATCGCTGCGGCGCTGGCGTTCATGCTCATGAATATTCCGGAGCTGACGTACTTCATATTCACCTTCCCGGCAGTCCTGCTGATCATGGTCGGCTTCATGCTTGCGATGGGCCGCTATCGCGGCTACCGCCTGACCGAACTGTTTCGTTTCAAAGCCTTTTTGAAGGATTGAGCCATGTTCGGTCTAATCAAGACGTGGAAGGCGCTGGAAGCCAAAGGCATCATGGGCATCAACCGCCGAAATGCGGATTACGTGCTCAAGTACAACAAGCGCAACCTGTACCCGATCGTCGACGACAAGATCATTACCAAGTTGCGCGCCATCGAGGCCGGTATCGATGTACCCGAGATGTACGGTGTCATCGAGACCGAGCGCGATATCGAGAAACTCAAGGACATCGTCAAGGACCATACGGACTTCGTGGTCAAGCCGGCCCAAGGTGCGGGCGGTGACGGCATTCTGGTTATCGCTGATCGCTTCGAGGGTCGTTACCGCACCGTGTCTGGCAAGATTCTGACTCACGATGAAATCGAGCATCAGATCTCCAACATCCTTACCGGCCTGTATTCGCTCGGTGGGCACCGTGATCGAGCGTTGATCGAATACCGCGTGACGCCAGACCCGATATTCAAAAGCATCAGCTATGAAGGCGTTCCGGATATCCGCATCATCGTGCTGATGGGTTACCCGGTAATGGCCATGCTGCGCCTGCCGACTCGCCAGTCAGGCGGCAAGGCCAACCTTCATCAGGGCGCAATCGGGGTCGGTGTGGATCTGGCCACTGGCATCACGTTGCGAGGCACCTGGCTGAACAACAAGATCAGCAAGCATCCGGACACCACAAACGCGGTGGATGGCGTTCAGCTTCCGAACTGGGACGGCTTCATGAAGCTCGCGGCGGGCTGCTATGAACTGTGCGGTCTGGGCTATATCGGTGTCGACATGGTACTTGACCAGGATAAAGGCCCCCTCATCCTCGAGCTCAACGCGCGGCCTGGCCTCAACATCCAGATTGCCAATGACTGCGGCCTCACCCACCGCGCGCATGCTGTGGAAAACAGGATTGCCGAGCTCAAGGATCAGAACCTTCAGGAAACGCCCGGAGAACGTGTACGTTTCGCCCAGGAGCTGTTTGGCCACATACCGGCCCACTCTTGAGCAAAAGGCCCGCCTTTCAACGTCGGGCCGCTCTTGGAACGTAAACCCAGATGACCATCTGTACAGTCCATCCACTTCCCTATCATCCCGACCCGGCGCACTGGTTCGAGCGCGTTCGAAAGGCGCCAGGAGCGATACTCCTCGATTCAGGCCGCCCCGTCGCCGAACGCGGCCGGTACGACCTGATTAGCGCCTGGCCCCAACAGGTTCTCGAGCCGAATGTTGATGAGTCTGGAACGGCTTTCTTCACGCGGCTCCGAAGCGCCCTGCACGCATTGGGCACTGCCGAGCCCCCTGCACAGCTGGAATTGCCATTCACAGGAGGCTTGTTAGGTTTTCTCGGGTATGACTTCGGTTCACGGCTGGAGCGATTACCTGTTACGGCTGTACAGGACCTGGCGCTACCTGCAGCCCGGTTCGGCTTGTATGCCTGGGCACTGGTTACAGATCACCATCGCCGGGCGGCTCACCTGATCTTTCACCCCCGGCTTGAGATGGTTGAGCGCGCGCGCCTGATCGAGCTATTCGAACGCGAAAGCCTGCCAGATCCCGCAACATTCAGTCTCACCTCCCCCTTTTCAGCTGATACGGACCGCGATGGTTACAAGCAAGCCATCGAACGGATCCATGATTACATTCAGGCAGGCGACTGTTATCAGGTCAATTATGCCCAGCGGTTCCGCGCTACCTGCGCAGGCGATCCGTGGGAAGCCTACCGTGCGCTTCGCGCTGCGTGCCCGACCCCCTACTCCGGTTATGTATCGGTGGAAAGCGGCGCCATAGTCAGCCTGTCCCCCGAACGCTTTATGCGACTCGCAAACGGGGTTGTAGAGACACGTCCGATCAAGGGTACGCGCCCGCGCCGGAGCAACCCGGACGAAGATCACATCGAAGCTCAGGCTTTGCAGAACAGTGCGAAGGATCGAGCAGAAAACCTGATGATCGTGGACCTGCTGCGCAACGACTTGGGACGCAGCTGTGAAATCGGTAGCGTGCGAGTGCCAGAGCTGTTCAAGCTGGAGAGCTACCCCAACGTTCATCACTTGGTCAGCAGTGTCAGCGGCACACTGGCAATCGGGAAAGACCCGCTCGATCTTCTGGAGGGCAGCTTCCCGGGAGGATCCATCACCGGGGCACCTAAGATTCGCGCCATGCAGATCATCGATGAACTGGAACCTACTCGGCGCTCAATCTACTGCGGTTCGCTGCTATATCTAGATGTACGGGGCGAGATGGACAGCTCCATCGCCATCCGCACCTTGCTCATACAGCGCGACGAAGTCACTTGCTGGGCTGGAGGTGGCATCGTGGCGGATTCGGACTGGGAGGCCGAACACCAGGAAACCCTCGACAAGGTGAGGGTGTTGATGGAAACGCTTGAGGCGCTCTAGCGGGATTCCATGACCAGGCTGGTCGACGCGACGGTGGATCTATACAACATGATCCACCAGTCGGCGTTCAGCCTGGCAACACTTCAGCGCATTAGAGCTGTAGCGCGCGATTTGAAGCCTTGAGGAATTCCTGCTTCAGCTCTGCGAAAGTATGCACAGCGGGAAACTGCGGGAACTCGCGAATCACGTTTTCAGGGGCATGGAAAAGGATGCCGGCATGCGCTTCGGCGAGCATGGTGGTGTCATTGTAGGAATCGCCTGCGGCGATGACGCGGTAATACAGGCTTTTCAAGGCAACGACTGATTGCCGCTTAGGGTCCTTCTGGCGCAGTTCATAACTGACGACGCGACCCGCTTCATCCGTGATCAAGCGATGACAAAGCAGCGTTGGAAAGCCCAGCTGACGCATCAGCGGCTGTGAAAACTCGTAGAAGGTGTCTGACAGAATCACGACCTGAAAGCGCTCGCGAAGCCAGTCGACAAATTCGACTGCGCCCTCCAGCGGCTTCAGCGTGGCGATCACGGCCTGGATGTCAGCCAGTTTCAGCCCATGCTCGTCAAGGATGCGCAGACGCTGCTTCATTAGCACGTCGTAGTCAGGAATGTCCCGCGTGGTCGCCCGGAGCGATTCGATTCCGGTGGCTTCGGCAAATGCGATCCAGATTTCCGGAACCAGTACCCCTTCCAAGTCAAGGCAGGCTATTTCCACGGGCTATTCCTCAGGTAGAAAAATTGAAGCGGCACTCTAACTACAAGGACAGACTGACGCAACGCAAGGGCTTATTCCCGAAGTTTAGGATTCACTGTGGCAAAGGTTATTTAGAGTCATAAAGCCTATTTGTTAACATCTGCGGCCAGTAGAGCGCCAAGCGCCCACCAAGGAAGTAGCCTGATGAGCCAACCAATTGAAGTAGCCGAGCTTGCAAACGCCTATGCTGGCAAATCCCCGCAGGACATTCTGAAACTGGCCTTCGATCTCTTTGGAGACGATCTCTGGATCTCCTTCAGCGGTGCGGAAGATGTCGTTTTGGTCGATATGGCCTGGAAGCTGAACAAGGGTGTGAAGGTTTTCAGCCTGGACACCGGACGCCTGCACAGCGAGACGTATCGCTTTATTGAGCAGGTGCGCGATCATTACGGTATTTCGATCGAGATCATGACGCCCGATCCTGCCCTGTTGCAGCCGATGGTCAATGAGAAGGGGCTTTTCAGCTTCTATCGCGACGGGCATGGGGAGTGCTGTGGTATCCGCAAGATTGAGCCGCTTCGGCGCAAGCTTTCAAACGTCCGCGCTTGGGCAACCGGCCAGCGCCGCGATCAAAGCCCCGGCACGCGCAGCCAGGTGCCGGTGCTCGAAATCGATAGCGCTTTCTCAACGCCTGAGCATGCCTTGTATAAATTCAATCCACTGGCGCAGATGACAAGTGAGGAAGTATGGGGCTATATCCGCATGCTGGAGGTGCCCTACAACAGTCTTCACGAACGTGGATTCATCAGTATTGGTTGTGAGCCGTGTACGCGTCCGGTGCTGCCAAACCAGCATGAACGCGAAGGCCGTTGGTGGTGGGAAGAGTCCACTCAAAAAGAATGCGGCCTGCATGCAGGCAATCTGATCGCACGGACTTGATACACAGCGAAGCTGCATCGCTGACGCCAAAGGCAATATCAATCTGGCGGCGGGTATCGATACCGAACCGGAGGACATCCGGCTCGGTATAACCAATTAGAAGGTGGGCAACTCGACGCTTTCGAACAACTGATCCACTTCAGCCTTGTTCTTGCACTGCACGGCCTTCTCGAGCATTTCACGATCAAGGTGCGGGGCGAACGTCTCGATGAAGTCACACATGAAACCTCGCAAAAAGGTGCCGCGGCGAAAGCCTATCTTGGTCACGCTCGACTCGAACAGTTCGCTCGCGTCCAGCACCACGAGATCAGGGTCCAGCTTGGCATCGACAGCCATTCGAGCGACGATCCCAACCCCTAGCCCCAACCGGACATAGGTCTTGATGACGTCGGCATCGGCAGCCGTGAATACCACCTTAGGGGACAAGCCCTTGTGGCTGAACGCCTCGTCCAGCTTGGATCGACCCGTGAAACCAAATACATAGGTGACGATGGGATGCTCGGCCAGGGCTTCGAGTGTGAGCTTGTCTAGCTTTGCAAGCGGATGGCCTTGCGGCACCACCACGCAGCGGTTCCAGCGATAGCACGGCATCATGACCAGGTCACCAAAGAGCTCCAGCCCCTCCGTGGCAATGGCGAAGTCCACGGTGCCGTCAGCCGCCATCTCCGCGATCTGCATAGGAGTGCCCTGGTGCATGTGCAGCGAAACGTCGGGGTATTGCTTGATGAACGCGCTGATCACTTGTGGCAAGGCATATCGGGCCTGAGTATGCGTAGTCGCAATGCTCAGCGTGCCGCGCTTCTCGTTGGAAAATTCCTGGGCGATTTGCTTGATGCTTTCGCACTTGCGGAGAATTTCACCGGCAGTGGTGATGATGCGCTCACCGGCCGGTGTAACCCTGGTCAGGTGCTTGCCGCTGCGCGCGAACACCTCTACCCCTAACTCGTCTTCAAGTAGTCGAATCTGTTTACTGATACCAGGCTGGGACGTGAACAGGCTTTGCGCCGTTGCAGATACATTGAGGTCATGATGCGCCACCTCCCATATGTAACGCAGTTGCTGAAGCTTCATAGAGATCCCTCAAAGGCCAGTGGCATCGAGCGCCACCACTTTTTATAACTACGTGCGCCAGAACTTGAGAAGTCTAGGCCATTTCCGTATGAACCGCCTGCGAGCGCCGCCCGGAAATCGCGGCCTTGATGGAGCTTAGCAGGCCAGCAAGAATCCAATGTCGCCGCGCTTGGCAACTGTTGAAGCGGGCCGCTAACCGACAGAGCGTGCCGATATGAAACGCAACGCCTGATACAGCGCCTCGGTTTTTGGCATAGCGAACCCTGCAGCAGCCGCAGCAGTCAGCGGTGCGGCATAGATCGCTTCAAGTTCCATGGGGCGACCCTGAGCTTGATCGTGGTACATGCTTGGCAGGTAATCCGGCATGTGGTCGGTCGAGGACATCATTCGGTCGACCAGGCCCTCAGGTAGAGCGTGTCCACATGCGGCAGCGGCGCCACAAGCTTCCAGCATGATCGATCGAACCAGCGCACGACTGTCTGGATTGGCCATCAACGGGGCGGTGCCAGCCCGTAACAAGACTGAAAGACCGTTGTACGGCATGTTCCAAACGAGCTTCTGCCAGCGCGCCTGGTTCAGATTCGCGGCCGCATTTGAGTCCACCCCTGCCTCGCGAAACATCGCGACGCCTTCTTCAATCAGCCCTTGCTGCTCCTGGGAGTCAGCCGGGCCGGAATGGTAGCCAAGATTGACCCCTCCAAGAGCCTGATGCTCAACCACACCCAGCGCAGAGCGGTGAACACAGATAAAGCAGAGGCCGCCCAGCAGGTGCAAAGTGTCAGGGAGGACGTTTCGTAACCCATCCTCGACACCGAGACCATTTTGCAGGACCACGACTTTGGCATTCGAAGCGGCCACGCCCTCGATCAGAGGAGCCATTTCGAAATTGCTGGTGCTTTTGGCGCCAACCAGCACCCAATCACACTCGGGCATGTCCGACACATTGCAGTAGGCCTGAACCGAATCGAGGTGCAACGAGCCATGCACTGCACTGTTTATCTGCAATCCGTTTTGCACTACGGCGTCATATTCGCTGCGCAATAGAAAATGAACGTCATAGCCTGCTCGCGCGAGCATCACGCCGTAGAAGCCACCGATAGCACCAGTGCCAATTATTCCGATTCGGGGTTTGGGTGCAGTCATACATGGCTCCAGCAGCTTAAAGAGTGATCGCGTCTGGCTGACGCGCCTTCTCTTCACGATATCAGCGTCCCAAAGCCGCGCCCAGCGACGTGAAGTGCCGATGATTAACTTTTGCGCAGGGAGGACTAAAGTCCCGCCTCAAGGTCATTGTCGAGGCGACGCATTACGCGATAAGGTTCCGCTTCCCCGCTGCGCCCTCAAGCCCTGCTCCGCCGCACCGGGATTGGCTGGCGGACGGCATCCGTGACCCCGACGAGAACACGATGGCTGATTTACCGATCGATGACCTTAACGTTTCCTCCAATGAGACGCTCATTACGCCGGACCAGTTGAAGGGTGAGATTCCCCTCACGCCCGCCGCGCTGAAGACCGTCTCCGAGGGACGCCAGGTAGTACGCAACATTCTCGACGGCAAGGATCATCGCTTGTTCGTCGTGATAGGCCCCTGCTCAATTCACGACCTGAAAGCCGCCCATGAGTACGCGGAGCGCTTGAAGGCACTCGCAGAAAAGGTATCCGACAGTCTCTATCTGGTCATGCGGGTGTATTTCGAAAAGCCGCGCACCACGGTCGGCTGGAAAGGCCTGATCAACGACCCGTACATGGACGACTCTTTCAAAATCCAAGATGGGTTGCACATCGGTCGTCAGTTGCTGCTCGACCTTGCCGAGATGGGCCTACCTACCGCAACCGAAGCGCTGGACCCGATCTCACCGCAATATCTTCAGGACCTGATCAGCTGGTCGGCGATTGGGGCGCGCACCACCGAATCGCAAACGCACCGGGAAATGGCTTCAGGCCTTTCATCGGCAGTTGGCTTCAAGAACGGTACGGATGGCAGCTTGACCGTAGCGATCAACGCGCTGCAATCGGTATCCAGCCCGCACCGCTTCCTCGGCATAAACCAATCCGGTGGCGTCTCGATCGTAACGACCAAAGGCAACGCCTACGGCCATGTCGTGCTGCGAGGCGGTAACGGTAAGCCGAACTATGATTCAGTCAGCGTTGCTGTTTGCGAGCAGGAATTGAGCAAGGCCGGCATCAAACCCAATATCATGGTTGACTGCAGCCACGCGAATTCTAACAAGGACCCAGCTCTCCAGCCCCTGGTGATGGACAACGTCGCCAACCAGATCCTTGAGGGGAATAATTCGATCGTCGGTCTCATGGTGGAAAGCCACCTGGGCTGGGGCAGTCAGCCTATTCCAAAGGATCTTGGGGATCTGAAGTATGGTGTCTCGATCACTGATGCCTGCATCGATTGGGAAGCGACCGAGAAAGCCATACTAGGCATGCACACCAAATTGAAAGAAGTATTGCCACGTCGCGCTCGAGACTGACGCAACCAGCATCATCAAAACGCCGCTTGCCGGCGTTTTTTCATTCCCCGTTTACATCGCCAGAAATGTTTTCCTGACGCTCGATGTACCACTCCACATACGAGCAGGACGGGATGACCGTGTAACCCTCATGGGCGGCGAAATCCAGAGCATGCTGAGTCAGCACTGCAGCCACCCCTCTGCCGCGAAGTGCATCCGGAACAAAGGTTCGGTATATATCAAGCGTTTGCTTGCCAAGGTCGACATAGGCCAGATAGGCGCGATGTCCATCCACGGTAGTTTCGAACTGACGATTCGTTCGATCATGGTGGATGGTTAACTTGTCGGTCATCTCGCCTCCTCGACAGCGTTGCCGCCGTATGCGCCGTGGAACCGCTGCGGCGCGCGATCCCGTTTATTGTTGTTAGCTGGACGCCGATCCTACCGCCGGTTAAGTCTTCTCTTCAATTGCTTAATTAGCAGCCATAGGCTTTGTAGCGCCGGTGTTAATACCCGATGAGCAAGAGCCTGTCCGAAATGCAACTTTTAGGGCAAGACGTCTGTCCATGTAAACGAGTGCACCGGCTCGCTTTGATTGTTTTTCAATCAACTTGACTGACGGATGCCGTGAAAAGAACGAGCTTGCAGAAAAATAGCGGTACCCGCTGCATGCCTCAGTTTACTTAGCGCAACTAATCGGTAGTATGTGCGCGCCAACTTTCCATAACGGAAGTTGCCATGGATTTCATCCTTAAGGGGAACACGATGAACAACGTTCTGAAATTTTCTGCTCTGGCTTTCGCCGCAGTTCTGGCCACTGGTTGCAGCAACAGCATGACCAAGGAAAGCGAAGCCCGTCTGACCGCGACCGAAGACGCCGCTGCCCGCGCGCAGGCTCGTGCTGACGAAGCGTACAGCAAAGCCGACGAGGCTATGCAGGCTGCTCGCAAGGCTCAGCAGACTGCTGACGAAGCCAACGAGCGTGCTCTGCGTATGCTGGAACGCGCCAGCCGCAAGTAAGCTTCAGGCGAAAAAAAGCCGACCTTCGAAGGTCGGCTTTTTTATGCGCGTCTTTCAGGCAACGCGCGCTCACATTTAGAAAATTTGCTCCTCATGAGAAGCCAGCGCCTGCCCTTGCTCGGCGATCTGAATTGGCAATCCGTCTTCACCCGCAATGATTTCGCGCACCATCTCCCAGTCCAGCTGCAGCACGCCTGCTGACTCGTCACGCTTTAGCAAGGTGTTCACTACCACCGCATGCTTGTCCATGAGTGTCATGTGATTGTCTTCATCTTGCAGCGGCGTGTGAGCCTCCAGATAGATCTTCCCCTGACTGGTGCCGAACTTGTAAGGCTCGTCGATGATCCGCACCGAGGTGCCGACCTTGACCAGCCGAGCCAGCTCCAACACGTTGTGATTGAGCATCCGAAAACAGCCGTGACTCACACGCATGCCGATTCCGAATTTCTTGTTCGAGCCATGGATGAGGTAGCCAGGTAGCGCCAGGCTCATTTTGTAAGGCCCAAGCGGATTGTCAGCACCAGGCGGAACGACCTTTGGCAGCGGATCGCCATCGGCGGCGTGCTCATCACGTATGGACTGCGGTGGATACCAGGCCGGATCGCTGATCATCGCTGTGATGCGGGTATTGCCGACTGGTGACCCCCAACCCTCTCGACCAATTCCGAGGGGAAAGGTGTGCACCACGTCTTCGCCTTTGGGGTAATAGTAGAGGCGATACTCCGGCAGGTTGATGACGATGCCCTCCCTCGGCCCGGGCGGAAGGATGTACCTGGTGGGCAGAATGATGTCCGTCCCTTCGCCAGGTAGCCATGGATCCACGCCGGGATTGGCCGCAACCAGTTCCAGATAACCCAAGTCGTGCGTCTCGCCCAACGCTGCGAAGGTGTCTTCGTACTTGGCTTTGACAACCTGAATTTGCCCAACCACATCCTCACCTTCTGGTGGCAGCGGTAATTCAAGAGCGGCAGCTTGTCCGGCCAACAACAAAGCAGCGAATGACACACAGGAGGCGACTGCAGACGCACGCGAGAGCATTCAGGGTTTCCTTGGAGATACAGATGTCGTAGTGGTGGCGATTGTACTCGAAGCGGCTACGCGCGCCGAGCTACCAGACACTGGCGGCAGACGGAAGGCCCTTTCTCTGCGCACTGAGGGCGTCACGACAAGCAGGGCAGAGCCGGCGGTCTTTTAGAATCGAGCGTTCCAGATCCTGCCACCGAGGACTCGCCGGCAAGAAACCGCCACAAAGCGTGCGATCCACCCTTCCGTTCAATTCCAACTGCCGCACGGCCAGATGCAGCCGGTTTTCGCGACATGCGAACAGATCGAATTGCTCGTCTGGGACGATAAGGCGGTAGGCGAAAAGGGACCAGGCTGGGCGCGGCATCTGAGGCTCCTGACGAGGGGCGCGACAGTAGCCGCGCGCACGCCTCAAAGCAAGGGCTCGAGAACAGGCCAGACGTTGTCTAACAGTTGTTGCTGAGCCCCGGCAGTGGGATGGATGCGGTCAGCTTGCATCATCCCATCTATCCCACCGACACCCTCAAGAAGAAAGGGCACGTAGGGCAGATCTTTTTCCTCGGCAAGCGAGTCAAAGACGTGCGCGAAAGCAGTCGTGTAACGCTGGCCGAGGTTTGGAGGCAGGCGCATGCCGAGCAGCACGACCTTGGCATCGGCCTCTTGTGATCGATCGACCATCGATGCCAAGTTCTGATGCATCTGAGCTGGAGGCTGGCCACGCAACCCATCGTTGCCACCCAGCTCGATGATCACCACGTCCGGCTTATGTTCAGCAAGTAAGGTAGGTAGCCTTGCCAGGCCTCCTGCGCTGGTGTCGCCGCTGATTGATGCATTCACCACACGATAATCGCGGTTCTCTGTATCAAGGCGTTGCTGGAGCAGGTGTACCCACCCCTCGCTGGTTTCCAGCCCGAAAGCGGCACTGATACTATCTCCGACCACCAGCACCGTCCCCGCCAAGGCTCCATGAGCCCAGCACAGCAATACCAGGGCCCCACCTCTTAGCCAATTTCGCATCGGAATCTCCATGAGCGCCAGCATTCTGTACGCCCGGAACCTTAGCAAAGTGGTACCCAGCGCGGAAGGCGAGCTGGCGATACTCGACGATGTGTCATTGAGCCTCGACAAAGGCGAAAGCCTCGCCATCGTCGGCACATCCGGGTCAGGCAAATCAACATTGCTCGGATTGCTCGCGGGGCTCGACCTCCCCAGCTCGGGCGAGGTGCATCTGGCGGGTCATCTATTGGGTGCTCTGGATGAAGATCAGCGCGCCCGCGTACGGGCCGAGAACGTCGGCTTCGTGTTTCAGTCCTTCCAGCTACTGGACAGCCTTAATGCGCTGGAAAACGTCATGCTTCCGCTGGAACTGCACGGGCGCAGAGACGCGCAAGCGAAAGCAACAGAACTACTCGACCGCGTCGGGCTAGCTGCACGCCTGCATCACTATCCTCGCCAACTGTCTGGTGGCGAGCAGCAGCGTGTCGCTGTCGCACGCGCATTCGCAGCCGAACCCGCGGTGCTATTCGCCGATGAGCCCACCGGCAACCTCGACAGTCATACCGGTGCAACCATCACCGAGCTGTTGTTCGAACTGAATCGTGAACGTGGTACCACGCTGGTACTGGTCACCCATGACGAGCGCCTGGCCCAGCGCTGCGAGCACCTGCTTCGCCTGGACGGCGGTCGCGAGCTGCGTGATGAGTCGACTCGATGAAGCAGGTGCCTATCAGTCGTCTGGCAAGTCTCGCGCTGCGCCAGCTGCTTAGAGACGCGCGCGCCGGTGAGCTACGGGTGCTGTTCTTTGCGCTTCTGATTGCGGTCGCGGCAAGCACTGCCATCGGCTACTTCGGCGCGAGACTGAACGACGCCATGCTGTTGCGCGCGACCGAGTTCCTGGGAGCAGACCTGGTGCTGCGCGGCAGCTCGCCCGCCGAGCCTGGACAGATCGACGCAGGCATTGAGCAAAGGCTTGAGCATGCTCGGGTCGTGGAGTTTTCCAGCGTCGTTGCAACAGATGACAATCTACAGCTCACCAGCGTCAAGGCCGCCGACGACAACTACCCCTTGCGCGGTGAACTTCGCAGCGCGGCGGCACCTTATCAGCCTGAACAAACCGGACCTGGCCCACGCCCTGGCGAAGCCTGGGCTGAAGCACGGCTGTTCGCAGCGCTGAATCTGCAGATTGGCGACTCTATCGAAGTTGGCAACAAGCAACTCAAGCTCAACCGGGTGCTGACATACGAACCGGACAGGGTGGGAGACTTTTACAGCCTCACGCCCCGTGTGTTGATGCATCTCGATGACCTAGACGCCACTGGCGTGGTGCAACCGGGTAGCCGGGTAAGCTACCGCGAACTCTGGCGGGGCGAGCCAGCGCAGTTGGCCGCATACGAATCAGCCATAAAGACCGATCTTCAACCCCACCAGCGCGTCGAAACGGCCAAGGACGGAAACCGCCAGATAGGCGGCGCCTTAGGGCGCGCCGAGCAATATCTCAACCTGGCCAGCCTCGCAGCCGTGCTGCTTGCAGGTGTAGCGGTGGCATTGTCAGCGGCGCGATTTGCCGCACGCCGCTTCGATGCAAGCGCCCTCTTGAGATGCCTGGGGCTCTCCCGGAATGAAGCACTGGCGCTGTATACCCTTCAGCTCGCGTATCTCGGCCTGGTTGCAAGTGCGGTTGGTGCACTGCTGGGCTGGGCGGCTCAGCACGGGCTGTTCTTCCTGTTGCGCGATCTTGTGGTCAGCGAAGTACCGCCCGCCACACTCTGGCCAGCCCTGGCTGGGATAGCCACCGGCCTGGTCGCTCTTGCAGGCTTTGCATTGCCGCCCCTCGCGGCATTGGGCCGAGTACCGCCGCTGCGTGTCCTACGCCGCGACATGATGCCCATTCCTCCGAGTTCATGGCTGGTGTATGGCGCAGCGGTAGTGGCGCTTGGCTTGATCATGTGGCGCCTGAGCCTGAACCTTAAGATCACGCTCGCGCTACTGGGCGGCGGCTTGGTCGCGACACTCGTTCTTGGCGGCCTGCTGCTATTGGCCTTGAAAGGGCTGCGGCGCGCGTTGTCGGGCGCATCCCTGACGTGGCGTCTTGGTCTCGGTCAGCTACTGCGCCACCCCCTGGCTGCAGCCGGACAATCGCTGGCTTTCGGCCTGATCCTGCTTGCCATGGCGCTGATTGCCTTGCTGCGCGGGGAACTGCTGGATACCTGGCAAGATCAACTGCCCGCAGACGCACCGAACCATTTCGTACTAAACGTTCTGCCCGCCGATAAGGACGCCTTCGCCGCCCGAATCGGGACACTGTCCAATCACGCGGCCCCGCTGTACCCAGTGGTCCCTGGTCGCCTGGTTGCCATCAATGGCGAACCCGTGCGCCAGCTGGTAACCAAGGAAAGCCAAGGCGAGCGGGCCATTCGCAGGGACCTCAGTCTGACCTGGGCGCAGGAGCTACCCTCGGATAACCGACTCACAGCGGGCCGGTGGTGGGACGGCGCGCCAGGCGAGCTGCCGGGTGTTTCGGTGGAAGCAGAGCTCGCAGAAAGCCTTCAGGTAAAACTGGGAGACAAGCTCAGCTTCACTGTTGGGGGCCTGACCCGCGACGTTAGCGTAACCAGCTTGCGCGAGGTCAACTGGGACAGCTTTCAGCCCAATTTCTATATGATTTTCGAGCCACAGACCCTGCAGGACGTCCCAGCAACGTACATGACCAGCTTCCATCTTCCGAAGGGCAAGGATCGTGAACTGGTGCAGCTGGCCAGAGACTTCCCCGCGGCGACGATATTGCAGGTGGAAGCGCTACTTGCCCAACTGCGCAGCATACTCGCGCAGGTGTCGCTGGCAGTGGAATACGTGTTGATGTTCGTGTTGGCTGCCGGCCTGGCTGTGCTGTTTGCAGGCCTGCAGGCAACGTTGGATGAACGAATCCGCCAGGGCGCATTGCTGCGGGCACTGGGGGCAGAACGCAGGTTGCTGCTTCGAGCGCGGCGGACCGAGTTCGGCGTCCTGGGCGCCGCCAGCGGGCTTCTCGCCGCACTAGGTTGCGAACTGGTCAGTGCCCTGCTCTACCACTACGTGTTTGACCTCCGTTGGCAGCCTCATCCCTGGCTGCTGTTGCTTCCACTGATCGGAGCCCTGCTGGTGGGTAGCGCAGGGGTGCTGGGGACCCGGCGCGCTCTCAATGCGAGCCCGCTCAATGTGTTGAGAGAAAGTTGAGCTGCGCAGGCGAGTAGCACGAGTGCCTATAGCCTATAGAATGTTCAGCCTTGCGCTTTAATTGGAAAGACCATGAGCCGTTACCGTCCACCCCGCCCTGCAGGCACGCCACTGATTACGCCCGAGGGAGAAGCACGGCTGCGCGCTGAGCTGCATGAGCTATGGCACGTCAAACGACCTCAGGTAACCCAGTCGGTGAGCGAGGCCGCTGCTCAGGGAGATCGCTCGGAAAACGCCGAATACACCTATGGCAAGAAAATGCTCCGCGAGATTGACAGTCGCGTTCGTTTCCTCACCAAGCGGCTGGAAAAGCTCAAGGTAGTTGCCGAAAAACCCAGCGATCCGGGGAAAGTCTATTTCGGCGCATGGGTAACGGTCGAAGACGAGGAAGGCGATCAAGCGCGCTATCGCATCGTCGGACCAGATGAACTGGACTTGCGCCATGGCTCGATCAGCATTGACTCGCCCCTGGCGCGCGCACTGATCGGCAAGCCCCTCGATGCAGAAGTGCAGGTCCAGACTCCAACCGGCGCCAAAACCTGGTACATCGTGGCTATCGAGTACATCTGACCGGGTAGTACATTTTCGACCGTTCAGTCACCAAAATCTTCGATCAGGCGCCGATCAGCGCCGAATCTGCGCAACCATCACCAACCTACTCATCGTTTGTTCCATCCGGTAACAAACGCCTCGATCAGCCAAGTCTGCCTATTCAAGCCAATCGCCGTATTAGAGCGCGCCGCTGCGCTGCTACGGTAGGTTGGCATGATTGCTGCGATTGCCTTGCTTGCAGTACGCGCAGTGCGCGGTGAATGGCGAAGGATTGCCCATGTCCTGTTCACCCACTGATTGAGTGCACATATGAATAAAAATAAAACGTTGCTCGCTCTCTGCCTCGGCACGGCCATCGCCATTTCAGGCAACGTGCAAGCAAGCACGTCCAGCGGCTATACGCAGACGCGATACCCTATCGTTCTTGCCCACGGCATGCTCGGTTTCGACAGCATCCTTGGCATTGATTACTGGTACGGCATTCCGCAGGCGCTCCGTCGCGATGGAGCTCAGGTCTTCGTGACGGAAGTCAGCCAACTCAACACGTCGGAGTTACGAGGCGAAGAACTGCTGCATCAGGTCGAAGAGATTGTCGCCATCAGCGGAAAACCCAAAGTGAATCTGATAGGCCACAGCCATGGCGGCCCGACCGTACGCTACGTCGCGGCCGTACGTCCCGACCTGATCGCATCCGTTACCAGTGTCGGCGCGCCACATAAGGGCTCGGATGTGGCGGACCTGATCCGCAAGATCCCCGAGGGGTCGGGAGGTGAAGCCATCATCGCGGGGTTGGTCAACGGCATGGGTGCGCTGATCCACTTCCTGTCCGGCAGCCCCAGCACAAATCCGCAGAACTCCCTGGGCACGCTTGAATCGCTCAATAGCGAAGGCGCAGCCCGCTTCAACGCGAAGTATCCGCAGGGCATTCCCACCAGCCAATGTGGCGAGGGCGCCTATAAGGTAAATGGCGTTCGCTACTACTCATGGAGCGGAACCAGCCCGCTCACCAATCCGCTGGATGTGAGTGACGCCATGATGGGCGCAGGCTCGCTGGCATTTTCGGAAGCCAATGACGGACTGGTGGGTCGTTGCAGCTCGCATATGGGCATGGTCATCCGCGACAACTACCGGATGAACCATCTGGACGAGGTCAACCAGGTGTTCGGACTGACCAGCCTGTTCGAAACCAGTCCGGTGACTGTCTACCGCCAGCATGCCAACCGGCTGAAAAACGCAGGTCTCTGAGAAACGAGCGGGGCCGACGAGCCCCGCTCCTTGAGCATAAGGCTTCCCGATGAAGATTCTTGCCGCCCTCTTACTCTTGACCGTCACCGTCACCGTCTGCGTCGCAGTGTACTGGCACGACTCACCCGAACCCCTGAGGGTACAAACGCCCGACGTGGCAGAGCCCGTCTCACACAAGCCTCATGTGTCGGAACAGAGAGTTTCGAAACCGCAGCTCGCACGATCCGCACAACCACCTGGGCCAAGCCAGCTCCCACCCTCCTTTTCCGGTACGCAGGTCGATGGCCGGCTTCACGCAGACTCAGCAGGCAACCTGATTATCGATGGCGATATCCGCCGTGTCTTCGACTACTTCCTTGCCTCCATAGGCGAGGAATCGATTGACGCCAGCGTTACAAGGCTACGGCAGTACATACAAGCGCAACTGCCTCAACCCGCAGCGGGTCGTGCCACACAACTCCTAGGGCAGTATCTGGATTACAAACGCCAGCTGATGGTGCTGGAAAATAATCACGCCCGGCAACCCGACCTCGACGCCATGCGAGCGCGATTGCAAGCGGTACGGCAGCTGCGCGCCGGCATTTTCGATGACGCTACCCACCAGGCGTTCTTTGCGCTGGAAGAAGCGGCTGACAGCTTTACGCTAGAGCGACTGGCTATCCGTCACGACCAAACGCTGAACGCAACGGATCAAGGAGCGGCGCTGGATCGGTTACGCAGCAACTTGCCACCTGAGCTACAGGACACAGTCGCGCTGCAAATGCAGACCGAACTGCGCGAACAGACCCTGGCATTGCAGGCCAGCGGCGGCGGCTCCATGGATCTGCGCATCATGCGGCAACGCTTGGTAGGCAACGCAGCAACAGCGCGCTTGGAAGCACTGGATAGCGAACGACGTGAATGGCAGACCAGAATCACCACTTACCAAGAAGAGAAAAAAAAGATTCTCAGTAGCCGCGGCCTCGGAGAGGCTGATAAGCGAGCGGCAATCGATCGTTTGGCGTTGGACAGCTTCGGCGAAAGCGAGCGGCTACGACTGGAAGCGGCGGAGCGCCTGTTGACCACGACGGACACCTGACCAGTCAATTAGCGGCGCTTTGTGGTCCGCCCTCGAGAAGATACCGCTCGCGGGTATAGGCCAGAAAATACTTGTTTACAGCGTTGACATAGCTGACCACGCCCATTCCCATCGTAGCCATGGCAACCCGCTCGACCTGAAAAAACCACTGGTCCGGATTGAGCCCCTGCCGACGCGCCTCGGCCCGCAGACTCTGAACGCGCTGCGGGCCAAGGTTGTAGGCGGCCAGGACGAAGGCCATGCGCTCGCGCTCGTTCAACCTTGAACTGGCGAAGTAATTGCGACGGATATTTGCCAAGTACTTCGCACTGGCAAGCACGTTGTTGTCCAGCTTACCGATGTCAGTGACACCCATACTACGCGCGGTTGCTGGAGTGACCTGCATCAGCCCCGTTGCGCCAGATGCGCCACGGGCAGCCGGATTCAGCGTCGACTCCTTGAAAGCCAGCGCGGCCAAGTTGAGCCAGTCGATCTCCTGCTGCCGGGCGTGCAGCTGCAACGTCGGACGGACCTTTTCAAGGCGCTGCCTGCCAGTGCGGTCGAGCGGATATTGGACGCGGTAAAGCCTTCGATAGACGCTCTCGAACGCTGCGTCCTGATTCACGGGGGCAGTGTAAGCCTGGAGAAAGCGGTCAACGCTGGCGTGCAACATGCTTGCATCCTTGCGCAGGAACCAGTGCATATCGGCTGCATTACCCAGCGTGAGCTGCGAATCGACCCGCAACTTGGGCAGCACCTTCACCCAACGCTGCGCAATGGTCTGCTCCACAACAGTCGCCGGATAGACGCCGGCCTGAACCATTTCCAGCACGTCCTCCACTGCCAGTGTCGGATCGACCCACTCGACCACGATTGGCGCCCGCCCAGCCTTCATCAGGTTCTGATTGATCACTTCCAGAGCGGCACCGGCAGCACTCCCGGCCGGCAGGGCGACACTGCGCCCTGATAATTGCTCGTAACTCTTGTATCGATGGCTGCCCTGCCGGCTGACCAGCACCATTCGAACATCCATGACAACGGCGCGACTGCGACTGACCTGGCGCGCCGTGCCAAGCGGCAATAACTCTCCCGGTGCGACCAGATCACCCTCTCCCCGTTGCAATGCGCCCAGCAGTTGATCCTTGGCTTTGGGAATCAACTTCAAACGGATCGCCGGACCTTTGCTACCGCGATTCAAGTACTGTTCGAAAGCACGCAACCGGACAGATTCCACCCCAATGGCTTCACCCTTTACTTCGCCGGAGCTATTGCGGCTCTGATTGACCAATACCCGCAGCACGCCGCTACGGCGAATCTCAGCCAGATCGCGTACGGTTGCCGGTGTTTGCCAGGCCTGGGGACCCATCACCCGCGCAATCGCTGGCCAGGGCGTTAGCACCAGCAGACAAAGCAGTAAGGCGAATAGTCGGGTCATGAAGCTGTATCGGCTCGAATGAGACAAAATGCAGGCAGCCATCCTGCTGCGGGCGGCGAAGATTCTCACAGCCTCAACCAAGCCGCCAGCCCAACTTCTTACAAGACATTAGATAAACTTTTTAAGTCACTGATTCAAATGGTTATATTTTGAATTCATAAGCGAGACGGTTCATGCAGCTAGTCGACATAGGCGTCAACTTGACCCATCCCACGTTTGCCCGCGATCCACGCGCGGTATTGGAGCGAGCCTACGCCGCTGGCGTGAAGCAAATGGTCCTGACCGGTACGAGCCTCGATGAAAGCGAAGCCGCCTTGAGGCTTTGCCGAGTACTTGACGACTCCCAGCAGCGCCTGTTTTGCACCGCCGGTATCCATCCACATGATGCCAGCCAGTGGAGTTCCGAGACGTCCGGTTTGCTGAAAGGCCTGCTCGCCGAGCCCGAGGTACGTGCGGTTGGCGAATGCGGCCTGGATTTCAATCGGGACCTGTCACCGCGTGTGCAGCAAGAACGCGTGCTCGAAGAACATCTGCAGCTGGCAGTGGAAACCGGTTTACCCGTGTTTCTTCACGAGCGGGACGCGGACGTGCGTCTGGTTGAAATCCTCCGTCCGTTTCGAGATCGGCTACGGGCCGCGGTCGTGCACTGCTTTACCGGAGAAAAACGCGCGCTTTACGCCTACCTAGATCTAGATCTGCATATCGGTATAACTGGCTGGATCTGCGATGAGCGCCGGGGGACGCATCTGCATTCACTTGTGCGAGAGATTCCGGCCACACGATTGATGCTGGAAAGCGACGCGCCGTATCTGCTGCCACGCACGTTGCGCCCTAAACCCAAGGGTGGTCAAAACGAACCAGCATTTCTCCCTGAGGTATTGCGCGAGGTCTCGCTGCATCGCAGCGTGAGCGAGGAGCAGCTGGCGCAGAGCACTACCGCGTGCGCACAGAATTTCTTTGGGATCGAGCCACTGAAAACTTGATCGGACGCCTCAAGCCAGGCCGCTTTCTGCCGTTAACAGAACGGGTTCACAAATTGCGCAATGCCACCGACCGGGCTAACCCTACCGGCACCGACCAAAGAAGAGCATTCAATGGCTTTATGGATTCGCGATCTCTCCCTGAAATACAAATTCTGGGCATTGAACATGGTGGCGTTCGCTACGACGCTGCTGCTGGTACTTTTCGCTCTGCAACTCGAACAGCAATCGCGAAGCCACGACGCGCAAAGCACAGCCGAGCAGCTGGGCGCCCTGCTCCGGGCCTGGCCTGAAGGGAGTCCGGTACCACAGGGCCGGGATATTCAGGTTTTCTCCGCTGGACAGGCAGTTACGGTCGACGGTACGCCGGTCGCCATAGCGCAAGGCTGGGCTGAGATCGATCACGACCGACTGCTTGCTACCTCGCCAGTCATTGGCGCCTACCTGGTCGCCAGAGGCAACGGTGACAAGCTCGCGGTACAGGCTCGCGCCCCAAGTACACGTCAGTTGCTGGCCGAGCATTTCTTCAGCTATGCGATAGCCGTGGCAGTGTTGATGCTGATCCTGTTGGCCGCTTCGCAGTTGTTGATCAAGTTTCTCCTGAGCCATCTCAACACCCTCAAGGATGTGATGATCCACGTGGAGCGCAGCGGCGATCTTGCGGTTCGCGTGCCCCTGGATAGCCGCGATGAAGTCGGTCAGATGGCTGCAGCGTTCAATGCCATGCAAGCGGGCTATCAACGCATCGTCGGTACCGTGGCCCAGGCAGCGGGGCGGCTTGACGAGAACGCCGGACGACTGGCCGCCAGCATGGGTGGCGTTCGCAAAGGCATGCTCGCCCAACAGAGTGAAACCGATCAGGCGGCGACTGCGATCAATGAGATGACTGCCACAGTTCACCACATTGCCGAACATGCACGCGAAACCAGTGATCAGTCACAAAGCGCGGATCGCCTTGCTGGCGAAGGCCACCGGGTAGTGGTCCGGGTTGAGCGGTCCATTTCCAATCTATCCCGAGGTGTGCAGCAGACCTCCGAAACGATCGGCAAGCTCGCCGCTGACAGTCAGAAAATCAACGGCGTGGTCAGTGTGATTCACGGCATCGCCGAGCAGACCAATCTGCTGGCCCTGAACGCGGCCATCGAAGCGGCTCGGGCGGGCGAGATGGGTCGCGGCTTTGCGGTGGTAGCGGATGAAGTTCGCAACCTGGCCAAACGCGTTCAGCTTTCGACTGACGAAATCACGCAGATGGTTGCAGGCCTGCAGGCCATGACTCGGGATGCCGTGGAGTTTATGCAGGAAAGCTCTCTCCAGGCGGACGATTGTGTGCGCGAAGCGCGTGAGGCAGGCGTCGCACTGGAAGCTATCACCGTTGCTGTTGCGCAGATGCGCGAGAGCAACACTCAGATCGCAGTGGCAGCCGAACAGCAGAGCGATGTGGCCGAGGAGCTTAACCGGTCGGTGACGGGCATACGGGATGTCACCGAGCAGACGGTGCAACAAACCGCCGCGTCGGCGAAGACCAGCGCGGAGCTGGCCGCACTCTCTGGCGAACTGAGTAAGGCCATCCAGCAACTCAAACTTTGAATGTTGTGAATCGGGCGAAAGGCTCTCTTGCCCGATTACAACTATCTGGCAAGTCGCTACCCGAAGACTGTAACGGTCTGCCGGCTCAAGGCAATCAACTCCCCACTTCCTGTCCATAGCGCCGCCGCACAGTGGCCGTAACCATCCTGAGCGTGCTCGATCTCGGCACGGTAGCGGCACCATTCATGGGTATCGAGCAACGGCAGCGGCTGCACGAACTCGATAGTCCACGTCAGCGAACTGCCAGGCGCAAAGCTTTTCAGATGCGGCAGCACTGCCGGCGGCCATGCATCGACCAGTGCCAGCAAATGCGAGACGGTCACAGGCTCTCTGTCCACCTCGCCACGCTGGCGAACCCACCCGCCCATTTCGCGTGAGGTGTTACCGGAAAACGGCAGGCCTCCGATGCCCCAGCGCAGGGCCAGATGGCGCGTGAATTCAGGCGTCGCGCCGCCGACATACGGCAGCTCCTGGCACTCTTCCACCGGAGGAAGTTCCGGCGCGGGAACGGCCTCTACCCTGACAGCGGAGACACGTGGCGCTCCAAAACTGCCCTGCACCAGTGTCACCACCTGACCATTTTGAACAGCGCGGCCCAATACCTGGCTCACTGCCTTGCCCTCACGCAGCACCTCGGCCTCGAAGCTGACAGGCACATCGACTGCGAGCGGCCCGACAAAGGTAATCGCCAGCGACCGCACCGGACGATCACCCGGCACATTGGCCTGCATCGCCTCGAACACCAGCGCCGCAGCCAACCCTCCAAAGCCTGCTCGCCCCTGCCCCCAACTGGATGGAACGACCACCTCTTGGGGGTTCTCACGCACGGCTTGTATCAACTCGGACAGGGTCATTCCCACCTCGACTCATGGTTGTTCGGATAGATCTTATCGCCGCTCGCGTCGCTCACGGTGCAGCTGAGCCTTTGGTGATGACCTGGCATTGCATCTCGCTATGGATCACCGGCATCGCTCTCCCGGCCCCTGCCTGGAGACTTAACACGACGCCAGGGCAGTTGGCGGCGCAAGTGGGCAAGTGCCGCTCGCAATTCAGCTTTCTCTGCCGGATATCCCGCATAACGCGCCTGTTCGTAAAGGCTGGCGAACTCCCTGATAGGTCCGGCGGCATCCGGCAAATGCTCTGCCGCACGCTGAGCGAAGTCCCGTGCGCCCTCACCCGCTAGCCGGGCGATGCCCTGTCGAGCCAGCAGTCGCTCGAAGCGATGAAACTGACGAAGCTGCGCATCACGCTCACGGCGCCAGGGCTTGAGCAACATGAGCGCCAGTAGGCCGATCAACAACGCCCCCGACACGACCATCAGCAGGCCGAGCTTGCGCGCATCCATCTTGCCGAAGACTCCTTGCAGTACTTCCAGCTGCCGCTCGCCCTGGTAGTTGAGTACCCAACGCTGCCAGCCGTAATTGAGGCTGTCCCAGCCAAATCGCAATTCATTCAGCCAGCCGATATCACGATAGTTGCGCAGCCCCATCAGGGCGCCTTGCATCAGGTCCTGCTCCCCGGCGAGTGCTTCTTCCAGACCCAACTCGATTCGCTCCGGCGCCACCTGAAAGGTCGGGTCCACACTGACCCAGCCTTTTTCCGCGTCCCAGTACTCGATCCAGGCGTGGGCATCGAGCTGGCGAACCGAGAGGTAGTTGCCCGAGGGGTTGATTTCACCACCCTGATAACCGGCCACTACTCGTGAGGGAATCCCGGCCGCACGCAGCACGAAGGTCATGGCACCCGCGTAGTGAATGCAGAAGCCATTGAGTGTCTCGAACAGGAAATCATCGACGATATCCGCACCGACCGGGGGCGGACGCAACGTGTAACCGTACGGCTGCTGGTTGAAATGGCTGAGCAGAGCCTGCACCGTCGCTGAAGCCGTCTGATGCTGGCTCCGAAGCGATTTTGCCCAATCCCGGCTGCGGAGATTGCCACCTTCGGGGAGCTGTAAGGCCCGTTCCAGTGTCGCGGCTGCAGCACGGGGCTCGCGCAGCGCCTCAGGCCAGGATCTGGCCTGGTAGAGCAGCGGCTTATCGACTGCTCGCGGGCGCTCGAGGTGGAAATCTGCCATCAAGCGCGCACCGCCGGCATCGACCTGCGCGACGTCCAATGCATACAGCCAGGGTCGCCCACTCGGTTGCATGACGATGCTGTAGTCGACCGGCGCGCCTTGCGGCGTCCACTCAGGCACCTGTGGTATCTGCGAAGAGAAGGACTGGGACCAGCGCCGCCCATCGAAACGCTCGAAGGTCACTGCCCGCCAGTACAGCCTGTCACGATCGGGAATCGGTCCTTCGAAGCTTGCACGAAAGGCCAAGGCACTGGAACGACTCAGTTCGGCAATATCGCCAGGCGACATGCTGTCGGCCAGCCCCGTCACGCCGCGGTCTTTGGGTTGCGGCAATGACCAGAGAGGTCCGAGCCGAGGAAATAGCACGAACAGCACCAGCATCAGTGGGATCGCCTGCAATAACAGGGAACTAGCAAGGCGTAAGGTTGGCCAGGGATGTGTGTCAGTGGTGCTCTGCTGCAGTCCGATCATGGCCGCCAGCAGCGCGATGATCGGTGCGAGGCTGTAAATCCCTGCGAGCAGGCTGTCGTTGAACAGGTAGCTGGTGACCACAGCGAAAAAGCCGAGGAAAACCAGCACCAGCGCATCTCGCCGACTGCGCATTTCCACAAGCTTGAGAATGAATGCGGCAATCAGCAGCACCACGCCGGCGTCGAGCCCGATCAATCCGCCGCGCGAGAAATACACACCGACCGCAGCACCCAACATCATCAGCGCTTTCGCCCAGGCTCGCGGGTAACGGGCGCGCATGCGGAAAATCTGTATGCGCCATGCCGCACAACCCAGCCAAAGTCCGATGATCCACAAAGGCAGGTGGGACAGATGCGGGAGTATGACCAGCACCTGCGCCACCAACAACCAGACCAGACCGGTCCGGGGAATTGGCTGCACAGTGCTCATTGCTGCACCTCCACCGGCAGACCGAACAGTGCCAGCGCGCGTAAGCATCGGTTGCGATGTTCGACGCCGGCGCCCGCACCGATAGTTGAACCTGCAAGCGACAAGGCGAAAGGCTGTTGCCGTGCCGACAACTCCACCACCCAATGGCATAGTAGTGATAAGCGGGATTCAAGATCACCGTCGAGCGCATCTATGTCCAGCAGCGGATCCTCGCCAGCCAGAGCGGTGAAGTCCTTGACGAGTAGGCCCTGACCACGCGAATAGGCTTTCCAGTTCATGCGCTTGCGCGAGTCGCCAGGCTGCCATGGCCGCAAACCCTGGTAATCATCGATACCGACGCCGTGGGCGTGCACGCCCTCGGCCTCCTGTTCGGCATTCCCCCCTATCTGAGGAAGATCGCCGTCAAGCGGCTGCGGATAGACAAGGGTCGCCAGCTGCAGATCGATCCAGCTCCAGGCCACCAGAATCCCCAGCGGGAATCGGCTCTCGACGCGCAATCGCCCTGGCCTCAACCAACCGCGTTTCTCAGTAGGCAGGCTCAGCTCGATTTCACAAGTGCCTCCAGCCGGGACGTCCACCTGTTGCAGGCCACTCCTGGGCCAGCCGACAGAGACAGCCTGATAAAGCCGATTTCGGCTTTCCAGGCGCACCCGCAGGCGTGCGTGCTCGCCGAGGAACACCGCCTCGGATCCACCGGCCTGCAACTCCAGGCCGGCGAGATTGCGCCACGTGTGCAGAATTGCCACAACGAACACCGAGCCGAGCAAAAAGGTCAGGGCATAAGCCAGGCTATTCTCGTAATTGATCGCAGCGATCAACATCAGGACCAGAGCGATGACAAAGCTCATGCCCACCGCGGTCGGCATGATGAAAATACGGCGCTGGTCGAGCCGCACGCTGGGCCCTGGTGGAATGCGCTTCAGCAGCCAGCGGTCACGTAGCCGGGGTAGCAGTCGCATAAACCCTCCCCCTCAGCCCAAGTCCTGCTTCACAGCGCGGGAACTTCGCGCAGCAACCATTGCACCAGCGCGCCACCTCCATGGCCGCTGGCATCGGCGCGCTCGCGTAGTCGATGACCCACCACAGAAGGCAGTACTGCCTGCACGTCTTCGGGAATCACATATTCGCGCCCTTCGATAAAGGCCCAGGCTCGTGCGGCCGCCAGAAGCGCCAAACTGCCGCGGGGAGATAGTCCCCAGGCAAATTGCGGTTGCGTCCGCGTGGCCTCGACCAATCGCAATACATAGTCGACCAACGCGTCGCTGACGCGGACTTCACTTACAGCTTCCTGGATCGCAGCCAGTCCGGCGTGGTCCATCTGAGGCTGCAGACGCAGGAGCAGATCTCGGCGTGAGTCGCCAAGCAACAACGCTTTCTCTGCAGCCTTGGCCGGGTACCCCAGCGACAGGCGCATCAGAAAGCGATCCAGCTGAGACTCCGGCAAAGCAAAGGTGCCCCCGGAGCTGACCGGATTCTGGGTAGCCACCACGAAAAATGGCTCTGGCAACGGCCGGGTCGCTCCTTCGATGGTGACCTGCCCCTCTTCCATCGCTTCGAGCAACGCGCTTTGGCTCTTGGGCGTCGCCCGATTGATTTCATCGGCCAGCACCAGCTCGGCAAAGATGGGGCCTGGATGAAAAACGAACTGGCCGCTGTCCTTATCGAAAACGGAAGTGCCAAGAATGTCGCCAGGCAGCAGATCGGAGGTGAACTGGATACGCTGGAAATCCAACCCCATCACTTTCGCTAGCGCATGACTGAGGGTCGTTTTGCCCATGCCGGGCAGATCCTCTACCAGAAGATGCCCCCTGGCCAAAAGGCAAGCCATGGCCAATCGTACCTGCGATTGCTTGCCGAGCAGAACTTCATTGACCGCTCGCAGACAGACATCCAATCGGGCGCGCATGCAACTCTCCTATGCCGGTATCGCTCGATCCTACTGGTCCTGATGCGCCTGGCAAAGCGCCGAAAGCGCATCGGTTGGTGCTAAGTGCCAACTTGATCCCGACCTGAGCCTTTACCAAACACTTCAGTTACTTCGGGCGCGATCCGAATGACGCGAATTAACACCGAGCCGCATGATAAAGCGGCCTGTCGAGTTCTGGGTCTACGCGTTTCAGCAGTTCACGGACGCTTCAGCTGAAAGCCATCACGTGTATAGCTGTAGCTGCTACCGCCCAGGCGGCCAACCAGATCAAGACGAGCAGGATCAATTCGCCCCGAATCGTCGAGCACCCTGTCGTCGATGTGCGCGAGCAACACTTCCGCGAAGATGAGCTCGCAATTGGGCGTCTGCTCCGGATAGGGCAGGATCTGGGCGACACGGCACTCGAAGGCAACCGGCGCGCCGGCAACTCGCTGAACCGTTACCCGATGGGCTGATTCGCTCGCGATCCCACAATGCTCGAACTCGCTGAGCCCATGCGGCAATGTCGCGGCAGAGGCATTCATCGCATTTGCCTGATCAGCGCTCACCAGCTGGATGACAAGCTCCCCTGTGTCGCGCGCGTTACGCGCCGTGTCCTTTGGCTGACCATCCTTCAAACCGACATTGATCAGCAGTGTCGGCGGATCGCTACTGATCACCTGAAAAAAGCTGAACGGCGCCAAGTTGCTCACGCCATCGAGTGAACGGGTAGAAACCCAGGCGATCGGTCGTGGTGTGATAGTGGAAGTCAGCCAACGGTAGGCTTCGACAGGCGAAAGGGATGAGAACTCGACTTGCATTCGATAATCCTGCTGCTCCCAGGCATTCGCGCTGGGCAAAGGATGCGGCACCTGAACAGGTGCCGCCTGAAGTCAACGACCGGCACGCGACTCGCGAAGATAGAACCGTGCTTTTTTGGCCTTTTCCACACAGCCCTGATAGGCCTCGAACTGCTGCTGGGTCTTGGCCCCGGTCAGCAGTGCCATCGCCTTGGAATAGCTGACAGTCCCGGCAAACCCTTCTGCTTCTGCAAGACTCTGCTCTTCCCACGCGGCATTCAGCTGTGATGCGCAGCTGTCCCGATAAGCCGTCTTGCCTGCGCAACCGGTCAAGGCCAGCGCTATGAGCGACAAACAGATCATGTTTTTCATCGATACATCCTCGTTTTCGAGACCTGCTTAATGTTGTTTCAAGCGCGTGCCACGCTCGCGCAAATACTCCACTACCGCTTCCTGCTCCCCAGCGAACTCGATGCGAGCGGCCTTGCTTTCACGCTGGTAGACATACATCGGATCGTAGTACTGCTTAAGCAGCGCTTCGATCCACTCCCGGTGCAGATCGACTGCTCCGGTATTCGCCTGCTCGGCAAGCGCCTGATCCATTACCGCGGCCAGGCGCTTGTAGCAATCGCCACCCAGCCGCTTGCTGATATTGACCAGACTTTCCTGCAAACGCTCGGCGAAGGCCGTGAATCCTTGCTCGCCCTGTTCGATGACAAATTCGGCACAGAGGTCGATCACATAATCCTTGAGAATCCGGTCGATCCGTCCTGGCAGGCTGTCCTCCAGCCATACCAACGGGTAGTTCTTCATCCCCTCAAATAATGGCAAAGGTATCGAACACCGCCCGACAAGCCGCGCTTCGTCTTCGAGGATGAACTGCCGCGCGCCGGCGGCCTGCATCTTCAGCAAGCGGATGGCGAGCATGTTCTCGAAGTCGATCTGCACCGGTTGCGGTGTGGCGCGCTTGCCGAAGCTTGACCCCCGATGATTGGCGATACCCTCGAGATCGACGCTGTCGTCCAGCCTCGCAAGGACTTCGGTTTTGCCAGTGCCCGTCATGCCTCCCACCAGCACGAAGTCGTCCTGCGCAGCGGCCTGTTCGACGGTTTCCAGAAGGAAATGACGCATTGCCTTGTAGCCACCCGTAACGCGTGGGTAGTCGATACCCGCCTCGCTTTTTAGCCAATGCTGGACAAGTTGCGAACGCAGTCCGCCACGGAAGCAATAGATGTAGCCATGCGGGTGATTGCGGGTGAAGTCGACCCACGCCTGGATACGCTCGGTCTTGACCTGGCCGCTGACCAGCCGATGACCGAGCTCGATGGCTGCTTGTTGACCCTGCTGCTTGTAGCAGGTGCCTACCTTCTGCCGCTCGATATCATTCATCAGCGGCAAATTGACGGTGCCCGGAAATGCGCCTTTGGCGAACTCGACCGGGGCCCGGGCATCCATCATCGGCACGTCATTGAGGAACAGCTCGCGGAAATTGTCGGTATCGCGACGCATCAACGAACCTCGACAGCAAAGGCGCCGGCTTCGACCATCTGCCCGATCGGCTCAAGAGTGAGGCCAAGCTCAGCTGCAAGGGCAAGGAACTCATTCTCACCTTCTGGATCGACGGCCACCAGAAGCCCCCCGCTGGTCTGTGGGTCACACAGCAGTTGCTTGTGGGCCTCGTCGAGCGCACCGATGCGCTCGCCGTAGCTATCGAAGTTGCGCCCCGTGCCGCCCGGCACACAGCCTTGTTCAAGGTAATACTCCACCCCTGGCAGACGCGGGACTCGCGCGTATTCGATCTCGGCTGTCAGCCCGCTGCCGTCGGCCATTTCCACCAAATGGCCAAGCAGGCCAAAACCGGTCACATCTGTCATGGCGCGCACACCCGCGAGCTTGCCGAAACGGCTGCCGGGTGTGTTCAGGGTGCACATCCAGTCCCTGGCGAGCCCGATGTCCTCGGCGCGCAATTTCGCTTTCTTTTCTGCTGTCGTCAGGATGCCGATACCTAGCGGCTTGGTCAGATAGAGCCGGCATCCTGCGGTCGCCGTATCGTTTCGCTTCATCTGCGCCTTGTTCACCAGTCCGGTCACGGCCAGGCCGAAGATGGGCTCGGGGGCATCTATCGAATGGCCGCCAGCCAGGGGGATTCCAGCGGCGTCACACACGGCTCGCCCACCAGCAATCACCTCGCGAGCGACCTCCGGTGGCAGCAGGTTAACGGGCCAGCCAAGAATGGCGATAGCCATCAATGGGTCCCCGCCCATCGCGTAGATATCGCTGATGGCATTGGTGGCAGCGATGCGACCGAAATCGAACGGGTCGTCGACGATGGGCATGAAGAAATCTGTAGTCGATACCACGCCACGCTCGTCATCGATCCCGTAAACCGCGGCATCGTCACGCGACGCGTTACCGACCCACAGACGCGGATCGAGGTTCTGTGCCCCGCTGCCTGCGAGGATGACATCCAACACCTTGGGTGAGATTTTGCAGCCGCAGCCGGCACCGTGGCTGTATTGCGTGAGGCGGATGGTTTCGCTCATCTGGAAGGCTCTCGTGATGCTGGCAGAACGGGCGCCGATTGTAGCAAGAAGCCCATCGGAGGACGGCATTCGCCATGTGGTCGAGTCCCGCAACGCGGCGATTGACTTGTTGGCCGAAGCCTCGATCGAAAGCATTTAGGCACCATCACCCCTTGATGACACGGCCATGAGCCTTGAAGCTAGGGCCACTGCCAAAGGGAGAATCGCATGGGCAACAAGGTCGCACTGGTATTGGGTTCGGGTGGCGCGCGCGGGTATGCGCACATCGGTGTAATCGAAGAGCTCACGGCGCGCGGTTATGAAATCAGCTGCATTGCAGGCTGCTCCATGGGTGCGGTGGTAGGTGGGATCTATGCAGCCGGAAAGCTGGATGAGTATCGCGACTGGATCGAGAGCCTGGACTACCTCGATATGCTGCGGCTGGTCGACCCTAGTTTCAGCCTTGGCGCGATACGCGGCGAGAAGATATTCGGCCGCATCCGGGAGATGCTGGGCTCGATCAATATCGAAGACCTGCCGATTCCGTTCACCGCCGTCGCGGCTGACTTGACCAATCAACAGGAAATCTGGTTTCAGGAAGGCAATCTGGAACTGGCGATGCGAGCTTCGGCAGCTATTCCAAGCCTGTTTACCCCGGTGATGCAGGGCAACCGGATGCTGGTTGACGGGGGGATTCTCAATCCCTTACCGATCGTACCGGTGGTTTCCAGCCATAGTGACCTCATCATCGCGGTCAACCTCAATGCGAACAATCATCGGCAGTATCCGCTGCCGGAAGTAATCCGACCGGGTCGCTTCGACGCCATGGTCAGCTCGATCAGCTCGCATATACCCTTCTGGCGCAGCAAGGGGCTGGAAGAGCAGATTGCGGAGCTCAATGGGGTCGAGGCATCCGGCGCAGACGCCCAGCCGCCTGGCGCACCATCGGCGCAAAGCGCTCCGAAATCTGCGGAAGGTTCGATGGTGGTGGATGTGGGCGGCCCCGCCTCGCTGCTTGAGCTGATCAACCAGAGTTTCGAGGTGATGCAATCCTCGCTGACTCAGTACAAGATTGCCGGCTACCCACCGAACGTCCTAATCAACATCCCCAAGCGCGCGTGTCGCTTCTATGAATTCTACAAAGCGCCGGAGCTGATCAAGCTCGGCCAGATCATCGCCCGTGACACGCTGGACAAGTATGAGCAAGAGCAGCTGTAGTCATTGTCCCTTTGAGACTTGAGGTGTCTCCGCTGCGGCAGCTTCCGGCATCTCCTTGATCAGCCAATCACCAAGCAGGCTGTAGGCGACCGCAAGCAACGTGGGGCCAAGGAACAAGCCCATGAAACCGAACGCCAGTACCCCGCCGAACACGCCAAGTAGAACCACTACCAGCGGCAGATTACCGCCACGACTGATCAGATAAGGCTTAAGGACATTGTCCACACCGCTGATGATGAACATGCCCCAGATCCCGAGAAACACCGCCATGCCGTATTGGCCCTGCCAAGCGAGCCAGGCGACTGCAGGCCCCCAGATCAGCGGCGGAACCATCAGAAAACTGAAAGCGAAGGTCAACAATCCAAGGATCAGCGCACCCGGAATGCCGGCAATGGTGAACCCTACGTACGCCAGGATCGCTTGGGCAGCAGCAGTGCCGATCACACCGTTGACGACACGCTGAACCGTACCAGCCACAAGCTCAAGGTAATGGTCGGCGCGATCACCGATCAAGCGGTGAAGCAGGCTGTGGACGAAAGCCGCAAGTTTGGGACCGTCACGGTAGAAGAAGAACACCAGCACCAGGCTCAGCGCCAGTTCCAGCATCCCGCCACCGATACGTGCACTGCGTACCAGCAACCAGTTGCCGACCTGACCGACATAGGGCCGGATTGTGGCAAACAGGGCCGTGCCCTGCTCGTCCAGCGTGCTCCAGAGATTGAGCAGGCTGTCACCGATCAGCGGTAATTCACCCAGCCATTGCGGAGGTGCTGGCAGGCCCTGGACCTGAAGGTTGTGCACCAGCACGTTCACCTCGCGGATGTGATCGGCGATGTTGAAGCCCAGGCAGACCAGGGGAACGGCAACCAACACCATCCAGCCGACCGTCAGCAGCGTCGCTGCCAACGTCGAGTTGCCGTTGAGCCAACGGGTCAGCACCCGCATGACCGGCCAACTGGCGAACGCCAATACTGCTGCCCAGAACAGCGCAGAGACGAAGGGTGCGAGCACCCACACGCAGGCGCCGAGCAGCACCAGGAGCAGAATCTGCACCAGCAGACGATCGTTGTTGAGCATGGTGTTACCTATGGATGGACAAGGTGCGCCATAGAACAAGCGCACCGGGAGGAAGCCTATTGCAGTCTGAAGCGCACACTTAGCGCAATAGTTTGATGCGCAGGCCATCCTCATCGGATGCCTCTGCCTCCATCCGCCGCGCCTTGACACGCTCTTGTGTCAAAGCCTCATACCAGCCGGCAGCGCCTTTGCCTTCCAAGGAAACTCGCACGGTACTGTCGAGACGCAAGACGTTGGCCAGCAATGCGCCCCACTCTGCTGTGGGTTCTTGTGGCAAACGCGGCAACCAGAGCTCACCTGTGCTCTTCAGTTGGCGCAGTAGCGTGGCCGGGTTCGGCAGGATGATTCCCAGCGGCTCATCCGGCGCAAACGCCTCCACTTGCAGATATGAACGCCCGTTGCCTCGCGTGATGCCGTACAGCGCCAAGAAGCGCTCCGACTCGCCGGGCAGCCGCGCCAGCAGATAAGCCTGCCTGGCCTCAGGGCCGTACAGTGACGAGCGCTGAAACACGTCGTTGGCCCAGAGACTACTGGACCCGCATTCGCGCCCCTCACACCAGAAAAGTAGCTCTGCACCTTCTTCCAATAGGCTGTTCCGCGTCCGCTCGAACGCCTCGATACCCGTATGGACGGCCGGTAGCTGGTAAGTAACAGCGGTCAGCTGACCGCTAGCGCTGATCTGATCGCTGGTGCGTACCTGGCCACTGATCCGCCGAATCGAGTCCAGCGGATAGGTCCGCTCCAGAACCGGCCCTTCCTTGAATGCCACGATCTCGGATTGCGGGTATCGCGAAAGCGAGTCGAAATCCCGGCTGCCCGGCACGTCAGCAGCGCTGACAGCTGCTGAGGCCACCATCAATGCGGTCAGTCCAATGGCTCGCATGCGGCACCTCAACGGATCACCAGCGACGGCGCGATCTGGGGCATGGAAGAGGTAATGAGGTCGATCATCGAGGTGGTCCCTGCTAAAGCGATGGCCCAGCCTCGCCAGTTGGGAAAAGCAAGTCAAGCAAGGCTTTGCGACAGATTCTTGCGTAAACGCAACCGGCCTCGAATCAGGCTGCGAAGAACGGGTTGAAAATGGCTGCTACCGCTTCGGCGCCGGGCTGGTCATCCAGGTGCAGGTGATGGCCACCTGGAAGACGGTTCCGAGCAAATGGAAAGGTCTCGATCAGTTCGAGCATAGCGGGCTGGGTCATCAGCCCCTGCTCTGCCAGGACCAGGCTTGCAGGGCATGCCACGCGATGTACGAATGCCAAGGCGTGTGCACGAGTCAGCCGCATTGGCGATGGCAGCATCAGACGGGCATCGGTACGCCAGGTATAACCGCCGGGAACCGGCATCAGCCCCCTCAGGGCGAGCGACTCGGCCGCTTCGTGGCTGACTGCGCCGACGCCTTTCATCCGTGCTGCTATGGCTTGCTCGAAACTGTCATATACCGGCTTACGTTTGTCATCGACTTCGAGCAGCGCTTGAAGGGATTCGCCAAGCTTCTGTGGTGCCGTGTCGGCTTCGCCCGTATAGGGAATCGCACCATCGATCAATGCAAGACGCTCGATTCGATCCGGCATGGCTCCAGCGAGCAGTACGGAAACAATAGCGCCCATTGAATGGCCAAGGAGGGAAAAGCGTTTCCAGCCGAACTGCTCGGCTGTCTGCAGCACGTCGTGGGCGTAATCCCAGATGTTGTACGCCGCGCCTGGCGGGCGGTGATCGGAATGCCCGTGCCCGGGGAGATCAAGCGCAACGATACGCACGCCATCGAGAAGCGGTGCCAATCGCGAGAATGTGGCGGCATTGTCCAACCACCCGTGAAGAGCAATCACCGGCTGGCCTCGCTCGGGACCATACAAATGCGCCGCGACTTCTATGTGCGGCAAGCTCAAGCGGATTTCTTCGAACGGAACACTCATGCAGCACCTCGTCTATCCAGCTCGCTCCAGCGACTGAATACCTGTTTGAGCAGGATTGCCGTTTCATGCGGCCGTTCAAGTGGAAACATGTGGCCGCCAGGCAGAGTGTGGGATTCGCCTTGGGAGACCAACCGTAGCAAGTAGGCATGGTGAGGCAGCACCACTCGGCTTTGACGCCCCCGCACAACGGCCAGAGGTATCTTCAGTGCATGGGGCCATCCCGGCGTAATATGGGGCACGCTTCGATAGATACGAATTTCGGTCTCAGGGTCGAAGCGAAGCCGTAGCCCCTGAGCCGTGGGCTCCAGCCCATGCTCCACGTAAGCGTCGAGACAGTCAGGGTCGAACGCGCGGAATAAAGGCTTGCTATTGAAATATCGCCGCGCCTCTTCTTCGCAGCTGAACTGTTCGCGACGCCCCAACGTTCGCCCTGCCGGCGTCAGGTGATCGATGAAGCCGAAGCGCTTGGCCGCCCAGATCAGCGTCTGGTCCAGCCAGGTGGGCATTGGCGAATCGAGCATGACTACGCCGCGATAAAGTTCCGGCCGCTGCAAGGCAGCGTGATAGTGCAACATGCCACCTAGCGAGTGCCCTACCCCCCAGACTGGCTCTTCCAGCGCGGCAAGCCGCTCGAGCAGCTCCTGCACCAGGTTCTGCCAGTTGTCATCCACCGGGAAGCGCGGGTCGTGCCCGTGCTGGTCGAGATGAGTGACGACGTACTCAGGCGTCAGTGCCTCGAACAACTTGCGATAGGTAGCTGATGGAAAGCCGTTGGCATGGGCGAAAAAGATGCGTTGCGTCATGAGTTCGATGCGACTTGAGGAAGTGGGTCATTGTCTGGCCCCCTTCCGCTTACGGCAATCGGCCGGAACGGCAGAACGCAAGGCAGTCCTGCCAAACGAGGCGTCTACGACGCCTCCAACCGCCTTGGGCTGGTGTCTCCCAAAGGAACAACCGCTACGGTCAAGCGCGATATACAGCTGAGCTTGCCATCATCGCCACTCAGGCGGATGTCCCAGACATGGCTGGAACGGCCGAGATGAACCGGGCGACATACAGCGGTCACGCGGCCGCTGCGCAATGCACGAAGATGGTTTGCGTTAACTTCAAGCCCGACACAATAGAACTGCTCAGGATCGATACAAAGGTAGCTGGCCATCGAGCCGGCAGTTTCCGCCAGCACAACCGAAGCGCCGCCGTGCAACAGGCCGTAGGGCTGGTGAGTGCGGGAATCGACGACCATGCTCGCTGTGATTGAATCCTCATCGAACGCTTCGAAACGGATATCGAGCAGCTCTACGATGGTGTTCTTGCGGTTTTCGTTGAGTTGTTGCAGATCCGGGGGTCGTTGCCAAATGCTCAAGTGCGGCTCTCCATTATTGTTTATTTTTCTACGATCGCTGTTGATTAGCAGTGCCAAGGCACGTGCCGCGTTCAGGATGGGTGCCGTAGGGCAGTCAGGCGCATCAGGCCTGTCGCGATGTACTCTCCCTCCAGCTCGGCCAGACTCGCAGTGGCCATGGGTATTGGAGTATCGCGATGACCATTGACCAGCCAGCCGCCAAGCACACCAACAAATGGCTGGTGCGTAACGAGCAGGAGGCGCTGCTCACTACGGCGGTCGAGGTAGAGCATCGCATCACCCGGATCAGATTCGGGCGTCAGCCAGGGTACGGTCTCTACCGGGCCGGAAAATCCTAGCACTTGCCGGACGATTTCAGCCGTCTGCTGGGCTCGTTGATAAGGGCTGACCAGGATGGCCTGCAAAGGTTGATCCTGCAGGTGGGCGGCCGCGCTCTGGACTTCCATGCGCCCGTTTTCAGTCAGGTTACGCTCCGCGTCGGTTCTCGCCTTGGGTTCGGCCTCGCCATGCCGCAACAGCCACAACTTCATGGCTGTGGCTCCTGCTCGGCGGGGGTTGGGGCGACAGGAGCAACAGTCTCTCTATCGGCCGGGCGAGGCTTCGGCCAATCAGACATGGGCCAGGGTTTACGGTCAGTATTGAAGGTACCAAACCGTCCGATCTGGGCTACATACTGGCTCAGACTATCGCCCAGCCCTAGCAGCGCTTCGTTCGGTTTGCCGTTGACGGCCTGCATGATCAACTGCGTTGCCACGACCACAAGCAGCGCCAGTTCAGCCAACTGCCAGACAAAAAAGAAAACCAGCATCCAGACTGCGCGCAGAATCAGCGACTCCCGCTCAGCGCTGCGTTGTGATGTATTCATTGATCGCTCCGTTCGTCTCAGAAACCGTCGGTGGAAATGAAATCTACGTCGGTCTTCGGCTCGCCGCGCATCAACACCGCGATGACCTGTTCCAGCGTACGCCCCTCAAACAGAATGGCATGCAGGCCCGCGACCAGTGGCATGTAGACCTGCAACTCCTCTGCTTTGGTCTTCAAGACTTTGATGGTATTCACGCCCTCCGCCACTTCGCCAAGACGCGAAACGGCCTCTTCGAGGCTCAACCCCTCTCCTAGCGCATAACCGACCTGGAAATTGCGACTCTTGGAAGACGTGCAGGTAACGATCAGGTCGCCCACGCCCGCCAGCCCCAGAAACGTCATGGGATTTGCGCCGAGCTTGACCGCGAATCGGGTCATCTCGGCCAACGCACGGGTGATCAACATGCTGCGCGTGTTCTCCCCCATTCCAAGGGCAGCCGCCATGCCAGCCATGATGGCGTAGACGTTCTTCAAAGCACCACCAAGCTCCACGCCAAAGCGGTCAGAGCTGGCGTAAACGCGGAAGGTTCGACCGTGCAGAGCCTGCTGTACGCAGCGGCATAGCGCTTCGTCGTTGCTTGCCACCACGGTAGCGGTCAACGCATGTTCCGCTACCTCCCGTGCCAGATTCGGACCTGATATCACTCCGATCCTCGCCTCAGGAGCGATCTCCTCCAGGATCTGGCTCATCAGCATAAAACCCTCGGCTTCGATGCCCTTGGTGGTACTGACGAGCATCTTGCCGGCCAGCTTCGTCGCAAAGGGCGACAAGGCCTGTCGAAGTGCGCTGGATGGCAGCGCCACGAATGCCAAGTCGCAATCAGCCAGCGTCTGCCCGAGGTCGGTGACAGGCTCGACTGCTGGCAGCACCGTCACGCCCTTGAGGTAACGGGGATTTTGACGTTGCGTACGGATGCATTCCGCCTGGGCGGCATCCCGCATCCACAGCCGGACGCTATGGCCGTTCTCAGCCAGCAGGTTTGCGATGGCGGTTCCGAAGCTACCGCCGCCAAGCACTGCTATGGGTTGCTGTTCAGTCATGGTGAATCCGTTGTAAACCACAGAGTGGCAGTGGCGGGCATTATACGTAGCGCTTCGCTCACAACCAGTGCGAAGCCCGCCCTCTATGGAATCATCAAGTTACAGTCCGATAAACCCGATTTAGATATCTTTCCTCCACCAACATCGCCTACCGAGCAGAACCCATAGCCCAATGGTCTATAGGAGGTCAGGTCGTCGCAGGTTCGTTGTCGTGGTTAAGGAGTGTTAAAGTATCGGCCCGTTTCAGCCATGGCCATTCAGTAGTTGGTCGGAACGAGCAATATCCATAACTTCTGTGCTGTGACTTTCAGCGCAAGGTTGCAGTCTATGACTAGTCTTTATGATCGGACTCTCGAGTTTCGAGTCGGATAAAGCAGCAAGCCCTCCATAAAGGGACCATTGAGGAATACGCATGACCAAACAACAGGCCTTTACTCGGGAAGATTTGCTACGTTGCAGCCGCGGCGAGCTTTTCGGACCCGGTAATGCGCAACTGCCCGCTCCAAACATGCTGATGGTCGATCGCATCGTTCATATCAGCGAAGTGGGCGGCAAGTATGGCAAGGGCGAGTTGGTTGCCGAGCTGGATATCAATCCTGATCTCTGGTTCTTCGCCTGCCATTTCGAAGGTGATCCGGTCATGCCCGGTTGCCTTGGCCTCGATGCCATGTGGCAGCTGGTCGGCTTCTATCTTGGCTGGCAAGGCAATCCGGGCCGTGGTCGTGCGCTGGGTTCCGGGGAAGTGAAGTTCTTTGGCCAGGTCCTGCCGACCGCCAAGAAGGTCACCTACAACATTCATATCAAACGCACCATCAGCCGTTCTCTGATCCTCGGCATCGCCGATGGCACCGTGAGCGTCGATGGCCGCGAGATCTACAGTGCCGAAGGTTTGCGTGTCGGCCTGTTTACATCTACCGATAGCTTCTGAAGGATTTCCGCATGCGTCGCGTCGTGATCACCGGCCTGGGTATCGTTTCCTGCCTCGGCAATGACAAAGACACCGTTTCCGCCAACCTGCGCGCTAGTCGCCCTGGCATTCGCTTCAATCAAGCCTATGCGGACATGGGTCTGCGCAGTCAGGTCTCCGGCTCAGTTGACCTGAATCTCGAAGAGCTGATTGACCGCAAGGTTCTGCGCTTCATGGGCGATGCTGCGGCTTATGCGTACCTGGCCATGCAGCAGGCACTGGAGGATTCAGGCCTCAGCGCTGATGATATTTCGAACCCACGCATCGGCCTGATCGCAGGTTCGGGTGGCGCCTCAACCATCAATCAGATGGAAGCCATCGATATCCTTCGCGACAAAGGCGTCAAGCGCATCGGCCCGTATCGCGTACCGCGTACCATGAGCAGCACGGTGTCCGCCTGCCTGGCTACACCGTTCCGCATCAAGGGCATCAACTACTCCATCGCATCCGCATGCGCCACCAGCGCTCATTGCATTGGTCATGCGATGGAACAGATTCAGATGGGCAAGCAGGACGTCGTTTTCGCCGGTGGCGGTGAAGAAGAGCATTGGAGCCAGAGCTGCCTGTTCGATGCCATGGGCGCCCTTTCCAGCCAATACAACGAGACGCCCGAGAAAGCATCTCGCGCCTATGATGCCAAGCGTGACGGATTCGTTATCGCCGGTGGTGGCGGCATGGTGGTGGTCGAGGAGCTGGAGCACGCGCTCAAGCGCGGCGCGAAGATCTATGCCGAAATCGTCGGTTACGGCGCCACTTCCGACGGCTACGATATGGTTGCCCCAAGTGGTGAAGGCGCGCTGCGCTGCATGCAGCAGGCCATGGCAACCGTCGAAGGCGACATCGATTACCTCAATACCCACGGCACTTCCACTCCGGTCGGTGACGTTGCCGAGGCCAAGGCTGTACGCAACATGTTCGGCGACAAGATCCCGGCCATCAGCTCGACCAAGAGCCTGTCCGGGCATTCGCTGGGCGCTGCTGGGGTTCATGAGGCGATCTACTCGATGCTTATGATGGAAGGCAATTTCATTGCAGGCTCGGCCAATATCGAGGAGTTGGATCCGGAAGTAGCCGATCTGCCAATCGTTCTGGAAACCCGCGAGAACGCAAAGATCGACACCATCATGAGCAACAGCTTTGGCTTCGGTGGCACCAATGCCACGCTAGTGCTCAAGCGCTGGAAAGGCTGATCTGTAAGCGAAAACGAAAACGGCGCCCTAGGGCGCCGTTTTCGTTTCAGTATTTCACTTCTCTACCATCGCGATTGCCAGAGCGGTAAGCCGCACATATCAGCTCATCGGACCGTCAGTGCTGGGCGCCCTCTCCCCGCTCAACCGCCACATCCCCATGAGCGATACAGGAAGCGGCAGTAAACAGGGCGTCGGTAGACGAGTTCAAGGCGGTTTCCGCAGAGTCCTGCACAACGCCAATGATGAACCCAACCGCCACAACCTGCATCGCCAGATCATTGGAGATACCGAACAGACTGCAGGCGAGCGGGATCAGCAGCAGCGAACCACCCGCAACCCCGGACGCCCCGCAGGCACATATGGCCGCGAGCAGGCTTAGCAAAATCGCAGTCGGGATATCCACCACGATACCCAGCGTATTGACCGCCGCCAGCGTCAATACAGTGATGGTAATGGCGGCACCACCCATGTTGATGGTCGCTCCTAAAGGAATCGATACCGAATAGGTGTCCTTGTGCAGTCCAAGCCGCTCGCAGAGCTGCATGTTGACCGGGATATTTGCGGCTGAGCTTCGGGTGAAAAACGCAGTGATGCCGCTTTCGCGCAAGCACGTCAGAACCAGCGGATAAGGGTTGCGCCGGATTTGCCAGAAGACAATGAGCGGGTTCACTACCAGCGCCATGAACAGCATGCTGCCGACCAGCACCAACAGAAGCTGAAAATAGCCAGCAAGGGCACCGAAGCCTGACTCAGCCAGCGTCCCAGCAACCAATCCGAAGATGCCCAGCGGCGCAAACCGGATAACAACCTTGACGATCAGCGTAACGCCGTCGGACACGTCAGCAATCAGATCACGCGTACTTTCACGCGCGTGGCGGAAGGCAAACCCAAGGCCGATAGCCCAGGCCAGAATTCCGATGAAGTTACCTTGAAGCAGAGCACGAACGGGATTGTCCACGATGCTGAACAGCAGGGTTTTCAACACTGCACCTACGCCCTCGGGCGGAACCACATCGCTGGCCTGACTGACCAGCGTGAGGCTGGTTGGGAATACAAAACTTGCGATGACCGCAACCGCGGCAGCAGTGACCGTGCCCAATGCATACAGCAGCAGAATGGGCCGGATATGGGTTGGTTGTCCTCGCTTGTGATTGGCAAGCGAGGACGTGACCAGGACAAATACCAGAATGGGTGCAACCGCCTTCAGCCCAGCAACGAACAGATCACCCAGCAAGCTCACCGATTGGGCAGCCTGCGGCCACAGCAGAGCCAGCAGACAGCCCGCAACGAGGCCGATCACTATCTGTGTCACCAGGCCGACGCGATTGTAAGCGCGGAAGAGTTGGGTTGAGAGATTGGACATGCTGAGGTCTCGGCGTGGGATGCGAAAACGGGACCGTCGCCGCTGAAGCGACGATACGGTGCCTGCAAAAACGCCGAATGGTACGCATCTCTGCCCAATCTGCCCAGCATTGGCGCATAGCCACTCGCGACCAGGCTGAGCAGATACCAGACCAACGATGCCCACCAGGTGGAATCGCGAGCAAAATCAAATGCGGATCTCGCGACCAGCTCGTTGAGGTCCATGACCAGTGCCGCCAGCTCCTGGCTGGCGGCACTGGTCTGATTGGCACCAGCGGAGGATCGCAGTGATGGATCACAGATGTTGACCAGAGTTTGAACGACTCCGCGCTTGTCCTGAGCTACGGCCGCACATTGCTGGGGGTGACCATCAGCGCAAGCTGTCCAGTAGTCAGGGCAGCAACACGATGGCAGGAAAAGAGCGAGCTGTAGAGTTTTCGGCAGAGGGCGCTTTTGCCAAATAGATCAGCAAGAAAAGCCGCCAATAGCCGCTAATTCTTTTCAGCCTTCTTTTTCGGCAAGACCGCAAGGAAATTGTCTCGCGCCACCTTCTTAGCTACCGCTTCGGGGAGCGCATCCAGGAACGGGTCGAAAGCCCGCATGCCATCCCCAAGCCCCTCGAAACGCCCGACTACATCAGAGCCAATCATGAACCGCGTCGGGTGTTTTTCGACCAGCGACACCCAGTCTTGAACAGGCGTGTCTGACTCATCCAGAAGATAGGGACGAAGCATCGTCCAGGACAGATCGATGTAGAGGTTAGGATAGTCATCCAATAGACGCTGGACGGTGGGCAGCAGGAACTCGAGCTTCTCCTGGTGGCGATGCAGCTCCATGCTCGTGCCTGCGTGCGCCCATATGAAGCGCGTATGCGGATGGTTTCGTAAGGCGTCCTCAAGCTCGCTCAAATAGAGCGGGTTGCGCTCACGTTTGGACGTGATATTGGAATGCAGCATTACCGGCAGATCGTATTCAGCGGCGAGATGGTAGACGCGTGTCAGCGCTTCATTGTTCGCTCGCGGAGTGTCGCCCTCGGTCAACGCAGTGACGTCATCGTGACGCGTGAAAATCTCGCCAAGCCCCTGCCATAGGCCTGGGTCGAGCTCCAGCATGCGGCGGATATGCGCGTCGGCATTCTTGTCGTTAGGGTTGAAGCCGGAGAGAAACGGATGAAATCTGTGTCGATGTTGCTCGTCCAGCTTCTTTAATGCAGCAGCGACGACCACATCGGTCGCGCTGTACCAATACACCGGAGCGTCGTCCCCCGCGTAATAGCGCGGCCGCTTGGGCTCGTTCTCGTGCCATTTCTTGGCGACTGGAATCCCACTGATCATGACGTGATCAATATTCCCGGCGTCCATGGCCTTGAGCAGCCTCTTCATCCCATCGCTTTCCTGAAAGAAATCAACGTAATGCAGATGGGCATCGCTGTAGTGGTAGTCGCGTGCGTGAACGGGCGCAATTGAAGCGACAAGACAAACTGCCGCCAAGCATTTTCTTAAGTTAAACAACCGATGACCTCCTAACAGCCAAGCGGGTAGACCGCTGCACCACAACGCGGTTCATTCGGCCGCCTACTCTGCAGAACGCACCCTCACATTCACTCGCGGACTGGACCGAATGGTGCAAAAAAAAAGCCCGTCATCGACGGGCTTTTTTCGTGTCGCTATATCTTATGCCGACAGCTCTACCAGCAGCTTGTTAAGGCGTTGCACATAAGCTGCAGGGTCTTTCAGGCTGTCCCCGGCTGCCAGTGCGGCTTGGTCGAAGAGGATGTGCGACAGATCAGCGAAACGATCCTCATCCGGCTCCCCATCGAGCTTCTCGATCAGCGGGTGTGCTGGATTGATTTCGAATATCGGCTTGGACTCAGGCACTTTTTGCCCGCTGGCTTCGAGAATCTGGCGCATCTGCAAGCCAAGGTCCTGCTCGCCGATGGCCAGGATTGCCGGGGAATCGGTCAGACGATGCGATACACGCACCTCTGCAACTTCATCGCCCAGCGCCGTCTTGAGCCGCTCCACCAGACCTTCCTTGGCCTTGGCAATTTCTTCCTGAGCCTTCTTATCCTCTTCCGAGTCCAGCTTGCCGAGATCAAGGTCACCGCGAGCCACGTCGATGAACTGCTTGCCATCGAACTCGGTGAGATAGCTCATCAGCCACTCATCGATACGGTCGGTCAACAAGAGTACTTCGATGCCTTTCTTGCGGAACACCTCGAGATGAGGGCTGTTCTTGACCTGAGCGTAGGACTCGCCGGTCAGGAAGTAAATCTTGTCCTGTCCTTCCTTGACGCGGCTCATGTAGTCGACCAGAGATACGCTCTGCTCGCCTGATGCATCATGGGTCGAGGAGAAACGCAGCAAGCCCGCGATTTTCTCTTTATTGGCAAAGTCCTCCGCAGGACCTTCCTTGAGAACTTGGCCGAACTGCTTCCAGAAGTTCTTGTAATCTTCCGGCTTGTCCTTTGCCAACTTGTCGAGCATATCCAGCACGCGCTTGGTGAGTGCCGACTTCATTGAATCGATAACCGGATCCTTCTGCAGGATCTCGCGGGAAACGTTCAGCGAAAGATCATTGGAGTCGATGACACCTTTGATGAAACGCAGGTACAGCGGCAGGAACTCATCTGCCTGATCCATGATGAATACACGCTGGACGTAGAGCTTCAGGCCTTTGGGCGCCTCGCGCTGGTACAGGTCGAATGGTGCACGGCCGGGTACGAAGAGAAGCGACGTGTACTCAAGCTTGCCCTCGACCTTGTTATGGCTCCAGGCCAATGGGTTTTCGAAGTCGTGGCCGACGTGCTTGTAGAACTCCTGATACTCCTCGTCTTTGACCTCGGTACGCGGCCGGGTCCAGAGTGCGCTGGCACGGTTGACAGTTTCCCACTCAGGCTCGGCCGGCTTGTCTTTTTCCTCGCCATGAAACTCTTTCGGTAGTTCGATCGGAAGAGCGATATGGTCGGAGTATTTCTTGATGATGTTCCGCAGACGCCAGCCATCAGCGAATTCATCCTCGCCTGACTTCAGGTGAAGGACGATGCGCGTGCCGCGGTCCGGCTTATCTACGTTGGCGACCTCGAATTCGCCCTCGCCCTTCGACGACCAGTAGACGCCCTCTTCGGCGGAGGTCCCCGCACGGCGACTGAATACCTCAACCTGGTCCGCAACGATGAAGGCCGAATAGAAGCCAACGCCGAACTGACCGATCAGGTGTGAATCCTTTTTCTGGTCACCAGTGAGGTGCTTCATGAAATCCGCAGTACCGGATTTGGCGATGGTCCCCAGATGAGCGATGACATCCTCACGGTTCATCCCGATGCCGTTGTCTTCGAGCGTTACCGTCTTTGCTTCCTTGTCGAAGCTGACTCGGATCTTCAGATCGGCGCCGCCTTCGAGCAGGTCAGGCTTGGCGAGGGCTTCAAAACGAAGCTTATCGGCAGCGTCGGATGCGTTGGAAATCAGCTCACGGAGGAAGATCTCCTTGTTCGAGTACAAGGAATGGATCATCAGGTGAAGCAGCTGCTTCACTTCGGTCTGGAAGCCCAGGGTTTCTTTGTTTTGAGTCTCCACACTCATCTTCTTGCAAACTCCACATCGTCAATGGCACGGACCGCGATTGCGGTGATGACAAGCAGATGGGGGCTTGGCTTCGAAATTCAAGTGCGCCCGACGGTACGAAGCGCTCTTCCAAAGCACTGAACTGGCGTCTTGTTAGGGCTCAAGCAGCTCCAGCAAGACGATATCGTTCGGTGCCAGATTATAGATAGCCTCGCCTGGCCCTTTGAGCACTTGTCGAATCGCTACATTCCCATCTCGATCAATACCAACGAACCGCCCTTCTGCGACGCCGCCACGCTCGGTATGCGCGCGCATCAACAGATGATCGTAGTGAGACGGGTTGCGTTGCAGGCGATCGATGGAAAAACGCTGACGACGGTCGATGCGGGGCGAAGAGGCGCTGACTGGATTGGGCTCGGCCTGTGAAGCAGCAATCTGCGGTATTACCTCGTGCTCAATTGGCAACGGCGGGTACATGTCATCATCTACCGCCCAACCCTTATGATCCTTGGCGATTGCCAACTCGTACTGGTCAGGAACGCCCTTGACCATCGCTTTTACTGACAATGACTTTATGGGCTTGGAGAAGTTGACCGGCGACAGCGAGGTTACCTCAACCGCCTGCGTCTGAAAGCGCCGTTGCAGGTGATCACGAGCCAGATACCTGAGCGTGTCTGCAGACTCGTGGGTCAAGTCCACTTGGCCGGCGCGGTAGCGCAGATCATCTGTGAACACCTCGATGTGGCCACTCAGGCTGGTGTTGTAATGGGCAGGCAGAACCAGATGGAAGTCACCGGCCAACTTGTTTGGCGGCACCGGTTTAAGATTGAGATGTAACGTGTAGCCACTCTGGATCAGGCGTGCTTCAGGAAGGTGCTGTTCCGGCTGCATCCAACTTATCTCGACTTCCGGCACAGGATCGGGGTCCTGGGGAAGAACGTCGATTTGCACGCCGCCAGGCGATATAGGCCCAAATCGAATACTTACGGCTTGCTGTGCGAAAAGCTCGTCTCCATCACTTAATCTGAGCATGCCATCGGTGAGCTTACCGATCTGTGGACTGAACGGCCGGCCATCAAGCTGCCCGTTCAGGCGGATAGCCAAGCGACTGGTATGCACTTGGCTGTCGCTTTTCAACCAATCCAGGCTGGCGATTGCTTCGACACGCGAAGGATCATGGCTGGCGAGCAAGGTGACCCCAACCACCAGCGGAATGAATCCCAATGCGGACAGACCAATCGCTTTACGGGCTACACCCCAGTGACGTACGGCGTAAACCACGGCGACTGGCGGCAGCAGACTCCCCACACCCCACAACAAGCTCGTTCCAAACGCCAGAACGATCAACCAGACGAGGCCCGCTACGATTAAAAGCAGCCCGCCCAGTATCAGCAACGCATCCATTCAACACCTTCGAGACAGCTACAAGTGGCTGCCGCCAGACGTATCAGGGCTCGTTGACCTTGAAGTGGCAACGGGCAGTCGCGATGGGCTCGGCCTGATTCGTTTGCCAGGCCGTAACCGAAACGTTGGCTACACGACGCCCTTGGCGCCAGACCTGGCAGGCAGCAAAGGTGTCACGATAGAGACCTGCCCGGAGATAATCTATCGAGAAGTCGATGATTTTGGGCAAATGTGGCGCACCCATGAACATCAGCAGGTGGAGCATTGCGGCGTGCTCCATGAAGCCGGCAATTACACCTCCGTGAAGAGCAGGCAGTGTGGGATTGCCGATGTTGTCCTGATTCTTCGGCAACCTGAACACCATGTCATCGCCGAGCCGTAGACACTCTATGCCGATGAGCCTGGCGTACGGCACCGTCTGCAGAAGCGCATCGTAGTCGTTGCTGACGTGCGCTTCTTTGACCAGTGCGTCCAGATCCAATGTGCTCATGGGCGCTCCGGTGCTTTCGCGGCAGAGCTCTTGCCCATTCGCATGAAGGCGCCGACCACGTGGGCGATCGGCTCATTGATGTCGCGCTGGTACGCCACACCGCGCGTGAAGATCACTGTGGGCGTGACCCGGTAGCATTCAGCAAAGCCGAACACATCGTGATTCGGCTCAGCCGAGTGCATGTAATCGATGCGCAGGTCCAACGTCGGGCAGATCTCGAGCTCGGGCAGCGCACAGGCTGTGGAGATACCGCAGGTGGTGTCCATCAACGTCGTTATCGCGCCACCATGCACCAAACCGCTTTCGCGATCGCTGACAATCATCTCGCTATACGGGAGACGCAAGGTCAGCCCCTGGGAGTTTGCGCGCTCGACGCTCATGCCAAGCACCTGGCAGTGACGGAGAAGTGAAAGGAAGCGCTGGGTGCGTTCCAGTATCAGACTATCGCTCATGCGAATTCTCGGATCGAACAAGCCGGGCAGTTTAAACGGAGCGGCCTCTGCACCCTACTCCTTCGGAGTTTCGACGGGCAAAGTTGGCGTAAACACCATCACTTCAAGCACATCGGAATGAAACTCTCGACGGTACAGGATCAGCACCACCAAGGTTGTAACCCCCATAAAGAAATAGGGGTGTATGAACCAGGCCAGGGTTGCCATACCGAAGTAGTAGGCACGCAAGCCGAAATTGAACTGGTTTGCGGCCATTGAAATGACACGCGCCGCCCGTTCAGCGAACGATTTGCGCTCCTGATCATTGACGTTGCGCTCCCCGGCCATTGGAGCGGAGGCAACCAGGACCGCTGCAAAGTTGTACTGTCGCATGCACCAACTGAATGTAAAGAATGCGTAGACGAAGACCACACCCAACGCGAGCAGCTTGATCTCCGAGAGTCCGCGACTGACCGGCTGTGCAAATGGCAGGTCAGCTAGCAACGAAACCGCACGATCCGAAGCACCCAGCGCGGTCAGAATGCCAGCCAGGATGATCAGTGTGCTGGACGCGAAAAAAGCCGCATTGCGCTCCAGATTCCCAATCACGTTGGCATCGGCGATACGGTTATCACGCAACAACATGCGGCGCATCCAATCCTGCCGATAAAGATGCAGAACACTTGCCAGGCACGCGGTATCCCTACCGCGCCATCCAGCATATCGGGTGTATCCAACCCAGCACAGGATGAACCAGACAACGGCAATCAGGTGCGGTAGCAGATGACTCGGGACGGACATGAAGCACTCCTGAACACTGTCGCGTGACTATGCGAGTTGGCTTGAGCGCATCGCTCTGGTCAAGAGGCGCTCGAGGATTTTTCCGCATGAGCATTGCCGAGGAGCCGATCGAGAATTACGGCGACCGCCAATGTCACAAGAACCGGGACCAACCAGCCCATACTTTCTGCAGCGAGCGGAAGCGCAGTGAACAGTGCCGGAACCCACTCAGTCAGACCGGCTGCGGAGAGACCATCCGCGATGCCAAATACCAGCGTGACGGCCATCACCGGGATGAATACGCGACTTGGCGAAACCCAGAACCGGTCAAGCAGGCTCAATGCAACAAGCATGATCGCCAAGGGATACAAGCCGACCAGCACTGGTACCGAAACGCTGATCAGCTGGGTTAGCCCCTGATTGGCGACTGCGAGGCTGAACAGCGTGAAAACCATGACCACCGTGCGATAGCTGATGGGAAGCAAACCACTGAAGAACTCCCCACAGGCGGTCGTCAGGCCTACCGCCGTCGTAAGACATGCAAGCGTGATCACGACGGCAAGCAGCAGGCTACCGGTGGTGCCGAAAGTATGCTGCACGTAAGTGGTCAGAATCTGTACACCGTTCTGCGCGTCTCCCGCAATTCCCTGGCTGGTGGCACCCAGGTAGAAAAGCGCCAGATAAACGAGCGAGAGCCCAGCAGCGGCAATGGCACCTGCAATCATTGAATAACGGGTCACCAGCGCCGGCTCTGAAACGCCACGATCACGGATGGCGGTGGCGATGACGATACCGAAGACCAGCGCCCCGAGCGTATCCATCGTCAGGTAGCCCTCCAGAAAGCCTTTGAGCAGAGGTCCGTTGCGATAGCTGACCGCGGTAACTCCGATCTCGCCTGCCGGGGCAAAAATCGCTGCGCCTCCCAGTACCAGCAAGGCTGCCAAAAGCACTGGCGTAATGAACTTGCCGACCCGATTAACCAGTTGTCCAGGATTCAATACCAGGAACAAGGTCGCTGCAAAAAAGACCACGGTGTAGACGAATAGCGGAACGTCGGAATTGCCCGTGAACGGGGCTACGCCCATTTCGAACGAGACGACTGCGGTCCTGGGTGTAGCGAATAGTGGACCTATCGCAAGGTAAACAGCTACAGCCAACGCAGTACCGGCGACACGGCCCAACGGTGCGGTCAACCGATCCATGCCACCGCCAACACGGGCCAATGCCACTACGGTCAATAACGGCAGCCCGACACCCGTTAACAGAAATCCGGCTGCAGCGAACCAGATGGACTGCCCCGCAGCCATACCAGCACTAGGCGGAAAGATGATGTTTCCAGCGCCCAGAAAAAGCGCGAATGTCATGAATCCCAGGGCCAGCAGATCGAGGCCTTTCAATCGTGTCATCGGTTATCACCACTACAGGAGGGTTCTGGTACGACGAACGCACCCAGGTGTGTATCTGCAAACAGCCGAAACCACAGGCATCGGCCGGATGAGAAAAGCCACGCACCTTAATGGAAATCGCGCTCTAGAGCGAGCGCGTGGCGAATGCGGGCAAAACAGACCGAAATATACAGGCTGTTCAGTTCAGGAAGCGGCCACAAACAAAAATGCCAGTCAGGAACCTGACTGGCATCGGGTGTAGCAGGAGCGGATCAGCCCTGCTTAGGTGCCCAGCCCGTCACTTCGGCGAGTGCTTTGCCGATATCAGCCAGGGAACGCACGGTTTTTACGCCAGCGTCCTGCAGTGCCGCAAACTTCTCATCAGCAGTACCCTTGCCACCGGAGATGATCGCTCCAGCATGGCCCATGCGCTTACCAGCCGGAGCAGTCACGCCCGCGATATAGGAGACCACCGGCTTAGTGACGTTCGCCTTGATGTACGCCGCGGCTTCTTCCTCAGCAGATCCGCCGATCTCACCAATCATGACGATCGCTTCGGTCTGGGGATCTTCCTGGAACAGCTTGAGGATATCGATGAAAGTCGAGCCTGGAATGGGATCGCCGCCAATGCCGACACAGGTGGACTGTCCGAAACCCGCATCCGTGGTCTGCTTGACCGCTTCATAGGTCAATGTACCCGAACGGGATACGATGCCAACCTTGCCAGGCATGTGGATGTGGCCAGGCTGAATGCCGATCTTGCACTCGCCGGGCGTGATTACACCCGGGCAGTTAGGCCCGATCAGGCGGACGCCCATCTCATCACACTTGATCTTCACTTCCAGCATATCGAGGGTGGGAATGCCTTCGGTGATGCATACGATCAGCTTGATGCCGCCGAATACCGCCTCGAGGATGGAGTCCTTGCAGAATGGCGCTGGAACGTAGATCACAGAGGCGTCAGCACCTGTCGCTTCGACAGCTTCCTTGACCGTGTTGAATACCGGCAGGCCAAGGTGAGTGGTGCCGCCCTTACCTGGGGTGACGCCACCAACCATCTTGGTGCCGTACTCGATGGCCTGTTCGGAGTGGAATGTGCCTTGCGAGCCGGTGAAGCCCTGGCAGATGACTTTAGTGTCTTTGTTGATCAGGACGCTCATTACTTGCCCTCCGCGGCTTTGACGACTTGAATGGCCGCATCGGTCAGGCTGGTCGCACCGATGATGTTCAGACCACTTTCACCCAGCATCTTCGCGCCGAGCTCGGCATTGTTACCTTCAAGGCGAACGACTACCGGGACCTTTACGCCTACTTCCTTCACCGCGCCTATGATGCCTTCGGCAATCATGTCGCAACGGACGATGCCGCCGAAGATATTAACCAGAACGGCAGCCACGTTCTCATCCGAGAGGATGATCTTGAACGCTTCGGTCACACGCTCTTCAGTCGCGCCACCACCTACGTCGAGGAAGTTGGCCGGCTTGCCGCCGTGCAGATTGACGATGTCCATCGTGCCCATGGCCAGGCCTGCACCATTCACCATGCAACCGATGTTGCCGTCGAGCGCAACGTAGTTGAGTTCCCACTTGGCAGCGTGCGCTTCGCGTGGATCGTCCTGAGACGGGTCCTGCATTCCGCGCAGCTTGGGCTGACGATAGATTGCGTTGCTGTCGATGTTCAACTTGGCATCCAGGCAATGAAGATTGCCGTCTTTTTTGATGACAAGCGGATTGACTTCGAGCAGGGCCAGATCGTAATCGACGAACAGCTTGGCCAAACCGACGAAGATATGGACGAACTGCTTGACCTGATCACCCTTGAGGCCAAGTTTGAAGGCAAGCTCGCGCCCTTGGAACGGCTGAGCGCCCACCAATGGGTCGATTGTCGCTTTGAGGATTTTTTCAGGAGTGTCATGCGCAACTTTTTCGATGTCTACGCCACCCTCGGTGGACGCCATGAACACCACTCGACGCGTCGCACGATCCACCACAGCGCCCAGGTAAAGCTCTTTCTCGATGTCCGTGCAGGCTTCAACGAGGATCCGGCTTACCGGCTGGCCGTTGGCATCGGTCTGGTAAGTCACCAGACGCTTGTCCAGCCACTGCTCAGCGAACGCGCGGGCTTCGTCTTTGCTGCGTACCAGCTTGACGCCGCCTGCCTTGCCGCGCCCGCCAGCATGCACCTGGGCCTTGACCACCCACTCGGTGCCACCAATTCGGTCGCAGGCTTCTGCTGCTTCTTTAGGGCTATCGACGGCATAGCCTTTGGAAACCGGCAATCCGTACTCGGCAAACAGTTGCTTACCCTGATATTCGTGAAGATTCATCTTAGCTACCGTTCGGTTTGATGTGCATCAGACGCCGCAACTGCGGCGTCACCTCAAGTCGCTGAAAACTATCGAAAATACCTTTCAGAGACCTGTCATACCTTGCTAGAAGGTATTCGGCGGCTTGTCCCGGTCCGCTAAGGGCCGGGGCAAGCCGCCGCTCGCTACCGCGCTATCAGCGCTTTTTGCGGTTGGCGATGTGAATGGCGTGGCCATTTACAGCCAAGGCAGCTTCATGCAGCGCCTCAGACATGGTTGGATGCGAGAAGACCATCATGCCGAGGTCTTCAGCGCTGGTCCCGAACTCCATCCCGATCGCTCCTTGCTGAACCAGCTCCGCAGCGGCCGGCCCCATTACGTGAACACCCAGTACACGGTCAGTCTTGGCATCAGCGATTACTTTGACCAGACCCGCTGTGTCGTTCGCAGCCATGGCGCGACCACTGGCCGCAAAGGGGAAGGTACCGACGTTGATCTCGACGCCCTCGCCTTTCAAAGCCTGCTCGGTCTTACCAACCCACGCGATTTCCGGATGGGTGTAGATGACCGAAGGCACCAGGTCGTAGTTCATCTGCGACTTGTGACCGGCAATGCGCTCGGCGACCATAACGCCCTCTTCCGAGGCTTTGTGCGCAAGCATTGCTCCACGTACCACGTCGCCAATGGCGTATACACCCGGGACACTCGTCGCGCAGTAGTCATCGACGAAGATGAAACCACGCTCATCCATGTCTACCCCGGCGTCGGCGGCCAGCAGATCGGTAGTAACGGGGCGACGCCCGACCGCAACGATCAGCTTGTCGAACGTCTGCTGCTGCTCACCTTCGGCGTTAGTGAAGTTGACGGTAACCTGGTCACCATTGACCTGAGAGCCAGTCACCCGCGCGCCCAGAAGAATCTTTAGGCCCTGCTTGCTCAGGACCTTGAAAGCTTCCTTGGAAATCTGCTCATCAGCGGCTGGCAGGAATTTGTCCATGGCTTCGAGAACGGTCACCTCGGCACCGAGACGTGCCCATACCGAACCGAGCTCCAGACCAATGACGCCGGCACCGATGACGCCCAACTTGGCTGGAACACTCTGGAATTCCAGAGCGCCAGTGGAGTCAACGATGATGTTCTGGTCAACCGGCGCAGGTGGAATGTCGACCGGCTTGGATCCGGAGGCCAGAATCACATTTTCAGCACCGAGCACCTGAGTGTTGCCGTCCAGACCGGTGACTTCGACCTGCTTGCCGCTCAGCAGCTTGCCGTGGCCTTCGAAAATGGTCACACCATTGGCCTTCATCAGGCCGGCAACGCCACCAGTGAGATTCTTAACGATCTGGTCCTTACGGGCCACCATGGTCGGAACGTCCATGGCCACTTCGCCAGTGCTAATTCCGTGAACCTTGAAGCTCTCGTGGGCTTCATGGAACTTGTAAGAGCTGTCCAACAGCGCCTTGGAGGGAATGCACCCGACGTTCAGGCAGGTACCGCCGAGTGCGGTCTTACCTTCTTTGCCCTGATATTTCTCGATACAGGCAGTCTTCAGCCCCAGTTGCGCAGCGCGAATAGCTGCAACATAGCCGCCGGGGCCGGCGCCAATCACGACAACGTCGAATTTCTGGCTCATAACGAATCCTCTTGAGTGCAGCTTAAAAATCAAAGGCCACAGGCAGCAGGCCCAGCGATTGCCTAGCCTGCCAACTGCAGCCCGTGATGCTTGTTAGATGTCCAGCAGCAGACGAGCCGGATCTTCCAGCAGGTTCTTGATGGTCACCAGGAAGCTCACTGCTTCCTTACCGTCGATCAGACGATGATCGTAAGACAATGCGAGGTACATCATCGGACGGATGACGACCTGCCCATTAACGGCCATTGGACGCTGCAGAATGTTGTGCATGCCGAGAATGGCGGCTTGCGGCGGGTTGACGATAGGCGTGGACATCATCGAACCGAACGTACCACCGTTAGTGATGGTGAACGTACCGCCAGTCATCTCGTCGATGGACAGCTTGCCGTCGCGAGCTTTTTTGCCAAAGGTGGCGATACCGTTCTCGACTTCTGCGAGGCTCATCAGCTCGGCATTACGAAGTACCGGCACGACCAGACCACGGTCACTTGAAACCGCAACGCCGATGTCCTGGTAACCGTGGTAGACGATGTCGGTACCATCGATCGATGCGTTGACCGCTGGGAACCGCTTCAGCGCTTCGACCGAGGCCTTGACGAAGAACGACATGAAGCCCAGGCGCACGCCATTGTGAGTTTTTTCGAACAGATCCTTGTACTTCGAACGAAGTGCCATGACCTCGGTCATGTCCACCTCGTTGAAGGTAGTCAGCATGGCCATGTTCGACTGTGCTTCAACAAGGCGCTCGGCAACCTTGGCCCGCAGACGGGTCATCGGAACGCGCTTCTCGGTGCGATCACCGGCAGCGGAAACAGGAGCCGATGCAGCGCTGGCGGCAGGCTTGGCGGCTGCAGGAGCGGACTTCTTGGCTTCGATGGCAGCAACCAGATCTTCCTTGGTTACACGCCCGTCTTTGCCGGTACCCTTGACGCTATTTGGGTCGATGCCATTCTCTTCGGCCAGCTTGCGAGCAGCCGGAGCGAGAATAGCGTCGTCTCCGCCAGCGGTGGTAGCAGAAGCAGGCGCAGCAGCGGGCGCCGCAGACTCTGCAGGAGCAGCAGCAGCAGGAGCGGGAGCGGCAGATGCAGTAGCGCCCGCATCTAGCTTGCCAAGCAGCTCACCACTGAGAACGGTGTCGCCTTCGTTCTTGGCGATTTCGGTCAGTACACCGTCGGCCTCGGCCAGTACTTCCATCACAACTTTGTCGGTTTCGATGTCGACAATCAGTTCATCACGCTTGACCGCATCGCCTGGCTGCTTGTGCCAAGTGGCAACGGTGCCGTCAGCAACCGATTCCGGAAATTGGGGGGCTTTGATCTCGATAGCCATTAGCTGGGGTCCTATTGATTCGGGTTTTACATCGAGGCCGCGGTAATCGCGGCCTCTTGCAAGAATGATTAAACGGTGAAGGCGTCGTGCAGGAGTTTTTCCTGCTGTTCAGCATGCATAGAGGCGTAACCAACCGCCGGTGCAGCAGAGGCTTCACGACCCGCGTATTGCAGGAAGAGCTCCTTCTTATGCGCAACAGCAACGCGACGCATGTGATGCTGGCTGCAGTACCAAGCGCCTTGGTTCATCGGTTCTTCCTGACACCAGACGATACTCTTGAGGTTCTGGTAAGGCGCGAGCACCTCAGCAAGATCGTCTTCCGGGAACGGATACAGCTGTTCCAGACGCACGATTGCAATATCCTCACGACCTTCGTTACGACGCTTGTCCAGCAGATCGTAATAGACCTTGCCGCTGCACATGATCACGCGTTCGACCTTGCTCGGTTCGATCTGATCAATTTCCGGAATCACTGTCAGGAACGAGCCCTGGGTCAGCTCTTCAAGCGTGGACGTGGCCAACTTGTGACGCAGCAACGACTTCGGCGTAAGGGCTACCAGCGGCTTGCGCAATGGGCGAATCGCCTGGCGGCGCAGCATGTGGTAGACCTGAGCAGGCGTGGTCGGTACGCAGACTTGGATGTTGTGCTCTGCGCAAAGCTGCAGGTAGCGCTCCAACCGCGCTGACGAATGCTCCGGCCCCTGTCCTTCATAGCCATGGGGGAGCAACATCGTCAGACCGCACAAGCGGCCCCACTTATGCTCACCACTGGTGATGAACTGGTCGATCACCACCTGAGCGCCGTTGGCGAAGTCACCGAACTGAGCCTCCCAGACAACCAATGCATTCGGCATGGTCGTGGCATAGCCATACTCGAACGCGAGCACGGCTTCCTCGGAAAGGAAGGAATCGTAAAGGTCGAAGCGGGGTTGGCCTTCGTACAGGTGCTGCAGCGGGATATACGTACTGCCATCTTTCTGGTTGTGCAGCGCGGCGTGACGGTGCGAGAAAGTGCCTCGGCCAACATCCTGACCACTGATGCGTACCGGATGACCTTCAAACAGCAACGTTGCATAGGCTAGCGTTTCTGCGTAACCCCAATTGATAGCGAGTGCGCCCGCTCCCATCTTCTGGCGGTCTTCAAGAATCTTGGCGACCTGACGCTGAACGACAAAACCCTCTGGAACAACCAACATTTTGTTGGAAAGCTCTTGCAGGGCCTTGAGATCGAAGCGGGTGTCGTAGCGAGCTGTCCAGGCGTGACCCAGGTATGGACGCCAATCAACGAACAGTTCTTTGTTGGGCTCCTTAACCAAGCTCTTTACAACGTGCAGACCATTGTCCAACGCCGTACGGTACTCGTCGACCTTGGCCTGGACACTGTCATTATCCAGCACGCTGGATTGAGTCAAGGCGTCAGCGTAAAGCTCGCGAGTCGTGCGCTGCTTCGCGATTTTCTGATACATCAACGGCTGAGTGCCGCTTGGCTCGTCCGCCTCGTTGTGACCGCGACGGCGGTAGCAGATCAGGTCAATCACGATATCGCGCTTGAACTGCATGCGGTAATCGACAGCCAGCTGGGTAACGAACAGAACGGCTTCAGGATCGTCCGCGTTCACATGGAAGATTGGCGCCTGAATCATTTTTGCAACGTCGGTTGCGTATTCAGTAGAGCGCGCATCTTCCTGCTTGTTGGTAGTGAAGCCGACCTGGTTGTTGATCACGATCCGGATAGTGCCACCTGTGCGATAGGCACGAGTCTGGGACATCTGGAAGGTTTCCATGACCACACCCTGACCCGCTACGGCCGCATCACCATGGATGGTGACCGGTAGTACCTTGTCGCCGACAGCATCGGAACGGCGATCCTGGCGAGCCCGAACCGAGCCTTCGACAACAGGGGAAACGATTTCGAGGTGAGACGGATTGAACGCCATCGCCAAGTGGATCTCACCGCCTGGAGTCATCACGTTCGACGAAAAGCCTTGGTGATACTTCACGTCACCGGAGCTGAGCCCTTCGACTTTCTTGCCTTCGAACTCGTCGAAAAGATCGCGTGGGTTCTTTCCGAAAGTGTTGACCAGCACGTTGAGACGGCCACGGTGGGCCATGCCGATAACAATTTCCTTGGTGCCGTAAGAGCCAGAGCGCTGAATGATTTCGTCCAGCAAAGGAATCAGGCTCTCGCCGCCTTCAAGTCCAAAGCGCTTGGTGCCAGGGTATTTGGTGCCCAGGTACTTCTCGAGGCCCTCTGCAGCAGTGAGGCGCTCAAGGAGGTGGCTTTTGATTTCCTGAGAAAATGCAGGGCGTCCCCGTACGCTTTCCAGCCGCTGGATAAACCAGTTTCGCTGATCCGAATCCACGATGTGCGTGAACTCTGCCCCGATGGTGCGGCAGTAGGTCTCTTGTAGCGCTTCGTGGATTTCCCGCAACGTAGCTTGGTCCTTGCCCATCGCAAGGTCGCCAGTACGGAAAACCGTATCCAGGTCTGCGTTGGTCAAGCCATAGTTGTTGATCGACAGATCAGCCGGGGCGGGACGCTGCTGCAAACCAAGAGGGTCGAGCTGAGCGGCTTGATGGCCGCGCATCCGGTAAGCCTGGATCAGACGCAGAACTTCGACCTGCTTCTTCTCGTGCTCGCTGCTGACGCTACCCGCGGAAACAGGCTGAGCACGGCGCTGGTTTTTCGCCAGCAACACAAAGTGATCACGAATGGTTGAGTGCGAAACATCGGCCGCAGAACTGCCGCTGACTGGCAACTTCTGGAAGTAGGTGCGCCACTCTTCGGGCACAGCGTTGGGATCGTGCAGGTAGAGCTCATAAAGCTCTTCCACATAGGCAGCGTTACCACCGGATAGGTGGGCACTGTCCCACATGCGCTGCATTACGCTTTCTTGCATGTCTGGTCACCTTCGATAAGGAGACACCACCAGCGTGGAGACCGCAGCATGACTTCCCAAGTTCTGAAGCAGCGACCCAGGTAAAGCCACCACGGACCGCGCAGATAGTTTCCGAGAACCACCCCGGATGCTCCTGCTGGTCTTCAAAATTTCAGAGTGAATCCAAGCCTTGTAAGCCGAGATTCCTACTAAGACTACGGCGCTGGGTCAAACCCAGCGCCGCAGGTGTTGCGGTGAAACTTTAAGGGCCGGGGTCAGGTAACGACCACCAGCCCCCATGTACATCAAGTTGCGCTTTGCAGCAGCATGTTCCGCACGTGACCAATCGCCTTGGTCGGATTCAACCCTTTCGGGCAAACACTCACGCAGTTCATGATCCCGCGGCAGCGGAATACGCTAAATGGGTCATCCAGCGCAGACAGACGGTTCTCAGTCTCAGTATCGCGGCTGTCGGCCAGGAAGCGGTAGGCCTGAAGCAACGCAGCGGGACCGAGAAACTTGTCAGGGTTCCACCAGAAGGACGGGCAGCTAGTCGAGCAGCAGGCGCAGAGAATGCACTCATACAGACCATCAAGCTTCTCGCGGTCTTCCGGGCTTTGTAGACGTTCGATAGCCGGAGCAGGCGTATCGTTCATCAGATAAGGGCGAACCTTCTCGTACTGCTTGTAGAAGATGCTCATATCCACTGCCAAGTCACGAATCACTGGAAGACCCGGCAGCGGACGCACCACCAGCTTGTTCCCAGTAACGACCGACGATAGCGGCGTAATGCAAGCCAGACCATTCTTACCGTTCAGATTCATGCCGTCGGAGCCACAAACCCCTTCACGGCAAGAGCGACGATAGGAGAAGCCTTCGTCCTGCTCCTTGATCAGAGCGAGAACGTCCAGCACCATCAGATCTTTACCGTCGGTGTTGACCTGAAAGTCCTGCATGTAGGGCTTTTCGTCTTTATCCGGGTTGTAGCGATAAACACTCACTTGCAACATATCGACGACCTCAGTAAGTCCGGACCTTGGGTTCGAAAGTCGGAACTGTCTTCGGAGAGAAGTTCACTGCACGCTTGGCAACGCGCTTCTCACCTGGGAAATACAGGGTGTGGCACAACCAGTTTTCATCATCGCGCTCTTCGAAGTCTTCGCGGGCATGGGCACCGCGGGACTCTTTGCGGTTCTCGGCAGCGATTGCAGTCGCTTCAGCCACCTCGAGCAGATTCTGAAGCTCCAATGCTTCGATACGGGCAGTGTTGAACGCCTGACTCTTGTCGGAAATATTGACGTTCGCGATGCGCTGACGCAAATCGGCCAGCTGAGCGATACCCTTCTGCATGTATTCACCAGTACGGAATACACCAAAGTAGTTCTGCATGCAGCTTTGCAATTCTTTACGCAGCGAAGCGACATCTTCACCGGTAGTGCGCTCATTCAGGCTAGCCAGGCGACCCAACGCAACGTCCAGATCAGCTTCGGTAGCACCACGGTGCTCGATGCCTTCCTTAAGAGCCTTCTCCAGGTGCAGCCCAGCAGCACGACCGAACACCACCAGATCGAGCAGAGAGTTACCGCCGAGACGGTTAGCGCCATGCACTGAAACGCATGCAACTTCACCGACTGCGAACAGCCCTTCGATGATCTGGTCGTTACCGTTAGCGTCCTGGGTCATTGCCTGACCATGAATATTGGTAGCGATACCACCCATCATGTAGTGGCAAGTCGGTACGACAGGAACAGGAGCGGTAACCGGGTCAACGTGCGCGAAGGTCTTCGACAGCTCACAGATACCTGGCAGACGGCTATGCAGCACTTCTTCGCCAAGGTGATCAAGCTTGAGCATTACGTGATCGCCATCTGGACCACAACCGTTGCCCGCCAGGATTTCCTTGACCATTGACCGTGCAACAACGTCACGCCCGGCCAGATCCTTCGCGTTGGGAGCGTAGCGCTCCATGAAGCGCTCACCATGCTTGTTGATCAGGTAGCCACCTTCGCCGCGACAACCTTCGGTCACCAGCACGCCAGCGCCGGCGATACCGGTCGGGTGGAACTGCCACATTTCAATGTCTTGCACAGGAACGCCAGCACGAAGTGCCATGCCAATGCCGTCGCCGGTGTTGATCAGCGCGTTGGTAGTCGAAGCGTAAATGCGGCCAGCGCCACCGGTTGCCAACACAACAGCTTTGGAGCGGATGTATACGGTTTCGCCGTTCTCGATGCAGATGGCGATGATGCCAACGATGACGCCATCCTGATTCTTTACCAGATCAACACCGTACCACTCGTTCAGAAAGGAGGTACCGGCCTTCAGATTGGCCTGATAAAGCGTATGCAGCAGCGCGTGCCCAGTGCGGTCAGCAGCGGCACATGTGCGAGCCGCCTGCCCACCCTTGCCGTAATCCTTCGACTGACCACCGAAGGGACGCTGGTAGATACGACCCTGCTCGGTACGAGAGAACGGAAGCCCCATATGCTCCAGCTCGAATACAGCTTCCGGACCTACGGAGCACATGTACTCGATGGCATCCTGATCGCCAATGTAGTCGGAGCCCTTGACGGTGTCGTACATGTGCCAGCGCCAATCATCATTAGGGTCCGCTGACGCGATAGCGCAGGTGATACCACCCTGGGCAGATACTGTATGGGAGCGAGTCGGGAAAACCTTGGTCACTACCGCAGTTTTATGCCCACCCTGGGCCAACTGCAGTGCAGCGCGCATGCCCGCGCCGCCGCCACCGATGATGATGGCGTCATAAGAAAGAGTACGAATGCTAGCCATGGATCAGATACCCCAAAGAATCTGCACGCCCCAGACGAAGAAAGTGAACATGGCGATGCCACACACTGCCTGGAACAAAAAACGCACGCCGGTCGCCCACTTACCAATGGCCATGTTGGTCAGGTAGTCAGTGGATATTGTCCACATACCAACCCATGCATGAACACTGAGCGCAACGAGCGCCAGCAAACTGAAGATGCGCATCCAGTTGGTCGAGAACAGCCCGTGCCACTGAGCATAATCAAGGCCCGGATTAGCAATCAGGTATCCGATCAAGAACAGGAAATAGGCCGCAAGCACCACAGCCGACACACGCTGCGCCATCCAGTCATAAAGACCCGAGCGGGAAAAGTTGGTGACGTTGGTTACCATATCCATACTCCCGCCAGAACGATCAGCACGACCGACAAGGCCAGAACGATTTTCGAGCCAAGCTTACCGCCTTCCAGCGTCTCGCCATGCCCAGTGTCCATGACCAGGTGACGCACACCGGCCACGAGGTGATACAGCAGCGCAGACAGCAGCCCCCAGATCACAAGCTTCGCCAATGGACTGCCGATGTATGCCCTGACCTCGTCGAAACCCTCAGCAGAAGACAGCGACTTATCAAGCGCAAGCAGCAGAATGGCCACACCCACAAACAGAATCACCCCGGAAATGCGATGAAGGATTGAGGTGTAAGCGGTGATTGGAAGTTTTATTGTCCTAAGATCTAGGTTTACAGGTCGTTGGCTTTTCACGGCTTTCTATCACACTTGAGAGCCCCCAAAACGCAGGGCAAAGTTGTTGGGATGAGCACGCAGCGGTACCCGCCACCCACGAGTGACAACCCACAGGAAACTGCCTGTAAGGCCCCTGCCGGTCGGTCGCCGAGTATAAACAGTTAGGTCGCTAATGACAATGTGGTGAAGTGCCACTAAAGGCGGATGGCGCCACGTTTTCCAATTGGCGTAAATAGACGCTTCTGTGTTGCTAATTCACCCCAAAACCCCCTCTACGACTGGCGGCTCGCTCAAATTGACTTTGTGATTTATCTCACTATAGTGATGCGGGCCCTGCGTGGGGGGCCATGATGATTCCAAGCATAAAACAGGAGGCCATACATGGCTGACAACAAAGCGCAGTTGATCATCGAAGGCGCAGACGCCATCGAACTGCCCGTTCTATCCGGCACCGTAGGGCCCGACGTAATTGACGTACGAGGTTTGACCTCCACGGGTCGCTTCACCTTCGATCCCGGTTTCATGTCCACCGCCTCTTGCGAGTCCAAGATCACCTACATCGATGGTGACAAAGGTATTCTGCTGCATCGCGGCTACCCGATCGAACAGCTAGCCGAAAAAGCTGACTATCTGGAAACCTGCTATCTGCTATTGAACGGTGAGCTGCCAACTGCTGAGGAAAAGGCAAAGTTCATCAGTACCGTAAAGAACCACACGATGGTTCACGAGCAGCTTAAGTCATTTTTGAACGGATTCCGCCGCGACGCGCATCCGATGGCGATCATGTGCGGCGTGGTTGGAGCCCTTTCGGCGTTCTATCACGACTCACTGGACATCAACGATCCGCATCACCGCGAAATCTCGGCAGTTCGCCTGGTCGCGAAGATGCCAACCCTGGCAGCGATGGTGTACAAGTACTCCATGGGTCAGCCGATGATGTATCCGCGCAACGACCTGAACTACGCCGAAAACTTCCTTCACATGATGTTCAACACACCATGTGAGGTTAAGCCGATCAGCCCAGTTCTTGCCAAGGCAATGGACCGCATCTTCATCCTGCATGCGGACCACGAACAGAACGCCTCTACTTCGACCGTCCGCCTCGCCGGCTCGACGGGTGCCAATCCCTTTGCCTGTATTGCTGCCGGCATTGCCGCACTTTGGGGCCCCGCCCACGGGGGCGCCAACGAAGCGGTGCTGACCATGCTCGACGAAATCGGGGACGTGTCGAACATCGAGAAGTTCTTGGAAAAAGCCAAGGACAAGAACGATCCGTTCAAACTGATGGGCTTCGGTCACCGCGTTTACAAAAACTTCGACCCGCGAGCTAAGGTCATGAAACAGACCTGCGACGAAGTACTGGGTGAGCTGGGCATCAATGACCCACAACTGGAATTGGCAATGAAGCTTGAAGAGATCGCGCTAAACGATCCCTACTTTGCTGAACGCAACCTCTACCCCAACGTCGACTTCTATTCTGGGATCATCCTTAAAGCTATTGGAATCCCGACGAGCATGTTCACTGTGATATTCGCACTGGCTCGTACAGTAGGCTGGATTTCCCACTGGAAGGAAATGATCGCGATGGGCCAGAAGATTGGTCGTCCACGCCAGCTCTACACCGGCCACCCGCAGCGCGACCTCAATCGCTGAGGAATGTAGTACCAAGCAAAACAAGAAAGGCTGCCGTTGCGCAGCCTTTTTTATTGCAGCCTTCACCGATTGAAACGCAGACCCTCACGCTATCAGCGTGAAAAAGCCCCACCCCGAAGGCCAATGACATAGCACCGCCTTCCGGCTCACCGAATGCAAGTAACCGGCCGAACTCTCAGCTCAAAAAAACGACACCCAAAATTAGGCAAGCTCGAATTTTTTCCGACGACAGCCGCACAAGCGCCGCAGCGTAAACAAGAAAACGCCTAGTATCGCCTATGAATAAACGAAATCACGCTCGACGATCGGCTAAACAAACTCAAGAACACAATTCTTTCGCGAAACGAAAAAGGCCGCAGCTTTCGCTGCGGCCCTCCGTAAAAATTGGTCGGGACGGAGTGATTCGAACACTCGACCCCTTGCACCCCATGCAAGTGCGCTACCAGGCTGCGCTACGCCCCGACACAACCTTCAGCATTGCTGAAAGCGAGAGAATCATACAATAAGCGACTGATATATGGAAGATTTTTATTTATCCATCTCAATTTTTGAGTACATGGAGTACATCTTCAAGCTCGGTAATCATCTGCCTGATAAGTTGCTTGTATTGAGTAGTATCGTCTCGCGCCTCATCTCCGGACATGCGCTGACGAGCACCGCCGATAGTAAATCCCTGCTCATACAGCAGCGAGCGAATCTGCCGAATCATCAGCACATCCTGGCGCTGATAGTAACGTCGATTTCCACGACGCTTCACTGGATTCAACTGCGGAAATTCCTGCTCCCAATAGCGCAGCACGTGAGGTTTGACTGCGCAAAGCTCGCTCACTTCACCGATCGTGAAATAGCGCTTACCAGGTATTGTCGGCAACTCATCGTTATGGCTTGGTTCCAGCATATGCTTCGACTCTGGCTTTCAGTTTTTGCCCTGGCCGGAAAGTCACGACGCGACGCGCTGTAATCGGGATTTCCTCACCGGTTTTCGGATTTCGTCCAGGACGCTGACGCTTATCGCGCAGATCGAAGTTGCCAAAACCTGACAACTTCACCTGTTCGTTATGCTCGAGCGCTTGGCGTATTTCCTCGAAAAACAGCTCGACCAGTTCTTTGGCCTCACGCTTATTCAAGCCTAGCTCTTCATAAAGACGTTCGGCCATTTCAGCTTTCGTCAGAGCCCCCATACGCTATTTCCTTAACGTGGCGTTGAACCTTTCTTCCAGGGAGATAAGGACTGCCTGCATCGCATCACTCACCTCATCGTCATTTAGAGTGCGCGAAGGGTGTTGCCAGGTCAAGCCGACTGCCACACTTTTGCTAAGCGGATCAATGCCTTTACCCTCATATACATCAAATAGCTTGAGGTCTGTCAGATTATCGCCTGCAGCTTCTCGAATGCTTGCAAGTAGTGCGGCAGCTGGAACGTCTTTAGAAACCAGTATCGCCAGGTCTCGGCGTACCTCGGGGAATCGCGACAAGTCAACGAAGCGTGGCAATCGCCCTTCAGTGATCTCGGAGAGCAAAAGCTCGAAGAGATACACCGACTGGTCGATGCCAAGGCTGGCAGCGAGTTGCGGATGCAGGCTTCCAACATAACCAACCAGGCGCCCTTCTCGCTCAATGCGTGCGCATTGTCCTGGATGCAGGGCGCTGTGCTCACCACTGACAAAGCTGAACGACTGCTCACCACCTGATGTGTTCAGCAATGCTTCCACGTCGGCTTTCACGTCATAAAAATCCACCGCGTCCCGGCCGTTACTCCAGGCTTCGCCGAAGCGAGCGCCAGTAACAACGCCGGCCAACATGGCTTCTTGTTTGAGGTCGTCGAGCTGTCCGACGAACCGCAGACCACTCTCAAACAGACGAACGCGTGCTTGCTGGCGGTTCAGGTTGTACTGCAGCGCCGTTACAAGCCCAGGCCACAATGTAGCGCGCATCGCACTCATTTCTACCGAGATTGGATTAGCGAGCATCAGTGGCTTTGTATCAGGAGTGAAAAGCTCAAATAGTTTTGGATCAATAAAGCTGTAGGTGATCGCCTCCTGGTAGCCACGAGACACCAGCAACCGACGAAGAGCGGGAATGGTGACCCGCCCTTCAGGCGTAGCCACCGGTGCAAGGCGAGCCTGCGGGTAGCGAACGGGTAAACGATCGTAGCCATAAAGACGCCCGATCTCTTCGATTAGGTCAACCTCTATCGAAATATCGAAACGGTGGCTTGGAACATCGACACGCCATACGCCCTCGCCCTCTGCAACAAGGTTCAAACCCAACGGGCTCAGCATTTTCTCAACTTGCTCACTGGCGAGTTCGAGGCCAAGCATCTGATTGATCCGCTCACTACGCAATATTATCGGGACAGCCAGCGGCAATGACTGCTTATCTAAAACTTCGCTGATTGGGCCCGCCTCACCGCCAACGATTTCAAGCAACAGCGACGTAGCCCGCTCCATGGCTTTACGGGTCAGGTCAGGATCCACACCACGCTCATAACGATGCGAAGCATCGGTGTGCAGGCCATATGAACGCGCCTTTCCGGCCAGAGCGACGCTGTCGAAATATGCACATTCGAGAAAGATATCCCGGGTATCGGCACTGACACCGCTGTGCTCACCGCCCATCACACCTGCAATTGCCAGCGCTCGCTGATGATCAGCAATGACCAGCGTGTCGGGACGCAGCTTGACAGTTTGGCCATCTAGCAAAACCAGGGACTCGCCCTCTTCGGCCATGCGGACCCTGATACCGGTATTGATCTCAGCGAGATCGAAAGCATGCAATGGTTGGCCAAGCTCGAGCATTACGTAGTTGGTGATATCTACGATGGCATCGATTGAGCGAATGCCAGACCGGCGAAGACGTTCTACCATCCATGTCGGAGCTGACCGGGATGGATCGACATTACGAATGACGCGGCCCAGATAACGGGGGCACGCCGCCTGCGCGAGCACCTCTACGGGCAAGGTGTACTGATGGACAATATCAACTGACACAACCTCAACCGGCGTAACCGGAGCGCCATAGATTGCACCCACCTCGCGAGCGAGCCCAGCAATTGATAGGCAATCGCCCCGATTGGGGGTGAGACCAATTTCGATGCTGGCATCGTCGAGATTCAATGCAGCGCGGATATCGGCGCCAACCAAAGTCTCGGCTGCGAGTTCCATTAGCCCGCTATTGTCTTCAGATATTTGCAGCTCCGAAGCAGAGCAGAGCATTCCGTTTGACTCGACTCCGCGCAGCTTCGCCTTTTTGATCTTGAAATCGCCAGGCAGCACTGCCCCAATCATGGCGAAGGGAATCTTCAAGCCGGGACGCACATTTGGCGCGCCGCAGACCACCTGAAATGTCTCACTGCCATTGCTGACCTGGCAAACACGCAGTTTATCGGCATCAGGGTGTTGCTCGGTGCTGAGCACTTCTCCTACCACGACACCGCTGAACTGCCCGGCAACCGCCTCTACACCATCTACTTCGAGGCCGACCATCGAAAGCCGAGCAACCAGCTCGGCATGGGATACCTGCGGATTGACCCAGGTCCGCAGCCACTGTTCACTGAATTTCATCCTGCTCTCCTAAACGTGTTTGGCGATCTGCGGTTAGCGAAACTGCTCAAGAAAGCGCAGGTCGTTATCGAAGAAGATGCGCAGGTCATTGACCCCGTAACGCAGCATTGTCAGTCGTTCGGCCCCCATACCAAACGCAAACCCCTGATAGCGTTCGGGGTCAATACCTGACATTCGCAACACATCCGGATGAACCATTCCACAGCCTAAAACTTCGAGCCAGGACTGAGACTCCTGATCGCCCTTACGAACCACACGGCGAATGTCGACCTCGGCGGACGGCTCGGTGAACGGGAAGAACGAGGGACGGAAGCGCACCTCGAGATCCGCTTCAAAAAAGGCACGCAGGAACTGTTCGATCGTACCCTTGAGGTCGGCGAAGCTGATTCCTTCGTCGATCAATAACCCTTCTACCTGATGAAACATTGGCGAATGGGTCTGATCCGAGTCGCAGCGATAAACACGCCCGGGGCAAATGATACGAATGGGCGGTTGAGTTGATTCCATCGTGCGCACCTGCACTGGCGAAGTGTGGGTGCGAAGCAACATGTTGGCATTGAAGTAGAACGTATCATGCATCGCCCGAGCGGGGTGGTGGCCGGGGATGTTGAGTGCTTCGAAGTTGTGATAGTCGTCTTCGACTTCAGGGCCTTCGGCGACGGTATAACCGATATGCGAGAAGATTTGCTCAATGCGTTCCAATGTGCGGGTAAGAGGATGCAGACCACCCGAAGCCTCGCCACGCCCAGGCAGAGTTATATCGATCCGCTCAGCCGCTAGTTTGGCGGTCAATGCGGCCTTCTCCAGACCAGACTTCTTGAAACTCAACGCTTCTTGAACCTGGCCTTTGGCTGCGTTAATCAAAGCGCCAGCTTTAGGTCGCTCTTCAGCAGAGAGCTTCCCAAGTGTCTGCATAAGAAGCGTTAGCTCGCCCTTTTTACCCAGATACTGGACACGGATATGCTCCAGGGCATTGATATCTTGACTATGTTGCACTGCCTCGAGCGCTTGCGAGACCAATGCATCCAGGTTTTCCATGTACAACCTCCAGAGGTTCTTGCAGAACCGCACCCGGCATAGTTGAGCCTACGGCCGGCTGCATTTTTGCAAATGCCCCTTCAGATACGAAATAGGGGAAGAGCACTAGGCTCTTCCCCTATCGGTAACGCTACGAATCCGAAGATTCGACTGTCGATGGGCTTAGGCCAGAGAAGCTTTGGCTTTTTCGACAATTGCAGCAAAGGCTGCTTTTTCATTCACTGCCAATTCGGCAAGGACCTTGCGGTCGATCTCGATGGCTGCTTTTTTCAGACCAGCAATGAAACGGCTGTAGGACAGACCATTTACACGAGCACCGGCGTTGATACGAGCAATCCACAGAGCGCGGAACTGACGCTTCCGCTGACGGCGGTCACGGTAGGCATATTGGCCAGCCTTGATTACCGCCTGCTTGGCAACACGGAACACGCGCGAACGAGCGCCGTAGTAGCCTTTAGCGAGTTTGAGAATTTTCTTGTGACGGCGACGAGCGACGACGCCACGCTTAACACGAGCCATGAGTTATTCCTCTGAGTCTTGACCGAATTAACGAACGCGCAGCATCCGCTCTACTTTTGCTTTATCAGACGGGTGCATCAGAGATGTACCACGCAGCTGACGCTTACGCTTGGTAGACATTTTGGTCAGGATGTGGCTCTTGAAAGCGTGTTTGTGCTTGTAGCCATTTGCCGTCTTTTTGAAGCGCTTCGCAGCGCCACTTTTAGTCTTCATCTTTGGCATGTTCGGTACTCCACATTGTGGGTGATTTCAAATAACCGCAAGGCCTGCCAGTGCCCTGGTGGTTACTTTTTCTTCTTGGGAGCGATGACCATGATCAGCTGGCGTCCTTCCATCTTTGGATGCTGTTCGACCGAACCGTACTCCACCAGATCAGCCTCGACCCGCTTCAACAGTTCCATCCCCAGCTCCTGATGCGCCATCTCACGACCGCGGAATCTCAACGATACCTTGGCCCTGTCCCCTTCACTTAGGAAACGCACCAGGTTGCGGAGCTTGACCTGGTAGTCCCCTTCTTCCGTCCCTGGACGAAACTTAATTTCTTTAACCTGAATCTGCTTCTGGTTCTTCTTCGCTGCAGCAACCTGCTTCTTCTTTTCGAACAGATGCTTGCCGTAATCCATGATCCGGCATACAGGAGGAACCGCATCGGCGGAGATTTCCACCAGATCCAACTTCGCTTCTTCAGCTATACGAAGCGCTTCATCAATCGAGACGATGCCAACCTGCTCGCCATCAGCACCAATCAAACGGACCTCACGAGCCGAGATATTCTCGTTGATCGGGGCCTTGGGTGCAGCTCGTTTATCCTGTCTCATTTCACGCTTAATAGTTATTACTCCAATTCTTGGCGACCACGCCGGGAAACCGCTTGTGTCAGCAACCTGGCGAAGTCATCAAGGGGCATGGAGCCCAAATCAACGCCTTCACGGGTGCGCACAGCAACGGCTCGTGTCTCGACTTCCCGATCTCCGATAACCAGAAGATAGGGAACCTTGAGCAAGGTATGCTCGCGGATTTTAAAGCCGATCTTTTCGTTTCTCAAGTCGCACTTGGCACGGAAGCCGCTTTGGTTGAGTGTTTTTTCCACTTCTGCAGCGAAATCTGCCTGCTTGTCAGTGATATTCATCACCACAGCCTGAGTAGGCGCAAGCCAAGCAGGGAACGCGCCTTCGTAGTGCTCAATCAGAATACCGATGAACCGCTCGAACGATCCGAGAATCGCGCGGTGCAGCATGACTGGATGTTGGCGATCATTGTTCTCGCTGACGTATTCGGCACCCAGACGGATTGGCAGATTGAAATCCAATTGAAGTGTGCCGCATTGCCAGACACGCCCCAGACAGTCCCTTAGGGAGAATTCTATCTTCGGCCCATAAAAAGCACCCTCGCCCGGCTGCAAATCGTATGGCAATCCTGCACTGTCCAGCGCTGCAGCGAGCGCGGCTTCAGCGCGATCCCAAAGATCATCCGAACCAACGCGCTTTTCCGGTCTTGTCGACAATTTCAGTTCAATATTATCGAAACCGAAATCAGCATAAACTGCCTGCGTCAGCTTGATGAACGCAGCAGACTCTGACTGCATTTGCTCTTCGGTGCAAAAGATATGCGCATCATCTTGAGTGAAGCCACGGACCCGCATGATCCCGTGCAATGCGCCTGAGGGCTCGTTGCGATGGCATGCGCCAAATTCAGCGAGACGCAACGGCAGCTCGCGATAGCTTTTAAGCCCCTGGTTATACACCTGCACATGACACGGGCAATTCATCGGCTTAATCGCGTAATCGCGACTTTCCGACTCTGTGGTGAACATGTTTTCAGCGTAGTTTGCCCAGTGCCCGGATTTTTCCCAAAGACTGCGATCCACAACCTGAGGTGTCCGGATCTCCTGGTAGCCATTCTCGCGCTGAACAACGCGCATGTACTGCTCAAGTACCTGATATAGCGTCCAGCCATTCGGATGCCAGAAGACCATCCCAGGAGCTTCTTCCTGAGTATGGAACAGGTCGAGACGCTTGCCGATCTTACGATGGTCGCGCTTCTCCGCCTCTTCGATTCGCTGAATATAGGCCGCGAGCTGCTTCTTGTCCGCCCAAGCAGTGCCGTAGACGCGCTGCAGCTGTTCGTTCTTGGCATCGCCACGCCAGTAGGCACCAGACAGCTTGGTCAGCTTGAAGGACTTGAGAAACCGGGTGTTGGGCACATGTGGCCCTCGGCACATATCGACGTATTCTTCGTGGTAATACAGCCCCATCGCCTGCTCGTCAGGCATGTCATCAACCAGCCGCAGCTTGTAATCCTCGCCGCGCGACCGGAACACTTCGATAACCTCAGCGCGCGGCGTAACCTTCTTGACCACGTCGTATTCAGTGTCTATCAGCTGCTTCATTCGTTGTTCGATAGCAGCCATATCATCAGGGGTAAACGGACGTTCAAAGGCGATATCGTAATAGAAGCCTTCGGCGATGACTGGGCCGATAACCATTTTCGCGGATGGATAGAGCTGTTTGACGGCGTGCCCCACCAGATGCGCGCAAGAGTGACGGATAATTTCCAGCCCTTCTTCATCCTTTGGCGTGATGATCTGCAAGCTAGCGTCGCTCTCGATCACATCACACGCATCGACCAGGCGTCCGTTGACCTTACCTGCAAGGGTCGCCTTCGCAAGACCTGCACCAATGGACTGCGCCACGTCGGCTACGGATACCGGGTGATCGAATGAACGCTGACTACCGTCGGGAAGAGTAATGGTGGGCATGGCGCCTCCTCTCCTAGTGGTGACCCCTACCAAAGGCCACGTGGGTTGGGATGAGCCAGGAAAGCGACCCGCTGAAAGACCCGCCGCACAGTGGCAGGAACCCGAAGGCTGATTCAGACGAACCGAAGTCTCTGGAAAAATAAGGACGGATGCTTTCAGAAAGCAACCCGACTGACAAGTGATGCATAAAAAAAGGGCCGCTAGCGCGGCCCTCTTCTCGGAATTGGTAGGCACAATTGGATTCGAACCAACGACCCCCACCATGTCAAGGTGGTGCTCTAACCAACTGAGCTATGTGCCTCCGATGGACGCGCATTGTAGAGACCCCAATGAAGGAGTCAAGCAGTTTTAACCTAACGTACTGATATTTTTAATTTTTGACATGGAAGCGAGTTCCTGGGCCCTATGGTATAGGTGTGCCAGCCGAGATAGCATCGGCGTCAATTATTCGAAACAGGCCTTTGCCTTATGTCGCACACCCCTTACCCCTCCTCCTTCTATGCTGCGACCGCAAACGCCGCACCGCTTCGCCACGCATTAAGCAGTAACGTCGAAACTGATGTCTGTGTGATTGGCGCGGGCTACACCGGCTTATCAACAGCATTGTTTCTACTTGAGCACGGCTTCCGAGTTGTGGTGCTCGAAGCCGCCAAGGTTGGCTTTGGTGCCTCTGGACGCAACGGTGGGCAGATCGTTAATAGTTACAGCCGCGACCTTGATACGGTCGAGCGCAGCGCTGGAAGCGACGCGGCAAGATTGATTGGCGCCATGGCGTTCGAGGGCGGGCAGATCATCCGCGAACGCGTTAAACAGTACGACATCAACTGCGACCTGAAGAATGGTGGCGTTTTTGCTGCAATGAATTCCAAGCAGATGCGGCACTTGGAAGCTCAGAAAATATTGTGGGAGCGTTACGGTTATAGACAGCTACAAATGCTCGATCAAAGCGATATCAGAGATGTGGTCGCCTGCGAACGCTACATAGGCGGAATGCTCGATCAAGGCGGTGGGCATATCCATCCACTCAATCTGGCCCTAGGCGAAGCCGCTGCAGTCGAATCGTTAGGCGGCATCATCTATGAACAGAGCCCCGCCATCAGGATTGATCGGGGGGCCAATCCGCGGGTTCATACAAAGCATGGTGAAGTAAGGGCGAAATTTGTAGTCGTTGCCGGGAATGCTTACCTGGGAAACCTCGTTCCAGAGCTTGCCGCTAAATCCATGCCTTGCGGCACGCAGGTCGTGGCGACCGAACCCCTTACCGCCGAACTTGCAGCGGCCTTGCTGCCTCAGGATTATTGCGTCGAAGACTGTAACTACTTGCTCGACTATTTCCGTCTGTCAGCGGACAAACGCCTGATATATGGTGGTGGAGTCGTATACGGCGCGAGGGATCCAGCAGATATCGAGTCGATCATCCGCCCAAAGATGCTGAAGACGTTTCCCCAACTGTGCGATATCAAAATAGACTTTGCCTGGACCGGCAACTTCTTGATGACATTGTCTCGCTTGCCACAAGTTGGGCGTCTAGACGGCAACCTTTATTACTCACAGGGTTGCAGTGGACATGGTGTCACCTATACCCACATCGCAGGGAAAGTCATCGCCGAGGCATTGCGAGGGCAAGCTGAGCGTTTCGACGCATTCGCCGGCTTGCCGCATTACCCGTTTCCCGGTGGGCAAAGGTTTAGCGCTCCGCTGAGCGCCCTTGGAGCGCTGTACTATAGTTTGCGTGATCGGATTGGCTTCTGACGGATTACTGGGCACCGCAGATCGGCAACCTCTCGCAAACCGCACCGTTGCCGGCCTCTGTGGTGAGGGTCTGTTTGAATCGGTCGTCGTCTGGTTCTAACTTGACTGCGCAAGCACGCGCCTGTGACGCGTGCCTTGCACATCCCTTTTCAGATAAGACTTGCGAAAGATTGAACCACCCAGGTGCGAACGACGAATCATGCTGGACGCTCTTCCTCAGCGCTCGCTCCGCTGCCCGCTTGTCGCCGTATGAGTAGTTGGCATTGCCTAGCGCAAACCAAGACAGACCTGTCGACCAACGTTCAGTTGCCGTCTCATATGCCTGCAACGCAGCCTCTTGTCGACCTGTCTGCTCCAGGTCGCTGGCAGCCTTAAGCCATATGGTTTCCCTAGCGGTACCAGGAAGTTTGCCTGGCTCGGTCGTAACTACAGCCCAGCGTTTACCTTTAGCCCAACTTCGCTCGAACTGGCGGAAGCTGCCAGTCCAGCGCCGAGTTGTGCCCGAGCGAAGCACGAGGGTCTGGGAATTCAAGTCATAGCCCACGACGACCGCGAAATGCCATTGAGGCCATCGATCAAACGCCAGGTTTTGAAGCACCAGGACCGGATTCCCAGCCGCAACCTCGGCCAGGATCGCCTCAAGGCGGGGTTCCAACGGATAGACAAGCAGGTCATGAGCCCTTGCAGCAGCGATCATTTCTACCTGTAGGCTACCTTTGCGCCCAGGCAGATAAACTCGATCAACCAACTGCTCAGGGGACGTGCCTATTCCGCGTTGCGTGAGCATTGTTGCCAACGCTGCGGGGCCACATTGATATTCAGCCTGCGGAAAGAAAGGGACTTCAGTAAGTTCAGCCTGCTCCGGTATGCCCAAGGTCCCAATCGGTACGATTGGGACCCGCGCACATGCCCCGAGCAGCGCTATCGCCAAGAGCAGAACCAGTCGCGGCATCAGCGATTGATGCAGTTGACGAAGTTGAAGATGTTAGTCGCACAAAGGAGGTCGGTAATGATGAAAATCACCAGGAAGAGAACAATGATCCCTACAACACCTGCACCCGCTGGCGCCTGATCCAACTGCTGATTGAACTGTGCGAGCTCCGCCGGCGTCAGGCTATTGATACGCTGCTCCACCTGATCGCGCTCCACACCCAGCGACACCAATTTCTTCTGAACCTCGTCATCTTCTAGCATTGTCAGCAATTGCTGCCGATCGACCTGCTGCTGATGCTCGGAGATAATCTCCGGAGTACCAATCATCGTCGCCTGAGCCATAGGGATTTGTGCAAACAACATGAAATGCATCGCAGCCAGCAGGGTGGCGACGCGCTTCATCATCGATGACTTGAACATGGCGGAACTCCTAGTCTTTTTATTCGGTAGCCCACACAACCTGCGGTGGACCGTCAGACATAAGAGGACTTGTCTGTTCCGCTAGTTCCTTGGAGAAGGTTTGTTTTCCACGCTGCGCCACTGACTTCAATGACGCCTTCTATCGTAGTAATCAACTCAGGAAGCCTGATATGCAAACCATTCATTCAATAGCCCTGCTCACCTTCTGTGCCGGCGCTCTTATTGGCTGTCAGTCCCCTACATCTGACACTGGCCGAAGCCCCCAGCCGAGCTCAGGACTGTGCAATGTCGAATACGTTGAAGACCTTATCGGGATACAAGTGAGCCCTGAGATCCAGGATCAGGCAAGAATCAAAAGCGGAGCCGCCATCGCTCGAGTCCTTCGGCCCGGCGATATCGTCACCCTGGAGTACAACGCACAGCGCTTGACGATCTCTACCGACGAAACGCTGAGAGTCAAGCGAGTGAATTGCGGCTAATCGACATCACCATCTGTCGTTTTAACTTCCCCGAGGTGCCCTCAGGCTTGAACTGCAAGCGAGACGGCGCGTACGCTGTAGCGGCAATTTGCCATGACACCACTCATGCGCAATTCCGCTGCAGCGGATACACGACCGATGAGCGACTTTAAAATGCAGTATCAACAAGCACGCAGACTGGCGGTATTTGGAGTCGCCGTATTGGTAATCGGATTCATGGCGTTGAAGGACACTCCGAACACCCAGCTTTACCAAGGATCCGACAAGCTCTACCACTGGGCCGGCTTCACCGTGCTGGCCCACTTGGCCTATCTGGCCTTCCCAAAAGCGAAACTCGGATCACTGTTCGTCTGGATAATCGTTGGCGCAGCTTCAATCGAGCTCCTCCAAGCGCTCACCCCTTCCCGCAGTCCGTCATTGGCCGACATGACAGTCAACATTGTCGGCATCATGACCGGGCTTGGCGCTACTCAACTGACCCGGCAGGCTGACCGGCGTTCGTCAGAGAGCAGGCGCTCACGCGGCATCAAGCGACGGAGCGGCACCAGATCTAACGAGATTGCAAAAGTGCAACACCCCTGACCCTGAGTCAGAGGCCACAACACAGTGGCAGGGATGTCAGATGTCAGCATTACTGCGCAACGGTTCGGCGGGTTCGCAAGGCCGTCGCAGAAATTGATTTTGGCGGCGTGAACAGGAATGACAGGTCGTATCGTTTGACGATGAGCTGCGCTACTAGCGGAGCAGCCAATCCGACGATCGTTCCAGCGATCAGGTGGACCGGGATTGAATCGACACCCATGAAACTGCTCAAGATGACCCGTATTCCGCTGCCCGCTAGGATATGCATCAAATAGATAGTCATCGAAGAAGCGCCGATGAACAGCAACCACTCGATGCGAACGTTGCCCAGCCACATCGATAACGTGACCATGAAGAGTATCGAGATGGTCGCCAGCGTTAAAACCGGAAGCCCGCCAACCTCCCAGTTCAGGCCAAACGTGATGTGAAACAGGTACTGACCGACGATGAACAGCGCACCGAAAATAACTGTCAATGAAGCATAGCGGGCCAGGAAATACGCCTTGATCTCATTGAACCAGACGCCCAACGCAAAGAACACGGCATTACCGAAAATGAAGTTTCCAATCCGGCCCATATCGACGTTTTGCTTCAAGACATAGAACGCACCGAAGCCTAAAAGTATCGGCAGAAAATAGCGGCGGTCGGCCTTGGCGTAAACGAAGGAACATACGACAAAGACCAGGAATAGCGCGTACAAAAACCAGAACTGAGCACGCGGAGACCAGAGCAGTGAGAACACCTGCCCCAAGGTGACCTCTCCGTTCGTATAGTTTGAAAGCACAACCTCAACCAAACCTTGCAACAGTGACCACACTATAAAAGGGTAGACGATCGTATCGACCTTGTTGACGATAAGCCCCGTCTTGCCACGCTTGATCAGAGAGTCGTAGAAAAACAAACCCGAGAGAAAGAAGAACAGAGGCATGTGGAAGCTATAGATGATGCTGTCGACCAGAAGATAACTATCCTCGTCCATGGGCAGGCCAGCATTGAAGACTCCACGTGCGACATGCCCGTACACGACCAGAATGATCCCAATGGCCTTGGCATAGTCGACCCAGGCATTTCTCTCCTGCATCACATTTCTCCTTGTATGGTAACCGGACGCGTTGAGCATTGCGCTCAGCGGACCGGTGAAATAGACCGTGAGAAATGCAATCAGTTTATTATGGCCTTCAATTCTCCGACGTAGTGCATAGTCATACTCATCAGGTAATACGTGATGCAGCTCAACCAAGCAGTTCTGCGAACGGAATAAAGCGCACAAGCTCCCCCTCCTCCAGACAGGCGTGTTCCGGTATCTCCACCAGACCGTCAGCCCAGGCAGCGCTACGCAGAATCGAAGAACTCTGGTTGTAATACAAAACAGCCCGACCGCCCTCAAGGCGGGCCCTGAGATATTCACGGCGAGAACCGGCCCGGGACCAACTGAAGCCTGCTGGAACCTCACAGCATAACGGCTCAACCGCCGCGACACCCATGCGCCGCAACAGGTATGCGCGAGCCAGTAGCCCGAATGTCACCAGCGTTGACGCTGGGTTCCCTGGCAGCCCAATCACAGCGATTCCACGGTAGCTGCCACAAGTTAGTGGCTTGCCCGGCTTGATCGCGAGCTTCCAGAATGTGAGATCGCCGTCCTCACGTAACACCTGGCCAAGAAAATCGGCTTCACCAACCGAAACCCCTCCAGTGGAGAGGATCAGATCAGCATGACCAAGCCCCATCAAACAGGCTCGGACCTGTGTCAAATCATCAGGCACGATACCGGCATCGATAACCTCGCACCCCAAACGCTCCAGCCAGTGGCTCAGCAATACCCGGTTGCTGTTGAAGATTTGCCCTGGGTTGAGCGCTTGACCCGGATCGACCAGCTCGTCACCGGTCGACAGTAGAGCGACCTTGATCTTTCGGACTACCTTCAAGTGAGGCAACCCCAGCGACGCGGCAAGCCCCAGCTCAATCGGTCCAAGGCGAACACCAGCTGCCAGCACTTCATCACCTGTTTGAGCCTCGCCGCCCCGAGGACGTACATGCTGGCCCTCTCTCACAGGCTCAAGAAACCGTACGCGACCATCGGCCAGGATCTCAACATGCTCCTGCATTTCAACGCTATCTGCGTTTTCCGGCATTGGCGCGCCGGTAAATATCCTCGCGCAAGTCCCAGATTCGAGAGGCGCCGGCTCAGCGCCGGCAAAAATCTTCTGGCTGACCTTCAACGGCTCCCCGCGAAGATCCTCATGGCGGAGGGCATATCCGTCCATGGCACTGTTCGGCCAAGGCGGCAGGTCTAGAGTCGCGACTAGAGGCTCCGCCAGCACGCGCGCCCCCGCCTTGTCGAGCGGAACACTTTCCACATCATGAATCAGTGCGCCCTCAGCCATCTTCAACAGCGCTTCGAGAGCCTGCTCGACTGGCATCAAAGCCGAAGGAATTCCGCCCGTCATGAGCGGGTCTCGCAAGGCTCCGCCTGCTTGAGATGAGGAACAAAGTTGCATGGCCGGTGACGCGCATCGAGCTGCTCACCGAGAATGCCATCCCAGGCGGTGCGGCAAGCATTGGTTGAACCGGGAAGGCAACAGACCAACGTCGAGTTTGCCAACCCAGCCAGGGCCCGCGATTGCACAGTAGAACTGCCGATATCAGAAACCGAAATCTGGCGAAACAGCTCGCCAAAACCGTCCACTTGCTTATCAAGCAGACATCCGACCGCTTCTGGTGTGCTGTCGCGCGCGGTAAAGCCGGTGCCACCCGTAATCAGCACGACCTGGACGACATCCTCGGCTATCCAAGTCGCGACTTGCGCACGTATCTTGTACAGATCGTCTTTTAGCAACACTCTCGAAGCGAGCCGATGCCCTGCCGCCAATAGACGATCGACCAACAATTGCCCTGACGTGTCGGTTTCCAGCGAACGAGTGTCGCTTACCGTCAGGACCGCGATATTCAGTGGAACAAAGGCTTGATTAGCGAGGTGGCTCATGAGGCTTCCCGATTGGTGGAATCAATGGCGAGGTGTTATATCACAGGCTTTTGGCGGAGCACTTGATGCAAAACAGCATGCTCATGGATTGCTCGATACTGCTGCTTGCTGGCGGTCAGGGTCGACGAATGGGTGGTAGAGACAAGGGCTTGGTCGAGTGGCACGGCAAGCCTCTGATCGCATGGTCGCATCGAGTTGCCCGATCACTTACTGATGACCTGCTAATTTCCTGCAATCGTAATCACTCGCTCTATGCGCCCTTCGCCGACAAGCTGGTAGAGGATGATTGGAGTGATTTCGCGGGTCCGCTCGCGGGAATACGAGCAGGGCTTGCAGTAGCTAGGCACCCGCTCTTGATGGTTTTGCCCTGTGACGCCCCACTGATAGACGACTCACTGCTCAGGCAACTCTACCTCGCCGCTAGGCAAGCGCCCAGCGTTCCGCTCATGGTGCGACGCGGAGTTCAATGGGAACCATTGTTTTGCATCATTCCAACCGCTCTATGTCCCGCTATCGAAGCCGCCTGGAAAGATGGAGAACGTAGCAATCGAAGGGTACTAACTTCTCATGGTGCACGCCCCCTCGATTTAGATCCCAACGACCCCCGTCTCGCCAACCTGAACTCACCAGATTTGCTCTCCGCTCAGCCACCCCCACTGGGAACTTAGCGAAGCCGTCCATCGTCACAGACCCAACCATTGAAGGAGAATCATCATGCGCTTGATAAATGTACCTACTCTCGCACTCATGGCAGGGCTGACTTTTTTGGCGGGCTGCTCGAACCCTAGCGTTATTACGCTCAACGATGGCCGTGAAATTCAAACACTCGACCAGCCGGAATATGATGATGATGCTGGCTTCTATGAGTTCGAAGGCCTTGACGGTAAGCCAGGGCGCGTCAACAAGGACCAGGTTCGAACCGTCAAGGAGCTCTAAATATTAGAGCTCTGCGACGCAACAAAAGGCAGCTCCTAGCAACAAAAAAAGCCTTTGCTAAACCCTTGTGAAGCAAATCTTTTTAGGTAAAATGCCGGCCATCTTCGGAGCGTAGCGCAGCTTGGTAGCGCGTCTCGTTCGGGACGAGAAGGTCGCTGGTTCGAATCCAGTCGCTCCGACCAAGACCCGGCATCTTTCTCTATAATGTTAGCGAGATGCATAGAAACCGGCCAATGGCCGGTTTTTTCATTTAGGGGATAAATCCCCTAAGCTGTCATAAATGTTTAATGGCTCTCCTCTAGACTCGGGTCTTTGTTCGTTCGGGTGCATAGCAACAAACGTAGCGGCTTCAGCGTTGCAGAAACCTAACGACCTGGTCCATCTCGAACGGCCAATCTAACTCAGCCCCCGTGTCAACTCGTCGCAATACGGGAATACGCAAGCTGTAGTCGTCGACCCATTCAGGCCGCTCGACAATATCCAGCAACTCGACCAGTAACCCATGCTCGACCAAAGGCAGAACCACTGCCTCGGCCTGTTCGCACAGGTGACAACCCAGCGTTCCAAATAGTTGGCATTCGGGAAGATACATAAACTGAGCTCAGTCAGATAACACCATAATTCTAGCAGTTCAATCCAACTCGACTGACACCCCGAGGATGTCATTCTTTCGGCCTAATGGATGGCGCGAAAGTGTGACTTCGAACCCACTCAAACGACGGTTTGATTTTCGCAATCGACGGGAGAGCGACAAACGGCTAGGATGCGGCAGCCCAAGCGGCCACAGAGCTACAGGGCCGGGGGTATACGTGAGTATCGGTAGCGGCTTTTGGCACCACTTGTTGCCTGGCTTTTCTGCTGATGAAGTTAGTCGATGCCTCCATGCTTAAGCCTTCGAGACCAATGTCTAAAGGCCCAACTACTGAGGTAGTGTTTAATTACACGGCGCCGTAAGAGCGACTTCAGAGCATCATCCAACGAGGAGAAATAAGAAATGCTCAAGACCCCAATCGCCCGGGGCGTGGCCCTAGCCACTCTGGGAGCAACACTGGCTATTCCTTCGATGGCTCAAGCAGAGTTCATTAAAGACAGCAAAGCCAACTTGGAACTCCGCAACTTTTACTACAACAACGACCTGCGCGATCCTGTAAGCTCAACTGTGAACGGTCAGAGCAAGCAAGAAGAGTGGGCTCAAGGTTTCTTGTTGCGCTACGAGTCTGGCTTTACCGAAGGTACCGTAGGGTTTGGTCTCGATGCCATGGGCCTGCTGGGAGTCAAGCTTGACGGCGGCGGTGGCTCAGGTGGAACTGGCCTGTTGCCGGCGGACCTTTCAAGCGTAAATGCCGCACAAGGCAAGGCAGGATCGCAGGACAACTATTCGCATATCACGTATGCCGCTAAGGCTCGTGTCTCCAAGAGCACGCTTAAAGTTGGTGACCTGCAGCTGAAAAACATGGCGATCGCTTCTAGCGACAGCCGCCTGCTTCCGCAGACATTCCAGGGCGGCCAGATCACTTCTTTGGAAGTCGACAACCTGACGCTGGATGCTGGTTATCTGAATCGGGTCAACAACCGCGACTCCACTAACAACCAAGACATCATTCTGAGCAACGTTAGCGGATCAAACGTCAGCGGCATCCGTATGGATAGCGGTCGCTCCAACCTGACCGACGACTTCCGTTATCTGGGCGGCAGCTACAAGGTAATCGACAACCTGACCGCGTCGTACTACTACAGCAAGCTGGAAGAGATGTATAAGCAGCACTCTTTCAACCTTGTTCATGTCCTGCCGTTGGCTGACAAGCAGTCCCTGAAGACTGATGTACGTTATGCCCGCTCGAAGGACGATGGCAGCACGAACGTCGACAACAAAGCGTTCGGCGCAATGGCCACCTATTCTCTGAGCGGCCACAGCTTCGGGCTGGGCTACCAGGAAATGAGCGGCGACACCGGCTTCGCTTACGTTGGCGGTACCGATCCGTTCCTGGTTAACTACGTTCAGGTTGGTCACTATGGCAACCGCGACGAGAAGTCTTGGCAGGCTCGCTATGACTTCAACTTCGCATCGGTCGGTATTCCTGGCCTTACCTTCATGACTCGTTACGTCACCGGTGACAATATCGAGCGTGGCGCCGGCGTTTCGGAAGGTAAAGAGTGGGAACGCAACACCGATGTTGCTTATGTGTTCCAAGATGGCGCACTGAAGAACCTGGGCGTACGTTGGAGAAACGCTACTATGCGTAGCAACTTCACCCGCGATATCGACCAGAACCGTCTGATCGTCAGCTACACTCTGCCGCTGCTTTAATAGCGCTCGCAGTTGTAATGAAAACCCGCTTCGGCGGGTTTTCTTTTTTGATACGCGATAGATTCAAGTGCCAAAGTTGACCTTGCTCAAGCGCGGCGCGCCGATTTCAAACGAAGCGGGAACCTTGCTTCAACTGCATGCTCGAAATCTCTAGGCACCGGGACCTGTCGTCCCTGCGAGACTCAAGAGGAAATGCAGATGTCTACCGAATCGACTTTCGGCACCACCGACAACACGCCAATCCCCGATGGAACAACCAGCACAAACCCTTCGTCTCTGATCGACAAATCCGCACATCGCCGCAACCTTCAGGCTGCGCAGAACGCATTGATCGAGGAATTCCATACCCTTATCGGTGATACAGAGCGTCTGCTCAAGCACACGCAAGATACTGCCGGAAGCCAAACCGAAGAACTGCGTGGCAAGATTAACGCTAACCTGAGCCGCGCCCGTGAAATGCTCAAAGAACAGGAAGGCACCCTTCGCGAGCAAGGCCAGGCCGCTATCCAATGCACCGAAGAGTATGTTCATACTCACCCTTGGCAATCGATCGGCATCGCGGCAGGAGTTGGTTTTCTGCTCGGCCTGATCACCCGCCGCTAATGTGGGGAACGGATCCAATGGAAACCAGACACGCTGACGATGCCCCTGCGCCATCCATCAAAAAGATGGGTAGCGCTATAGCTGGCCTTGTGCAGGGGCATCTGGAACTCATCGGAATTGAGTTTCAAGAAGAGCGCGTCAGGGTATTCAAGTTGTTCCTTCTGGCGAGTGTCAGCTTGATACTCGGGTTGTTGATCTTGGTTGGGCTTTCGGCAGCGATTGTCATCGCTTTTTGGGATAGCAATCCTATCGCGGCGATACTCGTTCTCTGTGCGGTCTATGCGATCGTCTTGGTAATCTGCATCAGCCGCGCGATTAGGCTCGCCAAGGCAAGCGCCTCGCCTTTCCAAGCGACTGTCGAAGAACTCGCCCGTAATCGGGAGCGTTTATTGCCATGAGCATTCCACTTAGCAGTTCAACTGACTTGGCTATGCGAAAAGACCTTGTTCGATTGCGCATGGAGATGAACCGCCAACAGGTGCTTTACCATTCTCAACCGCTTGTACACCCATTTCAGCGGATTAAGGGGATGGTGACACATCGCAGCGGCAGTAGTGACCACAACGGAGGCAAGGGACCTCTGATGATCGCTGCAACATTGGGCTTGACGCTCTTTGGCCGTAGGCTGGGTAAATTTGGCAAGCTAGCCCGGGTTGGGATGCTTATGTATCCCATTATTCGCAGGCTACGCCCCTAAGCGGTGACGAACCATAGATGATCGCAGCACTACTGTCTGCCAGACCCGGCCTAGGCTATGGTCCAGCAGTCAGTAAGTGCTGTAGTCTGCTCCGAGTACATGAATACTTTTTAGCTGGATCTGTCCTCGCACCCGGTTTCGGGCGTAGTACCGCGCTAGCAAACCTGCCTCACAGGCGACATCAAGGAGGTTGCTCTTGGACTGGCAGACCCTGTTGAACCGTGAACGCCTCGGTAAGGCTGTTCACAGTGACGAGGAACTCGGGCGAAGCCCTTTTCACAAAGATCATGACAGAATTATTTTCTCGGGCGCATTCCGCCGACTTGGGCGCAAAACCCAGGTGCATCCGGTATCAAGCAACGACCATATCCATACAAGGCTAACCCATTCGCTCGAAGTGAGTTGCGTTGGCCGGTCGCTTGGCATGCGTGTGGGCGAAGTACTTCGCGATGACATGCCGGCGTGGTGCAGTCCAGCCGATCTGGGCATGGTCATCCAGTCCGCTTGCCTGGCTCACGACATCGGCAACCCGCCTTTCGGCCATTCGGGTGAAGATGCTATCCGGCACTGGTTTCAACAGGCGGCCGGTCGCGGCTGGCTCGATGATATGAGTGACGCGGAGCGAACCGACTTCCTAAATTTCGAAGGCAATGCTCAAGGCTTTCGAGTCCTGACTCAACTCGAATACCACCAATTCGACGGCGGCACCCGCCTCACCTACGCAACGCTGGGAACTTACCTCAAGTACCCATGGACGTCCCGTCACGCGGAGGCATTGGGCTACAAAAAGCATAAATTCGGCTGTTATCAGAGCGAGCTGCCCCTCCTTGAGCAGATTGCCGCAAAACTCGGCCTGCCACAGATTGAGGAGCAACGCTGGGCACGCCATCCATTGGTGTACCTGATGGAAGCTGCAGACGACATCTGCTACGGCCTCATTGACCTGGAAGATGGCCTCGAAATGGATCTGCTGGACTATCCAGAAGTCGAAGGCCTGCTGCTGGACCTGGTTGGTGATGATATTCCGGAGACCTACCGCCAGCTTGGCCCGGCCGATTCACGCCGGCGCAAATTGGCAATACTGCGCGGGAAGGCCATCGAGCACCTTACCAACGCGGCGGCTGACGCATTTGTGGAGCAGCAAAGTGCTCTGCTTTCTGGCAGTCTGGCGGGAGATCTTGTCGAGCACATGCACGGCCCTGCCAAGGAGTGCGTGCTGCAAGCCAAGGCTATGGCCCGCGAAAAGATTTTTCAGGACAAGCGCAAGACACTCCATGAGATTGGCGCGTACACCACCCTCGAGATACTTCTCAACGCGTTTTGCGGTGCCGCCTTGGAGCAACATGGTGGTCGGACACCCTCTTTCAAAAATCGCCGGATACTTGATCTGCTTGGCAGCAGCGCGCCGAATCCAGACTGGACCCTGTACCAGTCCTTCGTGAGGATGATTGATTTCATCGCCGGAATGACAGACAGCTACGCTACAGAAATGGCTGGTGAGATGACCGGTCGCTCGAGCCCGACATGACCAGATGAAGAAGTCTTTCTGGAAGTTCATTGGCTGGCAGCCCGGCCGACCCGCCTGGGGTGCAGCGGCGGTTGCTGGCCTTGGATGCGCACTACCTCTGCTGCTCGGTCTGTTCAGCGGCCACCCTGGCTTTCTCTGGGCAACAGTCGGCGCATTTCAGGCCGCGAAGGCGAACCCGCTCCATCGGCTGGGCATGTTGCGAATGTTGCTTCTGATCGGATTGGGCGCAGGCAGCGCAGGCCTTGGATTCTGGTCTGCGACACATCCATTGGTCAGTCTTGGCTTATTTGCCTTCTATGGGCTGCTGCTGGCCTGGCTGCAGCGCTACGGAAGTGAAGCCGGCAAATTGGGCATTGGCCTGGCAATCTGCCTGTGCCTCGGACAGGGCCAATATGGTATCGGCGACTTCAACAATCCACAGGCCATTGCCGCGCTGTTCGCGCTGGGAGGGCTATGGGTCACGCTGCTCGCCTTTGGTCTGCGCGGCATTCATGGATTGCGTATGTGGCCCTACATGCCACGGCTGTTCAGTATGCTCAAAGTCTTGCGCCGACGGGCCCGGCGCACACCCATTCGTCAATGGCGCCTGCACGCATTGACTTACATGCTTGCAGCAGCTACGAGCGGGCTCATCGTAACGATGGCGAATCTACCGAGGGGTTATTGGCTGACGCTAGCGGTATTTACGACTCTACAATTGGATCTGCAGCGCAGTCTCGTTCGCGCGGTGCAAGCAGGAGTCGGCATTTTTTGCGCAGCTGCGGTGTTGATTTACATGGGCCATAGCCTGGCCGACCCGCCGATGATGGTAATGATCATGCTGCCGCTGGTCATGCTGAGCCGCGCGTTTCAGTCCAACCACTATGGGCTTTTTGTTCTGCAGACGACCCTGAGCTTCGTATTGCTAGCTGAAACATTGGCGCAGGACTGGGAACTCCCCCAATTACGCCTGATCAATGCTGCAATAGGAGTGGGCGTGGCGTTAAGCGCTACGTTACTGATGGTGGCGCTGCGTCGATTGGTCGCCCGGATTGCATTGCGCAGATCAAGGCGACCAGCCGAAACCGATCAAGACAGCAACGACTCGATCAAGCCTTAGCGTTGATCTCGTTCTCTGGATACCACACGTCCATCAACGGGCTGACTGTGAAGTCTGAAAGTTCTTTGCGGCCCTTGAGCCAAGCTTCAACCTGCCCACGCTGTTCTTCGTTGACCGAACCGCGGGTTGCCAGGCAGACAAAACCGTAATCTTCCCCGCCGATGTAGCCTAAGCCATTAGCCTCGATTGCTTCGTTGAGGAAGGCCTCGAGGAAATCATCCACAGCTTTTGCCTCAAGACCGTCGCTATAGGTCAGGTTGACCTCGAAACCCAGCTCCTGGAATTCGTCGACACAGAGTTTCTTGCGCAAGCGACGCGAGCGATTGGTAGCCATTGAATCGGTCCTTTTACTAACGAGATGACGGCGCGCACTCTAACAGCAACGCCACAATTTCGCGATTGCGGGCCGGTTACTCTAAAGGCTCTTCATTTCATCTTATGTCGCCTATGAAGCTTTTTTGCGGGCACTGCTGGCATGCGGCTACGCTTGTCGGATGAGAAGCATGTCTCTTCTCGGACGTGGGCATAATGGCCCTTCATTCTTCCCTGAACGCTGTAGGGAACCTCCATGTCGTTGATTTCGAGTCTGTCTTCCCTTCGGGGTAGAACAATTAGCAAACTTCAAAGCTGTGTTGCCATCGCTATGCTGACGCTGCCCTTGGCGGGGCCGACATTCGCTGAGACGGTCAATCAGACCTTGCCACCCCGCGTGGCGCAGGCGCTCAAAGCCAACAAGATTGAAAGCAGCGCGCTTTCGGTCGTGATGCTGCCGCTAAACGGCGGGGGGGCGCCTACCTTCATCAATGCTGACGTATCAGTGAACCCGGCTTCCACGATGAAGCTGGTTACGACGTACGCTGCGCTGGAGCTGTTAGGGCCCAATCACCAGTGGAAAACCGAATTCCATGCTGATGGGCCGATCGAAAACGGCACGCTCAATGGCAACCTCTACCTAAAGGGTGGCGGTGATCCAAAGCTCAACATGGAAAAACTCTGGCTATTGCTACGCGACCTGCGGGCAAATGGCGTCGAGACCGTAACGGGTGACCTGGTGCTGGACCGCAGCCATTTCGTGCAACCGAACCTGCCCGTCTTCGACGATGATGGCAACGACAAGAACAAACCTTTTCTGGTCGGGCCGGATTCCCTCTTGGTCAACCTCAAGGCACTTCGCTTCATTGCCCGCAATGACGACGGCAATGTGAAGGTAATAGTGGAGCCGCCCATCGAAACGGTCCGCATCGACAATCGCATTCAGGCGCTGCCTAAAGAAAAATGCCCGGGTTGGCCGGACATTCGCTACAACCCCATCGAGGACGCCGACGGTGTGACGGTCGTGGTCACCGGCAAGCTACCGGCAGGGTGCAGCGGCCAAACCTATCTCTCGCTGCTGGATCACCAACGCTACGCAGCCGGGGCGGTCCGAGCAATCTGGAAGGAACTTGGAGGCAACATTCTGGGCGGCGATCGCGTATCTGCAGTTCCGAAAGATGCACGCATGATTGCTCGTGCCTATTCACCCGATCTGGTCGAGATTATTCGCGACATAAACAAATACAGTAACAACACGATGGCGCGACAGCTGTTTTTAAGTCTGGGCGCAGAGTTTCGCAACGATGCCGATCGTGACGACTCCATGGCGGCGCAACGTGTGATTCGGCAATGGCTGGCGAAAAAGGGCCTGATCTCACCGCATCTGGTCATCGAGAACGGTTCTGGCCTGTCGCGTGCGGAACGCGTAAGTGCGCGTGAGTTGGCCAGCCTGCTGCAAGCTGCATGGCAAAGCCCTTACGCAGCAGAGTTCATTTCATCGATGCCGCTCGCAGCAGTGGACGGAACCATGCGCAAACGCCTACGCAATACGGGCGTAGCCGGCAAAGCGCATCTCAAAACCGGCACCCTGAATACCGTGCGGGCCATTGCGGGCTTCAGCCGAGACAGTGAAGGCAAGACTTGGGCGGTAGTCGCGATACTCAACCACCCGAGACCATGGGGCGCCTCGTCGATACTCGACCAGGTGCTCGTCAGCCTATACAACCGCCCAAGCTCCGAAAATACAGCGCAACGCTAACAGGATGCCAATGGCGGACTTCGTAGCAGGCTAGAAGCTGCGCATGGTGGTGGGGCTTTCAAGTGGACGCCCCACCGCCCTACTCCGCTGCTTCAACGTGCCTGGAGTTTCCAGGCGCGATGGATTTTGCTGTTGCGACGGAAATCTTCATCCATGGTAGCCCCAGAAATTTCCTCAACGGCATAGCGCTGTGCAATGTCCGCTTCGAGGACGAACTTGCGAAAGTTGTTGGAAAAATAGAGCGTCCCGCCCGTGGCTAGTCGCGCCATCGCGAGGTCTAGCAAAGCGACGTGATCACGCTGAACGTCGAACACGCCTTCCATTCGTTTGGAGTTGGAGAATGTCGGAGGATCGATGAAGATCAGATCGTACTCACCGCGGTCCTCCTCCAGCCAGCTCATCACATCGGCCTGCTCGAGGCGCTGTCGGTCTGACAGCCCATTCAACGCCAGATTACGTCTCGCCCAATCCAGGTAAGTCTTCGACAGATCAACGCTGGTTGTGCTGCGAGCGCCGCCCTTAGCCGCGTGTACCGTCGCAGTGGCCGTATAGCAATACAGGTTCAGGAACCGCTTGCCGGACGCTTCCCGTGCAATGCGCAGCCGAAGCGGACGATGATCGAGAAAAAGCCCGGTATCAAGGTAGTCGGTAAGGTTCACCAGCAGCTTGACGTCGCCCTCCCGGACTTCAAGAAATTCGCCCTGGCTGGCTTGGCGCTCGTACTGGCGGGTTCCGCTTTGGCGTTCGCGGCGCTTGACGACAACGCGGTCTCGAGAGATACCCAGCGCCTGTGGAATAGCCCCCAAGGCGTCGTACAAACGCGCCTGGGCTTTGTCCGGATCAATCGAGCGCGGCGGCGCGTATTCCTGCACGTGAACCCAGTCGCCATAGAGATCAATTGCCAACGCATATTCAGGCATGTCCGCATCGTATAGCCGATAGCACTGGATGTTCTGCTTGCGAGCCCATTTGCCCAGCACTTTGAGATTCTTCTGCAGGCGGTTGGCAAACATCTGGCCACCTTCACTCAAGCGCGCCAACTCCGCTACCGGCTTGTCTTCCGCGCTCACATCTGACTTCACCTCGGTTGACGGCGAACGTTGGCCGGTCACGAATTGATCGAGTTGGACCTTGATCAGAAGTAGCTTGCACGGTAGCGCGCCATTCCAGAACGCGTACTGCTTATGGCTTCTGATACCCATGCGCTTGCCTAGGTCAGGTGCGGAGGTCAAGACTGCCGCTTCCCAGCCGAGGCAGGCCTGCCGCAGCCGTTCGCCGAGATTCTGATAGAGATAGACCAGGCTCGCTTCGTCCCCGAGGCGCTCCCCATAAGGAGGATTACAGATCACAAGGCCCTTCTGGTTCTGGTCCGGGCGCGGCTCGAAAGTCGCGACATCACCCTGGTACACCCGGATCCAGCTCGCAAGCCCAGCGCGCTCGATATTGTTCTTGGCCGGCTGAATCAGCCGTGGGTCAGCCTCGTAACCGCGTATCCAAAGCGGTTGTTTGGCTAAACCGGCATCGGCGCGCGCCTGTGCTTCGGCATGCAGCCGGTTCCATAGTGCAGGAACATGTCCAAGCCAGGCGCTGAACCCCCAGCGCTCACGGCGCAGATTGGGTGCCATATCCGCTGCGATCATGGCACCCTCGACGAGAAAGGTGCCGACACCGCACATAGGGTCGGTCAGCGCGCCCCCAGCGGCAGCTATCCGGGGCCAGCCGGCCCGGATGAGCACTGCGGCTGCGAGGTTCTCCTTCAATGGTGCAGCGCCCTGCTGCAGTCTATATCCGCGCTGATGCAGGCTGTGGCCTGAAAGATCCAGGGAGAGGATCGCCTGCCCACGATCCAGACGCAGATGCACGCGCAAGTCTGGGTTGAGCTTGTCGATACTAGGCCGCTCACCACTGGCCGTTCTGAGCCTATCGACAATTGCATCCTTGACCTTGAGCGCACCGAAGTGGGTATTGTCGATTCCGGAACCGTGACCACTGAATTCCACTGCCAAGCTGCCGTTCGCCTCAAGATGCTCAGACCAGTCCACCTGATGCACACCCTCGTACAGGGTTTCAGCGTTTACCGTGGAGAACCGATTGATTACGAGCAGAACTCGATTGGCCAGGCGTGACCAAAGACACAACCGATAGGCAACTTCCATGTTGGCAAAGCCGCGAATCGCAGCGGTCTGCTCCCGTGCCTCACCCAGCCCCAGCCCAATGGCTTCATCCAGCAATAGGCCTTCCAACCCTTTGGGGCAGGTGAGAATGAGTTCATGGCGATCGATCATGGCGTGTCCAGAAAATAGTATTGGATCCGGCGGACAATCCACTCTGGATCTATTTTGAGTTGGAGCGGTTCCGACTGTTTCGTCGAGAACCTGACCCGGCGGCGTAGCAGCAGGCTACTTGAAAAGCGCGCCTAGCGCGCCTTATGGGCAGCATCACAGTTCGGTTACTTGCTTATTACAAAACGGTCATTCCCGCGCCGGAAGTATTTGAGTTAGAACTCGACTCAGCCGACATCGCAATGATGTCTGGTAGAACCCGCCACGCCGGCAGCGGGCTTCGTTGGCAGTCTATCTGCCGACCTCTATTTGAGGTCAACGGGAACACCAGTCAACCACTGAGGGCAATACCCAATGAGAAGACTCAAGCGTGATCCGATGGAACGAGCATTTCTACGCGGTTATCAGCATGGCATACACGGTAAATCTCGCGATCTATGTCCTTTTTCTCATCCCGAAGTACGCCAAGCCTGGATTAACGGGTGGCGCGAGGGCCGCGGCGACAATTGGGACGGCCTGACCGGCGCGGCCGGTATTCATCGATTAAACGAACTTCACGCGGTCGGCTGACACAATCTAACCGACTTCATATGGCACGCCCCACCCGGGCGGCGGGCTTGACGCCCGGGGCTCCTAAAGGGAGCCCCTCCGGGCAATCAAACAACTGCACCTTTGCGAGACTGCAGCGCAGCGATGGCATCCACTGCCTCGCGAATCAAAGCCGGGCCTTTGTAAATGAACCCGGTATACAGCTGCACCAGACTTGCCCCAGCCTCGATTTTTTCCGCTGCATGCCGCCCTTCAGTGATGCCGCCAACGGCAATGATAGGGAGGCGACCGTTCAAGGTCTGAGCAAGCACCCTGACCGTATGAGTGCTTTTCTCGCGAACTGGCGCACCTGATAGCCCCCCTGCTTCGTCCGCATTGGCAAGGCCCGCCACCCCTTCACGCCCAAGCGTCGTATTAGTGGCAATGATGGCATCCATACCTGCCTGAAATACTGCTTCGGCCACAAGCGCGGTTTCTTCATCCGTCATGTCCGGTGCAATCTTGATGGCAAGCGGGACTCGTTTGCCGTGCAGCACTTCGAGATCTTCCCTACGCTGGCCGATCGCACCGAGCAATTGCTTGAGCGAGTCGCCGAACTGCAAGCTGCGCAGCCCAGGGGTATTGGGCGAGCTGACGTTGACCGTAACGTAACTGGCCTGGTGGTAGACCTTATCGAGGCAAAGCAGATAGTCGTCCTGAGCACGCTCGACCGGCGTGTCAAAGTTCTTTCCGATATTGATCCCAAGAATTCCCTTGAACCGAGCCGCATCCACTCGCTCGAGCAATGCATCGACGCCATGGTTGTTGAAACCCATGCGATTGATGATGGCTTCGGCTTCAGGAAGACGGAAGATGCGTGGCTTGGGGTTACCCGGCTGTGGCCTTGGCGTCACGGTTCCGACCTCAACGAAGCCGAACCCCAGCTGGGACATGCCGCGGATCGCTTCGCCATTCTTATCCAAGCCTGCGGCCAGGCCCACCGGGTTGGGAAACTCCAGCCCCATCACGCGCACCGGCAGGCTAGCTGGAGGTTTACCCAGCAGTGCATTGACTCCAAGGCGGCCGCCGGCACCAATAAGATCAATCGACAGTTCGTGAGAAGTCTCGGGCGTGAACTTGAAAAGCAACTGGCGGGCCAGGTTATACATACGCAGCCTAGATCCTGGGAAAGTGTGGCGCGGGAGTATAGCAGGCGAGCGATATTCTCAGCGTTGAACAAACGTATTCCAGCTCTCTGCACAGCGGAGAGCTGGCGCTCAACCGAGGCGGCGCAATCCAATCAACTTGCCCTCCAGCGCGAATTCCAGCTCGAATGAACCAAACACACCGGCGGTTGTCAGAAAGGGTCGCAGATGATGTGCCGGCAGGCTGACGCTCGTCCCTTCCCGGCTCTTGATCAGGATACGATTAGCGCGCCCTTGATAAACCGCCAGTAGTTTCTCGGCGGGCAGTGCAATATCCAATACGAGGCTTGGCATGGAGGCTCCTCAATGATCAGCGCAGCGATTTTGCCATATCGGTCTGAAGCCGATGATCGATCACCGGCACACCGACCTGTGACCTGTAGACAAAAGCCAGGCAAATACAATGCGCAGTATCCTCGGCTCTGCCACACTTCGTTCGTTGTTCAACGTGCTCACTCATTATGATGAGCCTGCCCGAGCCGATGCCACTCGTGACCTCCCGAATCGCCAGATTTGCTCAGCGCCTTGGACTGACCGGTAAATCCGCGCGTCAGGTCCTTGAGGATGCCAGCCAGATCAGATTGCCGTTCGCGCCGCTCTCTGAGCCCGCGCCAAGTATCTACTGGCAGGACGGGCCCTGCCTGCAGCGATTCGTCGATCTTCCACGGAGCGCGCTATCTGGCCCGATCCAGGAAGACAAGGCAAGAGCCCGCGCCGCACTGACCCGGCTCGTACGTCAGGAACAGAGTACTCACGCTGCACTCGATCTGCGGCAGATCGATGGCCTCGGCGGTCAGAGCGCTGATGGAGCCACCTACCCCACCTTCGAATCCTTTGCCGCCACGCCTGCTTGCCGACAGCTGCGCGTGATCAGCTACAAAGATTTCGTACGCACTATCACCTCAGCGCTGCCCGATTTTCAGTCCCAGCCCCCAATCGACGTGCGTCAGGCCAGTTGGTTGGGCGAGCGGCTTTATTGGTCCGGGGAGCACCATGCCGAAGCATTCGCCTGCGCGATCGCCTATGCGCGCCTGCGGGGGCTCGAAGTCAACCTGCCGTGCGAACTTACCGATTACCGCCTCGATGCAGCGGGTCTGCAAGCGTTGGACAACGAGTACCACGCCGTTACGATGCCGGCGCAAGCCTGGAGTGATCGCCAGTTCATGGGGTTGCTGCTTGAAGCGAAAATCCCTTATGCCCGTCTTACGCTCCTGCGTAACGCCAACAATTCCGAACTGCTTCTTTTGGATAAGCGCCAGCCAGCTGCCAACTCACTAGGTGAAGGGCTGAAGCTCGCAGGAGCGCCAGACCTGGTTCGATACCTGCGCGGTTTGCCACACATCACTCGCTTTCGCCTTGGCAATAAAACCCTGTAAGTGACTGCAGCCTTGGCGTCGACCCGCCTGCACTGAGCAACACCACACAAAGAAATACGCCGGCGCATCCGCACCGGCGTTTTTGTTCAAGGAAGCAGCCGCCGGAGCCCCGACGGCCGACTCCATTACCTCCGCGCGCTTTCCATTGCCAGGTCTTGCAGCTCACGACCGGCGACTGCGTACATCGCGTAGTCCACACCGCTTGCGCCGCGCAGTTCGACCAGCATTTTGCGCCAGCGCTCCACCTGGTATTCCCGTTGTTCCAGCCACAGCTGAACACGAGCATCCAGATCATCAGGCGCGTCGCTCATCTGCAGCACAGACACGGTGATGGCCCGTTGCTGACTGTCTAGGTCATCACGGAAACTCTCACGTGCCAGGGCCTGCCAGTTGTTATCCACCGGAAGGCCAGTGACCTGCTGGAGATACCACGGCAATTCCAGCGCGCCGCCTACTGCGAAATAAGCGGCAGCGACATCGGCTGGAGGCTGACCGGTTTCGTCAGCTGCCTCCAGGATCGGCAACAGGGTGTACAGGTGATTGGTCCCGGCGACCATGCGCGCCAGCAACTCCGGCACACCAGCTTCGGTGTAGCGCTCATAACGCGCCTGCCATAGCTCACGCGTCCCACCTTGCAGTAGCGAGTCGAGCTTCAAGCCGAGCGCGGCAACACGCGGCCCGAAATGCCCCACGTCACGCGCGGCATCCAACTCGCTACGGCGATTGCGCAAGAACCAGCGGGTCGCACGGCGGCCCAGACGCATCAGCTCATTCATCAAGTTGAGCTGCAGTTCAGCGGGCACCTTGTAGTCCAGCGCCTCGATCTGACGGAACCAGTGAGGCAGATGGAAGATGTCTCGGACGATCACGTAGGCACCGGCAACGTTAGCCGCACTCAGCCCAGTCGCTTCTCTGAGCCGCTGCACAAAAGTGATGCCCATATTGTTGATCAGATCGTTCGCGATCTGAGTGCTGACGATCTCGCGCTTGAGGCGATGCTGCAACATGGCCGAGCGATACTGTTCAGCGAGCAACTGCGGGAACGCACTCTCCATTTCGCGAGCAAGATAATCGTCATCAGGCACGCGGGACTGCAGCAGCGCTTCCTTCAGATCGATCTTGCTATACGAAATCAGTACCGACAGCTCAGCACGGGTCAACCCCTTGCCCAGATTCGCGCGCTCGGCCAGCGCGTCATCACTCGGCAGAAATTCCAGCGCCCGATCCAGCAGACCCACGGACTCCAACGAACTTATCAGCCGCTTGTATTCGGCACCGCCTTCGCGCGCGCGATGTTCGGCCTGGGAAAGCGCCTGGGTCTGCTTGTAGTTGTCGTGCAGCACCAGCTCGCCAACAGCATCGGTCATGTCGAACAGCAACTGGTCCCGCTGCTTGCCAGTCATGTCGCCTGCGCTGACGATCTCGTTGAGCAGGATCTTGATGTTGACCTCATGGTCGGAGCAGTTCACCCCGCCGGCGTTGTCGATGAAGTCCGTGTTGGCCGCGCCGCCGTGCAGGCAGTACTCGACCCGACCCAGCTGGGTGATCCCGAGGTTGCCGCCCTCTCCGATGACTTTCGCCCGCAACTCGTTGCCGTTGACCCGCAGGATGTCGTTGGCCTTGTCGCCGACGTCCGCATGGCTTTCCGAGGTGCTCTTGACATAGGTGCCAATGCCGCCATTCCACAGCAGGTCAACCGGCGCCTTGAGCAGCGCATGTATCAGCTCTGCAGGAGTCAGGTGATCGGCCTCGATGTCGAACCGCTCCTTCATCTGCGGCGTGATCGAGATGCGCTTGGCCGAGCGTGGGAAGACGCCACCACCGGCAGAGATCAACGACGAGTCGTAATCGGTCCAGGACGAACGCGGCAGTTCGAACAAGCGCCTGCGCTCGACGAAGCTCCGGGCGGCATCCGGGTTCGGGTCGATGAAGATGTGCATATGGTTGAAGGCCGCGACCAGCTGAAGGGTCTCGGACATCAGCAGTCCATTGCCGAACACGTCACCGGCCATGTCACCAATGCCGATTACGCTGATGGTGTCGCGCTGCACGTCAATGCCACGCTCGCGGAAGTGGCGCTGCACCGATACCCAAGCGCCCTTGGCCGTAATACCCATCTTCTTGTGATCGTAGCCAGCAGATCCACCTGACGCGAAGGCATCGCCGAGCCAGAAGTCATACTCGGCCGCGATACCGTTGGCGATGTCGGAAAAGGTTGCCGTGCCCTTGTCGGCAGCAACCACCAGATAGGGATCATCCTCGTCATAACGCAGCACGTTCGTCGGTGGCACAACCTGACCTTCTTTCAGGTTGTCCGTGATGTCCAGCAGGCCGCTGATGAAGATCCGATAGCAGGCGATTCCCTCAGCCAATACTTCATCGCGCGAACCGCTGGTTGGCAGCCGACGCGGTACGAAGCCGCCTTTTGCACCGCCAGGCACGATAATGGCGTTCTTGACCTGCTGCGCCTTGACCAGGCCCAGCACCTCGGTACGGTAATCCTCTTCACGATCGGACCAGCGCAAGCCGCCCCGGGCGACTTTTCCGCCGCGAAGATGAACGCCCTCGACACGAGGCGAGTAGACGAAGATTTCGAACTTCGGCGCCGGGCGTGGCATTTCAGGAATCGAGCGTGGGTCGAGCTTGAAGCTGAAGTAGCTTTTGAGCTTGCCGCTGGCATCGGTCTGATAGAAGTTAGTACGCAGGGTTGCCTTGATCAGCGCCAGATAGCGTCGCAGGATCCGATCTTCATTGAGCACCGCGACGTCATCCAGTGCATTGATGATCGCTTGCTCAAGTCGCGTCTGCTTGTCAGCCAGATCTTCCTCGCCAAGTTTGCGGGCGAGGTAGAAGCGCATCTTGAACAAGCGGACCAGCTCGCGGGCAATATCGGTGTGGTTGAGCAGCGCGCTGGCGATATAGCCCAGATCGAAGCCCATGCGAATCTGCTTGAGGTAGCGGCCATAGGCCCGCAGCAGCGCAACTTCGCGCCAGGTCAGGCCTGCCGTCAGCACCAGCCGGTTGAAGGCGTCGTTTTCCGCCTGGCCGTTGTGGATGGCAATGAAGGCATCCTGCAGCGGCTCGTTGATCTCCATCAGATCGATTTCAAGCCCCTCTGCATAAGTGAAGGCGAAATCGTGGATCCAGTACTCGCAGCCGTCCTTGCGGCGCAAGGAGAATGGGAATTCCCCAAGCACGCGCAACCCGAGGTTCTCCAGGATCGGCAACATGTCCGAAAGGGGCAACGGCGTGTTCATGTGGTAAAGCTTGCAGTGCAACCTGTTTTCTACCGCCGTGATCGGCTGGTAGAAACTCATCACGAGCGGGCGCTCCTCACTCAGGCTGAGCACGTGCTGCATATCTACTGCAGCAGAATGGGGCGCGAATCGCTCGCGGTATCCAGCGGGGAAGCCTTTCGGGAAGTCCGCAAGAATGCCGGTGCCCTGCCCTTCACCGAAGCGCTCGATGACCACGCTCGAGTAGTCGTCCTGCCAAGTCCGGCAGGCCTGCACCACTTCATTTTCAAGTTGCACTGGATCGAACAGGACCTGCTTGTTCGGATCCAGACGCAAGATGAACTGCACCCGGATGAGCACCGACTCGGAGAAGTAGGTCGAGAATTCGCAGCCACTGGCTTCCAGGCGATCGACCAGTACCTGCTGGATACGCAGGCGGGTTTCGGTCGAGTAGCTGTCACGCGGCACGTATGCCAGGCAATAGCAGAAGCGGCCGTAGGGGTCGGTACGCATGAACAACCGCAGCTTGTTGCGTTCCTGAATCTGGACGATGGCGATGGCAGTGCTGAACAACTGGTCAAGCGTCATCTGGAACAGCTCGTCGCGCGGCAACACCTCGAGAACCTGGGTCAGCTCCTTCGCCAGGTGCGCCGAATCGCCGAACTGCGAACGCTGGACCACCTCCGCAACCTTGCTGCGGATATAGGGAATCCGACGTACGCTCTGGGTATACACCGAAGAGGTGAACAGGCCGAGGAAACGGCATTCCCTGACGACCCGACCCTGTTCGTCGAATTGACGTATGGAGACGAAATCAGGATAGGCCGGACGATGCACCCGGCTCGGCGTCGCCGCCTTGGCAAAGGACAAGAGCAAAGGCTCACGCAGGTAGGCAAGAGCCGGCGCGATGATGAGTTGGTCGTCTTCTTCAAGCCCTGTGCGCAAAATGCGCGACAGGCCGAGCAGCGAGGCCTCGTCATAGATGATTCGACCGCCCTCGCCTTGATCGACGACGGTGAACTCTTCGTAGCCCAGAAAGGTGAAATGATCGTCCGCGAGCCAGCGCATGAAGTCCATGCTTTCGGCAACCTGTGCGTCGTCGCTCCCCTGTAGCGTGCCCAGACGAGCATGGTGCTCTTCGGCCTTGGCCCGCATTGCCGGAAAATCTGTCACGGCCAGGCGCACTTCGGCCAGAACCCCGTGCAGTGATTGTTCAAGCTCACGCAAGGCTGAGGCACTGGCGCAGCGGTCGATTTCGACGAAGATCAGCGACTCGGCCTTGCTATCAGCGGCGGAGCTTCCTTTGGGCAGCAGTTCGACCAAACTGCCGTCTGCATCACGCCGAACCTGCAGCACGCTGTTCTGCAGCGTGTGGATCGCGTAACCGCGACGGGTCAACTCCATACGAACCGAGTCAACCAGAAATGGCATGTCAGGATGCAGCACCTCAACCACACTGTGGGTCGACTGCCAGCCATGCTTTTCGTAATCGGGGTTGAATACGTGGACTTCAGGACTGCCCGGGTCGAAGCGCTCCAAGAGACGCCAGCTGGCTAGCGTCGAGCCTACGAGGTCGGTCATGCGTCGTTCGGTGAGCTCGGGAAGAGCCACGATTCCGAAGAATTGCTCGGCGAAAAGTCCCACTTGTGGCAGAAGTTTCTCGTCGACATGCTGCGCTAGTGCCGCTTGCAGTTGTTGCTGAAAGTCGGCTTTGCTGGCAGCTGTAAAGAACGCCATTTTTTCGCTCCATTCTGGCTTGGAATTCGACTAAGGCAGTCGCGGCAGCTGACTGGCAACGCAACGCGGAAGTTCCACGTCAGTTAAGCAGATCACCGATTGCATGAACGCGACCCTACGATTATCTGGCGCCCTCAGAGAGCTGGCAGTCACATTTAACTTGAGGAAGATTGCGAAGATTTGTCCGCGCGATCAGATAGCCCTGCCAAGACTCTAGCTCAAGCCGTACGGGTGCCCGCTGCGCACCGTGATATCTGGCCTGGTCGAGCGCTCAGAATGGCCTGCCGAAACCGCCAAATCTCATGGCTTTGCAGACCCCCTCATAGCCTGTGCATCGGCAAATGAATTAAAGTCACGCCCGTCGAGCACCCGCCTCGACACGCCCCTTCAGAAGAGCTCAGCGATGGACCACCGTGAAGCGATAGTCGCGCTACGACAGTTTCTATCAACCCAGATCCTTGGCCAGGAACGCCTGATCGAGCGCTTGCTTATCGCACTGCTGGCGGACGGGCATCTGCTGGTTGAAGGTGCTCCAGGCCTTGCGAAGACTCGCGCAATCAAGGAGCTGGCCGGCGGCATCGAGGCAGAGTTTCACCGTATCCAGTTCACGCCTGATCTACTGCCGGCAGACATCACTGGTACGGAAATCTACCGCCCGGAAACAGGCAGCTTCGTTTTTCAGCAAGGTCCGATCTTTCATAATCTGGTCCTCGCTGACGAGATCAACCGCGCGCCGGCGAAGGTGCAGTCTGCACTGCTTGAGGCCATGGCCGAGCGCCAGGTCAGCGTAGGGCGCAGCACCTATGATCTATCCCCGCTGTTCCTGGTCATGGCGACACAAAACCCTATCGAGCAGGAAGGTACCTACCCACTTCCCGAAGCGCAGCTCGATCGGTTCTTGTTACATGTGAAGCTTGGATTTCCGGATGCATCCGTGGAGAGACGCATTCTTCAGCAGGCACGTGGTGAGGCCATCAACGGCGAAACGCCGCCCGAACATCGCGTCTCACAGCAGGCGATTTTCGCCGCACGCAAGGAGATCCTCGGCCTGTACATGGCGGATGCCGTCGAGGAGTATCTGGTCCAACTGGTCATGGCAACACGCACGCCCGCCAAGTTCGACCCCGAGCTGGCTGGGTGGATCGCTTATGGCGCCAGCCCGCGGGGGTCGATCTCTCTGGATCGCTGCGCCCGCGCCCATGCCTGGCTCGCTGGCCGCGACTTCGTCAGCCCGGAAGATATTCAGGCGATGCTTTTCGATGTACTGCGCCATCGTCTGATCCTGTCGTTCGAAGCGGAGGCCGCTGGTATCGACCAGGATCGTGTTCTGCAACGTATTCTCGATGTGGTGGCGGTGGCCTGATGGCCCCTACTTCGACGGCCGTCGGCCAGACGGCGCCTGCACGCGGCGACGGCGTTCAGGTGAGCCTGGCTGAACTGATCGATATGCGTCATCGAGTCCGCGAAGTCCCGCTTTTCTCCAGCCCGAACCGCCGCAGCCCACTGGTTGGCCTGCATCACTCGAAGCTTCGAGGGCGAGGCGTAGATTTCGATCAGGTGCGTATCTACCAGGCCGGTGACGACGTGCGTACCATCGATTGGCGAGTGACGGCGCGTACTCAGGAACCCCACACCAAACTGTTCCACGAAGAGCGCGAGCGGCCGATCTATATCCTCGTGGAACAGAGTCCCCGCCTTTTCTTTGGCAGCGGGCTGGCATTCAAGTCTGTAGTTGCCGCCCGGGTTGCCAGCCTGGTCGGCTGGGCCGCGCTGAGCCACAACGACCGAGTCGGCGGGCTTGTTTTCGGGCATGGCGAACTGCAAGAGATTAAACCTCGCCGCAGCAAGCAAAGCCTTCTGCAGTTGCTTGACCGTCTGGCTCGCGCAAGTGCCGGCCTGAATACTGAGCAGAATACCGATTCGGACGCCTTCGGGCTGGCACTCAGACGTGCCCGCGAGGCACTACGTCCGGGCAGCCTGGCCGTTGTGATCTGCGACGAGCGCGCGTTGGGCGATGCTGCAGAGCAACAGCTGACGCTGCTCGCTCGACACGTTGATCTTTTGCTGGTGCCGGTTCACGACCCCCTAGACCGCGCGTTGCCCGCCGCGGGCCTGCTGCGCTTTGCCCAGTTCGGCGCGAGGCTCGAGCTTGACAGTCACGATCCTTCAGTCCGTCAGAGCTACCGCCAGCAGGCCGAAGCACGCACCGCCCGCTGGCGTCGTCTGGCTGACCGCCTGAGGCTGCCCTTGATGGCGCTCGATACCCAGCGCGACCTTGTCGATCAGCTGCGTGAACATCTCAATGTCCAGCACCCCGGAGCGACTCGATGAGCTCGCTCGATCAACTCGATCCCCTGATTGCTCCCCCTCCAATCAGTGCGTGGCCTCCGGCCCCGGGTTGGTGGTTCCTTGCCGCGCTGATCCTGACTTTTGTGCTCCTGCTGCGCTTGAAGCCCTGGCGGCGATTGCGTCGGGAATCTGCTCGGCAACCGACTGAAGCGGTAATCGATCCGCAACGGCAGGCCGCATTGGACGAGCTGGCCCAGCTGAGCAAACCTTACGGGGGCCAACCGGCGAACCAGTGGCTGCAGCAATTGAATGCCTTGCTCAAGCGCCTCTGTCGCACCCGTTACCCAACCGATAACCCCCACACGCTCAGCGGTCGTGCCTGGCTGGCCTTTCTCGACAGCCGTTGCCCGGCTGCCGGCCTGACACGCTGGATGGTGCTGGTCGAGGGCGTTTATCGCGCCGAGTGCAGGCTCGATGACAAAGCGATTCAGGGGCTCGAGCAATCCGTGCAAATATGGATTCGCAAACATGTTTGAGTTGGCATGGCCCTGGGTTTTCCTATTGCTGCCATTGCCCTGGCTGTTGCGTTGGGCACTACCCGCTGCCGATAGCGGTGATTCCGCCTTGAAGGTCAGTTTTCTCGGCGAATTGGAAACGCTGGTCGGCCGCCGTGCAGCGGTGGCCCTTCCCGCCTGGCGCCAACAACTTCCGTTTCTGGTGATCTGGTTACTTCTGTTGTTTGCCGCTGCGCGACCGCAATGGCTTGGCGAACCGCTGCCGCTGCCAGTCAGTGGCCGGGATCTGCTGCTGGCAGTGGATGTGTCGGGGTCCATGGATTACCCGGACATGCGGTGGAATGGCGACGAAATCAGTCGCCTTGAGCTGGTCAAACACCTGCTGGGCGACTTTATCACCGAGCGTCGCGGTGATCGTGTCGGACTGATTCTGTTCGGTAGCAAGGCCTATCTGCAGGCACCGCTAACCTTCGATCGGCAGACCGTTCGGATCTGGCTGGAAGAAGCGGTGGTCGGCATCGCGGGGAGCAACACCGCTATCGGCGATGCAATCGGACTCGCCGTCAAACGCCTGCGCGACCGCCCTGCGGAGAGCCGGGTTCTGGTACTGATTACGGACGGTGCCAACAACGGAGGCGAAATCGAGCCACTGTTGGCCGCGCGCCTCGCCGCCGAAGAGAAGATCAAGATCCATACCATCGGTATCGGCGCCGATGCTGGCTCGGAAAGCGTGCTTCAGCGCTTCGGCTTCAGCGCAGGTGCGGAGCTGGACGAGACGACGCTGAGGGGGATCGCCGATCAAACGGGAGGCAAGTACTTCCGGGCGCGCTCAAGCGGCGAGCTGGAGGCCATTGGCGCCATGCTCGACGAGCTTGAACCGGCCGCCCAGCAACCGACTCAGGCGCGTATTGCCGACGCGCTTTATGTCTGGCCCCTGTCCGCCGCGTTTCTGATCAGTCTGCTACTGGTCGCGAACAATCTCTGGCACCCCAGGCTGCAGCGCCTGGCCTCCCGTGGTGAGCGCAGATGACTGAGTGGCTGCCGCATCTGCTGAGGCCTTTCTGGCTGCTGGTTCTGCCATTGCCGATCTGGCTGCTCTGGCGCCTTTGGCATCGTCAGCGACAGATTGGCCGCTGGCAAAGACTGTTGCCCGAGGCTTTCCATAGCCTGTTGTTGACCCGCGGCAAGCTGCGCAACAGCAGACGCCCCTGGTTGCTGCTCTGTATGGCCTGGCTAGTGGCGGCATTGGCTCTGCTGGGGCCGAGTTGGCAGTTGGTCGAGCAACCCAGCCAGTCACGTGCCGACCCACTGGTTGTCCTGCTCGAGACCACGCCCGCAATGCTCGCGACGGATGCTCGCCCCAATCGACTGGAGCAGGCCAAGCGAAAAGTTCTCGACCTGCTGCAGGCACGTCAGGATGCGCAGACGGCCGTGGTTGCCTTTGCCGGTAGCGCGCATACGCTTGTGCCGTTGACCAACGATGTAGATACCACCCGGAATCTACTCGATGCGTTGCAGCCCGACCTGATGCCGGAAGCCGGCCATCGAGCCGACTTGGCCGTGTCGCACGGCATCGAATTGCTCCAGCGGGGAGCGAACGGGCGAGGCCGATTGCTGTTGATCGGCAGCAGCCTGACTGCTGACGAGCGCAGCGCCATCCGCACGTTGTTGGAAGCTGAAGGCCACCGTCTATTGATAATGGGCGTGGGAACGGCGGAGGGGGCTCCTATAGCCAGGGAAGATGGAAGCTTTCTGAAAGACGACAGCGGTGCCATTCTGATCCCTCGACTGGACGACGCATCGCTTCGGCGTTTCGCCAGCAGCATCCAAGGGCGTTATCAGCGAGCCCGAATAGACGATACAGACTTGCGCAATCTAGGCCTATTGGAGAGCAGTGGCGAGCTGATCACTCAAGACGATTCGACCCGGCTCGACAGCCGACTGGATCAGGGGCACTGGTTGCTGCTGCCGCTGCTGTTGCTCGCAGCGCTTGCCGGCCGCCGTGGCTGGTTGTTCTGCCTGCCACTGCTCGTCGCCCTGCCACAACCGGCCAGCGCAGTGAGCATGGAGGATCTCTGGAGACGGGGCGATCAGCAGGGCATCCGCCTGCTGGAAGCTCAACGTCCTGCTGAGGCCGCCGAGCGTTTCGACAACGCTCGTTGGCGCGGCTATGCCCACTACCTGGCTGGAAACTTCGATCAAGCCGCCGAGCAGTTCGCAAAGGGTGATACCGCCGCCGATCACTACAATCGAGGGAATGCGCTGGCACGCACCGAAGAGCTCGAAGCGGCCATCGAGGCCTACGAGCAGGCGCTGGAGCTCGATCCAGATCTGGAGCCAGCCCAGCGTAACAAGGCCATAGTCGAGGATATTCTGCGCCAGCGAAAGCAACAGGCGGCGCAAGAATCGCAGTCGGACGAGCCCGAAGCCCAGGATGCACCGACCGACGCCAAACCTTCCGAGTCACGCGCAGCAAGCAACGATTCGGCGGCTGAACAGCAACAGGACCCCGAGGCTTCAAGTCAGCAGGAACCCATGGCCGATGCGAACGCCAGCGCGCAAATGCCCGCAGCGGTGGACGACGAACAACAACCTGAAACCGAGGACACGGGCAGCCTGCCCCAGCAGGCAGGCTTCGATCCCGAGCAGGATCAGGCAATGAACCAATGGCTGCGCAAGATCCCCGACAACCCCGGCGAACTGCTTCGCCGCAAATTTCTTTATGAACAACGCAAGCGCCAGGAATTGAATCGATGATGCGGCTGATGGCTGTGGTTTTGCTGTTCCTGCTCGGCTTTCAGGCAAACGCCGCTACGCTGACAGCGCGGGTCGACCGTACACAGCTGAGCCTTAACGAAACCGTCGAGTTGACGCTCGAGACGGGCGACACGACAGCCTTCGGCAAACCAGACCTGCAGCCGCTCGATAGTTTGTTCAAGGTGTTCGATACCCGGCAGACGAACCAGCTTTCGGGCGCAAATGGCGAGGCGCGAGCAATTACCCGATGGTTGATAACGCTTCAGCCAAGACAGACCGGTTACGTAGTGATACCTCCCTTGCAGCTAGGCGATTGGCGCAGTGAGCCGATCACCTTGAATGTCAGCGAACCCCGCACCGACGGTGGAGACAAGCTGGCGCCAATCTTCATCGACTCGAACATCGATCATGAAAGCGTCTACGTGCAAGCGCAGGTTGTCCTGACGCTGCGCATCTATCATTCCGTTTCGCTCTACGACGACAGCACGCTGTCGCCTTTGCAGATGAGTGACGCGCTGGTCGAGCGGCTGGGTGAGCCACGCACTTACGAAAAGGACATTAACGGCATACGCCACGGTGTGATCGAGATCCGTTATGCACTCTTTCCGCAAAAGAGCGGCGCGCTGACGATCCCGGCTCAGTTGTTCAGCGCTACAACCGTGGCGGGTAACGGCGACTACTATGGATCGCGCTTCGGCAAGTCCACTCAGGTCAAGTCGCCCGAAATCCCTTTACAGGTCAAGCCCAAGCCGTCCGACTATCCCCCAGATGCACCTTGGCTACCGGCGACGAACGTGACGCTTGTGGAAGCCTGGAGTCCCCAGCCCAACGATGCGCAATTGGGCGAGGCCCTTACCCGCAGCCTCATGGTCAAGGCCGACGGGCTCACCAGCACGCAGCTGCCGCCCTTGGAAGTGCCAACCGTGCCCGGCCTGCGCCGCTATCCCGATCAACCGAGCCTGAACGATGCTGCGTCGGAGACGGGCGTAAGCGGTAGTCGCGAACAGCGGGACGCGTTAGTGGCGACTCAGGCTGGTGACTACATGCTGCCGGCTGTAGAGCTGGTGTGGTGGAACACTTTGGAAGACCGTTTGGAGCGTAGCACGCTGCCCGAACGGGCGTTGCAAGTGGCGGACAATCCCGACCTGGCGCCCCCGGTAGGAGAAGAACCCGACATCGCCCTGCCGCAGATCGAACAGCGCTTGCTATGGCCATGGCAATTGAGCACCGCCCTGCTCGCGCTGACGACACTGCTCGGCTTCGGCCTGTGGTTACGCGCGCGAAGCCAGCCCGCGGTGATCAAGGCGATTCAGGCCGGGCCAACACCTCGAAGCCTGCTGGAAGATCTCAAGCGCGCCTGTCTTGCCAACGATACTCAGACGACCCGGCATGCGCTCGACGCCTGGGCGCGGCAACAGCCTGAAACGCTGGCCGACATGGCCGCGCGCTTCGTTCCTTTATCCGATGCCCTGGACGGGCTGAACGGTGCGCTATACAGCGAAACCGGCCAACGCTGGCAAGGTGAGGCGTTGTGGCAAGCCATTCAGAGCCTGCCGCCTCGTCAGACAGACGAAACCGAGCAGGACGCTACCACGCTTCCTCCGCTCTACCCCCGCTGAACCTTTCAATGATTGCCGCTCAATGAATGCGGCCTGACGGCTGCCTGAGCCGCATCAGACATAGTGAGAGTCGCAACCCTTTGGCATGTGGCTTGCTTTGTCAGCCCCGTCCATCATCAACAAGCGCAGCCCCTCGCTAAGCGCGCGCCGCATGACAAGGTCTGTTTCCATGTCCGATCTCCACAACCCTCCCCGCCCCGATCCGCAGGCGTGGGTCGCTGGCAGTGACGCGCCCGAGAAGCACGTCGTCAACCTCGGGTTCATGGCTCTGACCGACGCGGCCTCTCTGATCGTCGCAGCGACGCAAGGGTTTGCGCAGCCGTACGGCCTGACCCTGAACCTGCACCGGCAGAACTCATGGTCAAACATCCGCGACAAGCTGATCGAAGGTGAGCTGGACGCCGCCCATGGCCTCTATGGTCTGATCTACGCGGTGCATCTGGGCATCGGCGGCAGCACACCGGTCGACATGGCCGTCCTCATGGGATTGGCGCAGAACGGCCAGAGCATCAGCCTTTCCAGCTCGCTCAAGGCAGCAGGCGTGACCGATCCGGAGGCGCTGGGTCGCTGTGTGCGCCAAAGTGGGGCAAAAATCACCCTCGCCCAAACGTTTCCTACGGGTACCCATGCCCTATGGCTTTATTACTATCTTGCGGCCTACGGCATACATCCATTGAACGACGTGCGCACCTTGGTAGTGCCGCCTTCTCAGATGGTTGCTCATCTCAAGGCGCGTCGCATCGACGGCTTCTGCGCAGGTGAGCCCTGGGGCGCACAGGCGATCCAGGAGGACATGGGGTTCACCCTGGCTACCAGCCAATCCATCTGGGCGGATCATCCGGAGAAAGTGCTTGGTTGCACCCGCGCATTCGTCGAGCAATACCCGAACACCGCACGCGCGCTGGTCATGGCCGTTCTGGAGGCTAGCCGCTTCATCGATCAGAGCCAGGAGAACCGGCGCAGCACGGCGCAGCTGATCGCCGGCAGCGATTATGTGAATGCGCCTGTGGCCGCCATAGAGCCCCGCTTTCTTGGGCAGTATGAAGATGGTCTAGGCCATGCCTGGTTGGACAAGCACCCACTGCGATTCTTCGGCGATGGCGCAGTGAACATGCCGTACCACTCTGACGGCCTCTGGTTCATGACCCAGCTCAGACGCTGGGGCCTGTTGCGCAATGACCCCGACTACCTCGCCGTCGCGCAGAGCGTGCAGCAAACCAGCCTTTATCGCGACGCGGCTTCTGCACTGGATATTCCAGTACCTGATTCATTCAACCGCAGCGCACTGCTGATGGACGGTAGCCGCTGGGACGGCAGCGATCCCGCTGCATACGCCCGCAGTTTCGCCCTGCACGCGCTGGCGGATGCACCCGTATCCTCTGTGCCTAACTGACGGAGACAGCCATGCTTCGCGTCCTCCTGATTGATGACACACCACGCAAGGTTGGCCGATTGCGCTCGGCGCTGATCGAGGCAGGGTTTGAGGTGATCGATGAGTCGGGCCTGACCATCGACCTGCCGGAGCGCGTCGAGGCGGTTCGCCCGGACGTCGTGTTGATCGATACCGACTCCCCAGGCCGAGACGTGATGGAGCAGGTAGTGATGGTCAGCCGTGACCAGCCGCGGCCCATCGTCCTGTTCACCGATGACAGCAACCCGGACGCCATGCGCCAGGCCATTCGCGCCGGCGTCAGCGCCTATATCGTGGAAGGCATCCAGGCCCAACGCCTGAAGCCTATCCTCGAGGTGGCCATGGCCCGTTTCGAAAGTGACCAGGCCATTCGCGCACAACTGCATGCCCGCGACCAGCAGCTGGTCGAGCGCAAGCGCATCGAACTGGCCAAGGGTATGTTGATGAAAATGCGCAGCTGCAATGAAGAAGAGGCCTACACGCTGATGCGCCGCCAGGCCATGAGCCGCCAGCAGAAGCTGATTCAGGTGGCAGAGCAGATCATCGCAATGAACGACCTGCTGGGTCAGTGACACACCTATCTGGTGCTACGCGTAGAGATGCGCGTCAAATGGGCGATGATTCGGCCCTAGAAATACTATCGCCAGCCGGATGCTGCCCAGCGCGGCGCCTACAGTGAAATCGAGCTTGTTCGCCCAACAAGCGCGGCGGTACTGAGCTCGACTGCCCGCCCTTCCCCGCATTACCTGCCGCGTTGCCATCCCAAGGCCGCTAGCGGCCCACCGGTCCTCCACCTTCGGACGAACCAAAACGGAGCCAGTGGCTGCGAAAGCTGCACGGCTATTGCGCCGACCTGAAGACAAGCATGCCAGGAGCGCCAGAGCAACGCGCCGTACCCAGATTGATTCGCTGTCGCAACCCGTTGTATTCGCATGAATTTCCAAAATTCTCGCCGGCCGCAGTCCCGACTTGTGACGACCTGGCCTGCCCCTTGCTATGGCTCTTTCACCACGTCTTCGGGTCGCCAACGGCGGTGATCGGGACGAATTGACAAAGGCGTCAACGGTGCTCGCTCTGTTCTTGCAGAGGTGCCTCCGTTACGCCTTTTTTCGTTTCGCGATTGAGGGAAAAATCATGCGCAAGACCCGCCGTACGCTGCTGAAAACGCTGGTTGCCAGTCTTGGATGCTCTGCCCTGCTGCAACTGGTACCCATGACCGCCTGGGCTGCCGAACCGGAGAAAGAAGAACTGAAGCTTGGCTTCATTAAACTTACCGACATGGCGCCCTTGGCAATCGCCTACGAGAAAGGCTTTTTCGAAGACGAAGGCCTCTATGTCACGCTTGAGGCCCAGGCCAATTGGAAGGTACTGCTCGACCGCGTGATCGATGGCGAACTGGACGGCGCCCACATGCTCTCCGGCCAGCCGATCGGCGCCACCATCGGTTTTGGTACCAAGGCCGAGATCATCACCGCGTTCACCATGGACCTCAACGGCAACGCCATCACCATGTCCAACGCCATCTGGGAACAGATGAAGCCCAACGTGCCAATGGTTGATGGCAAACCGCAGCATCCGATCAAGGCCGACGCGCTAAAGCCGGTGATCGAGCAACTCAACGCCAGCGGCAAGTCATTCAACCTGGGCATGGTGTTCCCGGTGTCCACTCACAACTACGAGCTGCGCTACTGGCTCGCTGCTGGCGGTATTCATCCTGGCTACTACGCGCCGAACAAGGGCGACATCAGCGGCCAGATCGATGCTCAGGCATTGCTCTCGGTAACGCCGCCGCCGCAAATGCCTTCTACCATGGAAGCCGGCACCATCCATGGCTATAGCGTTGGCGAGCCTTGGAACCAACAGGCGGTCTTCAAGGGAATCGGCGTGCCAGTGGTGGCCGACTATGCGATTCGCAAGAACATGTCAGAAAAGGTCTTCGGCGTTTCCAAGGCCTGGGCCGAAGCCAACCCTGAAACCCACAAGCGGCTGGTCAAAGCGCTGATCCGCGCCGGCAAATGGCTCGATGAAGACAACAACGCCAACCGCCAGGAAGCGGTGGAAATCCTCTCGCGGCCCGAGTACGTCGGCGCCGACGCCAAGGTCATCGCCAATTCCATGACCGGGACCTTCGAGTTCGAGAAGAGCGACAAGCGCGAGGTGCCGGACTTCAACGTCTTCTTCCGTTACCACGCCACCTACCCCTACTACTCCGACGCGATCTGGTACCTGACGCAGATGCGCCGCTGGGGGCAGATCGCCGAAGCCAAGCCGGACAGCTGGTATCTGGAGACCGCCAAGCAGGTCTACCGCCCGGACATCTACCGCGAAGCCGCAGCCGCGCTGATCGAAGATGGCCTGCTCAGCGCCGGTGACTTTCCTGCGGCCGATGAAGACGGCATTCGCGCCCCGCTGGCCGACACCATCGATGGCATCACCTATGACGGACATGCGCCAAACGCCTACCTCGAACAGTTCGAGATCGGCCTGAAAGGCGGTACCACCCTCTGATCCTGACCCCTGTTGAGCCGTACCGGCTCCCGATACCGGAGAGGACACGTCGATGAGCAATCCAGCCGTCGCAAAAAGCATCAAGCAAACGCTCGAGGCCGGTCGCCAGGCACGCCTCAAGCGGTGGCTGCCACAAGTGATCATGCCATTGGTGGGCATTCTCGCCTTCCTGCTGTTCTGGCAATTGGTGGCGACCAACATCCAGACCAGCCTCGGGCAGTTCCCCGGCCCCAGCCAGGTCGCCGAACAGTTCAATGGATTGCTCGATGCGCATCTTCAGTCGCGCGAGAAGGCCGAAGCCTTTCACCAGCGCCAGGCGGAACGTAACGCCGCCACGCTGGCAAAGAACCCGGACGCCCAGGTCAAGGTCCGCCCATACACCGGCAAGCCGACCTTCTTCGAGCAGATCATCACCAGCCTCTACACGGTGATGACCGGCTTCGCCATCGCCTCGCTCATAGCGGTGCCGCTGGGCATTGTCTGCGGCCTGAGCAAGACGGTGTACAGCGCCGTCAATCCGCTGATCCAGATCTTCAAGCCGGTGTCGCCGCTGGCCTGGCTGCCGCTGGTGACCATGGTGGTCAGCGCAGTCTATATCAGCGAAGACCCGCTGATGGCGAAGTCCTTTGTGACCTCGGCGCTGACCGTCGCCCTGTGCTGCCTGTGGCCTACGGTGATCAACACCACCGTAGGCGTAGCCAACCTCGACAAGGACCTGCAAAACGTCAGCCGCGTGCTGCGTTTGTCCCCGCTCAGCCATGTGCGACGCATCGTCCTGCCCGCCGCCATTCCGATGATATTCACCGGCCTGCGGCTGTCGCTGGCGACTGGCTGGATGGTACTGATCGCCGCGGAAATGCTGGCGCAGAACCCCGGCCTCGGCAAATTCATCTGGGATGAGTTCCAGAACGGCAGCTCAAACTCACTTGGCCGGATCATGGTCGCGGTGATCGTCATCGGCCTTATCGGCTTCGCCCTGGATCGCATCATGCTGATGCTCCAGCGCCGCGTGAGCTGGGACAAGAACGCAGACCTGCGCTGAGGAAACAACGATGAACCATACCCATCTCGAGCTCACTGGCGTCGGTATCAGCTTTCCCACCGACAAGGGCCTTTATAGCGCGCTGCAGAACGTCAACCTGCGCATCGCCAAGGGGGAATTCGTCTCGCTGATTGGTCACTCCGGCTGCGGCAAGTCGACGGTACTGAACATCGTCGCCGGGCTTTATCAGGCAACGACCGGAGGCGTCATCCTCGACGGGCGTGAGGTCAACGCACCCGGTCCGGAGCGCGCCGTGGTGTTCCAGAACCACAGCCTGCTGCCGTGGCTGTCCTGTTACGAAAACGTCGAACTGGCGGTACGTCAGGTCTTCAAGGGCCTGAAAAGCAGACGCGAAATGCGCGACTGGATCGAGCACAACCTCGAACTCGTGCACATGTCCCATGCTCGGGACAAACGACCCAGCGAGATATCCGGCGGAATGAAGCAGCGCATCGGCATCGCCCGTGCTTTGGCCATGCAACCCAAGGTGCTGCTGATGGACGAGCCCTTCGGAGCCCTCGACGCGCTGACCCGCGCGCACCTGCAAGACTCGCTGATGGAGATCCAAGCAGACCTTGGTAACACGGTGATCATGATCACCCACGATGTCGACGAGGCCGTGCTGCTCTCGGACCGCATCGTGATGATGACTAACGGCCCTTCGGCCACAGTCGGCGAAATCATGCGCGTCGAACTCCCGCGTCCGCGTGATCGCATGACGCTTGCCCATGACGCCAGTTACCACGCCTACCGCGCGCGAGTTCTCGAGTTTCTGTACCAGCGTCAGCAACGGCCGGCAGCATGAATACAAAACGCGTCCAGGCCGAAGCGCTGCACCGCGCGACCCTCTACATCACACGTCTCTGCCGAACGGAATACTGACCATGGAAGTAATGATCGCCCTGACCCTGGCAGCCTGCGTGGTCCTGCTAGGCAACCATCTCAATCGCATCGCGGCCGACCGACACCGCAAGCGCATCAGTGCCACCGATGTACGGTCGCTGCAGCAGGCACTGGAGGTTCTGCAACTCTTGCAGAAGCACCGCGGCCTAGGTGGCCAGCGCGACGCTGAAGCGAGCGCTCAGCGAATAGCGGTCGCAGATCGGCTCGTGCAGCTCTGGGAGGACTGGAAAGGCGACGAAAATCGCCCAGCGATGCGCGCGCTGTGGCAGCAGGTTCACCAGAACCCGGTCGACTTCGAGCCACACTGCATACTTATCGAACAGGTGCTTGAGAGCATTCACGTACTGGAGTTGCGTCTGACCTGTCAGGGCAACCCACAGGTAACCGGCATCTGCGAAGCGTGCCGAGCGCTGGAGGATCTGGGCCGTCTACGCGGCCTGGCGGTGCGTGCGGCGAACTTTGAAACATGCCCGTTGAATATGCAGATCCAGATGCGCCAACTTTGCCAGCGACTGGCCGACCCGATTGGCGGCAAAACGCTGACCAACCTCATTGAGCACCTGGAGCGCAATCTCATCGATGCCCCGCGCATCAGCCTGGCACCGGCCGAATGTTACGCACTGATCACACCGATCATCGATGAGCGCCTGCAAGGTATCCGCCATAGCATTGCCTGACAGCCACGAGGCAACGGATGCAGGCGCTATCTCCGACGATCGTCGGACTAGGGCCAGACGTGCGGACGCGTACAATCCGCGTCCCGCACGTAGCGCACCGGCGCGACGCACCCAGCTTACGAGAGCACCATGGCCCGCCTGACCCTGCAGTTTCCCGAAGATCAGTTCTGCTTCACCACTCAGCTGACCGTACGCATCACGGACATCAACGCAGGTAATCACCTGGCGAACGACTCGATGATCTCGATGATCTCTGAAGCCCGTGCGCGCTTTCTGTTCGCCTACGGCATTGCCGAGACCAGCAAGGACGGTGGTGGAATTATCGTCACTGACCTGGCCACAACCTACAAAGCCGAAGCCCATGCACGGGACGTGTTGCAGTTCGAAGTTGGTGTGATGGACTTCAACAAGTACGGCGGCGACATCACGTTCCGCATTACCCGACCCGCTGACGACACCCTGATTGCCATGGCCAAATCCGGCTTCGTTTTCTACAACTATCTGGAGACCCGTGTGGTCCCGATGCCCGCTGAGTTCGAAGCGAAGTTTCCGAAGGTTAATCGCATCGACTGAGCGCCCCGTTTCGAAGCAGTGCGCACCAGCGCCGAGCGTCGCAAGGTCGATAGAGGTGTAACGATTGCCTCAGAGGCCGCGAGATTGACAGTGCTTTGCTCTTGGCACAGGTTCTGCTTAATGCAGGACAGGTAGCCAAAGGCGGTTACTCACAGACATGACAAAGGCGTCGCGTTGCCCCGTTGAGACTAACGGTGGCGCGCGGCGCCTTTTTCGTTGGCCCCAACGAACAGGGGCGCGGGCATCGCCCGCACGGATTAGAGGCTGCCACCTGGCGGCGCGGCATTCCCCGACGCCCGTCAGGCGCGCCGGCATAACCTGTCTAGTGAGGTGTTCGATGAATACGAGTTTCTGGAAATCCGGCCACACGCCGACGCTGTTCTCCGCCTTTCTCTATTTCGATTTGAGTTTCATGGTCTGGTACGTGCTGGGCCCCATGGGTGTCCAGATCGCCGCCGACCTGGGGCTGACCACGCAACAGCGTGCCTTCATGGTCGCCACGCCCATTCTGTCCGGCGCAGTGCTGCGCCTGGTGTTGGGAATGCTCGCCGATCGCACCTCGCCAAAGACCGCCGGGCTGTTCGGCCAAGTCGTGGTGATTGCTGCATTATTCATCGCCTGGCTGCATGGCATTCACAACTACGAACAAGCACTGCTGCTCGGCCTGTTCCTAGGTATGGCGGGCGCCTCCTTCGCCGTCGCACTTCCGCTGGCCTCACAGTGGTATCCGCCGCAGCATCAGGGCAAAGCCATGGGCATTGCCGGTGCAGGCAACTCCGGCACGGTGCTCGCGGCACTGTTCGCACCTGTGCTGGCCTCGACCTTTGGTTGGAGCAATGTGTTCGGCCTGGCGCTGATCCCACTGGTGCTGACACTGATCATTTTCACCACGTTCGCCAAGAATGCACCCAACCGCCCTGCCCCTAAGTCATTTGCTGACTACATGAAAGCCCTGGGCGATCGCGACAGCTGGTGGTTCATGTTTTTTTACAGCGTGACCTTCGGCGGTTTCCTTGGCCTGGCCAGCACGCTGCCGGGTTACTTCCACGACCAATACGCGTTCGATCCGGTCAAGGCCGGGTATTACACCGCCGCCTGCGTATTTGCCGGCAGTCTGCTGCGCCCACTGGGCGGTGCCCTGGCGGATCGCATTGGTGGTATTCGCTCGCTGCTGGTGATGTACACCGTCGCAGCTATCTGCCTGTTCGTGGTTGGCTTCAACCTGCCAAGCTCGACGGCGGCGCTGGCGCTGTTCGTCGTCGCCATGCTCAGCCTCGGCGCAGGTAACGGCGCGGTCTTCCAGCTGGTGCCGCAGCGCTTCAACAAGGAGATTGGCGTGATGACTGGGCTGGTGGGGATGGCCGGCGGCATCGGTGGCTTCCTGCTGACGGCTGGCCTGGGCGCCGTTAAACAGGCTACCGGCGACTACCAGATAGGCCTCTGGCTGTTTGCCAGCCTGGGGGCGCTGGCCTGGTTCGGCCTCTATGGCGTCAAGCGCCGCTGGAGAACCACCTGGGGTTCCGCTGCGATGACCGCCGCGCGCGTCTGAGTTCGAATACGCTACCGCCAGAGGGCAGGCCATCGGGCCTGCCTTTGCCATTCAATCACCCTCTCGCGCCATCCGGAGTGTTGCCTTCATGCCTTTGCAGCTGTCGTTTGGCGAAGCCACTGCAACCGGGCCGCGTGTGGAAAATCAGGACGCGCTTCGGATCGTCACACCAACGCCGGGCCTCGCCGCAAGCAAGGGTGCGCTGTTTGCCATCGCCGACGGCGTCAGCCAATGCGCCGATGGCGGCCTAGCGGCACGCGCGACGTTGCAGGCACTGGCGACCGATTACTACGCCACCCCCGAAACCTGGACCGTCGCACAGTCCCTCGATCGGCTCCTGGTTGCCCATAATCGCTGGCTGCAGGCCAACGGTGGCGGGCAGCCGCTACTGACCACGTTGACCGCACTGGTGCTGCGCGGCCGTCGCTTCACCCTCGCCCATGTCGGCGACTGCCGCGCCTATCGCTGGCTTGACGGCGAGCTGCAACGGCTCAGCGAAGACCATGTGTGGGAGCAACCGAACATGCAGCACGTGCTCAAGCGTGCCATGGGTCTGGACCAGCATCTGGTAGTGGATTACCTGGACGGCGAACTGCGTTTCGGCGAATCCTTTTTGCTGCTCAGTGATGGCGTGTGGGCAAGCATCACCGAAGGCGATATCCAGAATGTACTGAGGGCCGAACCTGATCTGGCTAACGCAGCCAGCGCGCTGGTCAATCTTGCGCATCAGACGGGCAGCCAGGACAACGCCAGCGCGCTGTTGCTGCGGGTCGACGAGCTGCCGGACGCGGAACTGGCCGATTCGCTCGCGCAACTGGCGGACTGGCCAATGCCGCCGAGATTGCGCCCCGGTCAGGTGTTCGAAAGCTGGACCGTCGAATCGCTGCTGGCCGAGTCACGTCAGTCGTTGATCTACCGGGTGCACGATCATCAGGGCCAGCCCTGGCTGCTGAAAACCCTGCCGGCCAGTCGCAACGACGAACCCGAAGCCGGCCCTGCCCTGTTGCAGGAGGAGTGGTTTCTGCGCCGCGTTGCAGGCCGTGCCTTTCCCGAAGTCCATGGACTGCCCCAACGCCAGCATCTGTATTACGTGCAGCGAGAGTACATTGGCCAGACCCTTGCCCAGCAATTCAACGAGCAGGGGCCGATGGCGCTGACCGACTGGCTGCAATTGGCTCCACGGCTGATCCGGGCACTGGGCATGCTGCACCGGCGCAATATCCTGCACCGCGACATCAAGCCGGAAAATCTGCATCTGAGCGATGATGGCGAGTTGCGCCTGCTGGATTTCGGCCTCGCCTACTGCCCGGGCCTGTCCCGGGACTTACCGCATCACCTTCCGGGTACGCCAAGCTATATCGCCCCGGAAGCCTTCGGCGGCGAAGCGCCAAGCCGAGAGCAGGACCTCTATGCGGCAGGTGTCACCTTATACTTCCTGCTGACCGGCCATTTCCCCTTTGGCGAAGTCGAGGCCTTTCAGCGCCCCCGTTTCGGGTTGCCTGTACCGGCCAGTCGCTACCGACCCGACCTGCCCCAGTGGCTGGATGACATGCTCAGGCGTGCCGTATCTGCCGACCCGTCGCAGCGTTTCGAAACTGCGGAGGAATGGCTGCTGACGCTGGAAAAGGGTGAGCACCTGGCCAGCAACACGGCAACCCTGCCACTCCTTGAACGTGAGCCATTGAAAGTCTGGCGCGGCCTTGCGCTGCTATCACTGCTGCTCAATCTTGTGCTGCTGGTGTGGTTGGCAAAGGGCAGTTGAGCGATCGGATACGCTCAGGTCGACGTGCGACGGACAATCAGACCCTGCCGCGCAACGCGGACCAGTTGCCGCACACAGTCCTCGAGACGCACCGCACTCGGCGCCTGAATTACGGCCAGGTCGAAACTGTTAGAAGCAAAGTGCCCCAGCGACTCATCCGCACCGGTGAATTGAACCTGGAAGGCGCGCGGCTTGCCCCAGCGTTTAGGCCACCCGTCGAGATAACGTAACAGCGAAGGTCGATGGCTTCCGCCAAGGAGGATTTTCGGATTGCTGCGGGCCAGCCCACTTGTGATAGGGGCCAAACGTAAAGGGGCGCGTTGCAGTGCATTCATTGGGAGAAGTCCCGCCTCATGAATTCCGCTGGGCAGCGGTGGGAGGCGACACCGAACCAGCGCTTTAGCGGTATTTCGAAGCCGTAGCTCCAGGCGCCCCGCAAGTAGCTGACTAAATCGGCGCATGGGCGAAACAATAGAAAAGCGGAACGCGGCCTGTCAACGCCAAATTCCGGCGTTCATGCCCGCCGACTGCACCAGCGCTGCGCGGCACGCTTCATATGGGTGCAGGGATACAGCGACCTCGAATCTATCCATGTCACTAACCAATTGAAAATAAAGGCTTTGCCCGGTTGGCACAGGCTCTGCATTGTCAGGCTTACATCTAGCCGGGCCTTCAACGTGGAGGGCCGGGCTCCGAATACGGGAGACAAGGACAAAGGCGTCCTCACTGGGAAACCAGTGGGACGCCTTTTTCGTTGTTGGATCTTTCAAGAGGCATGGCGCGGCCGCATCAAGCGGCCCGGCACGGCACGGAGAACGGCATGAAGAAACTCAAGCTGGTGATGATTGGCAACGGCATGGCCGGGGTTCGCACCCTCGAAGAGCTAATCAAGCTCGCCCCCGAGCTTTACGACATCACCGTATTCGGCGCCGAACCCCATCCGAACTACAACCGCATCCTGCTCTCCCCCGTGCTGGCCGGTGAGCAGACCTTCGAGGAAATCGTGCTCAACGACCTCGACTGGTACGCCGAGAACAACATTCGTCTGATGCTCAACCGCAAGGTGGTCAAAATCGACCGCGCCAGCCGCCGCGTGATCGCCGAAGACGGCAGCGAGGCCGAGTACGACCGACTGCTGATCGCTACGGGCTCGAATCCTTTCATCCTGCCGGTCCCGGGCAACCAGCTCGACGGCGTGATCGGCTATCGCGACATCGCCGATACCCAGAAAATGATGGACACCGCCATGACTCACAAGCACGCCGTGGTCATCGGCGGTGGGTTGCTCGGGCTAGAGGCGGCTAACGGCCTCAAGCTGCGCGGCATGGCGGTCACGGTAGTCCATATCGGCGAGTGGCCGATGGAGCGCCAGCTCGACAAGACTGCCGGCACCCTGCTGCAACAGGCCCTGGAAGCTCGCGGGCTCCAGTTCAAGATGCAGAGGCAGACCACCGAGCTGATCGGCAACGACCAGGGTCGAGTGCGCGCGGTGCGCTTTGCTGATGGCGAGGTGATTGACGCCGATCTGGTGGTGATGGCCGCCGGCATCCGCCCCAACAGTGAGCTGGCAGAGAAATCCGGCATTCCTTGCAAACGCGGCATCCTGGTCAACGATACCCTGCAGACCTACGATCCGCGCATCTATGCGGTCGGAGAATGTGCCAACCATCGCGGCACCGCCTATGGCCTGGTGGCTCCGCTGTTCGAGCAGGCGAAGGTCTGCGCCAACCACCTGGCAATGCTGGGCTTCTCCCGCTACCTGGGTTCGGTGACTTCGACCAAGCTCAAGGTCACGGGCATCGACCTGTTCTCCGCCGGCGACTTCATGGGCGGTGAAGGCACCGAAACCATCACCCTGTCTGACCCTATCGGAGGCGTGTACAAGAAGCTGGTGATCAAGGACAACATCCTCGTCGGCGCCTGCCTGTATGGCGATACCGCCGACGGTGGCTGGTACTTCCGCCAGGTGCGCGAGGGCCACAACGTCAGTGAAATTCGCGACCAGCTCATGTTTGGAGAGGGGGCCATCGGCGATACCGGTCACCAGGGCCAGAACAAGGCCATGGCCATGCCCGACACCATGGAAGTCTGCGGCTGCAATGGCGTGTGCAAAGGCACCATCGTCAAGGCGATCCAGGAGCATGGGCTGTTCTCGGTCGACGATGTGAAAAAGCACACCAAGGCCGCCAGCTCCTGCGGCTCGTGCGCCGGGCTGGTGGAGCAGATTCTGATGAGCACCGTCGGCGGGGCCGCAGACGTCAAGCCGAAGAGCGAAAAAGCCATCTGCGGCTGTAGCGATCTCAACCACGGCCAGGTACGCAAGGCTATCGTCGACGAGCACCTGATCAGCATACCGGCGGTGATGAGCTACCTGAATTGGCGCACACCCAACGGCTGCGCCACCTGCCGTCCGGCCTTGAACTACTACCTGATTTCCTCATGGCCCGGCGAAGCCAAGGACGACCCGCAGTCGCGATTCATCAACGAGCGCGCCCACGCCAATATCCAGAAGGACGGAACCTACTCTGTGGTCCCGAGAATGTTCGGCGGGGTCACCAATGCCGCCGAACTGCGCCGCATCGCTGACGTTGCCGACAAGTACAAGGTGCCGATGGTGAAAGTCACCGGCGGTCAGCGCATCGACCTGCTGGGCATCAAGAAAGACGACCTGCCAAACGTCTGGAAGGACCTGGACATGCCCGACGGCCACGCCTACGGAAAATCCATACGCACGGTGAAGACCTGCGTCGGCAAGGAGTTCTGTCGTTTTGGCACTCAGAACTCGACCGGCCTGGGCATCGATCTGGAAAAGGCCCTGTTCGGCATGTACTCGCCGCACAAGGTCAAGCTGGCCGTCTCCGCCTGCCCACGCAACTGCGCAGAATCCGGCATCAAGGACGTCGGCATCATCGGTGTCGATTCCGGGTGGGAGCTTTACGTGGGTGGCAACGGCGGCATCAAGACCGAAGCCGGCGAGTTTTTCGTCAAGGTCAAAACAGCCGAGGAAGTCGCCGAATACAGCTTCGCCTTTCTCCAGCTCTATCGCGAAGAAGCCTTCTACCTCGAACGCACCGTGCACTACATGCAGCGCGTCGGCCTGGACTACATCAAGAAAATCGTTCTGGAAGACGAAGCCCGGCGCAAGGCGCTGGCCCAGCGCCTGATGTTCTCCCTGAGCTTTGAGGGTGACGGCTGGAAGCGAGTCATTGCCGAGCAGTCACGGAAGAAAGAATACGAAACCATCCAGCTGGCCCAGATCGAGCCTGCGTGACCTGTAGGGTGAATTCGCCCCAACGGAACTGCTGCTCGATCAACCGAATTACGAGGAAAAAGCCATGAAATGGTTCGATATCTGCTCCCTGGATGAGATCAACCCACTCGGTGCACGTATCGTCGCCGGCCCGAAAGGAGACATCGCGGTCTTTCGCACTGCGGACGATCAGGTGTTCGCGCTGGACGACCGCTGTCCGCACAAAGGCGGCCCGCTTTCTCAGGGCATCGTCTTCGGCAAGCAGGTCGCCTGCCCGCTGCACAACTGGCAGATCAACCTCGACAGCGGCGAAGCCGTGGCGCCGGATGTTGGCTGCGCACATCGGCACGAAGCGCGGATCGAGAATGGCCGCGTGTTGCTTTCGCTGATCGACGCCACCGAGTGCGCCTGAGCGCACGGAGAGCCAGCCAGATGAACGTATTGCCAGGAGACGATGCCATGCGCCGGACAACCGCTTCGACCTGCTGCTATTGCGGCGTGGGGTGCGGGGTGCTGATCGAGCACGACGGCGAGCGCATCCTCAATGTCGCCGGCGACCCGAATCATCCCGCGAATTTCGGCAAGCTGTGCAGCAAGGGCGCGACCCTGCACCTGACCGGTGACCTGGACGCCCGCGCGCTATACCCCGAATTGCGGCTGGGCAAGGGCCTGGTTCGTGCGCGCTCGGATTGGGACACTGCGCTGGACCACGCCGCCAACGTATTTGCCAAGACCATCGCCGAGCACGGTCCGGACAGCGTCGCCTTCTACATCTCCGGCCAGTTGCTGACTGAGGATTACTACGCCTTCAACAAGCTCGCCCGCGCGCTGGTCGGCACCAACAACATCGATTCCAACTCGCGGCTGTGCATGTCGTCCGCCGTGGTCGGCTACAAGCGCAGCCTCGGCGCCGATGCCCCGCCCTGCAGCTACGAGGACATCGAGCAGAGCGACTGCCTGCTGATCGTTGGCAGCAACATGGCCTATGCCCATCCGGTGCTATTCCGCCGCCTGGAAGAGGCCAAGGCCAAGCGCCCAGAGATGAAGGTTATCGTCGTCGATCCGCGGCGTACCGACACCTGCGACCTGGCGGATCTGCACCTGGCGATCCTGCCGGGGACCGACGTTGCGCTGTTCCACGGGATACTGCACATCCTGCTGTGGGAAGGCTGGATCGACCGCGATTTCATCGAGGCCCACACCGATGGCTTCGACGAGCTCAAGCGGATGGTGCGCGACTACAATCCGGCCATGGTGGCGGACCTCTGCGGCATAGACATCGATGAATTGCAGACCACGGCCCGCCTCATTGGTACGTCGACCAGTTTCCTCTCTCTCTGGTGCATGGGCATCAACCAGTCCACCGCCGGTAGCGCCAAGAACAGCGCGCTGATCAACCTGCACCTGGCCACCGGTCAGATTGGCAAGCCCGGCGCCGGCCCCTTCTCACTGACGGGTCAGCCCAACGCCATGGGCGGGCGCGAAACCGGCAGCCTGTCCAATCTGCTGCCTGGTCATCGCGAGGCGGGCAACGCGGCGCATCGCGCCGAAGTGGCGGACTACTGGGGTGTGCAGGCACTGCCGGAAGCGTCAGGTTTGTCCGCCATCGAGCTGTTCGAAGCGGTGCGCAGCGGTAAGGTCAAAGCATTGTGGATCGCCTGCACCAACCCTGCTCAGTCCATGCCTGATCAGCAAAAGATCCACGAGGCGCTAGCGGCCTGCCCATTCGTAGTGGTGCAGGAAGCTTTCTTTACCACCGAAACCTGCCACTACGCCGACCTCCTTCTGCCCGCTGCCAGCTGGGGGGAAAAGGAAGGCACCGTGACAAACTCTGAGCGCCGTGTCAGCCATGTGCGCCCTGCCGTCGCCGCCCCGGGCGAAGCACGGGCCGATTGGTCGATCACCTGCGACTTCGCCCGGCGGCTGGAAATGCTGATGCGCCCCGGCCAGGCCAGCCTGTTCGCATTCGATACGCCGTCCGCAATATTCGAGGAATACAAGCTGCTGACCCACGGCCGCGACCTCGATCTGTCCGGCCTCAGCCATGCGCTGATCGACCGGCTCGGACCGCAGCAGTGGCCCTTCCCGGCCGGCAGCACCCAGGGCACCGTGCGCCTCTATGGTGATCGGGTATTCCCCACAGAAAACGGGCGCGCACGTTTCCTTGCCGAGCAGTACCAGGCGCCGAAGGAAAGGCGCGAGGCGCGCTTTCCGCTCACGCTTAACACCGGCCGCCTGCGCGACCACTGGCACGGGATGAGCCGCACCGGTACGGCAGCGCGGCTGTTCGGTCACGTCGAGCAAGCGCTGCTCAGCATGAACGCCGACGACATGCGCCGTCGCCGTCTGCTCGACGGCCAGCTGGTGAAGCTGCGCAGTCGCCGCGGCGAGCTGCTTTTACCAGTGCAAAAGGACGACAGCCTTCGGCACGGCCAGGCATTCATGCCGATGCATTGGGGTGATCGGTTCCTCAAGGGCATGGGCGTGAATGTGCTAACCCTGCCCGATTTCGATCCGGTATCCAAACAGCCGGAGCTCAAGCACGCCGGTATCGAGGTGGAAAAGGTAGAGCTGCCCTGGCAATTCTTCGCCATGGTCGAAGGCCAAGTGCAGAAGCGCTTCGAGACACTGCGGCCATTATTCGAGGGCTTCGCCTATGCGAGCTTCAGCCTGACCGGGCGAGATCGATCGGCGCTGGTCATCCGTGCCGCCTGTAACGAGGCTCCGGATGCGACGCAACTGGCACAAATCGAGCTGTTGCTTGGGCTGGATACAGGTCCGGTGGTGGCTTACGAAGATCCGCGGCGCGGTGTCGGCAAGCGTGTACGCATCGAAGAAGGCCGCATCATTGCCCTTTGCCTGTCCGGCGAAACCGCCGCGCGCGACTGGCTGAAACAGCTCTGGCACGACGGCACGGCAGATCAGGCGCTGCGCCGCTGGCTGCTGGCACCGCTGAGCACACCGCCAGGTGGAGGTGTCCGTGCAGCCAAGACTCTCTGCAACTGCATGAACGTCAGCCAGGACGCAATCTGCGCAGGCATCGACCGCGGCCTTGATCTCAATGGCTTGAAGCGGGAATTGGGCTGCGGCACCAGCTGCGGCTCCTGCGTACCGGAGATCAAGCGATTGCTGGTGAAACAACCGGCAGTGGCCTGACGCCGTCAAGTGAGCAGGCAATGCACAAGGCGTTGCCTATTGATTACAGCAACACGAGAGGTGGCAACATGAGCGCAAAAGTCTGGCTGGTAGGTGCAGGTCCTGGTGACCCGGAGCTGCTGACACTCAAGGCCGTGCGCGCCATGGGCGAGGCACAGGTCGTGCTGATCGACGATCTGGTCAATCCCGCCGTGCTCGAACACTGCCCGAATGCACAGGTAATTGCGGTGGGCAAGCGCGGCGGCTGCCGCTCTACCCCTCAGGCATTCATCCATCGGCTGATGCTGCGTTATGCACGTCAGGGCAAATGCGTGGTGCGCCTCAAAGGTGGCGACCCCTGCATCTTCGGCCGCGGGGGCGAGGAAGCTGAATGGCTGGCGGAGCGCGGCATCGAGGTAGAGCTGGTCAACGGCATCACCGCAGGCCTTGCCGGCGCAACCCAATGCGGTATCTCACTCACCCAACGCGGCGTGGCACGGGGCGTCACGCTGGTCACGGCACATACTCTGGATGGTAGCAGCCCTGAGTGGCATGCATTGGCGAAAACCGGCACTACCCTGGTCGTCTACATGGGTGTAAGCAGCTTGCAGCAGGTGCAGGCCGGGCTCATGGAGGGCGGCCTACCGGTCAACACCCCAGTGGCGATGATCGAAAACGCGTCCCTCCCCCAACAGCGCGAATGCCGCTCCGATCTTGGCGCCATGTGCACCGACGCCGCTCGGTTCCAACTCAAAAGCCCGGCAATTCTAGTGATCGGCGAAGTGGCCGCGAAAGCCGGTTCGCAGGTGCTGAGCCAGATTGCTTGATAGGTAGGAGCTGATACGTAGTTCCGAGGGCCGGTGCTGACGTTCAGTGCGTAGAAATTCATATTACCGAACAGTACTACCGGGGCAGCGGCGGGCTTCAACCCACCAGAAAGCCCACGGTGTAGAGCGATGAGATGGCAGACCCGCGTATTTAGCGCAAAAACTCAAAACCCCGCTTTGCGGGGTTTTGAGTTAAGTGCGTGGGTTGTGTCACGCCGTCTGCCGCAGCTTCTCCGGTTTGATCAAGAAGCGCGCCAGCGCAGGCAGCAGCCAGATCGCCCCAACCATGTTCCAGAGGAACATGAAGGTCAGCATCAAGCCCATATCGGCCTGGAACTTGATTGCCGAGAACACCCAGGTGAAGACACCAATCGCCAGGCAGATGCCGGTGAAGATCACCGCCTTACCGGTGGATTTCAGGGTCTGGTAGTAAGCCTCCTGCAGCGTCAAGCCTTGGCGCAGGTAAGACTCGAGTCGGCTGTAGATATAGATGCCGTAGTCAACACCGATCCCCACTCCCAGCGCGATCACTGGCAACGTCGCCACTTTCACCCCAATACCCATGAAAGCCATCAAGGCGTTGCCGAGTATCGAGGTCAAGACCAGCGGAAGCACGATGCACAGGGTCGCGGTGAGTGAGCGGAAAGTCAGCAGACACATGAAGCTGACCGCTGCATAAACAGCGATCAGCATGGTGGTTTCCGACGCCGCAATCACTTCGTTGGTGGCCGCTTCGATACCGGCGTTACCGGCAGCGAGGACGAACTCCAGCCCTTCACGGTTGTTCTCCTCGGCGAACTCACGGGCCGCCGCCACGACGTGTTCCAGCGTTTCGGCCTTGTGGTCGTTGAGGAACACCAGCACAGGCGCCAGCGAGCAGTCGCCGTTGTACATGCCCTCGGCGCGGGCGATGGAGCTGTTGAGCACGAACTGGTTACGCGACAGCGTTTCCCATTTCAGGCTGCCCTCGTTCATCCCCTTGATGCTTTGCCGTGCCACGGTGACCATCGACACAGCCGACTGCACGCCAGCAGTGTTTTCCATCTTCCACATCAGCTCGTCCATGGCGGCGAGCGTGTCGTAGTGGGCGCAGCCTTCCGGGGCCGTCTTGACCATCACCACCAGTACGTCAGAACTGGTCGAATAGTTGCGAATGACGAAGTCATTATCGAGGTTGTAACGCGAGTCCGGATGCAGCTCCGGCGCGCCCTGGTCGAGGTCACCGATCTTCAGGTTCTGGCCGTACCACAGGCCGCCGCCCACAGCGAGCAAGGCAATGACGATGGAAATCGGCGCCACGGTCGGGCTGGCGAAGTTGGAAAGTGCTCGCCAGAACGGATGATCGCGCGAAGCTTCCTCGCGCGCCTGCTTGACCGCGCGCTGGCTGATGCCCATGTAGGAAATGGCCACCGGCAACAGAATCAGGTTGGTCAGGATGATCACTGCAACCCCGAGCGAGGCGCCAATGGCCAGCTCCCGGATCACGCCGATATCGATCAGCAGCAGGGTCACGAAACCTACGGCATCGGACGCCAACGCCACCATCCCGGGGATGAACAACTGACGGAACGCCATGCGTGCCGCAGCCAGCGGGTCGTCTGTGTGTCCCGACGCCATGGCGATGCCGTTGATCTTCTGCACGCCATGGGAGATGCCGATGGCGAAGACCAGAAATGGCACCAGCATCGAGTAGGGATCAAGACCAAAGCCCAGGGTATGCAGCAACCCTAGCTGCCAGGCCACTGCAATCAGCGTTGTAACGACGACGGCGACAGTGCTCTTGATGCAGCGGGTAAACCACAGCAACAGAGCCAGAGTGATGCCGATCGCCACGAAGAAGAACAGCGCGACGCCGACCAGGCCATCGATCAGATCACCCACTTTCTTGGCAAACCCGATGATGTGGATGTCCACGTTCGGGTTCTGCGCCTCATACTTTTCGCGGATTTTCTCTTCCAGTTCGTGGGAGAACTTCTGGTAGTCGAGAGTAATCTGCCTGCCACGGTCCTCAGGATCTGAATAGGACTCCATGAGCGGGACGTCGATGATGCTGGACTTGAAGTCGTTGGCCACCAGACGGCCAATCTGGCCTGACTTGAGGATGTTGCTGCGCAGGTCATCAAGGCTTTCCGGAGAGCCGTCGTATGTCTGCGGAATCACTTCGCCGCCGGCAAAGCCCTGCTCCGTCACCTCGGTCCAGCGAACACTCGGACTCCACAGTGACTTCATGTTGGAGCGATCGACACCCTGAATGTAGAAGACCTCGTCATGGATCTGACGCAGCGTCTCCATGTATTCCTTGGAAAAGATATCGCCGTCTTTCGCCGCAACGGAGATACGCACCGTGTTGCCCAGGTTCGCTAGGTCATCGCGGTGCTGGAGCATGTTCTGAATGTAGGGATGCCCGAGCGGGATCATCTTTTCAAAGCTGGTCGAGGGACGAACCTGAGCAGCCTGGTAGAAGAGAAAGACGCTGATCAACAGGCAGATGACGATCACTGCCGGTCGATTGTTGAAAATCAGGCGCTCCAGAAAGGATGCCGGCTTCTGCTGATGCTTTGTCATGTTGGCTCCGGCTTATTGTTGTTGTACGGGCATGTTGGCGCCGTCTGGCGAAACGACCCTGACGCCGCTTTGCCCCACCAGCACCAGATTGCCATCGGCGCTACCTACCACGCCTGAAAGGGAACGCCGGTCGGGACGGCTGAACAGCTTGAACGACTGCCCGTCATCCGTGCTGCTGAGCACCGTGCCTCCATGACCCACCACAACGATGCGCCCATCGGGGAGTCGATTGCCGTCGGCCAGCCCCGCTTCGACGGCATCTCCATCGTCAAGCAATTCGATCGCCTGCCAGCTGTCGCCAAAGTCATCGGAGCGGAACAGATGGCCGCGCAAGCCAAAAGCGACGACAACACCTGGCTTGTCCCCGCCTACAACGCCAAAAAACGAGCCCTGATAGGGTGACTCGACGCGTTCCCAGTTCTCGCCCATGTCAGCGGAGCGGAATATGCCGCCCATTTCGCCGACGATGAACAGGCCGGAACCTTCGATCTCGGTGATGGCATTCAGGTGGGTGCCATCTTCATTGTCGAGACGGTCAGCGACATCTTCCCAGTTCTGGCCGTCGGTGGTTTCCAGCAGCACGCCGTAAGCACCTGTGGCAAAGCCATGTTGGGCATCTTCGAACCAGACATCGAGCAGCGGTACTTCACCGTCACGATTCTCGTACTGCTGCGTCCAGGTTTGACCACCGTCGCTAGTGGCCAGAATCAACGCGTCGTGCCCGACAGCCCAGCCGTGCTGGTCATCGGCGAAGGTCACCGCCGTAAGCAACTGCCGGGTCGGCACCTTGGCCTGAGTCCAGCTGCCGCCGCCATCGTCGGAATAAAGGATGTGGCCGCGATCGCCAACGGCAACCAGACGCTTGCCTGCGTAGGCAATGTCGAGGAGCAAGGTGGATGCGGCTTTTTGCGATTCGAGTGAATGGCGCACGCCTGGCTCGTTAGCGCTTTGGGCCTGAGCTGGAGCGGCTGCGAAAAGAAAAATGGATAGAACACTGCAGAGCGAGAGCGTTCTTGCCAGCGGCGATTGACTGCTGAAAATCGGCGTACGGGACATTTTTTCCGCGCGGCCAACCGGTGTGCGCCACATGACGGGCTCACTCATACATACCCCCTTTATTCTTATTAGGTAGGGCCTGCGTATGGAGACAGGCGAGGCCATGCTATAGGGCTTTCGAAAGTGGCGGCAATTGCCTGGACGTTATGTTTTGTTAAACATGGTTGATTGATGTTGCTTGATAGGTACGCCTTATGGCACGGGTATTCGAACCCTATCGTGACATGCTTCTCGACCCCACCATCCGGCCGTTGCAAAAGAAAAATCCCGCGAAGATTCGCGGGATTTTCTCGTTACCTAGCGGACGCCGTTCGATGCTTCAAGCAAGGCTTTTGCTGACCACCTCGTAAACGTCACTGGAAAGCTCACCGGACGCCAGAATTCGCTCCAGCTCGGCTTTCATCAGTCCTTGGCGACCAGCATCGTACTTACGCCAGCGAGTCAGCGGCGCCAGCAGGCGAGAGGCAATCTGCGGGTTCAGCTTGTTCAGCACGATGACCTGATCGGCCAGGAATCGATAACCTGCCCCATCGGCACGATGGTAGTTGACCAGGTTCTGATTGGCGAAGGCACCGATCAGCGCCCGGACCTTGTTCGGGTTCTTTAGCGTGAACGCAGGATGCTGCATCAGTTGCTGGACGCGTTCCAGACCGCCCGGCTGAGTGTTGCCGGCCTGCACGCTGAACCATTGATCCATGACCAAGGGGTTGTCCTTGAAGTGCTCGGCGAACGAAGCCAGGGCTTTGTCGCGCTCGGCCTCGAAGCCTGAGTTGACCAACACCGCGAGCGCGGTCAGGCGCTCGGTCATGTTGTCAGCTTCTTCGAACTGATCGACACAGGCTGCGACCACTTCGGGCTTGCCGCTGAGCATCAGGTACGACAGCGCAATGTTCTGCAGGGCACGACGGGCAAAGTGTTCCGCTTGAGCGACATAAGGCGTTTGCCGCGAAATCTCACGGTTGGCTTGGTAGCGCTTCCAGAACAGGTCGAACAAAGCGCTGGAGATGCCTTGGCGAGCAAATTCACGCGCCTGATGAATGGCATCGACATCCGCCACTTCGCTGATCTCAGTGAGGTACGCCTCGCTCGGCAGCGAAAGCATTTCGGCAACCATCGCCTGATCGAGGCTTTCGTCTTCCAGTTGGCTGCGCAGCGCTTCGACAAGGCGCTGATCAAGCTGCAGCGCTTCGCCGCGCTGATGCTGGCCGATCATGTCTTGCAGCACCTGCACCGACAGCTGCTGCCCCGCTTCCCAGCGGTTGAAGCCATCGGAATCGTGTTGCATGAGGAACATCAGCTGATCACGGCTGTAAGGGAACTCGAGCTTTACTGGCGCCGAGAATCCGCGCAGCAGCGACGGCAATGGCTGCTCCGACACGCCCACGAATGTGAAAGTCTGCTCAGGCTGATCGACTGCCAGAACACGGGTGGTGCCGACAGACGCATCCTCGCCTTGCAGGCGCAGCGCTATCTCATTGCCCTGCCCATCCAGCAGGCCCATCGACACGGGAATCACGAAGGCCAGCTTCTCGCTCTGCCCAGGCGTCGGCGGGCAGCTCTGGCGGAACGTCAGGCTATAGGTTTTGGCTGCTGCATCGTACTGTTCGCTGACCGACAGCCGCGGTGTGCCCGCCTGGCTGTACCAGCGCTTGAACTGGGTAAGGTCGGCACCATTGGCATCTTCCATGGCTTTGACGAAATCATCGACGGTCACCGCCTGTCCGTCATGCCGCTCGAAGTAGAGGTCGCTGCCCTTGCGGAAGCCCTCCTCGCCCAGCAGCGTCTGGATCATGCGCACCACTTCAGCGCCCTTCTCATACACCGTCAGGGTGTAAAAGTTGGAAATCTCGATGAAGGATTCCGGGCGTACCGAATGAGCCATGGGGCCGGCATCTTCGGCGAACTGGTGCGTACGCAGATAAGAGACGTCCTCGACGCGCTTGACGGTCGGTGAGTTCATGTCAGCGCTGAACTGCGCATCGCGGAAGACGGTGAAACCTTCCTTCAATGAAAGCTGGAACCAGTCGCGGCACGTCACCCGGTTGCCGGTCCAGTTGTGGAAATATTCGTGGGCAACGATCGCCTCGACGCGCTGGTGAGCGGCATCGGTGGCGGTTTCAGCACGCGCCAGCACAGCGCTGGAGTTGAAGATGTTGAGGCCCTTGTTCTCCATGGCACCCATGTTGAAGTCGTTGACCGCGACGATCATGAAGATGTCCAGATCGTATTCGCGACCGTAGGCGTCCTCGTCCCATTTCATAGACTTCTTCAAGCTGTCCATGGCGTGCTGGCATTTGTCGATGTTTTCTGGCTCGACATAAATGCGAAGCGCCACATCGCGACCGCTCATCGTGGTGAAGCTGTCCTCGACACACCAGAGATCCCCGGCCACCAGGGCAAACAAGTACGCGGGCTTCTTGAACGGGTCTTCCCAAGTCGTCCAATGTCGTCCATCGTCTTCCTCGCCACTGGCGATCGGGTTGCCGTTGGAGAGCAAAATTGGATAGGCATGCTTCTCGGCGCTGACGGTGGTGGTGAATTTGCTCATCACGTCCGGGCGGTCGAGGTAATAGGTAATCTTGCGAAAGCCTTCCGCCTCGCACTGGGTGCAGAACATGCTGCCGGACTTGTAGAGACCTTCCAGCGCCGTGTTGCTTTCCGGATGGATCACTACGGTGCTGTCGAGGGTAAAGCTGGCCGCATCAGGTTGCAGGGTCAGGCTTTCCTCGGCGACCTCGTAGTCACCCAGGCCGAGCTGGCGATCATTCAGGGCCAGAGAGATCAGTTCGAGATCCTGACCATGCAGCTGCAAAGGAGGCAAACCGGCACCGGCTTCCGGGTTGCGGCGCATGACCAGCTGCGCATGGACAAGGCTGCGGTCTTCGTACAGCTCGAAGGTCAGGTGGGTTTCATCGATCAGGTAATCCGGGACCTGATAGTCCTTGAGATGAATGACTTTCGGTTGTTCGGTGCGCATCGGCTAAGCCTCTTGGGGGCAGCGACAAGCTGCGGGCTTGAAGCTGCGATTTGTCGGTGATGATCGGGACGCTTCGGTAAACGGCTGCTTAGGCGGCGTAGCTGGCCGCAACCTGATAAGCCGTGAACTTGCGAATGTTGATAACGCCCGTATCGAGTATCAGATATTGACCCTTGATGCCGCGCAGGGTGCCTTCTACGACGGGGGTCTTCTCCAAGTCTAGACTGACAACCTTGGTCGGGTAGGCCTCGACGGGATAGCGAATCTCCAGCACCTCGGCGTCGGCCATCGGCTGGATCGCCTGCAAGCCATAGCGCTGTTGAAGGTCTCGCACGCCACTGGCGCAGGCGTCGAATATCTGCTCGCGCATCGCGATCAGATCGATAGGCTCGGCATCGCCTTTGAGCAGAGCGCGCCAATTGGTGCGGTCGGCCACCTGGCTACGCAGAAGGTCTTCAACCATGCCCGACTGCTGGCGAGTAGCGACTCGCATGATCGGCAATGCCTGGCTGGCACCCTGATCGAGCCAACGTGTTGGCAGTTGTGTAGCGCGGGTGATTCCGACCTTGATACCCGACGAATTGGCCAGGTAGACCACGTGATCGGTCATGCAAAAGTCCATGCCCCACTGAGGATCGCGGCAGGTGCCGAAATCGTGGTGGCATTTCTCCGGGCTCATGATGCAGATGTCGCACTGCGGGAGCTTCTTGAAACAGGGATAGCAGTAGCCCTGGCTGAAACTCTTGTTGGTCTTGCGGCCGCAGTGCGTACAGTTGATGGCGCCCAGGTACTCAAGCCGCAACGTCTTGCCGATCAAAGGGTTGACCGGCACCAGCTGGTCATTCAGGCGGAACGAATACTGTGCCTGCGCACCCAGCTGAATCGACATCTTGTTAAGGGCGCCGCGTCCCAGCTCCAGCATTAGTGCCGCGTCCCGGAGGCAGGCGAAAACAGGCTGGTGTCGATGGGCGCCTTGCTCTTGCTCTTTGAGGCGCACTCCTGGCCGCCCATGTAGCCGGTGCGTTGTTCTTCGGGCAGATTCTTCATCTCCCAGGCGATCATCGCGCCGAGGCAGGTTTCTTTCTGCTCGGCCGTCAGCTTGCGGCCGTCGCTCCACTTGCCCAGCTCGACGGCGGTTTTCAGGTTCTCGTAGATTTCGGGGGTGATGTTTTCGATGGCTTCGATAAAGGACGACATGGCCGGCTCCCGGGGAAACAAGCGCGCATTCTACCGAGCGGCGCTGTTTTAGGGAAAACCGATCGGCCTTTCCGCGGCGCTAGGCGGAGGCCCTGTGGCGCGACAGCAGCCCACCGATGATGCCGGTCAAGCAGCCGACCACCAGCCCACCCACGTGAGCAGCGTTGGCAATCGCCAATGCGCCGAAGCTCACCATTTCGATCACGCCTGTCAGGCAGATCACCAGCCATATAAGCATCAACACCACGACACCGGACGGCAGGCGGTACGCCTCGTCGGGCGACAGTTTCTGGAAGAGCCAGCAATGACCAAGCAGCCCATAGAGCACGCCGGATAGCCCGCCGAATATTCCAGGACCACCGTAGGTGTATTGCGCCACATTGGACACCACGCCGAACACCAGCGTCAGCCCGAGCAACATCAGTGCACCCTGACGATATTCGATGCGCCGACCAAGCTCCCAGTACCACATCGAGTTCATCGCCAGGTGTAGAAACCCGAAGTGCACGAAGATCGGCGTTATCAACCGCCACCACTCCCCTGCTGCGAGAGTTTGCTCGAGCGTAGCGAAATAGGCGTATTCGCCATCGACGCGAAAATCGCTGAAGCTGAACCAGCGGATGGTCTCAAAGTTGTCGCCCAGCATGGTGATGGCCGCTGCGATCAGCGTCAGCAACAAGACCGCCGCCGTTAACGGGCTACGACGCAAGCTGGCGACGAACCCACCTCCGCGGCGCACAGGCTGCTCGGCGACCACGGTTCCATCGCCATTGGGGAAACGCTGGTAAAGCTCGCGGACCTGTTCGGCCGTTTCCGCCGGCACCCGCAAGACCTGCTCGCCAGCCTCCTCCGATACTCGACAAGGCACCTGCAGGCGCCGCAACAGGGCAACAAAGCCGCTCAGATCTTCCGACAACGGCAGACGTAACGCCTCAACAACGGCCATCTAGCGCTCCACGTTTACCCAGACGAACTTCGCTGGGTCGAGTCGGGTTTCCTGATCAAGCCGATAGGCCACCAGCTTGCCATATTTAACTGCGCTGTAATCCAGACAGGCGAGGTTGTGGCGGATGGGTGCAGGTTCGCCGCTGCGCCAGTAATGGCCGACGAACAACAACGGATCGGACGGGCCATAAAGGAATAGCCGGCTCTTCTGGCTCTCGCTGAGCGGCAGGCGGGCTGCTTTTTCGGGCAGGCCATCCGGCTGGAAGACGATATCGCCGTAAGTCTGGGGATTTTCTTCCCAGAACTTGGTGCGGAAAAAGCTGCGAGTGAAACCCTCGGCGCTGGTCAGCGTCAGCCCTTCTGGCAGCGGCATGTCGGTGCCACGCAGCAATCGGTCCAGCGCCTTCGCCGCGAAGCCATCGGGAAAGGCCGCATCGCGCAGAAACTCCGCATCGACACGGCCATCTGTCAAACGCTGGCGCAGTTGGTCGATCACGGCATTGTCCCAGCAGGCATGCACCACGCGAAATCGCTCGTTTTCAAGGAACAGCGGAAGCTCCATAAGCCACTCCCGAAAAGCCTGCCATTCCTGCGGATACTGCTCGAACTGCTGAAAGGTCTGTTGCAGCAGCATGGCGTAACGCGGCGTGTGATCGCGGACGAACGCCTTGCCACTCTCCGGCGGAGCCGGGGTGTACCAGCCAAGCGCATTGAATTCGTGGTTGCCCATGATGCAGTGCGCTTGACCTGCGTCCACCATGGCGTGCACCAGGTGCAACGACTCCCGTATACGCGGTCCGCGGTCGATGATGTCACCGAGAAAGATGACCTGCCGGCGCGGATGTCGCCACACCTCACCGTGCTGGCTGTAGCCGAGCTGATCGAGCAGACGCGTCAGTGTGTGGGCGCAACCATGCACGTCCCCGATGAGGTCGTAGCTGCGCTCCGGATCGATGATCACTTATTCCCCCCCACCGAGGCGGCTACCCCAGCCAAGCTTGGTGCGGCATACCTCGTAATAGTTATGGTCGAGCGGGTGGATCAGGTGGAGCTTCTGCGGCTTTTTGCGCACCGTGACGGTATCGCCTGGCGCGCAGGTGAAATGGTTCTGGCCGTCGCAGGACACTTGCGGATAGATCTGCATGTTTGGTGAGACAACGATTTTCAGCTCGCTGTTGCCGTCAACCACGATAGGCCGACTCGAAAGTGTATGCGGATACATTGGCACGACCACGATTGCATCCAGCCGCGGGTGCATGATCGGTCCGCCCGCGGACAGTGAATACGCAGTCGATCCCGTGGGAGTCGCGATGATCAGGCCGTCAGCCTTCTGGCTACAGACGAACTGGCCATCGATGTACAGCTCGAACTCGATCATCCGTGTGGATTTACCGGGATGCAGCACCACGTCATTGAGTGCGTCGCCCTCGCCGATGGATTCTTCGAAGCGGCGCACCTGCGCCTCGAGGAGAAAGCGGTTCTCCAGCGTGTACTGGCCGCTGAGCACCTCGGCGACCTTTTCCTCCAGTTCATCGGGACGGATGTCGGTGAGGAAGCCCAAACTGCCACGGTTGATGCCCAGAACCGGTACCCGGTGCTTGGCCAGCGCACGCGCCGCACCCAGCAAGCTGCCGTCTCCACCAACCACTATCACCAGATCGCACGAATCACCCAATCGCTGGCGCGATGATGTTTGCATGCCATGGCCGGGCAACACTTCAGCGATGTTTTCCTCGAGGATCACATGCAAGTGGCGCTCTACGAGGAATTTCTTCAACCGCCGAATGGTATCCAGCACCTGGGAACTGCCCAGGCGGCCGATGATGCCGATGTTGCGGAACTGGTCCATTGAAGCTCCCTGATAGCTTGGGCTGGTAACGGGCGGGCGTCGGGGATCACAGCCTAGCCGGTGCGTAGCAGGCACTAGATTGGTGTCGCGCGGGCTTGTTTGAGTTCAATGGCTCACGCGACCTGGAATCCCGTTGCGGTACAGCGCCCGGATTATGGGTGAAACGCCGAAGTAGCAGCAAACCATCGCGTCTATGCTTGTTGCATGACCCTACCTTTGCTTGCCGAATTGCTGCCCAGACTGCTGCACCCTAAAGTGCGCGATCTAGCCTGGGTTCTTTTATCTCCGCCGATGTTGAGCGAAACGCCGTCGCCTCAGCGTCACCCACTCGCGGCCAGCAAGTGGGGATCACGTCCAGGCATACTGGCCGACTGGTTGCTGTCGCACGACAGCCAGCCAACAGTGCTCGAGACATGGCTGACGCAACACAGCACCCGCCGGCTGGGCCTTTACTATGAACGCCTATGGCAGTTCGCCCTGGGGCAGGCGCCCGATGTCGATCTGCTGGTCGCCAATCTGCCGATCCGTAACGGAGGCCATACGCTAGGTGAGCTTGATCTGATATTGCTCGATGCTGAGGGCGTACACCACGTCGAGCTGGCCGTGAAATTTTACCTTGGGCTGGAAACCGGCGACCGGCGCCGTCACGATCACTGGCTGGGGCCCGGCAGCCATGACCGGCTGGACATCAAGCTCAAGCGACTGTGTGAACATCAGTTGCAGCTCTCCTCTACCGATCACGCCAAGGCGCTTCTGAATGAGTTGACCTGCAGGCAGATCGACAGCGCACTCTGGCTCGGTGGGTATCTATGTCAGCCGTGGCCATCCGGGTGCGAATCGCCTGTCGGCGCCAACCCGCATCACCTCGGTGGGGGATGGCTACGACAACATGCGTGGGCACGCATCTTCCCGCGAAACGAGACACGCTGGCAGCCCCTTCCTCGGGACGCGTGGCTCGCGCCGGCTCAACTGGAGAGCAGCCAGGTCTGGCAGCCCGATGACGTCGCGCGCTGGGTCAACGAAGCCGACGGAAAACACGCACGGCTACTGGCACGCGTAGAGCCGGGAATTCGTGGCCACTGGGTCGAGCGCGAGCGCATGTTCGTGGTCCCCGACAGCTGGCCCGGTTGATCCATAGGCTCCGCACACCAAACCGTCATTATCATGCTGCACACTTGGGCGTCAGCCGCGCATCGGCAAACAACACGGTTACAAGATGCCCCCAGCACCAAACGATCCAGAACACCCGCAGCGCTCCAGCGTCTGGGCGATCTTCATGGTATTCCTTCGCCTGGGTTTGACCTCTTTCGGTGGCCCGGTGGCGCACCTGGGATATTTCCGCGAGGAGTTCGTCAACCGCCGCCGCTGGCTCGATGAGGGGCGTTTTGCCGATCTGGTTGCGCTCTGTCAGTTTCTGCCAGGCCCCGCCAGCAGCCAGGTGGGCATTGCCATTGGCCTTATGCGTGGTGGCTACGGTGGCTCCCTGGCCGCGTGGGCCGGCTTTACCCTCCCTTCGGCCATCGCACTGACCTTGTTCGCATTGGGTATCGCCGGTTGGGGCGATGCCGTGCCAGGCGGGCTACTCCACGGCTTGAAGATCGTCGCGGTGGCGGTGGTGGCTCAAGCGGTGTGGGGGATGGCGCGAAATCTATGTACAGACGGAACGCGCATAACAATTGCGCTGATCGCAGCTTGCGCTGTATTGCTGCTGGCAAACGCTTGGGCTCAGCTTTGTGTGATCGCTTTGGCTGGCCTGAGCGGGCTGATGCTCTTTCGCTCATCGATCACGCAGAGCCCGGCCATCTCGACGGCGCCGAGCAGACGCCTGACAGCAAGCTTTTTTCTGATGACGTTCTTCGCGCTGCTAATAGCGCTGCCGACCCTCGCTGCGACTTCTTCAAGCCAGTGGCTGGCGCTGCTGGACACCTTCTACCGCGCCGGCGCCTTGGTATTTGGAGGGGGGCACGTAGTGTTGCCGCTGCTGCAGGCCGAAGTTGTACCGAACGGCTGGGTCAGTAACGACACGTTTCTCGCAGGGTACGGGGCTGCCCAGGCCGTCCCGGGACCACTCTTCACCTTTTCTGCATTTCTAGGCGCATCAATGAATGATGGCGCTGCAAGCCTGGTGAGTGCAGGCCTGAGCCTCACCGCAGTGTTCGCTCCGTCGTTTTTGCTGGTATTTGGAGTCATGCCGTTCTGGGATCGACTGCGCACCAACAGCCGTGTCCAAGCGGCACTGGCCGGGGTGAATGCTGCGGTGGTAGGCCTGCTGCTAGCGGCGCTCTACGATCCGGTCTGGACCAGCGCCATATTCGGCCCTGCAGACTTCACCCTGGCTCTGATCGCGCTTGTCGCCCTGATGGTGTGGAAGCTACCACCCTGGCTGGTGGTGCTGGCGGGCGGCATCGCTGGCTGGGCGCTCGACGCGTTGATTTGATCACCGCGGCGCTAGCCTTCAGCTCAGCCGCTGACTTCGGTACGCCCACCTGAGCGCGCGAGATAGCCGCATCCCTTCTCGGATATCAGTCCGGCATAGGTATCAGCCGGCAGCGCGTCCAGCCCATCGCGCAGTGCGAAAGTGGTAAAGCCCAGTTGCGTCAGAAGAAAAACAGCGCTCGCGCTGCGCTTGCCACTGTCGCAATAGCAGAGGTAAGTCCTATCTGGTTTCAGCAGACGCGACTTCAGGCGTAAAAGATGAAGGGGCATGTTCAGTGCTTGGGCTGCATGACCACGCTGGTACTCGTCGAGAAACCGCACATCAAGCCATTGCGCGCCTTCGCCGATCAGCTGCTTTGCGTGCTCGAAATCCAGCTCATCGACTACCGGAGCCCTGAGCAAGGTTACGAAATCCTGCCGAGCCAGACGCAGAACACGGGCGTCCTCGATCAAGGTGACCGTGGCGTTGCGGGGTCGCTCCGAGAGCAGAGCCTCTTCCCCGAAGCAGGCGCCCACATCCAGCTCGGCAACCACTTGTTGGTCGCTGTCGCTGCCAACAATCACCTCGGCACGACCGCTCTTTAGAAAGTAACAGCAGTCACCCGCCTCACCTTCGCGGAGCAATACGTAGCCGCTGGGTAGGTCCATGGGTTGGAGCCTGCTTAGCATCGTGCGAACATTTTCCGTTGGTACCTTGGCGAACAACGGATTTTCCAATAGGTCCTCGAGCCAGTCGGTCAGCTCGCCGTTAGTCGCCAGCTCCAGTAGCAGATCGGCGTTTGCCTGCTGCCAGGACAACAGACGATCCAGGCGGCAACTATCGACTACCAGCACGCTGGAATCTTCCAATGCCCAGGCCTCATTGAACCTGGGACCGGCGCTGAACGCATGGCAGCTTTCCGGTGAGCCAGCGACCAAGCGCTGCGGTGCTCCATCTGGCGCCCGAAGCAAGAGTGCACCAGCAAGCAGAAAGTAGCTGGATGCGCTATCAGCGTCCTTAAAAAGCGGCTCACCGGCGAGCAAGGGTCGTGGGATCAGCTGGTCCCGTAGCGTTTGTAAACGACGCGAAGAGAGTGCATTGAGCGGGATTAAACTGCTCAGCTGAGCAGGGAGCAGCGGTCTGTTCATCCATGGTTTCCAGAATACGGAGCGGTCAGCGCAGCAGTTCGTTCAGCTGCGCCTGGGCAGCCCGCCGACCTTGCAGACCGCCGGTGTGCACGAAGACCAGCCGCGCGCCCCGAGGAAAATACCCTCGCGCTACGTGAAAGCGCAATGCCATCATTGCTTTTGCGGTATAGACAGGGTCCAGAGGCACATCGGTGGCCGCTTCGGTTTCAAGGATGAATGCTGCAACCTCTGCATCGAAACGACCGAAACCGGCGCGGCTGGCATCGATCAATTGATAGTTGGGATGAGCGATATCGGCCTGAATCAGCAACCGTTCGACCTCATGCGAGACGCCATGAGACGGTGGCCCAGCCAGCGCACCATAAACCCGCCGAGCGCACTGTCCAGCTTCACCGATCACCAGCCCTGCCAGTGTCGTACCGGTCCCGGCGGCTAGCCACCAGCCGTCGTGGTCGGTCCAGCCAAGGGTCGCCAGCTTTTCTTGAACATGCGCTACTAGAGGTGCGCAGCCCAATGTCCCGGAAAGCCCACTGCCCCCCTCAGGCACGCAGTAATGGTTGGGATAACGCTCACGCCAGGTGTCGAAGAATCCCAGCTGGTGACGCTCCCGGTATCCTCCGTACCCCAGCCAATGCAACTGCATGCCGTAAGACTCGAGGTCATCAACCGTCGGAGTACGCTGAGCATGGCCTCGCAAAAGGCCAACGCTACTGAAGCCGTAGCGAGCCGCTGCGGCGGCTAGCGCGTGAAGGTGGTTGGAGTGGGGGCCGCCGAGACTGATAAGACCCGATGCACGCTCTGCGCTTGCGGCCTCCAGGTGATGAGCGAGCTTGAACCATTTGTTGCCAGATAACGCCGGATCGATCAGATCCAACCGCAACACTGCAAGCTGCACCGCAGCAGCCCGCAACCAAGGCAGATCGACTACATGCAGCGGAGCCAGTGCGAGATCGGGGGAAAATGCCGAAGACGAAGGCAAGGACGTCAACTGCCCGTACGCAGCCGATCCTGCGATTTATGCCTGGCGCAGCAGTTGGATTCACCGATGACAAAACGGCCAGGCGCTTCGATCTTGTCCAATGGCATGTTGCATCGTTCGCCACTGGTGAGTGTGGCGACGCACACCGGCTGCCGGTAATGCTGAACCCACAATTGGTATTGCTCTTCCGATACGCCGCATTTTGCAGCTGCGTAAGCAAGCGGATTCTGCTGATAGCGTGCCATGTCAGAAAGTGGAATAGTCAAGTGACCGGCACCCGGATGATAGGCCATGAAGGTCATGCCCTGTGCTGACAAGCGCTCCAACATCCGCTCGCCGCTCTGCTCTGAAAGCACATCGCGCTGTTTCTGCAGCTGTTCGATCTCTTCCTGCAGCTGACTGTCCAATTCGTTTCGATAGGCCAGCTCGACGTCCCGGATGGATACCTGCTCCTTGTACTCCTCAACGGCGGCTGCGACCTGCCGCTGAAGTTCCTCGTCGAATTGCGCACGCGCGGCCTCTGCTTCGACACGACTGTTCTGTTCGAGCGCTCGCAATTGCCGGCTCATTTCCTCGCGATTCTTCTGAAAGCCCTCAGCCTGCGCCTCCAGCTCTGACTGCAATTGGGCGACCTGTTGCTCCTTTGTCGTAAGTGCATTGCATAATCGAGCGATCTCTTCGCGCAGCTTGGCCTGCTGCTGGGTGGCCAACTCACGAAGCCTGCTGATATCCGCTTCCCTCTGCTGTTCCAGGCTGGCGATACGCAGCCGCTGCTGCTTGATCAGCTGCGCTGCCTTGAGGCGTTGATCCTGTTCCGCTTTCTCCGGTGGCTCTGCCGCAGGGGGCTGCTTCGCTGGATCAGGTGCGTACCAGGTGTCTTCAGCCACCATTTGCAGGCGTTCGGCCGGCACAGCCTGAGGCGCTTCCTCTTCGATCAGCAACCCAAGCTGATTGCGTTTGATCCGGTCACGCAGCATCACAAAGTGATTGTTGCCCTGAGCAAGTTCTGGATCCCAAAGGTGCATCTGATACCAGGAAACCGGGCATTGGCTGCGACAAGCCAGGCGGATGGGCCCTGCACCCAAATCCGGGCCACGACCGGTACGCTCAGCCAGGTTGCGCAGCGGAATGTTCCATCCGCTATCGGCTGAGCCGTCTTCGTTGAAGTCGAGATAAAAGAAGACTGCCGCACGAATCTGTAGTCGAGTGTTGACCAGCACGTAGGCGACACGCATCTGCTGATCGGCGAACTCGGGCATGCTCACTACGCCGTCGAGCATGGCTTCGAATTCCGGATAGAGCATTTCCTTGCAGACGCCGCCATCATTGAAGAACAGCACGGCTTCCACCGTCTGCGGTTTGATCTGCATGCTCGCACCCTCAACGGCTTGATCGGCCAATCTATGGTTTGGGATTCAAGGCCTATTCCATGCCGCTATCCCGTAGTTCGCGCAAGTTTAGGGGAAAAATCAAAATCGGCGATGTGACTGGGTTGGCAGCGAGTCCCGCCCTGCACCTCCGGGTGCCATACAGCCGGGAAACTGTGACAGGGTCAGGAGTTAAGCGCGGCAAGCAAAGGCGCCAGACGCCGGCCCATCTCATCGCCGAGTGCTTGCAGCCCGCTCATGGGACGCACCATCACTTCGAAATCGGTGATCTTGCCAGCGTCATCGAAGCGGATCATGTCGATGCCCTTGATCTGTCGGTCACCCACTCGGGCACTGAACTCGAGTACGACGTTCGAGCCATCGGCGCTGACCAACTCGCGGTGGTAGGCAAAATCTTCAAACACCTCAATCACAGTACTGAGGATGAGGCTGACCACCTGCGCGCCCTCGTACGGTTTGAACGCCATGGGTGAGCGAAAAACCGCATGGGTATGCAGAAGTTCAGGCAGACGGCTGAGATCACGGGTTTTAATCATCTGATGCCAATGCAGCAGCGTGACCGCGGCTTTCGGCGCCAAATAAAGGGAATCTTCCATATCCAGCTCCTTTGCAATCAGAAGACGGCCCCTGAAGCGGGGCCTTCAAGTCATATTTCAGCCGCGAGGCGCGACCCCTGATTGATAGCACGCTTGGCATCGAGCTCTGCAGCAATGTCTGCGCCGCCGATCAGATGCACCTTGGCACCCCCTGCCTCCAGATCGGCCTGTAGTTCGCGCAGCGGGTCCTGCCCAGCGCAGACGATCACGGTATCGACCGGCAGCACTTGCGGCTCACCCTCTGCCACGCGAATGTGCAGGCCCTCGTCGTCCACCTTGAGATACTCAACGGCACTGATCATCTGTACGTGCTTGTTCTTGAGCCCTGTGCGATGTATCCACCCGGTTGTCTTGCCCAGTCCATTGCCAACCTTGGATTTCTTGCGCTGCAGCAGATAGACCTGACGTGCCGGGGCGTGCGGTGCCGGTTGAATTCCGGCGATTCCGCCACGAGCCTGAAGACCGAGGTCGATTCCCCACTCCTTCCAGAAGGCTTCGCGATCAAGACTCGTCGACTCGCCTTGATGGGTGATGAACTCGGAAACGTCGAACCCGATGCCACCGGCGCCGATTACCGCGACTCGCTGGCCCACCGGCTTACGCTGGAGGATCGCATCGAGGTAACTGATCACCATTGGATGGGAGATCCCTGGAATGTCTGGCGTGCGCGGTGCGATGCCAGTGGCCAACATGATCTCGTCATAACCGCCGGCCAGAAGATCGGCAGCGTTGACACGAGTATTCAAGCGAAGCTCGACGCCCGTGCTCTTGAGCTTGCTGTTGAAATAACGCAGGGTCTCGAAGAACTCTTCCTTGCCAGGAACGCGTTTCGCGACATTGAACTGCCCACCAATTTCGCTCGCCGAATCGAAAAGAGTCACCTGATGTCCACGCTCGGCCGCCACGGTAGCAGCCGCCAGCCCGGCTGGACCGGCGCCTACTACAGCGATTTTTTTGATCGCAGCGGTAGGGATGTAATTCAGCTCGGTCTCATAGCAGGCACGAGGGTTGACCAGGCAAGTGGTCAGCTTACCGCTGAAGGTGTGATCCAGGCAGGCTTGGTTGCAACCGATGCAGGTATTGATGGTATCGCTGCGATCAGCCGCGGCCTTGTTGACGAAGTCCGGGTCGGCGAGAAAAGGACGCGCCATGGACACCATGTCGGCGTCGCCTTCTGCCAGAACCTGCTCTGCAACCTCAGGTGTGTTGATGCGATTGGTTGTGACCAGCGGAATGCCGACTTCGCCACGAAGCTTGGCCGTGACTTTGGTGAAAGCTGCACGAGGCACCTTGGTTGCGATCGTCGGGATACGCGCTTCATGCCAGCCGATTCCGGTGTTGATCAACGTTGCACCAGCCTGCTCGATGGCCTTTGCCAGCACCACGACCTCATCCCAGCTGCTGCCACCCTCGATCAGGTCGAGCATCGACAGACGATAGATGATGATGAAATCCGGCCCCACCGCTTCTCTTACCCGCCGAACGATCTCTACTGGGAGGCGCATGCGATTTTCGTAGCTGCCGCCCCAGCGATCGCTGCGGTGGTTAGTGTGGGCCACCAGGAACTGGTTGATGAAATAGCCTTCGGAGCCCATGATCTCAACGCCGTCATATCCAGCCTTTCGGGCCATGCTGGCGCAGTTGACGAAGTCACGAATCTGTTTCTCGATACCCTCTTCATCAAGCTCGCGCGGCGTGAAGGGGTTTATCGGAGCTTGGATGGCACTGGGCGCAACCAGTTGTGGGCTGTAGGCATAACGGCCCGCATGGAGGATCTGCATGCAGATCTTGCCACCTGCTTCATGCACCGCCTGAGTAACGATCCTGTGTTCTTCTGCTTCTTCGATGGTCGACAGTTTGGCTGCCCCGGCGCGCACCGAGCCTTCTTCGTTCGGCCCTACCCCCCCGGTTACGATCAGACCGACCCCACCTCGGGCGCGCTCAGCAAAGAAAGCTGCCATGCGTTCGAAACCATTGGGCATTTCTTCCAGACCGGTGTGCATGGAACCCATCAGCGTACGGTTGCGCAAGGTAGTGAAGCCGAGATCCAGCGGGGCAAGCAGATGCGGGAAAGCAGTCATGTTCGTTCCTCAATCGGGCGCTACGTGTAACGTACACGCCGGCCATCGGTAGTATCGCCACGCCTCTGCGGGCTGTGGTCGTGGTCGTGGTGAAGCGAAGATAAACAGCCTAACCGGCACGCTCAATGATCGAAAGTTACAACTGAATGACCTTATCGAGCAAAAGTCCTTGGCTAGCGATTCCTCCATCGCTAGTCTTTGAGCTCCATCCTCTTACGCTTCGGTCATGCGCACCCATAGTAAATACATCGGCTTGATCCTCATCGCGCTGGCCGCCCTCCTCATATATCTGGACTGGACGGCTGACCGTCGAAGCGGTCCGTTGCTATCAGATCTGCGCACACTGCCTATCGAAATGCATGGAGAGGCCGGTGAGCACGGGAATCTGCTCGCTATCGAGACCCGCCTCATGCCTGCCGATTATCAAAGCCGAGAGCGTCTTAGCCTCAAGTTCACCACATATCTTGATCAGGCCCGTGATGCTGGTCTGCTAAGCCCACGCACTGTAGTAGTGCTGCCGGAGCACGTCGGCACCGGCCTCTTCGCGCTGGGTGAGAAACCAGAGGTCCAGCAGGCACGCACACTCCGTGACGCCATGCAGTGGATGGCGCTGAGCAATCCCTGGGACTATTTACGGGCTTTACGGGGCAATAAGGGAGATGACCGCCGTACAGAGGCGGCTCTGAGGTTCAAGGGTGAGCAAATGGCTGAGGATTACCAGCTCATATTTGGCAACCTCGCTCGTGAATACGGCATCACGCTTGTCGCAGGCACCATAGTTCTACCCGAGCCTCGTCTAGAGGACGGTCGACTGAAAACACGAAAGGGTTCTCTCCGTCAGATCAGCCTTGGCTTTGGCCCTGGCGGCGAACCGTTTGGATCACTGCACTACAAATCAACGCTCAACAACTACGAACGCCGCTATAGCGTTCCAATCCAATCGCCTCCTTTGGCGGTAGCCACGCCAGCTGGCCGGTTAGCGGTGATGATTGGCTGTGATGGCTACCGCCTTACACCCCCACCCGACGCAGAATTGCTCGCCATCGTAGGCGCACCCGACGATCCAGCGAGTGCATGCGGGGCTGAGACGCTGGTCTCGGGTCTGCCGCGGGTAGAGGTGCGCACGCTCGGACTGCCATGGAATCTGATTGGATCGCCACACCGGCCGATGCATCACCACCACACCACGCCGGTTCGACTGCACAACCTTTGGTTGCCGGAGCGACCATGACTCGACAGCGGGTGCGCCTCGGCGACCTATCGGTTGGGTTCGTGCATAGCCTGAGCAGTGCGCTGTTGCAGCGCCAGATCGACCCGCACCCGCTTCTGGAAGGCTATGGTCTCGATCTCGCTAGGCTTTCAGAGCCGCATGCCAGGCTGTCCATACCTCGCTATATGCGGCTTGGGCACGCGGCAATCCAACTGACGGGCGAACCAAGTTTGGGCTTGGAAATGGGCCGACTGCGCAAATCCGGCCATATGGGTCTGGTTGGCGTGACGTCCGCCCAAGCCCCTACAGTACGGGAGGCGGCTCGCACCCTGATCCGCTTCGAGCCCCTGTATGCAACCAATTACCGGGGTGCCTCGAGCTTTCTTGAAGATGCCCATGGCGCTTGGTTGCGGTTCTATTCGATCAGCCCCTACAACAGCTATAACCGGTTCGTAGTAGACACGGTGCTTGCCAGCTGGATCACCCAGTTGAGCGCTATCGCCGCTCAGCCGCTGTATCCAGCCACGGTCCAGATCGAGTTCGACCGGCCCGAATACGCGCCATGCTATGAGACAGTCTTCGAACGAGCCCCGGAGTTCGGCGCCGAGCACAATCAGCTCAGGCTGAACCAGGCCACACTGGCACTACGGAATCCGGAGCACTGTCCCGGTACGTGGAGGCAATTGCTGGAACTGTGTGAGGCGGAGCTGCAACAGCGAACCCGCACACATAGGCTAAGCGAGCGCGTTACCCAGCTGCTCGGCCCGTTGCTCAAAGGGCAAGAGCCGGACTTGACGCAGATTGCTGCAAAACTGCAGCTGCCTCCCTGGACTTTGCGCCGCAAGTTGACTGAAGAAGGCACCAGCTACCGCACGATTCTCAACGACACTCGACGCGACCTGGCTACCGCGTACATTCGAGATACGGAACTGGCCTTCGGTGAAATCGCCTGGCTGCTGGGCTTCTCATCAGCAGAGGCATTTCAACGCGCCTTCAAACGTTGGAATCACTCAACACCCGGCGACTATCGAAGAGCGCAGCGCCGGGTCGATTGATCGACTAAAGCTCGAAAGCGTCTTCAGCAGGTTCTGGGCAGTCGTGTTCGGCGGCATGCCATTCGAGAATTTCGTCTTGATACTCATCCATGGGAAAGTACCTCATGTTGTGGTCTACCGAGGGTAAACAAGGTCCATGCCAAGAACGCTAACTCGGTCACATGAAGAAAACATGACCCGCTGCGCCAATTGCGATAAAACCTTGATAAACCAAGCTTCGATCTAGCACAACGCGCCCAAACGCCGCAGTGCCAGGTGCTGCATTCCAGGGCCTCCCGAGGCTATGGGGCAGCGAGCCCGGCGGCAGTCATGAACTGGCGAAGAAGCCAGGCGATCACACCCAGGGCCAGCACACTGGCAGACCAGATAAACACTAGCCAAGTCATGCGTTTCCACAGCGGCTTGGTATTGGATGCACTGCTTTCGTGCTCTTCAGACATAAAGGGCTCCATGGCGAAGACGGCTCAGTGGTAGCCATCTTCTGCGCTGACCTTGCCGCGAAAGACGTAATAGCTCCACGCGGTATACATCAGAATCAGTGGAATGATCAGCAGTGCCCCGACCAGAGTGAACCCCTGACTTTGAGGTGGCGCGGCCGCCTCCCAGATACTGACCGATGGTGGAATGATGTTTGGCCATAGACTGATGCCCAGGCCGCTGTAGCCAAGGAAGATCAGTGCCAGGGTAAAAAGGAACGGCGAGTAGTGAGCATAACGGGCGATCGACCGGAGCAAGCCAACAGTACATATGATGACCAGAATCGGTACCGGCATGAACAGGAACAGGTTTGGCGTGCTGAACCAGCGCTCGGCAATATCAGGGTGCGTCAACGGTGTCCAGATGCTTACGATGCCGGTCACCGCCAGCACTGCCCATACCAATGGGATGCCGATGTCGTGCATGCGCTTTTGCAGGTCCCCAGCGGTTTTCATGATCAGCCAGGTGCATCCCAGCAAGGCATAAGCGACGATCAGGGCGAGCCCGCAGAAGACCGAGAACGGCGTCAGCCAGTCCAGCGGTCCGCCGGCGTAAGCACGGTCAACGACCGGAAATCCGTGGATGAAGGCTCCCAGCGCCACGCCTTGGAAGAAGGTCGCGGCTAGCGAACCGCCGACGAAGGCTTTATCCCAGATGTGCTGACGCGCAACGCTGGCCTTGAAGCGGAACTCGAACGCTACGCCTCTGAAGATCAGCCCCATCAACATGAAGATGATGGGCAAGTACAAGGCAGACAGAATGACTGAATAGGCCAATGGGAAGGCGGCAAAAAGACCCGCCCCCCCCAGCACCAGCCAGGTTTCGTTGCCGTCCCAGATAGGCGCAACAGTATTCATCGCAACGTCGCGCTCGGACGTATCGGCCAGAAACGGGAAGAGAATGCCGATACCCAGGTCAAAGCCGTCCATTACGACGTACATCATGATGCCGAAGATGATGATGACGGCCCAGATCAGCGAAAGATCAACACCCATATTCAATTCCTCTCGCCCAGTTGATCGCCATGGTCATGGGGCATTGCCTCGTCGGCGGCCGAAAGCGGCCGCATGGGCGTACGTTTCTCACCAGGCCCGCCTGCACCCTTCTCATTACCCTCGTTAATCACGGGCCCCTTGGCTATCAACCGCAACACGTATACGAAGCCAATGCCAAACACCGCGAAGTAGATGAGTACGAACATCGCGAGCGTCAGCCCCAGCTGGCCAGCACCGTGATTCGAAACAGCGTCCGAGGTGCGCATCAGGCCGTAGATCACCCAAGGCTGACGGCCGATTTCAGTTGTGAACCAGCCTGCCAGAATCGCGATGATGCCCGAAGGCCCCATGACCAATGCCAGACTCAGGAACGGTCGCGAAGTGAAAAGATTGCCTCCACGCCTTAGCCAAAGGCTCCAGAGACCGGTAAAAATCATCAGGAATCCAAGCGCAACCATGATCCGGAACGTCCAGAACACGATGGTTGAATTGGGCCTGTCCTCAGGCGGGAAATCTTTCAGAGCCGGAATGGGCTCAGTCAGGCTGTGCTTGAGGATAAGACTTCCAAGGTAAGGGATCTCGATCTTGTAACGAGTTTCCTCACGCTCCATGTCAGGCCAGCCGAAAAGTATCAGCGGCGTAGGCTCACCCGAGGAGTTGTCCCAATGCCCTTCCATCGCGGCAATCTTTGCAGGCTGATGCTCCAGAGTATTCAGGCCGTGGAAGTCACCGACTACTGCTTGAAGCGGCGCCACTATCAGTGCCATCCACATCGCCATTGAAAGCATCTTTCGAACGGCAGGGTTGTCATTCCCACGGAGCAAATGCCAAGCAGCTGAAGCGCCGACCATGAATGCCGTCGCGAGGAAGGCAGCAATTGCCATGTGAGTCAGACGGTAAGGGAAAGATGGGTTGAACACGATGGCAAACCAATCGACCGGCACCACAATCCCATCAATGATCTCGTGGCCCTGTGGCGTATGCATCCAGCTGTTGGATGCAAGGATCCAGAACGTCGAAATCAAGGTTCCGACTGCCACCATCAAGGTCGAGAAAAAGTGCAATCCTGGACCAACACGGTTCCAACCAAACAACATGACGCCCAGAAAACCGGCCTCAAGGAAGAAGGCGGTTAGAACTTCGTACGCCAGCAGGGGGCCTGTCACGCTGCCCGCAAACTCGGAAAATGCGCTCCAGTTGGTACCGAACTGGTAGGCCATGACAATTCCGGAGACCACACCCATGCCGAAGTTGACCGCAAAGATCTTCAACCAGAAGTGATAGAGATCGCGATAAACCTGACGCTTGGTCTTTAGCCACAACCCTTCCAGCACAGCGAGAAAGCTCGCCAGGCCGATGGTGATCGCCGGAAAGATGATGTGAAAGGAAATGGTAAAAGCGAATTGGATCCGCGCAAGCTCGAGAGCTTCCAAACCGAACATTAACAACCCCTCGTCTGTTAGCGCCTGCACCTGGCTTGTCATTAAGTCACGCATTACTGACAGCAAGATAACCCAAGGGTGCAGCGGGCAGCCGCTACAGGATGACGCAGGCAGCTTTAACAAATCGCTTCGGCCAGGCAGCAAACCTTACAGATGGCAGGCAGAGTAGTTATTCAAGGTTGCACGACAGCCCAGCTCAACATCATGCGGTGCTTCGTTATGCGACCATCATTTTCAGCTACCGAGCCAGTCAAGCTTACTGCCTGCCGGGCTCGATGATGAAGACGGGTGTATCAGCTGCGAAAGTAACCGACTTTCCGGTTCAGCTCGTGAGCGAGCGCGGTTAGATCTCGGCTGGAGGCGGCGACCTGATTAGCGGCAGCGGAGCTCGTTACCGCTGAATCATGGATACGCGTCACGCTTTGATTGACCTCCTCTGCCACTGCGCTCTGCTCTTCGGAGGCCGTTGCGATCTGAGCATTCATTTCGTTGATTGAGCCAACCTCCTGCCGGATCATCGCCAAAGCGTTTTCAGCCTCCAGGGTTTGCTCAACGGTTTTCTGAGCCATTCGCTTGCTTGACTGCATGACATCAACCGCCCTGCCAGCGCCGGCTTGCAACGACGCGATCATTTCGCTGATCTCTCTGGAAGACTGCTGAGTACGATTGGCGAGTGAGCGCACCTCGTCGGCGACTACCGCGAATCCGCGCCCATGTTCTCCAGCGCGTGCCGCCTCGATAGCGGCATTCAACGCGAGCAGGTTGGTCTGTTCAGCGATAGCTGTAATGACCTGCAGGATCTTCTCGATATTGCCGCTTTCCTCAGAGACACGGCTCACAGTCTTGGTAGCTTGCTCAAGCACCCTGGCAAGTTCGTGGATCGAAATAGCCGTTGCACCCACTACGCGATTACCTGCTTCGACCTGCTCCTCAGCGCTCTTCGCTGCGGTAGCTGCACGAGCGGCAAAACTCGCGACTTCGCTGACTGTCGCTGCCATCTGATTGATAGCGGTCGCAACCTGCTCGGCTTCCGCAGACTGATGTTGGATCTGCTGATTGCTGTTGGCCGAGGAAGTGAGCAGCTCCCCCGAGGCAGTGCCCAGCCCATCCGCAGCGGTACGCACCTCAGTAATGATACCGGTCAAGCGGCTGGCCATCTTCGCGGTAGCCCCCATGACGCTGTCTGGGTAGTCGGTGGCAATGACCTGAGTCAGGTCGCCGTCAGCGAGGTTACCGATGACACGCGCTACCTCATCGGGCTCAGCTCCAAGGGTCGAACGCAGCTTGCGGATGATCAGCACCGCGATCAGGGCGCCCAAAAGAACGGCAGCGCCAGTAACCGCAATGATGAGCGTAAGAAATCCGCTCGCAGTATCACGCACGACCGCCACATCTTCGTTGATTCCACGCTCCTGATGGTCGATGAACGCATTGATCAGCCGCAGCCACTCGGTATAGGCCCCAGCGACATTTTCCAGAAGGAAGGCATGTGCCCGTTCCGAGCCTTGGGCGAAGCGCAGCTCGACCACTTGACGTGTCAGATCGTTGGTCTTCGTCTCAATGGCATCGATCTGCGCCATCAACCGCTGCTCCTCTGAGTCGGCAGAGGGCTGGGCAAGCATGGCCTTCATCAGTATTGCAGAGTCGGCATAAAGCTTCGCAAGACGTTCAATTTCCGCGACTTGGCTGCGGGCGAGCGTAACGTCGGCAGCACTCACGGCATCGCGTACTGCAATCGCACGGTCATGCACGCTGCCTCTGAAGTTAATCGCGTAACGCTGCTTCTGCCCCGCCTGAGTACTGATGCTGTTCATAGTCCGATCGATGACGTCGACCTTGAACGCACTGACCATTGCGACCACTACCATCATCGCCAGGATGACAAAGAAACCCAGACCTAAGCGCTTTGATACTGACATCTGATTGTTCATTGATCCTATCTCCGGAGCCTCGCTGCGACGCAGCCAGTGCAGTAGCGATTGCAGGACCAGATATGTCCGCCCGCCGCAACTTATACAGATAATGTCACAATGACATTATGTTGTACAAGTTTGCCGGGGGAATTCAGATAAACAGTCGAGAACAGGCCTACTCAACCCGCAGCGAATGCGAGAGACGCCGATACAGCATCGTCTCGATCAGTTTTTGTATAGGTTTATGAAAATCGACTGAGCGCAAACAAGCGCCATGATGTCGTGGGCCAAACGACCAGGAAGAGAAGCGGAGGGGTAATCAGGAAGTGCTGAAACGAAAAAAGCGGCCGTTGGCCGCTTTCTCGAAGCTCCTTCGAATTGAATCAAAGGAAAATGTGTGGCGCAGCGGACGGGACTCGAACCCGCGACCCCCGGCGTGACAGGCCGGTATTCTAACCGACTGAACTACCGCTGCGCGTCGGCCGGACTTTCGTCCGATTCGCAAGGCCTGCGATTTGCAGCAGCTAATTGTTTCCAGTTAGCTCGTCGCCTTGCGAGGCGCGAAATTTACGCATCCCCCTGAACCAAGTCAACAGGTCAACGACATTTTTGTGAAAAAAATAGCGGCCAGTTGAAATCAATGACAGGACCGGCAGTCCGCCGGGCACCTTTTGCCGCAAAAACAGTCATTTGCACTGGTATATTCAGGTGCTTCTTTGTCATGGTCCAGGTCTAAACTGCACAGGTCGCCTATTGTTCTCAAATGCCTTGCGCAACATGGCGATACGACCATCATAATTTGGCCACACGGAGTGCCTAGCTTGGCTTCCCCCGCAGCGTTGCAGAAAGTCCGCCAGCATGCGCCACTGATCCTCAGCGCAGCCATAGTTGTGCTTTTCGGCTTTTATCTTGCCGGGCAAATCGGCGCTTGGATGCAATTGACTCAACCTGCGCCTGCCGCATCTGCAGATAATGCCCAGCCGGCCGGCGTTGCGCCTGACTTGCAACGCATGGAGGGCCTCTTCGGCAGCCCAGCATCTTCCAGCCAAAACTATGCGGCGGGCGAATCAAGTTCTAACCTCACCCTACTAGGCAGCTTCGTCCATGCCGACCCGGCCAAATCGAAAGCAATTATCCAGGTGAGCGGCTCGCCTCCTCAGCTCTTTCAGATCGAACAGCAATTGGATACTGGCCTGCGCCTGCACAGCGTTCATCCTGATCGGGTAGAAATAGCGCGCGGCGGGCGCATCGAAACGTTGCATTTCCCCAGCGTGCGCTCCGCCTCGGCGATCCAGGACAACCTGCCGGACTACAGTGAATCTGCGGACATGGAATACTCAGACCCGCAAGCGGAGATGCTTCAGCAGCAGATGGAAGCGCTTCGCCAACAAATGGAAGGAACGACCGCCCCTTCCGACAACATGCCCTCCGATGAACAGCCCACGGAAGACGACTGACCGATGCTGCCTTTTTCCTCCCGCCCGCTCATTGTATTGATCGCAGCCGGTCTGCTTGCCGCTCCCCTGCCCGCCCTTGCGGCCGACCCTGGAATCGAGCCAAGTGGAACCCAGCAAGACGGCTGGACAATCAATCTCAAGGATGCCGACATCCGCGCATTTGTCGATCAGATCAGCCAGCTGACTGGACAAACTTTCATTGTCGACCCCCGGGTAAAGGGACAGGTCAGTGTAGTGTCCTCAACCACACTCTCACTCTCAGAGGTGTACCAACTGTTCCTGTCCGTCATGGCAACCCATGGCTACAGTGTCCTTACCCAAGGTGAAGTCGCGCGTATCGTGCCCAATGCCGAAGCGAAATCCGAGGCGGGTGGCGGGCCAACGGGTGGCGACCTTCTGGAAACTCGGGTGATTCAAGTTCAGCACACCAGCGCGACTGAACTGATCCCTTTGATACGTCCTCTGGTTCCACAATATGGGCATCTTGCGGCCGTAAGCTCTGCCAACGCACTGATCATCAGTGACCGTAGTGCGAACATTGCACGCATCGAGGATCTGGTACGCCAGCTCGATCGAGCCCAAACGGGCGATCACAGTGTCGTGAACCTGCAATATGGTTGGGCCGTAGACATCGCTGAAGTGTTACGCAATACCCTGGCGCGTGGCGAAGCACGCGATACGGCAGGTGCTCAGATCATCGCCGACTCACGTACCAATCGATTGATTTTCACCGGTCCGCAGCAAGCTCGTCAGAAGCTTGCCAATCTCGCCAAGACACTGGATACGCCAAGCACCCGCTCGGCCAATACACGGGTCATTCGGCTACGCCACAACGACGCCAAGTCCTTGGCAGAGACCCTGGGCGACATTTCCGAAGGCCTGGCTACGCCAGCCGATGGTGAGGCACAGAGTGGCCGACAGCAGAACATCCTGATCCGCGCTGACGAGAGCCTCAACGCTTTGGTGATGCTCGCTGAGCCCGAACTGATTGGCACCCTGGAGTCAATTGTTCGCCAGCTCGATGTTCCGCGCGCGCAAGTAATGGTTGAGGCAGCAATCGTCGAAGTATCGGGCGATATCACCGACGCGCTTGGCGTGCAGTGGGCGGTAGACGCTCGCGGCGGAACGGGTGGCGCGGGCGGTGTCAACTTTGGCAACGCGGGTATTTCCATCGGCAGCGTGCTCAACGCTATCAGCGAGAACACTATTCCATCCGAGCTACCGGATGGCGCGATCATCGGGGTCGGCACCCGCAGTTTTGGCGCGTTGATCACTGCCCTTTCGGCCAACAGCAAGAGCAACCTGCTTTCCACTCCAAGCCTGCTCACACTGGACAATCAGGAGGCGGAGATTCTGGTTGGACAAAACGTTCCGTTTCAAACCGGTAGCTATACGACCGATTCGTCCGGCGCCGGCAATCCATTCACTACCATCGAGCGGCAGGATATCGGCGTAACGCTGAAAGTAGTGCCGCACATAAATGACGGCGCCACTTTGCGCCTGGAGATCGAGCAGGAAATTTCCTCGATCGCGCCTTCAGCGAGCCTCTCGGCACAGGCCGTAGACCTGGTCACCAACAAGCGCTCTATCAAAAGTACGATCCTCGCCGAGGATGGCCAGGTGATCGTATTGGGCGGGCTTATTCAGGACGACGTTACTCGCACCGACTCCAAAGTGCCGTTGCTCGGGGACATTCCCGTGCTCGGCGCGCTGTTCCGCTCCACACGGGAAAGCCATGTAAAACGCAACCTGATGGTCTTCCTCCGGCCGACAGTCATTCGAGACCGCGCTGGTCTGGCAGCGCTGTCTGGCAAGAAATATAGCGATATCCGAGTTATCGAAACCGAGTCCGATAGCCCGAGTATTCTGCCTGCAACGCCAGAACGCTTGTTCGATGGCCAGGGCCAGCCGGCACCCGCCATTGACCTTCGTTCCAACGAACCGGCTCAGCGCCGGGAAGTACCAAGCGCTCCGGCAACGCAACGGGCGCCGCAGACATTCACCCCAAGTACGCAGCCTGTTGAGCAAGCACCGGCGCGTTCGGGCTGGGCTGTGCAAGTCGCCAGCTTTCAGAACCGGGCCAGCGCCACAGCGCTTCAGCAGAAATTGGGGGATGAAGGCTTCGACGCCTATCTGAGAGTGACAGGCAGTACGCATCGGGTCTTCGTTGGCCCCGTTGGCGCCAGACAAGAAGCCAATCGCTTACGCGAGCAATTGTCCCAGGAGCAACGTCTGGACGGTTTCGTCGTGAACTTCGATGGTGCGGGCGGCTAGGCCCGCCGAGCCGCCTGTTCTCTTCACAGGAAATGGAGAGCTGAGCTCTCCTGTATCGCCTGATTACCATGGCTGCGAGGGTTCTATGGTTCTCTCCATCCCTGGTGAATAAATAACATCAGGTCTGGTTCGATTCAGCAGCCATTATTGATTGCGGCCTTAGAAATCCGATGCGTCGGATATTCAGCGCCCGTAAGCAACAATGCCCGTATCTAACGATACAGGCATTGTGTCTGTCAGCTTCAGGCGGCGGCTGGATTTATAAGCTGAACAACCTCACAACACAGCCAACCCTCGAGCAAGATCGGCTTTGAGGTCCTCTACATCTTCTAGACCGACCGCTACGCGAACCAGGCTATCCTGGATTCCAGCGGTTGCACGGTCTTCCGGCGAAAGCCGACCGTGCGTAGTCGATCCAGGATGAGTAATGGTGGTCTTGCTGTCGCCTAGATTGGCCGTTATGGAAATCAAGCGAGTGGCATCGATGAAGCGCCACGCGGCCTCTTTTCCGCCCGCCACTTCGAAACTCAACACTGCACCGAACCCTTTCTGCTGACGTTTTGCCAATTCATGCTGTGGATGGCTGGTCAGACCGGCGTAATAGACTTTCTCCACGCCTGACTGCTGCTCAAGCCAATCAGCCAATATTTGCGCACTGGCGCAATGTGCCTGCATACGTAGCCGCAAGGTCTCCAAACCCTTGAGAAATACCCAGGCGTTGAACGGGCTCAACGTAGGGCCCGCGGTGCGGAGAAAGCCCACAACCTCCTTCATTTGCTCGGATCTACCGGCAACTACACCGCCCAAACAGCGCCCTTGACCGTCGATGTATTTGGTCGCCGAATGAATGACGATGTCGGCTCCAAGTGCAAGCGGCTGCTGCAATGCCGGTGTGCAGAAACAATTGTCCACCGCCAGCATGGCGCCCTTCGCATGGCACAGATCAGCCAATGCAGCGATATCAACCAGCTCCGCCAATGGGTTCGACGGAGACTCGACGAAAACCAGCTTGGTATTGGCCTTGAACGCTGGCTCCCATACGCTCACCTCCGTGAGCGGAACGTAATCAACCTCGAGGCCGAAGCGCTTCAAGTACTTTTCAAACAATGAAACGGTTGCGCCAAAAACGCTGCGTGACACCAGCACATGGTCACCTGCACTGCACAGGCTCATCACCATCGCCAAAATGGCGGCCATCCCTGAGGCAGTCGCGACAGCCTGCTCAGCACCTTCCATTGCAGCAATGCGCTCTTCGAAAGCACGCACGGTGGGGTTGGTATACCGCGAATACACGTTGCCCGGCACTTCGCCGGCAAACCGTGCTGCGGCGTCAGCTGCACTGCGGAAGACGTAGCTGGAGGTAAAGAACAGCGGCTCCCCATGCTCACCTTCGGGCGAGCGATGCTGGCCGGCACGAACAGCCAGCGTATCCATGCCTACGCCAGACAAATCACTATCCAGCCGCCCAGCGTCCCAGTCAGTTGTCATAATCACTCCACCGTGAGGCGAGACGGCCACGCCGCCCGGTTGATCAGTTGTTGTACAGATCGATGATTGCACTACCCGCCACGCCTTTGGTTTTGCTCAGGTCGTTGCGCGCTTGCTCGATCTTGTGCAGATAAACATCATCGATATCGCCCGTCACGTATTTACCATCAAATACGGCGCAGTCGAAACTCTCTATCTTGACCTTGCCGCCGCCGACCGCTTCGATCAGGTCGGGCAGATCCTGATAGACCAGCCAGTCGGCGCCGATCAGCTCGGCCACCTGCTCGGTGCTGCGATTGTGGGCGATGAGTTCGTGTGCGCTTGGCATGTCGATGCCGTACACGTTCGGGTAGCGAACCGCAGGTGCTGCGGAGCAGAAGTACACATTCTTCGCACCAGCTTCACGTGCCATTTGGATGATCTGCTTGCAGGTCGTGCCGCGAACGATGGAATCGTCGACCAGCATGACGTTCTTGCCCCGGAACTCCAGATCAATGGCATTGAGCTTCTGCCGCACCGATTTTTTGCGGGCAGCCTGCCCTGGCATGATGAATGTCCGCCCGATGTAGCGGTTCTTGACGAAGCCTTCCCGAAACTTCACACCCAGACGGTTTGCCAGCTCCAGCGCAGCTGTGCGACTCGTGTCAGGAATGGGAATGACCACGTCAATGTCATGATCTGGCCGCTCACGAAGAATCTTGTCAGCAAGCTTCTCACCCATACGCAAGCGAGCCTTGTAGACCGAAACGCCATCCATCAAGGAGTCCGACCGCGCCAGGTAGACGTGCTCGAAGATGCAAGGTGCATAGTGGGGATTCTGGGCACACTGACGAGTGTGCAGCTTGCCGTCCGCTGTAATGTAGACCGCCTCACCAGGCGCCAGATCTCGGATCAGCGAGAAGCCCAGAACGTCCAGGGCGACGCTCTCGGAGGCGATCATGTACTCCACACCTTGATCGGTATGCCGTTGTCCGAACACGATCGGACGGATCGCATGAGGATCCCGAAATCCGACGATTCCATAGCCAGTCACCATCGCAACCACCGCATAGCCGCCTACGCAGCGCTCGTGGACCTTGGTTACTGCAGCAAAGACGTCCTCCTCGGTCGGCTGCAGCTTGCCCCTGACGGCCAGCTCGTGGGCGAACACATTGAGGAGCACCTCAGAATCGGAATTGGTGTTCACATGACGCAGGTCCGACTCGTAGATCTCCTTGGTCAGCTGATCGACATTGGTAAGGTTGCCGTTGTGTGCCAGCGTAATGCCATAGGGCGAATTCACGTAGAACGGCTGCGCCTCGGCGGAGCTCGAACTGCCTGCGGTGGGGTAGCGAACATGGCCGATGCCCATATTGCCAACCAAGCGCTGCATGTGACGTTGCTGGAAGACGTCCCGAACCAGCCCGTTGTCCTTGCGCAGGAACAGCTTACCGCTATCACTGGTCACGATTCCGGCTGCGTCCTGCCCACGGTGTTGCAATACGGTGAGCGCGTCATACAACGCCTGATTGACGTTCGACTTACCGACAATGCCGACAATGCCACACATGCAAGGAACCTCTCAGTTGTTACAGGCTGATCCGGAGACTACGCAGACTGTCGCCTGACATCCCCGTTTTAGAGTTTGCTCGCCTCAGCTTGATGTGCCGAGCGAGCCGACCACCCACTGGTTTCCGAACCCGAGAATCAGATTCTTCGACCAATCGGCAACCAACAGAAAATGCGGAAGCAATGCGGACTCTCGCCACCAGGGGTCCTGCTGAACTGGAGCCAGACTGAGCAAGCCAACCAGGACCACAATCAACAGCCCGCCACGAGCCGCACCAAATACCATCCCTAGAAAGCGATCAGTGCCGGAAAGGCCGGTCACCCGAACCAACTCCCCGATGAGGAAGTTGATCAACGCCCCGACCAGCAAGGTCACGACGAAAAGAATCACGCATGCCGCGATGACTTGAAAGGAAGGTGTGCTGATGAATTCAGCTAGATAATGAGACAGAGCGCCGCCAAACATCCATGCGACGACGCCCGCGACGATCCACGTCAGCAGAGAAAGTGCTTCTTTGACGAAGCCGCGTCTCAAGCTGATCAGGCTGGAAATGACTACAACGGCGATAAACGCCCAATCGACCCAAGTGAACGTCACAGGGTGTCCTGCAGATGAGAAAGGCGGCGCATTTTAGCAGAGCGCCTGCCACGGAGTAAGCACTGCGAGCGTACTCCAGCCGGAAGTCGATTATCTGGTCTTGCCTGGCAACTCGGCTGATCAGCTTCCCTCGGGCTTGAAGCGTACGACGAAACCGTTCAGTTTTTGCTGGCGCTGTAGCTGATCCCGCAGGCGATTGGCTTCCGCACGTTCCACCAAAGGTCCGACGAACACGCGATTCATGCCGTCCGCAGTGCGAATATAGGCGTTATATCCCTGTGAGCGCAGCGTCTGCTGCAACTTGTCAGCGTTCTCGCGACTGGACAGGCTAGCCAATTGGACTGACCAGCTAACAGGAAGATTCGATGCATCCAATCTCGGCTCCGACGGTGCCGGCGGAGCAGCTACAGGGGCTTGCTTGGTCGTCGGCTCAGTCGAAGGAAGCGGCTCGACCACCGCCGGCGCCGGTTCAATCGGCGCAGCAGGCGCATCAGCTTCGGTAGCAGGCCCCTCCTCGACGATTTCGAACTCCTCAGGAAAAGGCTCTGCCTCTGGCTCAGGCACAGCTACGGGCTCAGTCTCGATTACGGGCGCAGCAGGCGTCGCAGGCATAGGTGGTGCGTCTACAGCAACTTGCTGACCGGCATCCTCACGATTGAAAAGCATAGGAACAAATATTACCGCCAGGGCAACAAGTACTAGCGCGCCAACGATACGCTGCAACAATCCCCTATCCACCAAAACCATCCCCTCCACTCTTTGCTTGCCGATCCAACCAGGCCAGCGCTTCGGCTACACAATAGAAAGATCCGAAAACCAGTATCTCATCCATCTCAGAAGCCAGATTGCACTGCTCCTCGAGCGCCTGAGCTATGTTGGGGTAGATAGTGACCGGCGCACGCCGATCTATCAATGCTGATCTCAATTCGTCTGCGTTGCGTGATCGAGCAGTAGCCAGCGGTGCGACCGCCCAGCCGTCGATGATGGGCACCAGTTCGTCTATTACGCCCGACAAATCCTTGTCAGCCAGCAAACCGAACACCGCCAATCGGCGACCTGATTTAGGCCGTACGTCAAGATGACGAGCGAGGTAAGCGGCGGCGTGTGGGTTATGCCCGACGTCGAGCAGTACGGAGAGATTCCGCTCACGCCAGCGGATGGAGTACCGATCCAGGCGCCCTGTAATCCGGGTGCTCCTCAGTGCATCGATGAGCAGTTCCGGTTGCCACAAGGGTTCGAGTAAGGCGAAGGCCTGCAGCGCTACAGCCGCGTTTTCCAAGGGTAAAGAGAGCATGGGAAGGTTTCGTAGGTCGAGCAGGCTGCCCGACCTATCCTTACCAGACCACTGCCAGCATGCATCCCCTCTAACCAAGTCGAAATCCCGCCCACGGACCAACAGCGGCACAGCGGACTGAGCTGCTTTCTCCAGCATCGTTTCTGGCGGATCGCAGTCGCCGCAGACAGCGGGCTGGCCGGAGCGAAATATTCCGGCTTTTTCAAGCGCAACACTTTCGCGGGTCGATCCCAGCCACTCGGCGTGATCCAGGCCGATGTTGGTGACCACCGCAACATCCGCATCAACGAGGTTGACGGCGTCGAGACGACCACCCAGGCCGACCTCCAACACAACCGCATCGAGACCTTCACGCTCGAAAAGCCATAGGGCAGCAAGGGTGCCCATTTCGAAATAGGTCAGCGAAACAGAGGCGCGTGCGGACTCAACAGCCTCAAAGGCCTCACACAGCGCCTCGTCAGTCGCATCCACTCCGTTCAGCCGAACACGCTCGTTGTAGCGCAACAGATGCGGTGAGCTATAGACGCCCACTTTTTTTCCCTGACCTATTAGCATCTGGGCGATGAAGGCGCAGGTTGAGCCCTTTCCATTGGTACCGGTGACAGTTACGACCTGACGAGCCGGACGCGTCAGGCCAAGCCTGGACGCCACTTCACGACAGCGATCCAGGCCCATATCAATCGCGACGGGATGCAGATGCTCGAGGTAACCGAGCCAATCCTGCAGATTCCGTCGGCTCATGCGTCAGCCGTCACCAGAGCAGGTTCTGCAGGAGTAGGCATTTGCTGCAGCTGAGCCAGTAGTCGTGACAGACGAGACCGCAGCTCGGATCGTGGGACGATAAGATCGATCGCGCCGTGATCAAGCAGGAACTCGCTGCGCTGGAAACCTTCAGGCAGCTTTTCTCGAACGGTTTGCTCGATCACACGTGGTCCTGCGAAGCCGATCAGGGCCTTGGGCTCAGCGACGATGACATCACCAAGCATCGCAAGACTTGCCGATACCCCGCCGTAAACAGGATCAGTCAGCACGGATATGAACGGCAGCCCTTCTTCACGCATACGCGCCAAGACTGCAGAAGTCTTGGCCATTTGCATTAGCGATATCAGGGCTTCTTGCATCCGGGCACCACCGGAAGCCGCGAAACATACCAAGGGACACCGCTGCTCCAGTGCAGCATTGGCTGCGCGAACGAAGCGCTCGCCAACGATGGCCCCCATTGACCCCCCCATGAACGAAAACTCGAATGCACAGGCTACAACTGGCATATGCATGAGGGTTCCACTCATTGCAATCAGTGCATCCTTCTCTCCTGTCTGCTTTTGCGCAGCGGAAAGGCGGTCTTTGTACTTCTTGCTATCGCGAAACTTCAGACGATCAACAGGCTCAAGATCGGCACCTATTTCCTCGCGTCCCTCCTTGTCGAGGAAGATGTCCAGGCGAGTGCGCGCATCGATACGCATGTGATGCTGACATTTCGGGCAGACATCCAGCGTCTTCTCCAGCTCTGGCCGATAAAGCACCGCCTCACAAGAAGGACATTTGTGCCACAAGCCTTCTGGTACTGAGCTTTTCTGCGTTTCCGAACGCATGATCGAAGGGATCAGCTTGTCTACCAGCCAGTTGCTCATGCTTTTATTCTCCACAGCTTGTCAGTCCGGCGCGTTGCGATTGCACGCACCGGCAAAATTCATCGTTGCGACCAGCTTCTTGTTGTCTCGCTGGGCCGCGTAGGCGATACGCCCGGTTGGAGCGCTGTCGCTGAAACCTGATCGGCTGCTTATACAACAGCAGATCATTGGTGTGCCGCCAATCCAGCGAATGGTAACTGGACGGCAACGCTCATGGGTTCGTCACATTGCCGCTCGTACTAACTGGACGAATTTCCTTACGTTATCGGCGTCCTTGATGCCCTTGCTCAATTCCACCCCTCCACTTACATCAACAGCGTATGGCTGTACTTGAGCCAGGGCCTGCTGAATATTCTGGCAAGTCAGCCCGCCGGCAAGGATCAATGGTTTTGACAAATCCGAAGGAATCAACGACCAGTCGAAGACCTCGCCGGTCCCGCCTGGAGTACCAGCCACATATGTGTCGAGCAGAAGTGCACTGGCCCCTGAATAGCGGTCAGCCAGCAGCCTGATGTCCTCACCCGGCTTGACCCTGAGCGCCTTGAACCAGGGGCGATGGAAACCTTCGCAATCCGCAGGCGTTTCGTCACCGTGAAACTGCAATACGTCCAACGGGACTGCATCAAGCGTTTCGAAGAGTTCACAGCGCGATGCGTTTACGAAAAGCCCGACGGTAGTGATAAAGGGCGGCAGTGCCGAAATGATTGCGCGCGCCTGGGCGATGCTTACCGCTCGAGGACTTTTGGGATAGAACACCAGACCGATCGCATCCGCGCCGGCTTCAGCCGCTACAAGCGCATCCTCTACGCGGGTGATTCCACATATCTTGCTACGAACGATAGGCAAGGGGCTGGTACCTGAGATAGAGGATTCCGGATGGTAACAAAAGCATCGCAAGCTGCAACCCGCATCATCGTATGAGCCCAATGCTGGACTCGTAAGCACCATGAGCGCGGCAGCGCGATTGATCAGCTCGTGTAGTTACGCACATCCGGAAGTCCGGATAGAAAATGCGGCCCTAGATAGCGCTCCGGCAGCTGGAACTGCTCGGGGTAATCCACCTGTACGAGATACAGCCCGTAGGGATGCGCCGTTACCCCTCCGGTACGCCGCACCCGTGACTCCAGCACCTCACGCGCCCACTCCACTGGCCTCTCGCCGGCCCCAATGGTCATAAGGACTCCTGCGAAGTTGCGGACCATATGGTGCAGAAAGGCATTGGCTCGCACGTCTATCACGACCAGCCTGCCGTTCTCGAGTAGTTCGAGATGGTGGATAGTCTTGATCGGAGATTTCGCCTGGCACTGGCGTGCGCGAAACGCACTGAAGTCATGAGTACCGACAAACGCCTTGGCAGCTTCGCGCATGCGTGCAACATCGAGCGGTCGGTGATTCCAGGTCACCTCTTCAGCGAGATGGGCGGGTCGGATCTGATCGTTGTAGATCACGTAGCGATAGCGGCGAGCCATGGCGCTAAAACGCGCATCGAAACTTTTCGGCATTTGTTTGGCCCAGGTTACGCTTATATCACCTGGAAGATTCATGTTGGCGCCCATGACCCACGCGTGCATAGAGCGATCGACCGGAGTGTCGAAATGCACTACCTGGGCGCATGCATGAACAAGCGCATCAGTTCTGCCGGCACAACTGAGCACCACAGGGTGCCCTCCCGCTACCTTACTCAATGCGTTCTCAAGGGACAGTTGTATTGACGGAACACCGTCTCGCTGGCGTTGGAAGCCACGATAACGTGAACCTTTATACTCGACCCCAAGGGCGATTCTGAAAACGTCAGCGGCAGCCGAGGTGGCTGCCGCATCAGGTACTGCTTCAATCATAATCAGGCGAGTTTAGCGAGCATATCGCGCGCCTCTTGCTGTTGAGTATCGCTGCCTTCATTCATCACTTCGTCAAGAATATCGCGGGCACCTTCGGCATCACCCATATCGATGTAAGCGCGCGCCAGATCCAGCTTCGTCGTTGTTTCATCGGTGTCGGCAAAGAAATCGAAGTCATCGTCCAGTGCCTCGGATGACGGCTCAACTGGCTCAATTGCCGATACGGCTGGTGCATTCGGCTGATCAAGCGGCTCGCCGAAGTCACGCGACAGATCCTCAAGCTCGGCTTCAACTCCTTCAAGCTCGCTACGGAAATTTTCCGGGGCAGCAGAAGGGGCCGGTTCTTCTTCCAATGACAGATCAAACTCATCCGGCATCTCTGATTGCTCGGACGGTTCTGGCAACTCAAAGCCAAACTCGTCAACGGGTTCGCCAGATTCCGCGCTTGGCGACTGCTCATCTAATGTGAACGCCAGGTCGTCATTGCGGTTTGCAGCAGGTTGGTCATCAAGATCGAGCGAGAAAGCTGCCAGTTCGTCTTCTAATGATACGTCATCAGGTTTGGACGGCTCGTCGAGCTCGAACGCGAAGTCATCTGATGATTGCTCCTGCGCTGCCGCGTCGAGGCTCAGTTCATCGAACTTGACCTCATCAAGTTCCACTTCGGGTTCGGCAACAGGCGCCACTGACGTACCCGAAAGGTCATCATCCAGCTCCAGATCGTCCAGACTTAAATCGAAACTGTCATCAGAAGTTTGAGCTGTGCTGGGAGGAGCCGGCTGTACCTCGAGGTCATCGAGGCTGAAGCTGTCGAACTCGTTTTCGTTCTCGTTGAATGAAGCCGCTGCAGCCGCAGCGCCAAAGCCAGCAGCTGCAGCCATAGCAGGATAGCGAGCCTTCGTCTGCTCGATAGCTGCAGTCGAACCCCCGATATCACGAAGTTCTGCTTCCTGACGAGCGAATCCGTCTTTGTCGCCAAGCTCGGCATAGACTTCCATGAGCTTCAGTCGTAGGTCGCTACGCTGAGGCTCATCATTCAATGCATTCTGGAGCAGTTCTGCAGCCTGGTTGAAGCGACCATAAGCGATGTAGATGTCGGCTTCAGCCAATGGATCCGTGGTTAAGCCAGCAAGTGGATCAGCCGACGGCTTACCGGCATGTGGCGACACCTGCTCGGTCAAGTCCGCATCGGATGAGCCTATGTTCTGTTGCACGACGTAGAAACTGTCCTGCTCATTTTCAGCAAGGAGGCTTTCTTGTAACTCAGCCTCTTTCATGGCGTTGCGCCGAGATAGCGCCATCAAGCCGACCAATAACAGCAGAAGTGCGCTACCGCCCAGCACTCCCAGCAAGACCGGATTGGCCATTAACTCATCAATGTAGCCTTCGCTCTCCATTTCTTCAGGGGCAGGTGCCGCAGGAATAGGAGCTGGCGTTTCAGCTACCGGGGCTGGAGTGCTTGCAGGCTCTTGGGTTGGCGCCACCGACGGCGCTATGGACGGCTCGGCTTCGTCACTCATTTGCGGTGAGCTTGCAGCGCCATCCGACGCCAATGCAGGGTCCTGTTCGGTGCTTTCGGCAGCAGAGTTTTCCAACGGCTCGATTGCGCTACCCAACTCACCATCTGTTGCCAACTGGGCCTGCAACTTGGCCAGTTGATCATCCTTGAGTTGCATCAGACGCTGGAGCTTATCCAGCTGACCTTGCAGATCATTTAGACGGTCCTTCAGGTCAAGATTCTCGCGACGACTCGATTCCAGCCCTTCTTCTGTTACCGCCAGCTTGTCCCGCAATGCCGCTGCGTCACCATCAGCACCAGCATCGCTACCGGTGGTGGCTTTGCCCGTTTCTGGTGCCACAAGACGAAGATTATCGCCTTGTTCGCTCTGCGAAGGCGCCGCACCAGCCGAACCGCGCTGAGTGGCGTCAATCTGCCGGGCGCCGGAGGCTGTCGAACCGGCTCCCTGACGCCAGCTGGCATTCTGCTGTGCCACCTGTTGGATCGCTTCAGCTTGGGTGCGACTGCCGATCTGCTCGGCATTAGGCAAACGAAGCACCTGCCCATTTTTCATCCGGTTGATATTGCCGCCGATGAATGCGTCCGGGTTCAGGTCTTGGATTGCAAGCATGGCCTGATGCACCGTCCCACCCTGACGGGCGCGCTCAGCGACTTCCCAAAGCGTGTCATTCGGCGTCACCTTGTATTGGTCGCCTTGCAATGAGGCACTGGGTGCAGAAGACGAAGACGGAGCGGCTGGTGGCGTAGCCTGGCGGGGCGCTGCGGTTGGCCGGGAAATAGGTGCAGCTATCGGCAATTGAGGCGCAACGGACGCGGCGATCTCAGGTGAGTAAAGCGGGGGATCGAGCAGCAAGGTGTATTCACGAAGCAGACGGCCGCTAGGCCATAGCACTTCAATGAGGAAATTCAGGTAGGGCTCGCGAACCGGCTTGGTCGACGATACCCGAATGACGCTCTTGCCATCCGGGCGCAAGACAGGCGTAAAGGTCAGGTCGGTCAGAAAATACTGTCGATCTACCCCCGCACGATTGAAGTCCTCGGCAGATGCAAGAACCGGCACGACTTCGCCCGGAGCCAGCGTCTTCGCATCCAGCAGTTCGATTTCAGCCACTAGCGGTTGATTCAATGCCGACTTAAGCGTGACCTCGCCCAATCCCAGCGCGTAAGCCATTTCGGAAGTCAGTGCGGTAGCAGCCGCGATTGCCAGTACCAGATTGCGAACCCGAACCATTATGTAAATCCTTGTTTTTTAACTTTTCTCGGATCTTCGAGAGGGTCTTATATTCACTGCCTGCGCCCGCCAGGTGGCGGTCCCCCGTCAGCGATAAGCCTAAACAGTGTCGTTGGCTAGAATTATTCTTCGAATTTTCAGCAAGTATCTTTTACAGATAGTGTTTTATCAACAACCCACCAGACCGGGCAGCATGGCCGGTCGCGCCTTTTCGCACGTTATCAGACACAATCCACAAATTAGCTTGGCGCCAGCATGTCCGCTTGCATGATTAGTAAAAAGCTTGAGAGCACTCGCTGAATCAAGTCCAACATCCATCAGCTAAGCAAGTCCATCTACAAAACAACTTGCAACCAGGATTCTAAGCTCTGGTAGGAGCTCAATCGCGAGACCGAAGCGGATGAGCAAGACAATTGATCTGGTTGTTCCTAAGAAAACAGAAACTCCCGTCGACCATCATCCTGCACAGCCGACGGAACCGGCCACACTGTAGCGGAAAGCCGCTGAACCGAAGATAAAATAAGGCTTAACCCGACGAGCTACGCCATCGCACCAACGCTGCGCCCTCTCGTTTGGAGCAGGAATTCCAGGGCGCAAAAAAAAGCGCCGCGGCAAGCCGTGGCGCTTTCTATGTTTTTCGATACTGATCTAGCGCTCCAGAAGGATGCGCAGCATTCGGCGCAGCGGCTCGGCAGCACCCCAGAGCAGCTGGTCACCCACGGTGAACGCCCCCAAGTAATGTGATCCCATATTCAACTTGCGCAGCCGTCCCACGGGAACGGACAGGGTTCCAGTGACCGAAGTGGGACTCAGCTCCTGCATGCTGGATTCCCTGTGATTCGGAACAAGTTTCACCCAAGGGTTATGCTGGCTGATCATGCCCTCGATATCGGAAATGGGCACATCTTTGTTCAGTTTGATCGTCAGTGCCTGGCTGTGGCAACGCATAGCCCCTACACGTACACAGATACCGTCAACCGGGATGGGGCTCTTGAACCGACCGAGAATCTTGTTGGTCTCGGCCTGCGCCTTCCACTCTTCGCGGCTCTGCCCATTGGGCAGTTCCTTGTCGATATACGGAATCAGACTACCAGCAAGCGGAACGCCGAAATTGTCCACCGGGAAGGCTTCTGATCGCTGACATTCGGCAACTTTGCGATCGATTTCCAGGATGGCACTGGCTGGGTTAGCTAGTTCGTCAGCAACGGAGGCATTAATGCTGCCCATCTGCTTGATGAGCTCACGCATGTTCTGCGCACCAGCACCGGACGCAGCTTGATAGGTCATTGCGCTCATCCAGTCGACCAGACCATTCTCGAATAGCCCGCCCAGGCCCATGAGCATCAGGCTGACCGTGCAATTACCACCGATGTAATTGAGCGTGCCCGCGTCCAGCTGATGGTCGATAACCTTGCGGTTCACCGGATCGAGCACGATGACCGCATCATCTTGCATGCGCAGCGTCGACGCCGCGTCGATCCAATAGCCCTTCCAGCCTGCTTCGCGCAGCTTGGGGAATACCTCGCCGGTGTAATCACCACCCTGGCAGGTAAGGATGACATCCAGCGTTTTCAGCTCATCGATACTGTAGGCGTCCTTGAGAGGCGCTGTATCTTTGCCAATGGAGGGCCCCTGACCGCCTACGTTGGAAGTGGTAAAGAACACCGGCTCGATCAGGTCGAAATCCCGCTCTTCCAGCATCCGCTGCATGAGCACGGAGCCAACCATGCCGCGCCAACCGATCAGACCTACACGTTTCATCGCACTACACCTATATATGTTTGGCCCAAATGGCGAGCCGTCGATAACAAGAAAGCGGCTTCGGAATTCGATAGCGCGGGCGTTATTCAGCCAACAACGCCTCACCATTCCACGGCATTTCGCCTAGCCGTAGCTCGCCTGTTCATTCAAACGGCCGGGCAATGGGGCCGGAGAGATTACAACTTCGCGAGCGCTGCGACTACTGCGTCGCCCATTGCCCGAGTGTCGGTCTTCTGGCAGCCCTCGGACCAGATATCCCCGGTGCGAAGTCCCAAATCGAGCACATTGCTGACTGCCTGCTCGATCGCGTCGGCCGCTACGCTCTGATTGAAGCTGTAGCGCAGCATCATGGAAACCGAAAGAATCGTTGCCAATGGATTGGCAATCCCCTGACCTGCAATGTCGGGCGCAGAACCATGACATGGCTCGTACATGCCCTTGTTGTTGGAGTCGAGAGAGGCGGATGGCAGCATGCCTATCGATCCAGTGAGCATGGAAGCCTCATCGGACAAGATGTCACCGAACATGTTGTCAGTGACGATCACGTCAAACTGCTTGGGCGCACGCACCAGTTGCATCGCGGCGTTATCGACGTACATGTGGCTGAGCGCGACGTCAGGATAATCCTTACCGACTTCCTCAACGACCGCGCGCCATAGCTGGCTGGATGCCAGCACATTGGCCTTATCCACGGAACATAGCTTCTTGCCACGTACGCGCGCCATGTCGAATCCGACTTTTGCGATCCGGCGGATCTCGCTCTCACTATACGGCAGCGTATCGAAAGCCATACGCTCGCCTGAATCCAGCACCTTGCTTTCGCGCGGCTGGCCGAAATAGATGCCCCCTGTCAGCTCACGCACGATAAGGATATCGAGACCAGCGACGATTTCTGGCTTGAGACTAGAGGCTTCGGCCAATTGGGGATACAGCAATGCGGGACGCAGGTTGCCGAACAGACCTAGCTGCGACCGAATCTTGAGCAGACCGCGTTCGGGACGAATGGCCGGATCAATCGTGTCCCACTTTGGCCCGCCAACTGCACCCAGCAGGATGGCATCAGCCGCACGGGCTCGTTCAAGTGTCTCGTCAGCCAGCGGCACGCCATATTTGTCAACCGCGGCACCACCCAACTCGTCATAGCTCAGCTGGAAGTCGAGCTGATACTTGTCGTTGGCCAGTTCAAGCACCTTGACAGCTTCGGCCATGATTTCCGGACCAATGCCGTCACCGGGAAGAATCAGAATCTGTTTGCTCATTGCATCCTCGATTTTCAATGGTGGATGACAGTTGTTCATTCACCGAGTCCTGCATGGGGGATGGGTGATGTGTCACCCATCCTGCCCTCATCTCACTTGATCGCACCGAACAGCCATGGCTGGCTCTGCTGGTGCGTGACCTCGAATGCCCTTATGGCCTCCGCGTCCTGCAGCGTCAGGCCGATATCATCCAGGCCGTTCAGCAGACAATGCTTACGAAATGCATCGACTTCGAAACTGTACGATTTGCCGTCCGGGCGAATCACCGTCTGCGCTGCCAGATCAATGGTGAGCTGATAGCCTTCCCTGGCCTCTGCCTGCTCGAACAGCTCGTCTACCTCTTCTTCTTTCAGCACAATCGGCAACAAGCCGTTCTTGAAGCTGTTGTTATAGAAGATGTCGGCGAAACTAGGCGCGATGATCGTGCGGAACCCGTATTCCTCCAATGCCCAGGGCGCATGTTCGCGTGACGACCCGCAGCCGAAATTTTCGCGCGCTAGTAGAACGCTCGCGCCCTGATAACGCGGGAAATTCAGCACGAACTCGTGATTTACCGGTCGGTTCGAGCAGTCCTGATTGGGCTGCCCGACATCCAGGTAGCGCCACTCATCAAACAGGTTCTGGCCGAAACCGGTGCGCTTGATGGACTTGAGAAACTGTTTCGGAATGATCTGATCGGTATCAACGTTGGCGCGATCGAGCGGCGCGATGAGACCGGTGTGCTGGGTAAATGCCTTCATGTCGCTCTCCTCAGGCCTGCATCAATTCACGGACATCGACGAAACGGCCTGTCACCGCCGCTGCAGCAGCCATTGCCGGGCTCACCAAGTGAGTTCTTCCACCGGCGCCCTGGCGACCTTCGAAGTTACGATTGGACGTGGAGGCGCAATGCTCACCACTGCCGAGCTTGTCCGGGTTCATTGCAAGACACATAGAGCAACCCGGCTCACGCCACTCAAAGCCTGCCTCTAGAAAGATCTTGTCGAGGCCTTCCGCTTCAGCCTGTTGCTTGACCAGCCCGGAACCCGGCACCACCATCGCCTGTTTCACCGTAGCCGCCACCTTACGCCCCTTCGCCACTTCTGCCGCCGCGCGAAGATCTTCGATACGCGAGTTGGTGCACGAACCGATGAAGACCCGGTCGAGCTGGATATCCGTGATCGGCTGATTGGCGTGAAGCCCCATGTACTTCAGCGCGCGCACGATGGAGTCGCGCTTGACCGGGTCGGCTTCAACGGCAGGGTCCGGCACGCGCTGGTCGACTGCCAACACCATTTCAGGGGACGTGCCCCAGCTGACCTGAGGTTTGATGTCTTCGGCTTTGAGTTCTATGACTGTATCGAAGACGGCGTCTGCATCAGAAACAAGCTCCTTCCACAGTTCGGCCGCCTTGTCCCAGTCAGCACCCTTGGGTGCGAACGGTCGCCCCTTGACGTAAGCGATGGTTTTTTCATCCGCTGCCACCATGCCGACACGAGCGCCTGCCTCGATCGACATGTTGCAGATGGTCATGCGGCCCTCCATCGACAGCTCACGAATGGCACTGCCAGCGAACTCCAGCGCATGGCCATTGCCGCCTGCGGTGCCGATCTTGCCAATCACCGCCAATACGATGTCCTTGGCGGTGACGCCAAATGGCAGCTTGCCTTCGACCCGCACCTGCATGTTCTTCATTTTCTTGGCGACAAGGCACTGGGTCGCGAGCACATGCTCAACTTCCGACGTGCCTATCCCATGCGCCAGAGCAGCGAACGCCCCATGAGTCGAGGTATGAGAGTCCCCACAGACTACGGTCATACCAGGCAGCGTTGCACCCTGCTCAGGTCCGATCACATGCACGATGCCCTGACGTATGTCGTTCATCTTGAACTCAAGAATTCCAAAGTCGTCGCAATTCTCGTCCAGCGTCTGCACCTGAATACGCGAAACCTCATCGGCAATCGCTTCGAGACCGCCCTGCCGCTCGCCTTTAGTGGTCGGCACGTTATGGTCCGGGGTCGCGATATTGGCATCTATACGCCACGGTTTGCGTCCCGCCAGCCGAAGGCCTTCGAAAGCTTGCGGCGAGGTCACCTCATGAAGAATGTGGCGGTCGATGTAGATCAGCGACGAGCCATCATCACGGCGTTTGACTTCGTGCATTTCCCAGAGCTTGTCGTAGAGCGTTTTGCCAGCCATCGGACTTTTCCTCATCAGTGCGTAGGGCTATAGCCCTTTTGCTTATGGGGTGATCGTAGGGACCTTCCATCGATTACTCAAATTCATATTTTTCATCCGATGCATTCCCTTAAGGAATACGTCTGCCTATCCTTAGCGGGACAGCAATTTGTACTCGCCGATCCGGAGGGCTCATGGATCTCGCTAGCCTCAACGCCTTTATCGCGATCGCGGAAACTGGAAGTTTTTCACTTGCCGGGGAACGGCTTCACTTGACCCAGCCGGCCGTCAGCAAACGCCTCGCATCGTTGGAGTCGCAGCTCGATGTTCGATTGTTCGATCGCCTGGGCCGTGAAATTGGCCTGACCGAAGCCGGCCGTGCACTGCTGCCACGTGCCTATCAGATATTGAATGTTCTTGACGACACTCGCCGCGCCCTGACCAATCTCAGCGGCGATGTCAGCGGGCGATTGTCGCTCGCAACCAGCCACCATATCGGTCTGCATCGTTTGCCGCCCCTCTTGAGAGCCTTTACCCGAGCGTATCCAGAGGTGAATCTTGATATCCGCTTTCTCGATTCGGAAGTCGCTTACGACGAAGTGCTGCATGGCCGCGCCGAGGTCGCCGTGATAACGCTTGCGCCGCAAACAGCTGCACCGATCCACGCTTGTAAAGTGTGGGATGATCCACTGGATTTCGTCGTGGCACCGGAGCATCCGCTGGCGCGTAAGCGAAATATCAGCCTGACCGACGTTGCCGGATATCCCGCAGTGTTTCCGGGCGGCAACACCTTTACCCACCACATTGCGCAAAGGCTTTTCGAGCGCGAAGGGCTCACGCCCAACATTGCGATGAGCACCAACTACATGGAGACGATCAAGATGATGGTCTCCATCGGCATCGCTTGGAGCGTGCTGCCTCGTACGATGCTCGACGAACAGGTCGTGCGGCTTCCGTTGCCAGGCATCCAACTGTCAAGGCAGTTGGGCTATATCACTCACACAGAGCGGACTTTGTCTAACGCGGCCAAGGCATTCATGGCGCTGCTGGATGCCGACTAATCGCGCTTGCACTTTGCCATCAGCTACGGATAAGTTTTCGCCACAATAGCAAGACCGGTTCACCCATGGGCGCCGGCTCTGATGCCCATCCATCTCCCCCTGACCACACCGTCCGAGGCCGCTCATGTCACCGCCTGACGTCATCCCCGACGACGCCTCGAAAGGCGCAGCGAAACCCTGGCAGGACGCTGCTCGCCTACTGTCGGTCCTTGATGCAGCCGGGCTAGGTATATGGTCATGGGATGCCCGGCGCAAAACCGTGCAGTGGGCGCTCGGTACGGGCAGGCTATTTGGCCTGAAGGAAGCGCCGTCAGAGATGACTCAAAGCGATTATCTGGTCCTGGTTGCCGCCGAGGACCGGCCTCATGTCGAAGCTGCCATGGACAGCTTGGTCGAAGGCAATGGATCGCGCCTGAACATCCGGCATCGCGTCCATTGGCCGGATGCCAGCGAGCGCTGGCTTGAACTGGACGGGCAGTTGCAGGACAGCAATGGAACCAGGCTATTCGTAGGCCTTATCCGTGACATAACCGACCAACATGCCCAGGCTCTGGCACTTGAAGACAGTCAGGAGCGACTGGAGTTGGCATTGGCCTCGGCAGATCTTGGCAACTGGGAATGGCATATCCCGAGCGACCGCCTCTATGCTTCGACCAGGGCCTCTGAACTACAGGGGCTTATCCAGGGCCCGTTCAATGGCTCATTCCGTGAGTTTTTCCGTAGCGTTGCCGCTGCCGACCGCCAAGCCATGCGCGCGGCGTACAGTGACCTTCTGGCCGGCCGCCGCCAGTCATACCAAGCCACATACCAGGCCGTACAATCGGATGGCACGACACGGCAACTGGAAAGCACCGCCAAGCTCTATCTGGACGACCAAGGCGCGCCGTTGCGCATGGCCGGCATAATCATCGACGCGACCGACCGGGTCCTGCGAGAACAACACTTGGCAGCGTCTGAGGCTAAGTTCTCCGCGCTGTTTCAAGGCAGCCCAGACCCAATCTCGCTCTCACGCCTACGCGATGGCGTTTTCATGGAAATCAACCCGAGCTTCAGCGTCGTCTTTGGCTGGGAGCCAAGCGATATCATCGGGCGCTCGGCGCTGGAAATAGGCATCTGGAAGGACGAGTATCAAAGGCAGGCGCTCTACGAGCAGCTGATGCAGGACCAGCGGCTCGATAACGCCGAAGCACAATTTCGCACCAAGACCAATCAGACACTCACCTGCGCGGTTTCCAGCCGCATCATCAGAATTGACCAGCGGCTGTGCATTGTTACCACCTTTCGCGACATCACCAAACGGCAGCAGGCCGAGGCTGCGTTGAAAGCCAGCGAAGCCAAGTTCGCCAGAGCGTTTCATTCAAGCCCCGACGCCATCATTATCAGTGAGCGCAGCACCGGCCGGTTCATTGAAGTCAACGAGGGTTTTTATAGACTGTCGGGCTATCGCCAGGAAGAAGCACTCGGCAAAACTTCTACCGAGCTGGGCGTCTGGCCGGGCGATCAACGCCAGGAAATACACGAGCAACTTGAGCGTGAGGGTCGGGTGACGAACTGGGAGATGGTGGGCCAGGATCGTTATGGACGACCCAAGAATATCGAAGTGTCCGTGGAGCCGATCGAGCTCAACGGCGTTGACTGCCTGCTGTTGTCGGCGCGTGACATCAGCCAACTGAAGGCCGCGCACGCCCAAATCCACCACCTGGCCTACCACGACCCGCTGACCAACTTGCCAAACCGCACGCTGCTGACGGATCGGTTGAACCAGCAGGCGGCCTTGCATAAACGTCATAACCTGCGCGGTGCCCTGCTCTTTCTCGATCTCGACCACTTCAAGCACATCAATGATTCGCTCGGGCACCCCGTCGGTGATGCGGTTCTGAAGATGATCACTGCTCGCCTCGAAGCAAGCGTCCGCCAGGAAGATACAGTCGCTCGCCTTGGGGGCGATGAGTTCGTGGTGCTGCTGACTGGGTTGAGCGGGAGGCGTTCCGAGGTAACACGGCACGTCCGACAGGTTGCCGAAAAACTTCGCACACTGCTTGCCGAGCCGATGGTGTTCGAAGGCAATCGCCTGCAGGTGACGCCCAGCATCGGCATCGCGCTGATGCCAGACCATGGTGAAACACCGGCCGATCTATTGAAACGCGCTGACATTGCTCTGTACCGGGCAAAGGCAGCGGGGCGTAATGCGATTCAGATGTTCCGCACAACTATGCAGCACGCGGCAAGCGCGAGGCTGCAACTTGAAGGCGAGCTACGGCTGGCGCTACAACGCCAGGAATTCGAGCTCCATTTGCAGGCGCAGGTGGATGCGCGCACTGGTGGCGTGGTCGGCGCAGAGGTTCTGTTGCGCTGGCACCATCCCGAGCACGGCGCACGATCGCCTGCTCAGTTCATTGAGGTGCTTGAAGAAAGCGGGCTGATCGTCGAAGTGGGCAACTGGGTGATACGGGAGGCGTGCCGCATTGCCGCCGCATTGCTCGCCAAAGGCCTGATTGACGCCGACAGCTTTACGCTCTGCATCAATATAAGTCCGCGTCAGTTCCGCCAGAACGATTTCGTCGAGCGCATCCTCGACACACTCAAGCTCGCAGGCCTTGCGCCCAAGATGATCAAGTTGGAGATCACCGAAGGCATCGTGATTCAAAATCTGGATGACACCATCGCCAAGATGCGCCGCCTCTGCCGGCATGGGGTAAGTTTTGCGATGGACGATTTCGGCACCGGTTACTCCTCGCTCACTTATCTCAAGCGCCTGCCTGTGAACCTGTTGAAGATTGACCAATCCTTCGTTCGCGACGCTCTGATCGATCCGAATGACGCCGAAATCATACGGGCGATAGTGGCAATGGCGCGCAGCCTAGGGCTGGAGGTGATTGCCGAAGGAGTCGAACAGCAGGCGCAACTCGACCTGCTCCAACTTCAGGGATGTCACCTTTATCAGGGATACCTGTTCAGCCGCCCGTTACCACTGGCTGAATTCAGTGAAGTTCTAAGGGTTCGTTCGCCATGAAAAACCCCGCCAATGAGGCGGGGTTCATGACACTAGGCGTGGGCCGAAGCTGATCAGGCCTCGAGGGCCAGACGCTCACCGTTGATCGGGATGCGCTTGGGCTTGGCCTCTTCCGGTACGACACGTTCGAGCTCGATGCTCAGCAGCCCGCTATTAAGGGCAGCACCTTTGACCTCTATGTGGTCCGCGAGGCGGAACGAAAGCTTGAAAGCCCGCTGGGCGATGCCCTGATGCAGGTAGGTAACGTTGTCGCCGCCGTTGTCTCGCTTGCCGCCGCTGACGGTCAATACGCCGCGTTCAACCTGCAACTCCAGATCTGATTCCTGGAACCCTGCGGCTGCTACGATGATGCGGTATTGGTCATCGCCGTGCTTTTCCACGTTGTAGGGTGGAAACGAGCCATTGGCATCATTGCGCAACGCTGATTCGAACAGATCGTTGAAACGGTCGAATCCGACGGACTGGCGGAACAGTGGAGCCATGGAAAAAGTAGTCATTTTGCAATCTCCTGATAATCAGCGAGTGGTTCATCCAGGACCCGAATTCGGCATCCTGTACCGCCTTAAATAGGCGCCAAGCATTGATTTTCAAGACCGTTCGTCGGGGATTTTTTATGCCTAAAGTCATGTTAATCACTGGAGCAAGCCGCGGCATCGGCGCGGCTACCGCTAGGCTGGCCGCGGCCCAGGGCTATGCGTTGTGTCTGAATTTTCGAGAGCGTCGAGATGCAGCCGAGGCCTTGCTGAGTGAAGTACGATCAATCGGTGCCCGCGCTATCGCGGTCGAGGCGGATGTGGCAGACCAGGAACAGGTAGTCCATTTGTTTTCAAGGCTGGATGCCGAGTTCGGCAGCATCGATGTGCTGGTAAATAATGCGGGAATTCTGGAGCGGCAGTTGCGCTTGGATGAAATGGACCGGGCGCGACTGGAGCGGGTATTCGCCGTGAATGTATTCGGCAGCTTTCTGTGCGCTCGTGAAGCGGTCAGGCGCATGTCCACTCGCAACGGCGGCGTAGGCGGCGCGATCGTGAATGTGTCATCGATTGCCGCCAAGCTCGGCGCGCCTGATGAGTACATCGACTATGCGGCTGCAAAGGGTGCGATCGACAGCATGACGCTGGGACTGGCCAAGGAAGTGGCAGCCGAGGGCATCCGAGTCAATGCGGTACGGCCAGGTGTAATTCGAACCGAGATTCACGCCAGCGGTGGCGAGCCTGGTCGCGTTGCGCGGGTCAGTTCCAGCGTGCCCATGGGGCGCGGCGGGGAAGCCGAAGAAGTAGCCGAGGCTATTCTCTGGCTCGCCAGTGAGAAGGCCAGTTATACCAATGGCGCAATATTGGACGTTAGCGGCGGCCGCTAGACAGCCGCCTTGAAACCGGGTTGTTGAGTATCGAGGCCAAGCAGCGAATCGAGCCGCTCGCAATCGCTCTCACGTCGAAGCTCGGCGAACATCGTAACGGCCTGCGGGTAATTGCGGGTTAGCAGCGATATCCATTGCTTTAGGCGACCCGGGGCGTAACGTGGCGACATCTTGCGCCGTGCCTGCACCCAGAACTCGGCAAGTAGCGGCTGCAGATCTTCCCAGCTCATTGGCTCGACCAGCTCGCCAGCCTTTGCTGCAGCGATCTGACGCGCCAGATCCGGCCGGCAGACAAGACCGCGGCCGAGCATGATGTCCTCGACGCCGCTTACTTCACGGCAGCGCTTCCAGTCCTCAAGCGACCAGATATCGCCGTTGGCGAACACCGGCACGTTTACGACGTCCTGAACCTTGGCGACCCACTCCCAATGGGCCGGAGGTTTGTAGCCCTCCACTTTGGTCCGCGCGTGAACAACCAAGTGCGCAGCGCCACCATCAACCAGCGCTCTGGCGCAATCGATAGCGCCATCCTTGCTGTCGAAGCCAAGCCGCATCTTGGCGGTAACCGGTATATGTTCGGGTACTGCCTTGCGCACCTCGCGAACAATGGAATGCAGCAGGTCGGGTTCCTTTAGCAGGATAGCGCCTCCCCGCGACTTGTTGACGGTCTTGGCAGGGCACCCGAAATTCAGATCGATGGCGGGAGCGCCCAGGCTGCAGGCCAGAGCCGCATTGTCGGCCAAGCAGATCGGATCGGAACCGAGCAACTGGACACGCAACTGCGTTCCCGCTCGGGTTACTGCGCCTTGCTCAAGTTCTGGCGCCAACCTGTGAAAGCTGGAGGGCGGCAACAAACGATCCGAGATGCGGATGAACTCCGTGACGCACCAATCCACGCAGCCTACAGTGGTCAGCACATCACGGAGAATGTCGTCTACCAATCCCTCCATTGGGGCCAAAGCTATTTGCATCGAGGTCGGCCCCAACTGAAAAGGGCGGCATTGTACGTATGCCGCCCTCGCTTAGGAACGTTCGATATCAGCCGTCCGGCTACTATTGTTCCGTCTCGTCATCGCGATTTTCGATTGTGTCGGTACCGGTCGTTGCACCCATGCCACCCGTGGTGCCAGTGGCACCGGTGCCCATCGTACCGATAGCGGAGTTGCTGCCAGTGTCACCGGCTCGATCATTCGAACGATTCTGGCTGGATGAGCCATCCTCTCCAATCTCCGAAGATGGCTGCTCCATGGCTGCGGTGCCTGTCGTGGACGGCGTGGTTGGGGTGAACTCCTTATTGTCAGGATTAGCTAAGGCGGCACCTGAGGCAATTGCCAGCCCAGCACTCATTAACAGGATTCTGTTCAGCATGATGTTCTCCACCTTATAAGTTGATCAGTCGTCATCCCGATCGCCAAGCGTGCGACGCGGACGATGCTCCATATCGGGGTCGGTATCGCCATGGCTCGATTCATCGTAAGCCTTGGGCGTTTCGCTATCGCGCAGCTCTCGATCCTCTTCGAGACGCTCTGGCAATCGCTCCACACCGTTGCCAATGCCCATCGAGCCATTACCCGCACCGCGGTCAGCCGCACCGGTGTTCTGAGCCACCTGAACAGCGCCTTGCGTAATCGAACCGGCCCAAGCAGGAACCGCGACAACGGCCAGTAACGTGGCGCAACAGGTAATCTTCAAGATGCTCTGCATATCCCCTCCTAACAGAGTTGCCCTTCCCTTTTTTGGGCATCTTTGCCGACTCACCGTGCGCATGCACTGAAGGGTTACCGACAAATGGCAAGCGGAACCGTTATCCATATGACAGGTCCGAGGGGTGGAGAGCTAAAGCAAGTTAGAAAGGAATCCGACAATGATCACCCCTGCCCTAATAATTTTCCTGATGGTGATTGGCTGGAGCGCAGCCGCGCTCGCCATGCTTTGGGGCATGCTGCGAATCGCTCGGCATCACCACAAGCCAAGCTCGCCAACACGCCTAGAACGACCCTCTGTCCCAGCGCAAGCCCATCACCAGGCGTCAATGTCGATTCCCGCGTAATCTAAATTCTGGACGCTGGTAATAAAGCCGTGACAGAACGAATGAAAGCTGTAGAATGCCGCCCACAGACGCGGGATGGAGCAGTCTGGTAGCTCGTCGGGCTCATAACCCGAAGGTCGTCGGTTCAAATCCGGCTCCCGCAACCAAATACGAAAGGTCACTCTAATGAGTGGCCTTTTTTATTAGCCGAAAGAAAGTATTTAGTACGCCTCAATGGTTGCCAGCATAGCTAAATATCTGAAAAGACAAACTTTTGTTGAGCCAAACGGTTGACAGCAGCCTCGCGGACTGTAGAATGCCGCCCCACAGACGCGGGATGGAGCAGTCTGGTAGCTCGTCGGGCTCATAACCCGAAGGTCGTCGGTTCAAATCCGGCTCCCGCAACCAATTTAAAAGGTCACTCTTCGGAGTGGCCTTTTTTTTTGCGTGTGTCTTGGCTTGAAGAAGGTTTACACCTTCGCCTCATTCATCAGGAAACGGTCTTGGCAAAAATTGCTCATCGAAGCCAGCGAGACGTTTCGCTGTCTTTCAAATCGGCCGCGGTTGATCAGGTCGAAAGAGGCGAGATGAGCTACAGGCAAGCTTAGAAACGCTATGGTATCCAGGTCCGCTCGCGATTCTGGCGCGGCTGCGCAAGCATTATCCACAGGACTGGGGCGAGCAAGCTGCATTATTTGTTACGTACTCGCGAGGTTTCGTCCCTGCGGATCGGTCGGGATCGCTTGTTCTGGATCCCGGCCGAGCATCGGCAATTGGTTGCCCAACCGGTCCTGCCACAGTACGACCTAAACCCATCACCGTTTCGCCGCCATCCGAACCTGCTCAAGCCAGGGCCGGAACAAGTACTGCCAAGCGCGCCGGAGCGTTTCAGGGTGGCGGATAGCACGTTCCTGCAGGCAAGAGTGGCCCGCTTTATTTGAGCCTTGTAACGGAAGTGTTCGCACGAAAGTCGTCGGCCACCATGTGCACGAGGACCCCTATGCCGTGTCAGCCGCTCGCCCCTTCAGCCAAGCACTGCATCAGCGCAGGCATCGTCAGAGATTGATCCATCATTAGGATCGTGGCACTCAGCATTGTAGTGATCGCTAGAGCGAATCCGCGTACGCCAAGAGGTTACCTGCTCGATGGCTGATGGCGACGACTGCTACCAGAACGCCCTGGCGGAACTAGTCGACCGTATCCTGAAGACCGCCCGATCTTGATCAGGTATGTCGTTTGGTGCTTGAAGCCATCGGCATCTACAACTGTCAGCAGCCCCATCTAGCCCTGAGATACAAAACGTCCCATGTAGTGAATCGGGCGTTTTGTAGAACCGCTAGCCATAAGGAGGGCATAAACCTACTCAAGCCTAATCCGCGAGGCGATGCTTATACCGATATTGTGCGATCTCACCTGCTGACTACTACTTATGTACAACCATGTAGTAGGCATATCGCCCGGTCTTTAGCGCCACTAAAAAACTAGCTCGAATGGCTTAGCTCAGAGGATTGATTCCTCAAACTAACGCCAGCTTAATTGGTTTCTCGATACAAACAGCCGAAACCTTTGCAGTCAATTAGTTACAAGTCTCAGCCATTTGCGCTCAAAAAAAATGTGTTTCATATCTTGACGACCACGAAATTCTAGATGATAACTACGTCACACAACTCAGAGACGGGACGTTTCGAGCCGCAGACCTCTAGACTACATCGGTATTGGCTCCGTAAGTGCACAGGGATGGCGTTCTCTAGTTGCAGCCAATGTGCCGCACGCGCCTCACTAAGTTTTTTAGATGCTTATCTCGAACGCTAGCCGAGTGCGGTAGCTTTTTCTGAATTCACCGGAAAATCAGTGATTTCGGTGCGTACAGCTTTCCTGGCATAGGGTCATGGGCAGTTAGAACCTGCCAGTGGCGGTAGCTTTGCCTAATTAAATTAGTGAACAAAAAAAAGACAGTCACCTGCAATCGATCGCACCGCGGCCAAGCGGCTCGCGATTGAAACCAATGCTCCTTTTAAAGTGTTTTAGAGTAACTATCCGCATTGATTATAAAACCGATTACCTTGATCAAACGGAGTATCCCGTGAATACTTTTTTTCGCAACCTAGAGTTGCCCACAGCTAAAGTTATAGCGAGCGAGATGGACAGAAATGGAAGCTTTTGTATTTCAAATTTTTTGTCTTCCGAACAACTGCAATCGTTAAAGCAAACTGTGAGAGCGGAGGGGGATAAACATAAGGGCTGCTACTTTGCCCATCATGGCGGACCTGAGATCGAACAATCTCAGCTAGGCGCAATAAGCGCATCGCCGGAGTTCCGGGCGTTGCTTAAAAACGTTTACCAGTCTGGTGCCGGAGCGGCCGCATACAATAGCGAAATCCTGAACGTTCTTCGTTGCGTACAAGGGTCGTCGGGACGTCGCGAATCGAACTGCTTTCATTTCGACGCCAGTCTTGTTACAGCATTACTCCCTATTGAAATTCCTCAGGATGGCGTCGACAGAGGTGATCTGATCCTTTTCCCGAACCTTCGTCGCATACGTTCGAACGTTTTGATCAACGTACTTGAGAAAGCACTACTGCAGAATCCACTGAGCCGCAAACTGATCAGCGCCGGCATCAGGCACCGAATCTTGCAACCTGAAAAACTCCGATTAGTGCCGGGCAATCTCTACCTGTTCTGGGGCTATCGGACGCTGCATGCAAATGAGCCGTGCGACCCCGCCCAGCGCCGGGCGTCCGCCATTTTCCATTATGGCGACCCACACGCCGGCAGTTTCGTTACCCGCATGATTCTCAAACTCAATCAACGCCGTGCGCGGCGCGCTACCGCTCTTGGTACGCAACCGACCGGTTAACAAGACTGCGCCCTCCTCCTGATTTTGTTGTTCGATGTGGCCACCGATAAGGACATCGTGATGATCAACGTCACCAAATCGTATCTCGGAAAAAAAACAAAATTTTTAGGCTATGTAGACAGCATCTACGCGTCCGGGTGGCTGACCAACCAAGGCCCGCTGGTAGCTGAGCTCGAAGAACGCCTGCGTGACTATTTAGGTGTCAGAAACATCATCCTGACCAACAATGGCACGCTTGCACTGCAGATCGCGTATCGCGCACTGAATCTGGCGGGCAGTGCCATCACCACACCGTTCAGCTTTGTTGCCACCACCAGTTCTCTAAAGTGGGAAGGTATCCGCCCGATCTTTGCGGATATCGACGAAGCCAGTTGGAATCTGGATCCCTCGGCGATTGAGGCCCGGATTGATACCGATACCCAGGCAATTGTCGCCACTCATGTGTTTGGTAACGCCTGCGATGTGGAGGGCATCGCTCAGATCGCCGAACGTCATCGTCTCAAGGTGATTTACGATGGCGCACACGCCTTTAGTGTGCGTTACAAAGACCGCTCGGTATTGAACTGGGGCGACATCAGCACGCTCAGTTTCCATGCGACGAAGCTGTTCCACACCATCGAAGGCGGCGCAATTGTCACGAACGACGATGCACTGGCCGCCAGGATTCGCTTGTTGTGTAACTTTGGCATCGTCGACACCGACATAATCGACGGCATCGGCATTAACGCGAAACTCAATGAATTCGCCGCAGCCATGGGCCTGTGCATTCTTGACGACATAGCGCTGATCCTGGAGCAGCGCGAAGAGATTGCCCGGCGCTACGAAACACAACTGGGTGATCACTTCGACCTTCAACAGCAGCAACACCATTCCCAGCGCAACCATAGCTACTTTCCGATCGCCCTTGCGAGCGAGAGCCAGCTGCTGCGTTGCCGCGCAGCGCTAAATGCCCAAGGGATCAACCCCAGGCGTTATTTCTATCCGTCGCTGGATACGCTCGGTTATTTGCAGCCGCAGTCGCCGCAGACTCGGTCTCGCGCATTGAGTCGGCGGGTGCTGTGCCTGCCAATCTACCCAGGTTTGCCACGTCATGTTCAGAACACAGTGATTCAGACCCTACTGATGGAAAACGCCGGGCGCAGCGAACCAATAACTGAACGCTTCTGGCCGCAGGTCAATACCGCCGGATGGATGGATGACCGTCTCCCTCTGCCCGATCCCGAGAGCAAGCGTATCTGTTGATCCATCCGGGACGGCCAAATCCATGTCTGATCGAAAAGTATCCATGATTCGCAATACCGGCCTGAGCTATGCCGGCCAGGCGTACGCCATGCTGATCGGCATTCTCATTTTGCCCTTCTACCTTGGGCATCTGGGTGCCGAAGCCTATGGCCTGATCGGTTTCTTTGCGGTAATGCAGGTCTGGTTACAACTCTTGGACGCCGGTCTTTCCCCGTCGCTTGTCCGGCAGATCGCGCATTTTCGTGGGCGATCAGCAATAGGAGCTAGAAGCTACGAGCCGGGGCAACTGCTGCGCTCGTTCGAGATCATCTTTCTACCGCTGACAGCGTTGACCGTCCTGGGTGTGCATTTCTCAGGTGACTGGATCGCCCAGCACTGGCTGCAGGCGCAGGAATTAGACACGGCGACCATCGTTCACTGCATCAGTTTGATGGGGCTGGTCGTCGGGCTGAAACTCTATGCCACCCTATACAAGAGCGGCCTGCAGGGGCTCGAGTTGCATGCATGGCTCAACGGTGCAAACGTCCTGATTGCCACGCTGCGTTATTTCGGTGGTTTGTGTCTGGTAGCGAACATCAGCGAAGACCCGGTGGATTTCTTCCTGTTCCAGACGGTCGTGGCACTGATCGAAACGCTGATATTTGCCGTTAAGGCCTACGTGCTGATGCCTTCCCCCAGGATTTTCACCGGCTTCAACTGGCCCCTTGTCAAACCCGTGCTGCCGTTTGCTGCGAGCATCTCGCTGACCTCAGTGCTGTGGATACTTCTAACGCAGCTGGACAAGGTGCTGTTATCCAACGTCCTGCTGCTCAAGGAATACGGCTATTTCTCACTGGTTGCACTGATGGCGACCGGGATCATGACGCTGACCAACCCGCTGGTGCAGACATTGCTGCCACGTATGACGGTGTTGGTCGCCGAAGGCCGGATAGCCGACATGCAGACGCTTTACCTGAACGCTACGCGGTTCGTGTGCAGCCTCTTGTTTCCCCTGACTGGAGTAGTCGCCTTTCACTCCGCCGAGCTGGTCTTCGCCTGGACCGGCGATGTTGAAGCAGCGCAGTGGAGCCGCACGGTGCTGCCCTGGTATGTGATAGGCAGCGCGATCATGGCCATCACAGCTTTTCAGTTTTATCTGCAGTACGCCTATGGGCGGCTGCGCCTGCACGTGTGGTTCAGTCTGATCAGCGCGGCTATAAGCATCCCGGTGGTGATTTATGCAGCCCTTGCGCATGGCGTTTACGGCGCGGCACTGGCCTGGTTCGGGCTGCGCATAGTGACCTTTCTGATCTGGCCGTCGATGGTGCACAAACGCTTTGGCCCCAGCCTCCATCGTCCATGGTTGCAAGATCTGTTGCGCATCACCGCCATGACTGGCCTGGGATTGCTGATCGGCGAGCCAGTCTTTGATGCCATCGCCAGCGACAACCGATTTGACGTCCTTCTAGGACTGGCCGTCAGCGGGCTTATTTGCATGACGCTGGTGACCTTCACCACAAAGCCCGTAGTCATGCGGCTCTACGTAATGATGACCAAGTCGAGCGCCTGAATGGATATTCAACAAAGAAACGAACAAGACGTGATGGCGGCCTGGGGTGACAGACGTGTACCTCTGCTGAGCGTTATCTGCCTGGCCTACAACCATGCGGCATTCATAAAGGAAACGCTGGACGGCTTCCTCCGACAGGAGACGGACTTCCCCTTCGAGGTGATCGTTCATGACGACGCTTCTACCGACACCACGGCGGCGATCATTCGTGAATATGCCGCGCTCTACCCGAGCGTGATCAAACCGATCTATCAGCAGCAGAATCAGTACCGCCTGGGCGTGCCCTTCAGCACTCGGCTGTTCGCACAAGCCGAGGGGAAATACATCGCCTATTGCGAAGGTGACGACTACTGGACGGACCCGCGCAAACTGCAGATTCAGGTCGATTTCCTCGAACAGCACCGTGACTACGTGATGACTTATCACGACGCGTTCATGTTCAACAGCCAGGGCGTTGTGTGCAGCCCACACATGCAGGGCAAGTTCCGCAAAGACGCTACCGCCCGCGAGCTTATGCAGGCACGCCCGGTGTCTACCCTGACCGTGTGCTTTCGCAATCTCGTGCATGAGCTACCGCCGGAGCTGCACGGTGTGGAGGTTTTGGACATTTGCTGGTGGTCATTACTGGGCGCCCATGGCAAGGGCAAGTTCATCGAAGAAATAAAGCCCGCAGCCTATCGTGTGCACGAAGGCGGGATCTTCTCCATGCGTAGCAGCAAGCAGCGCATTCAGATGACCACGCACGCTTACTACAGCCTTGCTCGTTACTACCAGCGCATCGGCGACCAGTCGCTCTACGAGTACTTCATGATCCAGGTATTCGCTCAAATACTTGCGTCGATATCTCCGATCAGCAAGCTCCAGGCCCTTGGCCAGGTTTTCCAGAACATCAGCATCAACCTTTTGCGCAGGCTTACCCCAGGCGTCTGACGAAAATCCGGTCGTCTCTCCCGCTGCCGCATCGATGGCGCAACACTCAAGGAAGGAACCGCAATGACTGCCATGGCCCGCTCTTCGCTGGACTACGATGGAGACAACCGAATCGATCTGGCGCGCATTCTTCGCGTGGCATTCGATCACAAGCGCCTTATTTTCAGCATCACCGCCCTCTTCGCGCTCCTCGGCGTGGCCTACGCCATTGTTGCCACGCCGATCTACGAAGCCACCGCGATGATCCAGATCGAGCCAAAGAAGTCAGGTATCACCGGCATCCCCGAATCCGTGCCCAGGCCGAACTCGGTATCCCAGGCAATCACCGAAATAGAGCTGATCAAATCCCGCGCGGTTCTAGGCAACACGGTCAATGACCTGAAGCTGTACATCAATACGCGACCCAAGTACGTCCCGCTGCTTGGCAGCTACCTGGCCCGCCAGCACGACCCCGTGGAAGACGGAGAACTCGCTACACCGTTACTGGGGCTGGACAGCTACGCCTGGGGTGGAGAAAAGCTCGACATCTTCCAGCTGGACGTGCCGGAAGCCTACCTGGGCGAGAAGCTGCTGCTGAAAGCGGGCACTGCGGGTTCGTACCGCCTGTACGACGCCGAAGAGAAAATGCTGCTAACCGGAAAGATCAACGAAGCTGTGCAGCACGACGGCTTTCGGGTACAGGTCGCCGAACTCAAGGCGCGTCCCGGCACTGAGTTCGTTGTGGTGCGCAGCCGCCCGCAGACCACTGCGCTGGACTACCAAAAGCGCCTGAAGGTGGGTGAAGCTGGTAAGGACTCCGGGATCATCTATCTCACGCTGGAGGATCCGGATTCGGATAAGGCCAATCGCGTGCTGGACAAGATCAGCCGCCTGTACGTGCGGCAGAATATCGAACGCAGCTCAGCAGAAGCGGCCCAACGGCTGGAGTTCCTGAGGTCGCAGGTCCCCGTGGTGCGCAAGGAGCTGGAAAAGGCCGAAGCCGCGCTCAATGACTACCAGACCAGCGCTCAGTCGGTGGACATCAGCATCGAGACCAAGGGCGTGCTCGATCAGATCGTCGCGCTGGAATCACAAATCTCCGAGCACAACCTCAAGCGCACTGAATACAACCAGCTCTATACCCCGGAACACCCAACCTACCAGACGCTGATGAAGAAGATCGGCCAGTTGCAGGCGCAGAAATCCGCGCTTATGGGGAAAATCGATACTTTGCCGATGACGCAGCAGGAACTCCTGCGCTTGAACCGCGACATGCAGGTCACCACGCGCACCTACACGCTGCTGTTGGACAAGGCACAAGAGCAGGACATCCTGCGCGCGGGCACCATCGGTAACGTGCGCATCATCGACAGCGCCTACGCAGTGGTGGAAAAGCCGGCCAAGCCAATCAAGCCGCTGGTGGTGCTGGTCGCGATCTTCGTCGGACTGCTGGTGTCGGCGACAGTGATCCTGCTACGGCAGGTGTTCTACCGCGGCATAGAAAGTCCCGAAACCATTGAGCACCTGGGTACGCCGGTGTACGCCGCGCTGCCTTTTTCGGCGAAGCAGGAGCACCTGTTCCGGTTGCGAAGGATTCACGATGGCAGAAGCAAGCTGCTGGGGCGTGCCGATCCGGCCGACCTGGCTATCGAATCACTCCGCAGCCTGCGTACCAGTCTCAAGTTCGCCATGCTCGAGGCCCGCAATCAGGTGCTGGTAATAACCAGCCCTACGCCCTCTGTGGGTAAATCGTTTGTCGCCAGCAACCTGGCTTCGGTCATTGCCCAGGCCGGCCAGCGCGTGCTGCTGATCGACGCCGACATGCGGCGCGGCTATCTGGCCGGAATGTTCGGCATGGCGCCGCGCAACGGTTTGTCAGACGCCCTGGCCAGCGGCTTGTCGCTCTCCGCCGTGGTCTGCAAGACCGATCAGGCCAACCTGCAGTTCATCGCCAGCGGGCATAGTGCGCCCAACCCCTCGGAACTCTTGATGCACGAGAACTTCGCACGCTTGCTGAAGGAAGCCGAGCGTGAGTACGACTTCGTGATCGTCGATACACCACCGGTGTTGGCGGTAACGGATGCCGTCCTGGTTGCACAACAGGCTGGCACCTGCCTGTTGGTGGCCCGTTATGGGCTGAGCACCGCCGGCCAGGTCGAAGCCGCCAAGCGACGCTTGGCGCAGAACGGGGTGCTGCTCAAGGGCGCAATTCTAAACGGGGTCAAACGCAGGGCCTCGAGCTCCGCCTACGAGACCGGTGCCTACGGTTATTACAGTTATTCTCAAAAAGCCTGACACATGCGAGGGATAAGCCCGTGCTCAGAACCGTCTCGATGATGCAACCCTACCTGTTCCCCTACCTTGGCTATTTCCAGCTGATCGCGCGCAGCGATGTCTTTGTACTGGGCGACGACCTTCAGTACGTCAAGGGTTCATGGATTAACCGCAACCGGGTACTGGCGAACGGGCAGCCGAAGCTGATTACGTTTTCATTGCGTAAAGCCAATCAATTCTCTCCGATCAACCAGCGCTGGCTATGCGACGAGTTCGAACTGGAAGCTCAGAAACTGTTGAAAACACTGGAGCTGGGCTACTCACGCGCGCCACACAAGGCCGAGGTGATAACGCTGGTGCGCCAGATTCTGGCTCATCCGGAACGCAACCTGGCGCGCTTCATCGAGAACTCCATCCGGCGGATCTGCGCCTATCTGCAGATCGCAACGCCGATCCGCATTGGCTCGGAGCTGGGCTTGCCGGCGCGCATGGATAAGCAAGAGCGCGTAGTCACCATCGCCCACAAGATGAATGCCGAGCTGTACGTCAACCCTATTGGCGGCACCGCGCTCTACTGCCCAGCCTATTTCAGATCGCATGGGTTGGCGCTGCGCTTCCTGCAAATGGATGACCTGAGCTATCCGCAATTCAACCAGCCCTTCGTGCCCTCGTTGTCGATCATCGACGTACTAATGTTCAACAGCCGGAGCGAAGCTCGGGCACTACTCAAACGATTCTCGCTGGTCGAGGGGATCGAGCACTCAACTGCGTTGCAAGGCGCATGACAGAAACAGGACGAACATCAGCAACACATTCTATGGAAGGCAATTCATATGACCGCGCCCAGCAGCAGCCCTCGTTGGTACCTGATCCAAACCAAACCACGTCAGGATAAACGCGCTGAAGACAACCTCCGACGCCAGCGATTCGAATGCTATCGGCCAATGAAGCCATGCGACAACGGCGATGAAAAGATGAATGAAGCGTTGTTTCCAGGCTATCTGTTCATCCGGCTCGATCGCCATCTAGATAACTGGTACCCCATCCGCTCCACTCGCGGCGTCGCGCGCGTGGTGTCCTTCGGCACCGAACCGACGACAGTCAGAGACGACCTCATTGAGCAGTTACGCCAACGCTTGGCTAACGAAACCAGCTCGGGCGGTACGCCACGGTTCGAATCCGGCGATCCGGTTCAGCTTATCGGCGGCAGCTTCCGGGACGTGGAAGCGATATTCGTCAGCGACGAAGGCGAGGAGCGGTCGGTAATTCTGCTCAACCTGCTTCAACGAGAACAGAAGGTCAGTGTACCAACGCGCTATCTCGCTGTTGCGCCATGCAAACCGAGATCACCCCAGCCTGGCCCAATGATGAATCGCCTCAAGGATGTCTGCGATGAAAGTTCTCCTGTTGCATAGCCTGTATGCGCCTCACATCGGCGGAGGTGCAGAGATCGTCGTCCGCCAATTAGCCGAAGGCCTGCAGGCAAGAGGCTGCGAAGTGGTAGTGCTTGCCACCGGGCCGCGCGCGGGCCTGAATCCCGAACATCTCGACGGCCTGCTTGTCTATCGCGCCGGCTTGTCCAACTTCTACTGGCACTTCACGCAGGCCAAGCCGAACCGACTACTGCGTCTCGGCTGGCACTTGCGGGACCGCTATAACCGCAGCATGCGCCAGCATGTGCGCGACGTGATTGCACACGAAGAGCCCCACATAGTGCTCTGCAACAACCTCACCGGCTGGTCGATATCAGCGTGGGACGAAATCAGCGCGGCCGGACTGCCCATCGTTCAGGTATTGCACGACCTTTATCTGCTCTGCCCCAAAGACACCATGTTCAACAACGGCCGAAGCTGCGAGCGCCAGTGCGGCATGTGTGCGGCGTTTCGCCGACCACACGCCGCGGCCTCGGCACAGGTCGCTGCCGTTATCGGTGTCAGCCGTTTCGTCCTCGAACGGATCACTGCCGAAGGCTACTTCGCCCAGGCCAGCCAGCATGTTGTACACAACTGCATCGATCCTAGAGCGAGCATCTCTGCTTTGCCACGTCCGCACCACAGCGGTCTGCTGCGCTTCGGCTACATCGGCACGCTTTCTGAGAATAAAGGGTTGAGCTGGTTGATTGAGCAGTTCCAGGCGCTTTCCATCAACGCCACGCTTGAGATCGCAGGGCGCGGCAAGTTGGACTACGAAGCAGAGATCAAGGGCCGCGCCGATCCGAGCAAGGTACGGTTTGTCGGGTACCAGCCCTCCGAGCGCTTCATGCAAGGAATCGATGTGCTCGTCATTCCATCGATCTGGGCCGAGCCCTTCGGCCTAGTCGCCGTAGAGGGCTGCGCACAACATCTGCCTATCATCGCAACGAATATGGGCGGTCTGCCAGAGATCATTCAGGACAACCTGAACGGGCTGCTGTGCACACCAGCAGATCCCGACTCCCTCGGCAGAGCAATGCTGAAACTCTATCTCGATAGCGATCTGCGCCAGCGATTGTCGGAGCAAGCACGTTCCAGCGTTGCCGCCTTCTTAAATACGGAACGAATGCTCGATCAGTACCAGACGATTCTGTCTTCCACGCTGAACGGCCGGAGCGCCAATGATGAGCCCGACTTCACTGACCATTTCCCACCGCAGGTCGAACCCGCTCGCGATTGACAAGCCCACCGTGATGGCACTGATTGCAACCTCGTTGCTGATCAGCGAAACCTTCGCCGGCGCACTTCGCTATTACCTCGACATCGCGGGTGCACCCGCCCTGCTCTACGTGCCGAAACTTGCCTGTGTCGTGGCGGTGGCGCTGGAAATACCAAGGGCGCGAAGCAAGCCCGGCGTATGGCTGGTGCTTTTTGCAGTACTGGTCTCGGGCTTGCTTGCGCTGCTTCACAGGGCCTCGCCGAGCAATATCGGCTTCAGCATATTCATTTACATCCCGCTGCTGTTCGGGTTGTTCTGTGGCGGCTATCTGGAACAGAGCACGCGCCTGCTCAATTGGACCATCGCGTTCTGCCTGGTTGCCTCGCTGCTCGGCATTGCGCTGGACATGTTTACCAACGTGCCCTGGAAGGGCTACAGCTACATGATGGGCGACGTCGAGCTGACCGCTAACAAATCCTGGGCTTTTGGCAGCACCGACCGGCTTGCCGGGTTCGCACGGATGTCGACCAATCTGGCCGTGATGATCGCGCTGTATTGCCTGTTCCTGGCGGCCTTCCTGCGGTCGCGGCTGCTGCGCATGATGCTGTACCCAGTCGCGTTCGGCGCAATTTACCTCACGACGAACAAGTCCACCGCCGCAGCCTACCTGTTGACCTTGATGATGCTGTTTCTTGCGGGCTATCGCATGCCCAGCGCAGCGGCATTTTTTATCGCGGTGCTGACCGGCCTGGCCTTACCGGTCGCCAGTCTGCTTTTGAACATTCCGCAAAGCGAGGCTTATAGCACCAGCGTGCTGGCGTCATTCAATGACCGCCTGATCCATAGCTGGCCGAACTTCATCGACGTCATCATCAATGAAGGATGGGGCTGGTGGGGGGCCGGTTTCGGCGCGGTGGGCAGCAGCGCAGCAGCCTTCCCGCTGGCCTGGCTCGATCTACTGAGCATCGCCGACAACACAGCGTTGTATCTCTGGGGAATGCTCGGCGTATTCGGCGTACTTCTTTATCTGCTGCTGTTTCCATTGCTGATGCGCCTGCATGACCGAGGCTCAAGATATCGCGATGCATTGTTGGGCGTCGTTTTCTGCACCTGCCTGATCGGCTGGGCTACCGACGTGCTGGAGGTGACCACCGCCACGCTTTTTCTTGGCATGGCCATCGCCCATGTGCTGTCGCCGCGGAATCTGCAGAGGGGACTGAACCACTTGGCGGCTCCGACACCGACATATGTTGGATTTGAACACCACCCGCATAGAACAAGAGGGGGTCAGCCATGAGCATCGGTCATTGGACTCGCCGTGTGGCGCTGCCTACCGTCCTATACGGGGTCGTCTTTAGCGCGTCGGCATTGGAGGCCGAAGATCCGTTCATTATTGGAGTCTGTTCGCATGAGCTGCACCTGCCTGCCAGCCGCGACACGGGCTTCGAACTGCTGCGGCAGGCCGGTATCGAATCAGTACGGACCGACGCGCACTGGGCATTTGTCGAACGCAGCCGCAATAAGCTCGCGATTGAGCCTCACTGGAACACCTACCTGGCTAAGACACAGGCGCAGGGCATCGACAGCCTGCTGATTCTCGGTTACGGCAACATCCATCATGGCGACGGCGAAAAACCGCGCAGCGAGCCGATCCGAGCCGCCTACAACCGTTACGTGGCGTTCGTCGCGCAACAGCTGCGCGGTCGCGTACGACATTACGAAGTCTGGAACGAATGGGACCTCGAGAACCCTGATGATCCCGAGTTCTCCCAGGACTATGCACGGCTGGTTGCCGACGCCGCAGGAATCATCCGCCAGCACGACCCCGACGCTAAGGTGCTGGCCGGGGCAGTCACCAGTGAAGGTATCAAGTCCGGCTTTGCCCTGCGCCTGATTGAGGCCGGGGTCATGCAGTCTGTCGATGGGCTTTCCCTGCACCCGTACGTCCACTGCTACGGCCGCGGACGCGACACCCCCGAAGCCTGGATCAAATGGCTCACGGAGATCGATCTAGACCTGTCCCGTGCCGCCAACCAGCCTGTTCCTCTCTACCTGACGGAGATGGCCTGGCCATCGCACAAGGGCGCATGCGGCTTCGACGAAACCACACAGGCAGCCTATCTGGCCCGAAGTTACTTTCTCGCCAAAACACTACCCAACGTGCGCGGCTATTGGTGGTACGACTTCCGAAACGATGGCGCTGATCTCCGGGAGCGAGAGCACAACTTCGGCCTGCTTCGTCAGGACTACTCGCCGAAGCTGGCATACCAGGTACTTAAGGCCATAAGCCCGATTATCGAGCAATTTCAGTTCCTTGAGCGGGTCGCCGGATCGGACGAGAGTACGGTGCAGCTTCGGTTTGGCAACGGCGAGGAACAGTTGCTGATCGCCTGGAGTACCGACAAGCCTCGCTCAGTCAGTATCACCTCGAACGGCCCAAAGTCAGGCGAGGTGGAACTGATCGATAGCGCGCAGCCAAACAGAGGAAGGACAGCTGCCGCGAACCAGTGGCAATGCCCTGCAGATGGCAAAACCTGCTCGGCCCGCATTGAACTCGGTGAGTTTCCCAAAATCATCAGCCTTGGCGCGTCCGATCCAGCTGCGGTTGCGCCTGAACAAACGAACCTGGCATTCGATTAGAAAACTCCAAGGAACGAGGAATTTACCAATGATCGTGATCAATTCACGCTTCCTGACCCAGGAAGTGCGCGGTGTACAACGTTTCGCCGAACAGATCTGCCTGCAGCTGAACGCCTTGCGCGACGACCTAGTGTTCGTAGCACCAAATGACATCCGCCTGCACGAAAGCGCCGAACTCTTGCATGTGCGCCGCATAGGACGCCATCGAGGCCATCTATGGGAGCAGGTGGACCTTCCGCTCTGGTTGGCCCGCAATGGTAGCCCTCCGCTGGTTTCGTTATGCAATACCGCACCACTGGCATATGGCAATCAGATCGCCACGCATCACGACATTACCTACATCAGGCATCCAGAAAGCTATTCAAGGACGTTTAGAACCGTGTATCGCAACCTGACCCCACTGCTGCTTGGACGCATCAAAGGGTTGATTACCGGGAGCGAGTTCTCGCGCTCGGAGATCTCAGCCCATTACGGCTACCCAGCGAGCAACATCTGTATCGTGCCGAGTGCCGTGGATGAGCGTTTCCAACCCTTTTGCATCGATGTGGCCAGGCGCGGCACGACGCCCTATCTGCTGGCCGTCTCGTCGCCTAGCACACATAAGAACTTTGCTCGGATGGTGGCAGCCTTCTTGCGCATAGAAGGCCACAATGAGGTCGAGCTGCGCATAATCGGCGATTCCAACCGGGTGTTCGCCGGCAGCCTGCACGATGTCGACGGCAGCCGGCGTATCCGCAATTTAGGCAGACTCCCCGATGATGAGCTGGTGGCGGCCTACCAAGGTGCGACCGCCTTCGTGTTCCCCTCTATTTATGAAGGCTTCGGTATTCCACCGCTTGAAGCCCAAGCCTGCGGGTGTCCGGTGATTGCAGCACGAGCGGCGTCCATACCAGAGGTCTTGGGCGACAGCGCGCTGTATTTTGATCCATTGAAAGTGGCGGACCTCACCCTTGCCATGGAACGGGTTCTGAGCGACGAAGCCTTGCGCCAGGACCTGCGACAGCGCGGCAAGACCAACGTGGCGCGCTACTGCTGGAACTCGTCCGCCCGTCGAGTATCCCGCTTGATCGACCAGGCGTTTAACGGGGCGCAAAACACGGAAACCACAGACGAAGGACCGCTCCCCCTCAGCGAGCCTAAGCACTAGAGGCACTCGCGGAGCAACCGGGCAGTCGCGCCCAGGCCGGAGCACTGCGAGCGCCTCGCAATTGAACCTGCAATCGCCACTTCAGCTAACCCCTGCCCTGCTCTGCAGTGACGGGCGCCCTTCCACAACTTCAAGAAAGGCAATCGTATGAAAATCGCCATTGTTCATGACTGGCTAGTGACCTACGCCGGGGCCGAAAGGGTTCTGTCCGCGTTGCTGGATGTCTGGCCCGAAGCCGACCTGTTTGCGGTAATCGACTTTCTCTCCGATGAGGACCGCGCCAACCTCGGCGGCAAGCGAGCGAACACGACCTTTATCCAGCAGCTGCCAAAAGCAAAGACGCATTACCAGAAGTACCTGCCATTAATGCCCCTTGCCATTGAGCAGTTGGACATGTCGGCTTACGACCTGGTGATTTCCAGCAGCCATGCGGTGGCGAAAGGCGTGCTCACGGGACCCAATCAGCTGCATATCAGCTACGTGCATTCACCGATACGTTATGCCTGGGATCTGCAGCACCAGTATCTGCATGAAGCGAGTCTGGATCACGGATTCAAGGCAAAGCTCGCACGAATGCTGCTGCACTACATGCGGATGTGGGATCAGCGTACGGCCAGCGGCGTGGATGACTTTGTCGCCAACTCACACTTCATTGGCCGGCGTATCAACAAAAGCTATCGACGTGAATCGACGGTCATCTACCCGCCTGTCGACACCCGTCAATTCACGCTTCACGCAACCAAGGAGGATTACTACCTGACCGCCTCGCGGATGGTGCCGTACAAGCGTATCCCAATGATCGTGGAGGCCTTCTCAAAGATGCCAGACAAGAAATTGGTCGTGATCGGCACCGGGCCAGAAATGGAAAAGGCCAAGGAACTTGCGACACCAAATGTGACGCTGATGGGCTATCAGAGTTTTGCAGTGCTGCTTCACCACATGCAGCGTGCACGCGCCTTTGTGTTCGCTGCCGAGGAAGACTTCGGCATCGCGCCGATTGAGGCTCAGTCTTGCGGCACCCCGGTGATCGCTTATGGGAAAGGTGGCGTGCTAGAAACAGTTCGGGGAATCGACCACCCGGAGCCCACGGGAGTGTTCTACAACGAGCAGACCCCGGACTCGTTAATAGCCGCAATAGAGCAGTTCGAGGCGCAAGAGCATCTCTTTCAAGCTGAGACGTGTCGCACGAGTGCCGAAAGATTTTCAACCGAACGATTCAGGCAGGAGATTAAGACTTTCATCGATACTAGGGTTCGCGAGGTTTCGTTGCTCCAGGGGCAAGAAGGGCTTGTCCATCGTCCAACGGTCACACCGGTAAGTGTTACACCGATATACCCGACGGCGGTTCCCATGAAGCACGCTTGACCACGCCCCATCTCTGATTGCGAGGCTTCAAGGATGAACACAGCAACCGCAACACACCGTACTCGGGCCCTTTCAGCATTAAGTCTTACCTTGCTGATTACTGGGACGAGTTACGCCGGCCATAAACCAGACGCTGTAAGCGATCACCTTCATCCACAAGGATATAAGGATGCGCCGCAGCATACCTGCGCCATAGGTGGCGAGTCAGCGGCGATCATATTCAAATTGGGCGCTCACGCTGCTGGCCAAGCCTGCGCCAGACCCAACGGCATCGACGCCGCTACGCCTGCACCTATACGCCTGGCTAGGCCGCTCTCCGGTACTCCATATATACGTTCCAGCGACAGCATCCGTTACTCGTTTTGAACCCTGCGGCATTCTTCGGAGGCACCATGGACAGTGCAAATCAAACCAACCGCCCGCTCGTTTATGCAGATGGTTATTCCTATACCGAGATATTCCAGGCGCCAGAACTTCCAGGCACACCGGCAAGCGACCGTTTGATCAGCGTCTTCCATGCTTTTTTTACTGCTGATCCAGACCATGTTCACGATGAGCCTGACGTTGCGCGATTCGCAGAGACAAGCAAGTTATCTGGCAACACCGTCTGACCCCGCTAGCGTCACCTCCCGCTATCTACTCCCACCGCATCGCCGCAATGGCGTTGCGGATTCAATTTGCGCAAGTGAATGAGCGGCCACTTAATATCCACGCGAGACAAATCATGTCCACGAAAACCACTGTGGTGACCGTGACCTACGGTGATCGTCTGCCCTATTTGCAGCATTTGGTCGAGCGCGCGCTGAGTTTTGCTGAAGTCAGCGACGTGATAGTGGTGAGCAATGCGTCCTCCTTACCCCTCGGCCAGTTAATCGAACGTTGGCCTGGACGAGTCCGGCTGATCGAGTTGGCAGAGAACACTGGATCCGCTAATGGATACGCCGTTGCGCTCAAGGCAGCGCTGGAAGGCGGCGCCGAATACATCTGGATGATGGACGACGATAATGCTCCAACAGGTGCAGCGGTTCTCATCCTGCACCGAGAGCTTAAGCGCCTCGCCGCGTTGCTTGGCACTGACCGAGTAGCGGTATTAGGTTATCGCGCGACCCAACAAGCCGACGTCGAGCATGGCATACCCGAGCGGTATGTTACACAGCGGCGCTCCAGCTACTTTGGTTTCCATGTCGCGCAATTACCGTACAAGATCTGGCGCCGCCTGCCTTGGGGAAGGCGGCCCGGTAAGCGGCCAACGAGCATAAGCCTGCCGTTTGCGCCCTATGGCGGCATGCTGGCGCACCGCAGCCTGTACGAGCGTATCGGCGTGCCTCTGAAGGAGCTGGTGCTCTACGTTGACGACACTGAATATACCCGCCGCATAACGGCTGGCGGTGGGAGGCTGTACCTTTTCACCGATGCGGTAATCGACGAACTGGAGCAGTCTTGGAACACCAAGCAACGCACCCGTAACATTTATGAAAGTTTTCTGCTCGGTGATTCCGATTTTCGAGCCTATTACACCGCACGCAATCAAGCATGGTTCGATAAGAACATCTGGGTCGCCTCCCCTTGGCTCCACCGCCTAAATCGAGCGGTATTTTTAATCCTACTCCGCCTCGTCGCCCGACTTTGCAATAGCCAGCAACGCCTGGCTTTGATCGAGCAAGCCATCCATGACGGGGAGACAGGGGCACTGGGTATGAGCAAAACCTTCCCGTTGCGTTGACCACTGTCATCCCTGCTCATCTTCTCCACCAGGAGACCTAAATGGATATCGCATCGGTGCAACGCGACGAAAACAACTTCGACTTTCTGCGGTTCTTCGCCGCGTCAGCGGTAGTCATTGGTCACTGTTACTGGCTATCAGGACAAGGCGAGGTTGAGCCGGTGCGCCTGTTCACAGGCTCCATGGACACGGCTGATATAGCCGTAAACCTGTTCTTCGTGATGAGCGGCTTCTTGATCGCCGCTTCGTGGATCAACAGCCGCAGCACGTTGGATTTCGCAGCTAAACGGGCGCTTCGCATATTTCCGGCCCTGGCGGTCTCGACCCTCTTGACGACATTTGTCGTCGGCCCGCTGGCGACGGGGCTGTCGCTCGGCGAGTACATGCTCAACAGCCAGACGGTGCGCTACCTGTCGAACATGGCCCTGATCACCCAGTTTCACCTGCCTGGTGTCTTTGCTGACAATCCATTCCCCAATACCGTCAACGGCTCGGTCTGGACGCTGCCTTACGAAGTCCTGATGTACACAACGCTCTTGCTGCTGGGCCTGTTCAAGCTATTCGGCCGGATAGCGGTTCTGCTGGTACCCCTGGCACTGATCCTGATTCACTTCCATCTTGCGCCGAACCTTGGCCTGGAAAGCGATATTCTGCGAAAAACCACGCGCCTGGGCATGTTCTTTTTTCTAGGCTCAGCGCTATATCTGTATCGCCTGAGCATCCCCTGGAACTGGAAGGTTGCGCTAACTCTTCTGGCCCTCACGTTACTCAGCGCAAGGACCGAGCTATGGTTCTACTTCCACGTTCTGACCCTTCCTTACCTCACTATCTATCTGGCGCATTTGAAGATCTTCCGGCTGTCTCGCTTCGGCAGATATGGCGACTTTTCATACGGCATATACATCTACAGCTTTCCGTTACAGCAGCTTTTGATGTACTGGCTAAGCCCCCGGCTTCCATTACCGGCATTCATGGTGCTCAGTTTGACAGTCAGTATCATCATCGCAGCCGTATCCTGGCACCTGATCGAATCTCCGTCGTTGCAACTCAAGCGATTCATTCCAAGTAAAGGCAGACGCATCTCTGAAGCGCGATTGAACCCGGCGCCATGACCAACGCAGAGGTCATCATTAGCCTGCTTAACTGTCTGTATCCGCTGACGATTTGTCGCTGCCTGTGATCAGCCTACGAATAGTGTCTACCAGCGCCTGAAGCCCTGTCCCTTTGGGCAGGAACTGATCGACCAACTCCCGCCCCTGAATCTGCTGGGGTAAGGCGGCGCTCATCATAAGGATGGGAACGTCATCAAATGCCGGATTTCGGCGGATGGCACGAACCATCTCGCCGCCGTTGAGCTCGGGCATCATGTAATCGGTGATGACCAGCGCAGGCTTCACTTCCTGTAGCTTTGCCAGGCCCTGCGCGCCGTTTGCCGCTTCAATGACCTGGTAACCCTCGTCTTCCAAGATCATGACCATCAGTTTCCTGAGGCCGAGTTCGTCCTCAACCAGCAATACGAGCGGCTCGTGTCCCTTCGAACGCTCGTCACGCATCCCGCCTCCCCACTGGAGGTAGACGGTGTGGCTGCCCCGTCACTACCCCTTCCGTGCGCTGCATGCGCTCACCCAGTCTGAAACCTTCGGCGCCCAGGTGAAACTCGTAGACATAGGGATCGAAGCCGCTCTCGCGCATTTTCAAGATCGCCAATGTGCGGTAGAGCCTGGACTCGAGTTCGGCATATCTAAGCAGGACGATGTTCTCTGCTATTGCCGATACCGCGGCGAACTGTAGCCCGGTATCGCCACCCACGATCTCCGCCAGCTCGGCGGTGAATATCGTAGTGACGCCCTCGCAGCGCAGAATCGCCGTCAAGGTGCTGATGAAACGACCCAAGCGCTGCTCATTGACGGCAGCCTGCTTGAAAGCGTCGACTCCGTCGATGAACAGGCGCTTGACGCCCCGACGGCGTATCGCCTCGAGAATCTCCTCCGCCAGCTGATCCTGTAACAACTCGGTCGGAGTGTGATGAAGAATTTCAACGACGCCGCTGTCGATCAGTTCGCCAAGGCCCAACCCCAGCGCGTTGGCGCGCCGGCGTAGGCGGTGCGCATCCTCATAGAATCCGAATACCAGACCCGGCTCGGCCTCGCTGCTTTCACAGATAAAGCTCAGCCCTAGCGTGGTCTTGCCTACACCAGTCGGCCCGACCAATAGTGTTGTCGAGGAATAAGGAACGCCGCCTTCGATGATCTCATCGAGCCGAGCGACGCCAGTGCTCAGGCGCTCATCGCGCATCGGCGCCGAATCCAGCTCACCAGTGACCGCCTCAAGCCGAGGGAATACCCGGAAGCCATCGCTCGTAATCGTGCTCATATGCCGGCCGCCGATGAAATCGCTACCCCGGAACTTGTGCACCTGTAGATATCGGTAGGTTCGGAATTTGTCTTCGTCGCTGCCCAGTTGAAACCAGCCATCCACCATGGTGAATTCAGGGCAACCGGAGTCGCGCTTGCTGTTGGTCAGCAGCAGGATCGTGCAACCCACAACGTCGGCATAAATCGAGAGGTCATTGATGAACTCACGGAACGCGCGTTCCGACGCCGCATTCTCCTCAAGCGCAAATAGCCCGTCGATTACGATCAGTGAAGCGCTCTGCCGCTTTCCGTTGCGAGTCAGGTAACGAAGGATACCCTCCAGGCCTTCCGTTCGAAGCGTATCGAATGCGCTTTCATACACCACCGAAGTACCCGCGAACCGGTTGTCCATGAAGGACATGTTCTGTAGATGCCGCAACAGCCTGTGGTGCGTTTCGGCCAGCAAAGTCACATACAGCGACCGCTCGCCACCGGCAGCCCACGCGTAGCAGATCTGGTTGGCAAGGATGGTTTTCCCCTCGCCCGGCCCACCTTGGATGATGTAGACCGCCTTGGGCAGCAGGCCGCCTTTGAGCACAGCATCCAGCCCCGGCACGCCAGTCGGGATATGGTCTGGCGCAGTCGGCGAGAGCGTATGGGAATCGGTCACAGCGGCTTTCCGTTCAATTCAGTGCGCGCGCATGGTAGCAAATGGGTGAGGCGCTTCCTTGGCCCCGATGCATGTTGGTCACCATGTGCAGGCCGTTGTTCATGTTTCATTGGTTGCTACGACGAACGCATTCGCTGAAGCTTTTACGTCTCATGAAAACGATAGGCGCTTGATCACAAACCACCTGCCCATGCCCCCGGTTGTTCAACAACTGATCACCCGAGGTGGAGCCTTGCGACTAAACCACCTACCATGCGCCGCGAACCAAAGCCCGATAAAAACCAGACCTATGCAATCTGCTCGTTTGCCTCGCCTAAACTTGCGCCGGCTGATCATCCTGCTGGCGATGCTAAGCGGGCTGGTCACGCTTGGCATTGGCTTCTACGCCAGTTACAAGGTCCAGCGTGACTCTCTGATCCAGAGCACCCTCGCGGCCAACCATGCTTACGCAGCAAAGCTCGCTGACGGCACCGAAGGTTTCTTTCGCTCAGCACAGCAACAGCTGGCTGTCAGCGCGGAGGTTATCTCCGCTCAATTCAATGACGATCAAGTGCTGGACCAGGAAGCCAGGCGGCTTCGCCGACAGACCGACAGCTTCAACGCAGTGATCATCACCAGCGCACAGGGTCGGGTCCGTGCAACTGCGCCCAACACCGGCATATTGGTTGGCCAGAAGCTCGAATCACCAGGCGCTCGCCAAGCGCTAGACGAGCGCAAGCCGCTGATCAGCAGCCCATACGTATCAGCGCTCGGCACGCTGGTCGTGCTCATTTCTCACCCGATAGTCGCTGCAGACAATACTTACCTGGGTTACGTAGGCGGAGTGATCTACCTGAGGGAACTGAACATTCTTCACAGCATGCTGGGCGAGCACTTCTACCAGGATGGTTCCTACCTGTACGCCGTGGACCAGACGCGTCGCCTCCTCTATCACCCTCAACCGACACGCCTGGGCAGCGTGGTGGGCGAGAACGTGGCCATAGACAAGGTATTGAGGGGTGAATCCGGCAGCCTTCGCGTGACCAATAGCCAGGGTGTGGACATGCTGGCGGGATATGCACCCTCTCCCGCGGCTGGCTGGGGCATCGTGGCCCAGCGGCCCACGGCTGATACCCTTCACCCCCTCGACGATTTGATGCTAAGGGTGCTACGAGAAACCGCGCCGCTGGCAATGATCACGTTGCTTTGCATCTGGATTCTGGCGAGGTTGATCACGCGCCCCCTTTCGCAGCTGGCTCAAAGCGCCAGCGAGATGGATGCGCCCGACAGCGCAGAACGCATCCAGCGAATTCGATCCTGGTACCTCGAGGTCGCGCAACTAAAACGTGCCATGCAGGTTGGAATCACCTTGCTGCACCAGCGCATCGGCAAGCTCAAGCTGGACGCTCAGACTGATCCAATGACCGGGTTGCATAACCGTCGCGGGCTGGCCCTCGCCCTGGATGTTCTGAGTGCATCAGGCCGACCGGTAGGGGTAATCGCCCTGGACATCGACCACTTCAAGCGAATCAACGACAGTCATGGCCATGATGTGGGCGATGAAGTGATCCGCCACATGGCTCAATTGATGAAGACGTGTTCACGCGATGCCGACATTCTTTGTCGCAGTGGTGGTGAGGAATTTTTGATGCTGTTGCCCGATGCCGATATCGAGTCCGCCACGCGCGTCGCTGAACGATTGCGCGGCAGCGTCGAGCAGGAGCGGATACCAGTGGTCGAGCACATAACCATCTCGTTGGGAATCGCAGTTTGGCCCGAGCACGCTGATAACCTCGAACGCGTCCTCAAGCTGGCCGATGCCGCGCTTTATCTGGCAAAACAGCGTGGACGTAATCGTGCCGAAATTGCCGAACCTGACGCTGCCATCTCCTGAAACCGGCCTGACGCAGACCGCACATCCAGAGCGTGCAGACATCGTCATCGACCAAAAGAAATGCCCCGAGCGGTCAGTTCGGCCAGCCTTTCCGGCTTGGTGATCTCAAGCTCTTTGCCGTGAATTTCGATGAAGCCTTGGGCTCGGAAGTTTGACAGGGTCCGAGAAACCGTTTCCACGGCCAAACCAAGATGATTGGCCAGCTCGCGTCTGGACATGGGCAAGCGCAGGCGGGTGGCCGACAGCCCACGTCCATGAAAGCGAGCTCGATAATGGTTGATGAACATCGCCACACGCACCTCTGCTCTGGGTACGGACAGCAATAGACGCGCCCTCTGATTGTGCTGCAGCTCGCGGCTGAGTAGACGCAGCAAATGCCGCCGCATCGCAGGCACTTTGGTGCTGACTGCTTCAAGCTCGGCGAGCGGCAACTCACAAATTGCTGTGACCTGCAGGGCGGCGGCCGTTACCTCATAGCGCTCTTCATGTAACGCAGGCAGGCCAACGAACTCGCCAGCCAGGTGAAAACCAAGGATCTGCTCGGCACCGGATGCGCTGCGCGCAAAGGTTCTCAGCGCGCCGGACCTTATGACGAAGATCGACACTGGCGTCTCACCCGCTCGAAAGAGGGTGCTGCCTTTAGTCAGGGACGGGCCCCGCAGCACGATCCGGTCCAGCGCTTCGAGATCACGGCCACTCACCGATGCCGGAAAACACTGACTGGACAGTACACAGCGTTGGCAGCGGACCCGATGAGAACTGGCGTTCAAGGTCTCTACCGACCCCATCCAGATATCCCGTCGTCTGTACCGAAGTTCAGCATTTTACCGACCTATCAAGCGTAGGGAGATCGGAGCATGGGGCAGTCATCAGTGGATCCAAGCAGGGCATTGTGCTCACTTCAGCTCTGGCGCTTTGGCCGCATAGTCAGCGCTGTTGACTTCATGAGTACTGAGCACCGCCTCGAGCTCCTGACGTATCCGAGGATGCGTGACCTGCTCCAGTAAGCCCTCAAGCTTGCGGATCACCCATTTCTGCCCGCGGTCTACCAAAGCCAGTCGCTCTGGCAGGTCGCTGATAGCCATGCACTTTTCATAGAACGCGCCCCGCTCGTGGGTCGGTTCTGCATCCAGCAGCAACAGGCACTCCCGCAGCCGTCTCACACTGTCGGCCTCACCACGGTGAACCTGCGTCAGCATCTCGCGCGCCACCTCGGCCTCGGTTTCGTTCAGGCTGATACTTGCAACCTGCGCCCCAGCCCTCTCGGCACTCAACAGCTCGTTCAAGGCTTCGATCAGCAGCTCGCGTTGCATTCCCAACGATTCAGCGGTCATGTCTATTCCCGTTCATTTAGAAGAGCTCTCGTGTAGCAAAGACCAGCCAGGGTGGCCCTGCTGCTCATCATGGGCAGCAATCCACATCCTAGTGGCGCTGCTGACGTGCGTGACAATGAAAGTTATTGGTGCGACAAAGCAGCGATATTGCATCGTTGAAAGGCACTGTCTGACATCACTGCGCAACCCCACTCACCTCAGCGACACACCACATCGGCTAGCGCAGCGCTCACCCCAGGGATCGCGATAATCTCCGACGCTTGGCAGGGATCGGAAAACTCAAGATGCCTGTATACTCGCGCGCTATTTTTCCAAGCCGTATGTGCCGAGGCGGCCTGCTATGTCTATGAAAACGCCAACTGTTGGATTTGTAAGCCTGGGCTGCCCGAAAGCCACAGTGGACTCCGAACGCATCCTTACTCAGCTGCGCATGGAGGGTTACCAGATCGTGCCGTCTTACGAGGACGCCGATGTCGTGGTGGTCAATACCTGCGGTTTCATTGACAGCGCAAAGGCCGAGTCACTGGACGCCATCGGTGAAGCCATCGCCGAAAACGGCAAAGTAATCGTTACCGGCTGCATGGGCGTGGCTGAAGACAGCATTCGTAACGTGCACCCCAGCGTGCTGGCCGTTACCGGGCCGCAGCAGTACGAGCAGGTGGTGAACGCTGTGCACCAGGTCGTGCCACCGAACATCAATCACGATCCCTTCGTCGATCTGGTCCCGCCGCAGGGCATCAAATTGACCCCACGCCACTACGCTTATCTGAAGATCTCCGAAGGCTGCAACCACACCTGCAGTTTCTGCATCATCCCGTCCATGCGCGGCAAGTTGGTCAGCCGCCCGGTGGGCGACGTCCTCAGCGAAGCCGAACGACTGGTCAAAGCCGGCGTGAAGGAGATCCTTGTGATCTCTCAAGACACCAGCGCCTACGGGGTCGACGTCAAGTACAAGACCGACTTCTGGAACGGCCAGCCGGTCAAGACACGCATGTTGGAGCTGTGCCAGGCGCTATCGAGCATGGGCGTGTGGGTGCGCTTGCATTATGTATACCCCTACCCGAACGTCGACGACGTGATCCCGTTGATGGCGGAGGGCAAGCTGCTGCCGTACCTGGACATCCCGTTTCAGCACGCCAGCCCGAAAGTGCTCAAAGCGATGAAGCGTCCAGCCTTTGAAGACAAGACGCTCGCGCGCATCCAGAAATGGCGTGAGATCTGCCCGCAGCTGACCATCCGTTCGACCTTCATCGTCGGCTTCCCCGGAGAGACCGAAGAAGATTTCCAGTACCTGCTCGATTGGCTGACTGAGGCGCAGCTGGACCGTGTCGGCTGCTTCCAGTACTCACCCGTCGAAGGTGCGCCGGCAGAGGCGATGGATCTTGAGGCGGTGCCTGACGATATCAAGCAGGATCGTTGGGATCGCTTCATGGCACACCAACAAGCTATCAGCGCCGCCCGACTGGAGCGCAAGATCGGCCAGGAGATCGAGGTGCTCATCGATGAGGTTGACGAGGATGGTGCCATCGGTCGCTCCTACTCCGATGCGCCGGAAATCGACGGCATGGTCTATGTGGACAGCGAGCAGCCGCTGCAACCGGGGGACAAGGTGTGGGTTCGGGTGACCAATTCTGATGAGTACGATCTTTGGGCCGAGGTCATCTGACACTCTGCCCAGTTCGTCGAAGCCCCGCCACAGCGGGGCTTTTTTATGGCCGCATGCATCGAAGCGGCACCACTTAAGCAATGGCCATCTGCTTGCATCAATTTGAAGCACTGTCGGATCGGTCAGGTTTTTTTCGAATCAAGTCCGGGCATGAATTGCTATACCGGTCAGCATAGGCAATCGCTGGCGAATGCAAACCCTTGAAATAACACAATAAAAACGAAGAATCCGCCACAGTAGCAGTGTGGCTCAGGATTTGCTTAGTCCGACTCAGCTGACCGTTCGGCCAAGAAATAAAAGACATGATGCAAACAACAGGAGCTACCCATGAACCCCCTATTGACCACCGCTGCACTTACGGGCGGCCTGCTACTGGCGGCCCAAGCCGGCGCGGCACCCATGCTCTGGCAGAACAATAGCCTGACCTATTTGTACGGTAAGGATTTCAAAGTCGATCCGGACACCCAGCACACCTTGACCTTCGAGCACGCAAGCGGCTGGACCTATGGTGACGTCTTCTTGTTCGTCGACTACAAGTGGAACGAAAGCCAGGACAACAGCGACGCTGCCCGCACCTACTACGGTGAATTCAGTCCACGCTTGTCGCTCAGCAAGACCACTGGCACCGATATCTCGTTCGGCCCGGTCACCGATGTGCTCATTGGCTTCACCTACGAGCGCGGCGAGGACAGGGTGCAGAATTATCTGCTCGGTCCGGCTGTAGATCTGGCTGTCCCGGGCTTTGACCGTTTAGCCATCAACACCTCTTACCGCAAGCCTGACGGCATCCGTAACAAGGCGTCAGGACAGTGGCAGATCACCCCGACCTGGGCGATCACCATACCGGTTGGCAGCTCCGACATCCTCTTCGACGGCTACATCGACTGGGTCGTCAACGATGCCGGCAATAAGGACTCGGACGATTACCAGTCCAAGAACCTGCATATCAACCCGCAGATCAAGTACGACCTGGGCAAGGCGGTCTATCAGAAAGCCGGTCAGCTCTACGTAGGTATCGAGTACGACTATTGGTCCAACAAATACGGCATCAAGGATGGCGGATTCGTCAGTAAGAACTTCGTGGGGTCAACCGACCAGAGCGCCTGGAACGCTATCGTGAAGGTGCATTTCTAACAGGCGAGTCAGCCCAGCGCCGGGGGACAGCGTCACCAAGCTGATGGCGCTGTTGCTTGACACTGTGCCGCATCGTCTCGTCGCCACTGATACAAATTCTGATCCGCACCGATCGCAGTAAAGATGCGCAAAAGCCGGCATGGGCTAGCATTGAACAAGCGCATCGGGCGTGATGCGCGCGCACAGGAGACGGACCTATGACCACTTTCGATGCCACGCTTGCCCAAGCATCCGCCGATGACAGACGTACCGGTCGTATTCGTCAGAAGAATGAGGAGCTGATCCTCTCGGCCGCCGCGCAAGAGTTCGCCCACCACGGCTACAAGGGCACAAGCATGAACGCCATTGCTCTTCGCGCAGGGCTGCCTAAAGCCAATCTTCACTACTACTTCACCAACAAGCTCGGGCTATATGTCGAGGTCATGCGGCATATCCTCGAGCTCTGGGACAATGCGTTCGACAACCTCACCGAGGACGACGACCCCGCTACTGCATTGGCAGGCTACATTCGCACCAAGATGGAGTTCTCCCGCAAGCAACCTCAGGCTTCCAAGATTTTCGCAATGGAAGTGATCAGTGGTTGCGAGTGCCTGTCCGCCCACTTCAACGAAGACTATCGCGAGTGGTTCCGTGGTCGCGCCGCCGTTTTCCAGGCATGGATTGATGCAGGCAAGATGGACCCCATCGACCCCATGCACCTGATCTTCCTGATCTGGAGTAGCACCCAGCATTACGCCGACTTCTCCGATCAGATACGCCGTATCACGGGCCAGCGCCGGGTCAAGAAAGATGATTTCGAACGCGGCACCGAAACGCTGATACGCGTGATTCTGAAGGGTTGCGGCCTGACCCCGCCTCGCTGACCCGGCAATCGCCTCCTCGGCGGTTCGATGCTTCAATTATGAGCTGGCGCCCTGAGCGTCCTTTCCGGCTCTCGTAGCAAAGTGCGTCGGTGCCAGCGCATGTTCAAACCCGCGCCGCGCAAAGCAGGTAATTGATCAGCTGCTCGGAGACGTAGCGGCCGCGCTGCACGACCGCCTTCGGATATCGGCACAGAGCCAGAATCAGGCAAGCCCGCGGCAGGATTGACATAACGCCGCACCCTGCCCTCTGCCTAGCATTGATTTCACGGCGCATGAGCGCCGACCGATGAACAAGCGGAGGACCTGAACATGTCGAACATCGAAGGAAAAATCGTACTCATCACAGGCGCCAGCAGCGGTATCGGCGAAGCAACGGCGCGCCTGCTGGCCGCCAAAGGCGCCACGGTAGTACTGGGCGCAAGACGCCTGGAGCGGCTTGAACAGCTCGCCGCCAGTATTACCGAAGCGGGGGGACGTGCGGCCTGTCGCGCGCTGGACGTCACCAATTGCGATGATACCCAAGCCTTTGTCGACTTCGCCGAGCAACGATTCGGTCGCATCGACGTGATCATCAACAATGCCGGCGTAATGCCCCTTTCGCGGCTCGACGCCCTGAAGGTCGAGGAGTGGAATCGGATGATCGACGTGAACATCCGTGGCGTGTTGCATGGCATCGCAGCCGGACTGCCACTGATGCAGCGTCAGCGCTCGGGACAATTCATCAATATCGCCTCCATCGGCGCTTACGCAGTCAGCCCTACCGCCGCCGTCTACTGCGCCACCAAGTACGCGGTACGTGCCATTTCCGAAGGGCTGCGCCAGGAGGTTGGTGGCGATATTCGCGTCACGCTGGTATCGCCCGGTGTCACCGAATCGGAACTGGCTGAAAGTATCTCCGATGAAGGCGCACGATCAGCCATGGATGACTTCCGCCGCATCGCCATCCCAGCCGATGCCATTGCTCGCGCGATCGCATACGCCGTCGAGCAACCGGCTGATGTCGATGTCAGCGAACTGGTGGTACGTCCGACCGCCAGCCCCTATTGAGGACTCCGCGATGAGGCTTTTCACTGGAAACACGTTAAGCGCAGCCTGCCTTGGGCTGATTGGATCACTGACATTCGCCTCGCTGGAAGCGGTCGGCAACGAGCGCCACGCGCGCGGCGTCGAGGTCATGGATCACTTGTCTGGCGGTGCTGGTCAACCTGTCCTCGAAGCGCTGCGCGAGGACTATCCGTTTCTCGCCGACGGCATTACCGAGTACGCCCTGGGCGATGTCTGGGGGCGCAGCGGTCTGGACGATCGCACTCGCCAGCTCGCCGTGGTCGCCGCGTTCGCCGCGCAGGGCAATCTGCCTTACATGCAGGTTCACGCCGGCTACGCGCTGCGCCTTGGCGTCACCCGCGATGAGCTTAAGGAAGTGGTGTACCTGACCACAGTCACCGCCGGCTTCCCTCGCGCGATCGATGCGGCGCAGGCGCTGCGCGAGGTGGCGGATCCCGAACGATAGCGCGCTGCTAAAGCTCGCTGCTCGGAGAGCAGCCGATCAGCGAGCCCTGCGCCATTCAACCCATTCTTGCTCCGCCCCAGACCGGTGCAAGACGGCTCGACGCCACCAACGCCGGCACCAATTCGAAGCACTGGCAACTCCCGACCCTTTTTGGGCATGACTCTCTAACTCCCGGTCAAACGCCCGCAGCGGAATCCTGACTGTCTGGCCAGCTTTTTGCTATTCACTCGGACATGAATACCCAGCGGACACCCTCATGCCCGATACAGCCACTCCACGTCTGCAGCTGACCGGTATCACCAAGCGATACCCGGGCTGCCTGGCCAACGACCATATCGACCTTAGCATTCACGCAGGAGAGATCCACGCCCTGCTTGGTGAGAACGGTGCTGGGAAGAGCACCCTGATGAAAATCATCTACGGGGTGACTCAGCCCGACGCCGGAGAGATTCGCTGGGAAGGCGAGCCGGTGATCATGCGTGACCCGGCATACGCTCGTGATCGCGGGATCGGAATGGTGTTCCAGCACTTCTCGTTGTTCGAAACCCTGAGCATTGCGGAGAACGTTGCCCTGGCGCTGGGTGCCGATGCCGGGACGCCAAGGCAGCTGGAGTCGAAAATTCGGGAGGTGTCGCAGCGCTACGGCATGCCGCTAGAGCCGCATCGCCTGGTCCACAGCCTCTCGATCGGCGAGCGCCAACGAGTGGAAATCGTCCGCTGCCTGATGCAAGACATCAAGCTGCTGATTCTCGACGAGCCCACATCCGTGCTCACACCACAGGAAGCCGACGATCTGTTCGTGGTGCTACGCCGGCTGGCTGCAGAGGGCTGCAGCGTCCTGTTCATCAGCCACAAGCTGAACGAGGTACGCGCACTTTGTGAAAACGCAACGGTGCTGCGTGGCGGGAAAGTCTCGGGCGAGTGCGTACCGGCTGAATGCACGGACATGGATCTGGCGCGACTGATGGTTGGCGATGCCGAGGGGCTTGAGGCCGAGTACCCGAAAGCCAGCGGTGGTGCGCCGTTCCTGCGGATCGAGGCGCTGTCCTGGCGCAACGACGATCCGTTCGGTGTATCGCTAGAAGACCTGATGCTGGAGGTACGAGCCGGGGAAATTGTCGGTATCGCCGGGGTCGCGGGCAACGGGCAGGACGAGCTGCTCGCGCTGCTCTGCGGAGAACACCGACTTCCCCGTGAGCAAGGTCCGCGCATCCGCTTCCTCGAATCACCTGTAGCCCATCTGCCGCCGGACACCCGTCGCCGCCTAGGGATGACCTTCGTCCCGGCGGAGCGGCTGGGGCACGGCGCGGTTCCAGAAATGAGTCTGGCCGATAACGCTTTGCTGACAGGCTTTCAACAGGAGGGGATGGTCAGCAGTGGGCTGATTCGCCATGGTCGAGTCGAGGCGTTCGCCCGGCGCATCATCGACACCTTTGCGGTCAAGGCGCCCGGCACCCATACCACCGCACGCAGCCTCTCGGGAGGTAATCTGCAGAAATTCATCCTCGGTCGCGAGATCCTGCAGCAACCGAAACTGCTGATCGCCGCGCACCCGACCTGGGGTGTTGACGTCGGCGCAGCGGCCGCAATTCACCGCGCGCTGATCGAGCTGCGCGATGCAGGCACCGCCATCCTGGTGATTTCCGAAGACCTAGAGGAGTTGTTCCAGATCAGCGACCGGATCGCTGCGCTTAGCCACGGCCGTCTATCTTCGCTGCAGTCGACAGCTCATACCACCGCGACTGATGTCGGACGCTGGATGGCAGGACAGTTCGATCACACCACGCCTACCGCCGCCTGAGAGCCCCATCATGCTGTTATCCCTCGAACCACGCGGCTACGAATCACGCGCGATGCTCTGGGTGTCGCCAGTGCTCGCCGCCCTGCTGACCCTGATCAGTGGCGCGCTGCTCTTCGCCGCGCTGGGCCACCCGCCTCTGGAAACCCTGCGAGTGCTGTTGATCGACCCCGTCAGTGACCTTTACGGGGTGTCTGAACTGCTGGTCAAGGCACTGCCGATCCTGCTCTGCGCCCTGGGGCTGGCCGTGGTCTACAGCGCTCGGATCTGGAATATCGGCGCTGAAGGCCAGTTGCTCATTGGCGCCCTGGCGGGCAGCGCTGTGGCCGTCCACATCATCGAATGGGATTCGCGTTGGGCGCTGGTGCTCAGCCTGCTCATCGGCACGCTCGGCGGTGCAGCCTGGGCCGGCCTCTGCGCTTGGCTGCGCACGCAGTTCAATGCCAATGAAATCCTGACCAGCATCATGCTCAACTACATCGCGTTGAATCTACTGCTGTTCGCGGTGCACGGGCCGTTGAAAGATCCGGAGGGTTTCAACTTCCCCGAGTCGGCCATGTTTGGTGACGCCACGCGGCTGCCACAGTTGTTCGAGGACCTGCGCGTGCATGGCGGCTTCTACTTCGCGCTACTGGCGCTGGTGGTGGTATGGGTGTTGTTGCAGAAGAGCTTTCTTGGTTTTCAGATCAAGGTGCTTGGTCTCGACAAACGCGCGGCAGGCTTCGTCGGCTTCCGCGAGAAAGGGCTGATCTGGATTGCGCTGCTGATCAGCGGAGCGCTGGCGGGGCTCGCCGGAGTTGCGGAGGTCGTCGGCCCTATCGGCCAGCTGGTACCTCAGGTTTCACCCGGTTATGGCTACGCCGCGATCACCGTCGCCTTCCTCGGCCGCCTCAATCCCGTCGGTATCGTTTGCGCCAGCTTGCTCATGGCCCTGCTCTATCTGGGCGGTGAGAACGCTCAGATGGCTGCCAACTTGCCTCAGTCCATCACCCAGCTGTTCCAGGGCATGGTGCTGTTCTTTCTGCTGGCCTGCGACGTGCTGATTCTCTATCGACCGCGCCTCAAGACGTGGACTCGTAGAACACAAGCTCCGGTGCTCCGTCCAGAGGCCACGGCGTGATCACTCTCCCCTGTTCTTCTCAACGGTTGCTGCGCGCAGCTCGAGGCTTGCTTTGATGGATATCGATCTGCTGACTAATATCTTTTACGCCATGGTCCGTACAGGTACGCCGCTGCTGCTGGTGGCGCTCGGCGAGCTGGTCTGCGAAAAGTCTGGCGTCCTCAACCTGGGTCAGGAAGGCATGATGCTGTTTGGCGCGGTAGCGGGATTCATCGCCGCCTTCGCCACCGGCAGCCTCTGGCTTGGCGTGGTTTTCGCGTGTCTGGGCGGCATGCTCCTGTCGCAGCTGTTCGCACTGGTCGCGCTGGGCTTCAATGCCAATCAGGTCGCTACCGGCCTGGCGCTGACCATCTTTGGCGTCGGCCTCTCCTCGTTCATCGGGGCGGGTTGGGTCGGCAAACCGCTTGCCGGCTTCGAGCCGATCGCAATCCCGTTTCTCAGCGATATCCCTCTGATCGGCCGCATGCTCTTCGCCCAGGACCTGCTGGTCTACCTGTCCTTTGCGCTTTTCGCCCTGGTTGCCTGGGTGCTGTTGAAAAGCCGCATCGGGCTGATCATCCAGGCGGTAGGCGAAAATCCCAACGCCGCCAGCGCCATGGGCCTGCCGGTATTGCGGGTTCGCGCGCTGGCAGTGCTTTTCGGCGGCGCCATGGCCGGGTTGGCTGGGGGTTATCTGTCGCTCGCTTACACCCCGATGTGGGCAGAGAACATGACCGCGGGGCGCGGCTGGATCGCCCTGGCTCTGGTGGTCTTCGCCAGCTGGCGTGTGGGCAGAGTGCTGCTCGGGGCCTACCTGTTCGGGCTTGCAAGCATCCTGCATCTGGTTGCCCAAGGGATAGGCCTGTCGATCCCCGGCAACTTGCTGGCGATGCTCCCGTACGTGGCGACCATCGTCGTGCTGGTGTTGCTGTCACGCGACGCGATTCGCACCCGCCTGTACGCACCGGTATCGCTCGGACAACCCTGGAAAGCCGGCCATTGATCGGCATCGAAAGCGGAGACTGCAGGGTTCCGCTTTCGCCGCCTGGCTCTCGTACAGCTGTCAGGACGGGCCGAGGCCCAGCCGACGGAGCAGCATTTTTTCAATTTCCAGAATGACCAGCACCGCTACGCCTGCAAGCACCACGAATATGCCGGTGCTCAGAGGCAGCGCCTCGGAGGCGAACAGCGACTGCATGAATGGCGCGTAAGTGAACAGCAACTGCAGTGCGAACACACCGAACACGGCCATCAGCACGCGCGGCGTACCCTTCACACCCTCCAGGGTAAACGAGGGCGACTTCAGGTAGCGCACGCTGAAGAGATAGAACACTTCCATGCAGACCAGTGTATTGACGGCTACGGTACGCGCCGCCTCCACCGTCGCGCCCTGGGAAAGCATCCACTGGTACATGCCGAAGATGCCAGCCAGGAACAGCGCCGAGACAAAGAAGATCCGCCAGATCACGAACCGCGACAGCATAGGTTCGTCCGGCCGTCGCGGTGGACGCTGCATCACATCCGCTTCGGTAGGCTCGAACGCCAGTACCATCGCCAGCGCGACCGAGCTGACCATGTTGACCCATAGCACCTGTACGGGAGTGATCGGCAACGCGATGCCGAGCAGCACGGCAAGGAGCAGCGAAAGTGACTCACCTCCGTTGATGGGCAGCAGGAAAGTCACGGTCTTGCGCAGGTTGTCGTAGACAGTGCGGCCCTCTTCCACGGCATGCGCAATCGATGCGAAGTTGTCGTCCGCCAGAACTATCGAACCCGCCTGCTTGGCCGCCTCGGTTCCCTTCATGCCCATGGCCACGCCCACATCGGCCTGCTTCAGTGCTGGTGCGTCGTTGACGCCGTCGCCAGTCATGGCGACTACTTCACCATTGGCCTGTAGCGCACGCACCAGGCGCAGCTTGTGCTCAGGACTGGCGCGCGCGAACACTCGGGCTTCGGCAACCGCCTGGCGCATGGCCGCTTCGTCCATCTGCTCCAACTCGGGGCCGGTAATCGCCTTGACGTCATCACCCATTCCGAGCTGCCTGGCGATGGCACTGGCCGTCACACCGTGGTCGCCAGTGATCATCACTACCCGGATGCCAGCAGCGCCGCACTGTGCCACCGCGCGTATCGCCTCCTCACGTGGCGGATCGATGATGGCGACCAGCCCGAGCAAAGTGAGCTCGCTGGCGACGTCTTCATGCCCAAGCATGTCCTTGCCGTTGGGCAGGCGGCGCCGAGCAAGCGCGAGAACGCGACGACCTGCTTGCGCCTGAGCCTCGACGTGCGCGTGCCACCGCGCAGGTTCCAGAGCGAGCTCCTCACCGTCCGCCATAAGCTGATGCGAGCACATGCTCAGGATGCGTTCTGGCGCGCCCTTGACCAACACTTCGCTGCCACCGTCAGTCGTGTGCAGCGTCGCCATGAAGCGATGCTCGGACTCGAAGGGGATGACATCCAGCCGCGGACGATCGACCTTCAAGCTCGCCGGCGACAGTCCTGCCTTCATCGCCAGGGTCAGTAACGCCCCCTCGGTCGGGTCGCCTGCCAACGTCCACATCTGGTCCGTCTCGTGCAAACTGGCGTCGTTGCATAGGGCAGCTGCTTCCATCAAGCCGAGAAACGCCACCGAGCGCTCTAGCAATGCAACCGGCTCGATTGCCACGCCTTCGAACACCAGCGCTCCCTGCGGCGCGTAACCGGCGCCTTCGACCACCAGTGATTGACCCGCGCAGATCACCTCCTGCACCGTCATCTCATTGCGTGTAAGGGTGCCGGTCTTATCGGAGCAGATCACCGTCACCGAACCCAGGGTCTCCACCGCTGGCAGCCGCCGGATCACCGCGTTGCGCGTCGCCATCCGCTGCACGCCGATGGCCAGCGTGATAGTCATGATGGCCGGCAGCCCTTCCGGAATTGCCGCTACCGCAAGTCCTACGGCGGCAATGAACATCTCGCCCGCGCCCATGCCGCGTATCAGCGTCCCGAACAGAAAAAGTATCGCGCTGGTCGCGAGGATCACCATCGTCAGAACGCGGCCGAATTCTTCCATTTTGCGCAGCAGCGGCGTGGTGCCCTGCTCGACCGACTCCAGCATGCGACCTATCCGACCAATCTCGGTTGCCGCCCCGGTAGCGACGACCACTGCGCGTGCTTGCCCTTGGGTCACCAGCGTACCGGCGTAGCCCATGCAGACGCGGTCACCGATAGGCGCGTCATCGGCCACCGCCTCGACCTGCTTGTCTACCGGAACGGATTCGCCAGTGAGCGCCGCCTCGTCGATGCGAAGGTTGCGTGCCTGTAGTAATCGCACGTCCGCAGGCAGGCTGTCGCCGGAAGCCAGCAGCACCACATCGCCGGGTACCAGCTCGGCGGCATCGATGTCCTGCTGACGTCCATCACGCAACACCACCGCATGTGGAGCGAGCAGGTGGCGGATCGCCTGTAGCGCTTTCTCCGCCTTGCCTTCCTGCACAAAACCGATGGCGACGTTGAGCACCACCACGGCCAGGATCACGAAGGTATCTACCCAATGCCCCATCAATGCGGTCACCAGTGCAGCAGCGATGAGCACATAGAGCAGCACGTTGTTCAGGTGACGCATCAGTCGTTGCAACACGCTCGCGGGTTTCGCTTCGTCGAGACGGTTTGGGCCGTACCGGTAGAGACGCTCCTGCACCTGCTCGTGGGTCAAACCGGTGTTCGAGGTCTCAAGCTCACGCAACGCCTCGTCAGCCTGGCGCGCATGCCAGCGATTGGTTTGTGATTGCTGTTCGGGCATTGGATCCCCCTGATCATGATTCGCTGATGCCAAATGCGACAAAGCCGTTGCCACATGAGAGCCGAATAAGGATCAACATAGCCATCGCGGGGACATGCATTGCAACACAGATGCAGCGGTGGAATGTCGCACTGGCACGCCCCACCTCAATGTCGCGGCACCGCGCTATGCTTGATCGCCAATCCCACACTCAAGGATCTCTCATGCAAAAAACCGTACTTGTCGTTGGCGCTTCCCGTGGTCTGGGCCTCGGCCTGGCCAAGCAGTTTTCCAACGAGGGCTGGCAGGTGATTGCCACGATACGTAATCCGCAACAGTCGGATGCGCTCAAGCAAATCCCGCAGGTACGTGTAGAAACCCTCGACATGACCGATGCGCAGAGCATCGAAGCGCTTGGCAAGCGCCTGGCAGGCATGCGACTGGATGTGCTGTTCGTCAATGCCGGCGTTGCCGGGCCGCAAAACAAGCCGGCCACCGAGGTCAACGAAACGGAGGTTGGGCAGCTGTTCTTCACCAACGCCGTCGCGCCGCTGCGGCTGGCCAAACAGCTGCTGCCAATGGTCAATGCCGAGCGAGGCGCCATCGTTTTCATGAGCTCCATCCTGGGCAGCGTGGAAACCGGACCTGGCATGGGCATGTCGCTCTATGGCGCAAGCAAGGCTGCACTCAATCATATGACTCGCACATTCGTGTCGGAGCTGGGCGAGACCGGGCTCACCATATTGTCCATGCACCCGGGTTGGGTGAAGACCGACATGGGGGGTGATGAAGCTCCGTTGGATGTCGAGACCAGTACACGCGGTATGGTCGGACAGGTTACCAAGGCGCTGGGCCGTGGTGGTCATCACTACCTCGACTACAAAGGCGATCACTTGCCCTGGTGATTCGCCATCCAGACGCGGCGTCGTTCGTTGCCTTCGCAGCCTCTGGTGCTGCGTTGGTCCTGATACGTTCAGCCGTATCTGACTGGCCCCCATCGTCTTGTCTCACCGCTGCCGCATTTGTCCCGCATGCAATGAGCGTGTTGCGGACCGTCCATCGTTGAATACCGCGCGCCCAACCGCCCTCATCGCCCCAGACTGCCGCACCGCCCTAGTGCGCAGGCAACGCGCTGCGCACCACTTGTGTTCCAGAAAGGCACGCGCACTTACTCATCGTTGCCAAGTATCGCGTGCCCATACGGCGAACTGTCCAACTGGTCAGCTTTTTGCAATCTGGCAAGCAGCCGCTACGGCGTATGACACACAGGAGCGTCATCCACATGCAGAACAAACCACGGAGCACCTTGCTGCGCAGCCTCGTCGCCGCCATCGGCTTCACCACCGCATTGTCCACCGGCGCTGCCATCGCGGCCGATCCGTTGAAAGTCGGCTTCGTATACGTCGGCCCGATTGGTGACCACGGCTGGACCTATCAGCACGAAATGGGTCGTCAGTACTTGGAAAAAGAGCTCGGTGATCAGGTCAAAACGACCTTCGTGGAGAACGTAGCCGAAGGCGCCGATGCCGAGCGGGTGATTCGCAACATGGCCAAGGGGGGCTATGACCTGATCTTCACCACATCCTTCGGTTACATGAACCCGACGCTCAAGGTTGCTAAACAATTCCCCAAGGTGACCTTCGAGCACGCTACTGGCTACAAGCAGGACAAGAACCTCGGCACCTATCTGTCCCGATCGTATGAAGGACGTTATGTAGGCGGCTTTCTCGCAGCGAAGATGACCAAGAGCAAGAAGATCGGCTACATCGCATCCTTCCCGATACCCGAGGTCATCCGCGATATCAATGCCATTCAGCTGGCACTGGACAAGTACAACCCCGGCACCGAGATCAAGGTGGTGTGGGTGAATTCCTGGTTCGACCCAGGCAAGGAAGCCGATGCGGCCAACGCGCTGATCGATCAAGGTGTCGATGTGGTCTTCCAGCACACCGACAGCCCGGCACCGATCCAGGCGGCCGAGCGACGTGGCGTTTACTCCGTTGGTTACGCATCCGACATGGCTCATTTCGGCCCGAAAGCTGTGCTGACCTCCATTGTCAACGATTGGGGGCCGCACTATGCCCAGTCGGCAAAAGGCGTGATCGAGGGTACCTGGAAGCCACAGGACTTCTGGGGCGGCCTGGCAGAAGAAACCATCAGCCTACCGATCAGTGACCTGGTACCGGCTGACGTGAAAACAGAGGCAGAACAGATCATCGCCGGCATCCGCAGCGGCGAGTTCCATCCGTTCACGGGTCCCATCATGGATCAGTCCGGCGCCGTCCGCATTGCTGAAGGCGCAACCGCCAGCAACGCTGAACTGGCCTCAATGGATTACTACGTAAACGGCCTCAAAGCCGAACTGCCGAAGTAAGGCGTCCGGCAGCTTTGCAAGCCGCGCCGATGCAGGCGCGGCGTCAGGTATTGCCGCACCGTCCCTCGCTCTGAGGACCGTAGGCAGGGGGCCAAGCCCCAACGGCTGCCGGTACGAGAAGACCGCAGCGATCATTCCCCGGAGTCACCCATGAATACGCTCCCCATCATCGACATCGCGCCGCTCTTCGCCTCGGAGGAGACAGGCTGGCACGAAGTCGCCCGACAGATCGACACGGCATGCCGTGACTGGGGTTTTTTCTACATTCGCAATCATCCGATCAGCGCCGAGCGCATCGCTCAGCTGAAGGACGCTGCAGAACGGTTCTTCGGCTTGCCGGTCGAGCAGAAACTGCAGATCGATATCACCAAAAGCACGCATCACCGGGGATACGGCGCCGTTGCGACTGAACAGCTCGATCCAGCCAAGCCAAGCGACCTCAAGGAAACCTTCGACATGGGTTTCCACATGCCGCACGACCACCCTGACGTATTGGCCGGAAAACCGCTGCGCGGCCCCAACCGCCACCCCGATATCGAGGGCTGGCCCACCCTGTTCGAGCAGCATTATCAAGACATGCATTCGCTTGCCTGCACCTTGCTGCGAGCGCTGGCCGACGCGCTCGGCGTCGAATCTGCCTTTTTCGATGAGCGTTTCATCGAGCCCATCAGCGTATTCCGCATGATCCATTACCCGCCGCGTCAGACGGCTACGTCCCCGGAGCAACAAGGAGCTGGCGCTCATACCGACTATGGCTGCATCACCCTGCTCTATCAGGACGAAGCCGGCGGGCTGCAGGTTCAGAATGTGCGTGGTGAATGGATCGATGCGCCGCCAATCGAGGGAACCTTCGTGGTCAACATCGGCGACATGATGGCGCGCTGGAGCAATGATCGGTACAAGTCCACACCGCACCGGGTGATCAGCCCTCTGGGTGTCGATCGCTATTCGATGCCATTCTTCGCTGAGCCGAATCCCGACACGCTCATCAGTTGCCTGCCCGGCTGTCAGGACGAAGCCAATCGGCCCAAGTATCCGGACACCACATGTAGCGCCTATATGCTTTCGCGTTTCGCTGAAACCTACGCCTACCGCCGGGAGGCGCCAGCCGCAGCGAGCTGAGCTTGCCCTGCGTTAGAAACTCGATGGGATCAAGTATCCCGCTGCACATGGCCGCATTGGTTATAGCGAACGAAACCGGCGGGTGAAGTGCTTGCCCGCCAGCTCGTGCCGCTGCAGCGCTGGCGCATCAGGCTCGCTGTGGTTGCTTGCGCACCGGCGAGCCATTGGCGACGTAATAGGCAGCGGTGCTGCGTGGCAACGGTTGCCGACCACGGATGTGGTCAGCAATTTTCTCGGCGATCATGATGGTGGTGGCGTTGAGGTTGCCGGTGATGATCTGCGGCATGATCGACGCATCCACTACACGCAAGCCTTCAACGCCGTGCACGCGGCCCTGCCCATCCACCACCGCCATATCGTCCGTGCCCATCTTGCAGGAGCAGGATGGGTGATATGCCGTCTCGGCGTGTTCACGGACGAAGGCGTCGAGGTCTGCATCGCTCTGCGCATCCGCTCCCGGGCTCAGCTCCTTGCCACGGAAGGGGTCTAGCGCCGGCTGATTGATGATCTCCCGCGTCAGGCGTATGCCATCACGAAACTCCTCCCAGTCCTGTTCGTGGGACATGTAGTTGAACAGGATGCTGGGATCGACTTTAGGGTCCGTCGAACGAATCTGGATCCTTCCGCGGCTCGGCGAGCGCATCGACCCAACATGCGCCTGAAAGCTGTGGCCGTCATGAGCGTTACTGCCGTTATAGCTGACCGCCACCGGCAGGAAGTGAAACTGGATATTCGGCCACTCGAACGCTTCACGGCTGCGAATGAAGCCGCCGGCTTCGAACTGGTTGCTGGCGCCGACCCCGGAGCCAAGAAAAAGCCATTCAGCGCCGATGGCCGGCTGGTTCCACCACTTGAGGGCCGGATATAGCGAAACCGGCTGCTTGCACTCGTACTGCAGATACATTTCCAGATGGTCCTGCAGGTTCTGCCCAACACCAGGCAGATCATGGACAACCTGAATACCCAATCCCTTGAGCAGTGGCGCCGGGCCAATACCAGAACGTTGCAGCACCTGCGGCGAGGCGATGGCGCCGCCGCATAACAGTACTTCACGCCGTGCCCGAGCCGTGGTCGGCTGTTCACGGCCACGCAGATATTTCACGCCGATGGCACGCTTGCCTTCGAACAACACACGGTCGGTCACGGCATGGGTAACGATGGTCAGGTTCGGACGATCCTTGGCCTGGTCAAGGTAACCACGTGCAGTGCTGGCACGACGCCCATTCGGCGTGACGGTGCGGTCCATCGGACCGAAGCCTTCCTGCTGGTAACCATTGAGGTCATCGGTCTTGGGATAACCGGCCTGAACCCCAGCCTCGACCATTGCATTGAACAGCACGTTATTGCCGGGCTTGGGCGTGGCCACGCTGACCGGCCCATCGCCGCCGTGATAATCGTTAGGGCCGATATCGCGAGTTTCGGCCTTGCGGAAGTAGGGCAAGCAATCCAGATAAGACCAGTCATCGAGGCCGGGCATCGTCGCCCAGTTGTCGTAGTCCATCGCATTACCGCGGATGTAGCACATGCCATTGATCAATGACGACCCGCCCAATCCCTTGCCGCGCCCACAATCCATGCGGCGGTTGTTCATGTGCGGTTCAGGATCTGTTTTATAAGCCCAGTTATAGCGGGTGCCCTGCAGCGGATATGCCAGCGCCGCTGGCATCTGGGTGCGGAAATCCAGCCGATAGTCCGGGCCGCCCGCCTCCAGCAGCAATACGCTGACCTCGGCGTCCTCGGTCAGGCGTGCAGCCAGCGTGTTCCCAGCAGAACCGGCACCGATAATGATGTAGTCGTATTCCATGAATCCTCCTGTTGCCCGGGCGAGCAGCTGTGTTGCGCGCCCGGACCTGCTCGATCGCTCTAAAAAACCGAAGCGAACTCGCCCAGTTCCACTTGCACGGATTTCAACCGCGTGTAGTGCGCCAGCGACGAGATACCGTTCTCGCGGCCGATTCCGGATTGCTTGTAGCCACCGACGGGCATCTGCGCGGCGGACTCACCCCAGGTATTGATCCAACAGATCCCAGCTTCCATCTGATGGATGATGCGGTGCGCGCGGACCAGATCACGTGTCACGACACCGGCGGCGAGCCCATAGTCGGTATCGTTGGCGCGGCGGACTGCCTCGTCCTCATCGTCGTAGGCCAGCAGGCTGAGCACCGGCCCGAAGATTTCTTCGCGGGCGATGATCATGTCGTCGGTGCAGTCGCTGAAGATTGTCGGCGCGATGTAGGCGCCCCGGCCGAACTCGCCGCTGGTGACACGCTCGCCACCACACAGCAGTCGCGCACCCTGCGCCTTGCCCTTGGCGATATAACCGAGCACGTTCTGCATGTGCGCGAAGCTGACCATAGGACCGAAGGTGGTCCGCTCATCCTGCGGGTCACCCATACGAATGCGTTCTACCCGCTCCAGCAGCCTGGCTTCGAACTCGCCCATCAAAGCGCGCGGTACGAATACGCGGGTACCGTTGGTGCAGACCTGGCCGGAGCTGAAGAAATTGGCCATCACAGCGATATCTGCAGCCCGGTCCAGGTCTGCATCGTCGCAAACGATCAGCGGCGACTTGCCGCCCAACTCCATGGTTACGTCCTTCAACGAAGAGCTCGCCGCGCCGGCCATGACCTTCTTGCCAGTCGTCACGCCGCCTGTGAAGGAGACCTTGACGATGCGTGGATGCTCGGTAAGCAGCGCGCCGATCTCAGCGCCCGTGCCAGTCAGTACGTTGAACACACCCGCCGGCAAACCAGCCTCGGTAAAGATCTCGGCAAGCTTGAGCGCACTCAGCGAGGTCACTTCGCTGGGCTTGAAGATCATCGCATTGCCGGCAGCCAGCGCCGGCGCGGCTTTCCACAACGCAATCTGGATCGGGTAGTTCCAGGCCCCTATACCTGCGACCACGCCCAAGGGTTCTCTCCGGGTATAGACGAAGCTGGTGTCCCGCAGCGGGATTTGCTCCCCTTCGATGGCCGGCGCTAGGCCCGCGTAGTACTCCAGCACATCGGCGCCGGTAACGATATCGACGCTGCGTGTTTCCATCAGCGGCTTGCCGGTGTCGAGCGTTTCCAGCAGCGCCAGCTCGTCGTTACGCTCACGGAGCAGGTCGACGGCCTTGCGCAATACACGCGACCGCTCCATGGCGGTCATCGCGGCCCAGATCTTCTGGCCTTTTTCTGCGCTGACGACTGCTCGTTCAAGATCAGCCGCGGAGGCTTGAGCGACCTCTGCGAGCACTTCGCCGTTGGCCGGGTTGATGCTCTCGAAGAACTTCCCGCCGCTCGCATCGACGTAGGTGCCGTCTATATAGAGTTGTTGCCGCGGATAACGGGCCATTTCATACCTCTTGCAATGTCCAGGCAGCGGAGACCTCGTGGGTCACCGCTGATGTGTGGAAATGCCATGGCCGGGCCGGTAGGCCCGTCATGGCCAGGAGTCAGCTGACGCCAGGGGCGCCCGGCTCGGACGCGCCATCAGCCAAGGTGCCTTTCTCGCGCTGCAGATGCAGAAACTGCATGTGGTGTTCGTAGTGGTCGAGGATGTCCTCGATCAGCTGACGGCGCGAGTAGCCCATCAGGTCGTAACCCAGGCTACCCTGGCGCAGATGCACCTCGAGTCGGTAGTAATGCGCACTGCTGCTCTGCGTGCGCACAGCGAATGACGGCATCGAGCTGCGCACCGGCCAGATCTGATAGGTGAAATCCATCTCGCTGCCCAGGTTGACGTTGAGGATCAGATGCTCATTGCCTGCCTCACCTTCGATGATTTCCACCGGCACGCCTTTCTCGCCAAGCGCTTTCTGGATCTCTTCCATGGCTGGCTTGCACACCTCTTTGAGGTAGCGGCGGATCTGCGACAGGCTGGGGAAACTCATGGCACGCGAAAGCCGCTGACTCCAGTTCATGTGCGCGTGCTCCAGCGTCGCGCGCCCCGACAGCTGGCCCGACAGGCTCTTCTGGTAACTGTCCGTCATCACCCCTTCCACATGCAGGGCCTTGAACAACCCGACCATCATGAACAGGAGGACGATGGAGAACGGCAAGCCCATGATGACGACCGTGCCCTGTAGCGCAGTGAGCCCGCCGGCTATCAGCAGTGCCAGTGTCAACACGCCGATGATTGCCGCCCAGAGTATGCGCATCCAGACTGGCGCATCGCTGTTGGCATCTTTGAGGATGGAGGTGAAGTTGGACAGGACGAGCGAACCCGAGTCGCCCGATGTCACGAAAAACACGATGGCCAGAATGGTCGCCACTGCTGTGGTGAGCCCCGCCCAGGGCAGGCTCTGCAGGAACAGATAGATCGAGGATCCAGGGTTGGCTATCGCTTCAGCGCCGAACTCGACTGCGCCATCCATGACCATGTCGATAGCGCTGTTACCCATGATCGACATCCAGGCCATCATGAATGCCAAGGGCAGTAATAACGTACCCACGACGAATTCACGAATGGTCCGGCCGCGCGAGATACGCGCCAGGAACAAGCCAACGAATGGCCCCCACGCAATCCACCAGGCCCAGAAGAACACTGTCCAGGCGTTCAACCAGTCGGTGGGTTGATCGTAGGCGTAGGTATCGAACGACAAACTGATGAAGTTGGAAAAATAATCGCCAATGTTCATCACCAGCGCATTCAGCAGAAAGGTCGTCTGCCCGGCGAAGAGCACGAACAACAACAGGCCCACGGCCAACAGCATGTTGAATTCCGATAGCCGGCGAATCCCACGCTCCACGCCGGTCGCGGCTGATATCGCCGAGAACACTACGATCAGCACCACCAGTACGGCCTGAGTCACAGTGCCCTCTGGTACGCCGAAGATGTAATTGAGCCCGAAGTTCAGCTGGATGATGCCGATGCCAAGGCTGGTCGCGATACCGAAGACTGTGCCGAGTACTGCTGCAGTGTCGACGGTGTGCCCGATCGGCCCGTAGATTTTCTTGCCGAAAATCGGATACAGCGATGAACGAATCGACAGCGGCAAACCCTGGCGGTAACTGAAATAGGCCAAGGACATGCCGACAAGCGTATACACGCCCCAGCCAGACAGGCCCCAATGCAGAAAGGTAAGTTCCATGGCGTGGCGGGCGGCCTGCACGGTGCCACCCTCGCCCACTGGCGGTTCGAGGAATTGGGTGATGGGTTCTGCGATGCAGAAAAACAGCAGGTCGATCCCGATACCCGCCGAAAACAGCATTGCCGCCCAAGTCACGACGTTGAATTCAGGCTTGGAGTGATCAGGGCCAAGCCTGATCTTGCCGTAGCGACTGGTGGCGATAACGACCACGAAGAGAAGGTATATCAGTACGGCCAGAAAGTAGAACCAACCGAAAGTGTTGGATATCCAGCCAAGCACAGCGTTAATCACGACCAGCGATGAGTCGGTAAAGAACATCGTCCATATCGCGAACACCACGATGGCGATGGCGGAACTGTAGAAAACAACCGGATTGATGCGGTCCGGCGATGTATCAGTGCCATTGGGTGAGAGCTCAGCCTCGTTCATCCGTTCTTCTCCTGAACTTTTCTGGCTTATTAGGGCATCGCAAGGCGATGAGAGCGGCAGCGACTATGCGCTGCCAATGTGGCAGCGAAGTCGCTGCACAAAAGATGGCCATACCAGAGGTGATATGCCGAGTAATGCCGACTGCGATGCAGATGCGGCGGCGAACCCTGCTACTGCGTAGCCAATTTCAAACGTAGCTCATATTCCAAAAAAGGGCGGGCATCATACTCGAATACGCTCAACTTTGCAGACCAAGCCTTGCTCAGACCTTCATCAGCAGGAAACGTTTCGAGATACATGCATGGCGCCATACAAGCATTGAAGCCCTATAAGCGCGCTTTGGTTAAGATGCGACTTTCAGAACCCAAGCAGCGGCCATGACTCATACCGTTTCCCCAGTTGGCTATATGCGCTCCTGCTTCAAGGAGAAATTCGCCATACCGAGACAACCTCATCTAGCGCCAGCGGCGCGCGGCATGCTGGAGCTGATTCCTCCATTCGACCAGGCCCACGCGCTGGATGGACTGGAACAGGTCAGTCATGTCTGGCTGCTGTTTCTGTTTCACCAGGCGCTTGAGGCCGAACCGCGCCTGCGCGTGCGACCACCGCGGCTGGGTGGGAACACAATGGTGGGGGTATTCGCAACTCGCTCGACACATCGCCCAAATGGCATCGGGCAGTCTGTCGTCAGACTCGAGCGGATCGAACCTGGCCGCCTTTACCTGTCTGGTATTGACTTGCTCGATGGCACACCGGTTATCGACATCAAGCCTTATGTGCCTTACGCCGACGCCATCACAGATGCCCATAACGGGCTGGCTGAGGGCGCACCGAAACGCATTGAAGTGCAGTGGACGGAAACCAGCCTGTACCAGGCCCGCAGCGAAGCGGCGCGGCTGAATGAGCCGCTGCACGCCCTCATCGAGCAATGCCTGGCGCAGGACCCACGGCCGGCCTATCAGACACCCTCACCGGAGCGACGCTATGGCACTCGGTTATGGGATGTAGATGTACGCTGGCACTACACCAATCTGACGACCATTACCGTGCTGGAAGTGGTCAGGGCGGAAAGCTAGAGGGCTGGCGAAGCCTGGACCTGCGCCGCACATGCTGCAGGCGGCGCAGATCCACATTACGGCGTTGCGGGGGTGAGCAGCAGGCGCTGGGTACCGTAGACCTTATCCAAGTTTTCAGACTTGAAGGGGAAGCTCATATACCCACCTTTCAGCCAGGCTTCGATGCCATCAGCGTAATGCGGGCTGGCAGGGTTGCCGGACTGGCCGGAGCTATTGAGCCCGATCATTGGCTCATCGCGTCCGAAGTCGACGATGATGCGCATCGCAGGTACCAACCAGGTGTCGAAACTGTCCCCCCAGCGGTAGGCGGCCACGTTGAGGGTGCTGTGATCACCACCGGCGGCAATGGGACCGCGGTCCAGGTAATTGCTGATGGTATTGATGCCGGCTCGCTGGCTGGCTGCCATGTAAGGTGCCAGCTGCGTAGTGCCGGTTTTCCAGCTGTAGGTATGCAAGCGCCCCCAGCTCCACGCGTTGCGATCAACACCCTGTGCAGCTTCCATGCGGGCGACTGCAGCCGCAAGGGATCGCGCCAGGATCGCGGGCTTGTCTTCCTGCTGAGGCGTGCGTTGATCGTTCCAGAAGGGGCTGTCGTCACGCCCTAACAAGTGGTCCGCCTGGGCTGAATAGGAGGAGTTGGCTGTCTCGACCAGAGCTTTCCACGCAGCGCTGCTCTCCGGCCCCAGCTCGTCGAGAAATATCTGGCGCGCCGATTCCATCAGAAAGGCTTCGTAAAGCGCTGCATCGGATGAGTCGGCTGCGAGCTTGCCGTCGAAGCTCAGTAGCCGAGAAAGCGCTTCGCGCGCCCTGCTTCGTTCAGGCTCGGCCAGCGAATCGATGGCCGACTTCAGTGGGCCAGACATTCCTGGCGCCTGAAGCATGGTCTGCAGCTTGGCGGCGAAAGTTGTCGTCTGGTCGTACTGCATCGCTATGACACTGCGCGTGTCGTGCCTGCCCTGAGCCAGCAGTTGGGCGATGCGCTCGGCTCGCTCCGGGTAATACCATGAATTGGAGAGCTGCATGCCATAACCCTTCGCAACGGTGCGTTCGTTAGCCGTCGCCAACCAGCCCTTGCCCGGATCCTGATCGTAGGGATGCAGCATGGGATCTGCATAACCGTCCCAGTCGTAACGGCCATCCCAGCCCGGAGAAGGCATCAGGCCCAGTCCTGCGCGGCGATTGGGATAACGCCCGGTGACTTGCCACCCCGTCCCGTTCTGGTCGGCAAACACGACGTTCAGCGCCGCTGCCCGAATGTCTCGGGTCGCTTCGAACGCCTGATCGACCGATTGCGCGCGGGTCAGATCGAAGAAGGCGTCCAATGTCTGGTCCCCATCCAACGCCGCGGTTTTCAGCGCCAAGCCGTAGCCACTGCTCAGCTGCAAGGGCTGCAGAGGATGCTTGCGCTCACCAAGGACGCTATTGAGCAGCGGCCCGTTTCGCGTCTCGTAGACCGTTTCACGGATCGGTCGCTCGCCCTTTATGATGAAGGTTTCGTGGCGTTCGCGGGCCGGCAGCCATTTGCCATCGGCAAGATATTGCAGGCGACCACCTTCGCGACGCACCTGTTCGAGGTACACATCCTGCGTATCGCCCATGACCATGGTCATGCCCCAGCCGAGCTTGCCATTGAAGCCTGCTACCACGGCTGGCACGCCGGCGATCGTTACCCCTGCGGCCTGGAATTTCGGCGAGCGGATCTGCACGAAATTCCAGTAAGAAGGCATGGATAACGGAAGGTGCGTGTCGTTTGCCATCAACGGCTTTCCACTGCGGGTGTTGCTGCCGGAGATCGCCCAGTTGTTGGAGGCAGCGACACCCAGCATGTTCAGCGAAGCGACCTGCGAGGCTGCCGCATCAACCGCCGCGAGCCCCGGAATGTCACCGCCCAGCTTCAGACCCTTGAGCTTGTCAGCCTCTGCGAACGGCAGCGACTCGTCCGGGTAGGTGGGTAGCAGCCAAGGGAGCCTGTCGCTGCCAACTTTCTGCGCAAGCACCAGTGCTGCCAGCTCTTCCTGAAGATTGACCGCCAGCCCGAAGTTGAGCAGGCAGAAAACCAGGACCGAATCTTCTGCCTTCCAGTACTCGGGCGTATATCCGGCTGCGGCCAGGTCCATCGGCAACTTGTCCCGATGGCGGAACATGTAGGCATTGACCCCTCGAGCGTAGACCTCGAAGAAGCGCTTGAGTCGCGGCGAGCTGTCGCGGTACAGCACGGCTGCGCTTTGCCGCAGATTTGCGGCGCGCATGAATCGGTCTATTTCCAGAACGCCGGGCCCGGCCATCTCGGCCAGACGCCCCTCTGCCATCAGCCGCATACTGACCATCTGACTCAAACGGTCGGTTGCGTGAATGTACCCCAACCCGAACAGCGCATCGTGAAAGGTGGCTGTCTCGATCAAAGGCATACCGAGCGAGTTGCGCCGGATGCTAACGCTCTTGTCCAGCCCCGTGATGGCCTGAACACCTTGCGCGGGCGGCAGGCTGTCGCTGTAGCGACTGTCCAGATAAGCCTGACAGCCAGTGAGACCGCTAGCCGCCAAAGCAGCGCCGAGCGTCAGACGAACCAGAACAAACGACAGGCGCAGAGACATCAACGGCTCCTTACAGGCAGGGCAGTACGAAAACAGAGGATAGATGGTGTGGCGCGTTGTGCCGCCTTGCTCAGGCGGCTTCGCTGTTCTTCGGCAGTACTTCGTCCAGCAACCAGCGTGCGGAACGACGCGCCTCAGCCTTGTGCTGCAGTTCCAGCGCGCTGAAGTTGGCCTCATGCCGGCGGCGCTCGGTTTTATCCAGCGCCTTCCAGGCTGAGTGTGTCGGTACCTGCTCGGTGGCCTCGAACAACAACTGAAAGACCTGGCAGCGAGGATCCTGACCCAGGTTCGAATCGTAATTGTCGAGCAGCACCTTGATTCGAATCGCGCCTTCGATCAGAGGTACCTGCTCTTGCAGCAAGCTGCCGGCAAGGACCCGCAGGTCAGCTGCCAGAGCGGCATGCTGCTGAGCCTGCTGGTCCGCCAGCTGGCGCTCTCTGCCCCAGACCCGCCGCCACAGATACAACGCGTAACCGGCCAGTGCCGCTATCAGCAGCAGGCCGGTCAAGAGTAATGTGATGGCAAGGGGCGTCATACTCGGCTCAGGCTCCGTGGCACTTCTTGAACTTCTTATGGCTGCCGCACGGGCAGGGATCGTTACGACCCACATCCTTTAGCGGGTTTCGAACCGGGTCATGACTATGGTTGCAATGTGGACCATGCACATGGCCATGATGGTCATGGTCGTGATCATGGTTGCAATCGGGACCGTGCACGTGAGCTTCCTGATTCATCGGTACTGCTACTCCGGGATAAAGTTGCCGGGGATTATCTCGCCATTGGTGGAGATGTGCACGCGCCGACCCAGCATTAGGCCCGTTTTCAACTCTCCATCCAGACGATAGGCAATGGGCCGGTCCGGCTTTTCAAGCAATCGAACGATGTACTTCATGTGCTTCCAGAGATTGGTATGGATCGGCACTTCGTAATATTCGAAGCTTTTGCCTGCCACCGTCGTCCAGCCACTGGACTCCCCGCTCGCCAACTCGATGTCATTGAGGTGGACGGTATAGAGCAGGCCGCGCACAGGCAGGCTCTGCTCATTCGGGTTGTCGATGCGAAAACGCAGCATGAACTGCTGCTCGAGAAGTCTTGCCTTGATGATCTCGACGTCCTTGAGTTGAACGCGAGGGTCCTGGAAGTCACTACTGAACCAGGTTGAGCAGCCCACGAGGCCGGACAGCAGGCTCAATAAAACCACAGCTCTGAATGTTCTTCTTATAGGTGCGTGGCAAAGCATTCCGGTACTCCATAGGACGCCCAAGTGTAGCAAGCAGCGAATCGCCTGCAATGGATGTTTGGCGAAATTAGCAGCCACCTGCTACGTCTTTGCTACCACTACCATACCGTTGTTGCGAACCGGTGCCCAATACGGTCACTGACATCGCGCCTTCCAATGCCGCACGACACCTTCCAAATTAGCTTGCCGGTCAAATTAGCTTGCCAGTGCCCGAGCAAGCACCGCCCGTGTTTTGACTATACCTTCGGCCAGCGCGGCTTCGATCTGCGCCATGGTGATGACGCCGCTGGTCTTGCCGGCGGCGGGATTGACCACAAGCGCCAGGCAGGCATAGGGCAATTCAAGCTCTCGAGCGAGGACCGCCTCGGGCATCCCGGTCATCCCGACGATGTCACAACCATCACGCTCCATCCTGGCGATTTCCGCAACCGTCTCTAACCGCGGCCCCTGGGTACAGCCATAGACACCGTGACTGCTGAAGAGAAAACCCTCGGCCGCAAGCCCGGCTATCAGACGTTGACGCAGCGGTTCATCGTAGGGATAGCTGAAGTCGATATGGGTGACATGATCGATGTTGCCCTCGAAGAATGTATGTTCGCGGCCATAGGTGTAATCGATAACCTGATGGGGCACGCACAGATGCCCGGCTCCCATCGCAGAGTGAATGCCGCCCACCGCATTCACAGCAATGATCGCCTGAGCTCCCGCATTCTTCAGCGCCCACAGGTTGGCTCGATAATTCACCTGATGCGGCGGTATGCGATGCGGGTGGCCATGACGAGCAAGGAACAGCACATCACGCTCTGCATAGCGACCACGTAGGATATCGGCAGAGGGCGAACCAAAAGGCGTTTCCATCGGCACTGCTTCATCGATGGTCAACCCAGGGAGTTCAGTCAGGCCGGTGCCGCCGATAATGGCGTGAACTGTCATCTTCATTTCCTTAATCATGCAATCAGTTCAGCGGACTTAAGCACCGCAAGCGAGGCACGCCAACGCGGATTCTGCTTGTACTCCATCGAGCACACTTCGCGGGCCTGCATCTTGATTAGTGCCGGAGATGGCTGTACGCCCAGGCGCTGAAGGGCAGAAAGCGCCAGTTCAGCCGCGCCACGGTCGTTGCAGACCAGGCCCATGTCACAGCCAGCCATCAGTGCCGCCTCGATGCGACTCGCCGCATCACCGACCACATGGGCTCCGGCCATCGACAGATCATCGCTGAAGATCACGCCGTGAAAGCCGAGCTCGCCCCGGAGGATATCCTGCAGCCAACGCCGAGAAAATCCGGCCGGTTTATCGTCGACTTGCGGGTAGATCACATGCGCAGGCATGACCGCATCAAGCTCTCTAGCCAATTGCCGGAACGGCAACATGTCACGCGCACGGAGCTCGTCCAGGCTACGCACGTCGACAGGAATCGCGACGTGGGAGTCCGCTTCAGCCCAGCCATGGCCTGGGAAATGCTTACCGGTAGCAGCCATCCCGGCGCTATGCATGCCTCTGATAAACGCCCCGGCCAGCTCGGCGGCGCGCTGCGGTTCGCCCTCGAACGCACGAGAGCCAACTACGGCACTGCGCTGGTAATCGAGATCAAGTACCGGAGCGAAGCTGATGTCCAGCCCGACGCCGAGTACCTCAGTCGCCATCACCCATCCGCACGTTTCGGCCAGCTCAAGCGCATCGGCGCGCGTTGCGAACTCGCGCATCGCTGGAAGCCGCACGAACTCGTTTCGCAATCGCTGAACGCGCCCGCCTTCCTGGTCCACCGCCAGCAAAATGTCTGGCCGTACCGCGCGAATCGCTCGGCATAACGCCAGCACCTGACGCGGGTTTTCTATATTGCGGGCGAACAGGATCAGCCCACCTACTTCCGGCTGGCGCAGCAGGTGACGATCCTCAGCGGTAAGCCAGGTGCCTGCAATGTCCAGCATTAACGAGCCATGCATATAAGTGAGCGAGTCCTTAATCTAGCGTTGCGCTCGACCAATCCGGGCATGCAGCTTCGCCGATATAAACGGCGCAACCGGTAGGCACCAGATCGAACAGATCGAGCAAGTCAGCATTGCGCAATCTGACGCAGCCGTGTGAGAGCGGCACACCCATGGGTTCTGAATCAGGCGTGCCGTGTAGATAGATGTAGCGGCGGAAGGTATCGACATCCCCCAGGCGGTTGTATCCGGGTTCAGAGCCGCTGAGCCAGAGGATACGGGTAAGAATCCAGTCGCGCCCCGGGTGTTGTTCGTGCAACACGGGTGTCCAGACCTCGCCCGTCCAACGCCGGCCTCGCAATACCGCGCCAAATGGCAGACCATCACCTATGCGCGCCCGTACCCGATGGGCGCCACGCGGCGTGCACCCGGAACCATTACGTTCGCCTGCGCCGTTGCGAGCGGTCGACACAGGCATCCTGACCCGAAGTCGGGAGCCCACGAAGCCGTAGAGCATCTGGTCAGCGATAGATATGTGGAGAAAATCGAGTGTGGTCATGGGCGGCAAGCTTAGCCGATCAGTCCCTGACCGTGCACCCTAGCCCTTGGCCGGCATGGCGAGTGCGTTACGCCGAGCGATCGGATGGGCCTGGGCCAGGTTTGGATCGGCTACACCTGAGTCCGCCCGCATGCCCGCTGCCAGAAAAGGAACCATCATGCGCATGACCTGCTCGATCGAAGTCCGTGCGCCAAAGTCATTTTCTGCAATGGCACGCAGCGCCTTGATACCAGACATGCTGAACGCGGCGGCCCCGAGCATGAAATGTACGCGCCAGAACAGCTCGATCGGCGGAATAGCAGGTGCGGCTTCGTGTACGCGTTGCATGTAGCGGCGGAACACCTTGCCATACATGTCTTCGAGATAGCGCCGCAAGTGGCCCTGGCTTTGGCTGAAGGACAGCCCCAGTAGACGCATGAAAATCGACAGGTCATTGCCGCTGCGGGGAGTAACCGCTAGCGCTTGCTCGACAAGGATCTCGAGCAGCTCTTCAAGATTTTCTTTCCTGTCCGACTGGGCTTCACGCCGGTCCAGCTCACGCTCGAGACTCATGCAGAACGGGCCCAGGAATCGCGAGAACACAGCTTGAATGAGAGCCTTCTTGGAGCCGAAGTGATAGTTCACAGCTGCGAGATTGACGCCAGCCTTGCTGGTGATCAGGCGAAGCGAAGTTTCGGCGAAGCCTTTCTCAGCGAACAGTTGTTCCGCTGCATCAAGAATACGCTCCACTGTTTCCGACTGCGCCATGCCCCCTCCCCCGACGAACGACTGTTTGAAACTTACGTTTCAACCCCTGGCAAGTCAATAAAGAAAGCGTCCGAGGAACTTTCCAAGCATATAAAGCTTGCCCGAACGCCCACCAACCTTCAACGAAACAACGATTGCCAAGCACAAGGCACTGTATATAATCCCAGTCACTGTATAAAAGAACAGAGACCACCCATGATCAAGCTGACCCCCCGCCAGTCAGAAATTCTTGCCTTCATCAAGAGAAGCCTTGAAGACAACGGTTATCCGCCGACGCGGGCCGAAATTGCTCAGGAGCTGGGTTTCAAGTCGCCCAACGCTGCCGAGGAACACCTCAAAGCCCTGTCCCGCAAGGGCGCTATCGAGATGACGCCAGGCGCCTCACGGGGAATACGCATTCCGGGGTTCGAGCCAGCTGCCGAAGAGAGCGGTCTGCCTGTGATTGGTCGCGTAGCTGCTGGCGCGCCAATTCTAGCGCAACAGCATGTCGAAACATCCTGCCAGATTGATCCTTCATTTTTTCAGCCAAAGGCCGATTACCTATTGCGTGTGCAGGGTATGAGCATGAAAGACATCGGCATTTTCGATGGCGATCTCTTGGCTGTTCACACCACACGGGAAGCGCGTAACGGGCAAATCGTAGTAGCCCGCATCGACGATGAAGTCACGGTTAAACGCTTCAAGCGCGAAGGCAGCAAGGTGTGGCTGCTGGCAGAGAACACCGAGTTTGCACCAATCGAGGTCGATCTCGAGCAACAGGAACTGGTTATCGAAGGTTTGAGCGTCGGCGTGATTCGTCGATAAGGAGAGGTTCATGCAGTATCAACCCCAACCCACCGCTGGCAAGCCGCCGCAGCTCTCTCTATTCGAGGGGCTGATCGCACACCGTCGAACGCCGTTTGGGGATGTCATACCTGCGCCCAAGCCTGCCGACGATCGTCTCAGTGAAATGACCCTGAGCGGCAGCGGTGATCATTGCCGCCTGTTACTCGCCCCTATCCTCAGAGACCTCAGCGAGGCAGCAGACACACGCTGGTTGACCTTGATAGCTCCGCCTCCAGCGCTCTCGCAGAGCTGGCTGCGGGAGACCGGATTCAACCGTGATCGCATTCTGTTGCTGCAAGCTCGAGAAACCCAGGGTGCACTCGAATTGGCATGCAAAGCACTGGTGTCAGGGTGCAGCCACACCGTGATTACCTGGTTTCCGCGTCTCGATAAAGCCAGTCGCTTGAAGCTGCGTGTGGCAGCAGCTCAAGGCAATGCGCAAAGCCTGAACATACGACTGGGCTGACCGCTGATATCACCGGCATATGGATGTGCCGAAAGCCCTTCCCGAAGCGCGCTCAATGCAACGTTTGCGGCCCCTCTTCATCTCGCTCGAATTCCCCCTCTGACACGCGCCCTGCCATCTGCACGCCTATATTGAACATCGCCTTGGCGATTTCGACGTGCTGACCCTGCAGAAAAGTCTTGGCGTCATCGGAAAATCCCAGTGTCACCAACACGCCTTCATCCTCAGCGCGACGCAGCACGATGGTGCCGTCGGGTAGCTCGACGATTTCCAGAAAAGACGTTGGCATGTATCTGCTCCCCGTGAAACGGCGCATTGTACCAGTCGACCAACCTCTCGGCAGCCCTCGGATTCGTAGCGGGTCGCGCAGATAGCAGGAATCTGATGCTTCTGAGCGCGCAGGCACAGTAGGATGGCCCGCCTGTAAGACGAACCTAGCCCAGATGACCCTAAGAACGCTGTTGCTAACCATGTTGGCCATGCTCGCCTTCGCGGGCAATTCCCTGCTATGCCGGGTGGCGCTGCGTGAAAGCCAAATCGACCCAGCCAGCTTCACAGCATTGCGCCTGGCCGCTGGCGCTCTGGTGTTGTGGCTGCTACTGCTCATTCGCCGCCAGCATGCCAAGGGATCTGGCAACTGGTTCGGCGCAATTGCGCTGTTCGGTTACGCAGCCGCTTTTTCCTATGCTTACGTAGAACTCGATGCAGGTGCCGGCGCCCTGCTGCTCTTCGGTGCAGTGCAGTTGAGCATGGTTTCATGGGGCCTCATACAAGGTGAGCGCCTGAGCCGACTGCAGATCGGGGGCATGATCATGGCAGCAGGCGGACTAACCGCTCTGCTGGTGCCGGGTACGAGTACACCTTCGGCCTCATCCTCGCTATTGATGGTAATCGCCGGGAGTGCTTGGGGAGCTTACTCGCTGCTCGGAAAAAGAACGCCCGACCCACTGGCGGCAACCGCAGGAAACTTCATTCGTACTTTGCCGATGGTAGCAGTGTTATGCCTGATAGCCTGGAACGATGCGGAGTGGGACAAAGCTGGCGTCATCTATGCGCTACTCTCCGGTGGCTTGGCCTCTGGAATTGGTTATGCCATCTGGTACGCCGCGATTCCAGGCCTTGCAGCGGTTCAAGCAGCAAGTGTGCAGCTGAGCGTCCCGCTCATCACTACGCTAGGTGGGATCTTGCTGTTGGGCGAAGCCATGACCGGCAGATTGCTCGCAGCTGGCTTGGCAATCCTGGGCGGCATCATATTGGTGTTGCGTTTCAAGTCTCGCACTTGAAGGTGCGCCCGATCGCATAGTCACCTGAACAAGTATTCACCACTCGGTAAGTGACTCGCGAAAGCGCAGCGCAAGCTCTTTGAGGTTGCGCCGCCAGGACTCAACCTCATCACGCCCCAACGCCGGTATCTCCTCCCCCACGCTAACCGCTTCAATCAAGGGCATGGTTGGGTCCGTCTTTGCCTTTAGCGGCGCTCGTGGCGGCTCGAACAAACCGCCATTGGCCTTGAGCAGCTGTGCCAGCCAGGTTTCCGAGTGCTCGGCCATTTCGATCAGCTCTGCCAACTCGGGGCTCGGTGAAGAGCTTTGTGCAGAGCGCACCAACAGAAGTTCTGCGCGCGGCGCGGCAGCGTCGGGCAGCCGATAGTAGCCGGCAATCTCATGGCAGAGACTCAGCAACGCACCATAGAGATGGAAAATGCTCGCCTCGCGCTCCGCCTGGATTAGACCTGGTGCGTTCATGGCGCCTTTTTCTTCAGCTCTACGCCAGTTCTCGAGGGCAAGCCCAGCAAAGTAGATTTTCTGGTTCGTTCGGGTGTAGAGCTCGTGAGCCATGACGCACCTCTCCCAAGGGTTGAAACGCTACAGGTTGAGCCTGCCGCTAAGGCCTATTTACCGGTGCTCTTGTCTTCGATCTTCCACTTTCCGCCATCGAAGAATGCCTTCCAGCCAGTAGGCTTGCCGTTGACCTCTGTCTGAACATACTGCTCCTTGGTCTTGCGGCTGAACCTGATGACAGCAGGACGGCCTTCATTGTCCTTCTGCGGTGCGCTCAGCAGGAAGTGATACTTCGGATCAATCTCATCCTTGTGGGGAAGCAGCTCTTTGACCAAGGGCGCACGAGTTTCGCGATTCTTCGGAAACTGGCTCGCAGCCAGGAACAAGCCGGAGGCGCCGTCTCGGAGTACATAAGTGTCGTCCACTTTTTCGCATTTGAGCTCAGGCATCTTCACGGCATCCATTTTTGGCGGTGCCGCCTCGCCGCTGCGAAGCAATTTACGCGTGTTCTTGCACTCGGCATTGGTGCAGCCAAAGAACTTGCCGAAGCGACCGGTCTTGAGCTGCATTTCACTTCCGCACTTATCGCACTCGAGACTCGGCCCCTCGTAGCCTTTGATGCGGTACTGACCTTCCTCGATCTCGTAGCCGGTGCAATCCGGGTTGTTGCCGCAGATGTGCAATTTATGGGTCTCATCGAGGAGATAAGCGTCCATTGCCGTGCTGCAAATCGAACAGCGATGCTTACCCAGCAGAACACGTGATTCCGACTCACCTTCGTCATCCGCGGCGATCTCATCGCCCGGAATGAGATTAACCGTTGATTTGCAACGTTCCTTTGGCGGCAGGCTGTAGCCAGAGCAGCCAAGGAAGACACCGGTAGAGGCCGTGCGAATCATCATCGGGCGACCGCAAACCTTGCACGGGATATCCGTCGGGGTTGGCTGATTGGCGCGCATTCCGTTCTCGCTGGCCTCGGCGACCTCAAGCTTCTTCTTGAAGTCCCCATAGAACTCGTCGAGTACGTGCTTCCACTCACGTTCACCTTGGGCGACGTCGTCGAGGTTCTCCTCCATGCCGGCCGTGAAGCCGTAATCCATGAGGTTGTTGAAGCTTTCCGAGAGGCGTTCGGTAACGATATCTCCCATCTTCTCTGAGTAGAACCGGCGGTTATGCAGCGAGACATATCCTCGGTCCTGAATCGTGGAGATGATTGCCGCATAGGTAGAAGGTCGCCCAATGCCGCGCTTTTCCATCTCCTTGACCAGGCTCGCTTCGGAGAAGCGAGCCGGTGGCTTGGTGAAATGCTGACTCGGGTCGAGCTTGATCAGCTTCATCCCGTCGCCCTTGTTCATATCAGGCAGCACGTCGTCTTCACCGCTCTTGCTCTGCTGCGGCATGACCTTGGTGTAACCGTCGAACTTGAGAATGCGGCCTTTGGCACGAAGCTCGAAATTGCCAGCGGTAACCGTCACGCTTGTGGACAGATACTGGGCGGGCGGCATCTGGCACGCGACGAACTGACGCCAGATAAGGTCATAGAGACGCTCGGCGTCGCGCTCCATGCCAGACAGCTGAGCGGGACGAAGATTGACGTCGGAAGGACGAATCGCTTCGTGCGCCTCCTGAGCGCCCTCTTTGCTGGAATAGAAGTTTGGCTTTTCCGGCAGGTACTTGTTGCCGAACTCATCCTCGATGAAACCACGGACCATGGTCAGGGCATCAGCCGACAGATTGGTCGAGTCGGTACGCATGTAAGTGATGTAGCCCGCCTCGTACAGACGCTGCGCCATCATCATGGTCTTTTTCACGCCGAAGCCGAGGCGGTTGCTTGCAGCCTGTTGCAGGGTCGAGGTGATGAACGGCGCCGACGGCTTGCTGCTGGTCGGCTTGTCTTCGCGCTTGCTAACGCTGTAGCTCGAATCCTTGAGTTGCTCAAGTGCAGCCATCGCATGGGACTGATTGAGCGGCTTGAAGGCTTCGCCGTTTTCACGGGCGACCTCGAAGCGAACCGTGGCGTTGTCCGCCGTGGCGAGGTCTGCGTGCACCTCCCAATATTCCTCTGGCACGAAGGCACGGATTTCCCGTTCGCGCTCGACCACCAGCTTCACGGCGACAGATTGAACACGGCCGGCAGACAAGCCGCGGGCAATCTTCGCCCAAAGCAGCGGGGAAACCATGTAGCCCACCACACGATCGAGAAAGCGACGAGCCTGTTGAGCGTTGACCCGGTTGATATCTAGATCACCCGGCTTGGAAAAAGCCTCTTGAATGGCCTTCTTGGTGATTTCGTTGAACACCACACGCTTGTAGCGGCTATCGTCGCCACCAATGGACTCACGCAGATGCCATGCGATGGCCTCCCCCTCTCTATCCAAGTCGGTCGCGAGATAGATGGTATCGGCTTCCTTGGCCAGGCGACGAAGTTCATCGATGACCTTTTCCTTGCCGGGCAGGATCTCGTACTTGGCCTTCCAACCGTGCTCTGGGTCGATGCCCATCCGCGTGAAAAGCTGACGCTTGGCTTTCTCCTTCGGCGAGAGCGCAGGGGCTTCTGCCGATGCGGCCTTGCCGCGCTTGACCGGCTCCTTGTTGGCAGAGCCGCTGGTGGGAAGGTCGCGGATGTGGCCGATACTCGACTTCACCACGTATTGGTTGCCCAAATACTTGTTGATTGTCTTGGCCTTGGCCGGTGATTCCACGATGACCAGCGATTTACCCATGGAGAGGAGAGTTCCTGAATCGAGAGGTGAACTGAGAAATTTAGATGGTAGCTGCAGTGTCGCGAACGACGTCAGCCTGCCAAAACTAGAGAAGCAATGCAGCGAATTCCAGCACTGCCGAAGGGGCGAACGCTCACGCCAACTTCTTTGAACTCGCTGCTATATCCGATGACCACCATGCGGCCCGGTGGGTTTTCAACGTCCGAAACCGAGCGGCATTGCCTGTACTCTGTCCGAAAAGCACCGCTATATATAGTGGCGACAGAGCTGAGGTCAAGCGCAAGGGTTAAGCCAATACGCCCGAAGGAGCCTCAAAATCGGCTCGGTTCCGCTTCGATCAGAGCAAAACGGGGAAGCGTTTCGCCGTCGACTTCCACCGTCTCGGTGAACATCGACAATGGCCGAACCCATAGACCGAAATCCCCATACAGCGCCTGATAGAACACTACCGGTTCTTCGGTTTCGGAATGCATGGCGACGGCATACACCCTATATTCTGGCCCTTTATAGTGACGATAGCGGCCTGGGGTAACCTGCATCGGATAGGTCTCCAAAAAACATTGCATCTCTGAAAATGAAAACCGGGGCACGTGGCCCCGGTTTCCGTGTCACGAACAGCTTAGACGCGTTCGAACACCGTGGTGATACCTTGACCCAGGCCGATACACATCGTAGCCACGCCAAGCGTACCGCCGTTCTGCTTCATCACGTTCAACAGGGTGCCCGAAATACGAGCGCCCGAGCAACCGAACGGGTGCCCCAGTGCGATGGCGCCGCCATGCAGGTTGACCTTCTGCTCCATCTTGTCGAGAAGCTTCAAATCCTTCAGGACAGGCAACGCCTGGGCAGCGAAGGCTTCGTTGAGCTCCACGTAATCGATGTCATCCATAGTCAGACCGGCACGCTTGAGTGCTTTCTGAGTGGCCGGCACAGGGCCGTAACCCATGATCGCCGGATCCACACCGGCCAAGGCCATGGAGCGAATCACAGCCATCGGCTGGATACCCAGATCCTGCGCCCGCTGTGCCGACATGACGATCATGCAGGACGCACCGTCGGTGATCTGCGAAGACGTGCCAGCAGTCACGGTACCGCCCTTCGGATTGAACGCTGGCTTTAGCGCGGCGAGGCTCTCGAGGGTGGTCTCCGGGCGAATGGTTTCATCGTAGTCGAAGACCTTGAGGAAACCGTTCTCGTCGTAGCCCTCCATCGGGATGATTTCATCCTTGAACATGCCGTCGACGGTCGCTTTGTGCGCCAGACGATGAGAACGTTCGCCGAAGGCATCCTGCTGCTCGCGGGTGATGCCATGCATCTTGCCCAACATCTCAGCGGTCAGACCCATCATGCCGGACGCTTTGGCAGCGTACAGCGACAGCTGCGGGTTTGGATCGACACCATGCATCATGCCGACGTGGCCCATGTGCTCGACACCACCTACGACGAAGACATCACCGTTACCGGTCATGATCGCCTGAGCGGCGGTATGCAGCGCACTCATGGAGGAGCCGCACAGGCGGCTGACGGTCTGTGCAGCGCTGGTATGCGGGATACGGGTCAGCAGCGAGGCCATGCGGGCCACGTTCCAGCCCTGCTCCAGGGTCTGGTTGACGCAGCCCCAGATCACATCTTCCACTTCGGCCGGGTCGATTTTGGAGTTGCGTGCCAACAAGCCATCGATCAGGTGCGCGGACATGGTCTCGGCGCGGGTGTTGCGGTGCATGCCGCCCTTGGAACGACCCATCGGGGTGCGGCCGAAGTCGACAATGACGACGTCTCTCGGATTAAGGCTCATATCTCTTCTTTCCTCAATTAACCGTAGAAGCTCTGGCCGCTGGCAGCCATCTCACGCAGCTTCGCAGTCGGGTGATACAGCGGGCCAAGGTCGGCGTACTTGTCGGCCAGGGCTACGAACTCGGCAACACCGATCGAATCGATGTAGCGCAGCGCACCACCACGGAAGGGAGGGAAGCCGATGCCGTAGATCAGACCCATATCGGCCTCGGCAGCCGTTTCGACGATGTTGTCTTCCAGGCAGCGGACGGTTTCCAGGCAAAGCGGAATCATCATGTAATTGATGACGTCTTCGTCAGAGAGCTCGCGGGTCTCGCTGACAACCGGCTTCAGCAGCTCGTAGGACTGCGGATCCACTACCTTCTTCGGCTTGCCTTTCTTGTCCATCTCGTAGACATAGAAGCCCTTGCCGTTCTTCTGGCCGAGGCGGTTGGCGTCGTACATCACGTCGACGGCCGTTCGGGTGTCGTCCTTCATGCGATCCGGGAAGCCTTCAGCCATGACGTCACGGCCGTGATGGCCAGTGTCCATGCCAACGACATCCATCAGATAAGCCGGACCCATAGGCCAGCCGAACTTCTCCATCACCTTGTCAGCGCGGACGAAATCCACACCATGAGCGATGGCGCGAGCAAAGCCGCCGAAGTACGGGAACAGAACGCGGTTGACCAGGAAGCCTGGGCAATCGTTGACCACAACCGGACTCTTGCCCATCTTCTTGGCGTAAGCAACGGTGGTGGCAATCGCCGTTTCGCTGGTCTTCTCGCCACGAATCACTTCCACCAGCGGCATCATGTGTACCGGGTTGAAGAAGTGCATGCCGCAGAAATTTTCCGGACGCTTGAGCGCCTGGGCCAACAGGCTGATGGAGATGGTGGATGTGTTGGAGGCGATGATCGCATCCTCACGCACCAGGCCTTCGACCTCGGCAAGAACCGACTGCTTGATCTTCGGGTTCTCGACCACGGCTTCAACCACGATGTCGACGTGACCGAAATCACCGTAGGACATGGTTGGGCGGATGGCGTTGAGGGCTTCTGCCATCTTTTCCGGAGAGAGACGACCTTTTTCGACGCGCTTGCCGAGGAGCTTGGAGGCCTCGTTCAGGCCCATCTGAATGCCTTCTTCGCGGATGTCCTTCATCAGGATCGGCGTGCCTTTGACAGCCGACTGATAGGCGATGCCACCACCCATGATGCCGGCGCCCAGCACCGCGGCCAGCTTCACTTCACGGGCTTGCTTGTCGTAGGCCTTGGCTTTTTTCTTCAGCTCCTGATCGCTAAGGAACAGACCGACCAAGCTCTGCGCGACCGAAGTCTTGGCGAGTTTGACGAAGCCTGCAGCCTCGACTTCGATCGCCTTGTCGCGGCCAAAATTGGCGGCTTTCTGAATGGTCTTGATCGCTTCGACAGGCGCCGGGTAGTTCGGGCCAGCTTGACCGGCCACGAAACCTTTCGAGGTTTCGAAAGCCATCATCTGCTCGATTGCGTTGAGCTTTAGCTTGTCCAGCTTCGGCTGACGCTTGGCCTTGTAGTCGAGTTCGCCGGAGATAGCGCGCTTGACCAGATCCAGAGCGGCGGCTTGCAGCTGATCGGGAGCGACTACGGCATCGACGGCGCGAACCTTGAGAGCGTCTTCAGCACGGTTTTCCTTACCGGAAGCGATCCACTCGACGGCGTTATCGACGCCGATCAGACGTGGCAAGCGAACGGTGCCGCCGAAGCCTGGATAAATGCCCAGTTTCACTTCCGGCAAGCCGACCTTGGCGACGGCGGACATGACGCGGTAGTCAGCAGCCATGCACATTTCGAAACCACCACCCAATGCGATGCCGTTGATGGCGGCGACAGTCGGGACACCGAGGTCTTCGAAATCACTGAAAATCTTGTTCGCTTCGAGGTTACCGGCGACCAGCTCCTCGTCGGACAGCTTGAAGTTATCGACGAATTCGGTGATGTCTGCACCGACGATGAATACATCCTTGCCGCTGGTAACGATTACGCCCTTGACCGAAGCATCGGCCTTGATGGCGTCGACTGCCTGGCGAAGGTCATTGAGGGTGAGGCGGTTGAACTTGTTGACGGACTCACCCTTGAGGTCGAAATTCAATTCGACGATGCCGCTCTCAAGAGCCTTAACCGTGATGGCTTTACCTTCGTAAATCATCAACTGATCTCCACGGTATGGAAGCTGAACGTTACGTGTCGCACGTCATCGGCCTGAAGACCGTCACCGTTCCCGGTGAAACGACACCCACCGACACGATAAACCGGGCTGACGGCATTTGCGTGGCAAACGCTCGATTCATACGCCCGTTTGATTTGGGTGAGCACACCTTCATGGAAAAGCGATCCATTGTCAATCAGCTGACTGATCACACCAGGCGGCTCACTGGCAATCAGAGCGGTAAGCCTAGCCAAGGCCGGCCACACTGCAGTGGAGACCGCATGTATTTCATCGGTGGGCATTCACGCAGTTAATGCGTTGATGGGGCCAATGAACACCTACCGCAAGGATCGTCACAGACGGGTTTGCAACAGTACACTCAGTGCAGCCGCCCATTTTCGTACCGCTGCGCCAGTCGCGGCGGCGCTCAGGAGTTATAAATGTCTGCCCCGATTGCTCGAGTGGATGCTGGTGTCGATCTGTACAAATGGATGGAAAACCGTGATGCACCTGAGGTCATCGACTACCTCAAAGCCGAGAATGCTTATCTGGACGACCAATTGGCCGAGCAGGCAGAGCTCCGTGAAAAGCTGTTTCAGGAGATCAAGGGCCGCATCAGGGAAACCGACCTTTCACTGCCCTCCCCCTGGGGTGGGTGGCTCTACTACCAACGCACCACCGCCGGCGATGAGTACCCACGCCACTATCGCTGCCCACGGCCAGCGGACGGTTCGTTCACAGTGGTTGAGACCGCCGAACAGCTGCTGCTCGACCCCAATGAACTGGCAGCTGGAAAATTTCTGTCTCTGGGCGCGTTCAGCGTCAGCCAGGACCATAGCAAACTGGCCTACAGCCTCGACACGCAGGGCGACGAGATCTATCAACTGTTCGTCAAGGACTTGCAAACCGGCGACGTGATTGCCCTGCCTTTCGAAGATTGCGACGGGAGCATGACCTGGGCCAACGACAATCGAACACTGTTCTTCGGCGAACTCGACGAAACCCATCGGCCGCACAAGATCTACCGCCACCGCCTGGGCGACAGCGATCGCGCCGAGGTCTATCACGACCCGGATGGTCGCTATTTCGTGCACTGCTACCGGGCCAGCTCCGAACGTCAGCTAGTGATTCTCTCCAACAGCAAGACGACCAGCGAAGCCTGGGTGCTGTCAGCGGATCGACCCGATGGCGACTGGATTTGCCTTGCGCCGCGCCAGGAAGAGCATGAGTACTACCCGGACCATGGCTTGCTAGATGGTCAGTGGAGCTGGCTGATCCGCAGCAACCAGGCCGGAATCAACTTCGCGCTTTACCATGCACCTGAGCGCGCGCCACAGCGAGATCAGTGGCAAGAGCTGATTGGCCATAGCGCGTCAGTGATGCTCGAGGATGTAAGCCTCAATGCAGGCGCCATCACGTTGAGCCTGCGTGAAGCAGGGCTTCCGATCATCGAGGTTCGCCCCGCAGCGGGATTCCACTACCGCGTGCAGCTGCCCGATGCAGCCTACAGTCTGCACGTTCACAACACACTTGAGTTTCACAGCCCGGTAATTCGTCTACGGTATGAAGCCTTGAACCGGCCTGCTCAGATTCGCCAATTGAACCTGGCCGATGGCGAGCAGACGGTTCTCAAGGAAACGCCGGTGGAGGGCCCCTTCGATGCCGATGCCTACGAAAGCCGTCGTATCTGGGCGACAACCGCCGACGGTACCCAAGTGCCGATCAGCCTGGTGGGGCGCCGCGAGCTGCTGGGAAAACCGTCACCGCTTTATCTTAACGGTTACGGCGCGTATGGCCACAGCCTCGACCCCTGGTTTTCCCATGCGCGGCTGTCACTGTTGGACCGCGGATTCATATTTGCCATCGCCCATGTACGAGGGGGCGGTGATCTTGGCGAGGCCTGGTATCGCGCCGGGAAGCTGGAGCACAAGGCGAACACCTTCACCGACTTCATCGCTTGCGCCGAGAAGCTCATCGCCGACGGCTATACCGAGCCGGGTCGACTCGCCATCAGTGGTGGCAGCGCCGGCGGACTGCTGATCGGGGCGGTCTTGAATCAGCGGCCTGAGCTGTTTGGCGCCGCAATTGCTGAAGTGCCCTTCGTCGATGTGCTGAACACGATGCTCAACGCTGACCTGCCACTAACGGTCACCGAATACGATGAATGGGGCGATCCTAACCAGCCAGACGTTCATGCACGAATAAAAGCTTACGCCCCTTATGAAAACGTTAGAGATCAACCGTACCCGGCTATTCTCGCCGTAGCCGGCTACAACGACAGCCGCGTGCAGTACTGGGAAGCGGCCAAGTGGGTGGCCAAGTTGCGCGCCCACAAAACCGACGACAACCTGCTACTGCTCAAAACTGAATTCGGTGCCGGGCACGGCGGCATGAGCGGACGTTACCAGGCGCTCAAGGACGTAGCTCTTGAATATGCGTTCGTCCTTAAAGTGTTCGAAATGGCTGCTCGCTAACGTTGTCGACCGGGGCGGGCTCCGTCAGCCCTGACTCTGATCCTGGGCTTTACCGACTTGTGGTTGGAACAGGTTCAACGCGCCAGGGTCATCTATCACACCATCGTCTTGGAGTGATTACACATGAACAAATCTGACAAGGCTTCACAAAACGTGCACGGCTGGGAACGCGCAGCCTCGATCGCCGGCGGCTTGTACTTCCTTGGTAAGGGACTCAGCCGCGGAGGTTTGGGCGGGCTGATTCAGTTGGGCATGGGTGGCATGGCATTAGCTCGGGGCGTAACCGGTCACTGCGAAGCGAAACGCGTGCTCTGCGATGTAAATGAGCAAACCAAGATGGCCGAAGGGAACTCGCGCAGCATGCCTCTGGAACGCAGTGAAGCTGACGATGCTCGCATGAAGGCCAACGCGCAGGCGGCCACAGGGACGGCGACCGTTACGGGTAACGACTCACTCGCCAACCCGCCAGCGGGTGTCTGAGTTCAAGGTGGCGCGCGATCGAGGCGCGCCTCTTTGCCCGTTGATCATCGCCTGAGTTTGGCTCCAGATCCGAGCCTCCAGAACCAAGCGGTTAATCTAGCGGCACCACGATGAGACCGGCGCGTTCGCCGATCGCCACATCCATCATTGGAAACAGGATTCGAGCATCTCGCTCCTCCACCACCCAGCTCAGACCATTCTCATCCTCCGCCAAGAGCATGCCGGGTGGAATTGGCGTGAAGTTCTCGATATCTGCAGGCAGAAGCAGCGAAAAGTGCTCGCTGTACTTGACGATCTCCCGGGCCAAACGGAACTTCATCAAAGAGCCAGACTGACCAATGCGAACAGGCTCGACAGCCTCTATCCAATCCCGCGCAGCCTGGAGAAGCTCGTCAAGACAGGCCGGCCAAGTGTCATCAGGCGCCTCAGCCACTTCGAGAGTGAAGGCTTCTGCTTGGTGACGAGCCGCGGTATGTGCGCTGAACGTCCCCGATGGTTTATGTTGTAACAGCAACCCGTCCACCGCAGCCTGCTCAAGACGCCTCAAGCTCTCTGACGTTATCTCGCGACCTGGCACCCACGGGCTTATCGCGAACTGAGGCAGCTTGGAGGCGCGCATGGCCGAGTGCAGATCGTAGTGCCAGCGGCGCCGATCCGGCTCATCAAAGAAGGCTGCAACCAGGGCTTCGAGTTCAGAGGCGCGGCGGGCTTCATCGCTCTCCCCCCCTGCGTGCTTGCCACAGAACAGACGATTCAGATCCTGGCCAACCCGCCGCACCCCTTGCCGCATGGCGGGCGGATTACAGAACATCAACAGCAATCGAGCACGCGGGTGAACCTCGCCGCGTCCGATGGCCTTTATCAGGCTGTCGAGAAGCTTGATCGGGACGACTTCACAGCCATGCACCCCGGCTGAGAGCACCAGATCGAGCCCTTTATCCTGCCCTTGGGGCGGCGACACCTGCATGACACCTTCGGCCAGCCATTCCAACTTGGCGCCACTGGCGCTGAACTGGATTTTTTCGTCCGGCTCGCGCCCGCTCAGCGTTAGCTCCAACAGCTGAGCGAGCACCGGGATGCAACGACGGTCAGTGGTCGTGATTGCAGTCAGGTCCATGGACATGATCGTCGTCGGTCGCCTCAACCGGCTCCATCTCAAGCTCGAGGCTGACCAGATTGGTTGCCAGTGGACGAAGCAGCAGGTTGGCGTACTCGGTGTCCCCGTCTTCCACATCCACGCCGATCATTAGCTGGTTGTTTCCGACTTGCTGAATCCAGACTTCCCGCCCCTGCCACATCACGGCAAAACGGGTGCAGGACGTCTCAAGCTGTGTGCCATCCACGTCTTCCAGGATCAGTTGCAGGCTGTCGCTCATAGTTACACTCTCGAATAAAGTTGAGGCAGGAATCGACTCCTGCCAGAACACGCCTTACTCAGGCCTGGGTCAATTTTGCGGCAGCACGGTCGAAGCGGGTCAGGCCTTCGGCGATATCGGCCTCTTCGATGATAAGGCTAGGGGCCAGGCGTATTACGTCGGGACCGGCCTGCAGGATCATCAGCGCCTCGCGCTCTGCTGCGTCGAATATCTCACGTGCACGGCCTTTCCAGGCGTCGTTCAGCACGCAGCCAATCAACATGCCCATACCGCGCACCTGATCGAACAGGCCGTAGCGCTGGCCGATCTCCAGCAGGCCACGCTTGAAACGCTCATGCCGATCTCGGACCCCGCTCAGCACCTCAGGCGTGTTGACGATATCGACAACTGCCTCGGCCACAGCGCACGCCAGTGGATTGCCGCCGTATGTGGTGCCATGGGTACCAACGCTGAAGTGTGCGGCAATCTCGTTGGTGGTTAGCATCATGCCGATCGGGAAGCCACCGCCCAGGCTCTTGGCGTTGGTAAGAATGTCTGGCGTGACGCCGTAATTCATATAAGCAAACAGCTCACCGGTGCGGCCCATGCCGGTTTGGACTTCATCAAGAATCAGCAAAGCATCGTGCTGGTCGCACAATTTACGCGCGCCTTCGAGGTATGCCTGGTCAGCCGGTAATACTCCACTTTCACCCTGGATAGGCTCCAGCACTACGGCGCATGTCTTGTCCGATATGGCAGCAGCAAGCGCGTCCAGATCGTTGTAGCCGACATGGCTGATGCCTTGGATCTTCGGACCGAATCCGTCGGAATACTTGGGCTGGCCGCCCACTGTGACAGTAAATAAAGTGCGGCCATGGAAGCTGTTGACTGCCGAGATGATCTCGCATTTTTCCGGCCCGAACTTGTCATGCGCGTAGCGGCGCGCAAGTTTGAAAGCCGCCTCGTTGGCTTCTGCGCCTGAGTTACAGAAAAAAGCGCGATCGGCGAAGGTCGCGGCTGTAAGCTTCTTGGCAAGACGCAGCGCCGGCTCGTTGGTGAATATATTGGAGATGTGCCAGAGCTTGCCGGCCTGCTCGGTCAGCGCAGCCACTAGCGCCGGATGAGCATGGCCGAGCACGTTGACGGCGATGCCTCCGGTGAAGTCGATCAGCTCTCGCCCGCTCTGGTCCCATACTCGCGAACCCTGGCCACGCACCGGAATGAAGGCAGCAGGTGCGAAAGTGGGAACTATGACCTGGTCGAAATCAGCGCGTTCTACCGGGGTGTGCGGGGCGGACATCGTGACTCTCCTGCGATGCAACACGAATAGGAAATAAAACGCCCCACCGTGGCGGGGCGTTGCTAGCGCAGTTTAAACGCAGCTTCAGCAGGTTTGGGTACGCTGCCGAAAATTCTCTTCAGGAGACGACAGAGTGCTGCTGGTCCAGCAGTATCGCCTGATCCAGCGTTTCGAGCAGGCCCTTGCGCGCCTTGAGCTTGGTGTTCTTGTGGGCGGTCATATTGATCTTCTTCAGCTGCTGCGCGGTTGCCTTGGCGACTTCCATCAACTCTTCGGGCTGGACGATCTTGTCGATGAACCCGGCGTCGCGCGCATCCTGAGGATTGAAGATCTCACCATTGATCACTGAGCGATGGAACGCCGGTTTGGTCAACCGATCCCGGGCGACCTCAATGCCCGAATGGTGCATCGTCATGCCGATCAGCACTTCGTTGAGGCCGATATTGAACGGACCTTCCACCCCGATCCGATAGTCAGCGGACAGCAAGAGGAAGGCACCCTTGGCAATTGCGTGGCCAGGGCATGCAACGATGATCGGAAATGGGTGCGCAAGCATCCGCCGGGTGAAGGTCGAACCCGTGGTTACCAATGCGATGGCATTTTCAGGACTGGAGGTCATCACCTTTAGGTCGTAACCACCAGAGAGGATTCCAGGCTGGCCGGTGATGATAATGACGGCACGGTCCTTTTCCGCCCGATCGAACGCATCATTTAGCGCGTCGAACACAGTCGGTGACAAGGCGTTGACCTTGCCATTATTGAGAGTCAGCGTGGCGATGCCGTCTTCGAGTTCGTAGGAAACCAGATCACTCATGACGATTATTCCTTGTTAAAAGTCCGCAGACGTTACTTAGCAAGGCTCACAAGGTAAAGCGTCATGGCTGACTGACAAGTCATGCATGCTGCGACGCTCCATCAAAGCAGACGTCATCCAGCATGGACGGTCAGCTTTCTGTGTACTCTGGCTCGAGTTCGAGCACTGCGAGCAGCTCTGGATGCATGATTGTCTGTAGCTGCGGATCGGCAATGAATAACCCGTGTGCACCATCGGGAATTCCGCTGCTGATCCGATAAGGCGTTCCGTCAGCGTCGACCGTGAGCTGGGAAAGGTCCAGGTAGCGCGCTTCGCAGGGATTCTTGTTCGCGTCCCGAAGAACGACCACTTTGGGGCGCAGATGCAGCTGAGGATGTTTTTCCAACACCAAACCCACTTCGCCCGTATGCAGCTCTACCAACGTGCCCACCGGGAACACGCCGAGCCAGCGTATGAATTCTTGCACCAGCGCATCATCGAATTGCTGCCCGGCACTGCTACGAAGTACATCGTAAGCAGCTTGAATCGGCCGTGCGTTGTCATAGGAACGATGGCTGGTGATTGCATCGAATGCATCGACGATGGTGATAACTCGGGTTGTGAACGGGATTTGGTAGTCATCCAGTCCCAACGGGTAGCCTTTGCCATCCAGCCGCTCGTGGTGTCCATGCGCGGCCTGCACTGCCGCCGCAGGAATGTCGTCCTGGCCTCGGAGCGCCTCATACCCAAAGGTGGGGTGCAGCTTGATGTGGCGAAACTCTTCCTCGGTCAGCTTGCCTGGCTTGTTCAGGACAGCCGGGTCGATCTTCATCTTGCCTACGTCATGCAGCAGACCGGCGATACCGAGCGTCTCGATCTTATCGTCCGACAAACCAAGGTGTGTCCCGAAGCCCATCGCCAAAATAGAGACGGAAAGGCAGTGAAGGCTGGTGTAAAGGTCCTGCGATTTTAGCCGTGTTAGCCAGAGCATCGCACTTTCATTGCGCAACATGCTCTCTAGGTTTCGCTTAACCAAAGCCTGACAGGCTTTGGTATCGATGGCCCGTCCCTGCTGAACGTCGAGGAGAACCTGATCCAGGACTAATGTGCTGCTGCGATAGGCTTCACGCGCCTCCTGCACTTCCAGCGAGAGCGGTATTCGGGTCATCTTGCGGGTGACGCGCAGCGGGGTCGCAGACGGTAAGATCATCTGCCCCTGGTCGACCAAGACCCGGCGGGTGTCATCAACGAATACATAGTCGCAGCGCTCGCGAACTGCCTGGATATGCTCGAGCTTCAACAGGGGGAACCCCTGAAACAGAAAATCGGTCTGACGCCACGGCCGATCCAGCTCGCAGATATACATGCCGAGCTCCAGATGGCTGACATGCAGGCGACGCTTTGTCGCAACCTCGACGACGTTGGGTCGCTTGCGCTTGCTTTTGAATAACTTCATAAAAGCCTTTCCTGGCTCTTCATATTCACTATGCTCAGCTGCGGGACCGCAGGATTCGATGCCAATAGCCCTATGAACCTTAGAGCAACATAAGGTTCATCGCCAACGACCACTTTGCCAGTACCCGAACAGCCGCTTAAGCGCATGAAAAAACTAAAAAACTTTTTGCCATACTGAAACTGTTCGGCTACATTAGCGCGCCTCGACGGACATCAAGCCCGTCGAGACCCGGTGAGGTGTCCGAGCGGTTGAAGGAGCACGCCTGGAAAGTGTGTATACGAGAAATCGTATCGTGGGTTCGAATCCCACCCTCACCGCCAGATCGAACACAAGGCCCCGTTTATCGGGGCCTTGTCGTTTGCGGGTTGCGATACGGCCATAGTCAGCCTTGAGCTCCTGTATCACCACCCTGCATATACATCGCCTCGACTGTTTCGATTCGACCCGCCATGCGCGATCCGCGAGCACGGCGTTTCCAATCGAGCCAACATCGATTGACCACACGATGGCTTTGCAGTCATTGCCGAAGCTGCTCTTCGTACTTCGAGCGCGTACTGACAAGTGGTCACAGCCCAGTTCGCGAACCTGCCCAAGCCACGCTTGCTAATGCCAAAGCCAGAGAGGCCGACCGTTTCGCAGTGATGGCCCGTAGTAGCCATCCCGGTAAAAGAACATGTCGCCAACCTGGAAGTCAGTCAACGCGCTTCACTCGCCCCCAGGCATGCAAGGCATACCTTCGATCCTTTGGTCTGCATATTGCTTGACTCAAACCAGACAAGTACGAGGGCCGCTTCTCCGCCGCCATACATTCCGGTGCCGGAGGCAAAGCGTTATAACAATCAACAAGGCCGCCATCATGTTCAAAGAGAAAAAGATCAGACAGGCTACGATGATCCTTTTGGCCACAACGATAATACTGGTCCTTCCGAATCTGACCCGTCTTTTCAGTTGAGATCATCATGAAGAAAACGCGCGCAGGCATGTATCGCTTCACTCCCCTGCTACTCGCCACAGCAGTGACCGCAAATGCTGGCGACATCGACAAGCCTGCAGCCCTCTCGGCCCTGCAGGAGTCCAACAGCGTATTGATCGATGTACGCACGGAGCAGGAACATGCCGAAGGTGCCCTTCCCGGCGCCAAGCGGATCGAGACAGCAGAGCTCTCTGAGCGTATTGGCTCCGTCGCACCTGACAAGGATGCGCCAATCGTTTTGTACTGTCGCAGCGGAAGGCGTTCATCGGCTGCTCAGGATCTGCTTCAGGAGCTGGGCTACAGCAGGGTCATCAATGCGGGTGCTTATGATGATCTGAAAACAGTCGTGCAGTATCCCTGACCAGTTTACGCTCAGCGTCATCTCCACCTCGTTTCGCCTTCCCTTCGATTTGCGGGAACTAATGCGCGGCCGTGGCTACTGAAAAAGGACCCACAGCTTCAGCGCCTGGTTGCGCATGCCCGGAGGAAACGAATTGATGAATTGGGATGTGATGTTGAACGAAGGCCTTTGGATCAACATCGCCATAATCGCCGGCGTCACCATAGCCAGCTATCTCGTGTTGCAGACCGTTGTGCGAATCGTCACCAATCGATTGCGCAAACTGGCTAAGGGATCCAGAAGCGGTTTCGTCGGTATTGCCGCTGAAATGCTCAGCCGCACCAGCCACATCCTCCTGATCGCGTTGTCATTGCTGGTTGCACTGAAGGTTGTGCAACTACCGGAGCGCTGGGAATCGGCGATGTCCCATGGCTGGTTCATCGCTCTGGCATTTCAAATCGCGCTTTGGCTTGATACAGGCGTACGCCTGTGGATGGATAGCCTGACCCATGACGGCAAGACGCGTAACCCGGTAACGACTACGATCATCGGCATCATGGTGCGCATCGTTGTATGGACGATGATGCTGCTATCGGTCCTCGCCAACCTCGGCGTCGACATTACCGCAATGGTCGCCAGCCTTGGCGTCGGCGGTATCGCTATTGCCCTGGCCGTCCAGACGCTGCTCAGTGATGTGTTCGCCTCACTGTCCATCGGCGTGGACAAGCCGTTCGAGATCGGCGACTTCGTAGTATTCGGTGAGGTCGCGGGCAACATCGAGCACATCGGCCTGAAGACCACACGCATCCGCGCGCTCAGCGGCGAGCAGATCGTCTGTGCAAATGCCGATCTGCTCAAGCAGACCTTGCATAACTACAAGCGCATGAATACGCGCCGCATCGTCTTCAAGTTCGGTATCACCTATAACACCCCTTCCGAGAAGGTGCGCGAGGTTGCGGCACTGGTGAGGCAGATCATTGATGGGGTAGAGAACGCCAAATTCGACCGCGCGCATTTCCTTGCATTCGATGACAGCCAGCTGACCTTCGAGGTCGTCTACATCATGCAAGTCTCGGACTACAACAAGTACATGGATGCGCAGCAGGAGATCAACCTGCAGCTGCTTGACGGCATACGCGGCATGGGCGTGCAATTCGCTTTCCCTACTCGCAGCGTAGAATTCATCGGAGGAAGTTTCCCCGAACTGACCGTCGCCGGTGTACCGAAGGAAAAGCCTGCCGCCAATCAGGACTCACCAGCCGCCCTCCCAACTGCGTGAAGGCATCGCGCGGCGGCCCACAACAGGCCGCCGTCGTGTTCATCCCTGCGCGCGCATCCGTTTATGGATATCGATCAATTGCGGAACGACCCCCGGATCGGCGAGGGTCGAGATGTCGCCCAATTGATCAAACTCGTCAGTCGCAATCTTGCGCAGGATGCGGCGCATGATCTTGCCGGACCGCGTTTTCGGTAAGCCGGGCGCCCACTGAATCACATCTGGCACGGCGATGGGGCCAATCTCCTTACGTACCCACTGCTGGAGCTCCTGGCGCAGTTGATCAGATGGTTCTTCGCCCGCCACCAAGGTCACATACACGTAGATGCCCTGGCCCTTGAGCGAATGAGGTACTCCAACTACCGCCGCTTCGGCCACCTTCCGATGAGCGACCATGGCACTCTCTATTTCCGCGGTGCCCATGCGATGGCCAGAGACGTTGAGTACGTCGTCTACCCGCCCGGTGATCCAGTAGTAGCCGTCTTCGTCGCGCCGCGCGCCATCACCGGTGAAGTACATGCCACGGAACGTCTTGAAGTAGGTGTCGACGAAGCGGTCGTGGTCACGATAGATGCTGCGCATCTGACCCGGCCAGGAATCGAGGATAACCAGATTGCCTTCAGTCGCGCCCTCGAGCAGATTACCCAGGTTGTCCACCAGACCCGGCACCACACCAAAGAAAGGCCGTGTGGCTGAGCCGGGTTTCAACGCAGTCGCGCCTGGCAGCGGTGTGATCAGAATGCCGCCCGTCTCGGTTTGCCACCAGGTATCGACGATCGGACAGCGCGATTTCCCCACCGTCTCGTAATACCAGTGCCAAGCCTCAGGGTTGATCGGTTCGCCGACACTGCCGAGCAGCCGCAGGCTCGAACCATCGGCGCCCTCCATCGCCGCCGCACCTTCAGCCATCATCGCGCGGATCGCCGTGGGCGCGGTGTAGAGGATATTTACCTTGTGCTTGTCGATGATGCTGGCGATACGGGTGACATCCGGATGGTTGGGGACACCCTCGTACATCAGTGTCGTCGCGCCGTTGGCCAAGGGCCCGTAGACCAGGTAGCTATGGCCAGTGATCCAGCCCACATCGGCGGTACACCAATAGACCTCGCCAGCCCGGTAGTCGAAGACCCGCTCGTGGGTGAGCGCCGCGTATAGCAGGTAGCCGCCAGAGGTATGCAGCACGCCCTTGGGCTTTCCGGTAGAACCGGATGTATAGAGGATGAATAACGGTTCTTCAGCCCCCATTTCCTTCGGCGCGCAGACATCCCCCGCGACCCGCATCAGATCCTCGTACCAGATATCGCGATGCTGATTCCACTTGATGTCACCGCCAGTACGCCGCACCACAATGATCTTCTGAACGCAGCCGGTCTGCGGGTTGGTCAGGGCCTCGTCGACATTGGCCTTGAGCGGCACAGTCTTACCACCGCGCAAACCTTCGTCGGCCGTTATCACCACTTTGGAACTGCCGTCGATAATACGCCCGGCGAGCGCCTCGGGCGAAAAGCCACCGAACACTACCGAATGAATGGCACCAATACGCGCACAGGCGAGCATCGCCACGGCCACCTCGGGAATCATCGGCATGTAGATGGTTACCACATCTCCACGGTGCACATCTTGCCCACGAAGGGCATTAGCGAATTTGCTCACTTCATGGTGCAGTTCACGATAGGTGATGCGGCGATGCTCGGAAGGGTCATCGCCTTCCCAGATGATCGCCACCTCATCGCCGCGCTGTTCCAGATGGCGGTCCAGGCAATTGGAGGAGACATTTAGCGTACCGTCGGCGAACCATTTGATGTCGACGTGATGATCGTCAAAGGAGGTCTGCTTGACGCGCGTAAAGGGTTTTATCCAATCGAGGCGCGAGGCCTGCTCGCGCCAGAAGCCGTCAGGGTTGACCACTGACTGCTGATACATGGCCTTATAAGCGGCCTCGTCAGTCAACGACCGGGCGGCCACTTCAGGATTCACGGGATACAGTGACGCAGCGCTCATGGTCATTACCTCACTCGTCGGTCTCGTTATTGTTTGAATAACCCCTGTCTTACAGGCGAACCATACGAATCCAAACCAAGCGCCTGGCAGACTTAATATTCGAGCTACGCCGGGCCGCAGTGTTCCGGCGCGCGACCGGCCGTCTCCAAAAGAGCATAGACCCTTCACCGGATGTGTACTTCCCGTTAGAAGGCTGTCGAAACACTACCGGCGCACCAAGCCCGCCACGCCAGATCAGCCTCACTGATGTCAGCCCCCTCGAACACCATTTACCGTCTCGTCAAGAGAGTTTCGGAAAGCATCGCCTTCTATCCGGCGCTGATTACGAGCCTCTACGCCATGCTTGCAGCTGGGATGCTCGCCTTCGAGGCGACTTCATTGGCTGCGTCGATACGTGGTTATTTCCCGTCCGGCCTGACCGATACCGACACGGGCCGGGAGATTCTCGGCACGTTGATCACCAGTATCGTCTCGCTGACCGTCTTCAGCTTCTCCATGGTAATGGTCGTACTCAACGGCGCAGCCGCCAGACTGACGCCTCGCGTCCTTCCGGGGCTGATCAGCGACACCCGTAACCGGGTGATCCTCGGCATTTACCTGGGGAGCACGCTCTACTATCTGCTGCTGATCAGCACCATCAACAAGAGCCACCCGAACGATCTCCCCTCGACCGGACTGCTACTCGCTTTACTGATGGGCATTTTCAGCCTGGCGATGTTCGTGGTGTTCATCCGCTCTGTTTCGCAATCGATTCAGGTCGACTGGGTGCTGAGCCAGCTCTATAGCGGCGCATGCGCGACGCTGGACAAACGCAAGAAACGTCTCGCCAGCGCAGGCGCGATGCCAGATGATCAGGACTGGTGGTGTTTGCCAGCAGCCAAGCCTGGCTACCTGCGTGCGGTGAACGAGCGACGCTTGGGCGAACTGTTGAGCACGCGCAGCCTGAAGGCCGTGGTGCAGGTGGAGCCGGGCTTCTTTCTGGTAGTGGGCCATCCACTGATCCGTTTCAGCCAGCCTTTGAGCGAAGACGATCAGGCGAGGGCGAGCGACTGTTTCGACTTCCACAATAACGAATTTGCCAGCGCTAACGTCTCATATGGCATGCGGCAAATCTCTGAAATCGCCGTCAAGGCGATCAGCCCGGCAATCAACGACCCAGGCACTGCCATGCGGGCGATCAACCTGATCAGCGTGCTGCTGCAGCGCCTGGGCGGGGTCCCACCATTCGATGTCGGCTGTTTCGACCAAGGCCAACCGCGCTTGTACTACCCGCAGTTAGCCATGCAACGGATGCTGGAAATGGTGATCGCTCCAATTCGGGTCTATGCCAGTCAGGATCCGCTAGTAATGATCACGCTGCTGCAATGCATGAAGAACGCCATCCTCGACAGTCCAAGCGAAGAACAGATAGCTGCCATCCATGAGGAGATCCGGGCCTTGCGCGATCAGGCAGACGCCCATGTGGAGAACTGGCGGGACCGGCAGGCAGTGAACGATGCACTTCAGAGGCTGTTAAAGCTGGAAGGAAGAAAGCATCCATGCGTGCAGTTGTTGCCAATCGAAAGCAAAAGCCTGGTGCCTGACTGATTCAAACTGCCGCTCAGCCTTTTAAGCCTGACACGGCAGGTGAAAGCCTCGATCACTGCGCCCGATTGGCGGCCTCGGCTGCTTTGATCAGATCCGGGCCAATACCCGCTTCGAACTTTTTCCAGGCGGGGCGTACAGCGTCGCGCCATGCGTTGCGCTGTTCGTCTGTCAAAACCAACAGCTCGCTTTTCCCAGTCGCGATGATGTCCTGTTTGGCCTTTTCATTTAGCGCCTCGGCCTGCTTGTTCACCTCAACGGTAACCTCATCGATGATCTTCTCGAGTTCGGCACGCACCGGCTTGGGTAAGCCATTCCAGAATTGGGTATTGGTAATCAGCAAATAATTGCCAACGCCATGGTTGGACTCGGTCATGTACTTCTGTACTTCGAAGTACTTCTGGCTGTAGATGTTCGACCAGGGGTTGTCCTGCGCATTGACCACACCGGTTTGCAGGCCTTGGTAAATCTCGGCGAAGGCCATCTTGCGCGGAACCGCACGCAAAGCGGTGTACTGAGCCGCTTGAAGATCCGATGGCTGTACGCGGAACTTCAGGCCCCGAGCATCAGCAGGGTCCCTCAAAGGTTTGTTCGCCGTGAACTGGCGCATGCCGTTGAGCCAGAACGCCAGACCGGTGATGCCCTTGTCCTCCATGGACTTGAGCATGGCCCTGCCCCTGTCCGATTGCTGGAAACGCTGCGCTGCCGCAACGTCATCGAACAGGAACATCAGGTCGAAGAGCTGCAACTGCTTGGTGTACTGCTCCAGCTTTGACGGCGCCGGAGCAAGCATCTGGACTTCGTTGAGTAGCAGCGCTTCCATCTCCTTGCCATCACCGTACAACGAGGAGTTGGCGTAAACCTGCACTTCCACCTGGCCAGGAAGTCGCTCCTCCACCAGGCTCCTGAACATCAGAGCGCCCTGCCCTTTCGGCGTGCTGTCAGCGGTGATGTGGGAGAACTTGATGAGAATCGGATCGGCCGCGTGAGCGGTCACCAGGCTGGATAGGACCGATACAGCAATCAGAAGGGTGAAACCTCGGGAAAGTCGTGCCATGGAAAGCTCCGTTTTGTAATTGTGTGAGCCGGGTTGCTAGGACGACTCTACTCTGCGGTTCTTTATCGCCGACATTCATATTTGACCAACCAGGGCTTCGCCTCTTACGAAGGCTTCGATGCAAACCGGTCGCTTTCCGTAGCCCTGTAACCACTGCCTTCGCGGGCGGTGAGATGATCGAGCATTTGCCGCGCAGTCACCGACAGGCTCTCAAGGTTGCGCACACCCAGCTTCAGTTCCCGCAGGGCCCATGGATCCGTCAGTGGCACGATCGCCACATCCAGTGCCGGCAAATAGTTACGGACCACCTGCTCGGGGAGTACACCAATTCCCATGCCTGTATGAATCATGCGACAGATCGCTTCAAAGCTGCGCACCTGAATGCGCAGCCTTAGCGGCGTACCCACCTGCTGCGCGGACTGCTGCAACAGCGCGTGAAGCGAAGCATCCTGCTGCAGCCCGATGAAGTCGAAACCGGCAGCATCTCGTAGGGCTATGTCGCTGTGATTGGCCAGTGGATGGTCTCGCGGCGTCACAAGCACCAGTCTGTCCTCGCGATAGCTAAACACCTGTAGGTCGTCGGCTGGCATATGCCCAGCGAAGATACCGATATCGGTCAGCCCTTCACGCAACGCTCGTAACGTGTCACTGCTGACCCGCTCCTCGAGGTCGATCTTCACCTCAGGATGCAAGCGAGCGAAGTCGCTAAGATCCTCAGGGAGGAACTCGATTACCGCCGAAGTGTTGGCGTGGATGCGGACGTGGCCCTTCACGCCCTGGCTGAATTCGCTGAGATCGGCATCCATCTGTTGCAGGCCATCGAGCAGATTACGAGCGTGATGCAACAGCGCGTGACCGGCAGGCGATAACTCAACACCCTTGGGCTGGCGATACAACAGGTTCACGCCCAGCTGGCTTTCCAGATCGCTGATGCGCTTGCTCACTGCCGCAAGCGCCAAGTGCTCACGTTCGGCGGCCCGGGTAAGGCTGCGTTCGTCGGCAACAGCCACGAACAGGCGCAGGGTTACGAAATCGACACGCAGCATAATTGACTCTCGTATTCGCAGATGACGAACCGAGGACAATAAACCGGCCAGGGCTAAAAGGCATCACCCGCCATCCTTCGTGCTTTACGAAACCAACCTTTGCTATTCGGTAATTGTCCGCAGCGATCCGGTCGGTCATCCTGCACACATGAATCGACCCGCCACAGGTGTAGCGATGAGTGAACAGAATGGGGCCGGCCTGCCACTGCAAGGTCTGAAGGTCATCGAGATGGGCCAGCTGATTGCCGGACCCTTCGCAAGCAAAATGCTCGGCGAATTCGGTGCGGAAGTAGTCAAGATCGAACCGCCGGGCGTCGGTGACCCGCTGCGCAAATGGCGCAAACTCAAGGACGGCACCTCGCTCTGGTGGCACGTGCAGTCACGCAACAAACAGTCGGTAACGCTAGACCTGAAGGAACCCGAAGGCCAGCAGATCGTCCGCCAGCTGGTCGCCGAAGCGGACGTGTTGGTGGAAAACTTTCGCCCTGGCACGCTTGAAGGCTGGGGGCTGGGCTGGGACGAGCTGTCGAAGCTCAACCCACGCCTGATCATGTTGCGCATCTCCGGCTACGGTCAAACCGGACCTTACCGCGACCTCCCAGGCTTCGGCGTAATCGGTGAAGCCATGGGCGGCCTGCGGCACCTGTCCGGATACCCGGGCCAGCCTCCGGTACGCGTGGGTGTAAGCATCGGCGATTCGCTGTCATCGCTATATGGCGTCATCGGTGTTCTGCTCGCCCTGCAAGAGCGCAACCGCAGCGGCATTGGCCAGGAAATCGATGTGGCGCTGTACGAATCCGTGTTCGCGATGATGGAAAGCCTGGTGCCTGAGTACGATGCTTTCGACTATGTCCGCGAGCCGGCCGGCAGTGCCCTTCCAGGAATCACGCCATCGAACTCCTACCTATGCAGCGATGGTGCCTATGTGCTGATCGCCGGCAATGGCGACAGTATCTACAAGCGTTTGATGATGCTGATGGGCCGCCAGGATCTGGCCGACGATCCGCGCTTCGCCCATAACGATGGCCGCGCCTTACATGCCGAGCTGATAGACACGGCTATTGGTGAATGGACCGTTCAACATAGTCGCGATGACGTCATTGAGGCGCTGAAAGCAGCGCGCGTCCCGGCCGGCTACCCCTACACCGCCGCCGATATCGTCAAGGACCCGCACTACCTGGCCCGGCAGATGATCGAGCAGGTGCAGACTTTCGCCGGCCCGCTCAAGGTGCCGGGCGTGCTTCCCAAACTCAGTCGTACACCCGGGCGTATCGGCGCTGGAGGCCCGAAACTGGGCGAGCATACCGAGGATGTTTTGGCGGGGCTTGGCCTGACCGAAGCGCAAGTCAGGGGGTTGCGTGAACGCGGGGTCATCTAAGCGACCGCGGCCATCGTAGGGTGGGCTTCACCCCACGTTTCAGTATTTCTGCGATCCCCCTTCACGGCGCTGTCGCCTTTTATCACGCTCCAACAAGCAGCGCTTTCACGAACGGAGATACCCATGACTAAACGCCTCTACATCCAGGACGTCGCCACCCGCGACGGCTTTCAGATCGAAGCGAACTTCATTCCCACCGAAGACAAAATCGCCTTGATCGATCGTCTCTCCGAAACAGGGCTCGCCAAGATCGAAGTCACCTCCTTCACTTCGCCAAAGGCCATCCCAAATTTGCGGGATGCCGAAGAAGTTATGCGCGGCATTCGCCGAGTTCCGGGTGTCGTATACACCGTACTGGTACCCAATGTGAAAGGCTGCGAGCGCGCCCTAGCTTGCGATGTGGATGAGGTCAATCTGGTGATGTCCGCCAGCGACACCCATGGCCTGGCCAACCTGCGAATGACGCCAGAGCAATCGCTACTGCAGTTTGGCGAAATAATCGAAGTCACTCGAGGCACTGATGTTTTCATCAATGCCTCGCTGTCCACCGCATTCGGTTGCCCGTTCGAGGGCGAGGTCTCCGATACGCGAATCCATGAACTGATACAGCGCCTAGTCGAGATTGGCGTGCAAGGCATTACCCTCTGCGACACCACGGGCATGGCCGACCCGGCACAGGTCGAACGGCTATGCCGGCACGCAAAGAACCACTGGCCCGACGCAGTGTTCACCGCGCACTTCCACAACACACGGGGCATGGGCCTGGCCAACGCCCTGGCCGCGCTGAACGCCGGTATCGACCGCTTCGACGCCTCGCTTGGCGGCCTCGGCGGCTGCCCCTACGCACCCGGTGCCAGTGGCAACATCTGCACAGAGGATTTGGTACACATGTTCCAGCGCATGGGTTTGGATACGGGCGTTGATCTGGACAGGCTGCTTCAATGCGCTGCCAGCCTGCCCGAGCTGGTCGGCCATGAGGTGCCCGGGGCCGTGCTTAAAGCAGGTAAAGCGGACCGCCGTTATCCGAAGCCGAAGTGGATGGAGGTCTGATCTGTCACTGCACTACCGACCCGACAATCAAGCATTGATGTCACGATGGCTAACCCGAAAAGCGTTCTGTTACCGCAGCGACTGCATTGAAGCGTCCGCGCGGCCGCCAAGGGCTTGGAGGCTAACGGGTTGCCAACGGTGAGGTGATCCCTGCCGCCCAACCTTTGCCCCGTCATTCCCGCAACTCAAGCGATCGCGAGCAAGCTCATACCTTCAGTAGCCCTATCGACACGCTAAATACCAAGCGCGCTACTGGAGGCATTCCCCCGACCAAAGCAACTGGCCCCTCACTCAGTCGGGCCCACTCGCCGTTGCTGATAGATTAAGTCGACTATCTCCCCTTCCGGAACGTATCCGCTCACCACTTCGCGCAGCAACATCCGCACCTGTGGGTAATCATCTTGCTCGACGGCCTTCAGCAGTTTGGCCAATACGCCACGCAATACGTCCCAGGTGAAGTACTCCTCATCGGCACGCATGATCATTGGATGCTCAGTGGGGCTCACATTGTCGCCGATCAGCAGCTCCTCATAGAGCTTCTCACCTGGACGCAATCCTGTGAATTCGATCGCGATGTCGCCGTGCGGGCATTTCTCCGAACGAACGCTTAAGCCAGACAGGTGAATCAGCTTCTCGGCCAATTCGGCAATGCGCACGGGCTGCCCCATATCCAATACGAACACATCGCCACCCTGCCCCATGGAGCCCGCCTGGATCACCAACTGCGCCGCCTCGGGGATGGTCATGAAGTAACGGGTGATCTTCGGGTGGGTCACAGTCACCGGCCCACCGCTGCGAATCTGCTGATAGAACCGAGGAATCACCGACCCGGACGAGCCCAGCACGTTGCCGAAGCGAACCATGGTGAAGCGGGTCTTGTTGACGTGATGCACCGCCCCGTCCGCATTGAACAGCACAGGCGCAGACTCTCTGCTCAGTGCTTGCAGAATCATCTCCGCGACGCGCTTGGTACTGCCCATCACATTGGTAGGCCGAACCGCTTTGTCGGTGGAGATCAGCACGAAGTTGGCGACGCCCGCTTGCACAGCGGCTTGGGCCGTATTCATGGTGCCCAGCACGTTGTTCAGTACGCCCTCGGCGACGTTATGCTCCACCATCGGCACATGCTTGTATGCCGCAGCATGGTAGATAGTCTCCACCTGCCAGGTGCGCATCACGTCCACTAGACGATCCGGATTACGAATCGACCCCATAATTGGAACCAGCTTGACGGACAACGAGGCCCGCTCGATCCTCCGCTCCAGTTCCATGTGAATGCTGTAAAGGTTGAACTCACTGTGCTCGAACAGCAGTAACGCCTTGGGCTTGTTAGACAGGATCTGCCGGCACAGCTCCGAGCCGATCGACCCGCCAGCCCCGGTCACCATCACCACCTTGCCGCGGATGCACTTCTCAAACAGCGCTTGCTGCGGCGGTACAGCATCGCGGCCTAGCAGGTCGGCGATGTCCACCTCCTGGATGTCCTCGACCTTAACCCGTCCGCTAGCCAGATCCATGAATCCCGGCACGCTACGCACGTGTAGCGGATAGTTCTCGAGCGTCTCCAAAACCTCACGCCGCCGTGCACGCGTGGCCGAAGGAATGGCTAGCAGAATCTCGTCGGCGCCCGTCTCATCGATCATCTGCTGGATGTGCCTTGGCGAATAGACGCGGATACCGGCAATGATTCGATTGGCAAGGTTGGGGTCGTCATCAATAAATGCGATCGGCCTCATCACCCTTCCAAGACGCAGCGCCGCCGCCAGCTGATTACCAGCCGTTCCGGCGCCATATATGGCTATCCTGGTTAGCGCCATTTCCCGTCGGCTCAAGCCAAGCGGCTGTCCCACAGTGAACCAATCGCCGAGGAAATACTGGCGCATCAGCAGCCGCAGGCCTCCGATCATCACAAGGCTCAGCCACCAATAGTTGAATACCATCGAACGGGGTATCAACTTGGGAGCGTCGGATCGCCAATAGATAGCCAGCGCCAACAGTAACGTCGAGAGAGTTACAGCCTTGGCTATCGCAACGAGCGCATCATTTCCGAAATAGCGCATGACTGCGCGATACATACCTAAACGGATGAAGAATGGGAGCGACAAAAGGGGAGCGATGGCGAATAACCAAGCGTGGCCGCCAAACGGTTCAACAAAATCAGCCTCTCCAAGCCGAATAAAAAAAGCCAGCCACAGCGAAAGCCAGACCAACAACACATCCGCAGCAACCTGGACCAGGCGCTTCTGCCGTCTAGGTAAACGCACTAAATGCATGCGCAATTTTTCAGCCAACCTCAACATATAAAAGCCTCAAGTCGCCGGGCTGAAGCTGCTCCAGCAACAAGCCAGTAAGATAGATGCAAATTTTTTGATCAATCAGGTGGCAGAAAGGGTCAGGAGTGCCGTTAGCTGCGCCGCTGAAGAAGCAAACGCAGAACTCCTCGCCGTACGTCTGCAAGCAGACCAGCACTTTTAGCAATCGTTTGTTCGGCGGCCCCTTGAAGGTAAACCAGGATCAAAGGCTCATATTCAACATTCATACGCACTACCTAATCCGGTCTCCTGCGCCTCTGCCTGTTACAGTCATGAAGATGTATTTGAAGTAATCCACCAGCGTTAGGCTCTGGATCATCTTTTGGTCTGTTTCGGCTAACAATGCTGGTGTCGACATATCGATTGCGCTCACCTGCGCTAGCCCGGTGATCCCCGGGCGAACCTCGAACACCCCGCGTTCGGCGCGATGCTCGGTCAGCTCTACTTGATTGAACAAGCCAGGACGCGGACCGACCAGACTCATATCGCCTTTAAGCACATTCCACAACTGGGGCAGTTCGTCCAGTTTGGTCTTGCGCAGAAAACGACCGAACGGAGTTACGGAAGCACTGCTGGCAAGATGCGTCGCAACCGAAGCGGTATCTACCTTCATGGTCCGGAACTTGACCAGGGTGAAGGGCTTCTGGTGACGCCCGACACGCACCTGCCGAAAAACAGGAGAGCCTGTATCGAACAGGCCGATTATCGCCAACGCCAGCAGCACCGGAAAACAGACAATCAAGCCCAGCACCGAAAAGATCAAATCAAAGATGCGAATCAAACGTTCACCTACCTACGGACGGTTTGAAAGACTCGAAGCAGTACCTGAGCCCCTCTTCTACTGTATATGGTGGCGTCCAACCCAGAAGCCCGCGCGTCTTGGTGATATCTACCTGCAACGAGCCCAGCAATCGTTGAGCCATCGCCTTTTTTCCAAGCAACGTAGCGCCGATCTGGAGCATGCTTGCGGGAACACGAACCAGCCGTACAGGCTTGCCCATCGCCTCGGCTACGCACCTCAGCATTTCGGTGGTTGACAGATCTTCATCATCGCTCACAAAAAAGACCTGATTAGCCGCTGCCGAGTGGTCGAGACAAAGGATGATTAGATCGACAAGGTTGCCGATGCCCACCAGCGAGCGCTTGTTGTAGACAGCGCCCAGCGGGAGCGGCACCCCCTTATCCAACAGTTCTATCATGCTGGCAAAGTTGCCCTTTACGCCTGGGCCATATACCAACGGCGGGCGGACGATTACCACCTCCATGCCGGATTCGGCCGCCAGCGCCAAAAGACCGTCCTCCGCCTCCCGCTTGGAGACTCCATACGGATCGGCGGGGCGAGGTACATCGTCCGGACGAAAGGGCATGCCCAGCCGGGTCTGCTCACCCGATACCTTAATAGAGCTGATGAACACGAAGCGGCTTACCCCGGCCTCCGCCGCTTGGCGCGCTAAGTCGAGCGTTGCGAAAACGTTGATTCGGCGAAAGGCTTGTAATGGGTCATCGCTAGACTCGTCCATGACATGGACACGAGCAGCTGTATGAACCACGACTTCAACGTCCTGCAATGGCAAATGCCAGTCCTGAGCTTCGCTCAGATCTCCGCCAAGATGATAGTCGACTCCATCAACACGTGCTGATACAGAACTTCGCGTTGTAGCGACCACGTCATGACCTTGTTGCTTCAGCCCCGGCAGCAATGCCGAAGCCAAAAAGCCTGAAGCGCCGGTCACCAGTATGCGCATGACCGCTACACCAGTTCGCGATAGAGGTCGCCATACGCCGACAGCATCGACTCGGCACGAAACACCCGCTCGAACCGCTGCGCTGCCTTCTCACCCATGCGTGCCGATAGTTCCGGTTCATGGTGCAAACGCAGCATCGCCTGACGCAGCGCCACATGATCACGTGGCGGCACGACCAAACCGGTCTCATCTGCGACGTTGATGAATGTAGTACCCGTCCCGATCTCGCAGGATATAAGCGCCTTACCGAACATTGCTCCCTCCAGCAGCGAGATGCCGAAAGCCTCGGACCGAAGATGCGAAGGAAACACGAACGCGTGGCACAAAGTCAGCAGTGCGGCCTTATCCTCATCTGGAAGGCCCCCAAGCATGTGCAGTTTGCCGAACCCCGAGTCCTGAGCTTGCGCCTGAAGCTTTTGCTCTTCCAGCCCGGTGCCAACCACCGCAACGGTCATGTCAGTCCCGCGGACAGCCTCAAGCAAATAATTAAGGCCTTTGTAATAGCGCAGCGCGCCGACGAACAGAAAAAATTTCTCACCCAGACGGCCACGCCAGTAATCAAGCCGTTCAGCGCTGGGAATGGGATAGGTACTGCGGTCCAGCCCGTACGGGATCACGCTGACACGGTCGCAATGCCGCTGCAGCACCGGGCTGGTTTCTACATAGTTTGGTGACGCGGCCACGATGCGATCAACGCTACCAAGAAAGCGGTGCATCAACGGTGCGTAGAGTTTCAGCAAAAGCCTCTGCTTGACCACGTCAGAGTGATAACTGACCACCGACGGCTTACGAACGCGTGCAGCAAAATGCGCGACATCCATGAATGGCCACGGGAAATGGTAATGAACCACGTCGGCCTGTTCGGCCAGCTCGGCAAAGTCACCTATCGCGGACCAGGACAAGCCTGTAGAGGCCAAATGCAAATCAAGCTTCGAACGGTGTGCAACATGATGGCCGACCGTTTCCCCCCGTGCTGCACCTCTCGGGCTCAGGTAGAGCACTTCGGGCGCGACCCCATAGGCCGCACCTCCCTGCGCTAGCTGGAAGATCACCTGCTCGATACCACCCATGGTGTCAGGGCAGTAGGTTTTAAAAAAATGAAGAACCTTGATCATCCAGCGCTCAGTACCCGTTCATAGACGCTCATGGTCTGCATGGCGCAGCGCTGCCAGGAAAACGAGGCAGCATGCTTCAAACCTTCGGTTATTGCTGTAGCCCGCCAGGAGTCATCTTCCAAGCCCCGGGCGATTAGGTCGGTAAGCGTATCGATATCCATCGGGTCGCACATCAGCGCGACGCTACCTGCGACTTCCGGTAGCGACGAGCTGTTGGAACAAACAACCGGCACCCCGGAACTCATTGCCTCCAGCACAGGCATACCGAACCCTTCGTACAACGAAGGGAAGGTAAACAAGCGCGCCCCAGCAAACAGCAAAGGCAGGTCTTCGCCGGGCACGAAACCAAGGTGTCGAGCCCAACCTTCATCCACTGCACGATCAAGCCGCTCGCGTATGGCATCGTTGCGCCAGCCCTGGTAGCCCGTGAGCACAAGAGGCCAGCGCTTTTTCAACGAAACCGGCAACCTGCTGTAAGCGTCGAGCAACGTCTCGATATTCTTGCGCGGCTCCAATGTGCCGACGAACAAGCTATAACCCCCGTACACAAGCCCGTGGCGGTTCAGCGCATCACGCAACGCATCCGCCCCACGTACCCGAAACTCATCGGAGCTGGCCAACGGCACGGTATGGATGCGCTCGATTGGCCAGGAAAAATAGGCCGCCAGCTCCTGACGCGTGTATTCGGAGTCGGTAATCAACGCATCGGCACGTTCCAGCGTCTTACCAAGCTCTTTCTGTAGATACCGTATGCGCTGAGCGGGATGACAGTGCGCCCAGGTGAACGGTGAGAGGTCGTGAAAGGTCGCTACGCTCTTGCCAGAGAAAGGCGGAATAAAAAAATTAGTGCCGTGATAAAGCGAATCCGAACAGCCCCGCAACGCACGCGTGCGGAGCAGCGGCATCAGTAATCGGTACACCTCGATGGCCAGAGCGCTCTTCTGCACTGCGCGCCTTAAACCATATCCACCATCAGAGGTGTCGCTCGCGCTGGGCAAGCCAGCAACGAAACTTGCGCCGGAAAAGTAGCGCAACGTTTCTACCCCCTCAGCCGCTTCAAGCGCACGGGCAAGCTCGTATGTGTAACGGCCAATACCGGTCAGTGGAAAGCGAACCGGGTCTACAGAGAGAATAACGTTCATTGATTAGGCAGCCGCCAGCATCCAGCGCAAGGTATCTTCTAACGAGGGCGTTTCCCAGCTACCAATCAACGACCGCAGACGTGTGGCATCGCCGCACAATGTCTTGACCTCATTGGCACGCACGAACGCCGGGTTTACCATTACGTCCATCGAATGCCCCGTTACGGCTTGGCATATCTCAAGTATCTCGCGCAAAGAATGAGCTTGCCCGGAACAGACGTTGACCGTCTGCCCCAGAGGCTTAACTTCAATTAAGCGACGATAAGCCTGAACCACGGCCCGCACATCGCTGAAATCACGCCAGACATCCAGGTTGCCCAGTTCGATTTTGGTCGCCTTCCGGCGGAAGTGCGACACAACTTTGGGCAATAGAAAATTTTCTGCCTGCCCTACCCCGCTGTAGTTAAAAGGGCGCGCGATAACCAGTGGCAAACGCTCCTGCCACAAAGAGGCCATGTACTCCATGGCCAGCTTACTAACCGCGTAGTCGTTAGCAGGGACCGGCAGAGTGCCCTCATGGAGGACGCCGCCTGCGCTATTACCGTACACGTAGGCGCTGCCCGCCAGCAATACGCATTCTGGCTTTCGCTCAGCTGAAGCCAAAGCTTCGAGCAAGTTGCGCGTGCCGATCAAATGCACGCGATAAAACCCGTTCGTATCACCATGGCCAACAAACGCCAACGCAGCCAGATGCAGCACCACGTCAGGCCGGATCTCAGCTATTGCCTTCCGCGTAGCGGCAGGGTCGGTCAGATCCACCTTATGGTAGTCAGGCTGATCTGAGGGCTGGCTTCCCAAACCAACCACTTGGTAACCGTGCGACATCAATTCATTGGCCATGTAACGGCCGGTGAACCCACGAATGCCAGTGATCAGCGCACGTTTAGGTGCGTTACTCATCAGAATGAGAATCCAGCTTCATTACGACGGAGGTCCGCCTCAACCATCATGTGGCACAGCTGTTCCAACGTGGTCTTAGGCTCCCAGCCCAGTTTTTCCTTTGCTTTCGACGGGTTGCCGATCAGCAGATCCACTTCGGCTGGTCGGTAGAACTTAGGGTTGACTGTGACGACAAGTTTGCCTGTCGCCGCATCAACTGCCTTTTCTCCTTCAGCCTTACCTGACCACTCCAGATTTACACCCGAGGCTTTGAAGGCCATCGATACGAAGTCACGAACCGTTTCGGTTCGGTTGGTGGCCAATACAAAGGTATCCGGCTCGTCAACCTGCAGCATGCGCCACATGCCTTCCACGTATTCCTTGGCGAAGCCCCAATCACGCTTTGCGTCCATATTGCCAAGTTCCAGCACTTCCAACTTGCCGAGCTTGATCTTGGCCACGCTGTCGGTGATCTTGCGCGTCACGAATTCCCTACCGCGCAGCGGCGACTCATGGTTGAACAAAATGCCGCTAGTACCAAAAATCCCGTATGACTCGCGGTAGTTGATGGTCATCCAGTGAGCGTACAACTTGGCGACGCCGTAAGGGCTACGCGGATAAAAGGGCGTCGTTTCAATTTGAGGAATGGCCTGCACTTCACCAAACATCTCAGAGGTCGAGGCTTGGTAAAAACGAATCTTGGGATTAACGATCCGAATGGCTTCCAGAAGGTTAACCGCGCCAGCGCCAGTAATGTCCAAGGTGGTAAGCGGCTGCTCGAAGGATACGCCAACGAAACTCTGAGCCGCCAGGTTGTAGACTTCTGTCGCTTCCGTCGTTTGCAACAAACGAATGCTCGCCGATAGGTCCGTCAGATCGTACTCAACCAAATGCAAATTTGGGTGCCGATCAATGCCCAACTCTTCGATACGCCAGAAATTGACCGAACTAGTCCGGCGATAAGTGCCGTAGACGGTATAGCCCTTTTCTAATAGCAGTTCCGTCAAATATGCACCATCTTGCCCGGTAATACCGGTAACTACTGCAATGGTCATTTTTTCTCCTTATCGAGGGTCTTCAGATAGTCTTCATAGGCTGCATGCAAGCCCACGTTTAGCGTTGTTTGGGCCTTCCAGCCAAGGTTATGCAGCCGGCTGACATCTAAGAGTTTACGTGGCGTGCCGTCTGGCTTGCTAACGTCGAACAGGAGCTCCCCCTCATAGCCGATTGTAAAACGGATCATCTCAGCCAACTCCCGGATTGTGATGTCCTCTCCCACACCGACATTCAGCAGTGGTGCTACGTGTGCGGCAGTCAGCGTCGAGAAGACATTGTCCGATAAGCCGAGAAGGAACCTGATGGCGAAGCCTAAATCCAGAGAAAACATAAACTCGCGGCGGGGAGTGCCCGACCCCCATACCTCAACCGATGGCTGTTCAGCAACTTTCGCAGCATGGAGGCGGCGGATCAATGCTGGCAAAACATGAGAATGTTCTGGATGATAATTGTCTCCTGGACCGTACATATTCGTCGGCATGAGAGAAAGATATTGAGTGCCGTACTGTTTGTTGAATGACCGGCACGATTCAACGCCAGCGATTTTGGCCAATGCGTAAGCTCGATTGGTGGCTTCCAGCGGGCCAGTTAATAGATATTCCTCTTTAATGGGTTGCGGACAATCTCTCGGGTATATGCAAGAAGAGCCAAGAAATATCATGCGTTTGACACCCGAACCATAGGCTGCGTCGAACACATTTAGTTGTATTCGCAAGTTCTGATGAAGGAAGTCGACCGGTAGCTGGGAGTTGGCAAGAATACCGCCAACCTTCGCCGCACATACTACAACGAAATCAGGCTTCTCTTTCTGAAAGAATTCGAATGTAGCGTCGCGATCCTCAAGATCAAGCTGCTGATGTGTTCTAGTTAGTACAACGTAGTTCTCAGAAGCGCATTCAAGCGCACGAGTCGTTGCAGTTCCGACCAAACCACGATGACCGGCAACAAAAACTTTCCTTCTCATGCTTACCTTGCCAAATATGGTAGAAAAATGATTATTGATCTATTCGCTACAGATCAGCTCTCGGCGTTTTTCTTCAGCGCCTTAAGAAACTGAAAGCTCTTCTAGCTATTGAGTTTCTGCGAGCGACATAGCGTAGGTGCGATTCAATACGAGAGCAGAACGTAGGCGATACGCTCTGATGAACGTACTTTCCTACATATAAATGTTCGCTAGGTGTCACTATATATCTAACAAGACGCTCTTCACCTTCTTGCCAAGCGCGCTGACCAAGAGACACGGATTGCCTACCCGCGCTGCCTAGAGCCTGGACGTTATAGAAGTTCAGCGGCTGCGGATCTGTACTTTCGTAGAGAAGCCCATTCATGCCGTGCAGTATGTATTCGTTCATAGTTCCGTTATTTGGAGCTACAACGCATTGACCCCGTGCTAGCGCTTCTAAAAAGGACTGGCCTATTCCTTCCTCCATACGTGAAGCAAAGAAAACATTCGCTTTTTCGAGTACCCCGTAAAGCTCGACCTTGTCCTGAAACCACGTCGAAGTGGTGATTCTGTACCGCTTAATATCCTCCTCCGAAGGCAGTACAGGTTCCGGACTTCCAGGGTCGGACGCTAAGTGAATGTGGAAACTGTCGAAATTAGATCCTGCTATTAGTGAACGGATTGTCTTCCACGGTATTTGGTCCTCTCTGCGAAGCCAAAAAAAACCGTGCAGGCCTTGCATGTCAGAAAGATCTCTTTCCGCAACGGGCTGATAGTAGCGGCAATGATGACTAGCAATTCCAGCCCCAACAGAAATGGCGTGAACTGCATTGGAGAAGCTGATGACCTTACTGCCTTGAAATGGCTCCCAAAATCTTGCAAGATTAAATAACGGCCCTTGCCAGACGCCAAACTGATCTAACATAGGAATGAATATGACATTAGGGTGTAGCGTTCGATAGTAACGCTCCAAGATTGGGCTATATGCCTGAAACATGATCACCACGTCATGATTTTCAACGCCCTCCCAAGAAACTGCCGCCCCCCCCGCCCACGATTCATCCCAAAAATACTCGACGACATGGCCGTGGCGATGAAGCATTTCAGGAAGAAAACTTGTAGATAGCGTTTTCTTGTGGAAGGAATGGTCAATGTATGCAATTCGTGCCACGAAGCTACACCTTGATGAAGTTTCTATAAACGTTTCGAGCGATATTATAAATAAAGGGATACCTTCTTAGCTTCGCGGCGATAGCATACTTCAGGCCGACGAAGCCTCGACTCAGAATAGGTGACGACCTGTCGCTTGGGTGATCCAACTTTGTGATAGCAGCCCAACCGAGACTAGAGCAAAAATCTATACGATTAGCATGATCCGCCATAATTTTTCTAAGAAACCCCGTGTAGCTTTCGGGAATATCTTGATCAATTTTGTGCTGCGGATTGCTAAAAATAAAATAGCAATGGTAGAGCCCTCTAACCTCTTGTTCAGTGAGATAAGGGAAGCGCTCATGAACTACTTTCATACATTCACGGCTGTGCCCAAGAAAATCTCCTGAGGTCCCGCCAAGGGAATAATTTACAGTCGACTCTGCCGTGTAGATAAATGTAGAGCCTGCATCCAGACAACTCATTATCCATTTGAAGTCTGCCGCAATCTTGTAGGTATGGTCATAGGGACCTGAAAGCTCATAGCTTCTTCTACTTGCGTATATCGCATTATGACAATCATTAGCACAGGTAAAATAGGAACCAGGATGCACAAATGCAGGGGGCCATTCATGAATGGCCCCCTCATTATCCGCAACCCGGGCTGCTGTTAGAATTAGAACCGCACTGTCCGTATCTCTCAGATGACTAACCGCAATCCGTGCAGCGTCGCACTCTAACCAATCATCAGAGTTCAGGACGCAGATAAGCTGCCCTCGAGCCAAAGGAATAGCTTTATTAAGAGCATCATAAAGCCCTGCGTCGGGCTCGGAGATGAAGTAGTCGATCACATCAGCGTAGCGTTGGATTATTCCGAGCGTCCCGTCCGTCGAGGCACCGTCGAGAATTATATGCTCAACATTATCATAGTCTTGGCTTTGCACGCTTTTTATTGTGCGTTCAAGCGTGCGCTCGTTATTTCTCACAACAGTGACGTAGCTAACTAAAGGCTGCTTTTCGCAACCTGATTTCAGTTGCCCATCAACTCGTAAACCTCCTTCGATCCTAGAGGCACTTTCAGGGCTTTTTATTCTAAAGCTCCAGCTGGGCCAAGCTGCCATGTCTATTTTATTCCGCTCGCGTACAGGGAAGCGAGGCCCCTGATCACCATTGCGATACCCCAAGTATGTGGCGTGAGCCTCATAATCTAATGAAGCATTTTCGGTAGAAAGTGACATCTGGACTTCCAAAGAGCTAGAAAAAATATATATACATCGGGAGTACGGAACTTATTCTAAAACCAAGCCATCTTGGAAAGATGTAGAAGGCTTTCGCAAGGAAAAATCCCGCAAAGCTTCTAAGACAACTAGCTCGCATTTCTCCCAAGTGAACAGCTTCGCACGCTCTAAACCCTGCTCAGATAGCCTCAGACGTAACCCCGGTTGCGTAACAATTGCGGTGAGCGAGGCGACTGCCGAAGCAACGTCGTCAGCATCAATTAGCACTCCAGCACTGCCGACCACCTCTGGAAGCGAGGAGTTGTTCGAACAGATCACGGGCGTTCCGCAAGCCATTGCCTCTAACGGCGGCAAGCCAAAGCCCTCAAATTGAGACAAATAGATAAAGCATAGCGCGCCACTGTAAAGAGCCGAAAGGTCGCGGTCCTCAACGAAGCCCGTCAAGATAATTCTGTGGCGCCAGCGACCGGAGCTCAATATCGACTGGTTGAGAGAGTCGAGTTTCCAGCCGGACATCCCAGCAAGCACCAGATATAGTTCACTGCTGGGATTCTCATTCATATACAGAACATACGACTCTACGACACGATTCAGATTCTTCCTGATCTCCAAAGTCGCCAAGCTCAAAATATATGGAGCCCCCATTGGAATGGAATAGCGTGTTCTGACGGCGTCTATTTTAACCGAGTCGGCACAGGGGGAAAATTGTTCGCCGGCCGCCAATGGGATTACAGTTATTTGCTCGGGAGAAAGGTCTTTTCGGTAATTAAGAAGATCCTGCTTGGTATATTCAGAAATCGCGAATATTAAAGTCTCAGTTGTGAGGCTCTCAATTATTTGATGAACCTCTGAACTGGCCTCAGCAGTGAAATATTCCGGCCTACGGACAGCGATCAGGTCATAGATAATGTGTGCATGTCGCACATCTCTGTCGTTTCGCCAGCTTTGCGGCGCGACCCCAAACGGAGACAGAAGAATGTCGACTGCATTTGAAGGATTTTGCACGTCCTCGGGGAGCTGAGGTCCACGCATATCATGTTCATCAAGGTACTTTAGACTGCCAGCGCGGGTGCTGGAACGTATTAAGTAACGGGCGTCAAATTCGCTACGATTGGCAAGACGCTGAAAGAGTTCGTCACAGACACGATAAACACCCGTTTTTACCCCCTGCCCAAGCACATACATATCTAGCGCAAGATGAATGCTGGCACTGGATCTCGCTAATTGAGCATTGATGCTGGACCGTCTCAAGTGAGCAAGCAAGCACACGTTTCGCAATCTTTTCCCTATCGACTTGAAACGCGCCGTTACACCCTGCTCAGATAAAGCTGAAGCCTGATAGCTGAGCCAGCGAACCCAGTGAGTAGCTCTCCAAGACCGGCTAAGATAAATAGCATTGAGCTTGGCCTCGGCATGCTTACACCGGGCTTCGGCTAGTTTAAACTTGCTCTCAGCTTGTTGAGCAGCAGCCTCAGCTTGTCGAGCAGTAGCCTCAGCTTGTCGAGCATTAGCCTCGGCTTGCTGAGCTTTGCTCTCAGCTTGTCGAGCATCTGCGTCGGCCTGCTGAGCTTTTATTTCAGAAGTTAACTGCTCAAAACGCATAAACTTATCAAAAACATTCGGAGGATAGCGCAGAGAGCTCAACAATTCGGTATGTTCATTTGCAACATAGAAGCGATTCAATCCATCAGCATAAGCCAGAAGATAATCCGCAGACAGGACATCAATCTCCCACTCGTAGTGAATCTCCTCAATTGAATTAGGGAGCGTTGCCTCAATGACTAATATCCACGGACGAAAACGAAAAAAATCTGCCCCCTCGATGACCGACCTCTCGAAGCCCTCAACATCTATCTTCAAGAAATGGATTTCACCGGTCACGTACAAATCGCAGATTTCAGAAAGCCGATAAACCGGGACTTTATGGTAAATACCTGTCTGTCCATTAGCGATGTGCTGTGCAGCCACATTCACTGATGCTGTTGCCCAACCACGAATGTCACAATCCCAAATCTCGATCTCGCCGCTGAACGCGCCAGCTGCGCACTGCAAATTTATGTCTCGCGGCCTCTCTGCTAACAAATCTGCATGATGTGACGGCAGCGGCTCAATATTGATACCATGCCATCCGCGCTCATAAAATGCCTTAGTGACTGAGTCGATAGAGGGATCATTTGCCCCAACATCAATATAAAAGCCATTTTCGACGTACTTTAACGCGCGCCAAAGCATAACGTCTTCAAAGTTTTGAGCGTAAGATATAAAGCTCATATGATAGATACAACTCGATTCATATGTTCAACCACGTCGCGCATATTAAGCGCTTCGAAAAGGAGTAGATCACGTTGGCGCCTAGTCGAGTCCTGCAATCGCGGTGCGATTACATCCTTATGAATGTACCTAGCGTCAGCCCAAAACAACTGCCCACCGTAAGCTTCCGACTCAAGCCGGACGTTGGTGTCGAAACACACGGAATTCTTATCAGGCATTAAAAGTTGCTGTCCGCCCAGCGAGTAATGTACAAGATTCGAGAGCCGCCACAGCACGAACCCTTTGGAGCGGAGATATGTATCTGTTTCCCCGAAGAGCGTTTGCCCTTCGTAGATTGGATTGAATTCAACTTCTATATCGATACATCGAATAGTTTTAATAAGACTATCCCCGCCCTTCAATATCTCTAACTCAGAGCCTTGGGTATCAATCTTGATATAGTCAATAGCTTGCAGATTATTCTTGTACGCCCACAAATCAAGCGTAGTAACATCGACGGTGTGTATTTCCTGAAGCCCAATACAATCCAAAGCAGGATATTTTTCAGCCAGATACTGTATTGGTGGATGGAGTGAACTGCAGGCTGGCTCTTTCGTAACATAAAGATTGCGCTGCCCTGGACTTCCAGCCAACCCAATTGGCACACAGGTGACATAGCCATGCGGTAGATGACTATAAGAAGCTTGAAGCCTGGCACACTCTGCCGCGTCCGGGTCGAACCCGAAAATCTTGAAGGTGGACTGGCATTTTTCGCACAAAAAACGCTCGGCGAATCCCCACCTACATCCTACGTCAACCACGACAATTGGCTCAGCCGCAGCAGAGCTTTGGCCAGCTGAAACAACAGCTGTATCTGACGATTTTTTGAAAGAAAACATTTTTTATGACCTATTAGCTATTGCCGGTCGTGAATTTTTTGTATATCAAAAACCAATTCGTTCCATGCACACCCAACAAATAGTGGCTTATCAATATTGATAACCTCAAATACCAGAGCGCGATCAATCCAATGATAATTTTTTTCTATATGATTATCATTACACACTAAGGAACAATGAACTGAGAACGACCCAACGCCAAGATTGGCAGAAAAGTAGACATTGAACCGGAAAAGACACCCCGCGCCAACGTGCTCAATCTTTTGCTTAGTATGAAAGGTGTTTGTTCCAAAGACCATTTGCCCCATACGATCCTTTATACCGAAACCAAGCACAAGACCATCAATTTCGGAATTTACTCGTACATCTATTTTTGCCCAGACATTCTCGCCTACAGCAACAACCTCAATTGGCTGCCCGGCTTTATTCAGCATTACAACCTCAACTATCTCGGCTTCGAGAGTCCCCGAATCCAAACGCGCTTTCCCGCCAACGGACGCAGATTGACGGACCGTCTGATTTTGATGATCAGCCAGCATGGCATTGTAGTAGTCCATCACAGCCTCTGGCTCACCTTGCATTGCGAGCCTACCGGCGTTAAGCAGGATGGCACGGTCGCAGATGGACTGGATGGCTCCTTTATCGTGAGAAACGATGAGGAGGGTCGTGCCTTGTTTGCGAAATTCGCGAATGCGATCAAAGCTTTTATGCTGAAAATATGCGTCACCTACGGATAATGCCTCGTCTACGATCAGCACATCTGGACGGTGTGCGGTGGCCACACTGAAGGCAAGGCGCATCTGCATACCACTGGAGTACACCCGTACTGGTTGATCAATATATTCACCTATTTCGGCAAAGGCTTCGATCTCGGGCATCAGCCTAGCGATTTCTTCCACGCTGTAGCCAAGCAGTTGGCCCGCCATGAATGCGTTCTGGCGGCCCGTAAAGTCCGGATGAAAACCCATGCCCAGTTCCAGCAGTGCCGCGACACGCCCAGTGATGTTCACACTGCCGGTCGTTGGCTGAGTTGTGCCGGTGATCATCTTCAGCAGGGTGCTTTTACCAGCGCCATTGATACCAATGATGCCGACCGCCTCTCCTGGGGAGACCGTAAAGTTTATGTCCTGCAATACCCATTTGAGGCTATGGCGCGCCTTATGCCCAGGAATCAGCCATTCGGCGAGGCGACTCCACCGCGTGGGGTACTGCTTGTAGGCCTTGCCCAGGTTGCTAACAGTAATTGTGCCCATCAAAGTTCATCCACCAATTCGCCAGAGTGCTTGCGGAACAGGCGCATCCCCCAAAAGCAAAGCAATATTGCGAGCAGCGTAACCGGCCAGAGCGAGCCCCAATCAGGCCAAGTTCCGCTAACCAGGATCGTTTGGTAGGCGGCCATCAATCCAACCATGGGGTTATAAGCCATGAGTGGGCGCACGCCTTCCGGCAGAATGGTTATCGGGTAAACGATTGGCGTAAGCCAGAACCAGAATTGCAGCACCACACCAAACAACTGACCCACATCCCTGAAGAAAACGTTCAGCACGCCGAGCACCATTCCGAGGCCGATTGCGAACAGCACCTGGATGGCTAGCACCGGGACTAAGGCGATAAACGGCAGGCCGGGGAAATTGCCGCTTATGATGAGGAATACGGTGAACAGCGCAAAGATGATGGCGAAGTTCAACAAGGCGGTTGCAACGACCGTGACCGGCAGACACAGGCGCGGAAAGCTGAGCTTCTTCAGCAGATTGGCATGCTCAAGGAATACGTTCTGACCGCGACCGACAATTTCCGCGAACAGCCCCCAAGTGAGGATGCCCGCACATAGATAGATGCTGTAACCGAAGCTGCTTTCGATGCCGGGCAGCTTAGCGCGCATGATCTGGGAGAAGATCACCGTATAAACAATGATCATGGCCAGTGGGTTGAGTACTGTCCAGGCCGCGCCTAACAGCGAGTTGCGGTATTTGGATTGATATTCGCGCTTGACGCTACCCAAGATAAAACCGCGGTAATTCCATAACGCTCTTGCTACCGCACTCATACAACCGCCTCGATCAATTTTTGTATCTCGGCGACATGGCGTTGGAGCTCCGCTTCATCACTGCGGGTTTCCACATTCAAGCGCAGCAGTGGCTCAGTGTTTGAGCCGCGCAGGTTGAAGCGCCAGCTGTCGAACTCCAGGCTGATACCATCCGTTTCGTCCAGCCGTAGGGCCTGTGATTGGAAGTGCTCGCGCACAAGCTGGAGCGTGACGGCAACATTTTCGACCTTGTAATTGATCTCACCACTGCATGGAAATGCAGCCATGCGCTCGTCGACCAGCTCTGCCAGTGTCTTGCCTGTCTCGGACATCAATGCCGTAACCAATAACCAGGGAATCATGCCGCTGTCGCAGTAAAAGAAATCACGGAAGTAATGATGCGCGCTCATTTCACCGCCATAAACGGCGTCCTCGGCACGCATGCGCTCTTTGATGAACGCATGGCCGGTCTTGCTTTGAACTGCTATGCCGCCTGCCTGCTGAACCTGGTCAATGGTATTCCAGGTCAAGCGCGGGTCATGGATGATATTGCTGCTTGGGTGCTGTTTGAGCAGCATTTCCGCCAGCAGGCCAACCAGATAGTAGCCCTCGATAAAGCGCCCATTAGCATCGAAGAAGAAGCAGCGATCAAAGTCGCCGTCCCACGCCACAGCCAAGTCGCATTTGTGGCCCAGCAGTGCCTGACGAGTCAGTTCGCGATTTTCCTGCAGCAGCGGATTGGGCACGCCGTTAGGGAAGCTGCCGTCCGGCTCGCTATTAATCATCACCCACTCGAACGGTAGGTGAGGTTGTAGTGCCTGGATTACTGGGCCAGCCGCGCCGTTGCCCGGATCGGCGAGAATCTTTAACGGCTTGAGATCCGCTGTTTTTACGTATTGCAGCAGGTGCTGGATGTAAGCACTCTTGTCGACGTTAGCTTCTACCTTGCCGGGTTGCGGGCTAATCGAACCAAAGTCATTTCGTTCGATGCGTTCTCGAATGGCGCTAAGCCCTGTCTCACCGCTGATGGGCCGCGATTGCTCGCGCACCAGCTTCATGCCGTTGTAGCCCTTCGGGTTATGGCTGGCCGTCACCATTACGCCGCCAGCTACCTGAAAATGGCTGGTCGCGAAATACACTTCCTCGGTACCGCACATGCCGATGTCGATGACATCAGCGCCTGCGTCAGTAATGCCGCGAATCAACGCATCGACCAACATCGGGCTTTCAAGTCGCATGTCGCGACCCACTACAAAGCTGCTGCCCTGAAGCTCTGCAACCAGTGCTCGTCCGATGCCGTAGGCAATATCGGCGTTCAGCTGCGCAGGTACTTGGCCGCGAATATCGTAGGCCTTGAAACAAGTTAATGAATGCATTTGAAAACTCTAAACAGATGAAAGCCCGCTCGAGACAGGCCTACGAAATATCAATTGCAGCGACGTATCAGGATTCAGCCCGGCCGTAGATATCCTCGAAACGAACAATGTCGTCTTCGCCAAGATAGTCACCGCTTTGCACCTCGATCAGGACGAGGTCGATCACGCCTGGGTTTTCCAGGCGATGCTTATGGCCAGCAGATATAAAGGTAGATTCGTTGGTATTTAGCATCAGCTCGCGCTGATCGTTGACGACGCGCGCCATGCCGCTCACCACGATCCAGTGCTCAGAGCGATGATGGTGCATCTGCAACGACAGCGAGGCTTTGGGCTTGACCACGATGCGCTTGATCTTGAAACGCTCGCCCTCTTCCAGCGTTGTGTAGGCGCCCCACGGGCGGTGAACGGTTTGATGGATGTGATGAGCGCTGTGCCCGCTCTTCTTCAGCCGGCTGACGATGTGCTTGACATCTTGAGCACTGTCTTTGTGAGCAACCAGAATGGCATCAGGCGTGTCGACGACGATCAAGTCATTCACACCAACCAGGGCAGTCAGCCGCTCGGTGCTTTGCACGTAGTTGTTAGCTGATCGATGGGCCATCACCTCGCCCACGCAGCGGTTGCCATCCGCGTCTTCATCGGTCAGCTGGCTAAGCGCGTTCCAGGAACCGATATCGCTCCATCCGATGTCGCAGGGGACGGTCACGACCTTGTTTGATCGCTCCATCAATGCATAGTCGATGGAAATGTCGGGGACGCCGGCGAAGCCTTCGGCATGTAGCCTAAGGCATCGGTGCTTTTCGCCTTCACTCAGATGCGAGAGTGCGAAGGCATCGCGCACATGCTGCAGGACGTCGGGTGCATGGGCTTGCAACTGATCCAGAACCGCACCGACCTGGAAACAAAACATACCTGAATTCCAGAAATAGTTACCCGCATCAACATAGCGCTCAGCAGTGGTGGCATCCGGCTTCTCTACAAAGCGGCTCACCTTCAACCCACCGAGAACAGGCGAATCACCGTCCGCTTCGATGTAACCAAACCCGGTTTCAGGATACTCGGGGCGAATTCCGAAGGTCACCAGGTAGCCTTCACCTGCGAGGGTCTGAGCCTGCTGAACAGCGCGAGCGAACTCGTCTTGCTTGGCAATTAAGTGGTCCGCTGCGAGTACCAGCATTTGAGCCTGGGGGCCGTAGATTTCGTGGAGCTGCACCGCAGCCATGGCTACCGCCGCAGCTGTATTGCGACCAAAAGGCTCGAGGATAAAGCTCAACGTGCTCGCTGCGCCGCCGACCAGGCGGTACTCATCTTCAGTTTTGAAGAAAAGCTCCCGATTGGTGACGGTCATGACTTCCACGACGTTATCCAACGCAGCGGCGCGGACAAAGGTCTTCTGAATCAGGTTCTGCCCGTCCGGCAGCGTCATGAAAGGTTTAGGGTGGGTTTCGCGCGAGACGGGCCAAAGTCGGCTACCAACACCGCCGGACATGATTACTGGAATCAACTGGGTCAACTTCTAATCCTTCTTCACATCATTAGCTGCTGGCTATATAGGAGCGGGCAGGTATGCCCGAACTAGGCTAAACGCTCATGGTTGGTGACTTCCGGAGGCTCATGGTTCCCTTAAGCTCGGAGCGACAAGCTCAGCGTTTCGGTGCAAGCGGCTATTCAGCAAAAGGACTCTTGGAAGTTGTCGGCTAGTTCCTTTAACCATAGCAGCGTGACCCCCATCACGAAATCGGCGGCATTCTGCCACGGACTAGCCCCCACACCAAGCGAGGGAATCACAACTGATCACATGAATATGCTGCTCTTGAAACAATTGGTTATCCGCAAACCCTGGATACCGTTACGCCTATTCTTCTTCGTTCACCCGATCCCGCAACTCTTTCCCCGGCTTGAAATGCGGGACAAACTTGCCATCGAGCGGGACGGACTGGCCGGTCTTGGGATTACGACCGACGCGTGGCGCGCGGTAGTGGAGGGAAAAGCTGCCGAAACCGCGGATCTCGATGCGGTCTCCAGTGGCCAATGCCTGGGCCATTTGCTCAAGCATGGTCTTGATTGCCAGTTCAACATCCTTGGACGAAAGCAGGCCTTGCTGGGTGACGATACGCTCGATCAACTCCGACTTGGTCATGGTTTTCCCTTCGTTTTCAAGCGGCTAGATCATTTGGGTTGCGCTCGTTTGTAGCATGTTGTTCAGAGTTTGAACAGCCTGGACGTTTGGGTCAGGTTTTAAGGATCAAAACTTTTGCAAGCTAAGGGGTGACATGGCTCGGTAACGTGCTGCCAGCCGGCGCGTGGGAACTGTTGCCCGCATAGAGTGGCAAGCCGGGTGATTGATAGGGCGATAAGCCAGTCACGAACATTCCTCTGATTCGTGTTGCCAGCTCGATGTGCTCGGCCAGCAGAGCCGAATTGCAGACAAAAAAAAGGTGGGCTAAAAGCCCACCCTTCTGATCAACCACTAAGCATCAATCTTCGCGATAGCGACGCAGCTTGAGCTGCTTACCACCTACACGAGTGTCCTTCAGCTTGCCTAGCAGTCGCTCAAGGCCCTCTTCCGGCAGTTCGACCAGGCTGAAGCTGTCGCGCACCTGGATGCGGCCGATGGCTTCGCGGGCCAGGCCGCCTTCGTTGAGGATGGCACCGAGCAGATTGCGAGCGGCAATGCCGTCACGCGCACCCAGCGGGCTGCGGCAGCGAGCGCGGCCTTCGGCGAGCGGGATCGGAGCACGACGCTCGCGGTCACCGCTACGCTCTGGACGATCGGAGCGCTCACTCCGCGGCGCACTGGTCGGAACCAGCGGCTGCTCTTTCTCGACTTCTGCAAGGGTCAGCGCTTGACCGTTCGTGGCTTTGCGAAGAAGCGCAGCGGCCAATGCGCGTGGGCTACAACCGATGTCGGCTACCAGCTTGTCGAGCAGCTCGCCATGACTGGCTTCGGCATCCGCCACCAGCGGCGACAGGCTGTTGGTCAGCTTCTTGATGCGCGCCTCAAGCACTTGCTGGCCGTTCGGCAGACGGGCTTCGGCAACCTTCTGGTTGGTCACACGCTCGATGACCTGCAGCATGCGGCGCTCCCGAGGAGTGACCAGCAACAGCGCGCGGCCTTCACGACCGGCACGGCCGGTACGGCCGATACGGTGTACGTAGGATTCCGGGTCGTAAGGCATGTCGACGTTGAATACGTGGGTGATACGCGATACGTCGAGGCCGCGAGCGGCAACGTCGGTGGCGACCACGATATCCAGGCGACCATCTTTGAGCGATTCGATGACGCGCTCACGCTGGTTCTGGGCGATGTCGCCGTTCAGCGCAGCGGCCTTGTAGCCTTTGGCTTCCAGTGCGGCGGCCAAATCCAGGGTAGCCTGCTTGGTGCGCACAAACGCGATCAGCGCGTCGAAGTCTTCGACTTCCAGCAGGCGCAGGACGGCGGCGATCTTCTGGTCAGCATGAACCATCAGGTGCGCCTGCTCGATCCGAGCGACGGTCTGGGTCTTGGTGGCGACCTTGATGTGCTGCGGCTCGCGCAGGTGCTTCTCGGCGATGGCGCGAATGGAATGCGGCAGGGTCGCGGAGAACAGTACGGTCTGGCGGCTTTCCGGCATGGCTTCGAAGATGACTTCGAGGTCGTCCATGAAGCCCAGCTTCAGCATTTCGTCAGCTTCGTCGAGTACGAGGTACTGAATGGTGCCGAGTAGTGCGCTGTTGCGGCTCAGGTGATCGACCAGACGGCCGGGCGTGGCGACGATGACCTGCGCGCCCTGGCGGATGGCCTTGAGCTGCGGGCCCATCGGAGCGCCACCGTAGACGGCGACGACGGTCAGGCCGGGCATCTGCTTGGAGTAGGTTTCGAAGGCGGTGGCGACCTGCAAAGCCAGCTCGCGAGTCGGCGCGAGGATAAGGGCCTGCACTTCCTTACGCGTGGGGTCGATCTTCGACAGGATGGGCAGCGCGAAGGCTGCGGTCTTGCCGGTACCGGTCTGGGCCTGGCCGATCATGTCGTGGCCGCCGAGAATTACCGGGATAGCCTGGCTCTGAATGGCCGAAGGCTCTTCGTAGCCCACTGCCGTAACAGCGGCGAGTACGGAGGGATGAATACCGAGTGCAGCAAAGCTGCCGATTTCCTGGGTCATGGGTCTTTTCCTGATGCTCCGCAAAGACCCATGTTCCGAAGCTGCGCATGCCATGCAAAACCCGAAGGTCACCCTGGCAGCCTGGTCGGCGGGGTTTGCGAAAACGTAATGAATGATGAATCGTCAAGGACAGCCGCGAGAAGCGGACAGCAGCCGAAGCAGCGCTTCGTGTGTTGCAGTACCTAACGCAAGCTGAGTTTCAGCCGGCGCGTACTATACCGGAAATATGTGAAGCTGTGCGTGTAATTTGTCTTCTAAGTTAGGTTTCGGGAGATGGGTGTTCCGACAGAGCTGGGCCTTAGCGCTGGCTCCCTAGCAGGCTCGCCCATGCAAATACGCCCTGACGTATCAATCGCAGTCGAAACCGGCAAGATGGAAGCTACATGTCGCTCAGCTCGCCGGGCGTATCGCATTGATTAACGAATCCAGTGAATAGCCCAGACGAGGGGCAATCGCTGTGGCGCGTTCACGTAGCCCTTCTTCGTCGAGCGTCTGTTCAAGGTCAGCGGGCACGAAAAGGACAATGTTGCCCTCCTTTACCGGGCACTCCCAATAATGCCTGTGAAACAGGCCACGAAGCAATGCGGCGCCCAGAGGCTTGTCTTCATCGGTGCCCCACTGATTAACGATCAACCAGCCGTCAGGGTTCAACTTCTGCTGGCAGCGCTCGAGGAAGCGCCACGCCAGGTGAGCAGCGGCCGGGCCGAGGTCCGTATAGAGATCTACATAGATCAGATCGGCCGTCTCAGCCGAGTCGAGCAATTCCACCGCATCGCCTACGCGGATGTAGAGCCGTGAATCGTTTTGCAGGCCCAGATAACGCATTGCCAGCTCGGGAACGTCGGGGCGCAGCTCGATGGCTTCAACGTCTTCCAGAGGGAGGAACTCAAGGCAAGCCTGGGTTAGGGTTCCGGCGCCAAGCCCCAGGAATAAAGCGGTGTCCGGCGCTTCATGCATCAAGCCGCCCATCAGCATGGCGCGTGTGTAATCGTATTCCAGCCAGCTGGGGTCACGAGTGAAAACGCAGCTTTGTTCCACTGCCGCGCCAAACTCCAGAAACCGATAATCACCTACCTCAAGCACGCGAATCAGGCCAAACGCGTCATTCACTTCGGCCAACAACACTTCCTGCTTGTCCACTTCGCTTACTCCTAGCCAATGGCGCATCTTAACAGCCCGATTAGCAAGGGTTATCAACGGTGACCGAGCGCATCAGGTAAAATCTGCGCACTTTTCACGAATGGAACAGACACCGATGAGCCACGCCTGGAGCCCTACGAGCTGGAGAGACAAGCCAATCCAGCAGCAGCCGGAATACCCCGACGCTGATCATCTCAAGCGTGTCGAGGGCACACTGGCGAGCCTGCCCCCCCTGGTGTTCGCAGGAGAAGCGCGAGAGCTGCGTCGGCAGTTCGCCGAGGTCACACAGGGCCGGGCGTTTCTATTACAGGGCGGCGACTGCGCTGAGAGCTTCGCGGAATTCTCCGCACCGAAGATCCGCGACACCTTCAAGGTGCTGTTGCAGATGGCGGTAGTAATGACTTTCGCCGCCGGCTGCCCGGTCATCAAGGTCGGACGTATGGCGGGTCAGTTCGCCAAGCCCCGCTCCTCGGGCAGCGAAACCATCGACGGTGTCACCCTTCCCGCCTACCGCGGCGACATCGTCAACGGCATCGGCTTCGATGAGAAAAGCCGTGTTCCGGATCCGGAGCGTCTGCTGCAGGCCTATCATCAATCCACATCCAGCTTGAACCTGCTACGCGCGTTCGCCCAGGGCGGTTTTGCCGATCTACATCAAGTGCACCAATGGAATCTCGACTTCATCGCCAATTCGCAGATGGCCGAGAAGTACCACCAGCTGGGTGCGCGAATCGACCAAGCATTGAGGTTCATGCGCGCCTGCGGGATGGACAATGCACCGCAACTGCGTGAAACCAATTTCTTCACGGCCCACGAGGCGCTGCTGCTGAACTACGAGCAGGCGTTCGTCCGCCAGGACAGCCTCAGCGGCGGCTGGTATGACTGCTCTGCGCACATGCTGTGGATCGGTGACCGCACCCGGCAACTGGATGGCGCACACGTGGAATTCCTGCGCGGCGTGGGCAATCCGATCGGTGTCAAGGTCGGCCCTAGCATGGACAGCGAAGACCTGATCCGATTGATCGACATCCTCAATCCGGAGAACGACTCGGGTCGCTTGAACCTCATTGTGCGGATGGGCGCCGACAAGGTCCAGGAAGGCCTGCCTCGTCTGATCCGAACCGTGCAAGCCGAGGGGCGCCGGGTGCTGTGGAGCTCCGACCCGATGCACGGCAACACCATGAAGGCCTCGAGCGGCTACAAGACGCGCGATTTCGCGAGGGTGCTCGCCGAAGTGCGCCAGTTCTTCGATGTACATCGCGCCGAAGGGAGCTACCCCGGGGGGATCCACATCGAAATGACAGGACAGAACGTCACCGAGTGCATCGGCGGATCGCGCCCTATTACCGAAGACGGGCTTTCCGATCGCTATCACACCCATTGTGACCCCCGGCTCAACGCCGATCAGTCGCTGGAAATGGCGTTCATGATCGCCGAAACACTGAAGCAGGTCAGGCCGAGCTGATGATGCTCTGCATCGCGCTCTGGTCCAGTTTCGGTTGAACCTCTGCCTACTGGACCTGGTTTCACCTCTATACCCAAGGTCAACACCGCGCCTCGTAGTGAGATTGCTGAGCTAAAGCCCACCCTACCAGGCTCATGAAGCCCGTCTATGTATCAATGCGCAAGGGTTACCCGATAGGCCGTTCACTTCCTATGTCGAACGATCATCACCGCCTCGGGTCCGCGTAATAGAGCCGAGCGCGTCGCAGGCGCAGCTCGGACAACCATTGCCGGGCGTTGAGGATTTACCTGTCATGACTGAAACATCTCAAAGCAAAGGCGCCGCGTTAGCTGCCTGGATAGGCCTGGCGCTCGGCCCCTTGCTGCTATTTGTCTGCCTGCTTACCGAGCCCCCAAGCGGATTGTCGAACGAAGCCTGGTTGACGGTCGGCTTGGCCGGGCTCATGGCAACATGGTGGTCGACCGAAGCGATACCGATCCCGGCTACTTCGCTATTACCAATTTTGCTGATTCCACTGCTGGGTATCGATACGCTGGCCAAGGCGACGGCGCCCTATGCCAATCCCACCATCTTCCTGTTCTTCGGGGGATTCGTACTTGGCCTGGCGATGCAACGCTGGAACCTGCATCGACGTATTGCCCTGGCAACCTTGCTGGCCGTAGGCAATCAACCCAGCCGGCAGATTGCAGGCTTCATGATTGCGACTGCCTTTATCAGCATGTGGGTCAGCAACACCGCGACCAGCATCATGATGCTGCCTATCGGGCTGTCCGTCATTGGCTTGCTGGTGGCTGGCAGCGACGAGAAGGAAGGCAGCCGTTTCGCCATCGCATTGCTCTTGGGGATAGCCTATGCGGCCAGCGTTGGCGGCGTGGCCACGCTGATCGGCACGCCACCGAATGCATTGTTGGCAGCTTTCATGCGCGAGAATTACGACGTTCAGATCGGGTTCGGCCAGTGGATGTTGCTCGGACTGCCTCTGAGTATTGGCATGCTGATCTTTATCTGGTGGTCGCTGACACGCGGCGGTTTCAAGCTCACCGGTGGAGACAGCCGTGGCCTGCTAGAGCAGGAGATGGCCAAGCTGGGACCGATGTCCAGGGCGGAAAAAATGGTCGCCGCGGTGTTTTCCCTTGCCGCAGCCGCCTGGATTCTGCAGCCGTTCCTCGCCGAATACCTGGACGGCGTGAACGACACCAGTATCGCGATTGCGGCGGCATTGGCGCTTTTCCTCATTCCGGTAAATCTGCGCGAACGTGTGTTTCTGATGGATTGGGAGCAGGCAAACAAAGCGCCCTGGGGCGTACTGCTGCTATTCGGCGGCGGTCTGTCGCTGGCCGGCGTGATCGGCGCATCAGGGCTTGCAGAATGGATCGCGGGAAGCCTTGGGGCTTTCGATGCATTGCCGTTGGTTTTGATGATCGGCATCGTGGTGCTGGTCATCATCTTTCTAACGGAAATCACCTCCAACACGGCGACCGCCGCAGCCTTCCTACCCCTACTGGGTGCGCTGGCGGTTGCACAGGGAATGTCCCCTGAGATGCTCGCGATTCCAGCCGCCGTTGCCGCGAGCTGCGCCTTCATGATGCCCGTGGCTACACCACCCAACGCCATCGTATTCGGCACAGGTCAGATGCCCATACAGGCGATGATCAAAGCAGGCTTCGTCCTTAACCTGTTCGGCGTCGTGTTGGTTACCCTGCTCTGCTATCTACTGGTTGGATGGATCTGGAGCGCTTGAGGTTGTTCTAATGCATCGCACCTGACGGCGAACAAGAACGCCAGAAAAACAAAACCCCGCATAAGCGGGGTTCGGTTCGATAACCCAGCGCAAGGCTGGGCTTTTAAGCAACGTATCAGGCTTTGATACGAGACTTGTACTCGCCGGTGCGGGTATCGATCTCGATCGAGTCGCCGATTTCGCAGAAGGCGGAAACTTGCAGCTCGGCGCCGTTCTTCAGACGGGCAGTCTTCATGACCTTGCCGGAGGTATCGCCGCGCACGGAAGGCTCGGTGTACACGATTTCACGAACGATGGTGTTCGGAAGTTCTACCGAAATGACCTTGTCGTTGTAAAAAGTAGCTTCGCAGACGTCAGTCATGCCGTCTTCGATAAAGGTCATTACACCTTCGAGGTCGCTTTTTTCGATTTCGTACTGGTTGAATTCTTCGTCCATGAAGACATACAGCGGGTCAGCGAAGTAGGAATAGGTAACTTCCTTGCGCTCGAGGATCACCGGCTCCAGCTTGTCATCAGCCTTGTACACGGTTTCGGTAGCAGAACCATTGAGCAGGTTCTTGAGCTTCATCTTGACCACGGCACTGTTACGACCGGACTTGTTGAACTCGGCTTTCTGGATGATCCAGGGTGCGCCGTTGATAACGGCCACTTGGCCGGCACGGAACTCTTGTGCGGTTTTCATACGAATATCCGAATGGAATTAGAGACAAAAAACAGGCCGCGTATCATAGCCAATCTGTGTAAAAAAACACCAGCTTTCCGGCCAGATCGCCATTGGCAACCTGCTTGTGCGTCCAGCGACCAGCATGCGCCCTGAGTTCAGGTTCATGCTGCTGCAACGTGATCCATGCAGAGCCGCTGCCGACTCCGTCATTCCAGGCGCGCCAGAATTCACGCAATGCAGCCTCAGCCTGGGGGGAAAGGTCGCGGATATAAAGCTCGAGGAAGGCGTTAAGCTTGTCCCAATGGGCATCTTCTTCCTGCGGATAGATGTGCCAGACCAGTGGGCGCCCCGCCCATTGCGCGCGAATGAACGACTCTTCTCCACGTACCGCATTGAAATCGCAGCACCACAGCAGCATGTCGTACTGGTTTTGAGTCATGAATGGCAGAACGGCAATCTGCAACGAGCCGCGCGCGTGCTGGTCGCCTGCCTTCAGCTGCGCCAGGCCCAGCCAACTCGCTACATCACCTAGCACCCGCCCTTCTGGCACGAGCAGCTGAGTGGGTCGCGTATCATTTGCCAGCGCATCGAGCCATCCGGTTACCGCTCGGTTCTCGTAAGCAAACAATGAAATCAGCCGCGTTGCTGGCTGTACCTCCAGGCCGAACAACTGTAAAAACTCCGCGCGCATAGCCAGGTCGGCCTGGAAAGCTTCCCGTCGCGCCAACAGATCACCCTCGCGGATCAGCCCACCGGTACCCTGCTCGAAGCCTGGAAAGAAAAAGTATTTCTGCAAGCCATCAGGCTGCATCGACGGCAGGGCATGACACCCCACCACCCAGTCTTCAGCACTGAGGTATTCCAGGTTGAGCCAGAGGATGCGGCGCCCACTGTCGGCCATTGCCTTGATGTAATCATTTGGCAGCTGGCAGGCGAAAGCTTCGATCACGACATCTGCCGGCTCAGCACTCGGCCAGTCAACCTGCCAATGTCGGACCTCGACCCCCTCGTGCCATTGCCGATCAGTCGTTGCGCTGGTGCCAGGGCAAAGTCGAGCAAAGGTATCCAGATCATCGACCCACAGCCGCACCTGTTGGCCATGCTCGGCAACCAGCTGCCGCGCCAGGCGCCAGGTAACCCCGATATCGCCATAGTTATCGACGACGACGCAAAAGATGTCCCAGCTCGCTTTTACCGACAAAGAACTTCTCCAACAAGTGCACTTCAGGCCGTAGCTGCCCTTAGAACACTGGCATGCGCACTCTTGGCGGCTGCACGGTCGCCAGCGACAAACAAGGGTTGCGCATTATCGATGGACAGCAAAATCCGCCCGAGACCTCGAAGGAATCAGTGCGAAGAAAATAAAGATAGAGGAAGGAAAATGCTGTCGTTATGGAGGTGAACCCTACCAGCCACACCCCGGCACACAATGTCACCGCTGCGGCTGCTCCCTTCCGGGCCTGACCGGGTTCACGGCTGATCGTTGCGGGGGGACCGGCAGGGCCCACCATAACAAACCCGCCTGGCGGCGAGCGGCGCCATTGTACCGGCTTATCAGCAACTTACAACAATTGCCTGCAACCCTCGTAAAAGCAGGTCCCATCAACTCCGCGCTTGCCTTACCGCCTGTCAGGCGTCTCCATATACGGGCAGCCGTCTGACGCATTGCATTCAAACCCTCTAGCCAAAGACAGTCGTCTGTCCGAGGATGGAGAGGCTCAAGCAGTATCGAACACTTGTCATGAAATGATGCTGCGTAACGAACCGGTTGCGCAGCTGATGGCAAACAGCACGCGAGGTCATCATGAGCCAGGCTCCAATCGCCATCATCGGAACCGGAATCGCAGGACTATCCGCAGCCCGCGCGCTTCACGATGCCGGGCTGCCCTTACACCTGTTCGACAAGAGCCGCGGCAGCGGCGGCCGTATGGCCAGCAAACGCAGTGACGTGGGCTCCCTTGACCTGGGGGCGCAGTACTTTACGACGCGTGATCGGCGCTTTTCAGAAACCGTGCGGCAATGGCAAGCCGAGGGATGGGTTGATCAATGGTCGCCTACCCTATTCCAGTCTCGGGGCGGCCAGCTGAAATCCTCTGCAGACGAGCAGCTTCGCTGGGTAGGTCAGCCGACGATGAGCGCGATCACCCGAGGCCTCCTGGGCGAACTTCCCGTTACATTCAGCTGCCGGATCACTGAAGTATTCCGGGGCGAGCATCAATGGACGCTGGTCGATGCCACAGGCACCAGCCACGGCCCATTCAGCCACGTAATTGTCGCCGTTCCGGCACCGCAGGCCGCTGCGCTGCTATCGAGCGCCCCTAAACTCGCCTCAGCGGCCGCAAGCGTAGCGATGGAGCCGACATGGTCAGTGGCGCTCGGCTTTGCCATGCCGCTGAGCACCACGCTTGAAGGCTGTTTCGTCCAGGACGATGCATTGGACTGGGTCGCCCGCAACCGCAGCAAACCGGGCCGCGACGGCCAACTGGATACCTGGGTTCTGCATGGCACCAGCGAATGGAGTCGCCACCATCTGGACCTGCCTAAAGATGCGGTGATCGAACTCCTGCACGGCGCCTTCGCAGAGCTGATCGACTGCGTGGTACCCGCACCCGAATTCACCCTGGCTCATCGCTGGCTGTATGCTCGCCCGTCACAGGCTCATGAGTGGAACGCCCTGACTGACGCGCGCCTGGGCCTTTACGCTTGCGGAGACTGGTGCTTGTCCGGCCGCGTGGAGGGAGCCTGGCTAAGCGGCCAGGAAGCAGCGCGTAGACTTCTGGAGAACCTTTGAACAATCACAAAGAGAGCGACTGATCCAGGGTCGGCTGGGCCAGCCGCATTCCTAAACGGCTGTGCGCTTGCGTCGGCGCCGAAGAAAACTTCTAGCAAGCCTATTCGGCTTTCTTCGCACGCTTATTTGCGTGAGCCGCATTACCTAGCTCAGTGAATTACCGGTGGGTGAAGAACGGCCAAAGGAACGGGTGGAATTCGTTGTCGTGTTTGTACAGCAGGCTAACCCAGCGCCGTATCAAGAAACATCATCACGGCAAAGCCCACCATCAACCCCAGTGTCGCCGGCGTCTGGTGACCATTGCGATGGGTTTCGGGGATCACCTCATGGGATACCACGAAGATCATCGCTCCAGCAGCCAGACCAAGACTGACCGGGTAGGCAATAGCGAAGCCGCTGGACATACCGATGCCAACCAGTGCGCCTAGCGGCTCCATCAGACCTGATGCAGCCGCCACGAGCACGGATGCGCGAGCAGAAAGGCCGGTCGTGCGCAGCGCCAACGCAACAGCCAAGCCCTCGGGAATGTCCTGAATCGAGATAGCGGTGGTTAACGGCACCCCAACGCTAAGATCACCATTGGCGAAACTCACACCGATCGCCATACCTTCAGGCAGGTTGTGTAGCGCGATAGCGAGCACGAACAGCCATACGCGATTCAGACGCTCGAATTCAGGACCTCGAGGGCCAGTGCTTTCATGTTCGTGGGGGGTGAAATAATCCAGGCCGAGCATCAGCAGTACGCCGAGCCCAAGACCAACGACTACCGTCAGCGCAGCCAAAGGCTCGCTGCCAAAAAGTTCAAGCCCAGCCTCCAGCCCTGGGAGGATCAGGGAAAACGCACTAGCGGCCAACATCATGCCGGCGGCGAAGCCGAGCATGCTGTCCTGCGTACGGGTGGAAATATCCCGCAGCCCTATCGCCAGTAGCGCACCAAAGGCCGTCGCCACAAATCCTGCCCCCCCGCCCAGCAGCGCATAGCGGACATTGTCTGCTTCGTTGCTCTGAAACGCCGAGATGCAACCGGCGATGATCAATAGCACCACCGCAACACCCGTCGCAGCGAGACTGAAAGTAATCCACGGGCTGGCCTGAGCCTGCGCCAGCCAAACGGAACGTAACGTGGCAGCAGTACTTTGAGCGGAAGGATTTTGAACGGTTGACGCCATGATCACCTAGATCCTGAGTGCAGTAGCCATTGTACGTAGCGCCTCTCGGGTAATGATCCAATCAGCGTCTATGGCAGCGATAGTCGGAGTACAGCGACGTGGTGTACTGACCTTCGAGTCCAACAAGTGGTCGATGATTCAACGTAGCGAGCGCGCGATGTCAGAGACGTCGTGAATTGGCCGCCCATCGCCAATGCAAATGCAAATGCTGAGACGGACAGATCGCCGCCTGCCTGCGCGGCGAGCTTGGTCATACGGATGAAGGCAAAGGTCGGCAGCAGCAGACACCGCTCTGCCCGACCAGAGTGGCGAGACCCGACATAACCGCGACTCACCTAGAGCGCCAAGGGGGCCGGCTGAGAAAACCACGGGGAGGAAATAAGGGGGGCCGGTTGTTCTGCCAAAAAGAAATGATGCAGCCAAAGCCTGAACCACTTTACTTGCAGGCTCGCCAACCTGGACGCGGGATGCCCTTAGTGCCGCCGCACCGTAACGATTGTGAGACTTTTCAACAGGAATAAAAAAAAGCGACCCTGAGGTCGCTTTTTTACTCTTCGATACCTTTTATCAAGGCATGAAGAAAATTTGGAGCGGGAAACGAGACTCGAACTCGCGACCCCGACCTTGGCAAGGTCGTGCTCTACCAACTGAGCTATTCCCGCGATACTGCAACAAAAATGGCGTCCCCTAGGGGACTCGAACCCCTGTTACCGCCGTGAAAGGGCGGTGTCCTAGGCCACTAGACGAAGGGGACGCTGCCCGGAAACTACATCTTTTCTCCCGGCTTGCAGTGTTCGCGATGTGCTTCACTCTGCAAGTGGCGCGCATTCTATGGAGCCAGCCAAGGGTCGTCAAGCGTCACGTTAAATATTTTTTATAGGTAGATTGGCACGCGGCGTTGAGCTATCAGCTTGCCATCTAACGCTCTACACTCGACAGAAAATCGCCTGGTTAGAGAGGTGCGCCCGTGTCCCCAGTTCTTATCACTGGATTAGTCATAGCCGGCTTGTGCGTATTGATCGCCATCGGTGTCATCAACCAAATAGTAGAGAAGAACAATCTTGAGAAGGCTCGTCAGCGGGCAGAGCTGAACGACCGGATGCGCCGCTGCGCTATTCTATCGGACAGTTTTCCAGGCCAGATGATGACTCCAGCACTCAAGCTGCTGCTCTCGCGGCTTGAGCTGAATCTGGGGGAGCGCCTGCTGGCGCTGGACAAGAAGAACGCCGCACTCGAGGCTCGGATAGCAGCCTTGAACAGCGCGATTGCCAAAGGCGACGACATCCCGGTCGAAAATGCGCCAGTCAAAGTTCTGACCGAAGCACAGGCCAAGGAAGTCCGCCTGCTTATGGAAGACTTGCACACCCTGATCATCTGGGCGAACAAGCAGGGCCAGCTGGATGCGCCAAGCGCCAAACGCTGGGTCAAGCAGATCCAGGGAATGATGGTGATGCTGCACATCGAGTACTTTTCCAACGTCGGCCAATTGGCTTTGCAACAAGGGAGTGCGCACAAGGCACGCCTTGCCTTCGAACGCGGCATCCAGCATGTTCGCAAGCAACCGAATCCGGCCGACTATCAGCCTCAGCTGGCCAAACTCGAAGCCAGCTATGCCCATGCCAATAAACTTGAGCAGACGCAACAGAAGCCGAATCTTGACGAAAACAGCGAGCTGGCTGAAGGTTTGAAAAGCTTCGAAAGCGACGACGACTGGAAGAAAAACAACATCTACTAGGCACGGACGGATCTACGGCACTACACCCTAACTCACTGGGTATCCGTCTGTAGCCGCTGCCTGACGTGGAGGATTTATATGCCCATAACCCTATACGGCGCCCCGCTATCGCCCTTCGTTCGTAAAGTACGTCTATGCCTGCTGGAGAAGGGCCTGGACTACGCACTGGAGGTGGTAATGCCGTTTACGCCACCGGAGTGGTATCTGCAGTTGAATCCGCTGGGCCGGATCCCGGCGCTGAAGGACGGAGAGCTCACTCTCGCTGACTCCAGTGTCATCTGCCAGTACCTCGAAGAGACCTATGCGCACACTGCTTGCCTATATGGCAACAACCCCACCGACCGAGCCCACGTACGCTGGCTGGAAAAGTACGCCGACTACGAACTCGCACCGCTCACAACGTTCGGGGTTTTTCGCAACCGCGTGCTGAAACCAAGCTCCGGCCAACCCTGCAATGAAGAGAGCGTACAAACGGCACTCAATCAGAAGCTGCCACCGCATCTCGACTATCTGGAAGGTCAGCTGGGGCAGAAACCCTATTTCCTTGGCGAGCAGCTTTCCATGGCCGATCTCGCCATCACTAGCCAATTGATCAATATGGAACACGGTCGCGAAGCCATCGACGCAAACCGCTGGCCGGCGTTATCGGCCCATTACGCACGGGTCAAAGAGCTCGCCTCCGTGCAAAGCCTGCTTCCGGGAGAGCAGCGGACGACGGCAAAACTCATCGAGATGGGTAAGCAGCCTGCGCTCAGCAGCTGAGGCGATCATCAGCGCAGGCGGAAATCTCCGCCCAGGGTAGAAAGCAGCAGGCTCTGGCGACCGGTAGCACCAAGCGCGCCCTAAGCCACGCCCTGCAGCCCGAATGCTGCGGGGCTCCGGCGAGCTAGCTAAAACGCGCACCTGCGCCGCAGATCAAAGCAGATGTATGCCCACCCATTGCCTAGCAAACTGATAGGCGCAGCGGCCATTGCGGTTGCCCCGCGCGGTTGCCCAGCGAATCGCGTCTTTCTCCAGCGACTCGTCCCAGTTCCAGGTAAGCCCCGCTTTATCCGCCAGTGAGCCGATCCAGTGCCGAACCACACTGAGATAATGCTCCTGGCTGAAGGGATAAAACGAAAGCCATAGACCGAAACGATCCGACAGCGCAATCTTGTCCTCTACCGCCTCGTTGGGGTGAAGCTCGCCATCGATCATCTGCCAGTTGTCGTTATCGCTCTGACGCTCTGGAACCAGGTGCCGGCGATTGGAGGTCGCGTAGAGCAGGACATTTTCCGGCGCCCTCTCCAGCGAGCCGTCAAGCACGCTTTTCAGCACCCGATAATCGCCTTCGCCCGCCTCGAACGAGAGATCGTCGCAGAAGACCACGAAACACTGCGACTGGCCTGAGAGCTGATCAACCACCTTCGGCAGATCGGCCAGATGATCGCGCTCGATTTCAATCAGCCTCAGACCCGCCCGAGCATGTTCGGCCAGCAGCGCCCGGATCAACGACGACTTTCCGGTGCCGCGCGCTCCCCACAGCAAGACGTGGTTCGCCGGCAGTCCGGAAACGAATTGGCGGGTATTTTTCGACAGCAGGTCCCGCTGGCGATCAATGCCAATCAGGTCGTCCAGGCTCAGGTCGAGTGATACGCTCAGCGCTTGCAGGTAACCGCCCTGCCCTTCACGGTGCCAGCGAGCAGCCAAGCTGGTAGACCAATCCACAGGAGCGCGAAGCGCAGGTAGCAGCGGCTCCAGGCGCGCCATCAGTTCTTCTGCGCGCTGCAGAAAGGCTCTTAAATCGCCATCCATTAATTGACTCCCGGGTGATCCTGCGGACAACGTCTCCGCGGTGATTTCAAGGCGCTACAGATGAGCTTCGATTTGGGTCGCCAGAGAGTCGGGCGAGGTGCGCGAGGAAAAGCGTTCGACGGTGCGTCCCTCATCGGCAATCAGAAACTTGGTGAAATTCCATTTGATCGACTTGCTGCCGAGCAGGCCAGGTGCACGCTTTTTCAGCTCCACGAACAAGGGATGGGCCTCACCTCCATTGACGTCGATCTTGGCGAACAGCGGAAAACTGACACCGAAATTGCGCTCGCAGAACGCCGCGATCTGGGCTTCATCGCCAGGCTCCTGGTGGCCGAACTGGTCGCAAGGGAAACCGAGAACGACCAGTCCTTGATCACGGTACCGCTGCCACAGCGCCTCAAGCCCTTTGTATTGCGGTGTGAAGCCGCACTTGCTCGCGGTATTCACGACAAGCAGAACCTTGCCGTCAAAGTCAGCCAAGGTTTTCTGCTGCCCATCGATGGTGACGCACGGAATGTCCAGTACCGGATCGCGCATGGCGTTGCCTCGTTGATGCGTAGCCGGGCGCCTCAGACGGCGTCGTGCGGCTTATGGTTGAGAGAGGCTGAATTGATGCAATAACGCAGACCGGTCGGAGCCGGGCCGTCTGGAAATACGTGTCCGAGATGTGCATCGCAATGAGCGCATTTCACCTCGATGCGGTGCATGCCATGACTGAAGTCATCGATGCTGGTGATGGCCGAGTCGCTCACCGGCTGGAAGTAACTCGGCCAGCCACAGCCGGAGTCGAACTTGGCATCCGAATCGAACAGAGGCGTATCACAGCAGGCGCAGTGATAAATGCCCGGTGTTTTCGTATCGTTGTACTTACCGGTGAAGGGCCTCTCGGTAGCACCGAGCCTGCAGACCTGAAATTGCTCGTCAGAAAGCTCTTCGCGCCAGGCTTCGAGCGGTTTTTCTAGCTTGTCCATCGGTACACCTCGTGATCTCAAAAAAGGCGGATCTGTACCTTTTCGGGTGGTCGGGCCGCACGTATGATGCGTTGCTCTTAGACGCCTAGTCTGGCAGCGGGGTTTCACACTGCCAAGGCGCCCGGGTTCATGCCAGAACGTCGCCAGCCACTACAGAGCACGGCACGTCTTCACTTCGGGACACTCAGGATCATGCAGGTCAGCAAATCGAACAAGCTCGCCAATGTCTGCTATGACATCCGCGGGCCAGTGCTCAAGCACGCCAAACGCCTGGAAGAGGAAGGTCATCGCATCCTCAAGCTGAACATCGGCAATCCAGCGCCGTTCGGTTTCGAAGCGCCAGAGGAAATCCTCCAGGACGTGATCCGCAATCTCCCTACCGCGCAAGGCTACAGCGATTCGAAAGGCCTGTTCAGCGCGCGAAAGGCCATCATGCAGTACTACCAGCAGAAGCAGGTAGAAGGCATCACCATCGAAGACATCTACCTCGGCAATGGCGTGTCCGAGTTGATTGTGATGTCCATGCAGGCGTTGCTGAACAACGGCGACGAGGTGCTGATCCCTGCGCCCGACTACCCGCTATGGACGGCTGCGGTGAGCCTGGCTGGCGGCAAGCCGGTGCATTACCTCTGTGACGAGCAGGCCAACTGGTGGCCGGATCTGGCTGATATCAAGGCCAAGATAACGCCCAACACCAAAGCGTTGGTGCTGATCAATCCGAACAATCCAACTGGCGCGGTCTACCCCCGTGAAATCCTGGAAGGCATGGTCGAGCTGGCGCGTCAGCACAAGCTGGTTCTGTTCTCTGACGAGATTTACGACAAGATTCTGTATGACGATGCGGTGCACATTTGCACTGCATCGCTGGCGCCGGACGTACTGTGCCTGACATTCAACGGGCTTTCGAAATCCTATCGCGTGGCCGGCTTCCGCTCGGGCTGGGTAGCGATTTCCGGCCCCAAGCACAAGGCCCAGAGCTACATCGAAGGGATCGACATTCTGGCCAACATGCGTCTGTGTGCGAACGTGCCGTCGCAGCATGCGATTCAGACAGCCCTCGGTGGATACCAGAGCATCAATGATCTGGTGCTGCCACCTGGACGTCTGCTGGAGCAGCGCAACCGTACCTGGGAACTGCTCAACGACATCCCGGGGGTCAGTTGCGTCAAGCCGATGGGGGCCCTGTATGCCTTCCCGCGGATCGATCCAAAGATCTGTCCGATCCACAATGACGAGAAGTTCGTGCTCGATCTGCTGCTCTCGGAAAAGCTGCTGATCGTCCAGGGCACTGCGTTCAATTGGCCATGGCCCGACCATTTCCGGGTAGTTACCCTGCCCCGTGTCGATGATCTCGAACAAGCAATCGGCCGCATAGGCAGCTTCCTCAAGACCTACAGCCAGTAGCCCAGATGGATCTGCAGATCGACGACTTCTACCGCGACGCTGCGGCCGGCCTGCTGATGCTCTATCAGGCCTTTCCACGCAAGGTCACGGTATACGTCGAAGATCTGATCGGCCATGAGGAGCCTGACGAGTTCGGGCTGCCCAGCAAGCGCCACCAGAGCTGCCTGGGCGCCCTGCTGTGGCTGGCCGAGGAAGGTTACCTTCGTTATGAAAGCACCATTCAGCAGCTTGCTCTTGATCAGGTCGCCCTGACCGAAAAGGCATTCGTGCGCTTGACCCGCACACTTCCCGAAGCCGATACCAATAACAGCGAACTTCCCGCAAGCGTTCGACGAGTGCACTCGAGCATGGCTCACCAGATTCGCCTGGCATTGCGCGACGGCCACAGCGAGCAGCTTGCGCAGCTGACTCGTCAGCTATTCATCAGCCGCGCTGACTGATCGAAACCGCAACGGCGCAATAAGCGACATAGCTTGAAATAGTCGCTTGGTTGAATAGGACTGGCGCGCACCTTATATAGCCTATCGTTCTTTACTGTTCCCCTTGGAGTCCGCCGCAACATGATGCGCATTTTCTTGTTCCTGGCCACCAACCTGGCTGTATTGGTCGTCGCCAGTGTCACCCTGAAACTCCTGGGCGTGGATCGCTACACCGGCCAGAATTACGGCAGTCTGCTCGCGTTCTGTGCCGTCTTTGGTTTCGCTGGCGCCTTGATTTCGCTATTCATCTCCAAGTGGATGGCGAAAATGAGCACCCGCACCGAAATCATCAGCCAGCCCCGTACTCGTCATGAACAGTGGCTGTTGCAGACAGTCGAGCAGCTGTCCCGCGATGCGGGTATCAAGATGCCAGAAGTAGGGATATTCCCTGCCTATGAGGCGAATGCGTTTGCGACAGGCTGGAACAAGAATGACGCCCTTGTTGCCGTCAGCCAGGGTCTGCTGGAGCGTTTTTCGCCAGATGAGGTGAAGGCCGTACTGGCACACGAAATCGGCCACGTTGCAAATGGCGATATGGTTACCCTGGCATTGATCCAGGGCGTCGTGAATACCTTCGTCATGTTCTTTGCGCGTATTTTCGGCAGCTTCGTCGATCGTGCGATTCTGAAAAATGAAGACGGCCACGGCATCGGATATTTCGTTGCTACGATATTTGCGGAGCTGGTCCTGGGCATACTCGCCAGCATCATCGTCATGTGGTTCTCGCGCAAACGCGAGTATCGCGCCGACGAAGCTGGCGCTCAGCTGGCAGGAACCAGCGCAATGATTGGTGCCCTTCAGCGCCTGCGTGCTGAACAGGGCGTGCCGGTCGACATGCCGGACAGCCTCAAGGCGTTCAGCATCAATGGCGCCCTGCGCAACGGCTTCGCCGGCCTGCTGATGACTCACCCGTCGCTCGAAGACCGTATCGAAGCACTGCGTCAGCGCGGCTAAACGATCGGCTTCCACGAAGGGCAGCACTGGCTGCCCTTTTTTTCGCCTGGAGTTTGCACATAGTGGCTGTGTGCCTGTCGAAGCAAGCGCATTCATCGATCAAGGGATTCACCATGCGACATGTCCTGCTGTTAAGTCTTGCCCTGCTCACATTGACGGGTTGTCAGAGCGCCTACTATTCCGCGATGGAAAAGGTCGGGCTGCACAAGCGCGATATTCTCGTGAACCGGGTCGAGGATGCCCGCGACTCACAACAGCAAGCCAAAGAGCAATTCAAGGACGCCTTGGAGCGCTACCGCAGCGTTGTTGAAGTCAAAGGCGGGAAGCTTGAAGAGCGCTACGAAGCCTTGAACACTGAGTTCGAGGCCAGTGAGCAAAGTGCTCGCGACGTGCGCAACAGGATCGCTGCGGTCGAGGATGTGGCCAATGCCTTGTTCAAGGAATGGAAGAAGGAGCTCGGCGAATACAGTAACGCGAGCCTGAAAGCCGCCAGTGCGAAAGACCTGGAACGCACCCAGAAAGACTATCGGCTATTGCTGCAGCGTATGAAGGCGGCTGAGAAGCGCATCGATCCGGTACTCGATGTTTTGCGCGACCAAGTGTTATTCCTCAAACACAACCTCAATGCTCGCGCCATAGGCGCGCTGCAGGGCGAATACCGTACGCTCGAAGGCAATGTCGATCAGCTGTTGGCAGAGATGCAGCGAGCAATAGACGAAGCAGATGTCTTCATTCGCCAGCTACAGCGCAGCCAGTAAGCTATCGAACATGAAGCGGGCCGGGTTTGCCTGGCTCGCTGCTCCCAGGGCGCCGCAAAGCGGCGCGGAGCGTACATGGATCATGTCTCGCTAGGCCTCGTTTTAATCGAGGCTCCCGAGCTTGTAGCAGCACTCTTCCAGACGCGTCAGGCCACGCTGAAGAAACTTCCAATTGCGCTCATCGAGCACGTTCGCTTGCTCCAAGATTTCGACCTTCCAACGCGAGCTCAATGAGCGGCGAACCTCGTCCTCACCCACGGAGAACGGCGGACCGGCCATCTGGTCCTGGGGGTAATCCAGCGTGACCAGCATCCCCGCACAGTGCGATGGGAGAATATGCAGCAAGTGCTCGACATATCGCTGCCGCATTTCTTCAGGTAGGGCGATCAGTGCTGCGCGATCGTATATTGCCTGGCAGTCAACTACGTCAGCTCCGCTCAGCTCGAAAAAGTCCCCGCAGAGAACTTCAAGCGAACCGGAACGATAGATCGTGAAAGGGCCACGGTCACTCACCTCCGCGACCAGCCCTTGCTCAGCGAAGAAATCCTCTACAGCCCGCTCGCTCAGTTCCACGCCAAGCACCGCGAAGCCCTGATCGGCAAGCCAGGCCATGTCGATGCTCTTCCCGCATAACGGAACGAGCACTCGTGCGCCGGGGGCCAGGCATAGGCAAGACCAGTGACGGAGCAGATAAGGATTGACCTCGTTGAGATGAAAGCCAATTTCGTTGCGCGTCCAACGACGCTGCCAGAATGCTTCATCCACATGCGAATCCTCATGAGTTACGTTGGATGAGAGCTTATCAGAGCCACCATTTTGGCTTGGCAGCCCTCGGACCAATCCCCGTCTAGAGATCCATACCGGCGTCGCGCATCAGGGCCAGCTTGTAGCGTAGCGTTCGCGCACTGATTCCCAGACGGTCGGCAGTCTCTTTCCGACGCCCGCGCTCGGCGCGCAACGTCTCCAGAATGAGCTCGAACTCACGCCGCCGCAGATCTTCACCCAGAACACCAGCGGCATCGGATGCCGGTGAAGGCGGCAGTTGCGTGGTATCGGCCACAGTATTCGTCGAAAGCGAGGCGAAACCCGTCGCAGCAGCCAGGCAGAGATCCTCTGGATGAATCAGCCCACCCTGCTGAAGGATGAGGGCGCGCTGAATGGCATTGTCCAACTCGCGAACGTTGCCAGGCCAGTCATGACTAATCAAACACTGCCGAGCCGCGGCCGTCAGCTTCGCGCTCGGCTGCCGCATCTTCAATGCATGATTGGCTAAAAGTCGCTCAGCAAGCGGCACTATGTCCGCAGGACGGTCGCGTAACGCAGGCCAGGCGAGCGGAAAAACGGAAAGACGATAGAACAGGTCTTCGCGAAAGCGGCCATTGCGAACCTCTCCTGCAAGATCCCGATTGGTTGTGGCAATGACACGAATATCCAGCGGTATCGGCTTACGACCACCGACGCGCTCAACCTCACGCTCCTGCAGCACTCGCAGTAGCTTGGCTTGCAACGCCAATGGCATTTCGGAAATTTCGTCGAGCAGCAGCGTGCCACCCTCCGCCAACTCGAACTTGCCGGGCTGGGTGGCGATGGCGCCCGTGAACGCGCCCTTCTCGTGACCGAACAGGGTAGCCTCGAGCATGTTGTCCGGTATCGCCGCACAGTTGATCGCAATGAAGGGTTTCGCAGCACGTGGCGACTGCTGGTGGATGAAACGCGCCAGCACTTCCTTTCCGGTGCCAGACTCGCCCGAGACCAGAACGGTCGAGTCGCTTTGAGCAACCCGAGTCGCCAGCGCAAGCAGCTGTCGACTCGCAGGCTCGACCGCTACCGGACCAGGCATGTCCGCAGCGTGGATATGACCACACGCATGCCGAGCAACCAGCCCAAGCAGAACGCTTGGCTCGAACGGCTTGACCAGATAGTCCACGGCACCTTGGCGCATGGCATCGACAGCGCGCTCGACCGCTCCGAACGCGGTCATAAGCAGTACCGGTACCTGCGGGTACCTTTGCCGGACCAGCCCCTGTAGCGCATGGCCGTCCATACCCGGCATGTTTACATCGCTGACCAGCAGCCCGAAATTCTCCTCGTCCAGCGCACGCAACGCCGCCTCGGCACAATCGACAGCACGGAATGGATAGCCGCCGAGCTCAAGGGTATCGCCCAGGGCCTCGCGCAGAGCCCGATCATCCTCAACCAGAAGCACCTTCACCGTCATGATCTACTCCGAAATTACCGACGGTGCCGGAAGCAGCGGCAACAGCACGGTTGCGCAGGTCCCTCTACCCGGCCGTGAGCGCAATTCGAATGAGCCGGAATGCGCGTTCGCTACAGATTTGACGACACTCAATCCAAGGCCCGTCCCGGTAGGTTTGGTTGTGAAGAACGGTTCTTTGATCCGCGCCAAGGTCATGGCATCCATCCCTGCTCCGTTATCGCTGATGCAGACACGCAATGAAGCGGCACGAGCGTAGATATGCACCTTCAATCGGGGGGCTTCGCCAGCAGCCTGTAGCGCGTTTTCTATAAGGTTGAGCAATGCGCCGACCAGCGTGTCCCGGTTGCACAATAGCGCGCCGACGCGGGCATCACATTGCCACCGCACCGACACCCGCTCCAGATGCGCCTCAGCTGCAGCACGCAACGCAGTCATTAATTCTGCGGGCATAAGGCGGTGCTCAAGCGGCAGATCCCCACGAGCGAAGACCAGCATGTCACGCACCTGATGCTCCAGCTCGTTCAACCTGTTCTTCAACCGGCCCGCAAACTTCTGCTGGTGATCAGCTGAAAGTCCGCCTTGCTCCAAATGGCTTGCATAGAGCATCGCCGTGGACAGCGGAGTACGGATCTGATGCGCCAGAGAAGCCACCATGCGCCCCAGCGCGGACAAGCGTTCGTGGCGAGCCAACTGATCCTGCAACCTTCGCGTCTCGGTCAGGTCGGTCAAGAGCACGAGCTGTCCAGGCTCGCCATTCATTGAGCGGGTCGCGATCGACACGCGCCGTCCATCCTTGAGAGAGATCTCGTGACCGTCGTCTCGGCGTGGAGCAAAGCTTCGCGCGATGACCTCGCGCCAGAGCGCACCTTCAAGCGGGTCGCCTAGCAGTTCGTGAGCGACCGGATTCGCCTCACGGACCAGGCCGTGGCCATCTATGACGATCACGCCACCAGGCAACAGGTCGAGCAGACTCTGCAGCCGGCTCGCCAGTCGTTCCTTTTCATCGAACTCCCGTAGTCGCTGTGCGGCGGCTTCCGCCAGCTGCCCCTCAAGCTCAGCCACTCGAGACTGCAGTAGGTATTGGGATTCGCCCAGTCGCCCGGAAATCTGGTCGAACAGCGCCAGCGACTGTTCAAGCTCGCGGCCGGTCACAGCCCTGACGGGAAGAGGTATTGGGTCTGATGGGCAGGTCGCTGAAGTCACAAGCACGCGTATCCGTCAAAAAGATGGTCGGTGACATGTGCAGCAGCAAGGATCATGCCCAGCGGGAGAGCTAGAAGGGAACAGGCCCCGCCGCTGATGAACGGCGGGGCCTGAAAGCACTACTCGTCGAGGTCGTCATCCTCGCGACGATTCATGCCGTACTTGCGCATCTTCTCCACTAACGTAGTACGGCGCACCCGCAACCGCTCCGCCGCGCGTGCAACGACGCCACCGGCATCGTCAAGCGCTTGCTGGATCAGGCCCTGCTCCAGGTTACCCAGGTAATCTTTGAGATCGAGACCTTCTGCAGGGAGCATGGTGTGCGCGTCGGCGGCAATGATGGGCGCGTTGATGGCAGCTCGCTCCTCCATCTCGTCATGGACACCAATCGCGTATTGCTCGTCGTCGTCATCCACGTGGCGAAACTTCTTGGGTAACTCCATCACGCCGATCACCCCGTAAGGATGCATGATGGCCATGCGCTCAACTAGATTGGCCAACTCTCGTACATTACCCGGCCAATCGTGGCGGCAGAGCGACATGATGGCGGCCGAGTTGAAACGAATCGACCCTCGCTTCTCATGCTCCATCCGCGAGATGAGTTCGTTCATCAACAGCGGGATGTCCTCGATGCGCTCGCGCAGCGGTGCCATTTCGATAGGAAATACATTGAGGCGGTAGTAAAGATCCTCGCGGAAGCTGCCATCGACGATCATCTTTTCGAGATCTTTATGCGTTGCGGCAATGATGCGTACGTCGGCATTCTGCGTTCGGTTGCTGCCGACTCGTTCGAACGTGCGCTCTTGCAGCACGCGCAGCAGTTTTACCTGCATCGGCAGCGGCATGTCGCCTATCTCGTCGAGAAACAGCGTGCCGCCATCAGCCAGCTCGAAGCGGCCGGCGCGCGATGTAATGGCGCCGGTGAACGCACCCTTCTCATGCCCGAAGAGCTCACTCTCCAGAAGCTCCGCGGGAATGGCTCCGCAATTGACCGGAACGAAAGGCCCGGCGCGGCGCTTTGAATGGTAATGGAGGTTACGCGCAACTACTTCTTTGCCGGTCCCAGATTCACCGAGGATTAACACGCTCGCCTCGGTATCCGCAACCTGCTGCATCATCTGCCGTACGTGTTGAACGGCACGGCTGGTGCCTACGAGGCTGCGGAAGAGATTAGGTTCGCGTTGCCTACCGCGCGCCTTCGCCTGGTCGTTCATCTCACGGTAGATCTGGGCACGGTGAAGCGAGTCGAGCAGCTTGTTATAGCTGGGTGGCATCTCCAGACTGGTCAGGACACGCCGCCGGATTTCATCTGGCCAATCAGGCGGAACCGGCTCGCCGATCAGCATCAGAGGGAGATTCTCATCCCACTTGCTGACTTGCTTGAGCAGTTCAACTGCCCCGCCTTTCGCGGCCACATCCCCCAGCAGCACCCCGAGCACGCTGCGACTTGATTCCAACGACTCGACCGCGCCCTGCCATTCATTGCTGGCGCAAGAGAGATGATCTTCACTGAGAAAGTTGAGAATCACCGTCAGGTCCCGGCGGCGATCATGGTCGTCGTCGATTAACAAAATCTTGGTTTCACGCCACATCTTGTTTTGTGCTCTGAAGGCTGAAAGAAAGCCTGCGCGCGCCCTTCCAGACGCCTGCGTCTTTTGGCAGATAACGGTAGTTAATAAAAAAAAAAGGCTGGAGTCAAATTTATGACGTGATTCAACGACAGAACGTCAGGCTATGTGTTCCGAAGTTGACATGCAGCAATAGAGAAGAGGAAAGCGTAGCGGGTGTAGTGCGAAGCGTATGCAAACTAGAGAGAGGATCTCATGCGAGTTCGACCGCTATCAAAATGAGCCTTTGATTCAACCGAACAACTTGTAGATGTTGGCGCCTTGTTGCGATTGATTCAGCTGAATCAGCTCGTCGGCCACGCGCCGCTTTTCAGCTTGGCATGCGGCAACCAGTTCTTGGTAAAGGGTAACAAGGTCTTGGAGCCGCTGGCGAATTGTCGAGTCATCTTCTCGAGCTTCAACCATTGCCGCTTCGACGACTTGACGGCACTGAACATCCAGAACGCTGATGGCCGTCCAGTCCTGCTGAGCCATTGCGTCGCGCAATGCGTTGCCGGTTTCCTCAAGACGTTTGACTGCTGCACTCATGAATCCGCTCCGGATGACTGATTACTTGACCGACATGCGCAACCACAACGGATCATGGCCTGTGCCTGAGTCTTATCGGCATCCTTTTGAATGCCTTTAACTTGCCAGAAGAAAAGTTTACGTATCAATGCAGATCGCGCAAACCAGTTGGAACGCTGGGAGGCGCGACTGGCTCCCAAGGACCCTCCGGCCTGCCAGCACAGTACCAGTCACCATCCCAGCGATAATAGAGCCTCTCGCGATAGAACATGTCCTTGCCCTCAACTACATATACGCCCAGCCGATTGTCCCAATGCGCAGCGGCATGGGGCGGTGGAGCATAACGCGGGTGGCTCTTCTGAGTTGCGGGTGGGCGCGGTGCTGGGGGTGTGCGCACTGGCGGAGGACTGGCGACGGGCTCGCGAGGCTTGGACACAGGCGGCGGTGGCTGGCGGGTCGGCTCTGACGTCTCATAGGGGTTGCCGGCGCAGGCGCCCAGCAATAGTGCGAGCGCGGCGACACCGCTCCCTTTGACCAAACGAGTGACTTTTATACTTACCAGTTCCGACATCGGCGACCTCGGCCCTTAGGGTTTGGGCGTTTCAGGTTGATCAATGGTCAGCTTGATCGTGTCCTCATCACTTGGCGCAACTGGCTCGCTGCGACCCTGCCATTCACCGCGTGTGGCATCCCCGCTCCGAGAAATACGCGCGAACAATCTGACCTGCTCGAAGTTGGACAAGCGAAGCTGCGGAGTCATTGCATCGGCATCGCTCAAATTGACCGTAGCCGGCAGGTCAGCAACAGTCAGACGCTTGACTGCCAAAGGCATTGGAGGGCCGGATACAGCGCGGGCGAAGACGAATACAGCATCAGTTGGCTGTACTTCACCTGCCAACTTGGCATCCAAGCGCACATCAACGGACATGCCTGGCGCAACAACAGCGGCATCTACAGCCGCATCGCCGCTATCACTCTGGACGGCGACGCTGGGCTCACCCATCTGTTCGCGAGCCCTGGCAATACCGCCTTGAATCGCTTCGCGTGACGGATCCTCAGCCGGCAGTGTTGCGACCAACCGCTCCCAGTACCCGATCGCTTCCTCGAAACGCTCATCCTCATACGCGGCGATCCCCAGCAAGCCAAGACTGGTGACCTCGTGCGGATCACCTTTCAATGCTTCGTCGGTAAGCGACTGCATCTGAGCAGACCATTGACGGTCCTCGGCAAAATAAAGCGCCTGTGCCCATTGACCCAGAATATCGGGTTGGCGGCCCGCCAGCTTGACGACCTGCTCATATGCGCCGGCCGCATCGGCCGGACGTTCCTGATTCATGTAGGTCCTGGCAAGGAAGTACCAGGCCTCTGTGGACTCTGGCTGGGCTTTTACCGCGCGCTCCAATCGGCCGATCATCTCCGCCATCGATCCCGGCTGCTCGGTGAACTCCCTCGCCAGCTCCAACTTGTCACTCGCGCCCCAGTGCATATAAAGCCCGTACCCGAGCAGCGGCACCAGGATGGCAGCGATCAACGGAATTGCACGCCCTAGATTGCTGATGCGATGCGTCTCGCCGCCCTCCGTGTCGTCAAGCAGCTCTCGAGCGGCGTCAGCGCGCCCAGCCTCGAATTGCTGCGGAGTCAGCGTTCCGGCTGCCTGTTGCGCAGCCAGCTCAGCAAGTCGCTCTTCGTAGAGCGCAACGTTCAGCGATGTCCGATCCTCTTCTGCCTGCGCGCGATGGCCGCGCAAAACGGGAACCAGCAGGAACGCCAGGGCGACCAGTAACAGCAGGCTCGCACCTATCCAGAAATCAATCATGGGTCTTTTTTATCCAGCAGCGTAGCCAGGCGCGCGCGCTCGGCTTCGGAGAGAGAATTAGATGCCTGCGCCTCGGCACCTCGACGACGACGCCGGAGGATCACCGCCAGCACCGCGAAGCCGAGCACCAGCAATGCAACCGGTCCGTACCACAGCAGCAGCGTCTTCGCGTTGACGGGCGGCTTGTAGCGTACGAAGTCGCCATAGCGGTCCACGAGGTAATCGACGATCTGCTCGTTGCTCTTACCTTCTTCCAACATGCGGAAGATCTCGCGCCGCAGATCCATGGCAATGGGAGCATTCGAATCGGCGATATTCTGGTTCTGACATTTGGGGCAGCGGAGTTCCTCGACAAGCGTGCGATAACGCTGCCGTTCAGCCTCGTCCCGGAACTCATACGCGTCGATCGCTGCGTGCGCAGTACCGGCCAGGCACAGCATCAGCAGCATGCCTTGAATCAGCCTTTTCATTCGTCCACCAGTTCCTGATACAGCGCCGCCAGTTGCTCGCGCCATACGCGCTCATCGATCACCCCGACATACTTGTGACGGATGATGCCCTGCTTGTCGACGATGAAGGTTTCCGGCGCGCCGTATACGCCAAGGTCCAGGCCGAGGGAGCCTTGCTCATCACGAATGTTCAGCTGATAGGGATCGTGGAAGTCCTTGAGCCACTTCTGAGCAGCGGCGTTATCGTCCTTGTAGTTGACGCCATGGATAACCACGCCTTGCGATGCGAGTTTGTTGAGCACCGGATGTTCGACCTTGCAGGCCACACACCAGGTCGCCCACACATTGACCAGCGCCGGCTTGCCTTTGATTTCTTCAGCGCTGATCTGTCGCTGCGGGTCCTCTACCGACGGCAGCGAGAAAGACGGCAGCGGTTTGCCGATCAACGCGGATGGCAACTCGGTAGGGTCCAGGAACAGACCACGGTAAAGAAACACCGCGACCACCAGAAAGATCGTCAAGGGCAACAGCATCAACAGTCTTTTCATCTCAAGCTCCTTGCTGTGCCAGGCCGAGCGTTTCGCGAACGCGGTTTCTGACTTTGACGCGGTAGCGCTTGTCGCTGACAGACAGGACACCGCCCAGCGACATCATCAGAGCGCCCAGCCAAATCCAACGTACGAAAGGTTTGATATGCACCCGCACGGCCCAGGCGCCATCCTCGAGGGGCTCACCCAAGGCCACATACAGGTCGCGAGTAAAACCTGCGTCGATTCCCGCTTCGGTCATGGGCATCTGCTGCACGGTGTAGAGGCGTTTCTCAGGGTGCAATGTCGCGACCTGCTTGTCGCCGTCGAAGACGCGAATGGTGCCCTTGTCAGACGTGAAATTAGGGCCATCGAAATGCTTTGCGCCATCGAAAATGAACCTGTACCCACCCAGCTCCAGAGACTCTCCCGGTGCCAGACGCAGATCACGTTCGTCGCTCTGCTGGCTCGTCAGCACCACGCCCAGGGCGCACACCACCAGCCCCAGATGGGCGAGCTGCATTCCCCAATAGCTTGGCGCGAGGCTTCGCATACCTTTCAACAACCCCTTATGGCGGGTCTTGTCGAGTAGGTCGCGCACGCTGGCGGAGACCACCCAGGCAGCCAGCAGGCATACAGCCAACACACCCCAGTGAAAATCGCCAAACATCATCGAGCCCAACCCGCCAAGCACGGCACTGCAAATGAGCACCGGAGTAAGCATGCCAAGCAGCCACTTTGTCGGGGTGTCTTTCCAGCGAACCAGAACGCCCACGCCAACCGCCAGCATCAACGCGCCGACCAGCGGCAGAAACATGGCATTGAAGTACGGCGGGCCTACGGAAAGCTTGGTGTTGGACAAGGCATCGAGCAGCAACGGGTAGAGCGTACCCAGCAGAATCATGGAGGTGGCGACGACCAGAAGCAGGTTGTTCACCAGCAACAGGGTTTCGCGCGACCAGAGGCCGAAACTGATCTGACTTTTCACCACCGGCGCACGCAGTGCGAACAGGGTTAGCGACCCGCCCACAACCAGCAACAAGAACGCCAGGATAAACACGCCGCGCTCCGGATCGGTGGCGAACGCGTGAACAGAGGTGAGCACCCCGGAGCGAACCAGGAAGGTGCCCAGCAGGCTGAGCGAGAAGGCAGCAATTGCCAGGAGCACGGTCCAGCTCTTGAATACGCCCCGCTTCTCGGTTACAGCCAGCGAATGAATGAGGGCTGTGCCGACCAGCCAGGGCATGAAGGATGCGTTCTCAACCGGGTCCCAGAACCACCAGCCGCCCCAGCCCAATTCGTAATAGGCCCACCAGGAGCCAAGGGCGATACCGGTTCCCAGGAAGGCCCAAGCGACCAGCGTCCACGGGCGAGACCAGCGCGCCCAGGCGGCATCGAGGCGGCCGCCAAGCAGCGCAGCAATAGCAAAGGCGAAAGCGACCGAGAACCCGACATATCCCATGTAAAGCATTGGTGGATGGACGATCAGGCCAAAGTCCTGAAGCAATGGATTGAGGTCCCTGCCGTCCATGGGTGCCTGGGGCAGCAGTCGCTCGAACGGATTGGACGTGACGATCAAAAAGAGCAGGAATCCGATGCTGATCAGGCCCATCACACCCAGAACGCGGGCAAGCATTTCCTCCGGCAGCTGACGCGAGAAGATCGCAACGGCAAACGTCCACCCAGCCAGGATGAAAGCCCAGAGCAACAATGAACCCTCATGCGCGCCCCATACTGCGCTGAACTTGTAGTACCAAGGCAATGCACTGTTGGAATTTTGCGCGACGTAGGCGACCGAGAAGTCGTCCACCATGAAGGCATAGGTGAGGCAGGCGAAAGAGAACGCCAGGAAGGAGAACTGTCCCCAGGCGGCCGGCTGCGCGAGCCCCATCCACTGACTGTCGCCCCTCCAGGCACCGATGAGAGGAAGCGTGCCCTGCACGACCGCCAGACACAGCGCCAGAATCATGGCCAGATGGCCCAGCTCAGGGATCATTTCGCATACTCCTGCTTGTCGCCTTCGTAGTGCTTCATCATCCCGCTCTTTTCCAGCGCCTGAGTTACTTCAGGCGGCATGTAGTTTTCGTCGTGCTTAGCCAGCACCTCGTCCGCAACCATAACGCCTTCGGCGTTGACGCGGCCCAACGCAACGATCCCCTGCCCTTCGCGGAACAGGTCGGGAAGAATGCCCTGATATTGAATGGTGACGGTCTCGTTGTTATCGGTCACCCGAAAGGACACGGTCAACGAGTCCTTGCTGCGCGACACCGATCCGTTCTCGACAAGGCCACCTGCACGGATTCGCGTACCTTCGGGGGCCTCTCCCGCCGCGATCTGAGTAGGCGTGTAGAAGAGGTTGATGTTCTCTTGAAGCGCGGACAAAGCCAGGGTAACGGCAATGCCGACACCAGCCAGAATGGCCAGAATGATGAAAAGACGCTTCTTGCGCACAGGATTCACTTCATATCCTCCCGGCGCATACGACGCGCCTCGTCTTGCAGATAACGTCGACGCGCCATCAAGGGCAGCGCCACGTTCAGAACCAGAACCGTCAGGCTGATGCCGTATGACGTCCAGACGTACAGCCCATGGTTACCCATGGCGATAAATTCGGAGAACGACGAGAAATTCATGATGCTTTGCTCACCAGTGCTTTCACTTCCGCCTTGACCCAACTGCTCCGCGATTCACGACGCAATACCTCCAGGCGCATCCGCATCAACAGCACCAGCGTGAAGAAGCAGTAAAAGCCCAACACCATGACCAACAGTGGCAACCACATTTCCATTGGCATTGCCGGTTTTTGAGTCACAGTGAACGTGGCAGGCTGATGCAAGGTGTTCCACCACTCCACCGAATACTTGATGATCGGAATATTGACGACGCCCACGATCGAAAGCACAGCGCAGGCTTTGGCAGCACTGTCGCGGTTGGAAATGGCCTGGCCCAGGGCAATGATGCCGAAGTACAGGAACAGCAGGATGAGCATGGACGTCAGACGCGCGTCCCACACCCACCAGGCGCCCCACGTAGGTTTGCCCCACACGGCGCCGGTGAGCAGCGCAATGAAGGTCATCCAGGCGCCAATGGGTGCTGCCTGCTGCAACGCGACGTCGGCCAGCTTCATTTTCCAGACCAGCCCGACGATCCCCGCTACTGCCAGCATCACGTAAATCGACTGAGCGAGAAATGCCGCCGGCACATGTATATAGATGATCCGAAAGCTGTTTCCCTGCTGATAATCCTGCGGCGCGAATGCCAGCCCCCAGACCACTCCGACGCTGATCAGCAAAAACGCTGCCCAGCCCAGCCAGGGCATCCAGCGACTGCTGATCTCGTAAAACCACTTGGGCGAACCCAACTTGTGGAACCATGTCCAGTTCATAGAACTTGCCTCACATTCAGCCCGCAAGCCGATACTGCCTCGAAACCGGACCCATGACGCTTGTTCGGGATCAGTAAAATCGTCGTTGTAGGAGCCGCGTATCCATCAATGACGATGCGTGCTCCGCGTTCGGGTAAATCCATCGTGCAATCCGTCATTCGCCAACGCTTATCTTCAAGCCGGCCGCTATTGCGAAGGGTGTCAGGGTAACGGCTAACGCGGTAAGGCTGGAAAGCCATAGCAGATAACCCAGTGCAGGCAGTCCCTGCAGCGCCGCCTGTAGCGCCCCGCTGCCCAAAATGAGTACCGGAATGTAGAGCGGGAGAATAAGCAGCGCCAATAACAGGCCACCACGTTTGAGTCCGACGGTCAGTGCTGCCCCGACCGCGCCTAGCAGGCTAAGAACCGGCGTACCCAGCAGCAGCGACATCAATAGAACCGGCAGTGCGCTTACCGGCATTCCCAGCATGAGCCCCAACAGTGGCGCCAGCAGAACCAGCGCCAGCCCAGAGAAGGCCCAGTGTGCCAGCACCTTGGCGAGTACCAGAAGCGCCAGGGGGTGCGGCGAAACGACCCACTGCTCGAGCGATCCGTCTTCGAAATCGCTACGGAACAAGCCGTCTAGCGAGAGCAATACAGCCAAAAGAGCCGCCACCCAGATGAGCCCTGGCGAAATGGTCTGTAGCAATTGCGACTCGGGGCCCACGGCAAGCGGAAACAGTGCGATGACGATAGCGAAGAACACCAAGGGGTTGGCCAGCTCAGCTGGGCGGCGGAACAGCAAACGAGATTCTCTGGCCAGCAGTAGCGTGAAGACGTTGCTCATGCGGCACGCTGCCCGAGATCGAGCTCGCGAAAACCCGCCGGTTTGTCCATGAGCGAATGATGGGTCGTCAGCACCACCATGCCACCGTGCTCACAATGCGAGGCCAGATGCCGTTCGAGTTGCGCGACGCCGCTTTTATCTAGCGCGGTGAATGGCTCGTCGAGTATCCAGAGCGGGGGTGGAGACAGATAGAGCCGGGCCAGGCCGACGCGACGCTGTTGGCCCGCTGACAGCGTATGACAGGGAACGTCCTCGAAGCCGCGCAACCCGACGAAATCCAGCGCCTTCCAGATTTCATCGCGAGAGGCAGGCTGGTGCAATGCACACAGCCAGGTGAGATTCTCTTCAGCGGTGAGCAAGCCCTTGATGCCGGCTGCATGACCTATCCATAAAAGGCTGCGAGCCAGCTCGCTGCGCTGACTCTCAAGATCGCACCCGTTGAGCAGCACCTTTCCCGCGGTCGGTTGCATGAGGCCGGAGAGCAAACGGAGCAAGCTGGTCTTGCCACTGCCGTTGGGGCCGGCGATCTGCAACATTTCCCCTTTGGCGATCTTCAGGTCTAACCTCTCGAACAGAAGGCGCCAGTCTCGCTCGCATGAAAGCGCCACAGCTTCTAGAAAGGGACTGGACACGCTAGGGACACCTCAAGATGAAAGAAGCCCGGCCGTTACATCGTGGTACGCCGGGCGGCCGGAATTATACATGCCGAGCCCCAGCGCCAAAGGCCGCAATGTCGAAAGGTTGTAAGAGCATTTAAGTTAGATGACCGAGATCAAAAGCACCCAGGCAATTCCCGCCTCCGGGCCGTCACGCCCAGTGACGGCCGCGGCTGATCTGGCGTTGAAATTGTTGCAGCCGATGCAGGGGTTGTTGCTCGCCGGAGAAAGCGCGGAGGCTGAGGTCGTCAGCATCAAAGAGGCACTTCAGAGCTTTCAGCTGACCCTGCGCCTTACGCTGGCCAACGGCAGGCAGGCCACTGTGGAAACCAGCAGCCCCAGGGCTGCGCCGCCAGGCGCGGCAATGCTCATCACGGCAGTGTCGGACACTCGCCTGCTGGCTGCCTTGCAACCAGGCAATCGTCAGCCGCAGAGCAGTATCGATCTCGCGCAGCTTCCGATCGGTAGTGTGGTGCAGGGAAAAGTAACGGCCAGCCAGCAGATTCAGCAGGACGGAAAGACTCTGTTCAAGGTCGTGATCAGCTTGCTCAATTCCCCACTTGCCGGACAAAAGCTTAATGTCGAGTCCACCATGCCGCTTGCACCGGGCAGCCTGATAACGGCGCGTGTACAGGGTGACCAGTCGCTGGCGTTCATGCCGCTCAGCGGTCGGCTCGATCAGCTTTTGCTGGGCCAGCAGCTGACCTCACAACACGGCCGTCAGGGTTCGATGGAAGGATTGTTCAGTGCGCTCGGATCAAGCAATGCGCTACCAGAACAGCTGCGCGGCGCAGCCGAGCGATTACTAGGGCTGATCCCGGACATGCAGAAACTGGGTGACGCAAAGGCGCTAGCCCAGACATTGGCGCGCAGCGGAGTGTTCCTGGAGGGCGGTTTACTCAGCGGCGAAGCGGACAATCTACCGACTGACATGAAAGCCGCCCTTCTGCGCCTCATCGCCCAGTTACCGGGCGTGCCTGGCGCCGGGCCGATGGCAGCTGGACAGGCAGGTGCAGCCCTGGGGCAAGCGCTACCGGCCTTCGCCCGTAATGCGCTTGGTGCGTTGGGGCAGCCGAACATTCGGCAACTGGCACAGAGCTTCCCCTTGCCGGGTCGACTGCTCGCCAGTAGCGATGATGAAGCTGATCTGGAGCTGATACTGAAGCTCGCTGCAGCGGCAGTTTCCCGACTGCAGACTCACCAGCTATCGAGCCTCGCCCAGACACAGACCAACCCGGACGGTACACAAGTGACGACTTGGCAGATAGAGGTGCCAATGCGTGACCAGCGCGATATCGTCCCGCTGCAGGTCAAGTTTCAGCGCGAGGATGAAGCCCAGCAGCATCGCAAGGAGAAAACCGAAACCTTGTGGAAGGTTGAACTCGCATTCGACGTCGCGCCGCTTGGGCCGCTTCAAGTGCAGGCTCAGCTCCTTCAGGGCAGCCTTTCCAGCCAGATATGGGCTGAGAACAGCCGCACCGCGGCCTTGATTGCGGCAGAGCTCGATCACCTGCGCCAGCGACTGATCACGGCAGGGCTGACTGTTGGCGAGTTGGCCTGTCGCCAAGGTACTCCGCCACAAGGGCCAAGAACCTCCCTGGACCAACGTTTCGTGGATGAAACTGCATGAGTGCCAATACCCCACGGCAGGCCATCGCGCTAACCTACGACGGCGTCACAACCCCAACGCTTTCAGCCAAGGGCGACGATGATCTTGCCGAAGCGATCCTAGCCATTGCGCGGGAACACGATGTGCCCATCTACGAAAACGCAGAGCTGGTCAAGCTATTGGCACGACTGGAACTGGGAGACGCGATTCCCGAGGCGCTCTATCGCACCATCGCCGAAATCATCGCCTTTGCCTGGTATCTGAAGGGCAAGTGTCCGGCAGGCTTCTCTGACTGCCAAGCACCGGATCAGCAGGACTTACCGCGCCTCAATGGGCCCAAGCATTAAGCGTGGCGACCTCTCTGAGACCGGCTTTCTGCTGCGGATAATCCGCCAGCATCCAGGCGAAATAGCCTTGGCGGAAATAGAAGACCTGCTGATATCCCCATTCCACCGCGAGCCGAACCGCCTCAGCGCTGGCCGGGCATACCTCGCTGTCACAATAGACCACCAGGGGCACGCTTCTAGGCCAATCGGAACGTGACAGGCCAGAGAATTCATGTGCCAGGTCCAGGTTCACCGCACCTTCTACATGCCCCCATGCCCATTCGCGTCTGGGGCGTACATCGACGAATACCGCGCCGAGGTCATGAAGCTGCTTGGCCTGATAGACACTGATAGTCATCGCACCATCAACCTCAACGGGCGCCTCGGCCGCATTAAGCCAGGCGGGACTCACTAACAGACATAGCATCAGAATGCGCAACATCACATCCTCCTTGCCCACGGGCGCAGGCAAGCGCCGGACATAGCGAAGCCTTGTCCAGATTGGAGGGATTAATGATTGTATTGTTCCCTGCACCGACCAGTGGGCAGTGATTAGCAGCTAGCTGCTCAGCTCTACGAAGCCGGAGTACTAGTCAGGTTTGCGGCGCACCTGATGCAGTTTGCGCATCAGTTCAGCTTCCGATTGAGACAGGCCACAGGATTGGGTCAGGTCGTCGACGCTGGCGCCCATACCGACCAGCTTGGCAGCCTGAGAAAAAACGAAATTGTTCGGATCGCGCTGTTCAAGCTTGCTGAACTTGTCAGGCAACGGTGACACGACACGCGAAAGTTCGTGCAGCTCTTTGCCCATGCGCACGCTGCCCTTGAGGTAGGTGTCCAACCGAGCGGCCAACACCTTTATACGTTCGTCGCGGGCGGCGTTCTCACGCGCTTGCAGCTCGGCCTGCTGTCGCTGGCGCCGAAACAGCCAGATGCAGCAACCGAGCAGTGCCAGGCAGCACAGAGCAAGAACGGTGACCGCAGCCACCAGCGACGCCATCATGACTCAGATGCTCTCAAGTTCCGCCCATTCTTCTTCGCTCATCATCTTGTCCAGTTCGACAAGAATCAGCAGCTCGTTGTTCTTGTTGCAGACGCCCTGAATGAACTTGGCCGACTCGTCGTTACCGACGTTAGGCGCTGTCTCGATCTCGGATTGGCGAAGGTAAACCACTTCGGCCACGCTATCGACCAGAATGCCGACAACCTGGCGATCAGCCTCGATAATCACGATCCGGGTGTTATCGGATACCGGTGCGGTTTCAAGGCCGAAACGCTGACGCGTATCGATGACCGTGACCACGTTGCCACGCAGGTTGATGATGCCCAGCACATAGCTTGGTGCACCTGGCACCGGTGCAATCTCGGTATAGCGCAACACTTCCTGGACCTGCATCACGTTGATGCCATAGGTTTCGTTGTCCAGACGGAAGGTTACCCACTGCAGGACCGGATCATCGGAACCCTGTGCGGAAGTCATCTTCATAGCCCCACCTCTTCATATACCGCGATGGCGGTCGATTCTATCGTTTACTCGGAGCGCTTGCGTGCCCCTGTGATTGTTCAATTCGTTATGACGGAACGCCTTTAAGATGGCGCGTTGCACCGCTGGCTATCAGCTCAGCAAGCGCGGCCACGTCCACCAGCGCGCACATATGGTCGATTACCGTACCTGCCAACCAAGGCCGCTGCGAGCGCTGCGAGCGCCATTTCACTTCTTTCGGATCCAAACGAATCGAGCGGCTTACCTGATGAACCGCCAACCCCCATTCATAGCCCTGGACCGATATCACATATTGAAGACCATCACGGAAGTCATCGCGATACCGTTCAGCCATGACCCAACGGGCGGTATCAAGCACTTTCAGATTGCCAGCTTGGCTCGGCAGTATCCCGAGAAACCAGGAAGGCTGGCCAAACAACGGCGTCAGATCATGGCCCGCCAACGGGTAGATCGAACCCAGGCTTACCAAAGGCACTGCCAAAGTCAGACCCGCCACATCGAATAACAGGCACTCGAACGGCTCCTCGCCCCATTCGGGCTGACTGCTCGAGCGAGCCGGCGGACCGCCAGGTGTATGCGCCGGCGATACCAACTCGGCAACCGGCTCGACCGACTCAAGGGCCTGTAGCGGTGGCAACTCAAGTGGTGAATCGAGCAAAGCCTCCTGCACGACCAGCACGGGAGCGGCCATCACCTCAGGCTCAGGCTCTGGCACAAACGCAGGCTGAGGCTCAGCCTCAGGCAAAACAACCTGACGCAACGGGACTACGCGCTGAATGTCACGCTGCTGCTCTTCGAACACAGCTGCCTGAAACTCGTCGTGACTGACCGATTCGGCCAGGCCAATGACGGCATCCTGCAAAAGCGCGTCGAGATACGACTGCAACGTCTGCTGTGATCGGCTTTCTTTAAGAACGGTACGGCTCATGAAACCAACTCGTGCAAACCCACTGGATAGGCTATCGGCAGCAACAACGGCGAACTTGAACCCGGAAGATGTCCGTACGTCGTCATCACGCCACCTGCGGCGAGGCTTGTGCAGCCAGTAATGTTTTCAGCAAGGCGCGGTAAGCCAACACACCCCGGCTGTTCGGGTCATGCTGAGACGGTGTGACACCAGCGCGGCTGGCATCGCGCAGCCGCGTGTCGATGGGGATGAACGCTTGCCAGAGATGCTCCTGGTAGCCATTGCGCAATACCTTGAGGGTATTCATCGACGCCTGCGTACGACGGTCGAACATGGTCGGTACGATGGTGTAAGGCAACGCCTGCCTGCGTGAGCGGTTGATCATGGTCAGAGTGCTGACCATCCGCTCCAGGCCCTTCATCGCCAGAAATTCGGTTTGCACAGGGATGACCAACTGCTGGCTGGCCGCCAGTGCGTTGACCATCAACACGCCCAGCAATGGCGGGCTGTCGATGATTGCGTAATCGAAATCTTCCCAGAGCTGAGAGAGACTCTTGGCAACGACCAGGCCCAGCCCGTTCTGGCCAGGCGATTGGCGCTCCAGCGTCGCCAGGATCGTACTGGAAGGCAACAAGGAGAGGCGCTCATGGCTGGTTGGCAACAGCAATTGCCACGGCAGACCCTCTGGCACCACGCCCTGATGCTGGAACAGGTCGAAGACGCTGTGCTCGATGTTATCTGGATCATGCCCGAAATAGCTCGTCATCGAGCCATGGGGATCGAGATCAAGCGCAACGACACGTTTGCCAGCGTCGGCCAGCAGACCCGCAAGCGCAATGGAGGTGGTGGTCTTACCCACCCCGCCTTTTTGATTGGCAACAGCCCAGACTCTCATAACTCTCTTTCCATCCGGATTGATCCAGACCGGCAACGGCCGTGCCGGCAGAGCCGACGACGGAGAATTGACGACACCACCAATGATGTCTAACGAATAGAAGGGAGAGCACGTTGTGTGCCAGATTGCATCGTACCGTCTGCAGCCCGAGCATTTCCGCTACCAACGCCGCTGACGCTACGGCGCACATCCAGGTTGCGGGAGATGACCAGTATGACCCGCCGATTGCGTGCCCTTCCCTCAGCAGTTGCGTTATCGGCAATGGGCTGGAACTCGCCATAGCCCACAGCAGCCATACGGGACGGGTCGACCCCATCGGCTGCCAGCATGCGCACCACGCTTCCGGCGCGAGCCGCTGACAGCTCCCAGTTGGTCGGAAACTTGTCGGTCCTGATTGGTAGGTTGTCGGTAAAGCCTTCCACATGGATCGGGTTGTCGAACGGTGCCAGAATTCCGGCGACTTTCTCCAACAGATCGAATGCATGGTTGTTAGGCAATGCATCGCCGCTGGGAAAGAGCAAGCTCGAGTTGAGTTCGATTTCGACCCAAAGCTCATTGCCTCTTACAGTGATCTGCTTAGAGTCGATAAGGTCGGCAAAAGCGTTCTGCATGCTCTGCATGATGCTTTGCAGCGGATCGATAAGCTCCGAGGAGGACTGCGGCTCGTCGACCTCGGACATGTCTGGCTGCGTCGTCCGAGGTCGCTCGTCACCGATTGGAATCGGCTTCACGGCGCGGTCAACCTGGCTGAATACGCCCACCAGCGAGTCGGACAGAATCTTGTATTTGCCTTCGTTGAGCGATGAAATCGAATACATCACCACGAAAAAAGCAAACAGCAAGGTGATGAAATCCGCGTAGGAAACCAGCCACCGCTCGTGATTCTCTGGCTCTTCGTGAGCTCTACGGCGAGCCATATCAGGCACTCCACGCGCTTAGCGCGCAAATCAGCCAAGCCAGAGTGACGGTTCCTGGACGGACATTAGTGGTGAATGAAGCCTTTGCCATGTTCGTTCCCAGGACCGCAGCGGCAATGGTGCCGTTGGCTTTCCGTCAGTTAATCGATGAAGCCCTGGAGCTTCATTTCGATCGAGCGAGGGTTTTCACCTTCGGCAATCGAGAGGACGCCTTCGAGCAGCATTTCACGGTAGGCCGTATGCTTCTGCACAACGCTTTTGAGCTTGTTGCCCATCGGCAGTACCAGCAAGTTGGCAAAGGCCACCCCGTAGATAGTGGCAACGAATGCAACAGCAATGCCACTTCCCAGCTGGCTGGGATCGGCCAGGTTGCCCATCACATGTATAAGGCCCATCACGGCACCGATGATGCCGACGGTAGGCGAATAACCACCCATGCTCTCGAACACTTTTGCCGCACGCAGATCACGGGTTTCCTGGGTGTACAGGTCTACCTCGAGAATGCTGCGAATCACCTCAGGCTCCGCACCGTCTACAAGCAGTTGCAGGCCTTTGCGCGCGTAGGGATCAGGTTCGGTTTCGGCGATTGGCTCCAGCCCGAGCAACCCCTCCTTGCGCGCCGTTGCACTCCACCCCGTGACCAGGCTGATGCCGCGAGCCATATCGATGCGTGGGGGGAAAAGAATCCAGCTCACGATTGACATCGCACGCATGAAAACGGCCATCGGCGTCTGCAGAAGCACGGCGCCGAGCGTACCGCCGAGGACGATCAGCGCTGCCGGACCATTCAGTAACGCGGAAACATGCCCGCCCTCGAGAAAGTTACCTCCTACGATGGCTACGAACGCTAGAACCAGCCCGATAAGGCTGAGCACATCCATCAGCTACAAGCCTCACTCAGGTGCCGACCGATATCATCAAGGCTGTACACGGCGTCGCTGAGGTTCGCTTTTACGACGGCCATCGGCATGCCGTAAATCACGCAGCTGGCTTCGTCCTGCGCCCACACCTGGCTGCCGCTCTGCTTGAGCATACGCGCCCCTTCACGCCCATCGGCGCCCATGCCGGTCAACACGACGGCGAGTACTTTGTCGCCGAATGCCTTGGCAGCTGAGCCGAAGGTGACGTCTACGCATGGCCGATAGTTGAGTCGTTCATCACCTGGCAAGATGCGAACGGTGCCACGCCCGTCAACCATCATCTGCTTACCGCCAGGGGCCAGCAGCGCAAGGCCGGGGCGTAGCATGTCGCCGTCCTCTGCCTCCTTGACGCTGATCTTGCACAACTTATCGAGGCGCTCGGCAAATGCTTTGGTAAATGCCGCCGGCATGTGCTGAATCAGCACGATCGGCGCCGGAAAATTGCCGGGCAGCTGCGTCAATACACGTTGAAGGGCAACTGGGCCGCCGGTTGACGTGCCGATGGCAACCAGCCGGTACGCTTTCCGACGAGGAACCGCAGTAGACGCCGGGTGCGCCGGTGCGGCGGGTCGAGCAGCAGGCGTGACCGCTGGCGCGCTACTCCCCGAACGCGATGCGAAGGCTGGAGCGGCCGGCGCGGTAGCTGCGCTACTGCTGGCGCTGCTGAAGCGTCGATTGCTTCGCGAAATCGTGTGGATCTTCTCGCAAAGCAGTTGCTTGACCTTGTTCGGATTACGCGAGATGTCCTCGAAGTTCTTGGGCAGAAAGTCCACCGCCCCGGCGTCCAGCGCGTCGAGTGTGACTCGCGCCCCTTCGTGGGTAAGCGAGGAGAACATCAATACAGGTGTCGGACACCGCTGCATGATCTGCCGGACCGCCGTGATGCCGTCCATCATCGGCATCTCGTAGTCCATGGTGATGACGTCCGGTTTCAACGCCAGCGCCTGATCGATGGCCTCCCGCCCGTTGGTGGCGGTGCCAATCACCTGGATATTCGAATCAGAAGAAAGGATCTCCGAAACACGGCGGCGGAAGAAGCCGGAATCGTCCACCACCAGGACCTTGACTGCCATAAAACACTCCTAGCGACAGCGGTCCGTATGAAACCGCTTGCTACTGATCAGATCCGGCGTGCGTACCGCTTGAGCATGCTCGGGACATCCAGGATCAAGGCTATACGCCCATCGCCGGTAATGGTCGCACCGGACATTCCCGGGGTCCCCTGCAGCATCTTGCCCAGTGGTTTGATCACGACCTCCTCCTGCCCCACCAGTTGGTCGACCACGAAGCCGATGCTCTGATTGCCCACGTTCAGGATCACCACATGGCCCTCGCGTTGCTCATCATGCTCGGCGCCCTGTACCAGCCAGCGCTTGAGGTAGAACAGCGGCAGCGCCTTGTCGCGCACAATGACCACTTCCTGACCGTCCACCACGTTGGTACGGGACAGGTCGAGGTGGAAAATCTCGTTGACGCTGACCAGTGGGAAGGCGAAGGCCTGGTTGCCCAGCATCACCATCAGGGTCGGCATGATCGCCAACGTGAGCGGGACCTTGATGACGACACGCGATCCCTGGCCCTTGTTGGAGAACACGTTGACCGTGCCGTTGAGCTGCGAAATCTTGGTCTTTACGACGTCCATGCCGACACCGCGACCGGATACGTCGGAGATCTCGGTTTTGGTCGAGAATCCCGGGGCAAAGATCAGATTGTATGAATCTAGATCACTGAGGCGGTCAGCTGCATCCTTGTCCAGCAGGCCCTTCTCCACCGCTTTCGCACGCAGGACGTCCGCGTCCATGCCTTTGCCGTCATCGGTGATCAACAGCAGGATGTGGTCGCCCTCTTGCTCGGCGGACAGCACCACCCGACCGGTGCGGGGCTTGCCTGCGGCTTCACGTTCTTCAGGCGTTTCGATACCGTGGTCGACCGCGTTGCGCACCAAGTGCACGAGCGGATCGGCCAACGCCTCGACCAGGTTCTTGTCCAGGTCGGTCTCTTCGCCGACCAGTTCAAGATTGATTTCCTTCTTGAGGCTGCGTGCAAGGTCGCGAACCAGACGCGGGAAGCGGCCGAACACCTTCTTGATCGGTTGCATGCGCGTCTTCATGACGGCGCTTTGCAGGTCGGCAGTCACCACATCGAGGTTCGATACGGCCTTGGCCATCGCTTCGTCGGCGCTGTTGGAACCCAAACGCACCAGGCGGTTACGCACCAGTACCAGTTCGCCGACCATGTTCATGATTTCATCGAGCCGCGCCGTGTCGACGCGAACTGTCGTCTCAGCTTCGCTCGCCGGCTTCTCAGGCGCAGGAGCCGCCTTGGCAGATGCCTCTGCCTTGGCTGGCACGGTAGCTGCCTTGGCCGGGGCGGGCGCCGCCGCCGGCTTGGCCGCTACGGCCTTTTTCGCAGCCGGAGCCGGCGCCTGTGCAGGCTTCGCAGCAGGCTCGGATTCAACCGTTATAGGAGAAGCCACCTCGGGTTCGAACTTCCCTTTGCCATGCAACTGGTCAAGCAACGCTTCGAATTCGTCATCGCTAATCTCGTCGCCACCTGCACCAGCAGGCTTGTCAGCGGCTACGGCGGGAGTCGGCGCAGCAACAGGCTCGGCGAACTGGCCCTTGCCATGAAGCTGGTCGAGCAACGCCTCGAACTCGTCGTCGGTGATCTCGTCGCTGGCAGGCTTCTGCGCGGCTAGCGTGTCGTTAGAGACAGGCGCAGGTCCTGCGTCTGCGACGAACTGACCTTTACCGTGAAGCTGGTCGAGCAGCGACTCGAACTCCTCGTCGGTGATCTCGTCGGCGGTGCTGGCAGCCGGGCTCTCGGCGGACTGATCAAGCGCGCCAAGAAACTGCTCGAATTCATTATCAGCCGTTGCCACTTCTGGCTCGGGCTCGACCGTCACTTCCGCAGCCGGCTCATGTGCCCCAGCCGGTTCGGCCAGACGCGCCAGCGCTGCCAGCAGCTCCGGAGTAGCCGGAGTCACCGCAGTACGCTCACGCACCTGAGTGAACATTTCGTTGACGGAGTCCAGTGCCTGCAGCACGACATCCATCAATTCCGAGTCGACGCGACGTTCACCCTTGCGCAGGATGTCGAAGACGTTTTCGGCTATGTGACAGCATTCGACCAGCTCATGCAGCTGGAGGAAACCGGCACCGCCCTTAACCGTGTGGAAACCGCGAAAAATCGCATTGAGCAAGGCTGTGTCATCGGGGCTGCTCTCCAGCTCCACCAGTTGCTCTGACAATAGTTCGAGAATCTCGCCGGCCTCTACCAGGAAGTCCTGGAGGATTTCTTCATCGGCGTCGAAGCTCATATTCACCTTCCCCTAAAAGCCCAGGCTCGAAAGCAGATCATCGACATCGTCTTGCCCGGATACGACATCCTCACGTATATCGGCATGCATCTGCGGACCTTCACCATTGGAAGGCTCTTTTTCTTGTTTTTTCTTTTCCTGCTCGGCGCGCATGGCGTCGCGGTCATGCTGGATGCCCGCTACGCGGTCGACCTGGCCGGCCATGAGCACAAGATTCAGCAGATTGCTTTCGAGTTCGGTGATCAGACGGGTGACCCGCTTGATCACTTGCCCGGTCAGATCCTGAAAGTCCTGAGCAAGCATGATTTCGCTGAGATTCTGCGATAGCTGGCTGCCATCGTTCATGCTGCGCTGAAGAAACTGATCGATGCGTTTGACCAGTTCACGGAACTGTTCGGCGTTCATATCGCGACGCATGAAGCGCTGCCAGTCGGCAGTCAGGCTTTGCGCCTCGTAACTCACGTAATTGACCAGCGGCGCCGACTCTTCAACCAGGTCCATGGTGCGGTTGGCCGCTTTTTCGGTCATCTCCACCACATAGGACAACCGATCAGTCGCATCGGTGATCGGTGACGGATCCCCCCCGGTGGCGCAGGTGTCCATCTCGAGTTTGACGATGGCGTTGTGCAGTTCACGGGTGAGCTTGCCAACTTCCAGGTAAATCCCGTGATTACGCGCCTGGTTGAGCTCGTTGAACATCTGCGTCGCTTCGTCGAAGCGACCTTGCTGCAGACTTTCAATCAATTGGGGTGCATTAGCCCTCAGAGTCGCTTCGAACTCTGCCAGGCTTTGGTCTGGTTGCGTCATAGTGCCCTCGCGGCGTTACTGCTTCAGCCGTTGACGCGCTCGAAGATCTTTTCGATCTTCTCTTTGAGCACTTGAGCCGTGAATGGCTTGACCACGTATCCGTTAACGCCGGCCTGCGCGGCTTCGATGATCTGATCGCGCTTCGCTTCGGCAGTCACCATCAATACCGGGAGATGCTTGAGACGTTCATCGGCACGCACAGCGCGCAGCAGGTCGATGCCGCTCATGCCAGGCATGTTCCAGTCGGTGACTAGAAAATCGAAGCTGCCGCTTTTCAGCATCGGCAGCGCGGTAGTGCCGTCGTCTGCTTCAGCTGTGTTGGTGAATCCCAGATCGCGCAAGAGGTTCTTGATGATCCGTCTCATGGTCGAAAAGTCGTCGACGATGAGGATTTTCATGTTCTTGTCCAAGTACACCTCCGTAAATCACGAATCTCAGAACCTGCTCACGGTCTGTTGCGGGCTTCATTAACGAAGCTCGTAAGCGGCCTCTAATGCTTTTTTGCGAACCTGCCGTTAACGGGAGCGCCACTCGCCAAGACGAGCCCGCAGACGCGCCGCGCACTGACTGTGCAGCTGGCTGACCCGCGACTCACTGACGCCCAGTACCTGGCCGATTTCCTTCAAATTCAACTCTTCGTCGTAATACAGCGAAAGCACCAGTTTTTCACGTTCTGGCAGGTTGCTGATGGCCTCGGCCAACGCCTGCTGGAAACGCTCGTCCTCCAGATCGCGGGACGGCTCCGGATGGGTGCTGGCAGCATCCTCCTCGAACTCACCGTGCTCACCTTCCTGTAGCAGATCATCGAAGCTGAACAGGCGGCTGCCCAAGGTGTCGCCCAGAATGCCGTAGTACTCATCGAGACTCAATTTAAGTTCGGCCGCAACTTCCTGATCTTTAGCGTCGCGGCCGGTTTTAGCTTCGATTGCCCGAATCGCCTCGCTGACCATGCGCGAATTGCGGTGCACGGAGCGCGGCGCCCAGTCACCCTTGCGGACCTCATCGAGCATGGCGCCACGAATACGAATGCCGGCGTAGGTCTCGAAACTGGCACCTTTGCCCGCGTCGTATTTTTTTGACGCCTCCAGCAGGCCGATCATGCCGGCCTGCATCAGATCATCGACCTGCACACTTGCCGGCAAGCGCGCCAGGAGGTGATAGGCGATCCGCTTGACCAAGGGTGCATACTGGTCGATGAGCTGGTATTGCGAGTCTTTAGCCTGAGCTTTGCTGTTATACATACCGATTCCAGCCCGCTTATTGGTTAGGCTCTGCGGCGGGCCTGACCAGGCGCTCCACAAAGAACTCCAAATGACCGCGTGGCGATGCCGGTAGCGGCCAGGTGTCAACTTTCTGTGCGATGGCCTTGAATGCCAGCGAGCACTTGGCTCGCGGATAGGCCTCGTACACGGCGCGCTGTTTCTGCACCGCCTTGCGCACCGCTTCGTCATACGGGATGGCGCCCACGTACTGCAGCGCAACGTCGAGGAAGCGTTCTGTCACCTTAGTCAATTTTGCGAACAGGTTGCGGCCTTCCTGCGGCGCATGTGCCATGTTCGCCAATACGCGGAAGCGGCTGATGCCGTAGTCGCGATTGAGCAGCTTGATCAATGCGTAAGCATCGGTGATCGACGTGGGCTCATCGGTCACCACCAGCAGTACTTCCTGGGCAGCGCGAACGAAGCTCACGACGCCGTCGCCAATGCCAGCTGCGGTGTCGATGATCAGAACGTCGATATCGTTGCCGATATCGCTGAAGGCCTGAATCAGCCCTGAATGCTGCAGACTGGACAGCTGCACCATGCTCTGAGTACCAGAGGCCGCGGGTACGACACGAATGCCGCCCGGCCCCGGAATCAGTACGTCTCGCAGATCGCATTCGCCAGCGATGACGTCGGCCAGGGTGCGCTTGGTAGTCAGACCAAGCAGCACGTCGACATTGGCCAGACCGAGGTCGGCATCCAGCAGCACGACCCGGCGGCCGAGTTCGGCCAGGGCCAGAGACAGATTGACCGACACGTTCGTCTTGCCAACACCGCCCTTGCCGCCAGTCACTGCAATAACCTGTACGGGATGAATACCCATTTCTACACGCCTATCTCTTGCTTGAGCCCTTGGGCTATCGATGCGTTCAGCCAGAACGCGTCTTCTTTGTACCTGTCACGGAGCAAAGCGTTCATCCGGCTTTCCGTGAGGAACCGTTGTACAGACCGGCAAACATGTCGGCCATGGTTTCCTCACTGGGATTCTCCTCGGTTTGCAGGCTCACTGCACGGCTCACCAGCTGATGGCTGCGCGGCAAATGCAGATCGTCCGGGATTCGCGGACCATCGGCGAGGTAGGCGATGGGCAGGTGCTGACTGATGGTCAGGCCAAGCACATCACCGAGGCTTCCAGCCTCATCCAGTTTAGTCAGAATGCAGCCCGCCAGCCCGCACGGACGATAGTGATGCCAAGTCGCCTTGAGCACTTGGCTCTGGCTGGTTGCCGGCAGCACCAGATAGTTTTTTGCCCTGATGCCGCGTTCTGCCAGCGCCTGCAGCTGTACACGCATCATCGGGTCGTTCGCCGGCAAACCGGCGGTGTCGATGAGAATCAGGCGCTTGCGGGCTACCGATTCCAGCGACTGGCTCAGCGGCTGGGTGGGATCGATCTGAAGCACCGGTACGTCCAGGATACGACCCAGCGTTTTGAGTTGTTCCTGAGCACCGATGCGGTAGTTGTCCATGCTTGCCAGCGCGATACTCTGCGGGCCGTGCTTGAGTACATAACGCGCCGCCAACTTCGCCAGCGTGGTGGTCTTGCCAGCACCAGCCGGGCCGACCAGCGCGATCACACCGCCCTCATCCAACGGCTCGACCTTGGTGACCTTGATCGACTGCGCCAGGTACGCCAACACCATACGCCAGGCCTGGCGAGGCTCGGATACGGTTGATACCTTCTCCAGCAGTGCACGAGACAGCTCGGCCGGAAGGCCGATGCGCTGCAGGCGACGCCAGAGCCCGGCTTGCTGCGGGCGACGGCTTTGCTCATGACCCCAGGCGATCGATCCGAGCTGGACTTCGATCAGCTCGCGCAGACCTTGCAGCTCCGACTGCATCGCCTCGACAGCCCGAGAGGAATCGAACGATGAGTTCTGCACCGGAGCCGCTGCGACGGCAGGCTTCTCCGGGCTCAGCTGGCGATCCTGACCGGCCGCACTGCGCGGCGGTGCACTGACCTCGGCGTGGGCGCTGGCGATTCGAGCCTGGGTCTTGCGCAGCTCGGCTTCAAGCGCGGCGTTCGGCTGTTTGGCGGCCACCGGCTCCATCGGGTAATCAAGCACAGCGGTCAACTCGACGCCGCCGGCGACGCGACGGTTACCCGTGATCACGGCATCGGCGCCCAGCTCGTCACGAATCATCTTCATGGCGATACGCATGTCGGCTGCGAAGAAACGTTTGACCTGCATGGCCTGTTACCCTCAGTTAATTCTGACCCACCGTCGAGACGATGGTGACCTGCTTGTTATCCGGTATTTCCTGATAGGCCAGTACATGAATGTTGGGGACTGCCAGTCTGGCGAATCGCGACAACATCGCGCGAACCGGACCTGCCACCAGCAGAATCGCCGGCTTACCCATCATTTCTTGACGCTGTGCCGCATCTACCAGAGAACGTTGCAATTTCTCGGCCATTCCCGGCTCGAGAAGAATGCCATCTTCTGAGCCTTGTCCTGCCTTCTGAAGACTATTGAGCAATATCTGTTCCAACCTTGGCTCAAGGGTGATCACAGGCAGCTGAGGCTCAAGCCCCACAACGTTTTGCACGATTGCGCGGGACAGCGCGACACGTACCGCAGCTACCATCGCGGCGGGATCTTGACTCTTGACAGCGACGTTGGCGATGGCTTCGGCGATGGTACGGATGTCACGTACTGGCACCTGCTCCTGCAGCAGTGCCTGCAGCACCTTCAGCAGCGTTGAGAGTGAAATCATCCCCGGCACAAGCTCTTCGGCGAGCTTCGGCGAGCTCTTGGCAAGCAGCTGCATCAACTGTTGGACTTCTTCGTGGCCGAGCAACTCATGGGCATGCTTGTGCAGCACCTGGTTCAGGTGCGTCGCGACCACGGTGCTGGCGTCTACCACCGTGTAGCCCAGCGACTGTGCCTGGTCACGCTGGCTTGCTTCGATCCATACGGCTTCCAGACCGAACGCCGGATCCCTGGCGGCAATGCCGTTGAGCGGGCCGAATACCTGTCCGGGGTTGATCGCCAGTTCGCGGTCCGGATACACCTCGGCCTCGGCCAGGCTCACACCCATCAGCGTCAAGCGATAGGCGTTGGGCAGCAGGTCAAGGTTATCGCGGATGTGTACCGACGGCATCAGAAAGCCGAGGTCCTGGGAGAGCTTCTTGCGAACGCCCTTGATCCGCGCCAGCAGCTGGCCGCCCTGGTTGCGATCGACCAACGGAATCAACCGGTAACCCACCTCGAGACCAACCATGTCCACCGGAGTCACGTCGTCCCAGCCAAGCTCTTTGGTTTCCGCGGTGCGTTGAGCCGGAAGCAGTTCCTGTTGCTTTTGCACTTCCTGCTCGGCTTGCTTCTTGACCTGTTTCTGGCGATGCCAGATCCAGTAGGCGCCGCCGGCAGCAACGGCGCCAAGGCCGATGAAGGACATATGCGGCATGCCGGGCACCAGGCCCATGGCGATCATGATGCCCGCGGCTACAGCCAGCGCTTTCGGCGAGGCGAACATCTGGCGGTTGACCTGCTGGCCCATGTCTTCGGAGCTGGTGACGCGGGTCACCATGATGGCCGCAGCGGTCGACAGCAGCAGCGAAGGGATCTGAGCCACAAGGCCGTCACCGATGGTCAGCAGCGCATAGACCTGGCCGGCTTCGCTGAAGCTCATGCCGTGCTGCGCCATGCCGATGCCGACACCGCCGATGAGGTTGATGAACAGGATCAGCAGGCCGGCGATCGCATCACCACGTACGAACTTGCTGGCACCGTCCATCGATCCGTAGAAATCGGCCTCCGAGGCGACTTCCACGCGGCGCAGCTTGGCTTCGGACTGGTCGATGAGACCGGCGTTGAGGTCGGCATCGATCGCCATCTGCTTGCCTGGCATTGCATCCAGGGTAAAGCGTGCGCTGACTTCCGAGATACGTCCCGCACCCTTGGTCACAACCACGAAGTTGATGATCATCAGGATCGCGAAGACGACGATACCGACGACATAGTTGCCGCCGATCACCACATTACCGAAAGCTTCGATCACATGCCCGGCAGCTGAACCGCCCTCATGGCCGTTGATCAGTACCACCCGCGTCGATGCCACGTTCAGGGCAAGACGCATCAAGGTCGCGACCAGCAGAATCGTCGGAAACACCGCGAAGTCCAGCGGGCGCAGCGCATAGACGCTGACAAGCAGAACTACGATCGACAGGGCGATGTTGAAGGTGAACAGCAGATCCAGCAGGAACGGCGGCACCGACAGCATCATCATGCCCATCATCACGAGCAACAGAAGCGGGACGCCCAGGTTGCCGCGCCCCGCGCCCGTCAGGCCGTTGCGAATATTGATGAGTTGCGTGCGATCCACGTAGACCCCGACAGACAGAACCAAAGAATTGACGCAAAACGCGTCCTGTCCGGGTTATAGCAAGAAGGGGTCCAACTTTGCGAAGCAAGCGAGGCCAGCGAGGTAGACCGGTGTGGATGCGCGCGAATCCGAACCGACGGCACCCTCGGCAGTCTCACGGAGTGCGTCGTCGTCACGGCAAAATCGCGAGGCGACTCATCTGGCGGTGCGACCGCCATGGACAGTCACAGGAGTTACCCATGAAACAGTGGATCATCGCGGCAATCGCCGGCTGCACGGTACTTGGCGTACAGGCGGAAACGCTGAACGTGAAGGTCAATTCAGTGAACGCCCAGGGCGTTGGCAATTCCGTTGGCACGGTCAAGATCGAAACGAACGAATACGGGCTGGTTTTCCGCCCAGAGCTGTCTGGCCTGGAGCCTGGCACTCATGGATTTCATATTCATGCCAAGGGCAGCTGTGAACCCGAAGAGAAGGACGGTCAGCCAGTCCCTGCGGGCGCGGCAGGCGGACATTGGGATCCGAAGAACACTGGCAAGCACGGCGAACCCTGGGGCGACGGCCATCTGGGCGACCTTCCCGCGCTCATGGTCGGCAGCGACGGCAAAGCCACACAGCCGGTTCTGGCGCCACGCTTGAAGAGCCTGGGCGATATCAAGGGCCTGGCATTGATGGTTCACAAGGGCGGCGACAACCATTCCGATCACCCTGAACCGCTCGGTGGCGGGGGCGCTCGGGTTGCTTGTGGTCTGATCGAATAGATTTCCAGCATTCCTGCAAGCCAGGGCGGGCGAGCTCGCAGCGCGGCAAATCGCAATGCCGCGAGGTGAGTTCTACCGCCCTATCGTCTCATGGAAGCGGATCTCATCCGCCCTGCCCTGTCGCTCTCTTCTGAGACCGCTCACATCGCGCCATCGGCCGTAGGTTTGCCCGCCTTGGCGAAGCCCGCTTATTCATCCCGGCGAAGGTCTGGCGGGATCGGCAGATTGTTCAGCGGGTCAGGCCGCTTACCTTTACCGCTTCGATACTGGCGAAGTTGATACACGTAGGCCAGCACCTGAGCCACCGCCAGATAGAGCCCCGCAGGAATTTCCCGATCAAGCTCGGTTGAGTAGTACACCGCCCGTGCCAGCGCCGGGGATTCAAGGACGGTAACGCGATGCTCGTTAGCGATTTCGCGGATCTTCAAGGCAACGAAGTCTCCACCCTTGGCCACCAGCATAGGCGCGCCGCCCTTGCTGCCGTCGTACTTGAGCGCCACGGCGAAGTGGGTCGGGTTGGTGATGACCACGTCGGCCTCTGGCACGGCCTGCATCATCCGACGCTGAGCCGCGTCACGCTGCAGTTGTCGAATACGCGATTTGACCTCGGGTTTGCCCTCGCTGTCCTTGTATTCGTCGCGTACCTCCTGCTTGGTCATCATCATCTTCTGCTTGTTGTCCCATAGCTGGAAAGGGACATCTACAACAGCGATTAGAATCAGCCCACAGGCCATCCAGAGCGCGCACCAGCCCACCACTTCGGCGCTGTGCATGATGGCAAGATCAAGGGGCTGTTTGGCAATCGACAGCAGATCGTCCTGATAGGCGCTGAGAACCGCCAACGCCACCGCCAGCACCACCAGGAACTTGCCCAAAGCCTTCAGCAGTTCCACTAGCGCCTTGGTGGAGAACATCCGTTTGAGGCCGGGGCCGGGATTCATGCGACTGGCCTTGGGGGCCATGGACTTTGCCGAAAACAGCCAGCCGCCCAGAGATATCGGGCCGATGATGGACACGATCAACAGCACGATGAGCAGTGGCATGATGGCTTCCAGCGCGATCATGCCGCTGCTCATCAGTAGACGTACCATGGCCGACTCGTCCAGCACGGTTTCACGGCTGAGCTCGAAGCCGCCCTGCATGATAGCCATCAGGCTTCCAGCCAGGCTGCCGCCAGAGGCCAGCAAACCGCCGATGCCACCGAGCGTTACCGCCACCGTATTCAGCTCCTTGGAGCGGGCCAGCTGGCCCTTCTCACGCGATTCCCGAATACGTTTCTCGGTGGGTTCCTCGCTTTTATCGGCGCCACTTTCGCTTTCAGCCATGGAGAGCCTCCGGCAACAGTAAGGAAAGGTTATGCATCAGCGCAGACCTATCAGTTCGCGGAGCATTGCCAGCGCTTCGCTGACGAAAGTCTGGTACTGCGCAAGGATGTCGGCCATCCCTATCCAGACAATGATCAATCCAAGCACCAGCGTGAGCGGAAAGCCAATCGAGAAGATGTTCAACTGCGGCGCAGCACGTGTCATCAAACCGAAGGCAAGGTTGACCACCAGCAACGCGGTGATCGCAGGCAGTACCAGCAGCAGACCTGCACCCAGCACCCAACCGAGTTTGCCGGCGACCTCCCAGAAATGATTGGTGCCGACCAGCCAGCCGCCAATCGGCAGCGTAATGAAGCTCTCGGTGAGAATCTCCAGAACCACGAGATGCCCGTTGATGGCGAAAAACAGCAGGATCACCAGCATGTTGAAGAACTGGCCGATCACCGGGACCGAGACGCCATTGGCCGGGTCTACCATTGATGCGAAGCCCAAGCCCATCTGCATGGCAAGCAGCTGCCCGGATACGATGAAGACCTGAAAGAACAGCTGCAGCACGAAGCCCAGCATCACGCCAATCAGGATCTGTTCGGCGATCAGCACCAGCGCCTGTGCGCTCAGCGCCTCCACGACCGGTACCGGCGGCAACCCAGGGACCAGCACCACTGAGATGGCGACCGCCAGATAAAGGCGAATGCGCATCGGCACCAGCTGGGTTCCGATGATGGGCATGCTCATCAGCAGCGCGGCGATGCGGAACAAGGGCAGCAGAAACTGCGCGACCCAGGCCCCGATCTGCGCATCGCTGAGCTCAAGCACTGGCGCACGCCTCGCGCGAAGAATGGGCCATCGTCGTTAACCGATGATCATCGGAATGTTCTGGATCAGGCCTTCGGTGTACTCCATCAGCTCGCGGACCAGCCAGGGGCCGGCCCAGATCAGCGTCACCAGCATCACCAAAAGACGCGGCAGGAAACTCAGAGTCTGTTCGTTGATCTGCGTAGCCGCCTGAAACATCGCTACCACCAACCCCACCAGCAAGCTCGGCACCACCAGGATTCCGACGATCATGGCCGTCATCCACAGGGCCTCACGGAACAGATCAACCGCGACTTCGGGTGTCATGCGTGTCTCCCTTCAGCCGCTAGAGCGTGCCAAAACTGCTGGCGAGCGTACCGATGATCAAACCCCAGCCATCGACCAGCACGAACAACATGATTTTGAACGGCAGTGAAATGATCAATGGCGAAAGCATCATCATGCCCATGGCCATCAGAACGCTGGCCACCACCATGTCGATGATCAGGAACGGAATGAAGATCATGAAGCCGATCTGAAAAGCAGTCTTCAGCTCAGATGTAACGAAGGCAGGAACCAGAATGGTCAGCGGCGCTGCATCCGGCGTCATGATATCGGTGCGGCGAGACAGCCGGACGAACAGTTCCAGGTCGCTCTCGCGGGTCTGGGCGAGCATGAAATTCTTCAGCGGGACCTCAGCGCGCGCGATTGCATCTGGCGCTGACAGTTGCTCGTTCAGATAAGGCTGGACGGCCTCATTGTTGATACGTTCGAACACGGGCGCCATGATGAACAGCGTCAGGAAAATGGTCAGGCCGACAAGAATCTGGTTCGACGGGGTCTGCTGCAGACCCAGCGCCTGCCGAAGGATGGAAAACACGATGATGATTCGCGTGAAGCTGGTCATCAGCATGACGAACGCCGGAATGAAGCTCAGCGCCGTCATGATCAACAGGATCTGCAGGCTGACCGAGTATTCCTGCTGACCTTCGGCGTCGGTACTCAAGGTGATCGCAGGGATCGACAGAGGATTGTCGCCCTGCATGAGCAGGCCGCCTGCGTCCTGCCCCACGGCGAACGGGGCGGCCAACACCAGAAGGACCGCCAACAACAATCGAAGCATCAGGGCTTGTCCTTCTGATCCCTGCCAAGCAACTCCATCAGGCGCTGGGCAAATTCCGGATTGGCGGGTTCGGCGTCCGGCAGATGAACCGGCTCCTTGAGCACATGCAACGGGGCGATGCGGCCAGCACTCAGCCCTAGCAGGACTTGTTCACTGCCGACCTGCACCAGGACCAGCCGCTCGCGCGGACCCAATGCATGACTGGAAATCAGCTTGATTGCCTGGTTGCTGCGGGGGTTGATCTGCTGCATCCGTCGCAACAACCAAGCCAGCAGAAAAATCAGGCCGATCACCAGCAACAGGCCAAATAGCAGCTTGGTCATCTGCGTGCCCATTCCGGTGCTGTTCATGCTTGCCGCCGGTTCGGCCGCCATTGCCGGCAAAGCCAGCAATGGCGATAGGAAAGCCAGGATTCGCATCTCAGCGCAACTTCTTGATGCGTTCGCTCGGACTGATCACGTCCGTCAAACGAATGCCGAACTTCTCGTTCACCACCACCACTTCGCCGTGCGCGATCAAGGTCCCGTTGACCAGAACATCGAGCGGTTCGCCAGCCAGACGGTCAAGCTCGACCACCGAGCCCTGATTGAGCTGCAGGAGGTTGCGGATGCTGATCTCGGTACTGCCGACCTCCATCGAGATCGAAACCGGGATATCCAGAATCACGTCCAGATTCGGGCCTTCGAGACCGGCCTGCAGGGGAGCGCCCCGCGGGCTGCTGCCAAACTCTTCCAGCGGCGCACGTGGCGGCGATGGTGCCGAGGCCGGCCCCTGATTCAACAAGGCGTCGATGTCGTCCTGACTGGTGTCGCCCGCCTCGGCCAGTGCCGAAGCCCATTCATCGGCCAGCGCCTGCTCTTCTGGGGATGTGTTTTCGTAATCGTCTGCCATCGCTAATCCTCGACCGGCTGGTAATTGAATATTGGCTGAATCAACGAGGTCGCATGACCGACTCGAGCACCTGCAGGGCCAGGTTGCCCTTGTGCGCGCCCAACTTGACCTTGAAGGTCGGCATGCCGTTGGCGCGCATGATCATGTCTTCGGGCATCTCCACCGGGATCACATCACCCGGCTGCATGTTAAGGATGTCGCGCAACTTGAGCTGACGCCGCACGACGGTCGAGCTGAGCGGAACTTTCACGTCCAGCACGTCCTCACGCAACGCGTTGACCCAGCGCTCGTCCTGATCGCTGACGTCTGACTGGAAGCCGGCGTCGAGCATCTCGCGGATGGGCTCAATCATCGAGTACGGCATCGTCACATGGAAATCGCCGCCACCGCTTTCCAGCTCGATGTGGAAAGTGGACACCACCACCACTTCGCTAGGGCTGACGATATTGGCCAGTGCAGGGTTCACTTCCGAATGCACGTACTCGAAGTTGACGTCTAGCACCGCATGCCAGGCTTCCTTCAGATCGATGAATGCCTGATCCAGCACCATGCGCACAACGCGCAGCTCGGTGGGTGTGAACTCTCGACCTTCGATCTTGGCGTGGCGACCGTCGCCACCAAAGAAGTTGTCTACCAGCTTGAACACCAGTTTGGCATCGAGGATGAACAGCGATGTGCCGCGGAGCGGCTTGATTTTGACCAGGTTGAGGCTCGTGGGTACATACAGCGAATGCACGTACTCACCGAACTTCATCACCTGCACGCCTCCCACCGAAACATCAGCGGAGCGGCGCAGGAGGTTGAACATGCTGATGCGGGTGTAACGGGCAAAACGCTCGTTGACCATCTCCAGCGTGGGCATCCGCCCGCGGACGATCCGGTCCTGGCTGGTCAGGTCGTAACTCTTGATGCTGCCCGGTTCGGAATCGCTTTCGGTATCGACCAGACCGTCGTCGACTCCATGCAGGAGCGCGTCGATCTCGTCTTGCGAGAGCAGGTCTTGAACAGCCATCTACAACGACCCCTATTGCAATACGAAGTTGGTGAACAGTACTTGCTCTATCGCAAGCTTGCCGAGTTCCTTTTGCGCCAGCTCCTGGACACTAGCCGTTGCCTGCTGGCGGAGCATCTCCTGACCGACCGGCGTTGCCAGGCTGGCGAACTCCTGGCTGGAAAACAGCATAACCAGTTGATTGCGCAACAACGGCATGTGTTCCTTCAGCCCGTCGAGTGCTGCCTGATCACGTGACATGAGCGCCACGCTGACCTGCATGTAGCGCTGACGGCCGCCGGCATTGGCAAAATTCACGATGAAGGCCGGTGCCAGGACTTCATAGATGGCAGCCTGCCGCTGAGGTGCAGCCGGCGTTGCAGCTGCCTCGTCAGCCGCGGGTTTCTCGCCCCCGCGTGACATGAAGTAGAAGGTCCCGCCAACCGACAATCCGATGGCCAGTAACAGGCCGATGACGATAAAGATGATCAGCTTGAGCTTGCCCTTCCCACCGCCCTCGGCGCCGGGACTCGCTACGTCTGGAGGTCCCTGTTTCTTTGCCATGCCAAATATCCGTCATCCCAAGGGTTATCACTCACATCGAGCAACTGCTGTGCCAAAGTATCGACCAGGGCAAGATCGACGTAAACGATTGCTGCAGGCAGCAGCCGTTTAGCAGACGAATAGTCCCAGCCCGACGGCGCTGCCGCAAAAAAAACCGGGCACGAAGCCCGGTTCTGGCCAGCCAGTCGGAAATCAGGCGTAGTAATCCACCAGACCGCGATCGCCACCCATGCGTCCGGTGTTTATCTCCACCGCCCCTTGAACGACTTCCTCATCCCCTGCGACCGTGCCGCCGGCGACGCCCCGACTACGCGGTTCGCTGCCCTCTCCATTCCAGCCTCGTGACTGATCGGAAACGTTCACGTCCATGCTCATGCCCTGCTGCGCAAAGCTGTCGCGCAGACGCTGCATCTGGCCTTCGAGCGCATCGCGCACGTTCGCATGTGGGCTCATGAAGGTTACCTGAGTCTGATCCTTGTTCATCTCGATACGCACTTCCATGCGGCCGAGTTCGGCGGGATCGAGCTGAATCTCGGCAGACTTGAGGTTCTGGCTGGATAGCCACATCACCCGATCGACCACAGCCTCGGTCCAGCCGGATTGCTGCATTTGCACAGGCTGCCCGGGAACCATGGGCGGCTTGTGAATCTGCTGCGCCTGATTTTGCTGGGCGATGGCCTGAGTCAGCGGATTGAGCCGGTTGATCGCAGCATCGGCGGCACTGGTGCGGCTCTCCTTGGGTACATCAAGTTTATCGAGCAGCTCACCGAAGCCTTCTTCAAGTTTGCTTTCGTCCGAATCCTCGCCCGGCTCCTCACCCAGAAGGCTGGCCGGGAGCGTCTCCTGGGTTTCCAGAGATGCTTCTTCAGGCACGAGCTGATTTGCAAGTGGAGTCTTCTGCGCTACCAATTGCATGTCGAGTTTTTGCTGCCCAGACAGCTGCGGCTCGCTCTCGCCTTCGAGATCTCCCTCAGCTGTCAACTGTGGCTGTGGCTGTGCCAGGGCTGTCAGAAACGCGTCACCAGTAGGCGGAGCGGTATCGGCCGGAACGTCATTGCCGGCTTCGCTCAACCCGCCCATGCCGAACAACAACAATGGATCAAGCTCGACCTCGGGGCTTTCGAGCTCGGCATCTGCCGCCTCCGCTTCGACGGGCAAATCCTTGCCGGGCTCGCCTGCAACTGGCTTGCCGCTGCCGCTTGCCTTGTCGGTTTCCTGACTCGGTTTTTCGCCAACTGGCTTGTCCCGGCTTGTCTTGGACTGGGCACCTTGAGCTTCAGCAGGCTTGCCCTGGCGCTCCTTTGCATAGACGTTAGCAAAGCTGGAGGCCCCATCATTACTGGACTGAGAGGTGGATTTGGGACCGGCGTTCGCTGCCTTGGCGGCAGCCGTCGGGGCCTTGATATTGAGCAACAGATCGGGGGAAACGGCCATGGATCTTTCCGCTGAGAATGGGAACGTGCTTATCCCCAAGCAAAGTCCAGGCCATCAGAGCGAAAGTTATAAGCCGCTGCACTTCATGTGGCAGCCAGGCTAGAGATGCATGGGCGGGCTGCCCGGCAGCGATCAGCCCGATGCGCTCCAGCGCTGGCGTTCAGCGCGATAGAGAATGCGTACGATGGCGAACTCACGCTCTATGCGCTCGATCAGTCCGGCAGCTTCATCCAGGCGTTCACGGCGAGCGGTTTCTTCCATCTGGCGACAAAGATCCGCCAGCAGCGTTGCGCCCATATTGCTGCAACTTCCCTTGAAGCTGTGGGCCGCTTGGCGCAACTTTTCCGCCTCGCCGTTCTGACAGGCATTCTGCAGCAGGCGCAACCGCTCTTCAGAATCAAGGAGAAATGTATCCAGAAGCACCGGGTACTCTGACTCCATCACCTCTTGAAGCGTCGCCAGCACATTGCTGTCGAGATGATCGGCCACGGAAACGCTCCCGGCTGAAAACGGCGGATTATGCATGACTGCCCCAGTGGAACTCCACGTTCAGCACTTTCCCGTCCGGCGTCCAGTAGAAGCGCTCACTCAGTTGGCGAATCATGCGAAGGCCCCGGCCACCAAGGCACTCGGCGCAGTACTGCTTGTTCAATGCGCTCTGCACATCGAACCCCGGGCCGCTGTCGCGCACACCGATGCGCAGGTAGCCAGTAGGCCCGTCCGACTTGACGCTCAGCTCGATGGAAACGAAGCCGTCACTGAGCCCACTCAACCGGCGCTGGCGCTCCTCGTAGTACCGGGCGAACCCCTCAGCGTCGCTCTTCTGGGCCGAATCGAGCAGCAGCACACCGTGCTCGAGCGCGTTGGCATAGAGCTCACTGAGCACCGTATAGATGATCCCTGCCCGCCCTCGAAGCGGTGCGATCTTCAACAGTAGCTGCATGGTCATCGGCAAAGGATTGGCCATGCGCAGACTAGCGGGACGTAGCTCGATCCGGGTCGTCCAGTCCCGTGCGTTGAGGTCCCGGGCGTTGGTTGGATACGTATTGAGCTGCGGGTAGGTAAGTACCTGTTCATCGGTGGTCAGACTGACTTCGACCAGACTGAGGTCGTCAAGGGTTTGACCGTGAAACGCATGGAGCGCTTCCTCAATCTCGTCAAACAATGCCGAGGGGTCGCTATTTGCATCCATGACGGCGAGCAATCGTTGCTCGCCAAAGAGCTCGTTGTCGGCATTGAAGCTTTCCAGCACCCCGTCCGACATCAGCAGCAAACGGTCGCCCTGCGTTATAGGCAATGTCTCGAAGCTGTCATCGAATGAAGAGACATCGCGCACGCCCAACGGCAGGAATCTGGAGCGCAGCGGCAGCCGCCCGCCATCGGCCTTGAGCAGGTAGCCGTCCGGCAAGCCGCCGTTCCACGCACGCAAGATGCCTTGTTCGAGGTTGATATCCAGCAAAGTGGCGCAGCAGAACATCTCCACCGGCAGGATCAGCTTTAACTTGGCGTTGATCTCGCGAAGGATTTCATTGCTGGAATAGCCCTTTGCAGTCATCCCGTAAAAGGTTTCGGCCAACGGCATGGCACCAATTGCGGCCGGTAATCCATGACCGGTGAAGTCGCCCAACAGCACGAACATCCGACCTGCAGGCGCGTGTGCAGCCAATAACAGATCACCGTTGAACAGCGCGCGCGGCGATTGGCGGTAGCGGATGTTAGGGGCATTCAGGCAACCCGCATGGGCAACCTTGTCGAAGATCGCCTTGGCAGCTCGCTGCTCGTCAATCAATTGCTGGTTGCGCCTGGCGATCAGATCGCGTTGCTCGAGCACCGTCGCCTGCAGGCGACGCAGGCGGTGCATGGCCTGGATCTTCGCTTCAAGAATGATCGGGTTGTAGGGCTTGGCAATGAAGTCATCGCCCCCCGCTTCGAGACAACGTACCAGCGCCTGGTTTTCCGTCAGGGAGGTCAGGAAGATGATGGGTACCAGCTCGTTGCCGGCCAGCCGTTTGATCTCTCTCGCCGCATCGAAGCCGTCCATCACCGGCATCAATGCATCCATCAATACCAGCTGGGGCCGCTCGCTCTCGAATAGACGTACAGCCTCGGCACCATTTGCTGCCGTCGATACCCGATGACCCTGACGGCTGACGATGGCGGCCAGCAGCATGCGGTCGGCCGCACCATCCTCGGCGATGAGTATGGACAGCCGGCCGGGCATCACGCTATCGAGAACAGTTGTTCAAAATTGGAAACCGATAGCACCTTGCGAACGTCGGGGTTGCAGTTGATCAAGCGAATATCGGCTTTATCGCTGCCCGCGTGATCACGCAGGAGCAACAACATGCCAAGCGCTGAACTGTCGAGATAGGTTGCACCACTGAGGTCGACCACATAACGGCGCGGGGCGTCACCAGCGCGCTGATAAGCGTCGCGGAAAGCTTGATGGGTATTGAAATCAAAGCGCCCCTGGATGGTAATCGTCAGCTCCTGTCCATCTGCCGATAGCTGTGAACTGATGGTCATTTAAAACTCCTGATCCAAAGCGGTTACGGTGGCTGCCCTGCTGCTGACCAGCGGTGGCGCATCGCCGAATGACGCAGCGTAAAAAACGCGCCTGCTTTCAGATGAGCAGGCGTCTTGCAGCGCACGAGCTGCATGAAGATTTAGCATTCAAAACCCGGCGCAGCAAGCATCATTCCTGTTTCGGCCTGCCTGCCAGGCGCTGCGAGAATTCGTCGAGCAATTTCTGCTCGCGCTTGTCTGCCGCCGTTCTTGCTTCCTGCAAGTACCGATCAACCAGCTTTCTTAGCCCATCGAGCCGCGCGCGACGCTGTTGCCATTGCTCTCTGAGCTTATCGAGATTGTTGCTGTGCCAATCCACACTGCGCTGTTGTTGCCCAATGGCCGATTCCAGTTGAGAGAGGAAGCGTTGGTAATTGAGCAGCCACTGTCCGGACACGCCCAGGCTGCCCTGGGTCATCCATTGCTGCTGATAGTCACCGAAGTATTGCTGCAACTCGCCGAGCTTGGCTTCGGCCTGAGCCAGCTGCGTCTGCCCTTGACCAAACAATCTAGCGGCTTCGCGCTCGGCTCGCTCGGCCATGTCGATCACCGGCGCCAGGCGCGCCGCGCGGCTCGCCGCCACGGGTTAGCTCGCGGCCTTGGGGTTGAATACGTTCATCAGCGAAGCTTCGCTCTGCGACAGATCCTCAGCCTCGTTCAACCCCTGCCGTAGATAGCGGACCATTTCAGCCTGCCGGGCGATGGCGAGGTCAGTCTCGGGGTCACCGCCGGGTACATAAGCACCGACGCTGATCAGGTCGCGGCTCTGCTGAAACCGCGACCAGAGCTGCTTGAAGCGTTGCGCGTTGCGCATATGTTCGGCACTGACCACCTGCGGCATGACCCGGCTGATCGAGGCCTCGATGTCGATGGCCGGGTAATGCCCTTCCTCAGCCAAGCGGCGGGACAACACAAAGTGCCCGTCAAGCACACCACGCGCGGCATCAGCGATCGGATCCTGCTGATCATCACCTTCGGACAGAACGGTGTAGAACGCAGTGATCGATCCGCCGCCCTCCTCCGCATTGCCAGCACGCTCCACCAGGCTTGGAAGCTTGGCGAACACTGATGGTGGATAGCCCTTGGTGGCCGGCGGCTCGCCGATGGCCAGGGCGATTTCGCGCTGGGCCTGGGCGAAGCGCGTCAGCGAGTCCATCAGTAGCAGGACGTTCTTACCCTTGTCGCGGAAGTATTCGGCGATACGGGTGCAGTACATGGCCGCACGCAAGCGCATCAGCGGGGCATCGTCTGCCGGCGATGCGACGACGACCGAACGCTTGATACTTTCTTCGGTGAGGATGTTCTCTATGAACTCCTTCACCTCCCTGCCACGCTCACCGATCAGCCCGACCACAATGATGTCGGCCTCGGTGAAGCGCGTCATCATCCCGAGCAGGACCGATTTACCCACACCGGTGCCGGCGAACAGGCCTAGACGCTGACCGCGGCCAACCGTCAGCAAACCGTTGATGCTGCGAATGCCCACGTCCAGCGGAACGCTGATGGGATGGCGCTTCAGCGGGTTGATAACGGGGCCGTCCATGGGCACCCAGTCTTCGGCTTTCATGCCGCCCTTGCCGTCCAGCGCCCGGCCAGCCCCATCCAGTACGCGCCCCAGCATGGAGGTCCCCATTGGCAGGCGACCGGTGTTGGCCAGTGGCACGACCCTGGCACCCGGCGCGATGCCTGCAAGGCTGCCGACCGGCATGAGATACAACTTACCGCCCGAGAAGCCCATCACTTCCGCTTCGACCTGGGTCGGGTGATAGTTGTCCTCGTTGATCACCAGGCACCGACTACCGACCGCAGCACGCAACCCTTCGGCCTCGAGCGTCAGGCCGACCATACGCAACAGCCGACCCTCGAGGATCGGCTGGCTGGGCAGCTTGATTGCATCGCCATAGGTGCCGAAGCGCTTGGCGAAACTGGTGCGTTCAAGGCGCATCGGGGGTCTCCAGGTCCGAATCCAACTCGAGATGCAGGTCGGCCTCCGGCGGGCTGGTAGCATTCTCACGCTGCTGCTCGAACAACTGGTTTATGGCTTGGCTAAGACGTGTTTCGACACTGGCGTCGATACGGCTCTGCTCGGTCTCGACCCGGCAGCCGCCTGGCAGCAGATCGCTGTCTTCGAGAATCTTCCAGTTTTCCTCATGACGTTCGCGCAGCGCTTTGACCAGCTCGAAGTCCTGGGGATTGATATGGATGCGCACGTTGCTGGCGCCCATGGGCAACAGCTTCAGTGCCTCGCGCAGCACCTCTCTGATCTGGCTGGAATCGATCAGCAGGTCGCGCTGGATGACCTCGCGCGCCAATTGGCTGACAAGCGTGACCATGGCATGTTCGAGGTTACGATCCTGATCAGCGATAGGTTCGAGTAGCTGCGCCATCAGGTGCTCCAGATTGGACAGCTTCGGCGCGAGTGCAGCGTCGGCTTCCTGGCGTGCCTTTATTTGCCCAGCATGAAAGCCATCCTTCTCGCCGGTACTGAAACCTTCGTTATAAGCCTCCTGACGGATCGCCTCGAGCTCATCGAGCGTCAGCGGTTTGACTTCCTCGAACGGCACGTCCTCGCTACGTGAGAGCTCGTCCTCGGCGCTCGGTTGTTCCACCGTTTCCAGTTCGTCCGGCTCCACACCATGGAGATCGAAGCTCGGCAAAGCCCAGCGATCGAAGACGTTGACGTCCTTCGCGCGGATGACATCGCTGGGATTTTCCTTGGACATTGGTTCTCAGTGCCTTGCTAGACCATTTCTTCCCCGCCCTTGCCACCGAGCACGATTTCTCCGGCTTCGGCCATACGGCGGGCGATGGTGAGGATTTCCTTCTGGGCGCCTTCGACTTCGCTGATGCGCACCGGCCCTTTCGCTTCCAGATCGTCGCGCAGCAATTCTCCTGCGCGCTTGGACATGTTCTTGAAAATCTTTTCCTTGATCGCTTCGTCCGCGCCTTTGAGCGCCATGACCAGCACATCGGAGGATACTTCGCGCATCAGCACCTGGATGCCCCGGTCGTCGACATCGGCAAGGTTGTCGAAAACGAACATCAGGTCCTCGATCTGCGACGACAGATCTTCGTCCACGTCGCGGATCGCGTCCATCAACTGACCTTCGACCGAACTGTCGAGGTAGTTCATGATATCCGCCGCCCGCTTTACGCCGCCCAGCGTTGCCCGCGTGGTATTGGCGTTACCCGAGAACTGTTTTTCCAGGATCAGGTTGAGCTCTTTCAGCGCCGCCGGCTGGACGGTGTTGAGCGAGGATACCCGAAGCACGATGTCGAGCCGCACCTTGTGATCGAAGTGCGAGAGCACCTCGCCAGCCTGATCGGGGTCCAGATAGGCCACCACGATCGCCTGGATCTGCGGGTGCTCGTAGCGGATCACGTCGGCCACGGCCCGCGGCTCCATCCACTTCAAACTGTCCAGGCCACTGGTGTTGCCACCGAGCAGGATGCGATCGATCAGGCCTCCGGCCTTGTCCTCGCCCAACGCCTGAGTGAGCATCTTGCGGATATAACCATCCGAACCGACGCCGAGGCTGGTCTGGTCGCCGACGATCTCGACGAACTCGCCCATCACCTGCTCGATCTGATTCTTCTGCACATTGCGCAATTGCGCCATCGCCGTGCCGACCTTCTGTACTTCTTTCGGGCCGAGGTGACGCAGCACCTGCGCGGCGTCGGCTTCACCCAGCGAGAGCAGCAGGATCGCGGCTTTGTCGACCTTGTTCAGCTTGTTGGCGGGAACTCGTGCATCACTCATCGGCGTTGATCCACTCTTTGACGACCTGAGCCACCCGGCCCGGATCTTCAGCTACCAGATTCTTGATGGCATTCAATTGCGCATCGTACCCCTCGGTCGGGCTCGGCAGCATGATGCTCTGCGGCCCGCTCAGGCTTACACGGTCACTGCTAAGCGCACCGTCAATACCTTCCATGTCGCCCAGGTCAGCGTCGTCGTTGACCGCTTCCAGCTCTTTGCTCTTGCCAGCGTTGGTCAGGTTGTTCAGCACCGGCCGCAGCACGCCGAACACCAGTACCAGGATGAACAGTACACCGAGTACCTGTTTGACGATGTCCCAGAACCAAGGCTCTGAGTAGAAGGGTACGTCGGCGAAGGCCTCGTTAAACGTATCAGGCGCGAACGGCGCGTTGATCACACTGACGCTGTCGCCACGGCTAGCGTCGAAACCGACGGCGTCCTGCACCAGGCGTGTAAAGCGCGCCAATTCTTCGGCGGTACGCGGCACCCGTGTAGCTTGCCCATCAGCAGAGACAGTCATCTGATCGTCGAGTACCACCGCGACCGACAAACGGCGCAGACGCCCTTGCTGCTGTTTGGTGTAGCTGATCGAGCGGTCCAATTCATAGTTACGCGTTGCCTGCTCACGCTTGTCGGCGGGATATGGCGCCAGCATTGGCTGGCCAGTCGCCGGATCCATCACCTGCTGGCCGTTGGCATCGAGCAGGGGCTGCCCGGGAGCGATGGCACCAGCTGCTCCAGCCGCACCTGCAATGGCGTTCTCGGGTGCAGCAGCGGGCCCCGGAGGCTGGTTGCTCAGCGCGCCAGGCACGCCCTGCGGTCCGAGGCTGCTCTGCCGTTGCTCACTGACACTTTGTTCACTGCGCAGAGCCGGTTGATCAGGGTTGAAGGTTTCGGACGTGGATTCGACCGCACTGAAATCCACATCGGCAGACACTTCAGCCTTGTAACGGCCGCTGCCAACCACCGGCTGCAGGATGTTGTGCACACGCTGCGTATAGAGGCTCTCCATACGACGGCTGTAGTCGAACTGCTTGCCTGCCATGCTCAGCTCGGTCAACTCCTGCTGATCGGACAACAGGTTGCCCTTCTGATCGACGACAGTAATCTGCGACTTGGTAAGCTCGGGAACGCTGGTGGCAACCAGGTTGATGATCGCCATCACCTGGCTCGGCTCAAGATTGCGGCCGGGATAAAGCTCGACAAGAACCGAGGCACTTGGTTTGCGCTCGTCACGGACGAATACCGAGCTCTTCGGAATAGCCAGGTGCACCCGAGCAGCCTTGACGTTGTTCAGGCTGGATACGGTACGCCCCAATTCACCTTCGAGACCGCGACGATAGCGGGTGGCTTCCATGAACTGGCTGGTGCCGAGCCCCTGCTCCTTGTCGAGAATTTCGAAACCGATGTTGCTGTCGGTCGGGCCAATGCCGGCGCTGGCGAGCTTCAAGCGTGCGCGCGCAAGGTCATCAGCCTTGACCAACAGGGCGCCGGAGGTGGGCTCGACGGTGTAAGAGATGTCGGCCGCGGCCAGGGTTTCCATCACCTGCCCGGCATCCATCCCGGCAAGGCTGCCGAGCAACGGACGATAATCCGGCTGCTGGGACCAGAGCACGACGGCAAAGCCGATGGCAACGCTCGCAGCCAGCCCGACGAGCAGGCCGATCTGCCGAAGCATCGACATATCGGAGAGGTTTTCCAGGAAAGACAGACCAAGCAGCGGTTTCTTCGGCGTGTCCGCATCGACCGGTACTGGAACCTTGCTAATCGCTTCAGCCATTATTCAAACCCTGCCTTAAACCGGCATCTGCATGATGTCTTGATAAGCCTGGACCAGCTTGTTACGCACCTGAGTCATGGCCTGAAAGGAAACGCTGGCTTTCTGCGATGCGATCATGACTTCAGTCAGATCGATTCCGCCCTGTCCCATTTCAAACGCTGTGGCCAACTGATTGGAGGCCTGCTGGGTTTCGTTCACTTTGTTGACGGCTTGGCCGAGCATGTCGGAAAAGCTGGGCGCACCCACTTCAGGCGCCGCAGTCACGGGCTTGGAACGAGCCATTGCATCGGTCTGCATGGCCCGCATTTCCAGCATCAAGCGATTGAATTCGATACCCTGACTCATCATTCCTCCAACAGCTGCGGTTTTTTTGACGCCTCGCAGCAGGCATAGGAGTAATAGCAACATCGATGCCAGTGTTGACCTGGCGATCTCAATGAGCTGAATCGCTAGGGACGAACGGCACCAAGCAGCGCCACGACTGTTACGCAAATCGGCCTGATGGCTGTACCGCGACGTCGACGGTTTGCTGTCTTAGCCTGCCCTATCTTTAAGGATCTGCAGGGAGCGTGCCTGCGTTGCCCTATCTAAGGCTGATCGCACCCCAGCCTTTTCCCCCATCAACCGGAATCCGGCCCACGATGACCTCAGTTACCCCATCGGCCCAGCAGCATTTTTTCAGGGACAGCTCGGCTTCCACGGTTGTGGCTGGCTTCATTGCCATGCTTACCGGCTACACCAGCTCGCTGGTATTGATGTTCCAGGCAGGACAGGCGGCAGGACTCTCCGGAGGGCAAATTTCATCGTGGATATGGGCGTTGTCGATCGGCATGGCGATCTGCAGCATTGGCCTGTCCTTGCGCTTTAGAACGCCTGTGGTGATCGCCTGGTCAACGCCTGGCGCTGCACTATTGATCAGCAGCCTTCCAGGCGTCCCATATGGCGAAGCGATCGGCGCCTTTATCTTTGCTTCGGCATTGATCGCGGTATGTGGGCTAACCGGCAGTTTCGAGCGCCTGATGCGCAAGGTGCCCGCTTCGCTGGCGGCCGCTTTGCTGGCCGGAGTGCTATTCAATATTGGCAGCGAGATATTCCGCGCCGTCGAAGTACAGCCCCTGCTGGTATTGGGGATGTTCTTCAGTTACCTGCTCGCCAAGCGACTGGTGCCCCGTTACGCCGTGCTATCCGCACTCGTGGTGGGTTGCGCGCTCTCCGCTGTGTTGGGTCTGCTGGATTTTCGCCAATTGAGTCTCGAGATCGCGGTGCCCGTATGGACCACCCCGAGTCTGTCGTTTGCAGCGATGTTCAGCATCGGCATTCCACTGTTTGTAATCGCCATGGCTTCGCAGAACATGCCCGGGCTGGCGGTACTTCGCGCCGAAGGATACCAGGCACCTGCATCTCCCCTGATCTCGGTCACCGGAATCGCCTCGGTACTGCTGGCGCCGTTTGGCTCCCACGGCATTCATCTGGCAGCGATCACCATGGCCATCTGTAGCGGCCCGGAGGCCCATCCGGATCCGGCACGCCGCTACACAGCCGCGGTGTGGTGCGGGGTGTTCTATGGTATCGCGGGAATATTTGGCGCCACGCTGGCTGCGCTGTTCGCATCGTTTCCATCAGCGTTGGTGCTGTCCATCGCTGCGCTGGCCTTGCTCGGCTCGATTGGCAGCGGGCTGACCCAGGCGATGCAGATGCCGCGCGAGCGGGAAGCGGCCCTCATTACCTTCATGGTAACCGCCTCGGGCCTGACGCTTTTCGGCATCGGCTCGGCGCTATGGGGATTGGTTGCCGGCGTGCTGACGTTGTTGATCGTCAGCGCGCCCAAGCGCTCAAGCTAAGCCGCTTCCGATCAGATCGCCGTCGCTCCGCCATCCACGGCGAGCGCGTGCCCCGTGGTAAACGCGGCACCATCGCTGCAAAGGTAAAGTACTGCAGAGGCAATCTCCTCTGCTTTTCCGATCCGCCCTACGGGATGCATGGCCGCCGCGAATTCCGCCTTGCGCGGATCGGCCTCGTAGGCGCGCCGGAACATGTCCGTATCGATGACGGCAGGGCAAACGGCGTTCACCCGGATCTTCTTCTTGGCATATTCGATGGCAGCCGACTTGGTGAGGCCAATGACTGCATGTTTGGACGCCGAATAGATGCTCATCTTCGGCGCAGCGCCCAGACCCGCAACCGAGGCGGTATTGACGATGGCTCCGCCGCCCTGCGCCAGCATCACCGGGAGCTGGTACTTCATGCATAACCAAACGCCTTTGACGTTTACCCCCATGATGGCGTCGAACTCCGCTTCACTTCCCTCGGCCAGGCGGCCCTGTTCGATCTCGATACCGGCATTATTGAATGCGTAGTCGATCCGCCCGTAAGCTGACAGCGTCTGCTCGATCATCGCTTTGACCTGCGCGTCGTGGGTGACATCGCAGCGGATGAAGACGGCTTCGCCGCCGGCCTCACGAATTGCTTGCGCACAAGCCTCACCGCCCGCCTCGTCCAGATCTGCGACCGCCACTTTTAGACCCTGCTCTGCGAACGCTAGCGCAGTTACCCGCCCTATGCCGGCTGCAGCGCCAGTGACCAACGCGACCTGACCGGAAAAACACATGCTCATGCTAGATACCCTTATTGGTTTTATAGAAAGGCATTGAGTCCCAACGTGACCACAAGCCGAACGCTGGTCATGGTTATACCGCCTACACAGGCGCCGATTAAGCCCGAGCCGGCGATATCACTCAGGCGGATGCCATTGCATTCCAACATTCCTGCCTTGCTTGCAGTGACGCCTGGAGAAGGCTAAACCAAAGCTTTGCACACATAAGAGGCTTCCATGGACAATACCAACCGCCAATTTCTGCTGGCCAAACGCCCTGTCGGCGCGCCAAACCGCGAAACCTTCGAGCTCGTCGAAAAGCCCCTCCCTGAACTTGGCCAGAATCAGATCTTGGTCAAGAACGAATACCTGTCATTGGACCCGGCCATGCGTGGCTGGATGAACGATGCCAAGTCCTATATCCCACCTGTAGGTATCGGCGAGGTGATGCGCGCACTCGGTGTCGGCAAGGTCATCGCCTCCAATCATTCCGGATTTGCAGAAGGCGATTACGTCAACGGCGCACTGGGTGTGCAGGACTACTTTGTCGGGGAGCCAAAGGGTTTCTACAAAGTAGACCCGAATCAGGCGCCGCTGCCGCGTTACCTTTCCGCACTGGGCATGACCGGGATGACGGCCTACTTTGGGCTGCTGTCGGTGGGCGAGCCCAAGTCGGGTGAAACTGTGGTGATCTCCGGCGCAGCGGGCGCAGTCGGGAGCGTCGCGGGCCAGATCGCAAAGATCAAAGGATGTCGCGTTGTCGGCATCGCCGGTGGTGCCGACAAGTGCCGCTTTCTCACCGAAGAGCTCGGCTTCGATGCCGCCATCGACTACAAGAACGAGGACCTGCATGCCGCACTTAAACGTGAGTGCCCCAAAGGCGTCGATGTCTATTTCGATAACGTTGGCGGCGACATCCTCGACGCAGTTTTAACGCGCATCGCCGTAGGTGCTCGCATCGTCATCTGTGGCGCCATCAGTCAGTACAACAACAAGGAAGCAGTCAAAGGGCCCGCCAACTACCTGTCCCTGCTGGTCAATCGTGGCCGCATGCAAGGAATGGTGGTGATGGACTATGTCTCGCGCTATCCCGAGGCCATGAAGGACATGGCGGGCTGGATGCAGAGCGGCGAACTCAAGAGCAAAGAAGATATTGTCGAGGGTCTGGAAACGTTCCCCGATACGCTGATGAAGCTCTTCACCGGCGGCAACTTTGGCAAGCTGGTATTGAAAGTCAGCTGATCGAGGTTGGTTGCATGCGGTCGCTGGGGCACTTGGCGACCGCATGCCATGAGCGTCAGGCCAGCTCGGCGACCACCGCCGCCAATGCCTGGGCCGGGTCGTGCGCCTGCGCGATGGGGCGACCTATCACAAGATAATCCGAACCCGCTTCCATCGCCTCGGCCGGGGTGAGGATCCGACGCTGGTCGTCGGCCTTGCTGCCAGTGGGGCGAATGCCTGGGGTAACCAGCTGCAGCTGCGCATAAGTTGCCTTCAACGCTTGGGCCTCATGCGCCGAACAGACCAGTCCATCCAGCCCTGCTTTGGCTGCCAATCCCGCCAGCCGCAGTACTTGCTGTTGCGGCTCCATATCCAGCCCGATATCGGCAAGGTCCGCCTGCTCCATGCTGGTCAGCACCGTGACGCCGATCAGCAGAGGCTTCTGGCCGTTAACCTTGTCCAGTACCTCTCGGCACGCGGCCATCATGCGCAGCCCGCCCGAGCAATGGACATTCACCATCCATACACCGAGCTCGGCTGCCGCCTTAACCGCCATGGCCGTGGTATTGGGTATGTCGTGGAATTTCAGGTCCAGAAACACCTCGAACCCTTTAGCCTGCAGCGCCTCTACAACTTGCGGCCCGCAACGAGTGAAGAGTTCTTTACCGACCTTGACGCGGCAGAACGCCGGATCGAGCTGCCCCGCCAGCGCCAACGCAGCATCACGGGAGGGAAAATCGAGCGCAACGATGATCGGAGTCTGGCAGGTCATAGGGCGTCCTCGGCAAAATTCGGCGCGCATTGTCGCAGAAATCCGATGTGGATGCGGGTTCAGACCAGGCCCATCTCACGCCGACTCAAACGCGCAATAGCGCTGCCACCTGGCGTGGCGTAAGGTTGAACTAAGTTCTTTTGATCAGGAGAAAAAGATGCCTTGGTATATCTGGCTGTTGCTGGCCCTAGTGATCGGCACCGTTGTGGGCGGCCTGCTGATGTTACGTGCGGGCGCACGCAAAATTCCTCTGACGGATGAGCAGAAACAGCGCATCGCACAGCGCAATGCAGAGGCGGATGCCGAAGATTCGCGTAATCGATAGCCATCATGCAGCCAGCCAACATCGCACACGGATAGACTGCGCCAGCAGCCGAAGCCCTTGGTAACTTCGCCCGCGCAGATCAGCGCTTGAGTTCGAAGTTGAGCTGCGCGCCATCGATATCATCATCTCCATCCAACCCTGGCAGAAGACTGCCACTCATCTGAACGGAGCGAGAGCGCTCAGATCCGAACAGGGGGGGCAACAGGCTCATCGAAGCCGTGTTCTGCTCCGGCTCGCCGTCCTTTGCCCAATCTTCTGGAAGGCTGAGATCGAGCTCTGCTTCGGGTAGCTTCACCTGCTCGACGGCAACCTTCTTTTTGGCTTTCGGTGCGGGGGTTTTCGGGGGCGGAGCCGAAACCACTCGCTCGGACGGCAGCTCTTCGGGATCACCTGCGGTAACCGGCTCTACGTCTACCTGAATTTCTGGAGGCTCGCTGGTGTCGACTTCCAGCTCGTCAAACGATGGCTCCGGGACAAGCGAAACCTCTGGCTTGGGGATCTCAGCAGGCGCCTCCACTTTGGGCGTAGGGGGCGTCTCAGGACGAGGGGGCAGCTTTTCACTGTCACATGCGCTGAGCGCCAGCAGCGACAGCAGCGACAGCGGAAGAACCAACCATTTCATAAGCCCACATCTCCTCAAGTCTGATCAGTTCGGCTGCCGACAAAGCTCTCCCGCTAACTCGCCAAGCGTTTTCAACGCCCGCTCCGCCTCTGTCGACCAAGGCAATCCGCAGTTGAGCCGCACGCAGTGATTGAACTGTTCGGTGTTGCTGAATATCAGCCCTGGCGCAATGCTGATTCCGCGCTCTAAAGCTTGGACGTGTAACTCCTTCGTATTGACCCGAGCCGGGAGGCTTACCCAGAGGATGAAACCGCCGGTCGGGCGTGTCATCTGGGTTCCCTCGGGGAAATAACGCTGCACTGCCAACTGCACAGCGCTGATATTTTTCCTGTACTCGTGGCGGATATATCGCAGATGTCGGTCATAACCCCCATTTTCCAGATACGAAGACACTGCCATTTGCGTCACGCTGCACGCCGAATGCGTACTGAACGTCTGCAATCGCTGGACCTCTTCCCGATATCGGCCCGGGATTATCCAACCGATGCGCACGCCTGGTGAAATCGTCTTCGAGAAGCTGGAGCAATAAATCACGCGCCCCTCGGTATCATTGGATTTGAGCGCTCGGACCGAACCGACATCGAATAACAATTCGCCATAGATATCGTCTTCGACAACCTGGATGTCGAAATTCGCCGTCAATTTCAACAACTGTTTCTGCCGTGCGTCGGGGATGCTCCCTCCAAGCGGGTTACTCAGGCGGGCTGTCAGCACCAAAGCCTTGATCGGCCATTGGCTTGCTGCAAGTTGCAGGGCTTCGAGGCTAAGACCTGTGTCCGGATCGCAGGGGATCTCTATGACCTTCAGCCCTAGTAGATCCGCCAGCTGTAGCAGTCCGTAGTAACTGGGTGACTCGGCCGCGATCAGGTCGCCCGGTTTGGTCAACACGCGCAAAGACATTTGCAATGCATCGACGCAACCGTGCGTGATTACCACTTCCTCCGGCCCGACAACCACCCCGGCGTCACGCATACGGATCGCAACCTGCCGGCGCAGCGGCTCATAGCCGGGGCTGAACATGTAGCTGAAGGCGCGCTGGCTCTGGAACCGGGTAACCTTGGCCAACTGTTGATGCAGCGCGCGTGCGGGCAGGTAGTCCACATGCGGCACCGCAGCTCCCAACGGGATCAGCCCATCGCGACGTGATTCGCTCAGCACTTGATTGATGATGCTGCTGCGCGTGACCAGGGTTGGCCTTTCAACCTGGGCGATGTCCGGGGTGGGAGCAGTCAGCGCGGGGGTGTGGTGAACATAGAATCCCGATTGGGGACGAGCACGTATCATCCCCTGGTCTTCAAGGTTGGCATAAGCCTGCAGCACGGTGGCATGGCTTACATTCAGCTGCATGCTCATCTTGCGCACCGAAGGTACACGCTCACCCGGACGGTAAACGCCTTGCCGAATGTCTTCGGCTAGCTGGTGTGCAATACGCTGGTAAAGCAACAGATTGGTCATCTGGTCCGTCTCCCGCCAACTGAACCATAACAGTAGTACAACACTGTTATGAACGACCGATACAGTTAACGGTTAACTCGCCGACACAGTCAGTTACGTTTGCGCATGACTTCGCTGCGCATCAACGAGTGCTTTCCAGCTTCCCGTCCTCTCCAGAGAAGACAATTTCGACCCGTCGATTCTGAGCGCGCCCGCGGGCCGAAGCATTCTCGGCTATACGAAACTGTTCGCCGTAACCTTCCACCTCGATACGCGCGGGGCTGACACCAAGGCTTTGTATGAAGTCCGCTACTGCCTGAGCGCGCTCCTCTGACAACCTGAGGTTTTTAGCGGCATCACCACGGTTATCGGTATAACCCTCAATCCGAATCCTGCGAGTGGGGTTGAGCTGCAGGAAATGCACGACTTTGAACAGTGTCCGGTTAGCCGATTGTCCAAGCTCGGCACTACCGGCTTTGAACAGCACATCGCTAAGCGTCATGACCAGACCCCGATCGGTCTCTGTTGCAGCCAGGCTGGCTATCTGATCTTCCAGTCGCTGCCCGTGGGTATCGAGCAGTTTGGCTTCCTGAATGGCCTGACGCAGACGCTCGTGCTCCATGGCCAGTTGAGTCGAGCGCCGTTGGTTCTGGATCTGCTCGCTATGCTGAAGCGCGATCTCACCATAACGCTGGCTTAGGTAAGCGTAATGGGCGACGTCTTCTGCGCTGCCCCAATAGCTGGCGAAGCGTCTGGCCCGTTCCAGCGATTCGCTCGCACGAACCAGATCCTTGGGCGCATCGCGGGCTACCTGCAGATCGGCGCTGACAGCTTCAAACGCCAACCCGGCCTGCTCCAACTGCTGCTGGGATTGCTGGCTCGAACAACCCTGCATCGCTGCGAGAGTAAGGAACATGGCCGAGCTTAAAAGGACCGACTTCACTGCATGGCCCCCAACTGCTCACGCAGGCGCGCGATGCGACGATTGAGCTCGGCCACTTCCAACTGGCTTTTTTCACTCAACACCCGGGCCTCGGCCAATCGGGCATCCAGTTCCGCCTGCTCGGCCTGCAAGCGCGCCTCGCGGTAATCCTTGTCCTTCATCGCCACCATCGCAGCGGCGAGCTTCTTCTCGGCCTGAGCCAGCTCCTCCGTCTGCTCCGATGCGCCTGCCGAACGCGCCTGAGTGAGGGCCTGCTCAGTGAGACGTATCTGCTCATCAGGGGCGGGATCACTGGCGCAACTGACAATTGCGGGGAACAACAGCACACAGGAAAGCGTTTTTTTCACTTGATAAATCCTAGCGTTGCGGCTTGCTGGCCGGGTTTGATTGCTGCTTCCAGCGCTCCAGGTTCTCCACCAGCAGCTGCTCCGGCACTCCGGCAGCGCGCAATTCTGTCATTTTTATGGCCAGCTGTCCCCGTAGCCACGGCCCGTTGCAGGCCGAGTCGTGTGCTACCGCAAAGTGCAAACCGCGGCTCGAGACTGGCGGTTCCAACCTCTGAATATCGCCGAGCATCCCAAGCTTGCCTGCCAGCGCGACGGTGCTATAGCGCTCATGCAATACGTAGTCGGCCTGCCCTGCCAGCAGTTTTTTTATCGCATCACCTAAATCAGGCGCTGAGCGTAGACGCAGATTTTCCTTTGCGTAACGTTCGAAAGCTCTGTCAAAACGAGTCGTTACTACAGAAGTACCCGACCGTCCCATCAGCTCGTTTCGGCTCGAATACAGAAAGCCTGGATCATTGCGCACCCACGCGGACATCTGCAGCGACACGATGGAAGGATGAATGAAATCGAGATACGCCAGCTCTTCTGGATCAAGCAATGCGTCGGCTAGAACGTCTACCCGCCCACTGCGCACTTGCTCCAAAGCCTTGCTGGCGTCACCGGTGTAGAGCAATTCCAGCTTGAGATCGAGCGAGTCGGTGATCTTTTTCAGCAGATCGGCATTCGCGCCGACCAGGCGCTTGGGGTTCTGCGGATCACGCCAGAGAAAAGGAGGATTGTCGGCGCCGCCCGTTGCGATCAGCCGGTCACACTTTGCAGCTGCTGCGCTTACCGTTAACGGGGTGGCCGCAAGCAAGGCAATCAAAGCGGACTTCAGCAGAACGGCACAACGCATGGATAACCTCATGGTTCGAGAATAGGACAGACGTCCGTAGGTTCTACGAATGTTACCACCGGCTAAAGCAGCCAGCGCTCCAATAAAAAACCCGCTACAAGAGCGGGTTTTTCATGAGCGGCTTGGTTAAACCAGCTGCTCGAACTCCGGCAGAATCTCAAACAGATCGCCTACCAGGCCGTAATCGGCAACCTGGAAGATTGGCGCCTCTTCGTCCTTGTTGATCGCAACGATCACCTTGGAGTCTTTCATACCAGCCAGGTGCTGGATAGCACCGGAAATACCCACTGCGATGTACAACTGCGGGGCAACGATCTTGCCGGTCTGACCGACCTGCATGTCATTAGGGACGAAGCCCGCATCCACTGCCGCACGCGAAGCGCCAACAGCAGCGCCCAGCTTGTCAGCCAAGGAATACAGATGCTTAAAGTTGTCCCCGTTCTGCATGCCGCGACCACCGGATACGACGATCTTTGCAGCCGTCAGCTCTGGACGGTCCGACTTGGCGAGTTCTTCGCCGACGAACGCAGAAACGCCCGCATCGCCAGCTCCAGAAACCTGCTCGACCGACGCAGAGCCACCTTCAGCATTAACCGGATCGAAACCGGTAGCCCGAACGGTGATGACCTTGATCGGCGCACTGGATTGCACAGTGGCAATGGCGTTACCGGCATAGATCGGACGCTTGAAGGTATCGGCACTTTCGACGGCGATGATCTCGGAGATCTGATCGACATCCAGCTGGGCGGCAACACGCGGCAGGAAGTTCTTACCGTTGGTAGTGGCAGCAGCCAGTACGTGGGAATAATCCTTCGCCAGCCCTGCGATCAATGGTGCAACGTTCTCAGGCAGCTGATTGGCATAGGCAGCATCGTCGGCGACCAGAACCTTGGACACGCCATCGATCTTGGCAGCGGCTTCACCGATTGCAGCGCAACCAGCACCCGCAACCAGCACATGAATGTCGCCGCCGATCGCCTTGGCCGCAGCCACGGTGTTCAAGGTGGCCGCAGCCAGAACGGCATTGTTATGTTCAGCGATAACCAGGATAGTCATTTAGAGTACCTTCGCTTCGTTCTTCAGTTTCTCGACCAGTTCCGCTACCGACTTGACCTTGATACCGGCGCTGCGTGCAGCAGGCGCTTCGACTTTCAGGGTCTTGATAGTGGAAGTCGTGGGCACGCCGAGCGCATCGGGCGTCAGGACTTCGAGCGGCTTTTTCTTGGCCTTCATGATGTTCGGCAGCGACGCATAGCGCGGCTCGTTCAGGCGCAGGTCGGTGGTCACGATCGCAGGAAGATTCAAGGCAACGGTCTGTGCACCGCCATCGATTTCACGCTCGACATTTACCTTGTCGCCGGAAACTTCGACCTTCGAAGCGAAGGTGCCCTGCGCAAATCCAGTCAGTGCGCCGAGCATCTGGCCGGTCTGGTTGTTATCGCTGTCGATAGCCTGCTTGCCCAGGATGACCAGCTGTGGCTGTTCCTTGTCGACAACGGCCTTCAGCAGTTTGGCAACTGCCAGGGAATTTAGCTCGTCGGTCGACTCGACCAGCACGGCGCGGTCTGCGCCCAATGCCAGAGCGGTACGCAGCTGCTCTTGCGCTGCAGTCGGACCAATGGAAACCACGACGATCTCACTCGCGACGCCTTTCTCTTTCAGGCGTACGGCCTCTTCAACAGCGATTTCGCAGAAGGGGTTCATCGACATCTTGACGTTGGCGAGGTCGACGCCGGAGTTGTCCGACTTGACACGGACCTTGACGTTGTAATCGACCACTCGTTTGACAGCTACAAGAATCTTCATGGATTCCTCGTTACTCTCCGGTGAATAGAATTTCGCCGAGGCGAACCGAGCCATGCTCCAGGACCGGGCGTCATTTCAGCCATCGAACCTGTTCGGCGAGCACAAAACTGCCCGTATCTTGACTGCTGGCATCAGCCGGGGTCAACAACGCAAATGACCCGTCATAAGCCGCAGATTCCCGATTCTATCAGGCTTCGGAGAAATTCAAACAAACGTTTGTATTGGACCCTTTCAGGCGTCTATATATAATGCGGCAGCTCGGCTTGATCAGGGATCACGATCCAGCCCTCCACTATCTATAAAATAATCAAGCCTTGAGTAGGAGATAGCCAATGGAACGCGAATACATGGAATTCGACGTAGTGATCGTCGGCGCCGGCCCCGCGGGCCTGTCCGCTGCCTGCCGACTGAAGCAACGCGCCGCCGATGCCGGAAAGGAAATCAGCGTCTGCGTCGTTGAAAAGGGTTCCGAAGTAGGCGCCCACATCCTGTCTGGCGCCGTGTTCGAGCCACGCGCTTTGACCGAGTTGTTCCCGAACTGGAAAGAGCTTGAAGCTCCTCTGAACACTCCAGTCAAACGTGACGACATCTACCTGCTCAAGAGTGCCGAAGCCGCGCGCAAGCTGCCTAATGCGCTGGTCCCCAAGACCATGCACAACGAAGGCAACTACATCATTTCCCTGGGCAATCTCTGCCGCTGGATGGCCCAGCAGGCGGAAAATCTCGGCGTCGAAATCTATCCTGGCTTCGCCGCTCAGGAAGCGCTGATTGATGAACAAGGCATCGTCCGGGGCATTCTTACCGGAGACCTTGGCGTCGACCGCGAAGGCAATCCGAAGGAAGGCATGTACACCCCGGGCATGGAGCTGCGTGCCAAGTACACGCTCTTCGCAGAAGGCTGCCGCGGCCACATTGGCAAGCAGTTGATCAATCGGTTCCAGCTCAATGCCAATGTAGACCCGCAGCATTACGGGATTGGCATCAAGGAGCTGTGGGATATCGATCCTGCCAAACATGAACAAGGTCTGGTGGTGCACACCGCGGGCTGGCCGCTGGACGACGACAATACTGGCGGCTCGTTCCTCTACCATCTCGAGAACAACCAAGTCGTGGTTGGCCTGATCGTCGATCTCTCCTACAGCAACCCGTACCTCTCCCCCTTCGACGAGTTTCAGCGCTACAAGCATCACCCGGTCATCAAACAGTATCTTGAAGGCGGCAAGCGCGTGTCATACGGTGCGCGCGCCATCGCCAAAGGCGGCATCAACTCGTTGCCGAAAATGGTTTTCAATGGTGGCGCTCTGATCGGCTGCGATGCCGGCACACTGAACTTTGCGAAGATCAAGGGCAGCCATACAGCCATGAAGTCGGGCATGCTGGCAGCCGAAGCGGTGGCTGACGCGCTGTTCGCCGGTCGTGAAGGTGGCGATGAGCTGACCGGCTATGAGGAAGGTTTCAAAGCCAGCTGGCTGTACACCGAGCTGCAAGCGAGCCGTAACTTCGGCGCGGCGATTCACAAGTGGGGAACGGTAAAGGGCGGCGCATTCAACTTCATCGATCAGAACATCTTCGGCGGAAAGATACCCTTCACACTGCACGATACAAAACCAGACTACGCGTGCCTGAAGACCGCTGCCGAGTCCAAGAAGATCGATTACCCGAAGCCCGACGGCAAGCTCAGCTTCGACAAACTCAGTTCGGTGTTTCTATCCAACACCAACCATGAAGAAGAGCAGCCCGTTCATCTCAAGCTGACCGATCCGAGCATCCCGATCGACAAGAACCTCCCGATGTACGACGAGCCCGCCCAACGCTACTGCCCGGCCGGTGTCTACGAAGTGGTGGCAAATGACGACGGCAGCAAGCGCTTCCAGATCAACGCGCAGAACTGCGTGCACTGCAAGACTTGCGACATCAAGGACCCTGCGCAGAACATCACTTGGGTGGCACCTGAAGGCACCGGGGGGCCGAACTACCCCAACATGTAAGCAGCTGAGGGAGCCGTTGAAGAAACCCCGCCGTTTGGCGGGGTTTTTCGTTTTGGAGCTGCGCCGTTTCAGCCTGGCTTGCGGAAGTAACGGGTAGCGCCCAACGCACTCGCGTCCACCATCAGCACGCCAGCGCTCAGGCACCATCAAAACAAAAGCCCTGGCATGCCAGGGCTCTTGTCAATGTTCGGTTGTTCGACCGACGATCATTCAGCTCTGGTGGTGGAACTCAGAGCCCAGCCACGTCTTCGGCCTGAAGGCCTTTCTGGCCTTGCGTGACTGAAAATTCCACCTGCTGACCTTCGGCCAGAGAGCGGTGGCCATCGCCACGAATCGCCTGGTAGTGAACGAACACATCTGCACCACTGCCACGCTGGATGAATCCATAACCCTTGGCATCGTTGAACCACTTTACGGTTCCAGTCTCGCGCTCAGCCATCCTACTTCTCCAACTCGCTTCTTATTATTCCCCACCCGGGGAGGACGATCAGCCTGACCCGTCGAGGCCGCCTGCCAAGTGAATATAGCGAAGCGGGCGTGACAAGTATGTTTCAGGACTAACGGCGAGCGAGTATAGAGCAGCAAATGTCGCTGGCTTTCAGTTTCTCGCCGGTGGACGTGGCCGCAAAGCGACCACGGACGCCCCTTACCTATCCGCCCTCGCGTGTATGTCGACGGTCACTGTCCTCAGGCTTTTCCGCGTCGCCGCCACAGCCATGCCAGGAGCACGCCCAACGTCAGCAACAACGGCACCAAGGCAATGTTGAAGAATTTCAGCACCCGTCCCAATGCCTCGATATCGGCATTAAGCTGATAGCGCACCTCGCGCAGCTCTTTGCGAATACGCAGTTTTTCCTGCATGTAACCCTGTAGCGCATCTTGCTGCTCGGCCGAGAGCTCAATAGCACCGTTCTCATCAGGGCCCTGCAGCTCTGCCAGCTGAGCCTCGGTTGCCGACAGGCGCTGCTGCAGCATCTGTTCCTTTTCCCGAAAACGGTTCTCGGCTTGCCGCTGCAATTCTTCGACCACCACGAAAGGCCGGGCGAAGCGGCCGCGGGAGCGAACGCTGATCAGTGCGTCCGTGCCAGACAAGTTATCCAGCGCATTGACTACGAAGGTGCCGTTGTCTGCCCAAGGCTGCGGCATGCGTTGTCCGAAGAAATCCTGCACCTGAACCCACATGCGATCAGCCAGAAGGTCGGTATCAGCCACGGCGATTACATTGATATTGTCCGACTCCTTCAAACCGTCCTTGCGACCCTCGATGCCGTCCGGATAGGCGGATTGCGCCGGCCCCTGAATACGCGCCGCAAGCGTATAGCGCTCCCCCGTGGGTTCGAGGTCACGCAGCAACTCCTCGGGGTTTTCCAAGAACGCGAAACGCTCAGCCGCCATCGGCATGGCAAAGCTTGAGCTCTGGATCAGCGGCATGAAGCGGGTAGTAGCGCCTTCCGTGGGTTCCAGGAAGCCTGCCGTAGCCATGGTCATGCTTTCCAGCGAAGCCGTTGTAACGTCCTCTACATCCATGGTGCCTTGTGGCAGGCTCAGCCAGCCGGGATGCCTGACCGACCTGCGCTCGGCGCCGACCCCCACCGACATAGCGTAAGACGCATCTGCGATCACCTGGCCCGAGTCCATCCGCACGCCCCAGGCTTCGAACAACGGCTCGATATCGGATGCCCTGCCCTCCCCGAACTCGCCCGGACCGATGCCCATGCCCGGATCAGCCTCACTGTAAGGATCGACGAACGCCAGCAGCTTGCCGCCGCGCATGACGAACTGGTCAATGGCATACAATGTCTGTTCGGGCAGGTCTTTGGGATGGACGAGCATCAGTACCGACACATTGGCCGGGATCATGTCGACGTCGCGCTTGAGACTCTCGATGTGAAATAGCTGACGGATGTTCTCCAGCACCATCCAAGGCGGCGTAGCCTGCTGAATACGCATGTCGAAACCGCCGGTCAGCGGCAGACCTGAGAGAACACCGACCACCGGCATCTGAGCAGACGCCAGGCTTTGCACCAACCGGCTGAGCTCGTATTCGAGAAACTCTTCCTGGTCCAGAGGAAAGAACGGAATGCTCTGCGTCTGGCCATCGGCTCTGGTACCGGCCAGCCCGAAGTAGACTTTGTCACCACCCTGGTTCAATGGCACGGCCTGCAGACCAAGCTCGGCCGCCCGGTCTTCCTCTTCCGAAAAAGGCTCAGGGTCGATCACTTTCAGGTTCAGCTTGCCACCGGCTTGGCGCTCGTATGCACGCAACAACTCCTCGACACGCCGTGCATAGTTGCGCAGCGCTACCAGCTCTTTGGTCGCGTTATCCGAATAGAAAAACTGCAGCTCGATGGGTTCCTGAAGCGAATCGAGAATGGTCTCGGTCCCTTCGGAAATGGTGTAAAGCTTCTGCTCGGTCAGATCCAGCCGGGCATTTGTGAAGACCAGACTGGAAAGCGCGTTGAAAGCCACCACCGCTAATGCGATCAGCAGCAGTCCGGCGCCGGAATACATCACTCGCTTCATGTGGGCTTCCTTATGCCGCTTTCTTCAGATCGACGACCACAGCGGTGGCCGCCAGCCAGGCGATGATCAGCGTGATGAAATACAACAGGTCGCGCAGGTCGATCACACCCTTGCTGAGCGAATCGAAACGGATCAGAAAACTCAGTGAAGCCACCACATCAACCAGCCAATGCGGCGCCCAGGCAAAGGCGTCGAGGACCATTGGCAAACCGCTGACGATGAATAGAAAGCACACGCTCACGGCCAGAATGAAGGCGATCACCTGATTCTTGGCCAACGCCGACATGCACGAGCCTATCGCCAGAAAGGCACCTGCCAACAACCAGCTACCGAAGTAGCCCGCCGCGATCGCACCATTGTCCGGCTCACCAAGGTAATTGACGGTGATGACCATTGGGAACGTAAGCGCCAGGGCAATGCCGGCGAACACCCAAGCCGCAAGAAACTTTCCGGTGACCGCCTCGAATCGAGTGATGGGCAAAGTCATCAGCAGTTCGATAGAGCCGGACTTGCGTTCCTCGGCCCACAGGCGCATCGCAATTGCCGGAATCAGGAACAGGTAAAGCCAGGTGTGATAACTGAAGAACGGAACGAGATCCGCCTGTCCACGCTCGTAGAACCCGCCCAGATAAAAGGTGAACACTCCGGACAGCACCAGAAAGATCACGATCAACACGTAAGCCAACGGGGTTGCGAAGTAGCTTCCCAGCTCGCGTTTGAAAATGACCGGCAACTGGCTCATAGCGCCTCCCCGCGCGTCAAGGTACGGAACACTTCATCCAACCGGCCTCGCTCCACGTTCAACTCCTTTACCGTCCAGCCTTGCTGTGTGATCAAGGCGTTGATCTGCGGAAAGATCACCTGGCCAGGTTTCGCCAACACGGTGATGCTCCGCTCCGGCTGGTTGAATTCGACCCCAGCCACTCCCGGCAAAGCAGCAAGGGCGACGTCATCCAACGAGCTCTCACCAACCAGCGTCACGGCCTGGTGATATTTGGATCGGCTTTCCAGCTCGAAAGGTGTGCCATCGGCCACCAATCGGCCACTGGCGATCACCACCGCGCGGGTACAGACCGCCGTGACCTCTTCGAGAATGTGGGTGGATATGATCACGATCCGATCCTGTGCCAAGCCTCTGATCAGCTCGCGGACCTGATGCTTCTGGTTGGGATCAAGCCCATCGGTAGGCTCATCGAGGATCAGCACACGGGGGTCATGCAGGATGGCTTGGGCCAACCCGACACGACGCTTGAAGCCCTTGGACAAAGTATCGATGCTCTGGCTCAGCACCGTATCCAGCTCGACCTGCCCCGCGGCGGTATCGACCCGCACGCGCTTGTCCGCACCACGGTAGCCGCGCACCTCGGCAATGAACTCAAGAAAACCGCGAACCGTCATGTCCCCATAGCACGGCGCACCTTCCGGCAGATAGCCAATCTGGCGCTGAGCCTTGAGGGTCTGGGTCTGGATGTCGCTGCCGAAGATGCTTGCCGTTCCGGACGTAGGCGCCAGGAAGCCGGTCAACATCTTCATGGTGGTGGACTTCCCTGCCCCGTTAGGACCAAGGAAGCCGAGCACTTCGCCGGGTTGCACACTGAACGTCAGCGCATCGACAGCGGTGTGCTGGGCAAATCGTTTTGTAAGATTTTTCAGTTCGATCATGGTTCTCACCGTGCTGGCGGGCCCCTCGCCTCTCCGGCAACTCAGACCCAATGCGCGCCGGAATATAAAAAGAGCTACTGCAGCATTGCAACCGGTTGAAACAACACCCTGATAAGTCGCGGACATTCCTGAGCCTAAACTAGCCTCAGACGAAGCGGCTTCCCGCTGTGAGACGCCGGAACGGGCGACCTGCAGAAGGGCCAATTTGTCGAAAACGCTACGAAAGGATCAGCCGGGATAACTGGCAATCGCAGACCTTGCAAGCGCGCCGCAACCCTTGGGAGCTTCCTTTGTCCGGTGAACAGCATGATCGAACGAATCATCCACAGCAGCCGTTTGCTGGTTCTGGTCGCAGTTGCGACAACTGCCGCCTCCGCCGTTCTGCTCTACGGCGTCAGCCTCAACACCATGGTTCATATCCTGCTGAGTCTTTTCGAGGAAACACCCAACACCGTAACCGGTAGTAAAAGTCTCGCCGTCAAGCTTTTGAAGCTCCTGGATCTTCTGTTGATAGCCATCACTTTCCAGATCATCGCCGTAAGCCTATACCGGCTTTTTATCGCACCATCGACCTTGGATAAACCCAGTTTCCTAGGTGCAATGGACATCAGAACATTTCACGACCTGAAGAAAACGCTGATCCAGGTTTCTGTGGTCATCATGGTCATTTTGTTTCTTGAGCACGCCGTCGAGATGGGCGCAGCACTGGAAACCTTGTACTTCGGCGCAGCAGTGAGCCTGGTGGTGCTCTCGTCGATGTATGCGTGGAAGAACATGAAGTAGATACCTCGCCGGTTCGTGCGTTTATATCCAGAGCCAAAGCGGGTAAAGCCAGACGCGCAATCCGTTCAGACTTTTGCCCGCCACCTCCGCATACGGCACACTTGCCGCCTTCGAGGGCGCTGCCCGCTTATCTAGCCGAATCTACCGATGACCCGTTCTCCGATCCGCCGTCTGATCTTCTCCATCGTGCGCCGCGTGCTGTATGTCTGGGTGCGCTCAGAAACCATCAACCAGTCCGCCTTCACCCTCAAGCTGGATCGCAGCAAACCGGTGTTTTACGTACTGCCGCGCGCATCGCTGAGCGACCTTGCGGTGCTCGATCACGAATGCAGCAAGGCGGGTTTACCGCGGCCCGTTGCCGATGTGGCGGTGGGCGATCACATCGAACCCTCGGCTTTCATCTTTCTAAACCCTGCAGCAAGCTGGTTCGGAACCCGCACAAGGGCTGTTACGCCTGAGCCACTGGTACGATTGGTCGGGGCGCTGGAACAGAATGCGGTGGACAATGCCCAGATCATTCCAGTGAGCGTGTTCTGGGGCCGCTCGCCTGATCGCGAAACCAGTGCATGGAAGCTTCTGTTCGCTGACAGCTGGGCTGTAACCGGTCGTCTGCGCAAGCTTCTGAGCATCATCATGCTCGGTCGTAAAACCCGCGTGCAGTTCTCCGCGCCGATTCAACTCAACGAACTGGTGGCACAGAACAAGGGACACGAGCGCACGCTGCGCATGGCCCACCGCATGCTGCGGGTGCATTTCCGTAATCAGAAGACCGCAGTGATCGGCCCGGACGTGTCCCACCGTCGCAATCTGGTCAAAGGGCTGGTCCATGCGCCACAGGTGCGCCAGGCGATCAAGGACGAGGCGGAACGCGAGAGCATCTCGCTGGAAAAGGCTGAAGCCCGTGCCCTGCGCTACGGCAATGAAGTCGCCTCCGACTACGCCTATACCGCCGTCCGCTTCCTCGAAGTGGTGCTCTCCTGGTTCTGGAACAAGATTTACGACGGCATCCGCGTCAACCACCTTGAGCCTTTGCAGGAGGCGGTCCAGGGCTACGAAGTCATCTACGTGCCCTGCCATCGCAGTCACATCGACTATCTGCTGCTGTCTTATCTGCTATTCCGCAACGGACTGACGCCGCCGCACATCGCGGCCGGGATCAACCTCAACATGCCGGTGATCGGCAGCCTGCTGCGCCGCGGCGGCGCCTTCTTCATGCGCCGTTCGTTCAAGGGCAACCCGCTCTATACCTCGGTGTTCAACGAATACCTGCATACCCTGTTCAGCCGCGGCTTCCCGGTGGAGTACTTCGTGGAGGGCGGCCGCTCGCGTACCGGCCGCATGCTGCAACCGAAGACCGGTCTGCTCGCTATCACGCTGCGCAGCTATCTCCGCTCTTCGCGCCTGCCGATACTCTTCGTCCCGGTGTACATCGGGTATGAGCGGGTGCTGGAGGGCCGCACCTACCTCGGCGAGCTGCGTGGCGCTGCGAAAAAGAAGGAATCGATCTTCGATCTTTTCAAGGTCATCGGCGCACTCAGGCAGCGCTTCGGCCAGGTGTGGGTGAATTTTGGCGAGCCGCTGAAGCTCAATGAATTCCTCGAACAGCAACAGCCCGGCTGGCGGCAACAGAACCTGGCTCCGGAGTTCCGCCCGGACTGGCTCAACGAGGCCACCAACCGCCTCTCCGAGCGCATCGCACAGCGCCTCAACGAAGCGGCAGCGGTCAACCCGGTCAATCTGGTGGCGTTGGCCATGCTGTCCACCAGCCGCCAGGCTCTGGACAGCCGTTCGCTCGCGCGCGTGCTCGATCTTTATCAGAGCCTGTTGCGTGCGGTGCCCTATTCACCCCATGTCACCCTGCCTGAAGGCGACGGTGCAACGCTGATCCGTTACGTGAAGGACCTCGGCCTGCTTGCCGAGCAGAAAGACGCTTTGGGCAACATCCTCTATCTGGACGAACAGAATGCCGTCCTGATGACCTACTACCGCAACAACGTGATGCACATATTTGCGCTACCAGCATTGCTGGCAAGCTTCTTCCAGAGCAGTTCGCGCATCAGCCGGGAACAGATCCTGAGGTTCACCGAGGCGTTGTATCCCTACCTGCGTGCAGAGCTGTTCATTCGCTGGGAGCCGGAAGAGCTTGAAGCAGTGATCGACCAGTGGCTTGCCGCGTTCGTCGACCAGGGCCTGCTCAAGCTCGACGGCGAAACCTATGTCAGACCGGCGCCTAGCTCACGCCAGTTCGTTCTGCTCACGCTGCTCTCGCGAGTGATCGTGCAGACGCTGCAACGCTTCTACATGGCGATCTCGCTGCTGCTTAACAGCGGCCAGCACACACTCGATGCCGAGGAGCTGGAAAATCTCTGTACAGTCATGGCCCAGCGACTGTCGATCCTGCATGGACTCAACGCGCCGGAATTCTTCGACAAAAGCCTGTTCCGCCACTTCATCAAGAGTCTGCAAGACCAAGACGTGCTGCGTAAGGATGAGCACGGCAAACTGGGCTATCACGACAAGCTCGGCGAGCTGGCCGAAGGCGTGGCCAAGCGCGTGCTACCCGCCGAGATCCGCCTGTCGATTCGCCAGGTCGCACTGGAGCCGCATCATGACGATGTCCCGGCTTCCATCGAAACCGCCTGAACCTGCTTCTCACCATGCCAGGCCATTACCAGTTCGGGATGGCCGGTGTGTTCGTCGATCGAATGGGCTGTGGCTTCGAAACCGTGACGTCGATAGAAGGTAACGCTGGCGTGATTGGCGCTGTACACGGTGAGTTGTAGCTGCTGCCTGAGGCGCTTTGCCTGTTCGAGCAGCGACGAGCCGATGCCTTTGCCCTGCCGCTCAGGTGAAACGAAGATGGCCGCTAAAACATCTTCTACCAGTGAAATGAAGCCAATAAGCTGCCCGTCCCGCTCGCATACCCAGGTCTCAGCCACCGGCAAGTAGACGTCACGCATATCGTCCAGCTTCGACTCCCAGAAGCTGGCATCGATGAAATCATGAGCCAGGGTCGACGCGTTCAGCCAGATGGCCAGGATTCGCTCAACGTCCTGATGGCCATAGGGTCGGATCATGGAAATACCCATTCATTTACAACTAAGTCGGAAACGGTAACCCGCAAAGAGCATCGCTGTCTTCCGAGGGATAATCCGTTAGCATCGCCAGCTCTGCTCCGGTATACGATCCACCACCCCACGCACGAAGGTATCCCCATGCTTCGCATCACCACGCTCGTCGTCAGCCTCGTTCTGTCCGCCAGCGCTTTCGCCTTGTCGCTGTCCGATCTCAGCCAGGGCGATGCCAACAAGGCACTCAAGGATGCCCTCAGCCAAGGCACCAAGGTCGCCGTACAACAACTCGGCAAGCCAGGCGGGTTCAGTAACGATCCGGATGTGCGCATCGAGTTGCCGGGCAACATCGGGAAAGCATCACGCATGCTGAAGATGATGGGCATGGGCGCGCAGGTCGAGGAGCTTGAAAACGGCATGAACAAAGCCGCCGAAGCGGCGGTACCGCAGGCGCAGGCTCTGTTGCTCGACGCAGTGAAAAAAATGACTGTGAATGACGCCAAGTCGATCCTGGCGGGCGGCAATGACTCTGCAACCCAGTACCTGAACAAGACCAGCCGAGAGCAGATCCGGGCGAAATTCCTGCCCATCATCAAGCAGGCCACGGACCAAGTGGGCGTAGCACAGCAATACAACGCGCTGGCAAGCAAGGCATCAGGGCTCGGCGCCGTCGACGCCCGCTACGGCTCCGTCGAAGGGTACGTGACCGAACAAGCGCTCAACGGCTTGTTCACTGTGATCGCCGAGCAGGAAGCCGGTATTCGCCAGAACCCGGCGCAGGCAGCGACCAGCATCGCGAAAAAAGTATTCGGCGTGCTGATGGGGAATTGATCGGCAACTGAATCGAGACCGAGACGGATGTACCACGGAGAAAAGTTCAACGCCTGGACGCACCTTGCCGGCGGGGTGCTGGCTGTAATCGGTACGGTATGGCTGTTGATCCTCGCCGCCATGGATGGCGACCTGACCAAGATCGTCAGCATGGCCATCTACGGCTTCACGCTGGTGCTGCTCTACAGCACCTCGACCCTCTATCACAGCGTGCGGGGCCGGGCGAAGAGCATCATGCAGAAGCTCGATCACCTGTCGATCTACCTGTTGATCGCCGGTAGCTACACTCCTTTCTGCCTTGTCACGCTTCGCGGCAGCTGGGGCTGGTGGCTGTTCGGCATCGTCTGGTCACTGGCCGCGATCGGTATGCTGCAGGAGATAAAGCCACGCTCCGAAGCACGTGTGCTGTCGATCGTCATCTACGCGGTGATGGGCTGGATCGTGCTGGTGGCGGTCAAGCCGCTGCTCGAGGCGCTGGGTACGGCCGGCTTCATCTGGCTGGTCACCGGCGGCGTCTTCTATACGGTAGGCATCATCTTCTTCGCTTACGACCAGCGTTTCCGTCACTGGCACGGTATCTGGCACCTGTTCGTGATTGCCGGCAGCCTGCTGCACTTCGTGACGATATTGCGCTACGTCGTCTGAACACGACAGGCCGCTCTGACATTCACATTTCGTGCATGCGATTGACCTGATGCGCCAGTCGCATGGTTTCGCGCTCTTCAAGCTGCAGCACTTCTCCGAGCAATCCGCTCGCCTTGTGCAATTCGCGGCGTTTTTCCAGAGAGCGATATAGGTCGATGATTCGGTTATGCAGAGCAAATACCTGCTGCGAAACTTCGTCGACACTTATTTTTGCGAAGGTTTCGCTATCGATATCAAGCGCCAGCACATCGCCCTGCAGCGCATCATGCAGCGGAGCCTGCAAGGCGCTTGGTTCGGCATGCTCCTTGACTCGCACAATGGTTGCCTCCAGCTCCCGTTCATGCTGCGTCAGATAGTCCAGCAGCATCCTGGCCAGGGAGTCGCTTCTGTCCTTGGCGCCTTCAGCCATGCAGTCGGCTAACAACGCATGGGCCTTGCGGGTCCAGTCGATCAGGTCTTCGCATCGTTCGATGTTCATGGCACCTCCTCCGCTGCGGTTTCTGCCTGGCGTGATAGCCGGCACGTGGCGAGCAAAGCGGAAGCCCGATGCAAACACGTCCGTACCCGATTGACCAGTGCTGGGTATCGGCTGGAAGGATCGCTCGGAATAACGCGCCCGACCTCAGCTTTGATCCTGGAGATCAAACGATAGGATTGAGCTGAATCTCGAACGAGGTCCAACCGTCGTTGCTGTCGCAGCGGATCTCTCCGCGGTGGGCCTCGATGATCGAGCGGGTAATCGCCAGCCCAAGACCTGCGTTACTCGGGCTGCCCTCCCGGCGCGCAGGGTCGACGCGGTAAAACCGGTCGAACAGACGTGGCAGATGTGTCTGCGGGATGGTGACGCCGGGGTTACCGACCGTAAGCGTGACGCTATTTGCCCCTGCTACGATGTCCACACGAATGACCCCGCCATCGGGTGTGTAGCGCAATGCGTTCGATAGAAGATTCGACAATGCCCGCCGGAGCATCGCCGAGTCACCCAAGATCCTTGCAGACCCGGAGAGCTCGAAGCGGATGCCGCGGTCGTCTGCGGTCATCTGGTAAAACTCCAGCAGCTTCTCGCACAACTCCCGCAGTTCGATGGATTGCACCTCGGGGATGATCAGCCCGTTGTCGGCCTTGGCCAGAAACAGCATGTCGTCGATCATCCGCGCCATGCGACGCAGCTCCTCCAGATTGGAATGGAGATTTTCCTGATAGTCCCCATTGCTACGATCCCGACTCAGCACAACCTCGGTGTGGGTCATCAGGTTGCTGAGCGGCGTTCGCAGCTCGTGGGCAATGTCTGCGGAGAAGTTCGAAAGCCGTACGAATGCCTCTTCGAGGCGGGCCAGCATGGCGTTGAAGGCCACGACCAGCTGCTCCAGCTCTGCGGGAGTCGACTCGGTGGGAATGCGTTCGGTCAGGGACTTGGCCGATACCGAAGCCGCCACCTGTGTCACCTCCCGAAGCGGGCGCAAACCACTGCGTACCAAAACCCAGCCCAGCAGGCCGCTGACTAGCGCGCACAGCAATAGCGCGCCCCATAACCAGCCGATGAGGACGTGAAAGAAGGCCTTGTGTGCAGTCACGTCGAGGGCCAGCACGACCTGCAATGGCTGCCCTGCCACCTCGACGAGGCCAGTCACGCTGCGCCAGACATGCCCGGCGTGTTTATGCTCGCCGTCTTCGCTGTCGCGCCTGTCCGCCGCCACGTGTTCGGAGTGCGCGCTTCCCTGTGCGAATAGAAGCCGTCCTCCAGCGTCGAATATCTGCGCCGACAGGTCACTGTGGCCGCCTAGCAGTGCCTGCAGTTGTGGCAGCAGCGTATCGAACTGCCGCAGATCGTCGACCTGTTGCAGCAGCTGTCGGCTGGCCTGAAGTTTCTCCTCAAGCGTGTGCCGGTCCAGTTCATCGAAGTGGTGCTGGCTCAGCAAGCTGAAAAACAGGCCTGCCGCACCCAGCACACCGGTGACGGCCAGCATGAACATGAGGCTGAGCCTCGCTGTGAGCGATAACCGCTTCATGGCGCGTCCGGCTCGTCGAGCATGTAGCCCATGCCCCGCGCGGTATGGATCAGCTTCGGCTCGAATCCATCATCGATCTTGGCCCGCAGTCGCCGTATCGCCACCTCAATGACATTGGTATCACTGTCGAAATTCATGTCCCAGACCTGCGAGGCAATAAGCGATTTGGGCAGCACCTCGCCGCGCCGACGCAGCAGCAGCTCCAGCAATGCGAATTCCTTGGCAGTCAGATCGATACGCTGGCCCGCACGAATGGCACGCCGCTTGAGCAGGTCGACCTCCAGGTCCGCAATCTTGAGCTGAGTCTGCAACGCAGCCGCGTGCCCTCGTCGCAGCAACGTACGCACGCGCGCCAAAAGCTCGGAAAACGCGAACGGTTTGACCAGATAATCATCGGCACCGAGCTCCAGCCCCTTGACCCGATCTTCCACCCTGTCGCGCGCAGTCAGGAATAGCACCGGCACGTCCTGTCCCGCGGCCCGGACCAGGCGCAGCACCTCCCAACCATCCAGCCCAGGCATCATGACGTCGAGTATCAACAGGTCATAAGGCGCACTCAGCACGTGCTGCAACGCATCGGTGCCGGTCGTGACTCTGTCTACGGTAAACCCGGCCTCGCTAAGGCCTTGCTGCAAGTAGATCCCGGTTTTTGGCTCATCTTCGGCGACCAGCAGTTTCATTGGCTCATCCTTTCAATCCTCGTTGAGTGTGCCGGGATAGCCGTCGCCGGGCCACAAGCTGACAGAAAAGTAATGTTGCGCTCAGCTTGCCGAAAGCCGCACCCGGCTATTTTGTCAGCAAGAGAACAGCAGGCTGCGCTGGCTTGACCTTGCCACTAGGGCAAGGTTGAAGATCCAACCAGCCGGATGAACCGGCACCCCAGGAGGATTTCCATGAACTCCATTGATCTTCAGGTTCAAGGCATGACGTGCGGGGCCTGTGTGCGTCGCGTCTCCCAGGCGCTTGGCGCTGTCGTTGGGGTCGATGCTGTGAATGTCGACCTCGGCAGCGGCCTGGTCCGCGTCGACGGCAGCCCGGACAAAGCAGCGTTGCTCGCCGCACTGGACGGTGCCGGCTATCCGGCACAACTGACCAGCCAGACTGCCCCCACTGCAGCGCGAACCACAGGCTGTGGCAGCAGCTGCGGATGCCGCTGAGAATTTCTACCTCGGAGTGCTTCACATGGCTACTACCCAAGCAAGACTCGCCCTGGTTGCCGCCCTGTTCATGGCCGGCAGCGCGCACGCCGCCGACGTGATCGACGTGCACCGCGACGCCAACTGCGGCTGCTGCAAGGACTGGATCAAATACCTGGAAACGAATGGCTTCGAAGTGCGTGATCACGTTGAAAGCAACATGTCCGCCATCAAGCAGCAGCTGGGCGTCGCCCCGCGGCTGGGCTCATGCCACACCGGCGTGATCGACGGTAAGTTCATCGAAGGCCACGTGCCGGTGGCGCAGATTCACGAGCTACAGAAACGCGACGACCTGACGGGTATCGCCGTGCCTGGCATGCCAGCCGGCTCGCCAGGGATGGACTACGGTCAGCCAGCGCAGCCTTACCAGGTCATCGGCCTCACCCAGGATGGCAAGGACGTGGTCATGGCTGATTACGCAGTGAAGTAGCCTTGTCCCGTTGCGCCTGACCGTCACACGTCGCGCGGGAGCACCTTGTTCCCGCCTGAAGTGGCAAACCGTACCGCAGCTGCAACGTACCCGCAGCGCAGGCCAGTACCTCCCGTGAACCAGCGAATAAACAGGATAAGCATGCAGTCCAGAGCTTGCCGGCGAACATTCATCAAAACACTGGCCGCGGGCGGCGTCGTTGCCGGAATGGGCGTCTGGCGCCAGCCCGTATGGGCAGTTGCGCGCCCTGGTCAGTCGGGCGATCAGGGCGTTTTGTCCGGTTCCGAATTCGACCTGACCATTGACTCGCTCGGCGTCAATTTCACCGGTCGCGAACGCACCGCGATGGCAATCAACGGGAGCATCCCCGGCCCTTTGCTGCGCTGGAAGGAGGGCGATACCGTCACCCTGCGCGTACATAACCGGCTGCCCCAGGACACGTCCATCCATTGGCACGGCCTTCTGCTGCCCGCCAACATGGATGGTGTGCCCGGGTTCAGCTTTGCCGGGATCGCACCGGACGGCATGTATGAGTACCGATTCCGGGTGAAGCAGAGCGGCACCTACTGGTATCACAGCCATTCGGGATTTCAGGAACAGCTCGGCGTATATGGCCCGCTGGTGATCGACCCGCGGGAGCCCGAGCCCTTCACCTACGAGCGCGACTACGTGGTGATGCTCACCGACTGGACGGATGAAAGCCCGGCGCGGGTTCTCGACAAACTGAAAAAGCAATCCGACTACTACAACCGAGGGCGGCGCACGCTCGGCGACTTCATCAACGATGTCGCCGAGCAGGGCTGGCGCGAGACTGTTGGCAATCGCTGGGCCTGGGCGAAGATGAATATGACGCCCACCGACCTCGCCGATGTCAGCGGCGAAACCTACACCTTCCTGCTCAACGGCCACGCGCCGGACGGCAACTGGACGGGCCTGTTCGAGCCGGGCGAGCGGGTGCGTCTGCGCCTGATCAACGGCTCGGCGATGACCTATTTCGACTTTCGCATTCCGGGGCTGAAGCTCACCGTCGTCGCCGTGGATGGCCAGAACGTGGTGCCGGTCGAGGTGGACGAACTGCGATTGGCCGTAGCCGAAACCGTCGATGTTCTCGTCTCGCCGGATGGCAACCAAGACGCCTACACCCTCTTCGCTCAGGCCATGGACCGCAGCGGCTATGCGCGCGGCACCCTGGCGCTGCGGCATGGGCTGAGCGCTCCGGTGCCCAAGCCTGACCCACGCCCTGAGCTGAGCATGGACGACATGGGCCATGGCGATCACGGCTCCCATGGCGGTCATGGCCAACAATCGCAGCCGGCTGCGCAACCTACCAATCATGGCCACATGGGCCATGAGAGCGGTGATCGACGACACGCCGATCATGGCCAGATGGATCATCACGGCATGGCCGGTATGGATCATTCGGCTGCAAACCACGCGTCCGGCGTAGCCTCTATGCAGTCGCACCCGGCCAGTGAACAAGGCAACCCGCTGGTGGACATGCAGACCATGACGCCAGTGCCCAAGCTGGACGATCCCGGCATCGGCCTGCGCAATAACGGTCGCCGAGTGCTCACCTACGCCGACCTGCGCAGCGCCTTCCCAGACCCGGACGGCCGCTCACCTACACGTACTATCGAGCTGCACCTGACGGGTCATATGGAGCGTTTTTCCTGGTCCTTCGACGGCATCCCGTTCGCCAATGCCGAGCCGATTCGGCTCAAATACGGCGAGCGCGTGCGTTTTGTGCTGGTCAACGACACCATGATGCACCACCCCATTCACCTGCACGGTCTGTGGAGCGATCTCGAGGACGAACAGGGCGAATTCATGGTGCGCAAGCACACCATCGACATGCCTCCCGGCTCCAGGCGCAGCTACCGCGTGACGGCCGATGCGCTGGGGCGTTGGGCTTACCACTGCCACATGCTGATGCACATGGACCTCGGGATGTTTCGCGAAGTCCGGGTTGAAGACATGGACCATGGCCAGATGGGTCACGTACGGGATCATAAGAAGAGTTCATCGCATGACCATTAAGCTGTCATTGATCACCGCGCTGTGCCTGATCGCCGTCAATGCTCAGGCGCAGGACGCCACGCATGATTCCAGTTATTCCAGCCATGGCGGTCATGGCGGCCAAGAGCATCGGGGTCATGCACCTTCACGGGCCGGGGCTGACGGAACGGCGCACGATCGCCCACATCATGGCCATCACCAACAGCCCGCTCATGGCCAGATGAACCATGACGCCATGGATCACTCCCGGCATGAGATGCCGCACCCGTCCAGAGTGGCAGTTCCGGCGGAACAGCACTCACGCACACCGATTCCGGCCATCACCCCCGCCGATCGTGCCGCAGCGTTCCCCGATCTGCCGGCGCATGACATGCATCAGGGCGGCAGCCATTTCATGTTTGTCGCCGACGAACTGGAGTGGCAGGACGCCAACGACGGGAGCACTCTGGCCTGGAATCTCAACGGCTGGTGGGGCGGCGATATCGACCGCCTGGCGTTCCGTTCCGAAGGCGAGCGAACCAATGGTCATACGGAAGAGGCGGAGCTGCAGCTGCTCTGGAGTCATGCCATCGGCCCCTGGTGGGAGACGGTTGCCGGCGTTCGCCAGGACTTCAAGCCAGGGTCGCCGCAAACATGGGCGGCGTTCGGCATCCAGGGGATGCCTTTGTACGGACTCGAAACCGAAGCCACTGCCTTCATCGGCGAGGGTGGCCAGACCTCTCTGCGGCTTGAGGCCGAGTACGACATGCTGCTGACCCAGCGCTGGGTGCTGCAGCCCAAAGCCGAGGTCAACCTGCATGGGCGCAATGACGCCAGCCGCGGCGTGGGTGCAGGTTTCAGTGACGCCAGTATCGGTCTGCGGCTACGCTACGAGATCAACCGCCAACTCGCGCCATATGTGGGTGTGAGCTGGACTCGCGCCTATGGCAACAGCGCCGACATGCTGCGGTCCGAGGATGAAGACACGAGCGAAGCGCGCCTGGTGGCGGGCATCCGATTCTGGTTCTGAGGCTGTGGCCATGCTCAAGATACTGGTGACACTTCTACTGGCCGTGCTTGCCCTGATCGTCATTGGGGCGGGCATTGTGTATTCCGGTGTCATCAATGTCGGTGCAGATGCGCCTCATGCCAATGCCATCCACGCACTGCTGGAAACTGCCCGCCACCGTTCCATTGCAGTACGCGCCAAGGACATTGAAGTGCCTGATCTGAACGATACCAAGCTGATTCGCTCAGGCGCCGGGAACTACGATGCCATGTGCGCCGGCTGCCATCTGGCGCCAGGCGTCGTTTCGACCGAGCTCAGCGAAAACCTCAACCCACCGCCGCCTGCCCTGACGGACGCCAATCGTAAGCACGAACCGGCTGAGGACTTCTGGACCATCAAACACGGGATCAGATCCACGGCGATGCCCGCCTGGGGCAAGAGCATGGCTGACTCTTACATATGGGGAATGGTTGCCCTTCTAGAGCAATTGCCGGCCCTCACGCCGATGGAGTATCAGGCGCTGGTGGCAGCGAGCGATGGCCATCAGCATGGGGGTGGCGAGAGTCATGTAAGCAGCGATCAACCGACTGGCGCTGACCCACAGCAATCGAAAGGTGCGCCTTCCACCGACGTTCACCATCATGCGGACGGAACCGACCATCATCATTGACTCGCCGTCGCGACGTCCTGTCCCAGGACGTCGCGACGATCACGGGATCAGCTTTGCGGGGATGCGATAGTTTCTTGCGGAGTGCTGGCCAGACCCGGGTAGCGATAAGCGTCGCGCCAGTTCTGGTAACGCTGATCCTGCCAGACCCGCAGATGCAACCGCGCCATACCATCCGGATCGTTCAGCAGCCGCCAGCGCGCCGCTTCGGCAGCACCGTCTGGACCGGCATCAAGGATTTGCTGCATGCGCTGTTCGCGCAGCACCTCAGCACCATGGACGACCTTGGCATGACGGGCCCGCGCCATGCCGCACACCAGTGCGTTGTAGATCGGATCAACCGTCGCCGCGATGAAGCCGTTGTGCAAGGCATTGGCCTGATTTTCCCGCGTATAGCGATCGGTAGAAGACAGCTCCTGGGGTGGGTTGAACTCCTCCGGAATCAGGAACAGCTTGCGCCGGAACGCAGCGAGCCCGAGCCCCGTGCGACTGGTGATCACCGACACCGGCGCCGCCAGCATCAGTGAGACCACGATCGGTGCCAACCACCAGAGGAACGACGGATCGAGCCAGGCCACCAGTGCCGTCCACAGCGCGCCGAGCAACATTTGCGGGCCGTGCCGACGCAGCGCCTCGCCCCATGGCGTCGCATTGTCGGCGCGCTGTGGTGAGTTCCACTGCACCGACCAGCCGAGAAACGCAGCAGTTACGAACACCGAGTGAAACAGCATGCGCACTGGGGCGGCCAACATCGAGAACAAGGTTTCCAGCAACATCGAGAGCACCAGCCGCAGGCGGCCGCCGTACTCATGGGCACCCTGAATACAGATCAGCAATACGCTGAGCAACTTGGGCAGAAACAGCAGCGTCAAGGTTGCGGAGAACAGCGCAATCGCTTCCTGCGGATGCCACTGGGGCCAAAGCGGGTATAGCTGGTTAGGCTGCAGGAAGTACTCCGGCACCATCAGCGTATGGATGGCCAGCAGTCCTGTCGACAGTGCCAGGAAGGTGAACCACAGCGGCGCCGATAGGTAGGACATCACGCCAGTCAGGAACACGAAACGATGCACCGTGTGCATGCCCTTGACCAGGAAAAGCCGGAAGTTCATAAGGTTGCCATGGCACCAGCGCCGGTCGCGTTTGAGCTCGTCCAGCAGGTTCGGCGGTAGCTCTTCGTAGCTGCCCGGCAGATCATAGGCGATCCACACCCCCCAGCCGGCGCGGCGCATCAAGGCAGCTTCGACGAAATCGTGGGAGAGAATGTCACCCGCGAAAGAGCCTTTGCCCGGCAACGGCGCCAGGGCGCAGTGCTCGATGAAGGGCTGAACCCGAATGATCGCGTTATGGCCCCAGTAATGCGATTCGCCCAGCTGCCAGAAATTGAGCCCGGCGGTGAACAATGGCCCGTAGACGCGGGTTGCGAACTGCTGCATGCGGGCATAAAGGGTATCCATGCCGGACGCCTTCGGCGCCGTCTGGATGATGCCCGCTCCAGGGTTCGCTTCCATCAGCCTTACCAGACTGGTCAGGCAGTCCCCGCTCATCACGCTGTCCGCATCGAGCACGACCATGTAACGGTAGCTGCTACCCCAACGACGGCAGAAGTCGTCGATGTTGCCACTCTTGCGCTTCACTCGCCGACGGCGGCGGCGATAGAAGATGTGACCGAATCCGTCGACTTCGCGACAAACCTCCAGCCAGGCCTTCTGCTCCGCGACGCAGGTATCGGGATCGTTACTGTCGCTGAGCACGAAGATGTCGAAATGCTCCATCTGCCCGGTGGCCTTGAGCGATTCGAAGGTCGCCCGCAGACCGGCAAACACGCGCGGAACGTCTTCGTTGGCGATGGGCATTACCAGGGCCGTGCGCGCCTCACGTGGGATCGGCCCGTCATCAAGGGTGCTGGCCGAGATATTGTAATGATCGTGTCCTTTGAGCAGCTGGAAGAACCCCATGAGCGCAGTCCAGAAACCCACGGACACCCAGCAGAACAGCAGCGCGAACAACATCAGGATGCTGGTCTGTACCACGTAAGGAAGAATCTGCCGAGCCGACTCCTGCAGCGGCTGCTGGAATACCTCCTGCAGATCGATAAGCGCCCAACCCTGGTAGGGCAAGACTGACTTCATGTGCCAAGTGGCAATGACGGTCTGCACCAGCATCAGTAACAGCAAGGTGGTACGGCGGAAGGCCGCCACCTTGCGCCAGCCTGATCGGTCGACAATCGGCGCTGGCAACTCGACGGTGCGGTTCTTCTTGCGCAGCAATCGCCACCAGCTCAACCGAAGCACGTTGGTGTGCCACGGTTCCGGAACCATACGAGTGCGTACGATGGGCGGCGTAGAGTTGATGCAAATGCGATTCTGATGATCGCGACCCAACGCCCTCGCCCGCTCCAGGGTCTCACCCCAGCCAAGCCTCAGACGAGCAGCAACCGAGCCAAGCAGATCACCTCCGCTCGGCGCGGCATCAGCATTGCCAGATACGCTGCGGCCCAACGCCCGATGCACGTCTTCGAGGCCTCCGCCGCCCTGCTCCACCTCGTGGCTCAGGGCTTGGCGCTGCTGTTCGTCGAGCGGCAGCTGGCTGATGTAGCGACCAGTAATCGAGGGTTCCACGGGATTACTCATTGGTCGGAATCTGATAGCTCCAGGTTTCGGAAAGCGTGTTCTCGCCTTCCACTAATGCTGCCCGCAGCTCCACGGGGCGTTTCGCATCGCGCACTTTCAAGCGCAAGGTCAAGCGCCAACCTTTGGTTACCGGGTTGTACCGCAGGTTGTTCTCGACCAGCTCAGCGTTGTCGTCAACGCTGACGCGAGTACTCACCGGTGCGTCCGCTGGCAGTTCGGCCAAATTGGGACCAACGAAGTCGACGATAAGCGCCGTGCTGCCGTCAGGCTGACGGATCAGGTTCGATTGCTTCACATCGCCAGTCGAGAGCCGCGTCTGGCTGACCCAGGCGATCTTTTCATCATGCAGCGCGGGCTCGTCCATGGTGAAGTGGAGGCGGTACTCGAAGTCCAGCGGCTCGCCAGGCTCCGGGCGCTCGTCAGGTACCCAGAACGCAACGATGTTGTCATTGGTTTCGTCCGGGGTGGGAATCTCGATCAACTCCACGCGCCCCTTGCCCCAGTCACCTTTCGGCTCGACCCAGCCGCTGGGACGCAATTCGTAGCGGTCGTCAAGATCCTCGTAGCGATCGAAATCACGGGTGCGCTGGAGCAGACCGAAACCACGCGGGTTCTCGACGCTATAACTGCTGATGGCCAATCGCTTGGGGTTATTCAGCGGTCGCCAGATCCACTCATCCGCACCGGCATGGATCGCCAGCCCCTCTGAATCGTGTAGCTGCGGACGGTAATTGAGCATATTGCTGGGCTGATTAGCGCCGAACAGATACATGCTGGTAAGCGCGCCAAGGCCAAGCTTCTCTATCGGGTCGCGCAGATAGACGCGCGCCTTTACATCGACAGTGCTGTCCTTGCCTGGAGTGACCACCATTCGGTATGCACCGGTGGCACGGGGTGAGTCGAGCAGTGCATAGATCACCAGATTACGGCGGTCAGCCTCGGGCCGCTCGACCCAGAACTCCCGGAACCGTGGGAATTCTTCGCCGCTCGGTAACGCCGTATCGATCGCCAGGCCGCGCGCTGACAGACCATAGACCTGGTCCTTGCCGATCACCCTGAAGTAGCTGGCGCCCAGCAGCGTCATCAGCTCGTCCGCCTTATCCGCCTTGTTCAGTGGATAGAGCACCTTGAAACCGGCAAAACCAAGATCTTCCAATGCCGAAGGCTCGATCTGCACTTTGCCGAAATCGAACATTTCCGGTTCGTATCTGATTTGTTCAACACCGTTGGCGGTGATCTCGTTGATCCTCACCGGCACGTCGAAGTGCATGCCCTGGTGGTAGAACCGCAGCTCGAACGGCGTCGGCAGGTCCTTCCACACTGCCTTGTCGCCCCGGAAATGAAGCTGCTGGTAGTCGGCGAATGCCATGTTGCGAAAAACCGGCGGCAAATTGCTCTGCGGAGCCGAATAGCTCTGCCCTGCCAGTTTCTCGGCTTTGGCCGCCACATCGTCAAGGCTGAATGCCCAGCCTTGGCCAGCAAACATCCCCAAGCACAGACTCAACGTCATTCCCAGTGCCCGACCTTTGCGAGCGCCTGTTTCGAAATGAAAGGTACGTGACACATCGCCTCCTGAGCTATCACGATTACCGCCGACCGCACCGCGGCCCGGTTTGCCCTCGTTGGTCTACCCCAGCGGCAAATGATTCCCCGGGTAAACGAGCGAAGCGGCAAATCATCCCATGCGGCACAGCGGCCGGATAGCGGGTCAGAGCGGTCTTTTTGCAGCCGACGACTGTCGACGGCGCGCTTTCTGCCGTGGAGAACTGCGGCTACCGACGGCAGCCGCACTTCATCACAGCAATGTGAATTTCGCAGGTTTGACCCGTTGCGAGTCCAGCCCGATCTGCACTTCGAATGCACCCGGCTCGGCAACGCGCTGAAGCTGTGCGTTGACGAACTCCAGGTCGTCTTCATCGACCCGGAAAGTGACCTCCCGGACCTCGCCCGGTTTGAGCGAGACCTTGCGGAAATCCTTCAATTCCTTGACCGGACGAATGACCGAAGCCACTTCGTCGCGGATGTATAGCTGCACCACCGTTGCCCCCTCACGCTGGCCGACGTTCTTCAGCGTAACGCTTGCCTCGATACCCCCGTCACGTGTCATCGTCGAGCTGGACAGGCGCACGTCTGAGATATCGAAGTCGGTGTAACTCAAACCGTAACCGAATGGGTACAGCGGGCCGGTGGGCTCTTCGAAATAATGGGAGGTGTAGTTGCCAGGCTTGCCTTCAACATAGGGGCGCCCTACCCGCAGATGGTTGTAGTACGTCGGGATTTGCCCCACCGATCGAGGAATGGAGATCGGCAGCTTGCCGGACGGGTTGTAATCGCCGAACAGCACATCGGAGATGGCATGGCCGCCTTCAGTGCCCGTGAACCAGGTTTCCAGAACTGCATCGGCGTTGTTTCTCGCCCAGTTCAAGTCCAGCGGACGCCCGTTCATGATGACCAGAACCAGCGGCTTGCCGGTCTTCTTCAACGCACGCAGAAGCGCCTTCTGGCTGGCCGGGATCTGCAATGAGGTACGGCTTGATGACTCGTGGGACATGCCACGCGACTCGCCCACTGCGGCGACGATGACATCGGCCTGCTCGGCAGCGGCAACCGCCTCGGCAATCATCTCTGCGGGGGAGCGCGGCCCCTGCACCACCTCGGGACTGTCCCAATTGAGAAAGTTGAGATACTCGACCATGTGCTTGTCGTCCGTGATGTTGGCGCCGACGGCATGGAGCAGTTTCGCCTTATTGCCCAGTGCGTCGAGCATGCCCTGACGTAGCGTCACGGATTGCTTGGCGACACCTGAGGCAGACCAGCTACCCATCATGTCGACTGGCGAATCGGCCAGCGGCCCAACCAGGGCGATGGTGCCGCTTCTTTTCAGCGGCAGTGTCCGGTCACGGTTTTCAAGCAGCACGATCGACTGTCTGGCTACCTCTCGCGCTTCCTTTCGATGGAGGCGGTTTTCAGCGTTGCGGTCTTTCGGGTCGTCTTGGGCCAGACCGATGCGGCGAAACGGATCGTGGAACAGGCCCATATCGTATTTCGCGCCCAGCACCTCACGCACCGCCTTGTCGATTTCACCGATCTCGACATCCCCCGAGGCCACAAGACCGGGCAACTCCTGCTGGTACAGGGAATCCGCCATGCTCATGTCGACGCCGGCCTTGATGGCCAACAGCGCGGCCTCGCGCTCGTCACGCGCAACGCCATGGCGTATCAATTCGCTGATCGCGCCATGGTCGCTGAGCGTGACCCCCTCGAAACCCCAGTCCCGTCGCAAAAGATCCTTCAACAGCCAGCTATTGGCGCTGGCCGGCACGCCGTTGATCGAGTTCAACGCCACCATCACACCGCCCGCCCCTGCATCGACGGCGGCACGATAAGGTGGGAGGTAATCCTGATGCATCCGCAGCGGGCTCATGTCCACCACGTTGTAGTCACGACCACCTTCCACGGCGCCGTAGAGCGCGAAGTGCTTGACGCTGGCCGTCACGCTGTCTGCGGCTGCGGGAGATTTTCCCTGATAGGCCTGGACCATGGTGCGAGCGATTTCCGAGACCAGGTAAGGGTCCTCGCCGAAGCCCTCGGACGTGCGTCCCCACCGTGGATCGCGGGAGATATCGACCATGGGCGCGAATGTCATGTCCAGGCCGTCGGCGCTGGCCTCGATCGCCGATACCCGCCCGCTGGTAGCGATGGTGGCCAAGTCCCAGGTTGACGCCAATCCAAGGCTGATGGGAAAGATTGTGCGGTGGCCGTGCACCACATCGTAGGCAAAGAACACCGGGATCTTCAGGCGGCTGCGCAAGGCCGCTTCCTGCATTGGACGGTTATCGGGGCGTGTAACCGTGTTGAAAGTACCGCCGATATGACCTGCCTGCAGTTCTTCGAGCATGCGTTCACGAGGCATGTCGCCACCGATGCTGATCAGCCGTAACTGGCCAATTTTCTCTTCCAGCGTCATCTGCTCGATCAGGCTGGCGATGAACGCCGGCTTGTCATCCAGCAACGACGAGGGGGTTTGGGCAGCGATCGAGTGCAGCGACACACCGGCCATCAGACCGAGCAGATACAGCCTTTTCATCGTTGAAAATTTCCTTGGCCTACGAGGCGAATGGAGCAGACCGGATAGATGCCGGAGTGCCCGGCTGAAACCGCTCGCGATTATGGATATGTCGTTGCATAACAACCAGCGGCGCAGCGTCGAACACGCGTGTTACGCATCACATCGCGTACTCGCCACGCGGTTGATGTGCGGCGAGGGTTTGGCGCTCCTTAACAGTCATCGGTGTGAGCGGACTCACTCAACGCGAAGCGCATCGGCACGCCTGCATAAATCGCCGGATAGATCCTCACCTGGCTGCAGGGAATCTCTTTACGGCACCCAGCCAGTCATCGTGCAACTGGTTCTGATCGGTCTCAAGCCGTTGCACTTGCATCAACTCTAGGTGCCGTTCGATATCGCCGGAGACCTCGCCAAGCGAAGCGCTGTTGCCATCGAGCATGTGCATCTGCGTGAGACCGAGATGGTAGAAACGCAGCAGCTTCATCGCATCCGGGTCGCCGGCCTGCACGCCTGCGGTCACGTGGTGCATGACGTTAGTGATGCTCATCAAGCTGCGCTTGAGCCGCCAGCCGTACACCGCACAACTCATCCAGGCCTGTTTCCAGTACAGGCATCGCACCAGGCCGATCGTAATCAGCAGCCCTGCAACTACACCGGCAATATTCAACCGCAGGTTGTCGCCGCCCGCCTCGCCAAGTAGAGCAACCGCAAGGCTCGCAAGCCCCATCGCCAGCACCGCGAAAGTGGCGATCACCATCAGCGTGCTACGGCGAGTCTGCTGCCGATAGTTTTCTGGGTTGATGGGCTGAATTTCGAATACCACCATTAACAGGTTCCTTGCGTTGGATTGACCGTGGCCGACGTCCGATGGCGCATTATTACCCAGCCGATCCTTCCACCGCTGACCACGGACAGCATTTGATGTCGCTTGCGCCCGACGCTAGATAGCGGCTCAGATGTACCGCCGTGCCAACACCGTCGCAGCGTAGAGCGCGCAACTGATCGGCTGCCTTTCACGTGCCAGACTCAGGCTCTATGATCAGCACGTCGCTCCTGCCCAGAAAGAAGGATTTCAATCGATGAGCCTTTATGAGATCGCGTTTTCCGGTGAGCTCGCGCCGGGCGCCAAGCTGGAGCAGGTCGAGGCCAATCTGACCCGCCTGTTCCAAGCCGATGCCCAGCGCATCGCCGCACTGTTCTCGGGTCGTCGCATCGTGATCAAGCAGAACCTCGATCACACCAGCGTAGAAAAGTATCGTCAGGCCATGGCCCGTGCAGGCGCGGTCGCTGAAGTCCGGCCTATGCCGGTGGAAGTCGAGGAAATCGAGCTCGCACCGCCGCCCGCCGAAGAGCCTGCGGCGGCACCGCAGACATCGACCAGCCCAGCGCCGGCTCTCTCTACGCGGCCCTCACCGCAACCCCTGAAAGTGATACCGCGCGATGAGTACATGGCGGCATTCGTCGACGTCGAGGCGCCAGACTTTGGCATTGCGCCCGCCGGAGTCGATCTCCAGGACGCCCGTCCTGCCGCAAAGGCGCCAGACGTCGATCTGTCGCAGTTCAGCCTGGCCCCCGTAGGCAGTGACATGGGCGAACGCCGCCGCGCAAGCGACGCGCCTGTTCCCGACACGTCCCACCTGAAATTGGCAGACTGATTGCTCATCGGGCGCGCGGCGCCCGAACTCATCGCCAACCGAGACGCTCCAACCTTACAAGCCCTCAATGTGCCTGTATCAATGGACCTCGTCGTTGCCCGCCCCGAAGGCCTCTACTGCCCGCCCGGTGATTTCTACATCGATCCCTGGCGCCCGGTAGAGCGCGCCGTCATCACCCATGCCCATGGCGACCACGCCCGCTGGGGCATGGGCCACTACCTGGCATCCAGCGACAGTGAAGGCATCCTGCGTTCTCGGATCGATGCTGACATGCCTCTGCAGACCCTGGCCTATGGCGAAACCATCGAGCATCACGGCGTAAAGCTCAGCTTCCATCCGGCGGGCCATGTACTGGGTTCGGCGCAGGTACGTTTGGAATACAAGGGTGAAGTCTGGGTCGCCTCAGGCGACTACAAGGTCGAGCCAGACGGCACCTGCGCCCCTTTCGAGCCGGTGCGCTGTCACACCTTCATCACTGAATCGACCTTTGGCCTGCCAATCTACAAATGGCCCTCGCAGGCTGATGTGTTTCGCGACATAAATGACTGGTGGCGGGCGAATGCCGCGGTGGGTCGAGCCAGCGTGCTGTTCTGCTACGCCTTCGGCAAGGCACAACGCATCCTTCATGGCCTCGATGAAAGCATCGGCACCATCGTCGTCCATGGTGCGGTAGAGCCACTGAACAAGGTGTATCGCGAGGGTGGTGTGTATTTGCCACCTACCGTGTACGCGGGCGATTTGAAGAAAGGCGATCCTCGCTTGAAGCAGGCGATCATCCTGGCGCCGCCCTCTGCGGGCGGCAGCACCTGGATGCGTCGTTTCGGCGACTATGCCGACGCCTTTGCCAGTGGTTGGATGATGCTGCGTGGCACCCGCCGTCGGCGCGGGGTCGATCGTGGCTTCGTGTTGTCCGATCACGCTGACTGGCCGGGCCTGCTCTGGGCCATCGAGCAAACGGGTGCAGAGCGCGTGATGGTGACACACGGCTCGGTGCCGACCCTGGTGCGCTACCTTCGCGAAGCGCGCGGCCTCGACGCACAGGCATTCGAGACCGAGTACGGCGACGAGGACGATGCTGCGCAGGAGGCCGAATGATCCCCCGTCATGCTCCAGGCTTCCTATCGAAAGCTATCGGCGCACAACTCCGACGCCGCCCGTGCAGGGCCGTGCTTGCTCGCGGCCCTGTACCATCGCGTCCCCATGGATCGCCAGCAAGCTGGCTCCTACAAACCCGCATCAACGCAGATCTTCGCCATCACCCTCGTAGAAGTGGGATCGCTCGCGAACCAGCAGCGCCGCGCAGTTCCAAGACACACCACCTTACCGCCTCTGCAGGAGCGAGCTTGCTCGCGATCCGGCAGCAACTGCGTGCATATCAAAAACACCGGCCTGGCCCTGGCGATCGGCCCACGCCTAAATGCGTTGGTCGTGAAGTATGAAAGCCTTCGCCACGCTGTACAGCCGCCTCGACGCCACCACCTCGAGCAACGCCAAGCTCGCGGCGATGCGCGATTACTTCCGCGAGGCCGATCCGGCCGACGCCGCCTGGGCGGTCTATTTCCTCTCCGGCGGCCGACCGCGCCAGTTGGTGCCAACCCGCGTGCTGCGCGAAACCGCCATGCAGGCTTCAGCACTACCGGAGTGGTTATTCGAGGAAAGCTACCAGGCAGTCGGCGACATGGCCGAGACCATCTCCCTGCTGATGCCCGAAGCCGAACACAGCTCCGATGACGGGCTGGCCGTGTGGATGCAAGACAAGCTGCTGCCACTGCGCGGCCTGCCGCCGGAAGAACTGGCCGAGCGGCTGCCCGCCCTGTGGGTGCAACTGGATCGACTCAGCCTGATGGTCTGCATCAAGCTGATCACCGGGGCCTTTCGTGTCGGCGTATCGAAACTGCTGGTCACCCGGGCACTAGCTTCGCTGGTCGACCTGGACCCCAAACGCGTGGCACAGCGACTGGTGGGCTACACCGACCTGTCCCATCGCCCCAGTGCGGAGGGCTACCTGGCATTGATCGCTGACGAATCCGAGCACGAACATGCCCAGCGCGGCGGCCAACCCTACCCCTTCTTTCTCGCCCACCCGCTGCAGGCACCAGTCGAGGAATTCGACACCCTGCTCGGTGCGCCGGAGAACTGGCTCATCGAATGGAAATGGGATGGTATCCGCGCTCAGGTGGTCAAGCGCGACGGGCAAATCTGGATCTGGTCGCGTGGCGAAGAGCTGGTCAGTGATCGTTTCCCGGAACTCTGTGAGCTGGCCGGGTGCCTGCCGGACGGCACGGTTATCGATGGTGAAATCGTCGTCTGGCGGCACGGTCCTGAGGATGCAACCGAAGAGCTTTTCGAGGGAGCAGGAGCCGACAAAACCGAGCCAGTCGGCGTGCAGCCCTTCGCTCTGCTGCAGCAGCGAATCGGACGCAAGAATCTCACGGCGAAAGTCTTGCAGGATGCGCCCGTCGCGGTGCTCGCGTATGACCTCCTGGAGTGGCAGGGCGATGATTGGCGCCAGCGTGCCCACCACGAGCGCCGGCAGCAGCTCGAAGAGGTGGTCGCGCAATGCCCCAACCCGCGGCTGATGCTATCGGCTCTGGTGACAGGCAATGACTGGGCTGACCTCGCGCGCCAGCGCGAGGCCTCTCGCGAGCGCGGCGTCGAGGGCATGATGATCAAGGCGCGAGCCGCGCAATATGGCGTCGGCCGAACCAAGGACGTCGGGGTCTGGTGGAAATGGAAAATCGATCCCTACTCCATCGACGCCGTATTGATTTACGCCCAGCGCGGGCATGGTCGCCGCGCCAGTCTCTACACCGACTATACCTTTGCCGTCTGGGACGGCGAGCCTGGCGATCCGGAGCGCAAGCTGGTGCCGTTCGCCAAGGCGTACTCCGGGCTGACCGACGAGGAAATGCGCAAAGTCGACGCCATCGTGCGCAAGACAACTGTCGAGAAGTTCGGGCCAGTGCGCAGCGTGACGCCAACCCTGGTGTTCGAGCTGGGATTCGAGGGCATCGCTGCCAGCAGTCGCCACAAAAGCGGCATCGCCGTACGCTTCCCGCGTATGTTGCGCTGGCGCCTCGACAAGCCAGTGGACGAGGCCGATACGCTGGAGACGTTGAAGGAACTGCTTGGATGATGCGCTCAGCCGAAGAAGCCGAGCACAAACACGCCTCCCATGTAGGAGCCGGCTCGCTGCCGATCGCCAATCCCGCTGCCCCCCAGGATCGCGAGCAAGCTCGCTCCTACGAAAAGCAGAAGCAAGACTCCCATGTAGGAGCCAGCTTGCTGGCGATCAGCATCCGCTCGGAGCCCAAGAATCGCGAGGGAGCTCGCTCCTACGAAAAGCAAAAGCAAGACTTCCGTGTAGGAGCCAGCTTGCTGGCGATCAGCATCCGCTCGGAGCCCAAGAATCGCGAGGGAGCTCGCTCCTACGAAAAGCAGAAGCAAGACTCCCATGTAGGAGCCAACTTGCTGGCGATCAGAATCCACGCGGAATCCCAGGATCGCGAGCAAGCTCGATCCTACGAAAAGCAGAAGCAAGACTGCTGTGTAGGAGCCAGCTTGCTGGCGATCAGCATCCGCTCGGAGTCCAAGAATCGCGAGGGAGCTCGCTCCTACGAAGACCAGAAGCAGGCCCCTCGCTTGGATTCGGTGGCTTTCGAGGTATGAGTACGCCACCCGCCTCTCTTGCCGAAAGTTGGTTCACTAACCGCAGCTGGCAGCCGTTCCCCTTCCAACACGACGTCTGGGAGGCAGTACAGAATGGTGAATCCGGTCTTCTGCACGCGACGACCGGCTCGGGCAAGACCTACGCCGTCTGGCTTGGCGCACTGAATCGGTTTGCAAAGGCCGCCAAGCACACCGCTGACGAACCGCAGCCAAAGGCGGCAGACAAACCAGACCCGCTTACCGTCCTGTGGATCACGCCCATGCGCGCGCTGGCAGCCGACACCGCCCGGGCGCTTCAAGCACCACTGGACGACCTGGGCATCAACTGGAGCATCGGTCTGCGCACGGGTGATACCAGCAGTTCAGAACGTGCGCGCCAGAGCCGAAGGCTGCCCACCGCACTGGTAACCACGCCGGAAAGCTTGACCTTGCTTCTGACTCGTGCCGACGCGCGCCAAGCCTTCGCGGGGCTGCGCATGCTGGTAGTGGACGAATGGCATGAGCTGCTGGGCAACAAGCGCGGCGTGCAATTGCAACTGGCCTTGGCACGGCTGCGGCAGTGGATGCCGGAGCTGATCGTATGGGGGCTTTCAGCCACCTTGGGTAATCAGCAGCACGCCTTGGACGTGCTGCTGCACCCGGGTAAGGGCAAGCTGGTGCAAGGTCGAGTCGACAAGGATCTGCGAGTCGACACCCTGCTACCTCCAACCATTGAACGCTTCCCCTGGGCCGGCCACCTGGGCTTGCGCATGCTGCCGCAGGTTGTCGAAGAGATCGATTCGTCCGCCACTACATTGGTGTTCACCAATACCCGCTCGCAATCTGAAATCTGGTATCAGGCGATTCTCGGCGCCCGTCCGGATTGGGCCGGGCTGATCGCCCTGCATCACGGCTCGCTGGCGCGGGAGGTTCGTGACTGGGTTGAACTGGGCCTCAAGCAAGGTGCACTCAAGGCCGTTGTCTGCACCTCCAGTCTCGATCTGGGCGTGGACTTCCTGCCCGTAGAACGTGTGCTGCAAATTGGTTCGCCAAAGGGCGTGGCGCGGCTGATGCAGCGTGCCGGTCGCTCCGGGCATGCACCGGGGCGCACATCCCGCGTCACGCTGGTGCCTACTCACAGCGTCGAAGTCGTGGAAGCTGCTGCCGCGCAGATCGCGATCGCCGAGCGCCGCATCGAAGCCCGCAGCGCGCCGCATCGCCCACTGGACGTATTGGTGCAGCATCTGGTGAGCATGGCACTGGGAGGTGGCTTCCGCCCCGAGCAGTTGTTCACCGAAGTGCGCAAGGCCTGGTCATACCGCGACCTCACCGATGATCACTGGCAATGGGCGCTGGCGTTCGTGCGGCATGGCGGCCATTCATTGACGGCTTACCCGGATTACCAGCGCGTCGAGCCGGATGAAACAGGTCTGTGGAAGGTCCCGAGCCGCCGAGTGGCGCTGCGTCATCGCATGGGCATCGGCACCATCGTCAGCGATGCCAGCCTGACGGTGAAGTTCTGGGCCAAGGGCGGCAGCGGCCGTTCACTGGGCTCGGTGGAGGAAGGCTTCATCGCGCGCTTGCGCCCTGGCGACAATTTTCTCTTCGGTGGCCGCCTGCTGGAGCTGGTGCGGGTCGAGAATATGACCGCCTATGTCAGCCGCGCCACGGGCAAGAAAGCCGCGGTGCCGCGCTGGAACGGCGGGCGGATGCCGCTCTCCAGTGAACTGGCCGATGCGGTGGTCGAGCAGCTTGGGGCCGCCTCGCGTGGCCAATTCCCTACGCCAGAAATGCGCCTGGTCGAACCCCTGCTTCGCGTGCAAATGGATTGGTCGGCGCTCCCCACCGAAACCACGTTGCTGGCTGAGGTAATGAAGTCCCGCGAGGGCTGGCACCTGTTCCTCTACCCTTTCGCCGGCCGCCACGTACATCTGGGGCTCGCCAGCCTGCTGGCCTGGCGTATGGGCCAGCACCAGCCACTGACTTTTTCCATTGCCGTCAACGACTATGGTTTCGAACTGCTCTCGGCAACCGAGGTGGACTGGCTGCAGTGGCTGACGCCCGAGCTTTTCAGCCAGAACGATCTGCTGCATGACGTGCTTGCCAGCCTCAACGCCGGTGAGCTCGCGCGCCGCCGTTTTCGGGAGATTGCACGGATCGCCGGGCTGGTGTTCTCGGGTTATCCCGGCGCTCAGAAAAGTGCGCGCCAGCTGCAGGCGTCCAGCGGATTGTTCTTCGACGTGTTTCGCCAGTACGACCCGGCCAATCTGCTCCTGAACCAAGCCGAGGAAGAAGTGCTGCGGCAGGAGCTGGAAGTGGAGCGACTGGAACAAACCATGAGCCGGCTGCAACAGCGCCAGTTGGACATCCATCAGGTCAAGCGGACGACGCCTTTGGCGTTTCCGTTGATGGTCGAACGCTTCCGCGAAAGCATGAGTTCGGAAAAACTTGCCGACCGCATCCGCCGCATGGTCGCCGAGCTGGACAAGGCGGCCGGCCCTGGTGGTTATCAGCCAGAGCGTGACGAGAGCATTGCCGTTGAGCGAGAAACAAGCCCGAAGCGCAAACCGCGTGCAACCAAGGACGGCACGCCAAGGCTGAAAAAGGCGCGACGGGGCGTTTGAAAGACACGTCGATGGCCCGTTACTGCCCTAACCCAGATACGGCCACTGCATCGAACCAGCCTGCTCGCGAATCTTCCGCCGCCTCCTCGGATGGCTGGACCGGCTGGCGGCAAGGCACACAGTGAAAGCCATCCAGCGAATGCGAACCGACAACCACCCGCGATAAACTCCATCCCATGACCCCGCACCTACCCATCGAACTCGAGCAGACCGAACTCTGGTTGCTCGCAGACAAAGCCATCTACTGGCCCGATCAAAAAACACTCCTTATCGCCGACATCCACTTCGGCAAAGCCGCCGCCTATCGACGGCTCGGGCAGCCGGTGCCTCATGGCACCACCCAGGCCAACCTGCAGCGGCTCGATGCGCTACTGGCGCGCTATTGCTGCGCGCACCTGATCTTTCTCGGCGACTTTCTCCACGCGCCGGAATCACAGACGCCTGCGGTCCTTGCTCAACTGGACGAATGGCGGGCATCACACCCGAGCCTGGCGGTCACCCTGATCCGCGGCAATCACGACCGGCGGGCAGGCGACCCTCCGGCCAGCCTGGAGATGAACGTAGTAGCAGAGCCCTTGCTGGTCGGTCCCTTTGCTCTGCAGCACGAACCCGACCCGCACCCCACGCATCACGTCCTGGCCGGCCACCTCCATCCCGCGTATCGCCTGAGCGGGCGCGGTCGGCAAAGTCTGCGCTTGCCCTGCTTCTGCATCGGCCAACGGCTCAGTCTGCTGCCAGCGTTCGGCAGCTTCACGGGAATGATGGAAGTGGACGCCGACCCGGGCCGGCGTCTGTTCGTGGTGGGGGATGGTTCGGTATGGCGGGTGGGTTGAGCGGTGATCAGGCCTGTGAGATCCCGGTCACGGTGATACCGAACCGCTCGGCCAGGCGGGTGGCCGGAGTTTCCTCTACATCCGGGTCGTGTTCGTAGGCGTCCTCCTCGCCTGCATAATCCTGTTCGGCTTTCTGGGTGACCAACGCCACCGCCTCGTCTATATCCGGCTGACGATCGGACTCGGTCCTGAGAATGGAAGTGTTGCCGTCTTTGCTGTACGCGATGATCCAAGTCGTCATGCATGCCCCCTTCTATCTATTGCCTTCGGCGAATCGCTCGCCGATCTGGGCGTCGCTATCTTTAGAGACTAGTCCGAAGTGTTCAGTTCTGCCGCTTGTGCTTGATCGGACGACCTGCCGAACGGTCTGAACAGGGCCATAGCGGGTCGGTCTCTCGCTTGAGAGTGAACTGGAGATGAGGTCATGATCAGATCACGCCTACAGTCTGCAGACATGTCCGACGACGACCTGGTCGAGCTGATTCGCCAGCGGGCGGCCGCTCTGCCGCCTGTGGATGATCCGGAGTTCGCCGAACTCTTCGACCGCTTCGCAGATGCGCGCGTGGTGCTTATCGGCGAAGCCAGCCACGGCACGTCCGAGTTCTATCGCGCCCGGGCAGCCATTACCCGACGGCTGGTCGAGCGGCACGGCTTCAACATCATTGCGGTGGAGGCAGACTGGCCCGACGCTGCGAAGATCGATCGTTACACCCGCCACCAGGACCCATCAACCTGGATCGAGCGCGGCTTCAAGCGATTCCCGACATGGATGTGGCGCAATCAGGACGTCGCTGATTTCGCCGCCTGGCTGCGCATGCATAACGAATCGCTGACGCCCGAGCAACGAGTCGAATTCCGTGGGCTTGACGTCTACAGCCTTGGCAGTTCGATTCGGGAGGTGCTCGACTATCTCGACCGAGTCGATCCACTAGCCGCCAGCGCCGCGCGACGCCGCTACGGCTGCCTCAGCCCTTGGCACGAAGAACCCGCAACATATGGACGCAAGGTGATGCTGGGCGAGCCCTCCTGTGAGGATCAGGTCGTCGAGCAACTCCGCGTCTTGCTCGATCAGCAGCTCGACTACCTGGATCGCGACGGCGGCAGTTTTTTCAACGCCGAACGCAACGCCCGCGTTGTGCTTGCAGCCGAACAGTACTACCGCACCATGTACCGTGGCTCGACGGAATCCTGGAATCTGCGCGACCGGCACATGTTCGACACCTTGCGTGCCCTGCTGGAACATCGGGGCGACGAGGCCAAGGCCGTCGTGTGGGCACACAACTCGCATATCGGCAATGCCGCTTCAACCTCCATGGGCTGGGGCGGCGAATTCAATATCGGCGAGCTGTGCCGTACCGCCTTCGGGCGAGACGCCGTGCTGATCGGGATGGCCACCGACCGCGGGGAGGTAGCAGCTGCCGATGACTGGGACGAGCCGATGCAGGTCAAGCAGATTCGCCCGTCCCGTCCAGACAGTTGGGAGCAGCTGTTCCTGCGTGCCGGCATCCCGGCGTCGCTGACCTGCTGGCGCGACGACGAAGAGCTGCGCCTGGCATTGGCCCGACCACGCCTGGAGCGGGCCATCGGCGTGATCTACCGGCCGACCACCGAGCGGCAGAGTCATTATTTCCAAGCCATACTCTCAGAGCAGTTCGATGCACTGATCTGGCTAGAACAGACCTCTGCAGTGACGCCTATCGGTCCGCAGCAGATCGACGACCAGATCGTTCCGGATACCTACCCGTTCGGAGAGTGAGCCATGCGCGCGTTCCTGCCCGAGACCAACCTGTTTCGCGACCGCAGCCACGCCGGCCAGGAGCTGGCCGAGGCGCTGCAACACCTGAAGAATTCGGATCCGCTGGTGCTGGCATTGCCGCGTGGCGGTGTACCGGTGGCCTTCGAAGTATCGAGGGCGCTCAGCGCTCCGCTCGACCTGGTTCTGGTCCGCAAGATTGGCGCGCCGGGCAATGAAGAACTGGCGCTGGGCGCGGTGATCGATGGCGCCGAGCCGAAGTGGGTGATCAATCAGGAGCTGTTCAACCAGATTTCACCCCCGCCGAACTGGTTCGAGGAGGAAATGCAGCGGCAACTGAGCGAGCTGGAGCGCCGTCGCCAGCGCTATTGCGGTCAAAGACCAGCGCCGGTCCTAAGTGGCCGTTGCGTCATCCTGATCGACGACGGCGTGGCAACGGGAGCAACTGTCAGAGCGGCGCTCAAAGGACTGAAGCAGTCGAATCCAAGCAGAATCGTGCTCGCAGTGCCGGTCGGCCCTGGCGCAGAAATGGAAATGCTTAGAGCAGAGGTCGACGAACTGGTGTGCCTGGCGATGCCTGACCCCTTTATCGGGGTGGGGTGCCACTACGGCGACTTCGATCAAACCAGCGACGAGCAGGTGATCGACCTGCTCGCACGGGCTTCGACGGCATCACCTGAGTAACGCGAATCAGGCAACCGGGGCTGGCGGCGGCTGATCGGGGAGGGTCGGCTCACCGGGCTCGCTGGGCAAATCCGGTACGCCAGGCTCTTCGGGGTCTCCCGGTACGCCTTGGGCTTGGTAGCTGAGCGTCTCGTCCAAATAAGATGTGGTTTCCATATCGCGTCCTCCTGCTGTTACCGATTAGCCCGGATGGGCTATAGCAGTAGAGGCTGTCTGGCCGGCATAAATCCGTCCTTCCGTCGGCCGTTGCCGATATCCATCAAACCCTATCGTAGGAGCCAGCTTGCTGGCGATCCAGCAACCACGCGGGTCATCCCGAACCGCGAGCAAGCTCCTCCTACACTTCGACGTTGATGGCCGATTTCAGGCAGGCTCGTTACCACATCAGATCATCAGGGATCTGGTAAGCCGCGTACGGATCATCCGCATCCGGCGCTTCGGTCTGTGTATTGAGTTGCACGATGCGGCGCGGGTCGCGTTCCTGAATCTTCAGCGCTGCCTCACGCGGTATGACTTCATAGCCACCACCGTGTCGAACGATGGCCAGCGAGCCGCTGGACAGCTTGTCACGCATCAGCTTGTTCACCGACAGGCGCTTGACCTTCTTGTCGTCGACGAAGTTGTAGTAGTCCTCGGTGGTCAGCTTGGGCAGGCGACTGCCTTCGATCAATTGTTTGATCTGGGCCGTCCGCGCCTTCTGCTCAGCCTTTTGCTGCTGCTGACGGTTGAGTGCCTGATCGCGAGCCAGCTTTTCAGCCTGCGCTTTGAGTGCCGCTTCGCGCTGCGAGTCGTCTTTTTCGATCTGGCCTTTCTTCACCAGACGCTGCTGTTTCTGCTGCTGCTTGCCGGCCTGCTTGGCCTGTTTCTCATTGACCAGCCCGGCTTTGAGCAGCTGATCGCGAAGGGAAAGACTCATGTGTCGGCTCGTCTCGTCGTGAATTCAAATTAGACGTTGGGCGGATCTCGCGTACCGATCCGCCGGCAGCATTGTGGTGGATATGAAAATCGACATCCACCCTACTCGTTCACCAGCGCGGTTAACCGCAGGAAGGCGCCCGTTCGGCTTTCTTGGCCTCGCCCCAAAGCGCGTCGAGGGTTTCAAGGTCGCAATTCTCGATGGGTCGGCCGCTTTCCCGCAAGGCTTGCTCGATGAAGCGAAAGCGCCGCTCGAACTTGCGGTTGGCCACGCGCAGCGCATTCTCTGGGTCGACTTTCAAATGCCGCGCCAGATTCACCGCAACGAACAGCAGGTCGCCCACCTCCTCGGCTATGGCCTCGGGGTCGTTTTCGCTCATGGCTTCGAGCACTTCATCGAGCTCTTCGCGCACCTTGTCCACCACCGGGAGAGCATCAGGCCAGTCGAAGCCGACCTGCGCGGTACGCTTCTGCAATTTGGCCGCGCGACTCAAGGCCGGCAGTGCGCTCGGCACATCGTCGAGCAAGGAAAGCTGCGTCGGCGTCGCGGAGCGCTCCGCCCGTTCCTCGGCCTTTATTTCCTCCCAGCGCTGCTTGATCGCCGCCTCATCCAGACGCGGCAACTCGGGAGAGCCGTAAAGATCGCCGTCAGGGAATACATGAGGGTGTCGGCGCAACAGCTTGCGGGTAATACCGTCGACTACTGCATCGAACTCGAACCGCCCTTCTTCCTTCGCCAATTGGCTGTAATAAACGACCTGAAACAGCAGATCGCCCAGTTCACCAGGCAAATGATCGAAATCGCCGCTTTCGATGGCATCCGCCACCTCATACGCTTCTTCCAGCGTATGCGGGACGATGCTGGCGTAGTCCTGCTGCAGATCCCACGGGCAGCCATGCTTGGGATCACGCAGCCGGGCCATCAGGTGCAGCAGGTCATTGAGCTGGTACATGGAATTCCTCGTTCAAAACCTGAGATTGCAGCTGAGGTTGTAGGGTGGATGACGCCTCGCCCATCCGCAGCAGCGCCATCATGGTGGATGTAAAAAGCGACATCCACCCTACGGTGCGCAATAGGTGTCTCGATAAACGCTTTCAAATCGACACTGGAGCAGACGTAGGATGGGTTGAGCTTGCGACACCCATCGGTGAGGCCCAGATTGATGGGAATCGCTTTGCTCAACGCCATCCTACGGCTACGGTCGACCGCGCCTGAGGGCGAGCGCCTGGCCCCGAGCGTCGCGAGCGAAGAGCTGGCTAGGCGAGGGCCTACTGAAAAAGCGGAGTTGGCTGTTGCCAATGAGCATTTTTCGGTAGGCACTCAACAACGCCAGATCCAGCGCAGCAGCTCGGAGCAGGTCAGGTGGTTCTCTGGCGCTTCGCCTCGATGATATTGGGCAACTGCGAAATCCGACTGAGCAGCCTACCCAGCGCGCCCAGCCCCGGGATCTCGATGGTCAGCGTCATCTGGGCCGTACTGTCTTCCTTGTTCGATCGCGTATTCACGGCCAGCACGTTGATCCGCTCGTTGAGCAGGATCTGCGAGACGTCACGCAGCAGTCCGGAACGGTCGTAGGCACGGATGACGATATCGGCCGGATAGGTCTTCTCCGGTATCGGGCCCCAGCTCACCTGAATGATCCGCTCCGGCTCACGACCAGCCAGCTGCAGCACCGAGCCGCAATCCTGGCGGTGGATACTGACGCCACGGCCGAGGGTGATGTAACCGACGATGGGGTCGCCTGGCAGCGGCTGACAGCAGCCGGCCATCTGGGTGAGCAGGTTGCCGACACCCTGAATCTGTACGTCGCCTCGCTTGCCCGGTTTGGTGCTGGTGGGCCGGCGGGGGATGAGTTCGAGCTGGTCGGCTGAATGGCTGTCCGGCTCCACCAGCTGCTGAGCATGGTTGACCAGCTGGGACAGCCGCAGGTCACCGGCACCCAGGGCGGCGAACATGTCCTCGGCAGTCTTCAGATTGGCTTTTTCCGCCAGCTTGTCGAAGTCCACTGGTGGCAGATCGAGCCGGCCCAGTTCACGCTCAAGCAGCGCCTTGCCCGCCGCCACGTTCTGATCACGCGCCTGGAGCTTGAACCAGTGGACGATCTTCGCCCGTGAGCGCGAGGTGGTGATGTAGCCGAGGTTGGGGTTCAGCCAGTCGCGGCTTGGCGAGCCGTGCTTGCTGGTGATGATTTCGACCTGCTCGCCGGTCTGCAGACTGTAATTGAGCGGTACGATGCGCCCGTTGATCTTGGCGCCCCGGCAGTTGTGGCCGATCTCGGTATGCACGCGGTAGGCGAAGTCCAGCGGCGTCGCGCCCTTTGGCAAGTCGATGGCGTGCCCATCCGGCGTGAAGACGTAGACGCGATCAGGCTCGATATCGACGCGCAGCTGATCGGCCAGCCCGCCGATGTCGCCCAGTTCCTCGTGCCATTCGAGCACCTGACGCAGCCAGGCGATCTTCTCTTCGTAGTGGTTGGAGCCGGAATTGACGTCCGTACCTTTGTAACGCCAGTGGGCACAAACGCCGAGCTCGGCCTCTTCGTGCATGGCCTGGGTGCGGATCTGAACTTCCAGCACCTTGCCCTCCGGGCCGAGCACTGCGGTATGCAGCGAGCGATAGCCGTTTTCCTTGGGGTTGGCGATGTAATCGTCGAATTCCTTGGGAATGTGGCGCCACAGGGTATGAACGATGCCGAGCGCGGTGTAGCAGTCGCGCACTTCAGGAACCAGCACGCGAACAGCGCGAACGTCGTAGATCTGACTGAACTGCAGGCCCTTCTTCTGCATTTTCCGCCAGATGGAGTAGATGTGCTTGGCGCGGCCGTCGATGTCCGGGTGGATGCCGGTCGCGGTCAGTTCGTCCTTGAGTTGCTGGACGACGTTCTGAATGTATTGCTCACGATCCAGCCGACGTTCGTGCAGCAGCTGGGCGATCTGCTTGTACTGTTCGGGCTCGAGGTAGCGAAAGGAAAGGTCTTCGAGCTCCCACTTGATATGGCCGATGCCCAGGCGATGGGCCAGCGGCGCGTAGATATCGAAGACTTCGCGGGCGACGCGGTGACGCTTGTCGTCGTCAGCATTCTTCACCGCACGGATCGCGCAAGTGCGCTCAGCCAGTTTGATCAGCGCGACGCGTACGTCATCGACCATGGCGACGAGCATCTTGCGCAGGTTTTCCACCTGAGTCTGGGTTCCCAGCACCAGGGACTCGCGCGAGTTGAGGCTGGCACTGATGGCGGCCATGCGCAGCACGCCTTCGATCAGCTTCGCCACAACGGGCCCAAACTGCTGCTGCACGTCTGCCAGTTTGATCTTGCCTTCGCGAACGCCGCGGTAGATCACGGCCGCGACCAGGCTGTCCTGATCGAGCTTGAGGTCGGCGAGTATCTCGGCGATCTCGAGCCCGGTCTGGTAACTGGAGGTGCCTTCGCTCCACAGGTTCTGTGCCGCATTGGCCTGCTGTTCAGCCGTTCGGGCGAACTCGCAGGCCTGTTTGAGTGCGTCGCGGTCGAGTGCCGGGTCCATCCCCAGCACATGATCGAGCCAGCCATCGAGGTTGATGCTGCCGTCAGTATTGATCGGCTGAAGCGCTCTGACCTGGACCATCTATCTACCTTCCCTCTGCACATCGTCTGTGCCAAAAACGCCGGCTTTCTGGGAGCCGGTCGATTGAACCGCAGGCCGATCGCCTGCAAAAAATTTTGCGCTACGCGGGTCGCTCGAAGAGTGCCATGGCCTCCACGTGCGCCGTTTGCGGAAACATATCCAGCACCCCTGCCCGCTTGAGCTGGTAACCCTGGCCGATCAACTCCACTGCATCCCGAGCCAAGGTGGCAGGATTGCATGAAACATAGACCACGCGCCGTGCTCCTAAAGTCGCCATCTGCCTGACTATTTCCAACGCACCATCGCGCGGAGGATCGAGCAGTACGGCGTGAAAGCCAGCGGCGGCCCAGTGCGCCTCGATAAGCGGCTTCGACAGATCCGCCTGATAAAAGTGCGCAGTATCCAGACCGTTACGCTCCGCATTGGTGCGGGCTCGCTCGACCATCTCGGCAACGCCCTCGATTGCAACAACCTGTGCACCCATCCGGGCCATTGGCAGGGAGAAGTTGCCCAGCCCGCAGAACAGATCAAGCACGCGCTCACCAGCTTGCGGCGCCAACCATTCCACTGCCTGTGCGACCATCGCCTCATTTACCGGGGCATTGACCTGGACGAAGTCGCCGGGACGCCAAGCCAGCTCCAGATCCCAGGCTGGCAGCCGGTAGCCCAACGCATACGCTGGGTCCAATGGCTGAGGAGTACCCTCGCCCTGCAACCAGAGCTGCACGCCCTGCTCCTGCGCGAAAGCTGTCAGGCGGTCAAGGTCCGTTGCGGCCAGCGCAGCGGTATGTCTCACCAGCACCGCTTCGGCCGTACCGCTGAACAATTCCAGATGCCCAATGGCCTGCGGCTTTTCCAATGCATGCAGCACACCCAGCAATGCCGGCAGCATCGTCTGCAAGGGCTGTACCAGCACGGGGCATTCCTGAATGGCGACGATGTCCTGGCTGGCACTGGCACGAAAGCCGACATCCAGCCGCCGGGTCTTGTGATCCCAGCGAATCGCCAGCCGCGCTCGACGGCGATAGCCGAACTCCGGACCGCTGAGCGGCGCGGCCCATTGCTGCGGTTCGATGGCGGCAACCCGAGAAAGCTGCTCGGCCAAGCTGCGTTGTTTCAAGTCCAGTTGGTGCGCCGCGCTCAGATGCTGGAGATTGCACCCCCCGCAGACGCGCGCGTGCTGGCAGGGCTCGGGGCGTCGCAGTGCACTTTCGCTAAACACCCGCTCGGTGCGGGCTTCGACGATCTGGCTGCGGGCGCTCAAGACACGCGCTTCGACTTCCTCTTCGGGTAGCGCCCCTTCGACGAACCAGGTGCGGTTGTCGAGAAAGGCAATACCACGGCCGTCATTGGCCAGACGCTGGATACTCAGCCGTTGTTTTTTGCCGGCCGGGATCTGGGTCTTCTTTTCGCCACCGCTGGGCTGGAAGCGAAGGCCGCCGCTGCGCTTGGCCATCAGAGAATTCCGCCAGGCGTGATCACGAGGCGATCAGTTTGGCTGGTCATACACGCCCGTCGACAGATAGCGATCACCACGATCGCAGATGATCGCCACGATCACCGCGTTCTCGACTTCCTGGGACAGGCGCAGCGCCGCCGCCACGGACCCACCGGACGACACGCCACAGAAGATGCCCTCTTCGCGCGCCAGACGGCGCATGACGTGTTCGGCCTCTGCCTGGGCCATATCGATGATGCGGTCGACGCGCTCGGCCTGGTAGATCTTCGGCAGGTACTCCTGGGGCCAGCGGCGGATGCCCGGGATCGAGGCGCCCTCCATGGGCTGAAGGCCAATGATCTGGATCGCCGAATTCATTTCCTTGAGAAAACGCGAAACGCCCATGATGGTGCCGGTGGTACCCATGGAGCTGACGAAATGAGTAATGCTGCCGTTGGTCTGCTGCCAGAGTTCAGGGCCGGTGCTGCTGTAATGCGCCTCGGGATTGTCGCCATTGGCGAACTGGTCGAGCACTTTGCCGCGCCCTTCGGCTGCCAGCCTGACGGCCAGGTCGCGGGCACCTTCCATGCCTTCTTCCTTGCTCACCAGGATCAGCTCGGCGCCGTAGGCGGTCATGGCCGCCTTGCGCTCGGCACTGGAATTGTCCGGCATGATCAGGATGAACTTGTAGCCTTTGATCGCCGCGGCCATGGCCAGGGCAATACCGGTATTCCCGGAGGTCGCTTCGATCAGGGTATCGCCGGGCTTGATGTCACCGCGGGCTTCGGCTCGCGCGATCATCGACAGTGCGGGCCTGTCCTTGACCGAACCGGCCGGGTTGTTACCTTCAAGCTTGACCAGAATGGTATTGCTGGTTTCGCCGGGCAGACGCTGCAGGCGAACCAGAGGGGTGTTGCCGACGCAATCGGCAATGGTGGGGTACTGAATTGTCATGGCGACGATGAACCGCACGGCCGTGGAAAGGCGCACATGATACCGGCAACTACCCGACACGGGCAGACCGCTCGGCCTTGGTCGTAGCAAGGCGACGCCATGGCAACATCATCTGAAAGCGGCCGCACTGACAGCGAAGGCGAAACAGACGCAGCGATCAAGCTTGGCAGATAGTTGTCAGTGGTCTAGGCCTATTAACAGCCTCTCCTCTCCGAGCCTCGCCACAAGGAAACACTCTATGCCCGTCAGACCTCATGCGCTGGTCATCCCCTTTCTGCTCGCGGGCCTGAGCGGCTGCACGCACCCCGACGGGCCACCCAATCAGACGCCGCCCAGCCAGACGCCACCTGCGCCGGAAGCGTCCAGCGGCTACACCCCCAAACCTGGCTGGGCAACCGAACGCTTTGCCGTGGCCGCAGCCAATCCGCTGGCTACCGAAGCGGGTTATCAGATTCTCAAGGCAGGCGGCAGCGCGCTGGATGCCGCCGTGGCCGTGCAGATGGTGCTCACCCTGGTCGAGCCGCAATCGAGCGGTATCGGTGGCGGTGCCTTCCTGCTGCACTGGGATGGCGAAACCGTTTCTGCGCTGGACGGCCGCGAAACCGCGCCGGCCGCGGCGAACGAAAACCTGTTCATCAAAGCTGACGGCAAACCCATGGAGTTCCAGGAAGCCGTGGTCGGGGGACGCTCGGTTGGCGTACCCGGCACAGTGAAAATGCTGGAACAGGCACACCGGCAATACGGCAGGCTGCCCTGGCGTGAATTGCTGCAACCGGCCATCCGCCTTGCCGAAGAGGGCTTCGAGATCAGCCCACGTTTGCATGGCTTGCTCAAGGCTGACCCCTCATTGCGCGGCAACCCTCCCGCGGCGGCGTTCTACTACCAGCCGGACGGCTCACCCTGGCCCGTGGGTCATCGGCTGCGCAACCCAGCCCTCGGCGCGGTGCTGAAGAACATCGCCGACAACGGCAGCGACGCCTTCTACCGCGGCGCCAATGCCCAGGCATTGGTCCGGCAGGTGACCGAACACCACAACGCCGGCGCCATGACGCTGAGCGACCTGGAGGTGTACAAGCCACGTCAGCGGGACCCGCTCTGCAACCTCTGGCAGAAGCGTTATCAGGTGTGCGGCTTCCCGCCGCCCTCTTCCGGACATATCACCCAGATGCAGATCCTCGGCATCCTGGATCAGCTATCACCGCTGCCTGCGCTGGACCAGGGCGTACCATCCGCCGAGTTCCTGCACCGCTACACCGAGGCAGCACGCCTGGCCTACGCCGACCGTGCCAAATATCTCGCCGACCCGGATTTTGTGCCTGTGCCTGGCCGCACATGGAACAGCATGCTCGCGCCGAAGTATCTCAAGCAGCGTGCCGAACTGATCGGGCCGCGCAGCATGGGCACCGCCAAGCCCGGTGACCCCGGGGAGATGCCCATTGCTTTTGCATCCCAGCCAACGCAGCCGGAGTACGGCACCAGCCACATCAGCATCGTTGACGCCAATGGCAACGCCCTGGCGATGACCACCACCATCGAACAGGCCTTCGGCTCTCGCCTGCTCAACGATGGCGGCACTGGTTTGCCCGGCGGCTATCTATTGAACAACGAGCTCACCGACTTCGCCTTCGAGCCTCGCGATGCCCAGGGCCGGCCGGTCGCCAACCGCGTCGAGCCGAACAAACGTCCACGTTCGAGCATGAGCCCGACGCTGGTCTTCGACGCCTCCGGTGAGCAGCTGCTGGCGAGCGTCGGCTCACCCGGCGGCGCAGCGATCATCCACTTTACGGCGAAAACCCTGCTGGGGATGTATGGCTGGGGGCTCGATGCACAGCGTGCCATCGAGCTGCCGAACTTCGGCAGCTTCAACGGGCCGACCGTACTCGAAGCGGAACGCTTCCCTCCCGCCACGGTGGAGGCATTGAAAGCTCGTGGGCATGAGGTCAACGAGACGGAAATGACCAGCGGGCTGCAGGCGATCCAGCGCACGGGCAGCGGCTGGTTCGGTGGTGCCGACCCACGCCGGGAAGGCGTGGTGATGGGCGACTGATGGCATAAGCAGTCAGGCTCGGCCCCTGAGCCTGACTGCTCGTAGCGACAGGTCGCTGCGCTAGACGACGCGGGCGACGTTCTCCAGGCTTTCGATGGCATTGTCCAGGTCATCCAAGGCTTGGGCAGCGCTCGGATGGTTTTGTTTAAGCAAGGTTTCGCTGCGTTCACAGGCGGCGCGCAGCTGCGGCACACCACAGTAGCGAGTGGCGCCATGCAGCCGGTGGATGCGGTCGATCATCGCTTGTCGATCATTGGATAGCCGCGCCTCGCGTATCACTCGCCGATCATCTTCCAGGGACGCCAGCAGCATGCTCAGCATGTCCGCGGCGAGATCCGGCTTGCCCGCGGCCAGACGCAGCCCCTCCTCCGAATCCAGGACCTTGAGCGTATTTTCCGGCGGCTGCACTTCGACTGGCGCTGCGAGAAAGCTGCGCGCCAATGGCAGGCCGGTCCACTTCAATATCACCTGAGCCAGCTGACGTTCGCTGATCGGCTTGGTCAGGTAATCGTCCATTCCGCCCTGCAACAACGAGCGTTTTTCATTGGACAGCGCATGGGCGGTGAGCGCGACGATCGGCATTGGCGACTGGCCGCTATCGCTTTCCCAATAGCGGATCGCCTCGGTGGTCTGGCGACCGTCCATACCGGGCATCTGCACGTCCATGAAGACCAGGTCGAACGACTTGCGCTTGACCGCTTCGAGTGCCTCCTGACCGCTGCTGACCGCTACCACGTGGCCGCCCATGTCGGTCAGCAGGGTTTCGAGCAGCAACAGGTTGGCGGGATTGTCATCAACGCAAAGCACACGGGGCGGCCGCGTTTCCGGGACCACGACACTCTCGATCAGCGCCTGTGGTGGGCGCAGCAGGTCAAGCAGAACCCGCTGCAGCTTGCGGGTACAGGCCGGCTTGCTCTGCAACTGGGCGTGGGTGTGCGACTCGGGCAAGGCGTCGTGGTACTGCGCCTGCTCGCTGGTCGGGCACAGCACGATGCACTTGCAGTCCAGCCCCTCGAATTCCCACAGCCGCTGGCTCAATTGCTGTGGTGCGATCTCCCGATGCGTGACGCCGAGAACCGCAACCTCGATCGGCGCAGCGCTGTTCTGTGCCATGGCAACGGCACGCTGCAGCAGGTCCAGGCTGTCGAAGGGCAACACCTCCATGCCGCAACTTTCCAGCTGATGCTGCAAAGCCTGGCGCGCCAGCGAGTGTTGCTCGAGCAAGCCTACCTTGCGCCCGAGCAGGCCTGCCCGCGGAAGGTCTTCGATATCGTCGCGCGCCTTTGGCAGGCTCAGGCTGATCCAGAACTCGGAACCCTCCTCCGGGATGCTGTCCACGCCGATTTCGCCGCCCATCTGCTCGATCAGACGCTTGGAAATCACCAGCCCCAGCCCGGTGCCGCCAGGCTGGCGAGACAAGGAGTTATCAGCCTGGCTGAAGGCCTGAAACAATGAGCGAAGGTCTTGATCGGTCAGGCCGATTCCGGTGTCCTGCACGCTGATACGCAGCTGGGCGCGATCGGAACGCTCGTCCTCGACCATCGCACGGACGACCACCGTACCCTCGTTGGTGAACTTGATGGCATTGCTGACCAGGTTGGTGAGCACCTGCTTGAGCCGCAGCGGATCGCCCACCAGCGACAGTGGCGTGTCGCGGTACACCAGGCTGACCAGCTCGAGATCCTTGGAATGCGCGGCCGGGCCGAGAATGGTCAGGGTGTCCTCGATCAGGTCACGCAGGTTGAACGGAATGCTGTCGAGCACCAGTTTGCCGGCCTCGATCTTGGAGAAGTCGAGGATCTCGTTGATGATCCCCAACAGGCTGTCCGCAGATTTCTCGATGGTCGACAGATAATCCTGCTGCCGCGGCGTCAGGTCGCTTTTCTGCAACAGGTGCGTAAAACCGAGGATGCCATTGAGTGGCGTGCGGATCTCATGGCTCATGTTGGCCAGGAACTCCGATTTGATGCGGCTGGCCTCCAGGGCCTCCTTTCGCGCCAGGTCCAGTTCGATGTTCTGGATCTCGATGGTTTCGAGGTTCTGCTGCACATCCTCTGTGGCCTGATCGATGCTCTGCTGCAGCTCTTCGCGGGCACTGAGCAAAGCTTCCGCCATGCGGTTGATGCCCGCCGCCAGCTCGTCCATCTCATGGCTACCAAGCGTTGGCAGCCGGGTTTCGAGGTGGCCGTCCTTGAGTTGCGCCACCGCCACCTTGACCTTGTGCAGCGGCTTGCTGATGGCCGAGCTCATGCGCAACGCCAGCAACGCCGTGATGATCAATCCGGCACCGATCAGCAGCAGGCTGGTGAACAGGCTGCGATAGCCACGCAGCAAAGTGGCCTGATGGGATAGTTCCAGTTCCAGCCAGCCAAGCTGGCGAAGATCATTGTTGGGATTGTCGTTGGCCAGATTCAGGTGCTTGCCGAGTACGGGCAGCAGAATGCGGGTGGTGTCGACGCTGCTGACCTGGGTAAGCGCCTCCGGATCGCTGGGTGGCGAAGGCGTGATCATGTTCGGCCCAGCGTGGGCCTGCTGGTTGCGATCCATGTCGAGAATCGACACGGCGCGGACATCGGGCTGGTCCAGCACCTGATTGAGGATCCGCTGCAAGCGCTTGCCGTAGCCTTGCGCCATGGCCGGGGCCGCCAGCGGCGCCAGCTGTTCGGCGATCAGCTGACCGCGTTCATCAAGCTGATGCCGCATTTCCGACAACTGCATCCAGGTGAAATAGACGCCTAGCGCCACGGCCAAAACCGTACTGGGCAGTAAAATCAGCACCAGCACGCGACTCTTTATTCCTAGGTCTCTTAGCACGGATCCATTCCCCTGGTTGACCGGCCGCTAGTGTAGCCGCTCATCGAGGCTGAATCTGCATGCCAGAGCCTCGCGGTGACGGAGTGCAGGTCAGGCCGCCCGTTTCGCTCTGGGGCGTGCCATGGGCGTCAGTCCAGGCCGCGGATGTCACGCTCCTGGAAGTGTGGAAGTCTCCAGTGGAAGGTCATCGCCAGTACCCGGAATAAAAAGCCGGCACAAAGCGTGGCCAATGATGCGATTTCATTGCTCACGCCAAGCCACAGCAGGCTGACATAGAGCACACCGGTGAACAGCGCCACCGTGGCGTAGAGCTCGCGTTGCAACACCATTGGGACCTGATTGCAGAGAATATCGCGCAGCAGTCCACCGAATACTCCAGTGATCACGCCCGCCAACACCACGATCGACAGGTGCGCACCCATCTCCATTGCCACGCCACACCCGATCACGGTAAACGCCACCAGCCCCAGACCATCGACCAGCAGAAACACTTGCCGCAGATGGTGCATGTGCCGCGCCACCAGGGCAGTAACGATGGCCGCACCAATGGTGAAGCCGAGGTATTCCGGGTTCGCAATCCAACCTACCGGATAGTGCCCCAGCAACACGTCACGAGCAGTGCCGCCACCCAGCGCGGTAACGGTGCCGAGCATGCAGATGCCGAACAAATCCATCCCGCGGCGCATGCCCATGATGGCGCCCGACATGGCTTCCGCGGTAATTGCGACGAGGTAGATGATGTGAAGCAAGGTCACGGCGCGACTCCATACGGGGCAAGGCAGCTGAAAGGCGCGCGATTATGGGGCACACTTCTGGACAATTGACGTAGCTAAGTAAATTTAGGCTATACCAATATTTACTTAATCTGAGCGATGCCTCTTGAATCTCGACCCCAAGCAGACCGAAGCCTTCCGCGCCGTGATCAAGACAGGCAGCTTCGAGCAGGCCGCCATCAGCCTGCATCTGACGCCGCCGGCCATCTCGCAACGGGTGCGTGCACTTGAAAGCGCCCTGGGTAGCGCGCTGGTGGTTCGCAGCCGGCCCTGTCGCCCGACCGCCACCGGGCAACGCCTGATGCAGTACCTCAAGCGCGCAACGCTGCTCGAAGCCGATCTGATGGCTGAACTTGCCGAACGCAGCGATGCCCCGCTGGTGGTCGTTGCCGCGCTGAACGCTGACAGCCTGGGCACCTGGTTCTTCCCCGCGTTGGCCGAAGTGTTGATAGGGGAACGCGTGTTGCTGGACCTCACCATCGAGGATCAGGACCACACCTACAGTCTGCTTGAAACCGGCTTGGCCATTGGTTGCATCAGCACCGAACCCAAACCCATGAGGGGCTGCACGGCCAGCGCACTGGGCAGCATGCGCTATCGGCTGGTGGCCTCCACCAGGTTTCGCCAGCAGTATTTTCCAAATGGGCTGAACCGTAATGCTGCGCGCAAGGCACCGGTTGTTGCCTACACCCGCCGGGATCGCCTCACTTCATCGTTCCTGCTGCAGCACCTGGGCCTGCCCGACGGTGCCTACCCCTGCCATTACGTACCGGGAGCCGAGCCGCGCTTCAGTGCGATCCGCTACGGGCTTGGTTATGGAATGGTGCCGGAGTTGCTGTTGCACGATGCCCTCAACGAAGGGGTCATCGTCGACCTGGCCAAGGCGACGCCACTGGATATCTCGTTGTACTGGCACACCTGGAAGGTACAGTCGCCGCGCATGGAGAACCTGTCGCGCCAAATCATCGAAGCCGCGCCGAGGATTCTTGCGCGGCCTGAAGGGACCTAGGCGCCTAGGCCGAAGCTGCCATGGAGTCAGCGAACAAACAGCGGGGCCATCCCGGCCCCTACATGAATCCGTAGGAGCCAGCTTGCTGGCGATCAAAGGCAGCGGAAAACACCGATGCTACTAGTCGCATTGAAACTATGCGAAAAGCGCTGCGATGCGTGTGCTGGAGTTAGCGAAGAAACGGAGGGGCCATCACGGGCCCTAAATGAATCCGTAGGAGCCAGCTTGCTGGCGATCAAAGGCAGCGGAAAATACCGATGCTATTAGTCGCGTTGAAACTATGAGAAGCATGAGCGCGCGTCGCGAGCTGCGTCGGCCGCAGCAGTGAGGCACACTTACGCCATGACGCCTATTTCCCATCATCCAGCTTGCTGCTCACCCTTGCAGGATCACTGGCCGCTGCCCTTTGCCTTGCCGGGTGTGCAGCTCATCAGCACCCGTTTCGATCCCTCCCTGCTCGACCCAGAGGACTTCACCCGCTGCGGCGTGCCGGGCATGAGCGCCGTGAGCAAACGTCAGACCGAATTCCTTGCCGGTCGCCTCTGTGCCCGCGAAGCCTTGCGCAGGGCTACCGGCGAGCCCTGCACCCCGGCCGTGAACGAAGATCGTTCGCCCTGCTGGCCCACGGGAGCGGTCGGGTCCATAACCCATGGTGCCGGTTGGGCCGCGGCCGTCGTGGCACGCCATGAGCAATGGCGCGGTATCGGGCTGGATGTGGAAAAGCGGCTACCGCCCACCCGCGCCGACCGCCTCGTTGCAGAAATCCTCACGCCGCGGGAGCTGGAGGGTTACGTCGAGTTGGACGAGGCTCAGCGCGCACTGCTCGTGACCCTGACCTTTTCGCTAAAGGAAAGCCTGTTCAAGGCGCTCTATCCGCTGGTGAACAAGCGTTTTTATTTTCAGGAAGCCGAACTCATCGATCACGACAGCACCGGCCGCGCCCGCCTGCGTCTGCTGAGCGACCTGTCGGAAGAGTGGAAATCTGGCGCTGAGCTGGACGGGCAATTCGTGCAGTTCGAAGATGATTATCTGTTGAGCTTGGTGAGCATTCCGGCGTGAGCCGATGGCTATCACAGCCGCAACCCATATACGTGCTGCGATGCCCCTTACCGGGATCACCGTAGGATGGCGCATCACACCCCGGAGGCTGGTATCGCAGCGTCAACCCGTCCTACGTGCGTTACATCATTTCTGGCCGGACGAAATCGGGCCCTACAGGCTCGCCGATGCAGCTAGACCTACCGGTTGTCTGCGTGGCCATACCAGGCTGAAGCGTGCACCGCCAAGTTCGCTGTGGGCGATCAGTGAGCGGCCGCCATGCCAGTACGAAATGCGCCGAACGATGGACAACCCCAGGCCATGCCCGCCGGACGCGCGGGTGCGGCTGTCATCCAGCCGCAGGAACGGCGCGAAGACTTTCTCCCAGGCCTCTTCCGGCACGCCCGGGCCGTCGTCGTCAACCGCCAGCATGGCGCGCCCGGCGTCAATCGCGAAACTCACCTCGACCCGGGTTTCGGCATGCCGCATGGCGTTGGTGATCAGATTACTCAGGGCCCGGCGCAGGTAATGGGGTTCGGCCTCCACCAGGCTGCTGCCGTCCTCGGCCGTCTGGCAGCGGCCTCGCTCGACCTGCACATCGGGCCGCAAAGGGGCCAACTCGCCGATGACCTGATCAACCAGGGCGCCCAGATCTACCGTCTGAAAGGTGAGTTCCGGCGACCCCCGCTCCAGACGCGTGTACACCAGCATTTCATCCACCAGCCGGTCCAGATCGTCGATATCGCCATCCATGCCATCGAGGTATTTGTTGCGCGCTTCGGGCGTCTGCGCCGAGCTCGCCATCTCCAGCCCGAAGCGCAACCGCGCCACAGGCGTGCGCAGTTCGTGAGCCACAGCGCTGACCATCTCCCGCTGCACCGCGAGCAGACGCTGCAGGTGGCTGGCCATGCCATTGAATGCCTTTGCCAACCGCCCGACTGAATCGGTTCCGGCATCGGGCACGCGCGCCTCGAGGTGACCACCCGAGATCCGTGTCGCGGCGCGCTCGACACTGCGTAGTCGCCGCTCCAATTGGCGCACCAGCAGATAGACCATCAGCCCGATCAGCGACAGGCCCAGCACGCCGATCAGTACCAGCAGCTGCGGTGGATAGGGATTGAGCTGGTAAAGCGGCCCCAGCGCCATGATCCAGGAAGTACCCGAGATCGCCGCGAACACCCGGATGGCCTCGCCACCGCCCACCAGCGCCATGACTGTGTCGCCTTCATCCAGGCGGCGCCGCTGATCGTCGTCCAGACTGGCGCTGTTGCGGGTCAGCAACTCCAGGTCATAGCCGAAACCGCGGGCTTCCTTGAGCTCGGCCAGACGCTGGGGTTGTTCGTCTTCCGGATAGCGGATCAATTCGTCGATCAGCAGATAGATAGTAGCGCGCGCCAGTTGCTCGCTGAGCTGCTCGACCTCACCGGTCAAGGCCAGACGGTCCTCGGCGCTAACCAGGGAAAATATCGTCACGCTGCGTGGCCGCAACTGCTCGACCAGAACGTGCCCGCCTAGCAGCCTGCTTTCCAGCCGGCTTTCCAGGCTGATGTCTTCCAGGGTTCTTACGCGCAGCGGGATCCCCAGCAGGCGGCCCCAGAGATTGGCCGCCTGACGCCGCTCGATGGGGGTCATGCTGCTCATGTTGTGCGCCATCAGGCGGAAGGTCCCGCTGGCCAGCGCTTCGCGGTGCTTGTCCGCGCGCACCTCGTTCAGCAGGTGCAGACCGCCGGCGCCCAGCAGCCCGACCAGGACCAGAACGGCAAGCATGCCGCCGTAGATCCGCAGGAAGATCGAATTCACTGCAGCGCTTCAGCCGCTTCGGATACGAAGAGATAGCCCTTGCCACGCACGGTTTTGATCAAGCGGGGATGATCCGGATCGTCACCGATCTTTGGCCGAATGCGCGAGATTCGCACGTCGATGGATCGGTCCTGACCGTCGTATTCGATTCCGCGCAGCTCAGCGAAGATTTGCTCGCGAGACATGGTGCGGCCAGGATTCGACGCCAGCAGCCATAGCAGGTCGAACTCGGCACCGGTCAGCTCGATGCCCTCGCCTCGCAGCCAGGCTTCACGCAAGGCGTGGTCAACCACCAACGGGCCATACTGGATGCGCTTGCTTACCGGCGCAGGCGCCTCGATGCCTTCACGCCGCCGCAACAGTGCGCGGATACGTGCCAGTAACAAGCGTGGGCGTACCGGCTTGCAGACGTAGTCATCGGCGCCGATCTCCAGGCCGAGCACCTGATCGAGATCATCGGCGCGGGCGGTAAGCATCAGAATCGGGCCGTCGTAACGGTCGCGGACCTTACGGCAGATGGAGAGCCCATCCTCGCCCGGCAGCATCAGATCGAGCACCACCAGATCCGGCCGCTCCTCGATGATGCGTCCCGCCGCCACGGCGCCATCGCCTTCGATGGAGACCCGCAAGCCGTTACCCTCTAGATAATCGCGGGTCAGCTCGGCTAACCGTTGGTCATCTTCGACAATCAGGATGTTCCAAGACTCTTGATCCACCACGCGCCCTCCCCAGACACCGGCCGGCATTGTAGCGCCAGGAAACGGGCAGAGGGCAGCGGCAGAGGGACGGCACGGTTTGGAACGGCATCGCAGTTGGCACCCAGCATTGCGCCCGCCCTCCAGCTGCTTGTGTAGGGTGGTATTTGTCCTACCATTGGTGCCAGACCATAACTGGCCTACAGCCTGGCGTCGAAGCCGCATCGAGGCTGTGCCCCGCTCGTCGATCCTGATCCGTGTGCCCCTTCCGCCCTTCTGCGTTGCCCCATTCCAATGCGGTTGCGACTAAACAGCTGATGCCTATCTCAGGCAGGTGGGTCGCAATACCAGGCAGATAGCCACCATCCATCCACGCACGGTCGGTTTGCCGTCTCGCTGATGGCAGAACGCCGGAAATCCGCCTTTGACAAAACACCACATATAGTGTTTTGCCTTCAGCTCCTTCAGCTGCCGGAAAGCGCCGGTCGGGCACGCATTTCATCCGAACCCTGCGTAGCCCCGAAACGGCGCGGGCTGCGCTCAGATCGCGCACAGCTCACCCACATCTTATCCACAGGTTGTTCATTTCCAGCGTCTTGCACTGTGCGGGAAGCCTCACTATCGTGTCGCTCCTGGCGCCTTTTACCCCATATGTTGGGTGTATGGAGCGATGCAGACACAAACGCCGAGAAAAGCAAGAAAAATAATTCGCGCTGTTTTTTACCCCGCTCGCGCGCGCATAGGCCGTGAGTGAAGACCGCCGCAGACCGCCAATCTGCGCGCCCAACGTTGATTTTGCTCAAGCCCAGCAGTAGCGCATGCGCCAAACGCATCACACTACATGTTGTGTTTTGAGGTTGTGATCTTCACAACGCGTGACTATGCTTCGGCACACTCGATTCGCCACCTCCGGTGCCGGATCGTTTCCAGTTTTGAGGTACCCATGAGCCGGTACGCCGGGGCATGGTTCATGCAATACGAGACATGCAGCACTTGATCAAGGCCGCCCACGAAGCAGGCCTGACACCTAACGAGCTACCGAGACAGAGAGAATCCGGAGACCCCATGCAGAACGAGTCCATTCGCGAGAACCCGCACGCCGACAACAGCACGCTGGACCTGGCCGCCACCGCGCCGGGCCAGCTTCGCGTGATCAAGCGCAACGGTACAGTCGTCCCCTACACCGATGACAAGATCACCGTCGCCATCACCAAGGCGTTTCTCGCAGTGGAAGGCAACAACGCTTCTGCCTCGTCGCGCATCCATGACACCGTGGCCCGCCTGACCGAACAGGTCACCGCCACTTTCAAGCGCCGCATGCCTTCCGGCGGCACCATCCATATCGAAGAAATCCAGGACCAGGTCGAACTGGCCTTGATGCGTTCCGGCGAGCAGAAAGTCGCCCGTGACTACGTGATCTATCGCGAATCCCGTAGCCAGGAGCGCAAGCGCGGTGCAGTGGAAACGCCGGTTGACGCCCACCCGAGCATCCGCATCAAGCGTGCCGATGGCAGCATGGCGCCGCTGGATCTGGGCCGCCTGAACACCATCATCACCGAAGCCTGCGAAGGCCTCGAAGAAGTCGATGGCGCGCTGATCCAGAAAGAAACCCTCAAGAATCTCTACGACGGCGTCGAGCAGACCGACGTCAACACCGCCCTGGTGATGACCGCCCGTACTCTGGTCGAGCGTGAGCCGAACTACTCCTACGTCACCGCTCGCCTCTTGATGGACACCCTGCGCGCCGAGGCCCTGACTTTCCTTGAAGTCGCCGAGTCCGCCACTCATCACGAAATGGCTGACCTGTACGCCAAAGCGCTGCCGGCCTATGTGGAAAAAGGTGTGCAGTTCGAGCTGCTCGACCCGCGCCTGAAGGAATACGACCTGGCCAAGCTGGGCGCTGCGATCAACCACGAGCGGGACCAGCAGTTCACCTACCTCGGCCTGCAGACCCTCTACGACCGCTATTTCATCCACAAGGATGGCGTGCGTTTCGAGCTGCCGCAGATCTTCTTCATGCGCGTCGCCATGGGCCTGGCCATCGAGGAAGAACAGCGCGAAGCCCGCGCCATCGAGTTCTACAACCTGCTGTCGTCCTTCGACTACATGGCCTCCACGCCAACCCTGTTCAACGCCGGCACCCTGCGTCCGCAGCTGTCCTCGTGCTACCTGACCACCGTGCCGGACGACCTGGGCGGCATCTACGACGCCATCCGCGATAACGCCCTGCTCTCCAAGTTCGCTGGCGGCCTGGGCAACGACTGGACTCCGGTGCGTGCACTGGGCGCCTACATCAAGGGCACCAACGGCAAATCCCAGGGCGTCGTGCCCTTCCTTAAAGTGGTCAACGACACCGCTGTTGCGGTCAACCAGGGCGGCAAGCGCAAGGGCGCGGTCTGCGCGTATCTCGAAACCTGGCACCTGGACATCGAGGAATTCCTCGAGCTGCGCAAGAACACCGGTGACGACCGTCGCCGTACCCACGACATGAACACCGCCAACTGGATTCCGGACCTGTTCATGAAGCGCGTCTTCGACGACGGCAAGTGGACCCTGTTCTCGCCAAGCGAAACACCCGATCTGCACGACCTCACCGGCAAGGCCTTCGAAGAGCGCTACGAGTACTACGAAGCCCTGATCGAATACGGCAAGATCAAGAACTACAAGACCCTGCAGGCCAAAGACCTGTGGCGCAAGATGCTGTCCATGCTGTTCGAAACCGGCCACCCATGGCTGACCTTCAAGGACCCGTGCAACCTGCGCAGCCCGCAGCAGCACGTCGGCGTGGTGCACAGCTCCAACCTCTGCACCGAGATCACGCTGAACACCAACAAGGACGAGATCGCCGTCTGCAACCTGGGCTCGATCAACCTGCCTCGCCACATCGTCGACGGCAAGCTGGACACCGCCAAGCTGGAGCGCACCGTGCGTACCGCCGTGCGGATGCTCGATAACGTCATCGACATCAACTACTACTCGGTGCCGCAGGCGCGTAACTCCAACTTCAAGCACCGCCCGGTCGGCCTGGGCATCATGGGCTTCCAGGACGCGCTGTACCTGCAGCACATCCCGTACGGCTCCGATGCCGCCATCGACTTCGCCGACAAATCCATGGAAGCGGTCAGCTACTACGCCATCCAGGCCTCCTGTGACCTGGCCGACGAGCGTGGCGCCTACGAAACCTTCCAGGGTTCTCTGTGGAGCCAAGGCATCCTGCCGCTGGATTCGCAGCAGATCCTCATCGAAGCGCGTGGCCAGAAGTACATCGACGTCGACCTGACCGAGTCCCTGGACTGGGCCCCGGTGCGTGCCCGCGTCAAGAACGGCATCCGTAACTCGAACATCATGGCCATCGCGCCGACCGCGACCATCGCCAACATCACCGGCGTGTCGCAGTCCATCGAGCCGACCTACCAGAACCTGTACGTGAAATCGAACCTCTCGGGCGAGTTCACCGTGATCAACCCCTACCTGGTTCGCGACCTCAAGGCGCGCGGCCTGTGGGACGCGGTCATGATCAACGACCTCAAGTACTACGACGGTTCCGTGCAGCAGATCGAGCGCATCCCGCAGGAATTGAAAGACCTCTACGCGACCGCCTTCGAAGTGGAAACCAAGTGGATCGTCGACGCCGCCAGCCGCCGCCAGAAGTGGATCGACCAGGCCCAGTCGCTGAACCTCTACATCGCCGGCGCCAGCGGCAAGAAGCTGGACGTGACCTACCGCATGGCCTGGTACCGTGGCTTGAAAACCACCTACTACCTCCGTGCCCTGGCCGCGACCAGCACCGAGAAGTCCACCGTCAACACCGGCAAGCTCAACGCCGTGTCCAGCGGTGGCAACGGCAGCGCCAACGCTGCTCCGGCGAAGGCTGCGCCAGCGCCCGAAATGTCAGCCGGCCCGGCACCGGTGCCAAAGGCGTGCGCAATCGACGAACCGGATTGCGAAGCCTGCCAATAAGTAGTTAAGGAAGTCGCAGTCCCCAGAGCGGACCGCGCGTTGTTGCCCGGCAGGCCGGCCCCCATCACGTACATGCGTACGCTCAGGGGCTCCGACCCGCCAGGCGCCTAGCGCTGCCTCGCTCTAGAAACCGCTCACACCGAGCCACCGCTGCGTCTGCTGTTGATTAGCTTTTCGTAGGAGCGAGCTTGCTCGCGATCCACTACTCGCCAACGCCGGGGTCTGGATCGTTAACCAAGTCCGACGCCACCTCAAATCCAGTCCCCTCGCCCCTCCGGGGAGAGGGCTAGGGTAAGGGGCAGCCCACCAGACAACACAAAGGCCGGGCCCAAACCCCGACCTGATACAGAACACCAAGGGCGCAGGGCACCACCACCCTCCCCCCAAAAAACACCCGCTTTTGCGTGCAAACCAAAAGCCACCAGACATTTTCGACCGGCCGCGCCGGTCCCCAATCAGGAGACACCTCCATGCTGAGCTGGGACGAATTCGACGAAGAAGACACCACTACCGCGCAAGCCGCTCCTCAAGCCGCTGCTGCAAATACTGATGCGCCGGCCAAACTCGACCAGGACGCCGCCGGCTCCGTCGAAGAAGCCCGCGCCGTCGCCGCTGACGACTCCGCTGCCGTCGCCCGCGCCAAAAAGGCTCTGGACGATCTCGATATCCAGGAAGGCCTCGACGAACTGGAAGGCGAGTCCGCCCGCGTTCACGTCGGCGACAAGCAGATGATCAACGCCCGCGCCGACCTCAACCAGCTCGTACCCTTCAAGTACGACTGGGCCTGGCAGAAGTATCTGGATGGTTGCGCCAACCACTGGATGCCGCAGGAAGTGAACATGAACGCCGACATCGCCCTGTGGAAGACGCCGGATGGCCTCTCCGAGGACGAGCGCCGCATCGTCAAGCGCAACCTCGGCTTCTTCTCCACCGCCGACAGCCTGGTCGCCAACAACCTCGTGCTGGCCGTGTACCGCCTGATCACCAACCCCGAGTGCCGTCAGTACATCCTGCGCCAGGCCTTCGAAGAGGCGATCCACACCCACGCCTACCAGTACTGCATCGAATCGCTGGGCATGGATGAAGGCGAGATCTTCAACATGTACCACGAGATCCCGAGCGTCGCGAAGAAAGCCTCCTGGGGCCTCAAGTACACCCGCTCCATCTCCGACCCGACCTTCCAGACCGGCACCGTCGAGACGGACAAAGAGTTCCTGCGCAACCTCATCGCCTACTACTGCGTCCTGGAAGGCATCTTCTTCTACTGCGGCTTCACCCAGATCCTCTCCATGGGCCGCCGCAACAAGATGACCGGCACCGCCGAGCAGTTCCAATACATCCTGCGCGACGAGTCCATGCACCTGAACTTCGGCATCGACGTGATCAACCAGATCAAGATCGAAAACCCACACCTGTGGGACGCCGCCATGAAGGACGAAGCGACCCAGATGATCCTTCAGGGTACGCAGCTCGAAATCGAATACGCCCGCGACACCATGCCCCGCGGCGTCCTCGGCATGAACGCCTCGATGATGGAGGACTACCTCAAGTTCATCGCCAACCGTCGCCTGACGCAGATTGGCCTGAAGGAAGAGTATCCGGGCACTACCAACCCGTTCCCGTGGATGAGCGAGATCATGGACCTGAAGAAGGAGAAGAACTTCTTTGAGACAAGGGTGATTGAGTATCAGACGGGTGGGGCGTTGAGCTGGGATTGATGGCTCGCTGACATCAGAGTAGATTGATCCTACACCTGCCATGGATGTTGGGGTTAAAGCTTAGAAAAAGCCCCGCTTAGTGCGGGGCTTTTTTATGGAGAAGTCATGCAAATCACTGGTCACCTTACATTCTTTAATATCAATTCTTGTGGAACCTACCGTTATGCAGGCAAAGAACCCATAGCGTGCCTTCCAACAGAGCTTTTTGCGCTAATCAAAGAATGGCGGAGCACAGTCGACTTTGAAAACTCACTACCTTGGTCACCCAAAAAAAAAATAAACCTCAATGCAGGCTGCGGGACATATATAAAAGCCCGATCAATAGCGACTACATACTGACGTTATGGAAAAGTGATTCTGACTCCACGGGCCAGTCTGTTGGTGTAATAGAGGGTGAAGGCACGGTCATAACCAGGTCCGATAAACATCTAGGGAAAACAGTGATCTGGGGAAAACCGTGTTATTACTGGATCATCCCGCAATACAATTTGATAGCCTCGATCAAATTTGAGCATTCAAGAACTGACTCAGAGCTATTCCAAGACTGGATAACTAGCTCAGTAAATAATCGAATCGAAATCCCAGGCTCCACAAAAAAAACAAACGACAACGGTTATGTTCAATTTATAAGAAGTGACAACTCCAAAGAAAATGAAGACGCCACTATAAAAACCATATTCCGATTTGACATGAGCATCAAAAGCATCAAAACAAACGATGCACGTCTTCAAGAGCTATCGCAAAATACAACCCACATTATTCGCAAAGAGAGAATTGAGCTCACAGAGATTGATGAACGTCCAGAATTCCTGAAGCTTCTTGGGCGCATCCCTCAAGCTCTTTCTAGCGCACCTAACGAAAAAAACAAGCTCCAGCGAAAAATTGAAATAAAAATCGAAGCGCAACCTACACCCGAAGAAATTAAAAACATTATCGAAAGTTGCTCTTTAGAAATCACACCTGACGACCGCGAGTTTACCAACGTCGGCTTTGTCACTAAGCGTGGCGGAATAAAATGGGCTGATGAATTCAGAATGACCGAAAGTATTTTCATGGATGACTTAGGCCATAAAATCCTGCCAGGTGACGTTATTTACGCAAAACTTGCGCTGGAGCGAGAAAAATATTTAAACCCGATTATTGCCGAAATAGCTAGAGAGGCTGTCCTCACACCAGACAGCGGAGTGTCGGAGGCCCAAAGTGCTTAGACTTATAATCTCTCTAATTTTACCCGCCATTGTAGGTGCGACCATCTACAAACTGGGAATAAACTTTTCGACGGTCGGCATTCAAAAAACCTCTGACATAACACTATCCATCTCCGGAATGATATTTACAATCATGGGCGTATGGATCGCCTTTATATACCCCAACGCAATACTTAGGTTAAAAAGCAAAAAATTAGAACCCACTGACTTTACCGAAAACGAGGAGGAGAAGGAACGTCTAGGGCGAATTGTGGGCTCTATTATTCAGTCCTCTCTCGTAGCAACAGCCATCTTAATAGCAAATTTATTAAGCGCTGCTTTTGATAACCCACTACAACAAAGCACAACACCAGCGATAGCAGCCATCATAATTTCTGCAGCGATTTTACAGATCGAAGGCGTTATCCAAGTAATTCGTTCAAACATAGATTTTTTAAACGATTTGCACAGCAAATCATCAAGAAAAAAGACGGAACAACAACTATAAGCAAAGATAAGTCGAAGATTTATTTCTTCGTCACCCTTTTCTACCGTTTCGCCCTTACGGCGAGTTACTTTCTCTTTGCTCGCGCGAAAGAGAAAGTAATCAGCGAGGTAGCCTGGAAGAACGGGTGGAAAAGGCTTCACCGTTTTTACGAGATGCTGCTGCGCTGGATGAATTTTAACAAACCCTCGCAATTATCGGACAAGCGGCAGCCGCACATGGAAGAATAATGTACGCAACCTCATAGGAGAGAGCAATGAAAGAGACTTTTTACTGGGCAACTTCAAATGTTACAACCTTAGCGAGTATTGCAAACGCCATCTTCGTTACGGTTGTTTTTATTACAATTTATCTAAGGGCGGGATCTGTGCTTTTCATGCGAGACCGTATCTGGGTGCTCCTCGGAGGCAAGAGCAAGTTCAACATAAATTCATTTCAAAGACTAAGAGACAATGAAAGGGAGCTTGAGCATTTTAGGTTTGAATTCGGCGTGCCAGCGATCGATTTAATAGAGGCCGAATCTTTCGAACGCTGGGTCACAACTAAAAACCTGCCATTACGGGAAATAAGTCGCGCAAGTAAGTACATTGACTGGAGTGATTTCGCAGACCTCAAGATTAAACACAGGAACTTTAGGGCTCGAAAGTTCTTCGCAGCACTGGGCGCAATATTCATATATTTACTGATGACCCTCAGTTTCGCGCTAGGGAGCTCTAAATACGTAATGGCGAGCCTTCCCAACACTAGTTATTTCTACTTATCTGAAAACAATATCAAGTTTTCGCTGCTGAGTGACTATTCATTAAATTCCCAAACCTGTGACTCACCTCAGATTCTATCCAGTATTAGCAAGGAAAGTGGTTTTACTACCCTAAGACTTAGCGAATTTTGTAACGACCTCCCCAAACCAGAGACTAAGGAGAGAATTAATAAAAGTCTTGTTGCGCAACGAATTGCGCTGCTGACATTAGGTTTTTTTAGCCTTGCCTCTTTCTTTTTACTTATTAGATATGTGTCTAGAGTTTATGCGGCCCTAAGACTGAAAGACAGGCTAACAAATATGGATAAACCGCGCTCAACCGCCTCAACTGATTAGCAAGGTAGCGTAGCAATGGAAACGAACCTTAGCTTCCCCGATGTAATACGTATAATCCTTAAAGATCATCCATTGGGGCTAACCCCCCAAGAAATCAGAGAAATAGTTAAGTCTAGCTACCCATTATACTACGGCACGGAATCTCACCATCGGAACGTATTGAACGGAAACTACAAAGATCTCGATCATGCGCTGCTGGCTAGAATATATATTGGCTGCCGCAACGCTCGCGATATATTTGTTGATAAAACCCAAAAGCCTCACCGCATGTCATTAGAGGTCGCCGCGGAACCGAGCGAGTTTGAGGCCGAAGAATCCATAGAAGGAGAAAGCCTAGAGAAGCTCGCCAATGACGTAGGTACTCTCTACGTACTCGGCACTAATCTTTTTACTGCGGATGGAATGGAAATAATAAAAATCGGAATCACGACAGGTGCCATAGAGAGGCGTATAACACAACTCTATACCACCGGGGTCCCTTTTCGTTTTCGCGTCATATCGCAGCTTGAAACATCGAACTACTCAAAGCTTGAGCAAGGTCTGCATTGCTTGTTTGACCGCTACCGGATCAATAAAGCTCGGGAATTTTTTACGTCCGAGTGCCTTGAACACATTGACGACCTGATTCACATTCATAACAAAATAGAACGATCTCGCTTAAAACCCTAATTCGATATGCAACGAGGTAGCCTGGAAGAAATGGCGTAGCGAGGTAGCCGGGGAAGCACGCGTTCTGGCACGTCGATGCATCGGCGGTGTGGGCGGGTGTGATGGCGTAGGGTGGATAACGCTTCGCTTATCCACCGAAACCAAGCCACCGCCAACACCACGCTCAAGGATGAGCTGCCATGGCTCGATACCACCGCGCACAGGTGCCGGGCGCAACTTATTCCATGGCCAGTTCGCATAATCGTCAAAGCAACCCACAGGTTAGCCATCTCGACTAACTGCGGCACCACGCTAATCGCCTCTGACATCCCTCTAGAGAAAACCGATACTGGAAAAGGGGACAGATTTATTTTCTAGTCCCCTACCTACGCTCTTCCTGGCGGAAACGGCACCCAATCCGCTGACTTTTCTCCTTGTTCGCTTCAACAACCGTCAGTCAGGGAACGACAAAAACCTCTTGCTGACTTATCCTCATATCGGCACATTGCCCGGCGCAATCATTTAGCCATCACAAGGACGCGATATGGCACGCCGCCGCAAGCAATCCCCTTTCGAAGACCTGATCGATCTTGCTGCCTTGTTGCCTTGGTGGCTCACCCTGCCGCTTGCGCTCATCGCGTACCTGTGGCTTCACAGCATCGCAATCTCACCGATTCCGACAGTTGCCAATCCAGCCGACTTTGGCAGTCACATGTCCGGCATGATGCTTCGCGGATTGGCAGTGCCCGCGCAGTACTTACTCCCCGCTGCGCTGGTAATCGGAGCCATCGCTTCGGTTGTCGCCCGAATGCGACGCAAGAAGCTCTTCAACTCCATCGCAAGCACCGAAAACACCCTTGAATCCATCAGCTGGCGCGAGTTCGAGCTACTCGTTGGTGAAGCATTCCGGCGCAAGGGCTTTACCGTTGAGGAGACCGGTCAAGGCGGAGCGGATGGCGGGATTGATCTAGTGCTCCTAAAGGACGGCGAAAAGTACTTGGTTCAGTGTAAGCAATGGCGCCGCCAGCTGGTTCAGGTGAACGTAGTGCGTGAGCTATTCGGCGTCATGGCAGCCGAGGGGGCGAAAGGCGGATTCGTCGTGATCTCAGGCCGGTTTACCGAAGATGCTAAGGCGTTTGCCCGCGGCAAGAATCTGCAACTGATCGAAGGCGTCGAGCTTAGCGACATGATTCGTCAAAGCCGCGCGACTGCAGCGCGCCAGAAGTCGCAACCTACTACCAGCAAAGCGCCTTACCAGCCTACATCGGTCTCGTCAGACACACTTGTACAACCCCATCGCGCAACACGACCCTCCTGCCCTACTTGTCAGGCACCGATGGTACAGCGCGTGGCAAAACGAGGAGGCAACGCTGGCAACACGTTCTGGGGTTGCTCGCAGTACCCAAAGTGCAAGACCACGCAAAACGAGATACCCACGTAGCGGAAGTTTTAAGCGCGAAGAAAAGAGGATGAATTCCTTATCCCCGGCTCTGCGGGCTGGAACGCAAGTTACTTGAACAAACTTAACGAATAGATCAGATAAGGAACTATTGATGATTCTTCGATGGTTAGGAATTATAGCTTTACTTACTTTTGCCTCAGGATGTTCTAACCATCAGTACAAAACCTATTTGGGCAACGTGGACGATCCGGCAATTGAGATCCTAGATTTATCCAACGGCGCAGCCGATGCGCCAGTCATCCACTTCGACACAGTGCAATACCGCGACGTAGGCATCCCGTTTCATAGATTGCTGCTGGCAGTTCAAGTTGACGGAGCACGCTTACCGCACGCTGGCCGGCATTCCTTAATGAATTTTTCGGGCTATCAGGCCATCCGGCTGGCACCAGGGAAGCACACGATTGAATGGTGTTGGATATCTATGAATAAGCTCGGCACCGGCGGCGGCATATGTGGTCTAGGCGTCAACGATATAGAGCTGGAGGCCGGCAAGCGTTATCTCGCGACATGGTCTACTGCTACTAGCATCAAGGGCCCGCCTCAGCGAGAGCAGATGGAAATTAAGGTTTCATCCTTTGTGCTCGACCGTGACACCAAGCAACAGGTCTACCCCTGAAGTGAAGCGAGGTAGCCTATAAGTGATGCATGGATAAAGGCTCCGCCGTTTCCACGCTACGCTTACCGAAGTCCCTCTGGCGAAGGACATCACCCGAGCGCCCCATCGGGAAACTCACTTATTCTGGCGTGAACAGACGGCAGGGTTACTTCACCCCGCCGCCTAATCGGCTAGGGAATCAGCGCTGCGTAACAACCGCGCTATTGCCGATGCCGTTTTGCATGATGCTCGCCGAGTTAGCGCTCAAGTCACCGCTAGGGCTGACTTGGGTGAGCGATGCGAAGTTGGCAGTACCAGTCTGAGAGATGACTCCGGAATCGTTAGTCCCGTTATAGAAAACACCCCCAGACTGTGACGCCTCAATGATGTTGTCCGCTCCATTCTGAGCGATATCGAGCGAACTGTCGTCGCCACTTTGAATAACGTCGACAGAATTGTTCTGGCCGTTGGAGTAACCAGTAACGCTGACATTTATGCCGGACTGACTAATCGTCAATCCGTTGCCAGCACCTACTTGATCGAAGTTGACATCGGCCCATGCTCCGCCTGAGCTAACTTGCGCCAAGTTACCTTCACCTTGCTGGTACAGGTCTACTGTGCCGCCTGGGTAGCGGCCACCCGAAGACTGAGTCACGTAGGCATCGTTGAAGCTACCGTTCTGCTCGATATTGGTGCTGGCATAGGAATCGGAATATTGGTCGAGCTCAACATTGTTGTTATTGCCGATCTGCAGAACGTTAGCCCCACTACCTGTTTGGGTAGCCGATACGTCATTCGAATCCCCGATCTGCGTAACGCTGATGCTGCTCATTTGCCCTGATTGCTCGACTTCAACGAAGTTGTTGATGCCGTCTTGCGTGGTTCTGGCGTAGGTCACATTAGCGTCAAGCTGCTCGATAATTGCTTCGTTCCCCTGCCCAGTCTGGTCGATGAGGGCCGTCAGCTGAGCATTGTCAAAAGGCAGCTGGTAAACAGTCGCAACGTTTGCCTCACCGTTCTGGTTTACCTCGGCAGTTGACTCCCATCCGTCCTGCCGGATATCCAACAGATTTCCGGCGCCACGCTGAGTGGTCTGAATTGTGAGTTCTGCGCCTTTCTGATCAATGATCGCCTGGTTGGAAACACCTTCCTGCAACGTAGCAGCCGAAACGTTCTGATTTGCCTGCTGTGTAATCTCTGTGAGGTTGGAATTACCGATCTGCTCAGAAGTAGCGGTGCCAGCAGCGTGAGCCTGGGCCATCAATGTCAGAGATATTGCGGCAGCGAGAATTGAGCGTGAGAACATTGTTATGAGTCCGGTAGATGGGGAACTCAGATCCTTAGTCATAAGCCGAAAGATTAGTATGGACCGAACGATTGGTTCTAAGCCGAAGCTAGCTCAAACCCGCTATTTGACGAGTTCTGGTACGTGATCTAGGGAGGCGCTACAGATGCCCTTTTAGGTTCACTACCTGGCGAGCGGAAGACGTCAAGGTCGCGATCCACCGTCCCAAAGCCGCTTCTGGACACGCTCGCGAAAACCACGGAGGCCATCATCGTCGTGACGTCTGAGCGCGCCCTACTCCACAGTTCGCCTGGGCACGGCAACGACGCCCGTCAGCGCCACAAAGGACCACAGATGAAAGATTCAGCCCGCGGCTTGCTGCTCGTAACGAGCGGCATCTTCGTACTCAGCTTCGATGGCCTGTTGGTGCGCCTGGCGCAGGCGGATGGCTGGAGCATCGTGTTCTGGCGCGGGTTGTTGATGTTCTTGGCGCTGGGCGTGTTCTCGCTGTCCGCCAAGAGCCGAGCCAGCATCATGAAGCACTCGCTGATCAGCGCCGGCTCGGCCTTGTTGCTGGCGTTTACTTCGATCTTTTTTGTGCTGGCGGTCATCCATACCACGATTGCCAATGTGGTGGTCGTGCTCAGCACAGCGCCCCTTTTCGCCGCCCTCTTCACCCGCTTCTTCCTGCGTGAACGAGTGGCCTTGCATACCTGGCTCGCAATCGGCGCGGCGGCGCTGGGGATCGTGATTGTGTTCGCCGGAACCTTTACTCCGACGGATCTGGCCGGTAATGGCTATGCGCTGTTGTCTTCAGCGGCGGTGGGCGCGAACCTCACGTTGTTACGCCGCCACCCGGCCATTGACCGGATGCCGCTCATTGCGCTGGGCGGGTTGGCAGGCGCGCTGATTGCGTTGCCTAATGCCCAGCCGTTCGGCCTGGGCGCAACGAGCTACTGGGCGTTGGCAGTGATGGGCCTTGTGCAGATGCCGCTGGCCACGCTGATGATCAATAACGCGACCCGCTACCTGCCCTCCGCTGAAGTCGCGCTGTTCTATCTGCTGGAAAGCGTGCTGGGTTCGCTGTGGGCCTGGTACTTCCTGCACGAAACGCCCGCCAGCGCGACGCTGTACGGCGGAGCACTGGTCATCGCGACGCTGGTGGTACACGCCGGCTTGACCTTGCGCCCTCGCGCCGCGCTGCCGGCCTGAACGAGAACCCGGCCTCTTCGGATATCCGCCTCGGGCGATGGATGAATAGCTCGACTACGTCGTGTAGGCCAAGCAGCAAGGCAGCGTGAGTAAGGCGTGGGGACTACCGGAACGCCAAATCACCCTCTTCTCGCATCGATGCCGGGCTTGGCTATCCATGCCGTAACTGGCCAGATGCACCGTGCAATCTTTGCCATGACTGGCCTGTTCCCTGATCCAGACGCCCCACCAAATGCTCCCATTTGACGGTAACGCAGACGTCGCTGTCGCAAGGGGAGCCGTCTTGCAGCTTGATCTTGTGTAAGCATGGTCGAATGCCTGAAAAGTCAGGCAAGACCACGCGTGCCGGAATCGTGGTTATGCTTGTTGGCTTTGGCGCTCAGCAGGCTCGCGCATTTGATAACAAAGGTAGTAGGCAGCCGAGGGGCAGGACACGCACGGATAAGCTGAATAAACATTGGAGGGTAAGCATGGCCGATAGCAACGAAACCCCGGCGGCAGGCGGGAACCTGATCGATACCGATTACCAGATCGGCCAGGACAATCTCGTCACGAACATCGGCCCCTTCGATGTCGACATCCACAATCCTGTTTTTGCGATCTCCGGTCTGATGACGATCGTCTTCGTCATTTTCACCCTCGCGTTTCCGGATTTCGCCACCGGCATCTTCAACGCCGCGATGAATTGGGTGACGGTCCGCTTCGACTGGCTGTTCATTCTTGCTTCCAACATCTTCCTGGTGTTCGCCATCGCGGTTGCCATCTCGCCCTTTGGCAAAGTCAGACTCGGCGGAGTGAACGCGAAGCCGGATTTCTCCTTATCTGCATGGCTTTGCATGCTGTTTGCGGCGGGCATGGGCATCGGGCTGCTGTTCTGGAGCGTCGGTGAGCCGATGACGCATTTCGTAAGCGCCGTCGCGGAGGATGCCGGAAGCCCTGACAGTTGGGCGCCGCTGGGTGGTTTGCCCGGTGATGTCGAAGGCTCTGCCAGGCTTGGACTTGCCGCCACGCTCTACCATTGGGGGCTGCAGGCTTGGGCGATCTATGCCGTGGTGGGCCTTGCTCTGGCGCTGTTCGCCTTCAACAAGGGCCTTCCGCTGGCGATACGCTCCACCTTCTATCCGATCTTCGGTGAGCGTGTCTGGGGCTGGACCGGACATACCATCGACATTCTGGCCGTACTGGCAACCCTCTTCGGTCTCGCGACCTCGCTTGGGCTTGGCGCCGAACAGATCAACGCCGGCCTGTTCTTCCTTTACGGCGTTCCGGTGACCAGCACGACGAAGCTTGTGTTGATTGCGGCGATTACAGGTATCGCGACCTATTCAGTTCTGCGGGGGCTCGAAGGCGGTGTGAAGCGTGCCTCGCAAATCAACATGATCCTGGCGTTCGTGCTGCTGGTCGCCGTGTTCGTGCTTGGCCCAACGGGCGCCATCCTGGAGCGCGTCGGCGATTCGGTGGTCAGCTATTTCGCCTATCTGCCGGCACTGTCTAATCCCTTCGGACGCGAGGACGCGAATTACGCGCAGGGCTGGTCGTCGTTCTACTGGGCGTGGTGGGTGTCGTGGTCGCCCTTCGTAGGGATGTTCATCGCCCGGGTCAGCCGCGGCCGCACCGTGCGCGAATTCATGATCTGCGTGCTTATCGTCCCCTCTGCCGTGTGCATCCTCTGGATGTCGATCTTTTCCGGCGTCGCATTCGACCAGTACATCAATGACGGCTACCGCGCAGTGGCGGATGCGGCACTGGAGGTCAAACTCTTCGCAATGTTCGACCTCTTGCCATTCACTCAGACGATGTCGCTGTTGGGCATCGTTCTGGTCGCCATCTTCTTCATCACATCATCGGACAGCGGCTCGCTGGTCATAGACACCATCACCTCGGGCGGCAAGGACGATGGCCCCATTCCTCAACGCGTGTTCTGGTGCATTTTCGAAGGCCTCGTGGCCGTCGCCCTGCTGCTGGGTGGGGGCCTCAAGGCATTGCAGTCCATGGTGGTGACGACCGGCTTCCCGTTCACCTTCGTGCTGCTGCTGATGTGCGTCAGCATCGTCATAGGCCTCAAAAGCGAGCTCAAGGCACCGCACCCAACGGTCGCAAAGGTGCGATAACACCGCGCCGCGTTTGCCTCCGCCTCGTTGCCCGATCAGCGAGGTGGAAGGTGGGCAGCTAGCAATCAGCCTGGACGATACGCGTGGAAAAGGCTTCGCCGTTTTCCACCCTAAGGCCCGGACCTCGCATAGCGCGGCTCAGCTTTGCCGTTATCAGCCCGTCACCTCACACAACCCACCCGGCACCGCCATCACCCAGTCGCGCACTGCCTGTACCGTCGGGTCATCCCGCCGGCTCTCGGGGTACACCAGGTGAAACGGCTTGCCCGGCATTTCCGGCCCAAACGGCTGCACCAGCCTCCCTTCCTTCAGTTCATCCTCGATCAGCTGGCGGCTCATTAGGGCCACGCCCTGGGCGCCGATGGCGGCTGAGATGGCGTGCGTCTCGTCGGAGAACACCAGCCCCGCGCTGACGTCCAGCCCCGGCACGTTGGCAAGCTTCTGCCATGACGCCCAATGAATCGGAGCGGAAGCTGCGGCTTGCGCATGAAAGTGAATCAGCGAGTGCCTGGGTAGCTCGGCTACGTCACGCAAACCGAGATGCGGGCTGCAGACGGGAACGAAGGTGTTGTCGAACAGCTTCTCCGCCACCAAGCCGGGCCAGCGACCATCGCCATAGCGGATTGCGACATCCGCCGTGACACCATCCAGCGCGACCGGCTCGTGGGAGGTGTGGAAGCGCAAATCAATGTCGGGATGGGAATCGCGCAGCATACAGACCCAGGGCACCAGCCAGCGGACCGCTATTGCCGGTGTGGTGGTCAGCGTAATGGCCTGCCGGCAGGGCTTAGCGCTGAGGCGGTCGACCGTTGTGCTGATAGCGTCGAATGCCGTTTCCAGCACCTGTTGCAGCTCCCGCCCCTGGGCGGTCAATTCCAGCTTTCGGGGTTTGCGCAGAAACAGCGAGACGCCAAGCGATTCTTCCAGCAAGCGAATCTGGTGACTGATCGCCGTGGCGGTGACGTTCAACTCTTCGGCAGCCTGCTTGGCGCTCTCTCGGCGCGCAGCCGCTTCGAAGGCACGTAGTGCGGAAAGCGAAGGTAACCAGCGGTGCGCCATGGCTGAGTTTTCCTCATCTGTATTCGAAAGAAATCGTCGTTTGTCGCCCATAGAGCCTAACCCTAGGCTGGGTCTACCGCGAATGACAGATGAATTCGTTCACAGAGGAGACTCACCATGACGCACCTTCTGCACCTCGACGCCAGCGCCCGCCCCGGTCTTGCCGGCAAGGACCAACACGGCTCTCACAGCCGCAACCTCAGCCATCGCTTCGTCAGCCAGTGGCGAGCCCACCGCGCGCAGGACAGCATCGTGTATCGGGATATAGGCCAGAACCCGCCTCCGTATCTCAACCATGACTGGATCGCGTCGGCCTTTACGCCGCCAGAACGCCAGGAGCCCTGGATGAAGGACGCTCTGGCGGAGAGCGACCAGCTTGTGGATGAGCTGATCGCCGCCGATGTGCTGGTCATCGGGACGCCGCTCTACAACTTCGGCATGCCCGCCCCACTAAAGGCGTGGATTGATCAGATCGTGCGTCTGGCCCGAACTGTTGGAATCGACGAAACCAAACTCCCTGAGCCTTACGTCCCATTGCTGGCAGACAGGCCACGGCACGCTGTCATTCTCACTGCCAGGGGTGGCATCGGCTTTGGCCCCGGCGGCGAGATGGCGCACATGAACCATCTGGAGCCGAATCTGATAACGGCGCTGAATTTTATCGGCATTACCCGCATCCACCAGATTGCCATCGAAGGGCAGGAAACGGGCGGCGAGGTGTTGGCTGCCTCGGTGGAGCAGGCCCTGCATCAGGTGGATGTGTTGGTCGCTCAGCTTCAGATGACGCTGGAGGCCGCCACTGCGCTGCCTAGCAATCAAAGGCAGACCGAGGCGGTATAGCTTGTCGAATCGAATACTGAATGGCACAGAGCCCGGCTTCTACTGGGCTCTGTGCAACCTTACTACGTGCTTGCCAAGAGTTTAGATGTCCGGAATCGACGCTAAATCGTCATGCCACGCTGACCTTCTAATGTCGATGGTGGCGAAAATTGTCACCAGCTGGGCAAAGGAAAGGCTCGGCACTGGCGAGCACGTATGCCCGCTTCGTTAACCGCTTCGCTTTCACTTTTATCCATGCGCGCTTCGCGTCACAAAAACGGCACACGCATGGCACTTCGCCAATAGAGTGGCGCACCGGTTGCTTCTAGCCAGTTGGATGGCCAAGAACAACACGGGAGTTCATACAGATGGATAAGGGTAGAAAGTCGGCATGGAATACAGGGCTGGTTGCTCGCAGAACGCTGTTGGGTCTGTTTATCTCTACTTCAGCGTGGGCCACGCCTTTTCCTCCAGCAGACTTGATGCCTGAAATCCAGCAGGAGTTCATACGTCTGTATGAGCTGCCGGACTCCCTGCTGCGCATGCAGGTCGAGCCGGCTCTGGAGATTTTCCCCGAATACCGCAGCTCGCTTGTGCAATACCTGGCCCTGGATGCCAGCCCGCAAAGGCAGAAGCTGCTGGCTGAGATTTCCAATGCCACCGAGGAGGAGCGCGTGGCGTGGTTTCAGACGCCTCGCGGCCAGAAACTTGCCATCACCGGGGCCGTTGCGACGGCAGCCGTGCTGATAGCAGCCAATAACCGTTCCGATGAAAGCCGCCCGAAGCCGTCAACGGGTGGCCAACCTGCTCCTGCTCCTGCGCCTACCCCGTCACCGCAACCTGCTCCAACACCGAGTCCCGCTCCGCAACCGAATCCGACCCCGAGCCCAGCCCCGACGCCGACGCCGGACCCGGCCCCACAACCGGAACCGGAACCAGCGCCAGCACCAGCACCAGCACCAGTTCCTCAACCGGACCCGACACCTGAACCCGAGCCACAGCCACCTGAACCCCCGCGTGTCGCTGTGCCCGGGGATTTCCGCACGCCTGAGTTCAACCGCGCCAACCATCTGTCGTTGCTCGGTGCCGATTACGCCTACGCCCGCGGGGCCAGTGCCGATGGCGTTGTCGTGGCGGTGAAAGATACCGGCGTCGATATCGATGCGGCCGAGCTTCGAAACCAGATCGCACCCGGCGGGGACCGTGTAACTGACGGCGGCGAGCGGATGTCGGATACCGGCACCCACGGTACTGCTGTCGCCAAGGCAGTCGCCGCGGAAAAGAACGACTCGGCCGTTCACGGTGTGGCGTACGGTGCGAAACTGCTGCCAATCCGGGTAATGGGAAGCGGCGCACTGAGCGACCAGGACCAGGTCGCTCGAGAGATTCAGTATGGCGCCCGCGTCTCCAACAACAGCTGGAGCCTGACCCGAGCGGGCGGTGGTACCTCGCGCATCGAGGACAACGCCGACGGTGGCAAGTGGGTTCGCGATCACTTTGGCCCGATCTATCAGCAAGGAGTCGATGCGGGCATCGTCTACGTCTGGGCCGCTGGCAACAGCGGTGACAGCCAGCCCAGCTCCCTAGCAGCACTGCCAGTACTCGTCCCCGGCCTTCAGGGGCAGTGGCTTGCAGTTGTCGCGGTCGACCACAACAACAGTTCCACCGGCTCAATCTCCGGGTACTCCAATCGCTGCGGTGATGCGGCAGCCTGGTGTATAGCGGCACCTGGGCAGATCGTGGTCGATGTCCATGGAGATGGCTCCAGTCAATGGGTAGCCGGCACCTCGATTGCCGCTCCGCAAGTCAGCGGCGGAGTCGCCCTGCTGATGGATCTGTTCCCCACGCTGAGCCCGGCGCAGATCGTCCAGCGCCTGCTCGTCTCAGCCAGTAAGACCGGGCCTTATTCGGACCAGGCTATTTACGGTCAGGGCGTGATGGACCTGAACGCCGCCACTCAACCCATCGGTGCGCTGATGATCGAGACCTCCACCGGCCGGATAGTCCCGTTCAACAGCGCGGTGATCTCAGAGAGCTCCGCCATGGGCAGTGCAATCCGCAATTCGCTTGCCAAGGTGGATCTGGTACTCAAGGACAGCCTGAACGCCCCGTTCCTGTTCAGCGGAGCGACACTGAGCGCCGATGCTCAGGCAGAGCCCAGCCGAATCGACACCGACCGGTATCTGGCGCGCTTCGATCAGGAGTACCGCATGCAGTCACTCACCACCGAGGGCGGCCTGCGTCTGGACTACAGCGCAGGCGGTGAAGGCAGCGGGCTCGACGCCGTCGGCGCAATGCAGGCCTGGCAGCAGTTCAGCCCGGATCTTGCCCTCAGCGCCAGCTTCAACACCGATCCGTCCTGGAACCAGGGCCTGCAGCATCTGGCGCCGACGCTCAAACACGCGAGCCTGACCCAAGCATTCAGTAACCCTTATCTGAGCCTGGACGAGCAGGCCAGCGGAGCGGGCATGCACTGGCAGCTCGGTAGCCATTGGCATGGCGGCTTGCAGGTTCAAGCCGGCAAGGTGCCGCAGCGCTTCGCCGACCGAGGAGATTCGCAACTGCAGCACAGTATGCAAACCGAATGGGGTTACGTTGCGCCCTCAGGCCTGGCAGCCAGCGTACAGCTGGGAGTACTGAGCGAAGAACAGCGCCTGCTTGGCTCACAAAGCAATGCGTTGTTTGGTGATGGGCAGGCGCGAACATTGTTCAGCGGTTTGAACGTGGCAATGCCGCTCAGTGAACGCTGGAAGGTTTATGGGCGATACAACACGGGCCGGAGCCGCTTAGCCAGCAACGGCTGGGCACAGGAAGCCACCGTATACAGCGACAGTTTTACCCTCGGCGTGATCGGACAACCAACCAGCCAATGGCAGTTGGGCGCCCTCGCCTATCAGCCTCTACGGATCAAAGACGGCACGCTTTCCACATCATTGCCCACCGATTTGAACCAGGACAACAGCATAGCCTGGAATCAGGTTGATCTGAGCCTGAACGCCGATGGCAAGCACATGGAATATGAAATGTTCTTCCGTTACGAAATGCCCGTATGGGCAATCAACTTCAAAGGCAGCTTGTTGCGCATCGAGGACTACAACAACGAGGCGGGCAATAACGATCTGATGTTGCTGCTCAACGCCGCCATGCCTTACTGAGGCGGCAACAACGGCATGCGGTTTTTGATCAAACCGTAGGCTGAGCGCAGTCACACCAAGCATCGATCAGGCGGCGTCCCATGGCGCCGCAGCAACGCTTACGCTGAACGTTTCCAGCCAGGAACAGGTGGCGGGGGACTTGCGGCCGCGCTAGCGGTTACTCCTGCGGTCCAAGCCGCTCAAGAGCAAGCCAAAGCTTGCTGAGGACCGGCGGTTACATGCGGCGCAAGTGGTTTGCCAGTCGCGCTATCTACCGTCCGATATTCGCCTTAGCGCCCCGCCAACCATTTGCCCAGTAGCGCATCGAGCTGCTCTTGCTCGTCACGGCTGAGGGGCGCAAGCGCTCGTTTCTCATTTTCTACGTGTGCTTCCATTAGACCGTCGATCAGGGTAAAGCCCGAGTCGGTTAGGGCGACCAGTGTGCCCCGACGATCGTCCGGGTTGGGTCGACGATCGATCAGTCCTGCGCGCTCCAATCGGTCGAGCCGGTTGGTCATCCCGCCCGAGGAAATCATCGCGGCCTCATACAACGCAGTCGGGCTCAACGCATAGGGTGCTCCTGCGCGACGCAGAGTCGCCAGTACGTCGAATTCACCGAAGTGCAGCCGATGTGCATCAAAGAACGGTTGGAGCACATCCCTACTCAGCAACTGTGCCGCCTCACCCAGACGCCCGATCAGGCGCATCGGCAATGTATCCAGGTCGGGCCGTTGGTCCTGCCATTGCTCCACGGCGAGCTGCGCTCGATCAGTCATGAATTCCTCATCCATTTATCTTAGTGCTAAGATACTTTTCGTTAAGATACTTGCCGCCTTCCCGGAGAAACATATGCTTTCCGTTCGAACATCCGCATCGCCTTCATTATTGCGGGGTGGCGAAGCCTTAGCCACAGTCGTGCTTGTGCTACTGGTGGGCCTGAATTTGAGGCCAATCCTGGCGTCCATCGGCCCGCTGCTCGATGGTATCCAGGCTGCGACAGGACTGGGCGGCGGCGGAGCCGGTGCATTGACTACGCTGCCCATCGCCGCGATGGGTCTTTGTGCGCTCGGCGGGGCCAGGCTTCAAGCGAGTCTTGGCGAGCGACGTGGCGTGGCGCTTGGGCTCGCGCTAGTCGCTCTGGCCAGCGCCCTGCGATGGGGCGCGCCAAGCGGCACGGGGCTGATCCTTACAGCTGCGCTGGGAGGCGCAGGGATTGCTCTGGCACAAGCTTTGGTACCGGCTTACATACGTAGCTGCCATCCGCAGCGCGCCAACACTCTGATGGGGCTCTATACCACTGGCATCATGGGTGGCGCTGCTGTGGCCGCCACGGCGGCAGCGCCACTAGCCGAGCGATTCGGATGGGCCAATGGGCTGGCCATGTGGGCAGTGCCGGCAGTACTGACGTTGGTGGGATGGTGGTTCATGGCGCAACGCCCAGTCGCCACAGGCCCAACCTCTTCACATCCATTGCCATTGAGATCACCGGTAGCCTGGCGGCTGATGATTTTCTTCGGCGTCGGTACCGCTGCCTATACCCTGGTGCTGGCATGGCTGCCACCCTATTACACCTCTCTTGGCTGGAGCGCTGCCGATAGCGGCCTCTTACTTGGCGGGATCAGCCTCGCCGAGGTATGCGCGGGCCTGTTGCTCTCCGCCTTTATCGGACGATTCAAAAAGCGCCGGCTGCTGGTCATGGGTGTACTGACAGTCGTGCTGGTCGGATTGTTATGTCTGGCGTTTGCCCCACTGACCTTGGCCATTCCTACAGCCATCCTGCTGGGCGTGGGGATTGGTGGTTTGTTTCCCCTTTCATTGATACTGGCGATGGACCATGTCGAGCACGCCGCCGAGACAGGCGCTCTCCTGGGCTTCGTGCAAGGTGGTGGTTATCTGATCGCCAGCTTGGCGCCGCTGACGGCAGGCCTGCTGCGCGATCACCTGAACAGCCTCGCAAATACATGGCTGATGATGGCTGCCGGGATCGTAGTGTTGATGGGCCTGGGGCTACGGCTCACAAGGTCCCTGTCTGTCGAGACACAGCACGCTCGGGCCTAATCTCACTACCCTCGAGTGGATCGCCGTTACAATGCAACCTTTGCCAAACCGCGCCGGAGCCCAACCATGTTCACCCTCACCCACCTCAACACCCCGCCACCGGAATCGATGAAAGGCCAGGTGTTGCAGATGGTGGTGGATTACCTCAGCGACATCAGCTCGGTGTCGCTGCCGCCCAGTAACCCTCTGTATCAGCTCTATCAGTATGTCGTGGGGTTCGAAGTGCATCGTTATCTCGACAGCATGGACGGTGCGCAGGCGGGCAAGCCGGAGCTGATCATGGCGCTGGATGCGGACGACCCGGCGAGCCTGCTGGGTTTTGCGTTGTATCTTCCGTATGTGGATGACGCCGACGCGTGCGCGTTGCTGTATCTGGCGGTGCGGGACAGCCATCGCCAGCATGGCGTCGGGCGGGCCATGGTCGATGCGATGATGGCGCGGTATCCCCACGCGGAGGTGGCCTGCGTGGCCGGCAAGGTGCCGTATTTCGAAAAGCTTGGATTTCTGCCGTTGGCGGCCCGTGGTCCGCAAGTGGTGATGAACACCCGGAGCCGGGTATCCGATGGGGTCTTGGCGGTGCAGGATCTGGAGCCGATCTTCACATCCGAAGAAGTGCGGCAGATCCATACCTATCTCGTGAAGCAGCACGGCGCTGAAGCCATGAGCGACGCAGAAAAAGATCGCGACCGTCTGCTTGATGAACTGGCACAGCAGGCGAACGAGTTGGCGCAGCGATCATCAACAGCGCGATTGCACTAGGGAATCTGGCTACCGCTGGCCGCTGATCTTTTGCACAGAAATAAAAAGACCGGGCACTGAGCCCGGTCCGTTCGTTAGCCCTGACTTTTGTCCCAACCACAGGCTGGGCCAATGACTGTTTTGCGTCGGGTCGGCGGCACCCTATGGCGCCGCCGCAAGACTCAGGCAGAAAGCTTCTGGCTGAACTTGTCCTCTGCCGTCCCGATATCGATCCGGTCCGCGTTCATCACCTTGTCCCAGGCGGCGACGAAGTCTTTTACGAACTTCTCGTTGCCGTCGGCCATGCCATACACCTCGGCCTGGGCACGCAGCTCCGATTGCGCCCCGAAGATCAGGTCCACCCGAGTCGCCGTCCAGGTCGGCTGGCGGGTCTTGCGGTTGAGACCCTGGTAACGGTTCTTGTGCTCGGTCGCGACCCACTCGTTGCCCATGTCCAGCAGGTTGACGAAGAAGTCATTGGAGAGCGTTCCGACCCGATGGGTGAAGACGCCCTCCTTCCCGCCATCGGCGTTGGTGCCCAGCACCCGCATGCCACCGACCAGTGCAGTCATTTCCGGTGCGCTGAGGCGAAGCAGATGCGCCTTGTCCACCAGCGCTTCCTCGGGCGCCATGAAGTGGGCGTCGTAGTAGTGGTTACGGAAGCCGTCCGCGACCGGGCGCAGAGCCTGGAATGACTCGATGTCGGTCCATTCCTCCAGTGCATCCATTCGCCCAGGGGTGAATGGGACTTTGATGGTAACGCCGCCTTCCTGAGCGGCCTTCTCGACTGCAGCGCAACCGGCGAGCACGATGAGGTCCGCCATGGAGACCTTCTTGCCGCCAGTGGCCGAACCATTGAACTCGTTCTGGATGTTGGTCAGCTTCTCGAGCACACGGGCAAGCAACGCCGGGTTGTTCTCTTCCCAGTCCTTCTGCGGGGCAAAGCGGATACGCGCACCGTTTGCACCGCCACGCTTATCCGAGCCGCGGAAAGTCGATGCCGATGCCCAGGCCACTGACACCAGTTCCGATACGGAAAAGCCCATCCCGAGCAGCTTCTGCTTGAGGGAGGCGATGTCGGCGTCGTCGATCAACGGGTGGTCACACTCGGGAATCGGGTCCTGCCAGATCAGCGTTTCCTTGGGCACGAGTGGGCCGAGGTAACGGCCGGTGGGGCCCATGTCGCGGTGGGTGAGCTTGAACCAGGCACGGGCGAAAGCATCAGCGAACTCATCCGGGTTCTCGAGGAAGTGCCGCGAGATCTTTTCGTACTCAGGGTCGAAGCGCAGGGCCAGGTCCGAGGTCAGCATGGTCGGCTTGCGCTTCTTGTTGGGATCGAAGGGGTCGGGAATGATTTCCCCGACATCCTTGGCTTGCCACTGATGCGCGCCGGCCGGGCTCTTGGTCAGTTCCCACTCGAAGTTGAAGAGGTTTTCGAAGAAGTAGTTCGACCACTGTGTGGGGGTCTGACTCCAGATCACTTCCAGGCCGGAAGTGATGGCGTCGGCGCCTACGCCGGTCTTGTACCGGCTGCGCCAGCCCAGGCCCTGATCTTCGATCACAGCGCCTTCCGGCTCCGGCCCCATCAGCGAGGGATCGCCTGCGCCGTGGGTCTTGCCGAAGGTGTGGCCGCCGGCGATCAGCGCAACGGTTTCATAGTCGTTCATCGCCATGCGCGCGAAGGTTTCGCGGATGTCGTGAGCCGACGCCTTGGGATCGGGATTGCCGTTCGGGCCTTCCGGGTTCACGTAGATCAAGCCCATCTGCACCGCACCGAGACCCGGGTGCAGCTGGCGCTCGCCGCTGTAACGCTCGTCGCCCAGCCAGGTGCCTTCGGGGCCCCAGTAGAGTTCTTCCGGTTCCCAGGTATCGGCGCGACCACCGGCGAAACCGAAGGTCTTGAAGCCCATGGATTCGAGCGCGACGTTGCCGGTGAGCACGTACAGGTCAGCCCAGGACAGCTTGCGCCCGTATTTCTGCTTGATTGGCCACAGCAGACGCCTGGCCTTGTCGAGCGCGGCGTTGTCCGGCCAGCTATTGAGCGGTGCGAAGCGCTGCTGGCCACCGCCTGCGCCGCCGCGGCCGTCGGTGATGCGGTAGGTCCCGGCGCTGTGCCAGGCCAGCCGGATGAACAGCCCGCCGTAGTGGCCGAAGTCTGCCGGCCACCAGTCTTGCGAATCGGTCATCAGGGCATGCAGATCGGCAATCACTGCATCGAGGTCGAGCGAGCTGAACTCCGCGCCATAGTCGAAATCGCCACCGTATGGGTTGGATCGCGGCGAATGCTGATTAAGAGACGTAAGGCTCAGAGCCTCGGGCCACCAATCCCGGTTGCCGGGTTTCTTGCGCGGCGCGCCTGCACCATGACCAAATGGGCATCCGCCACCAGCGTTTTCTCCAGACTCGGCGTTCATCTACGGTTCCTCACGGTTGTTGTCACAACGCCGTCGCGTGGACGGCTTTGCAGCAAAACTAGCAGCGGGAAAGATGCTCTACAAACGGCCCATCTGGCTGAAAAGGCCTATTGAACCACCTGACTGATAAACCGATACGCCAGAGATGGCCAGATTACGGGGCATGCAGGCACCTGGCACCCGTTTTGAGGCGTCTTTATCGAATTTTCCTATCGGACCGATAGCCGCTTTCGGTCATCGCTTCTAAATGAGGGGTCAGCAGTGACGAGAGCGGCTGCGTCGCTGCTTGTTACGCCTTGACGCAGGCGAATAGCGCGTTCCCCGACACACCATCCCAGGGAGCGATCTTCTGATAATCATGCTCGAGCACATGGACCTCGAAGTAGGGTTGGAGCAGCTCTGATAGCTCGCTGAAACTCACGGCAACCATAGGGTGCTCGTCTTGCCATACCTGGCTTTGGCCGGAAACGGTTCGCTCGATGCGAAGCTTGAGCAGCTGACTTTCACCCGCGCCTGCGTAATGCCAGCGAGAACTGAAAGTGAACAATCCATCGGCGTGCGTAGCGCTGTGCGATACAAAAGAACGATTGTCGATGGTGTGCTTGTCGACGGCGTTGAAGCAGAACAGTCCACCGGGCACCAGCGCGGCATGCACGCTGGCGATACAGGCTTTCAACCGCTCGATGCTGGCGCTGTAGTGGATGGAATAAAGAAAGCAGGTGATCAGGTCGACCGGCTGAGTCGACGTAAAACTGCACATGTCCTGTCGGGAAAAACAGGCTTGCGGGCAGCGGATCGCCGCTCTGTCCAGCATGGGCTGGTTGATGTCGAGACCACTGCTCTGATAGCCCGCGTCGATGAAATGACGAACATGCGGCCCGGTCCCGCAGGCGAGATCCAGGTGCCGGTTTGCGCCGTTGCCGAGCAGCTGTTGAAGCCGATGAATACAGTGGCTTTGCGCCCTGTAGTCAATGTCGGCGCACATGAGGTCGTAGTAACCCGACAGGTCGGTATAGAGCGCATTGCCGGGCATGTGGGCTGATGTTCCGGGTGTGGGGGCGTTGGCGGGCGCGCATCATATCTCAAGCCCGCCATCATCCTCATGCATGCCGGCAATCATTCATCCGGAATCTCTGGCTCGACCAGCTTGGCCAGCTGCGACAGTGATTCCTGCCAGCCCAGGTAGCAGGCTTCAGCTGGAATCGGATCCGGGACGCCCTCCTGGACGATGTTCAGCTCGGTGCCGCAAGAAACCGGCGTTAAGGTCACTGTCACCTGCATGCTACCCGGCAGGGACGGATCGTCGAAGGTGTCTTCATAGCGGATTCGCTGGTTTTCCAACAGCTCGAGGTACTGGCCTGCGAAGCTGTGGCTGGTGCCCGTGGTGAAATTGGTAAAGGACATCCTGTAGCGGCCACCAACACGGGCATCGAGCTCATGCACCTTGCCGGTGAAGCCGTTCGGCGGCATCCATTTGGCCTTGGCGTCAGCATCCAGAAAGGCCCGGTAGAGGCGATCCGGCGTGGTTTTCAAGACGCGGTGAAGGCGGATAGTGCTAGGCATTGCTGTTCTCCTCTGGTTCGCTTTGTCTTGATAGTCGAACAAAAGAGAAGAATTTCGACGTCAGACAGCAATTTTGCGATCGCTCATGCGTTCTGGTGATCGCTAGCCGTGCGAGGGGTCAGGCTGTATCGCCCGCGAGTGCGCGCAGGCACAGCTGCTCCATGCAGCCGGCCCAGGCGTGCATACGATCCGCTTCGAGCTGCACCAGCATGGCGTAGCGGCGGCCACCCCAGACCGAAAGATGTAATGCTTCAAGGGTGTCAGCAGAGGGCCGCGCCGGCATATCGGTCGCCACGTCGATGACTCGCTGCCAGGCTCCCAGCAGGTCCTCATAGACCCGGCGCTGGTGCTTGGGCTCGGCCACCAGCATCTCCAGCTCGAGCATGTCCGGATGAAACCATGGCAGCTGCGGCTCGACCCCGGCCAGCGCGCGCACCAGTCGGCGAATGCGCTCGGGCCAGGCAAGCGCGGTTGGCGCTACCGCTTGCGCGTCGATGGCGCGCAGCAGCTGCTCGACGCAATAACGCACGTAGCCCGAGTGCAGCGCGTGTTTGTTGGGGAAGTAATCGTACAGGGTGCCGATGGCCACCCCCGCTTCCAGGGCAACCGCGCGGGTCGTCATTCGAGACCAGCCGTCACGCTGCCAAATCCGAACATAGCTATCGAAAATCGCCTGAACGGTGGCCTTGGCACGCTGCTGAGTGGGCCGTTTGAGCGGCTTGGCGCTTGGCAATCGTGTGCTCATGAAATCCGAACCCGGCAGTGAGACGAAAGGGCTACAGTCGAAGACGTCCATTTTTACGAAACCAAGGTGCCATCGATGAGCGTCATCCGCCAGTTGCAGAACAACAAGAAAGACATGCAGCAGACCCGCATTCATACCCTGGAGATGCCGGAGCTGAAGTCCGGCGAAGCCCTGCTGCGTATCAGCCGACTGGCACTGACCACGAACAACGTTACCTACGCCGCATTCGGTGAAACCCCTCATCTGCGCTACTGGGACTTCTTCTCTACCGGCGATGCCGAGTGGTTCCACATGCCCGCCTGGGGGTTTGCCGAGGTAATGGACAGCACCGTCGACGGCCTGGCGAAGGGCGAACGCTTCTATGGCTTCTGGCCGATCGCCAGCCATCTGGTCATGCAACCGGTGCGAGTCTCCGAGCGCGGTTTCTACGACGGTGCCGAGCATCGACTCGAACTCACCTCGGCTTACAACCAGTACCAGCGCATCAGCAGCGACGACGCCTACCGCGCCGAGAGCGAGAACTACCAGATGTTGTTGCGCCCGCTATTCATCACCTCCTTCATGCTGGCCGACTTCCTTGATGACAACGCCTTTTTTGGAGCGCGTCAGGTAGTGATCTCCAGCGCCTCCAGCAAGACGGCATACGGCACTGCGTTCTGTCTGGAGGGCAATCCCGCCGTGCAGGTCATCGGCCTGACATCGGCCGGCAATACTGACTTCGTGCAGCGTCTCGGCTGCTACCGCCAAGCGTTGGCCTACGACCAGCTCGCTTCGCTGGACCCGAGCGTGCCCACGCTCTACGTGGACTTCTCCGGTAGCGCCAGCCTTCGCCAGCAGATTCACGGGCACTTCAAGGACGCACTGGTGTACGACTGCTACGCCGGGTCTGCCCAAAGCCATGAATACAGCAAACGTGACCAGACGTTGGCAGGTCCGCAGCCGCAGCCCTATTTCGCGCCCTATCAGATCAAGAAGCGCAACGCTGACTGGGGCCCGGCCGAGGTGACACGCCGCTTCAACGAGGCACAGCTGGCCTTCATCAACCGGGTAAGCGATGAGCAGCAGCCGTGGATGCAGGTGAACGAGCACGACGGCATTGAAGCGGCCAAGGCACTGGCTGAATCCTTGATAAAAGGCGATATCAATCCACTGGAGGGCCACGCCGTGATCCTCGATTGATCACGAAACGCTTCTGCGCATGTAGCCTCTGCCGAATGCAGCTGAGGTTGGCTGGCGAAGGCCGAACAGCCCGCCAGTCAGGGCGCGCCTGTTGCTCAGGCGCGAGATGACAAGATTTACAGACGGTTGTCGTGCAAGCCAGCGTAGAGGCGGGTCATTTCGTTGAGCTGACGGAACATCGATTCGGCATTTACTGCCACGATGGTGGGCACGAACTGCTTGGAGGTGAACGCTTTGCTCGCGAACTTCCAGCGGGCATCAGTCTTGCGCAAGGCTTCGGCGATTTCCGCATTGGGCGCATCGGCTGCCTGCAGCTCGTTCATGATCACGCCGAACTCTTCAACCGACGCTGCAAACTCCTTTTCAAGATCCGGGTCCTGCACGCCCCAGGCGCGGGCCATGTAAAACATTGCGGTGCGCTGGGTCAGCACACGGTTCCAGCCACTGCGGTTGATCGAATGCGAAGCGGCGTCGCCGTTGTGCTGCTCGAACAGATCCGTGACCTGCTGAGTCTGCCGGACCAGTTCTTCTGCCTTCGCCAGTACGACCGGAGCCTGTGACTTGTCGGGCGTACCGGCCGCCAGGGCGCGGTAATCGGCCCAGGTGCGCTCCACTTCCTTCAACGCGACACGGATGGCGTCGTTGGGCGCAGCCGCTTTTAGCTGGGCGTGATGATCTTCGAACAGCGCCAGGCTCGCGTTACGTTGTTCGGTGGCTTCGTCCACTTTCACGCCCGCGCCGATCATCAGGTAGTCCTTGGCCACGATCTGCCCCAGGCTGCGCTGCAGGCCCGCCATGTTCATGATTTCCAGGGGCGCCATATCCGCCCAGCACGTCGCACTCAGCAGGCTGCAACCCAACAGCAGCGCGCGCAGAGATTTCTTGATCAACACGGTAAATCCTTTCTGGTCTGAAGATGAGCGCAGGCCGCTTGTGCGGTCAGCGCCTGAGCCCCGCCACGAATAATCGCGTTGATGCGCCGCTCAGCTCGCCATTGAATTCGCCCTACCTTTCTCGAACCTTGCAGGAGTCGAAAGCGGCGGCGTCGGGTGTAGAAAGTGTGAAGCGATACACCATAAAACAGCGTGCGGGGGCGCTCGTAGATGGCCGAGCGCCTGCCGTAACGTTTCAGCTACTCGGATTGGCCCCGCCTGCGTGACGTGCTTCGTGGCTGCAGCTGGTCCAGCGCGGGGGCGTTCTGCCGGGCCCACTCGTAAATCATCTCGATTGGCTGAACCATGAGTTTGCCAAGCGGCGACAGTGCGTAGCTGACCGCTGGGGGAACCGAGTCCAGTGTGTGCCGCTCGATCAGGCCGCTCGCTTCCAGCTCTCGCAGCGTTTGCACCAGCATCTTCTTGGAGATTCCCGGGAGGCTGCGATGCAGCGCCCCGCTCCGCGCTATGCCGTCATGGCGCGCGTGCAGCGTATGCAAAATCATGCTCGTCCACTTGGTCGAGAAGATCTCGAGCACGCGCCTTGGCGCGCAGTCTTCGCGCCATTGTTCTTCGTCAGATCCGGGTTGCATGGGGGATGGTTACCATTTGGTGCCGACTTGGATCGGCATTTTCGAGTGGGTAAGGTGCAGGTCTGTTTCGCTTTTTGGGGTCTGAGTATGACAAATCAAGCACTGGTGGTCGGGTCGAGCGGCATTGTAGGCAGTGCGGTGTCTCGCCTGCTGGCCGATGAAGGTTGGGCGGTCGCCGGGCTGGCCCGTCGACCGAATCAGGAATCGGGTGTCACGCCGATCAGCGCGGACCTGCTGGACCCGAAGGCCCTAGCCTCGGCGCTGGCTGAGGTTTCGCCCACGCATATCTTTCTGACCACCTGGGCTCGGCAAGCCAGCGAGGCGGAGAACATCCGCGTCAATGCGCAGATGGTTCGCAACGTGCTCGAAGCCGTCCGAGCATCCGGCTCGGTTCGCCATGTCGCGCTGGTTACCGGCCTCAAGCATTACCTCGGCCCGTTCGAAGCCTACGGTAAGGGCTCACTACCGCAGACGCCGTTTCGTGAGGAACAGGGGCGGCTCGACGTCGAGAATTTCTATTACGCCCAGGAAGACGAGGTGTTTGCAGCAGCCGACCGGGACGGCTTCACCTGGAGTGTGCACCGGCCGCACACCATTACCGGCATGGCGGTGGGCAACGCGATGAACATGGCGACCACGCTGGCCGTCTACGCCTCGATCTGCCGTTTCACCGGCCGTCCATTCCGTTTCCCGGGTTCGGAGGTGCAATGGAACAGCCTGACCGACATGACCGATGCAGGTCAGCTGGCTCGGCATCTGCGCTGGGCCTCGACCACACCGGCAGCAGCGAATCAGGCCTTCAATATCGTCAATGGCGACGTGTTCCGCTGGAAGTGGATGTGGTCACGCATCGCCCAATGGTTTGGCATCGAAGCAGCACCGTTCGACGGTCAACCGGCTCCGCTGGAACGGCAGATGGCAAACGATGCGGAAGTCTGGGCAGAGCTGTCGAGACAGTCCGGGCTGGCCGAAGCGGACATCGGCAAACTCATTTCGCCGTGGCACACCGATGCCGATCTGGGGCGCCCCATCGAGGTGGTGACGGACATGTCGAAGAGCCGCACGCTCGGTTTCACGGATTACCAGGCCAGTGACGAAGCCTTCTTCGAGGTTTTCGAGAAGCTGCGCGCCAACAAACTGATCCCCTGATCGCGGCCCGGCGCCTCGGCGCCGACCGACACCCGGGCTGTCCCGTATACTCGCGTGTTTTCCGCGCGAGTCTTGCCCCGTGAGCAACAAACGATACGCCTGCATCGGCCTGAGCAACCCGAAATCGCCCTCCAACGTAGGCGCGATCATGCGTGCCGCTGGCTGCTACGGCGCGGCATCGGTGTTTTACACCGGGACTCGCTATGACCGCGCCAGGGATTTCGTCACCGACACCAAGAAAGTCCATCAGGACATTCCGCTGATCAATATCGATGACCTGCGCAAGATTCTGCCACTCGGTTGCGTACCTGTTGCGGTGGAGTTGGTCGAGGGTGCGCGCGCCCTTCCCGAGTACACGCACCCAGATCGCGCGTTGTACATCTTCGGTGCCGAAGATGGGTCACTGAGCAAGGAGATCCGTGACTGGTGCGAAGACGTCGTGTACATCCCCACGAACGGCTGCATGAATCTCGCGGCGACGGTCAACGTAGTGCTGTACGACCGCCTGGCGAAGGGCAACAACACCCGCTCCGGCCCCGGTTTTGGCGCAGCACGCAAACCTTGCTGAGGCGTTGATCGTTCCGCGGTTCATTGCTGAGGCCGCCCTGTCGCGCACGAAGGCAGGCGGTCAGTGAAGCGGCATCCGCACCCGGTTTACAGCGCAGATGAGCATCAAGGTGTCGACCCCAGACAATTGGCCAAGGTAGCCCCCTTGTAACGTGAGCGGCCCATACCCTCACCCGGAGCACTCATGGCCAACGCACCTATCACCGTACTTCGTGACACTCAGCCAATGCCCGTCGTCGACGCCTGCAAGTGGGAGCGCATAGAAGGCGACCCGCATACCGTGAACCTGAACGCCTATACCTCCGATGATGGCAGCAAGATCATGGGCACCTGGATTTGCACACCCGGGAAATGGCGTGTTGAGTACGTCAAATGGGAGTACTGCCATTTCCAGGAAGGCTATTGCATCATCACCCCAGACGGCATGCAGCCCATCCACCTCAGGGCTGGCGACATCTTCGTGGTAGAGCCGGGCATGACCGGCACCTGGGAAGTCGTCGAAACCGTGCGTAAGTACTTCGTGTTCGCCTGATCGCCCTGCTGTCGAGAATTCCCACGCGCGGCGTGGGAATCTCTGCGTCTCAGGCACTACGGCAGATAGGGTTCGATGTTGCCCATCGCGCGCTCGACGTACGCGCCCTTCTCCCCAACCGGCGCAACATAGTGCAACGCCTCGGCCGCAGCTTTTCGACCAGCCAGGCGGGCAATGGTCCAGGCTGCCAGGTAAATGGAGGCGAGACAGCCGCCCGCTGTCGCCAGATTGCCCCTCGCGAAGAACGGCTGCTCCAGCACCTCGATCCCAGCCTCTTGCACCCACGGCTTAGTGGTGAGGTCGGTACATCCGGGGACTCCGTTCAGCAGGCCGGAATTTGCCAGTAACAAGGTGCCGGAACATTGCGCACCGATCAGCTGCCGTGTCGAATCGAGTTGCGCCAGCATTTGCATCAGCGCGGCATCCTCTGCGATCTCGCGGGTCTTGATGCCGCTGCCGACCAGCACGGCGTCACAGTTATGTATCCCATCCAATGGCACATGTCGATGCAGCTGGACGCCATTCATCGAGGTGACCATCTCGCAGGGAGAGGCCAGTGAAACCCGCCATTCCGGTTGCTTGATGCGATTGAGGATGCCCAAGGCGATGAGCGAATCCAGCTCGTTGAAACCGTCGAACGTCAAAATGGCGATGTGCATGCAGGGCTCGGTGCGAGGCAGCGGCTGATTAGATGGCGTCATTCTCAGCGGCGGTTCCTGCAAGAGACAGGCACAGCTGTTGAACGCGTGACCAGTACAGGCTATTCGGTGGGTCGCACAAGTCGCCCGCTGCCATTCGGAGCATTGGGCTGCGGCGATTGCTACTCAATCGGTTACCTCGCCAGGCAAGATGATGCTGCGCCGAAGCCCGCGCCGCGCAGGATCAGGCCTGTTTCATCATGAGCAGCACGAACCCAGCTACGATTCCCGCCAGCGCAATCACCCAGCCAATCCGGTGTGCACGATTCTTTTCAGCCTGACGCACGGGGTCCACGGACTTCTTCTTTTTCACAATCCACTGCCTCATTGATGAGCCTGGGTGCCGGAACGATCATTACCGCCGGGCACAGCGCGCGTCTTTTTAGGGCTTGAGGCGATTATTGTCCAGCGGGCCGCGTGCACTCGTCACACCCACGGCGCTCGCGGGCACTAACCGAGCGGGCTCTCGCCTGGGTTCGGTTCGTTCTTCACGTCGCCGCGCTCATCCGGATCGGTGCCCTCTGCCGAGTCCGGCACGTCGCCGTACTCACCGTGGTCAGGTGGGGTCACGCCATCCTTGAGCGGATCTTTTGGGTCAATCATGTCTGCGATCTCCTTCGAGTGATGGGGGAGTTTCCAGCCGTTGGCTATCGAATCACTGCTCGACGCCTGCAATTTCGAGCACGCGCCAGCAGCATTCGTTCGGACGATCGGCAGCCCTGTTGGATTGACGACACCTAGGCTCACTGCCCGCCAAACATCCCGACCCAGTAGATGCCGGCATCACTGCGCGGATCGACGGCGTAGGCGGCACCCATCTCGCTGAACTGTGGATTCATCAGGTTAGCGCAGTGGCCTGGGCTGGCGAGCCAGCCATCGACAACCAGACTGGGCCGGTCCAGTGCTGCAGCAATGTTCTGCCCCACAGGCGAACCGGTATAGCCGGCGAGTTCTGCGCGGTCTCCCGGCGTGCGGCCATCCGCGTCGAGGTGGCTGAAGAAATTGCCGTTGGCCATCGCGCGACCGTGGATTTCAGCGAGACTGGCAAGGGCCGTGTTCCAGCTCAGCGGCGGAGCCGCCGCAAAAGGCTTGCCGCCGCATTGGCGAGCGGAAGCACGAACTCGGTTGATTTCTGCAAGCAATCCCTGTCCCTCACTCTGGCTGTCTTTCAGATGCCCGCCCAGCAAGGGTCGCGCGACGACGATGCGCCAATCACGCCCCTCGCGACTGACGCCAATCTCGGAATATTGAGGATCGAGCACCACGCGGCAAAAACTCGTCTTCAGCGCCTGCATCGCCGCTTGAGGGTCGCGAGGGCCGGACAGGCTGACCGCCTGCACGTTGACCATCGGGTAACCGGCACGGGCAAGCGCGCCTTGCAGATCGCCGGCGCCTGTCGCGGGCAGGACCAGCCGAGCATCTGGCTGCAATGGCGTGAGTTCTTCACTGGCGCGGTCATCGCAGCGCTGCACCTGGCTGCGGTAGGCATTGATCGACTCGATCAACTGCGTTTGCTCTCCGGCAGCCAAGACGACACCACTGCCGCACAGCAGAGCCAGTGAAAGGGCGAGAAATGACAGCTGACGCATGGAGGCTCCAGTAAGCAGGTTCGGCGATCTGGTGAAGATGCACCGCCAATGGCACACAAGTCGAGTGTCGCGCGGCACCTTGCGGTAAGAGTGCTGAGCCTCTTGCCGACGCATCACCCTCGCAATCTATAATCGTTCTTATTTGCACTGGACCCCGCATGCCTGCTGCAGCAACGCGACAGATCCTCGCCATCGAAGACGATCCGATTCTTCGCACCCATCTGAAGAACTCACTGGAGAGCCATGGTTTTCAGGTCACGCTCGCAGATAACGGCGTAACTGGACTGGCACTCGCGCGTGAGTCGGCGTACGACCTGATTCTGCTGGACGTGATGCTGCCCGAACTCAGCGGCATGGACGTGCTCACCTGCCTGCGGGCACACAGCCGTACGCCGGTGCTGATGATGTCGGCACTGGGCAACGAAGCGCATCGCATTCAGGGGTTCGACAGCGGCGCCGATGACTACCTGCCCAAGCCATTCAGCATCGCGGAATTACAGGTGCGCATTGCCGCCATTCTGCGCCGCGTGGCCTACGAACGCAGCGCCCCTGCTGCGGCGGACAACGAGTCGATGCGCTTCGACGATCAGCGCTGCGACCTGCGTTTCGAGGGGCGCTGGGTCGGGCTGACGGCCACCGAATTCCGGCTGATGAAGGTGCTTCACGAGGCCGCTGGCGAAGTGCTGAGCAAACCCTTCCTCTATCAGCAGGCATTGCGACGTGGCTACTCACAACATGACCGCAGCCTGGACATGCACATCAGCAATATCCGCCGGAAGCTCGCCCGCGAGCAGATCCTGCCGTTGCGCCTGGAATCGGTATGGGGCAAGGGCTACGTGCTGGAGGTGCAGACCAATTGATGCCCAACCGACATTCACTGTTCTGGCGTCTCGTGGTGCTGGTCGCCGGCTTCTGCCTCTCGATGATCTGGGCCAGCGGATACGTGGGACGTCAGATCGACCGTACCAGCTCCTACCTCTCCGATGAGGCGCTAAATACCCTGTCCGGCTATGCCGACCAGGCACGCACAGCTCTGCAGATCGGGCCACAGGCGTTGGCACAATGGCTGGCGGATATGCGGGCGCGAGAGTCGAGCTGGCTGGTCGTCGTGGATGATCAGTTGCAGCCGCTGGGCGGCCAGAAGCTGAGCGACGAGGAGCGGCAGATGCTCACCTTCGTTCGGCACTACGATTGGCCGATGAGCCGCCGCTACGAGGGGCTGCCGCTGGTCTCGATACCGCTGGAGGGCACCGGCGCGCAGCTGATGATGCGGTTGCCGGAGCGCTTCCGGCCTTGGCGCAATCATGCACTGCTGACCGCTGGCGGGGTGTATCTGCCGCTGATCCTGCTGTCGATGCTGTTCTGCTGGTTGCTCTACCGCCTTCTGGTTTCTCCGCTGGACCGTTTGCGCCAACAGGCCAATGCACTACAAAGCAACCGACTCGATTCCCTGTTGCCGCCCTCGATTGCGCGGCGCAGCGATGAACTCGGTGAGCTTGGCCGATCGCTGGAATACCTCACGCGGCGCCTGCGCGACTCCATTACCCAGCAACAGCAGTTGCTGCGCGATCTTTCCCACGAACTTCGCACGCCGCTCAGCCGATTGCGTGTGGCCTGCGAAAGCGACCTGAACGCGGATGAAATGCGCCGCCGCACAGATCGGGAAATCACCAGCATGCAGCAGTTGGTGGACAGCACCCTGGAGTTCGCCTGGCTGGACTCAGAACAGCCTCGTTTCGAGTGCGAACCGGTGGAAGTGGCAGCGCTTTGGGACCTGCTCTGCGAAAACGCCTGTTTCGAAGCGGGCTGGCCGCGCGAGCGTATCCAGGCAAGAGTGCCCGATGACTGCCGGGTGCTCGGCAACCTCAACGCTCTGGCTCAGGCAATGGAAAACATTCTGCGAAATGCCATTCGCTACTCCCCCGCCGGGGCGTCCATCTGTCTGTGGGCCGAGCGCGACGGCGAATCCTGGCGATTGCGAATCGAAGACCAGGGGCCCGGCGTACCCGAGGATCAGCTGCCGGTGATCTTCCGACCTTTCGCCCGGCTCAGCGCCGCGCGACCTGGCGGCGACGGCTTCGGACTGGGCTTGGCAATCGCGCGCGGCATGGTGCTGATGCAAGGCGGCAGCATCTGGGCTGAAAACAGCGAACCAGGCCTGCGGATGACGATTCAGCTGCGAAGTGTATAGATTGTAAATGCGCTTTACTCTCAAATGAGAATGCTTAGCATTACGCTCGGTTTGGCGACTCAAGTCGTTAAGCACACGCATAGGGCCGCGCTCTCGTGGCTGCAGCTGACCTCAGTTTTCTCACGGAGATGGCAGTACATGGTGACCTTCAATCGACATCGGCTGGCTTGCGCTATTGCAGTTACAACGTGGATAAGCGCACCGGTCAACGCCCAGGAGCAGGTCGAGCTAGGGAATGTCGTCGTAACTGCATCGGGTTTCGAGCAACAGGTAAAGCAGGCGCCCGCCTCCATCTCCGTCGTTACTCGGGAGGCGCTGGCAAAGAAATCCTACCGTGACGTCACAGATGCGCTTCGCGACATTCCCGGCGTCGTTGTCACTGGCGGCGCCAGCTCCAGCGATATCAGCATTCGCGGCATGGCGTCCAAGTACACCCTGATCCTAATCGACGGCAAACGCATGGAGTCGCGCGCAACGCGCCCCAACAGTGATGGGCCAGGCATCGAGCAGGGCTGGACGCCGCCGCTTGAAGCCATCGAGCGGATCGAGGTGGTGCGTGGCCCGATGTCGTCGCTTTACGGATCGGATGCCATGGGCGGTGTGATCAATATCATCACACGCAAGGTCGCCGACACCTGGCACGGCGGCCTGCGGACGGAAAAGACCTTCCAGGACCGCTCCGACTCCGGCGACTACCACACCCTCAACGGGCACCTGTCCGGCCCTCTGGTCGACGGCCTGCTGGGGCTCCAGGTATACGGACAGACGTCGCGGCGCGACGAAGATGACATTCCTCGCGGTTTCAACGAGCAGAAGACCGATAGCGGAACGGCCAAATTGTCCTTCACGCCGAACGAGGCCAACGACCTCGTGCTGGAGGTGGGAAGGACCGAGCAGGAACGCAACGCCAGCGTAGGCAGATCTGGTACAAGCAACAGCGACTCACTATCGGATTATGACCGTACTCATTACTCCATCAGCCACACAGGCCGCTGGGAGTCGGGCCAGTCGGAGAGCTATGTGCAGCAGGAGCGCATCGAGAACCCTGGCCGCGAGATGGAGCTGGAGAACAGCGTATTCAATACCCAGACTTCCCTGTTTCTAGGTGACCACGTCGCCACGCTCGGCGGCCAATACAAGTACGAGGACCTTTCGGACAAGGGTAATCAGCTGGCCGGTGCCGAAGACCTGACCCGGCTGACACGCTGGTCCTGGGCACTGTTTGCCGAGGACGAATGGAGCCTGACCGACAGTTTCGCGCTGACCACCGGGCTGCGAATGGATCGTGACGAGAACTACGGCACCCATTGGTCCCCCCGCGTCTATGGCGTATGGCAAGCGGCAGAGCAATGGACGATCAAAGGCGGTGTATCCAGCGGCTACCGTTCGCCAGACATTCGCTCGGCGGTAGATAACTGGGGACAGATCACGGGTGGGGGCCGGGGCGACCCGGCGGTGATCGTAGGCAATTCGGCGCTCAAGCCAGAAGAGAGCCTGAGCCAGGAAATCGGCGTGCTATGGGACAGCCTGAACGGCCTGTCGGCTGGCGTGACACTGTTCAACACCGACTTCAAGGACAAGATCACCGAGCTTCGCCGCTGCTCGGATACCACCGGCAACGCGTCCGGCCAGTGCATTGCCAACGGCGAGGCGTACCGCTTCATCAGTGACCGAGTGAACGTCGACGAGGCTCGCATGCGCGGCGTCGAGGCAACCTTCGACTGGGCGATCACAGAGAGTGTCTCCCTGGGTGCCAACTACACCTACACCGAATCGGAACAGCGCAGCGGCGAGTTCCGCGGCGAGCCTCTCAACCAGATGCCCAAGCACATGTTCAACACCACGCTGGACTGGCAAACCAGCGACCGCCTCGGCACCTGGGCGAGACTCAATTACCGCAGCGAAACATCCGAATATCTGTCACGCACAAGCATGGCCAAGAGCACCCCTTCGTACACGCTGGTCGACCTGGGCGGTACCTACGACGTCACCCACAACGTCAAGCTGCTCGCTGGCGTTTACAACATTTTCAATGAGCAGATTGAATACACCAGTCATGAAACCGTCCTTGATGGACGTCGGTACACGGTCGGGATGAACGTCTCATTCTGAGGCGAGATGAGAAAGACATCTCTGCCAGGCAGTGCGCCCTGCTGGGTCCCAGTAGACTTGCGTTAACGATATGTCCCTTAGGGCATAGCGTGTGGGCTTAGGCCCAGCGCGTTCATCAAATCAACAATGCCCGGCCGTTTAAACACGGTTGGGCATTTATCGTATAAACCTTACTCGGAAACCCGTCGTGACTCGTTCTGCCACTCAATCGCGAAGCGCCTGGCCTGCCATCGCGGCCCGCACTGGGCTGGCCCTTCTGGGCGGTTACGCCTTTACCTATGCCTTTACCGCTGCGTTCGCACGATTGCTGCCGGCCGACCCGGTGGACGCCGTTACCACAGCTTCTCTGCTGTCGTTCGTGGTGTATCTGCTGTTCATACTCTGGGCGTACGCAGCGACTTCACTGCGGCGGGTGCTGACGGGTGTAGGGGTCGCCATTCCTTTGGCGATCATCGGTTTCTGGCCGCAACTGATGGAGGTGCTGGGATGAAAGGCAGCCTGACGCAATCCATGTCGTGGCTCCACACCTGGTGCGGGTTGCTGATCGGCTGGATGCTATTCGCCATCTTCCTCACCGGCACGCTTGCGGTGTTCGACAAGGAGATCAACTGGTGGATGCAGCCGGAGCTGACAGATCAAGCACAACCGGCAGCGGAGGCGGCGAATGCGGCCCAGCGCTGGCTGGCCGAGCGACACGCGGACGAAACGAACTGGAACATCAGCCTGCCAACCGCACGCGTGCCTGACCTGGCCGTTTCGGTCGGTGAACGACGCCGTGGTGGTGAAGGCGTCACTCATCTCGACCCTTTGACCGGAGAGACGATCGAGCCGCGCAAAACCATAGGCGGCAACTTCTTCTTCCACTTCCACTACACCCTGCATCTGCCGCGCACGCTGGGAGTATGGGTCGTGGGATTCGCGGCCATGGCGATGCTGGTGGCGCTGTTAAGCGGCATCATCATCCACAAGAAAATCTTCAAGGAGTTCTTCACCTTTCGCCCAGCGAAAGGACAGCGCTCATGGCTCGACGCTCATAATGCCAGTGCCGTCCTGCTGCTGCCGTTCCACCTGATGATCACCTACACAGGGCTGGCGATTTTCTTTGTGCTCTATATGCCTGCTGCGGTGGATGCGCTGTATGACGGTGATGCCCAGGCATTTTTCAATGAAGCGCAACCGGCATGGGCGGCACAGCAAGCACTACGCGGCGAAGGCCGTGGTGGCGAACGGGTTTCGGCACCAACAGCGGCTTTGCTGCCACTGGGTGACTTCGTCAGCCGTGCCGAGGACCACTACGGCGCAGGCATGATCGGCAGCTTGGCCGTGCTCAACCCGGGCCGCTCCGATGCCAAAGTCCTGGCGCGCCCAGTGCTGGGCAATCGCATCGAGCTCAATAAGGGCGACGGGATTATCTTCAACGGCGCCAACGGCGAGCTGCTCCAGGCGCCTGAACCGTCACGCACCAGCCAGCTGACCCAACGGGTGATTGCCGGTCTGCATTTTGCGCAGTTCGGCGGCTATCCGATGCGCTGGCTGTATTTCATTTGCGGCTTGATCAGCTGCGCCATGATTGGAACCGGGCTGGTGCTCTACGCGGTCAAGCAACGCAAGCAGGCCAAGGCCAATCCACAGTTCCTGCGGGTTGTGGAGAGCCTGAACGTTGCGGTGATCGCAGGGCTTTCACTGGCCTGTGTTGCGCTTCTGTGGGGCAACCGGTTGCTGCCGGCTGAGCTGGCTGGGCGCCAGGATTGGGAGCTGCGGTTGTTCTTCGGCATCTGGGCACTGGGCTGGCTTCACGCCTGGCTGCGCAAGCCGCTATTCGCCTGGCGCGAGCAGCTCTCGGCCGCCGCATTGATGGCCTTCACGCTGCCGGTGCTGGACCTTTGGACGACCCACGCTTCGCTGGATGCCATGCGGCTTTCGCTGCTCGGTAGCGTTGCCTTGATCGGGCTGTTACTGGGATGGACCGTATGGAAAATCCCAACAGTGGTTGCCGCGCGAAAGGCCCGCTCGGCTCGACTCGATCACCCGGTCGCCGGAGCTTCGTCATGAATGGATCAGCCCTGTGCGCCAGCCTTCTGCTTGCCTATGCGGGAATGCTTGGGTTTTGCCTCGCCAAGGAGCGCCACTGGAAACAGCTGGTCAACCCGAGCGTGCCGGCGTTGGCCAGACACTTTTGTGGCCCGTCAGGCGCTCTTCTGCTCGGGCTGGCCGCCTATGCGTCCGCCCAGGTCTGGCCTGGCGGCATGGCGGTGGTCGGCTGGTTCGGCCTTATTTCGCTGACTGGGTTTGCGCTGTTGTTGTTGCTGCCCTACGCGCCGCGTCTGGCGGTGGGCCTGCCCTTGATAGGCGGACTGATCTGGTCAGCCGCCGCGCTGGCCTGACCCCTTTAAGGTTGCCATCGCATCATTGCGCGTTGTGCGCCTGTACAGATGGCTAAGCCGCACTGCGCTGCACGAGTCCATCCATGAGAAATCACGAGTCGAGGCTCCAGGCCTTTCGATGCGCGCCTGGGCGCAGCCCCCTGAGCGTGGACGACCGATAGGAACGCCTGTGAATAGCACGCCCGGCCGGGCCTTAAGCATTACCTGCTACAGCGTTGAAAGTCGCGAGCACTTCGATCCGTAGCGAAAAAGCCCGGGCCTCTCGGCCGGGGCTTTCCTTGAGCGCTACATGAGCACGCCTGGTCGGCTGGCGTTCAACCGCGTCGATTAGAAGCGGTACTTCGCAGAAGCAGTGACACTACGAGGCGCTCCATACGTCAGCGCGCCATAAGCCTCGAACATATCGAAGTACTCCTCATCGGTCAGATTGTCGACGTTCAGCTGCGCGGTGAGGTTGTCCGTCACCTCGTAGCGCGCCATCAGGTTAACCAGCGCATAGGCTTCCTGCTCGATCTTCTCCCTGGTGCCGGCCGGATTGGTGGCATAGGTATAAATGCTGTCCTGCCAGTTAACCCCACCGCCAATGGTCAGCTTGCTGAGGGCGCCAGGCATGCGATAGGTCGTGAAGGTGCGCAGCAGCTTGGTCGGGAAACGCGTGCTGCGGGCATTACCATCCGGGTCTTCGACCTCGAACTGGGTGTAGCCCGCCATGAGGTTCCAACCCGGTGCCAGCTCGCCGGAAACCTCCAGCTCGAAGCCCTCGCTGGTCACGTCGATGGCCTCGTAGGCAAACTCACCGGCCATTCCACCGGGAATGGCCACCCCCGTGCTCTCGCCTAGGCCATCCTGCTTGATCTTGAATATCGCCGCAGAAGCGTTCAACCGACCTTCAAAGAACTCAGCCTTGAGGCCCGTCTCGTAGCTTTCACCAATGACCGATGCCAGCTGCTGACCGCTGATGTCCCGCCGGGCCTGGGGCTGAAAGATATCGGTGTAGCTGGCGTAGGCCGAAAAGTTTTCGGTGAGGTCGTAGACGATGCCGGCGTATGGCGTCAGTTCATGCTCGTCCAGTCGGGAGGGCGATGTGAATGGCGTGTCGTCGCTGGTCTTCTCGTAGCGATTGTCGCGCGCCCCTAGAATCACCTTCAAATCGTCGGTCACATTCAGACGGGTCACGCCGTACAAGCCCTTTTGCGTCAAGTCGCCGTAACTGTATGGCGTCAACCCACTCCAAATCGGCGCCTGGAAGTTGCCGTCATAGCTATCGAAATTGGCGACGCCACCAAAGCCGCCCTGCGCAGCGCGCGAGTCGGCATTGAAATCCTGCTGGCTATAGATGTAGCCGAAGGCGACCTCATGCTCGCGCCCGAACAGCATCACAGGCCCGCCAAGGCGGATGCTGTAGTCGTCTTGCACGGTTTCAGTCTTATAGGAGCCAGGAAATGACGACATCGCCGAGCTGCCGTCCCGCCCAGGGTTCCCCGAAAGGTACAGAAGGTAAGAGTCGGAATCGCGTTCGCCACGGTTGTAGCTCAGGTTGAGTTCCCAGTCGTTGGCGAAGCGGTGGTCCAGATTGATGAAGTAGGTTTCATAAGTGCTGTCCCACTTGCTCCACTTGGCGGAAGTGGTTTTGGAGCGGCTCCAGTTCGTCCGGCTGCCGTCTGCATACCAGATTGGCAGGCCGCCCCACATTGGCGAGTCGGAGTCGTTCTGCTGTCGGCTCAAGCCGAACCAGAGCGTGGTATCCGAAGAGAGGTCGACGTCCACGGTGCCGTAGAAGGTTTCACGTTGCTTGGCCTTCAGGTCGATCCAGCTGTCGCCTTCGTTGAATTCACCCACCAAGCGGGCTCGCACCGTGCCCGCCTCGTTGAGCGCGAACGACAGGTCACCCTCGGTGCCATAGGTATCCCAACTCCCAGCGCTGACTCCGACCGAGCCAGTCAACTCGCGGTTGTTTGCACGCTTGCGTACCAGGTTGAGCGAAGCAGACGGATCGCCCGCCCCCGCCATCAGTCCATTCGCGCCGCGCACTACTTCCACGCGGTCATACATCGACAGACTGCTGAACATTTCGCCCGAGCTCCAGGGCTGCTCCCAGATTGTCGGCACGCCATCGATCATCAATGAATTGATCGCAAAGCCACGTGCATTGAACTGTGCTCGATCGGTTTCATAACGGCTGACCGAAACACCGGTGGTGTTATTGACCACATCCAGGATGGTTTGCATGTCCTGATCTTCCATACGCTGCTGCGTTACAACGCTGACAGACTGCGGCGTTTCGCGAAGGGACATGCTGAGAGGCGTGGAGGTGCGCGCGGCGCCGGTAGTATAAGCGCCAGTCCCTTCCGTCACCTCCCGCACCGCCTCACCAGTGACGGTGACAGTTTCGAGGGTGGTCGTCTCCTCCGCTTCGGTTGGCGCGCTCACTTGTGCATACGCAGGCGTGCCTGCGGCGACCCCGCCAGCTGCGAGTAGGTGAACGACCAGCGCGAGCGGTCGGAAGGTGAGTTTCGGTTGAGCGGCTGGGGCTAGCTGGGCAAGCGTGTTGATCGACATCTGTCAGCGTCCATGGAATGTTATTGATTATGCGAATCGTTCGCATTATACGTAACAACCAAGGTCGTCTGGAAGGCTTACCTGCCTAAAACCTGGCCTGCCACTTAACGGCAGATCTGTATGATTGAACGCAAACCAGGCGGAGCGCATTGGTCAATTCAAATGGACAGCCCGGAGCGCAGAAGCCGGTTGGCGCTGACCCTTGTTTGGTACCCACGTGGTATGGGTGGGGCATCGATGATGCGTAGCCGGTCGCAGAAGAGCATTTGAGCAATGGACCAAAGACGCGACGGTAGCGGGGCAACGGCTGGCTACCGGACATTCATACCGTACCAAGAGCGTTCGCTTTGCAAGGACGGCGGGTAGCCGTTCGGCTGAACGCAATAGCTGAATAGGACTTGCGCTTGTTAGCGCAATCACAACTCGGAGAAGCGAGCCGTAAGGTACAGGGCCAAACCTGGCAACCCATGTGGGTCGCCAGGACAATGATGCCCTCCTCGCTTACCAGTTATAACTAACCTTTGCGGTGATTTCGCGGCCTGGGTTGTAGTAGTCCGCGGTACCGGAGCCCACCACGTGCTGCTCATCCAGCAGGTTACTGACGTTGATCGCCAGATCAGTATCTCGGAAGATCCGGTAATTGAAAGCCGCGTCGAACAACGTAGCTGCTTCGCTCTTGGCAGTGTTGGCAGGGTTGAAGTAATAGGCACCGGTATAGCGAGCACCAAGGCCAACGCTCATTTCAGTGCCTGGCAAGGTGTAGTAACTCCACAGCGACGCGGAGTGCTTCGGTGCCGCTTCAAACTCATTACCTTTGAGCGGCGCGCCACTGCGCAACGTTCCACGAAGAACCTCTGACTCCATATAGGAATAACCGCCGATCAGGCTCAGGTTCTGAGTTATTTCAGCCTTGGCTTCAAGATCAAGGCCACGTACCCGCGATTCACCAACGGTTTCTCGCTCGATTGCGCCGCTGGGCTGTACGACCGCGATAGTGATGTCTTCCTGGGTCAGGTCGTAAATTGCTGCCGAGAACAGCGCATTCATCCCTGCGGGAGAGTATTTCACGCCTACTTCGTACTGTTTACCGCGCTCAGGCGTGACGCCGATCTGAGGCGGAGCGACGGACTCGACCATGCTTATGTAGGTGGAAATTTCGTCATTGACCAGGTACGTCAGCGCACCGCGAATGGAGTTTTCCGAGAAATTGTCAGAGGCTTTCACATTAGTGATATCGGTGCTCGTAAGGTCCAGCGAGTCGTTGCGCATACCGGCTGTGACGATAAAGCGCTCGTAGAAGGACAGGTTCTGCTGCACGAACACTGACTTGGTGGTGTAGTCCTGCTTGTTGCGGCTATAGGGTGCAACCGCAGCCGGAGCACCGCTGTACACCGGGTTCGCAATATCGATCGGTGACGTCACCGCGTATACGGAACTATCCTCCGACGACGCATCGCGGTATTCGACCCCAACGATAGTACTGCTGTCGATATTCTCGAAGCGGGCATCGTATTGCAGCATCAAGTTGCCATTGATCTGGTCCGCTTCGCTGTCAGTACCGAACAGATAGCGATTGACCGAGGTCCCGGTGAGTCCCGCAAAATCACTTAGATACACGTAGCCGAAATCATCGGTAAGTTCGCTGTAGCGTAGGTTGCTGCGCACGATGAAACCGTTGTCGAAGTCGTGAGTAAAGTTGCCACTGATGCTGGTGCGTTCGACGTCGTGAAAGTTGTAGTCAGGCTCGCCGAAGAAATCCTTACGGTCGTATTCCCTGTCCAGCGGATACCCACCGCTATTCGGGGTGCCCTCACGCTTGAGGTGGTCGACGATGACCGTGGCTGAAGTAAAGGCAGTCGGTGCCCAGGTCAGCCCGCCCATCACAAATTTGTCATCGTCCTGAGAATGGTCGTACTCGCGATCGCTGTCTTGGATTTTTCCGGTCAGCCGGTAGGCCAGTGTCTGGTCTTCGTTCAACGAATCGCCGACATCGATGCCTGTTTCAATGTGATTGAAGGAGCCGTAAGTCACATAGCCCTGACCGAACTTATCGAAACGCGGCTTCTTGCTCACGAAGTTCACCGAGCCGCCTGGATCAGCCGGGCCGAACAGCGTGGAGTTGGCGCCACGCAGGATCTCGATACGTTCATAGGCGAAGGGTTCTTCGCGCACACCGCGCATGGAGCCGAGGGTTAACCCGTCACGGTAGGTTGTGGCCTGGAAACCGCGAATTTTGAAATAGTCGTTGCGGTCGTCAGTACCGTAGAAATCGGTGATAACACCAGGCGTGTACTGCAGAACCTCTTCGGTGGTGCTGGCACTGCGCTGCTCAATTTCCTTTTGAGTCACCACCGAAACCGAAGCGGGCGTGTTGAGAATGCTGGTGGGTACCTTACCGCCAACCCAGAGCTCCTGAGCGACAACAGTGCTGGAATCATCACCGGCAGATGCGTTGGCGTTGACGATGATGGGCGCCAGGCGAAACGGTTCGTCGCTCTCCTTGCGGGCCGACTCTTGTGCGTTGACGCTCAGGGGAGCGGCTACCGCACAGCACAGAAACGCGGTGGTGGTACGTCGCCAAGGTGTCTGTGTCTTGCAAAGCCCGGCCTTACTACCAGTCATACTCGAGGTCCTCTGTTGTTAGGTGGTGGCAACCGCGAGTCTTATGATTTTTTGTTACATCAGGTCACACGAATCCGCGGGCAACGGATAATAATCAATCGCGAATAGGATAAGGAATCATTTATTTGCGTGAACGAAAAACTTTCGCGTTTAAAGACCCAGAATAGCTTGCGCAGCTTCCTCGCTTTCTGTGGTCAAGCCACAATCAAAAGGTGCTGACACGTTTAATGACGAGACGTGTATACGACTCGCCCGGCGGCCAGTCCCAAACGGCCCGTTAGCCTTTACAATGCGCGCCTTCATCTACACCCGGTCCGCGCTCATGTCCTTGCCCCAACATCACCTCGAACTGCTCTCCCCTGCTCGGGACACGACCATTGCACGTGAAGCCATCCTGCATGGCGCCGATGCGGTGTACATCGGCGGGCCGAGTTTCGGGGCGCGGCATAATGCTGAAAACAGCGTGGCGGACATCGCTGAGCTGGTGACCTTTGCGCATTTGTTCCATGCGCGGGTGTTCGTCACCATCAACACCATCCTGCATGACAACGAGCTGGAAGCCGCTCGGGCGCTGATCTGGCAGCTTTACGAAATCGGCGTCGATGCGCTGATCGTGCAGGACATGGGCGTGATGGAAATGGACATCCCTCCGATCGAACTGCACGCCAGCACCCAGACCGATATCCGAACGCTGGAGCGGGCCAGCTTTCTGTCCAAGGCTGGCTTCTCGCAGCTTGTGCTCGCACGCGAGCTGAACTTGCAGGAGATTCGTGCGATCGCCGATGAGGTGGATTCGGCCATCGAATTCTTCATCCACGGCGCGCTTTGTGTGGCGTTTTCTGGTCAGTGCAACATTTCCCACGCGCAGACCGGTCGCAGCGCCAACCGCGGCGACTGTTCCCAGGCTTGTCGGCTGCCTTACACGCTCAAGGACGACCAGGGTCGCGTCGTTGCTTTCGACAAGCACCTGCTCTCGATGAAGGACAATAACCAGAGCGCCAACCTCCGAGCGCTGGTCGATGCTGGCGTGCGATCGTTCAAGATCGAAGGGCGTTACAAGGATGTGAGCTACGTGAAGAACATCACCGCTTACTACCGCCAGCGCCTTGACGAGATTCTCGAGGACCGAACCGACCTGCAACGCGCATCCAGCGGCCGTACCGACCATTTCTTCGTCCCAGACCCGGACAAAACCTTCCATCGCGGAAGCACCGATTACTTCGTCACTGACCGCAAGATCGACATCGGCGCTTTCGACTCGCCAACGTTCACCGGCCTAGCGGTGGGTGAAGTGCTCAAGGTCGGCAAGTACGACCTCACCGTGCAGACGCGCGAGCCGTTGTCCAATGGTGACGGCCTCAACGTGCTGGTCAAGCGCGAGGTAGTGGGCTTTCGCGCCAGCGTGGTGGAGCCACTGGGGCAGTCCGAAGAAGACGGCCAGGCGCTTTGGAAGTACCGCGTCGAGCCCAACGAGATGCCCGCCGCCCTTCGCCAGCTGCGACCGAACCATCCGCTGAACCGCAATCTGGACCATAACTGGCAGAACGCGCTGCTCAAGACCTCGGCCGAGCGCCGCATCGGAGTACGCTGGCTGGCCAAGCTGCGTGCCGACGAGCTAGAGCTGCACGTCACCAGCGAAGAAGGCGCCTACGCCACCGTCTCGCTGGCCGGCCCCTTCGGCGAAGCAAAAAAGCCCGAGCAGGTGCCCGGCCAGATTGCCGATCTGCTGAGCCAATTGGGCACCACGATCTACCACGCCGAAGAAGTCGAGGTGGATGCACCCCAAGCCTTCTTTATCCCCAATTCGCAGCTCAAGGCCTTGCGCCGTGAAGCCATCGAGGCAGTCACCGAAGCCCGTGAAACCATGCGTCCACTGGGCAGTCGCAAGGCCGTCAGCGTGCCGCCGCCGGTCTACCCGGAAGCGCACCTCTCCTTTCTTGCCAACGTTTACAACGAGAAAGCGCGGGCCTTTTATCACCGCTACGGCGTGCAGCTGATCGATGCAGCTTACGAGGCCCATGAAGAAACAGGCGAGGTGCCGGTGATGATTACCAAGCACTGCCTGCGCTTCTCCTTCAACCTCTGCCCGAAACAGGCCAAGGGCGTGACGGGCGTACGCACCAAGGTCGCCCCCATGCAACTGGTGCACGGCGATGAGGTGCTGACCTTGAAGTTCGATTGCAAGCCCTGCGAGATGCACGTGATCGGCAAGATCAAGGGCAACATCCTCAACCTGCCGCAGCCGGGTAGCACGAGCGGCGTGGTTGGGCACATCACGCCGGCCGACCTGATGAAGACCATTCGTAGCAAGCCGCACGCCTGATGCATACCGCGCGGCTGCGGCAGAGCAGCTGCGCCCAATCCCCGCTCAGTTAATCCTTGTGAGCCCGGTCTGCCGTCCGGTAGGTTCGACATGCCCGAAATAAACGGGCCAGAACAATAACCGCTGCCTATCCAGGCGTGCTCAAGCAAGGAAACACCATGAGATCTTTGATTGCGGCTGGCATCTTGCTGGCCAGCGGCGCGACCATCGCGGCGCCCACTTCTTCATTGCTCGATGAAGTCCAACAGCGCGGAGCGTTGAAGGTTTGCACCACCGGCGACTACAAGCCCTACACTTTCTTGCGCGACGATAAGCAGTATGAAGGCATCGACATCGCGCTCACCGAGTCGCTCGCCAAGAGTCTCGGCGTTGAAGTCGAGTGGGTGCCGACCACCTGGAAAACCCTGATGCCGGACTTCCTCGCTCGATGTGACATGGCGGTGGGCGGTGTCTCTATTTCGCTGGAGCGCCAGAAAAAAGCGTTCTTCAGTGAGCCGATCGCCGTGGACGGCAAGATTCCCTTCGTGCGTTGCGACGAGGTGGAGAAATACCAGACCATCGAACAACTCAATCAGCCTTCGGTGCGCCTGATCGAGCCACCGGGCGGTACCAATGAAGCCTTCGTGCACCGAGAGCTGCCCAAGGCGCAGCTCGAGCTTTTCGACGACAACACCGTGATATTCAAATCCGTCGCCGATAACAAGGCCGACGTGATGATCACCGACTCATCCGAGGCGCTGTATCAGCAACGTAACTACCCGACCCTTTGCGCGGTGAACCCGGAAAGTCCGCTGCAATACAGCGAGAAGGCTTTTCTGCTCCCACGTGACGATATGGCGTTCAAGGCTTACGTGGATCAGTGGTTGCACCTGACCAAGGCCACCGGCGAATACAAGCGCATCGCAGACAAATGGCTCGCAAAGCCCAGCCAGTAAAAAGTCGAATCGCTCGTTGAGCGGGCGGCAGCGCTGCCGCCCGCAGTTTCGTGCCATTGACGGCTAGGGAGCCGCGGCATGGCCTGGCCCACCGGAAGATTTCTTGTAGGACGGTTTCTATCCATGAACGCCCACCGTTTCGCTTACCAGGAAAACTTAATGGCGATACGACACTCTTACTGGCACCGTGCCCGTCGTAACGAGTAGAGGATGGGGAGCGCCGCCATGACACAAGGATCGAACATGCTACGAAAGTCCGTGAGTTGGACAGCTGCCCTGCTATTGGTCGCTTTCATCGCAGGGTGCACGAGCCAGCCGCAAAGAACGCCTACATCGCCGCAATCGCCAACGCCATCAACCTCGGCCAGCGAGCAGCTCGGATCGGGTAAGGCATCCTTCTACGGCAGTCAGCATCACAACAAGCAGACCGCTAACGGCGAGCGCTTCGACCAAGGCTCCCTGACTGCAGCTCATCGCACCCTGCCTTTCGGCACCAAGGTGCGTGTGACCAATATCCGCAATGGCAAAAGCGTCGTCGTGCGTATCAACGATCGCGGCCCGTTCGTCCGTGGCCGAATCATCGACCTGTCTAAAGCGGCGTTCGAGCGCATCGGCAGCACCCGTTCAGGCGTCATCCGGGTGCGGTTGGAGCGGGTCGAATAGAGGAGTCGACTGCCGCAGCGAGAGGCGGCGAGACAGCCTATCCAGACGCAGATAAGCCGAGGAATGGGATGGGCACCTTACTCAAACTCGAGCGGCAGGAATCGACTACCAGCCAGCTGCTAAAGCCGTGGCAAATGACGCCGATAGCAAGGAACGTCAACTCAATCGCTTCGGTGCACCCATGTTCAACGGCCGACTCAAGGAACAACTTCAACAGCAAAGCGCGGAACTGTCCCCGCTGCGCCAAATGCACGACCAGATGACAGCTACGATGCTCGCCATCACGCTGGACTCCGAGTTCCGCATGGTCTCGTTGAATGAAAAGTGTGCCCAGACCCTTGGCTACCGGGTCGACCAGCTGCAGGGTCGCGCGATGCTGGATATCGTTCCGGCGTACGTCAAAAACCTACCCTGCTTCAAAAGTTTCATCAGCGCCGTTTCTCATCGCAAGCCCGTCGATGACGATTACCGCTTCCTGCACGTGGACGGCAGCTTGAAGTGGATTCATATCGACTGGTATCCGATCACCAACGACCGGGGCGAGTTGGCCGAGATTCGAGGCTTCGGCCGCGAGATCACTAAAGAATTGCAGCTATCGAAGGAAAACGAGGCGTTCATCAATGCCTTGTTCCGTTCCACGGCGGTGATCCAGTTCAGCCTCGACGGCAAGATCGTGACCGCCAATGAGCAGTTCCTGCAGGCGACCGGGTATTCGCTCAACCAGATCGTGGGCAAACATCACAGCATCTTCTGTACTGCCGCCGACGCCGCCTCGCCGCAGTATCAGCAGTTCTGGCAGACGCTCAATCGTGGCGAGTTCGTTTCAGACCGCTTCAAGCGCGTTGACAGCCACGGCCGGGACCTATGGCTGGAAGCGACCTATAACCCGGTTTATGACCCCGAAGGCAACCTCTGCAAGGTGGTCAAATTCGCCAGTGTCGTCACCGATCAGGTCAATCGTGAGGAAGAAGTCCGTGAGGCGGCCAGTATTGCCTACGACATTTCACGCCATACAGACACCGCTGCCGTACGCGGCGCCGCTGTCGTGAAGGACACCGTATTGACCATGCAGCGTGTCGCTGCAGAAGTTGAATCGGCCACTCAGGGTATCGAAGCACTCGGGCAGCAATCGCATCTGATCAGCTCCATCGTGCAGACCATCGGCGGCATTGCTGCGCAGACCAATCTGCTTGCGCTCAACGCCGCCATCGAAGCGGCTCGTGCGGGTGAGCAAGGTCGCGGTTTCGCCGTCGTGGCCGATGAGGTGCGGCAGTTGGCAGGCCGCACCAGTGCGGCCACCGAAGAGATCATCGCGGTCGTGCAGAAAAACCAGACATTGGTGGACGACGCGGTACGGGAAATGGCCAACAGCCGTGAGCAGGCCTCGGAGGGCCTGGCCCTGGCCAATCAGGCCGGTGAAGTGATCGTCGAGATTCAGGACGGCGCCAAGCAGGTAGTCAGCGCCGTCGGCCGCTTCGCCAGCGAACTCAAGTAAAACACTGGCATGTCACCCCGGCGGAGCAGATCGCTCCGCCGTCACTATGCTGCAGCGCTATCCATTGGCCGCGCAAAACGGTAGGTGGCGAAACAGCAGAGCAACACCCCGCTGACCGCCAGCAAACCACCCACGATACCCACGTTACTGAGCCCCAACTGCTGAGTCACTACGCTACCCAGCAGCGCGCCACCGCCAATACCGATGTTGTAGATACCCGAGAACATCGCCATGGCGACGTCAGTCGCGTCGGACGCCAGATTCAGCACCTTGGTTTGCAGCGCCAGACCGAAGCACATGCCGGCGATTCCCCATACCACCACCAGCATGCCCAGCAGCGAGCTGTTACGAGCGGCTGGCAGCAACAGCAACAGCAACAAGCAGGTTGCCATGACCGAAATGGCTGCAATCATGAAGCCTTTCGGATACCGACCGCTGTAGCGGCTGAACAGGAAGGAGCCGAGAATGCCCGCGCCGCCGAACAACAGCAGCAATACGGTCGTCATGTCACCACTCAGGTGTGCAATGGTCTGCGCGAAGGGTTCGATGTAGGTGTAAGCGGTGAACTGGGCGGTGATCACCAGCGCCGTCAACACGTAGGTCGCAACCAGGGCCGGGCGCTTGAATAGCACCGGAAGACTGCGCAGCGAGCCGGAGTTCTGGCTTGGCAACAGCGGCAACGTCCGCGCGAGCACCAGCACCACCAGCGCCGCGATCCCGGCGATCGACAGGAACGTTGTGCGCCAACCCAGCGCCTCCCCCACCACGCGACCCAACGGGATCCCAAGCACCATCGCCAGCGCGCTGCCGGTAGCCAGCAGCCCAAGTGCTTGAGCCTGCTTGCCTGGCGGCGCAACGCGCACCGCCAGCGAGGCGGTGATCGACCAGAACACCGCGTGAGAAAGCGCGATACCTATACGGCTGACCATCAGCATGCCGAAACTCGACGCCACGCTGGACACCAGGTGGCTACCGACGAACACCGCGAAAACGAACATAAGCAGCGTGCGCCGCTCGATGTTGCGGGTCATCAGCATCATCGGCAGCGACATGAGGGCTACCACCCAGGCATAAATTGTCAGCATCAGGCCGACCTGTGACGGCGGCATATCGAATGACCGACCGATGTCGCTGAGCAAGGCGACCGGGACGAACTCGGTGGTGTTGAAAATGAAAGCGGCCAGGGCCAGCGCGACAACGCTGAGCCAACTCCCGCCGTGGGAGCTTTGCGATTCGTTCATGTGGGCGATATCTGAAACTGCTGTTCAATCGTCAACCGCGACGCGCCAGGACGGCACCGTGCAGCTTGACGAACAATATGTAAGAAATCCCTATTCCCTTTCCCGCCACAACGCAGATCGCCCGCCATGCAGTAATGCACGCGGGATGGCAGCGATAGCAATTGGAGGGCGTGATGCGGAACAGCTGGAGCGGCGCGGATTCTACGCGTGCAGTCGATCGATTGTCAGGCCGTGAAAGCATATGGCGACCGATGGCAGACCGGCACCGAATCTGTAGCGAACTGGGCGGCCCCTACGGCATGGACAAGCCGCGGATCATGCTGTTGTAGGAGCCAGCATGCTGGCGATCCACGCCTGCGCGGTGCAGAGAAGATCGCCAGCAAGCTGGCTCCTACATGGGACGCCAGCGAAGATGTCGTGGCGCTTGCTACGGTTCAGGCGTGTCGATTATTGATTGAAGTAGGCGCGCGCGCGCTCGACCTCGGCCGCAGTGGGCTTGTAGCTGGTCCATTGGTCCTGCTCTTTCTTCTTGTAGCGCACCACGCCCTGCGCCACATCGAATTCGTAGAACGGGTAGACCTCACGCAGGTTGTAAAAGGCAGCCGGCGCGAAGAACAGGATGTCTGCAACCAGGTAGCCGCTGTTGAACTTGAGCGGGACCAGGCCGTACATCGGCTCCATGCCTTCCTGGGTGGCGCGGAAGCGGTATTGGCCAAAGCTGGTGGCCTTGTAGGTCTTGGTGACAGGAGCCTTGAGCACCAGCGGCGCGTCGTCGTTGATCTTGACGGCAAGGCTCGGGTCGCTGGAGCGCAGCGAGGTGGTAGCGGTACAGGCGGAAAGCAGTACCGCGATCAGTGGCAGTGCCAGGAGTTGCTTGGTTTTCATCGTCATTCCCTTGTAGGTGGTAAGCGTGAACGGCCTTACCCACCCTTCGCTGGGGTGCGGCGGCCGTCCTTGGCGGGCGGCACTATAGGCCAGCGAACGCATATGGCCAAGCGCCATCTATCGAAACAGAGCCTATGCTCGTCGATAGGCGCTCACCACCGCTCGGCGTCCTGCCGAAACTTTTCCTCTCAGCCACCGGCCGTATCTACAGCAAGCATTCACACGACTGGAGATTGTATGAGCTACCCGAAGATTCACGCGCAGAAGCAGGACCGTCTACCCGGACTGGAAAGCGAGATGCAGCCACCTGCCGAATTCATTCGTGACAGCTACAAGGGCAGCGGCAAACTGGCTGGCAAGGTTGCGCTGGTCAGCGGTGGTGATAGCGGCATCGGTCGTGCCGCGGCCGTGCACTTCGCCCGTGAAGGCGCGGACGTCGCCATCATGTATCTGGACGAGCACGACGATGCCAAAGACGCGATGCGCATGATCGAAGCCGAGGGCCAGCGTTGCCTGCTGCTGCCCGGCGACATCCGCGACAGCAGCTACTGCAAGGATGCCGTGGAGCAAACCGTGAAGATCTTTGGCCGCCTGGATGTGCTGGTCAACAACGCTGGCCGCCAGGAAGTGCAGACGCGGCTGGAAGACATCACCGACGAGCAGTGGGAAAAGACGTTCGCCACCAATATCCACGGCTACTTCTACCTCACCCGCGCGGCCCTGCGGCATTTGAAAGCCGGCGCTTCGATCATCAACACCACCTCGATCAACTCATTCATCGGCAATCCGATGCTGGTCGACTACACCTCGACCAAAGGCGCCATCGACGGATTCACCCGGGCCCTGTCACAGCAGCTGATCGAACGCGATATCCGCGTCAACCAGATCGCGCCGGGTCCAATATGGACGCCGCTGCAACCGGCCACCCTTGGCAAGCACGACCCGCAGCTACTGGAGGATTTTGGCAGCCAGATGCCCATGGGCCGTTGCGGACAACCATCCGAACTCGGCCCCGCCTACGTCTACCTGGCCTGCGAGGACTCCTCTTACGTCAGCGGGCAGACCATTCATATCAACGGCGGAAAAGTCGTCAACGGCTAGAAGCCGTGCAGCCGTAACAGGGAGCCGCGCCAGGACGGTGCGGCCTGAGCCAGACCCGATTCACGAATCATGGGGTAATGAGAACGACCGGAACCAATGCCCCGCCCCCTGCGCCCAATAGACAGGACGGCGTGCGTCTGATTGATCAGATCCAGGCGCTTGCTACATGTGTCAACGCAGCCTCGGCTGCACACCTTGAGGTACATACATGACCCAGATTCTCATCGCGGCCTTCGACCGATACGCCGAAGCCGAACTAGTCAAATCCGAGCTGCTGAGCCAGGGTATTGCCAGTGGCGCCATCCAGATATCCGCCTCATCCAACCCTGAAACGGTCGACAGCAGCCGCGTCGAAGTCATAGGCGAAGAGCCAGACGAAGACGCCACGGTCGCCGATAAACTCGGCAGCTTCTTCAGCAAGGTCTTTGGTGATGATTCGAGCAAGCATGCCGGCCGCTATCCGGAGGCAGCGCGCCGCGGCTCCACCGTAGTCACCGTCACGCTGGACGACGATAGCCAGGTCGCGATGGTCGAGCAGGTCATGGAGCGCAACGGTGCTATCGACATCGATGAGCGCAGTGCCACATGGGGCAGCGATGATGCAACGCCAGTCACCGCCAGTACCGAAACCCTGACCACCGGCTATCCCGACGCCTCCTCCATCAGTGAAGACGAGCGAAAGCTCAACGGCATGGCCACACCGGATCGCGGCGCTGACAATGGCAACATCCCGGGCCGTGCGGAAAACGAGAAGGCTGCGGGGCGTGACAACACCGCTGGGCGGGTACGGATCATTCCGCGTTAGGTCGATGCGGCCAGCGGGCTTGCGAAGATACTGAGCCCGCGTTTCCAATTACCGTCAGGCCCCGCTCTGTGTCACTGCGCAGCGAATCTCTCATCGAGCAGATCATTCATGGCCTGAAATGCTCGCTTCGCCACTTCTGGATGGTACTCATTGCGACCCGGTACATTGGCGTAGGGATCGGTGAACGAATGAACGGCATTGCCATAACTGACCAACTGCCAATCCACATCAGTGGCTTTCATTTCGGCGACAAACCCATCGACCTGCTCCTGCGGAACAGCCGGGTCATCGGCACCGTGCAACACCAGCACAGGCGCCTTTATCTGCTTGGCATCGTCGGGGTTTGGCGTATCGAGGTTGCCATGGAACGAGATGAAAGCATCGAGTTCGGAGCCTGAGCGCGCCAATTCGAGCACCGCGCCACCGCCGAAACAGAAGCCGATAGCAGCCATTTTCGCGGTATCCACCGGCACGACGCTTTGCGCCTCGAAGGCCTTCACTGCCGCTTGAGCGCGCTTGCGCATCAGCGCGCGATCGCTACGCACCGATGTGGCAGCAGCCTTGGCCTCATCGGGATTGGAAGGTCGTACTGATTTGCCGTACATGTCGGCCATGAACACCACATACTTGTCGCCAGCCGCGCGCGCTGCCTTTTCCGCCGACCGTTCGGTCACCCCCAGCCAGTTGGGGACCATCATCAAGCCTGGCCGCGGGGTGGTTACTGCATCGTCATAGATGATCAAGCCTTCGAAGGCCTCACCGTCTATTTCATAAGCGTGCGGCTTGACCACCACTGCCGCCTCGGCAACACCGACCATCCCGGCCAGCGCCAGGGCAATGCATGTCTTGTTCATGGATCCATTCCTGCGGTGAGATGAATTCTCAACAGTAGCGGAAAATTACGAACATACCGATGCCGTCCACATCGGGACCGTTTCGTTATATGTCCCATGAAGCGATGGCAGCGGGTAAAGGTTTCACAGGTAACGAGCCTGTAGCGGATTCAGCTCTGCAAGAGACGCTCTTGAAGGGCAAGCGCATCGGCCGTCGCAGCCCCGCTTGCCGTGTTGTCGAAAATGCACCAGCAGGCTGCGTCTTCATTCCCGCTACTCAGGCGCGCAGCCAGCGAATCGAGCCTATCGGCGTCGTAGGCCGAGTAGTAGATTTTCGGCGAGCCATGCAGACGGTAATAGCGCAAACCCGACCAGCCACCGGGTTCTGCGGATTCGGCGAAAGGCGCAGGGTCCGCAGCGACTCTCCCGATCCGGGCCTGCTGCAACAGGGTTTCAGCCTCCAGCCAACTCGGGTGGCGCGGCTCGACAGCGATAGAGCCCTCGAAACGCGCTCGCAATGCGTCGAGAAAACCTTCGGCGCTCGCCGGATCGAAGGCCAGCGACGGTGGTAGCTGGACCAGCAGGCACCCCAGCTTTTCGCCTAAATGCTCACATTCATGCAGAAACCGCTCGAGCAATGCTTCGCACCCGATCAGCCTTTGCTCATGAGTGATCTGCTTGGGCACCTTCACGCAAAAGCGGAACCCTGTCGGCACGCTGACTGCCCACTTGGCATAGGTTGCCGGACGATGGGGGCGATAGAACGAACTGTTGATCTCCACCGCACCGAACCGATCTGCATAGCGCTGCAAGTGCGTGCCGGCGACCGGAAAAGCTTGCCATTGCTCACGCGGAAGGCTCCAACCGGCGGTGCCGAGATATATCGCTGGGGTGTCTTTCATCGCCCCGCTCCGCTCATGCCGACTTCGGTTGGACCGGCAACCACCTGAGCAGCCGTTTGCGAGTTGGCACCACGGCGTGTTCCTGAGCCCAGAGGCAGATCGCCACGGTCAGCAGCAGGTAAATCGGATAGAACCACAGCGACAGGGACTGCTCGCCTGCCTGGGTTGCACACTCGCTCCATGCGTTGATACAGCCCGGCGAAAACACCCCCAGCAGCTTCTCCGAGCGTGAGAACAGGATGAAGACCGGCACATGCAGCACGAACAGCGGCAAGGACGCGGCCCCCAGACGCTGGGACCAGCGATTCAGCCCTGTGCTGGCCGGTGTCGAGATCAGCGCGAACAGGTAGATCAGCGCCAGCTGCGAGGGTAGCAACAAGCCGTTATGCAGGAGGAAGTACCAGTATTTTTCCCCTTTGAGCAACCAGATCGCGGCCACGAAACATCCCAGAACGAAGCTTGCCATCAACAATCGTCCGCCCAAACGCGGTACGCGCTCCTGGATCTGCATGTCGCGAAACAAGCCGTACAGCAGAATGCCGCCGAGAAACTCGGGCAGGCGCAGCAAAGGCATGCGGTGCAGCATGCCGGTGATGGGGATGCCGTATTCCTGCTGCAGGACGGCCCACAGAGGCGGCAGCAGATAGATCACCATAATCACCCCTAGCCAGGGCCCCTTGTGTCGCAGGTTCATCAGCCGAGGAGCCAGCAAAGGAAAGGTCAGATAGAAGAAGAACAGCGTGGAAATCGACCACAGCGGCGGGTTGAACGTCAGGTAATAGGGATTCCAGGCCTGCAGCATGAGCAGCTGCAACACGAAGTTGAGCAGCAGCTCACCGTTGCCCATGTAGTGCTCCAACGCTTCGCGTGACGCATCGCCCAGGTCTTCATTGGTGTCGTAGACCACGAAGCGCAACGTCGCTTTGACGTCGTCAGGCGGAATACCGAGCTTGGCGATGATGAACAGCACCACCCCGGTCAAGGCGAGGGAGAACAGGTGCAGCGGGTAAAGATTGGCGAAACGCCTGCTGAGGAAGCTGCGGCCCGGCTCACGCAGCTGGCCTTGCTGGCAGTAGACATGGGCCAGCAAAAACCCTGACAGCACGAAGAAGCTGCTGGTGGCGAAGAACCCCACGCCTGTCATGTCCGCCAGCCACCCCGGCAGGTACTCCTCGGCATAGTTGTGAAGCGTGTGGAAACACACGATGTACATGCCGAGCGAAAAGCGCAGCCATTCGAGCCCGATGAATTTTTCCTTACTGACCTGCCCCACGCACTGCCCTGCCTTATCGCCTGCGAAATGCCACCAAGGAGTAGGACGTTGCGCTGCGGCCAGTCGTTCGATGTTTCGCATACCGACTGCCCAGTACCGGGCATGCGGATGACCTGGATGGCCCAGCGCACCCGTACGAGGGCCTCAGCTCAGTCCAGACGTGGATTCGGTAACCAAATATTTAGTCACGTCACCTCTGCCGCACATGCAGGGACAGGAAGGGTCAATAGCTGGTATCCACATCCACAAGAGAGGTCTGCCCGCAGTGTTGTCTCGATTCAAGCAAAGGTCCCCCTCCGCTTTCGCAGCATCTCTGTTCATGGCCGCAACGCTTTTCGCAGCGCCCTCACATGCGTTCGCTCAGGAAGGATTCAGTTGGGCGGAGGACTTTCTCGAGCGCATCGCCAAGGTCGACGAGCAGACATCAGGCGAACTGGGCGTTTATCTCAAGGATCTGGACAGTGGCGTGTCGGCGTCCTATCACGGCGACGAGGTCTGGTATCTCGCCTCGACGGTCAAGGTGCCCATAGCCATCGCCATCATGCGGCGTATTGATGAGGGGACCATGAGCCTGGATACGACGGTCCGCCTGATGGAATCAGACTACGTGGATGGCGCCGGACCCACCAACAGCCACAAACCGGGCACGCCGCTGAGCGTTCGTTACCTGATGGACCAGATGCTGATCCACAGCGACAACACCGCCAGCGACCTGCTGATCAGCCTGGTCGGGCTCGACGCGATCAACGCCGTCACCGCAGAGCTGGTTCCGCAGGGCTTTGGCCCTATCACCCGTCTGGCGGATGTTCGCAGGCTCATCTACGGCGAATTTCATCCCGCTGCCAGCCAGCTTTCCGGTCGGGACTTCCTGCGGCTGAAGCAACAACCCCAGGAAGCCGGTCGGCTATCGTTGCTGGCGAAACTGATCGGCGTTCAGCGGAGCGAATTCCAGAAAATCAGTTTGGCTGAGGCTTACAAGCGCTATTACGCAACGCCCTTCAATTCCGCGACCTTGCAGGCCTACGGCGATCTGCTTTCTGCACTCATTCAAGGCAGAGCCGCGTCACGTGCCAGCACTGAATACCTGATCAGCGTGATGAATCGGGTTGAAACCGGCACCCAACGTATCAAGGCAGGCCTGCCAAAAACCGTGGGTTACGCGCACAAGACCGGCACTCAGGTTTCGCGCATCTGCGACGCGGGCCTGATCGCGCCGCCGCCCTACCGCCAGGCCGAACCCGCTGGCCAGATCGTTGTGGTCGCCTGCGTACGCGGCGGCGCATCCACCGCCAAGGCCGAACGCGCGTTGCGCGGCACGGGTGAAGCGATAACCGCCTCTGGAGTTCTACGTCTGTGAATGACCCCCGCTTGCGTAACAGAAAGCTGCTTGCCCTTCCTGTTCTGGTTGGCCTGGGGCTCGCGCTCTGGGCCTACAAAGAGCAGGCCTATTCGGACTCCTGGCGCTCGGCGCTCGAGCAGGACATCCGTCGCATCGACGAGCAGTCGCCCGGCAAGTTGGGCGTTTACGTCAAGCATCTGGGCGACGGCAAGTCGCTCAGTCACGATGCAGACCGCTTCTGGTATCTGGGCTCGGCAGTCAAGGTGCCGATTGCCGTAGCCGTGCTGCAGAGCATCGATGAAGGTAAACACAGCATCGATGAGGAAATGACCCTGCAGGCCACCGACAAGGTCGACGGCTCCGGTGATCTGGTCTGGCAGGACGAAGGCGTTGCCTACTCGCTGCGCAGCCTGCTCAACGAAATGCTGATCGAGAGCGACAACACCGCCGCTAACATGCTGATCCGTCTGATCGGCGAGGACGAATTGAACGAGCGCACCCGCAAGAACATGGGCGGCAAAGGCTTCGAGCGAATCACCGACTTCACCCAGGTACGCCGGGATGTCTACGGCGAACTCCACCCCGACGCGCGGGACCTGGACAACATCGAACTGGTGAAGCTCGCCTCTGCGCCGTTCAGCAAGCCGCGTTACGAAGCGGTGGCGCGGGTCCTGAACATCCCCACCAGCGAGCTGAAGGCTGACAGCATGGAGCAGGCCTACGAGCGTTACTACGCGCGCAATCTGAACGCCAGTACCCTGGAGTCATACGGCAGGCTGCTGGTAAAACTGGCTCAGGGCGACTTGCTGTCCGAATCGAGCAGGGACCTGCTGTTCAAGGACATGAAGATCGACCGCTACGACGCTTATCGGCTCGAAGCCGGGCTGCCCAGCGAGGCGGCCTTCATCCAGAAAACCGGCACCCAGCTGGAACGCGCATGCCATGTGGGCGTGATCGAGCCGTTGGCCGAAAAGCAGGCCGATACCATCGTCATTGTCGCTTGCGCCGAAGCACTGGACGAAGACAAGGAAGCCGGCGCAGCATTCGAGCAAGTCGGCAAAGCGATCACCAAGGCCCTGCTAGGCAAAGCTGATTGAGGACCGCGCGCATCTCGGGAAAGGCATGAACATACGGCTTTGCACGCTGAGACCCAGGCGGCGGCAACTTTGCGTCTCATGGCCCGCTCAAATATGACGAAGTCCGTTTCGCTCGTATTGCGGCAGCGGATTGTCCACACTTCTGTAGTCATCTGATCAGTGAGGCGTCGATCATGCGCAAGGCCGAAGTCAAACACCGCAATACCGTCAAGCTCGAGCGGCTTCAGCGCTTTCTGGCGTGGACAACGGAGCGGCATCCGGACTTCGTGCCGAAGAAGAATCACCAGGAGAATTGGTTTTCCGTCTACCTGGGTCATCAACCGCCCGAGATCGGCCGCGCGGCGCGGTTGTTCTGGCTGGGTCTCGATGAGCCCACTGTCGAGGCCAATCTGCAAGGCAGCGATCCCACCACGCTCATAGGCCGCCTGCTCAATCGGGACGTCAACCAGATCAGTTGCCAGATCGACGTGTTCGGCCTCGAGAAAACCCTGGACTGCGGTCCGGTCCAGAATCTGCTGGAACCGGACTTCGCGTTACGCCTGGCCGACAGCGCGTCCATCGAGGATTTCGAGCGCAACGTGTGCACCGCAATCGGCGCCCTGGTGCGCGATCGCCTTCACGTACTCGAACGCCCCTTCGCAACCATGAGCGACGAGCAGAAAGCGCGCAGTCTGGATCGCCTGCCGGCCAGACTTTCGCGTATCAATGACTTCGCCGCCCGCGCCGTCGACACGCTTAACGAGGTGATCCACGAGCTGCGTTATGTAGTCGAACTGCGCCACGGCGAGGTGACGCTGGACATGCAACGGCGCATTCCCGGTGGTCAGGGACATGTGCTGAGCGAACGCGAAGTAGCGGATCTCAAGGACGAAGACCGCCAGGCGATGCACGCCAAGTTCGAGATGATGATCGAGGAAGCGCAGGACTTCGACCTGCAATTACTCGGCGAAAAACGCCTGACCGAAATATTCATGATGGAGCCGAAGAAGTTGCGTCGGACCATCCGCTTCGCCCGTGAAGACAACCGGGAGAAGATGGCCTTCGCGGTACTGCTGGAGAACAACCCGCGCTTCGTCCATTACCACAAGTTGTACGCGGCACGGCGCATCACCCGCACCTGGACCGCACTGCTGGGTCCAACCAACAGTGGCAAGACGCATCGAGCCATCGAGGCCATGACCGCCGTCAAAAAAGCGATCTACCTCTCCCCTTTGCGCCTGATGGCGCTGGAGAACCAGGAGCGCATCGAGTCCATGGGCGTACCCTGCTCGCTGGTAACCGGCGAGGAGGAAATCATCCGCGAAGGCGCCACGCATTATTGCTGCACGGTGGAGGAGTTTTCCCGCTTTCGCAGCGAATCCTGGGACGTGGCGGTCATCGACGAAGTACAGATGATGGCCGACTCTCAACGCGGCTGGGCCTGGGTCGATGCGCTGGTCAGCGCCTATACCGGAGACCTGATCATGACGGGTCCGGAGCTGATCCGGCCGTCACTGCAAACCCTTTGCGACCTGTGCGAAGACCATCTGGTGGTCCAATCCACCAAACGTCTTTCCCCGGTGGACGTGGCCCGACGTTCGACCACGCTCAAGCAACTGGACGCCGGTTCGATGCTGGTCGCCTTCAGCCGCAAGACGGTGCTCGAACTCAAGGCCATGCTGGAAATGACCGGCAAGAGTGTCTCGGTGGTCTACGGTGCGCTGTCACCGGAAGTCCGCCGCGAACAGGCACGCCGTTTTCGCGAAGGCGAGGCGGACATCATGGTCGCCACCGATGCGGTGGGTATGGGCCTGAACATGCCGGCGCACACCCTGTGTTTCTACACCGATGAAAAATACGACGGCATTCAGAATCGCCAACTCAAGGTGCAGGAGGTCAAGCAGATCGGCGGGCGCGCTGGCCGCTTCGGCCATCACGACAGCGGCCTCATCACCGCGCTCGACGGGCAGACGTTGCAATCGATCAAGCGTCTGTTCTATAGCGAGGATCTGCCGGTGGACCTGTCGCAATTTCAAGTACGCCCCTCGATCGAGCACCTTCAGGCGATCTCTGAGCTGATGAACGAGCCCAGCCTGCTACGCGCCTGGCTGACCTTCAACCGCAATATCAACTATGGCGACGAATTCATCTCGATCCTGCCGGACGAGCTGGCCGAATGGATCAAGCTGATCGACGACCCCACCATCGATCTGCCGCTGCGCTGGATATTCGCCTGCACGCCGATCCGGGGCGGTCTCGACAGTCCGGCCGCAATATTTGCCCAGCAATGGCTGAAGAAGGTCGCGCAAGATAAGGAGAATCCATTGCCGCGGCTGGTGATCGATGCCGACCTGGCGACGCTGGAAAGCTCGCTACACGTCATCGAAACCTATCTGCATCTGGCACGCACTCTGCCCGCGCATTTCCCGGCACTGGAGCAGGCCGAACAGCATCGCAGCCTGCTCAACGGCGCCATCACCCGGGAGTTGTCGCGGCAGCGCAAACCGCGCAGCTCGGATCGCCGACGCCTGGCCGGAGGAAGCCGCCAATGCCAGAAATGCGGCAAGGCGATGCCCGTCGCCGGGCGGCAGTTCCGGTTATGTCAGAGTTGCTTCAACGAGAAGCGGTGAGGGATTGAAGGCATCTGTGCGCTCGCAGACCTGTAGGTGGGATTTTGCTCGCGAGCAGATGTACTGCGGTGCACGCAAATTCAGGTCTCGTGCGATCCGGATCGCCAGCAAGCTGGCTCCTACGAAAAGCTGTCGCGCGTAGACCTGTAGGAGTGAGCTTGCTCACGAGCAGATGTATTGCGGTGCACGCAACCACTAGCTCGTGCCCGTCCGGATCGCCAGCAAGCTGGCTCCTACGAAAGCTGTTTCGTGCGTAGACCTGTAGGAGTGAGCTTGCTCACGAGCAGATGTACTGCGGTGCACGCAACCACTAGCTCGTGCCGTCCGGATCGCCAGCAAAGCTGGCTTCTACAACAAGAAGCTTCGGCGCTCATCGCATCTGTAGGAGCCAGCTTGCTGGCGATCAGCAGCCACTCAGCGGCTCGGTCGCTTCGGGCTGAATCAACTTGGCGTCCGCCACTCTGATAAAAAAACAGGCGCGGTGACCCATGAGCGACGACCCTCATAACCTGCAACGCTTCGTCGACGCCCAGCGCTCTACTTACGACCAGGCCCTTGCCGAACTGCTGGCCGGGCGCAAGCAGAGCCACTGGATGTGGTTCATCTTTCCGCAGATCGCTGGGCTGGGCCACAGCGCAATGGCCCAGCGCTACGCGATAACCAGCCGCGACGAAGCCGCCGCCTATCTCCAACATCCCGTACTTGGCCCTCGGCTAGAGGAATGCACCACAGCCATGCTGCGCCACGCTGACCGCTCAGTGCGGCAGATTCTCGGCTCGCCGGATGACATGAAGTTGCGCTCAAGCATGACCCTCTTCGATTCAGTGACCTCAGAATCCGCACCTTATCGGGAGGTGCTGGAGCTGTTCTATGGTTCCCAACCTGACCCAGCAACGCTCGCCAGGCTCTAGCGCGCACGCTCCGAGCAAATTAAAACACTCGTTCGATTAAACAAAACGCCTCGGATAGCGTCAGAGGCCTGACGCAACGCGCCCGTTGCACGGCAAACCGTCAGCTTTTTGTTGATATGTTCGAATTTTAGCTTTGACAGGCCACCCATTTGACCTTAAGTTTTCGCTTCCGAACATTTCCGAACCCTCGCAGTATTCGGATCATAAAAACAACAGCTCCATAGAGAGGTCGCGCATGAGTATCCCGTCCACCCCGACGCTACGGGGGCAATGCATTGCTGAATTTCTTGGTACCGCCCTTCTGATCTTCTTCGGTACAGGCTGCGTAGCCGCGATGAAGCTCGGCGGCGCTGACCTAGGTCTTTGGGAGATAAGTATTATTTGGGGAATCGGCGTCAGCATGGGGGTCTATCTCGCCGCTGGCGTCTCGGGGGCGCACCTCAACCCGGCTGTGTCCATCGCGCTCTGGCTGTTCGGTACCTTCGAACGTAATAAAGTCCCCGCCTACATCCTCGCTCAGACTGCTGGCGCCTTCTGCGCGGCTGCGTTGGTTTATGGACTTTACAGCAGCCTGTTTTTCGATTTCGAACACGCCGAGCAGATGACTCGCGGCAGCGTCGCAAGCCTCGAGCTGGCGTCGGTCTTTTCGACTTACCCTCACGCTTCGCTGTCGATAGGCCAGGCGTTTCTGGTGGAAGTGGTGATTACCGCTATTCTGCTGGGGATGATCATGGCGCTGACCGACGACGGTAACGGCCTGCCACGCGGGCCGCTTGCGCCCTTGCTGATCGGACTGCTGATCGCTGTCATTGGCGGCGCAATGGGGCCATTGACCGGCTTCGCCATGAACCCGGCTCGGGACTTCGGACCGAAGCTGATGACCTTCTTCGCGGGCTGGGGAGAGGTCGCCTTCACCGGCGGACGCGATATCCCCTATTTTCTGGTCCCACTGATCGCGCCAGTAATCGGCGCCTGTCTTGGAGCGGCTGGCTACAAGGCGCTGATCTGCAAGCACCTGCCGGGCATCGGCGGAGCCTGTGATCTGCCGGCCAATACAGAAGAGAAGGCTGAGAGCGCCGCCTTCAGCAAAAACGATGTCACTGCCCCTGAAGCTCGTTAAGGAATCGACACCATGAGCACCGAGAACAACAAGCAATTCATCGTCGCCCTCGATCAGGGCACCACCAGCTCCCGCGCCATCGTGCTGGACCGCAACGCCAATGTGGTAACTATCGCCCAGCGCGAATTTGCACAGATCTATCCGCAGCCGAGCTGGGTCGAACATGACCCCATGGAAATCTGGGCAACCCAGAGTGGCGTGTTCGTCGAAGCCCTGGCCCAGGCCGGCATCACCAACGAACAGGTGGCGGCAATCGGCATCACCAACCAGCGCGAGACCACCATCGTCTGGGACAAGAACACTGGCCGGCCGATCTACAACGCCATCGTCTGGCAGAGCCGCCAGAGTACCGCAATCTGCGATCAGCTCAAGCGCGACGGGATGGAAGATCACATCCGCAAGACCACCGGCCTGGTCATCGACCCCTACTTCTCGGGCACCAAGATCAAGTGGATTCTTGATCATGTCGAAGGCAGCCGCGAGCGTGCCCGTCGTGGCGAGCTGCTATTCGGAACCGTCGACTGCTGGCTGATCTGGAAGATGACTCAGGGCAAAGCCCACGTCACCGATTACACCAACGCCTCGCGCACCATGTTGTTCGATATTCACAAGCTTGACTGGGACCCGGTCATGCTCGAGGCGCTGGACATCCCGCGCGAGATGCTGCCGGACGTTCGTTCGTCATCCGAAGTCTATGGCCACGCCTACCTGGGCTCTGGCCAGAGCACCGGCATCCCGATCGCAGGCATCGCCGGTGATCAGCAAGCTGCGCTATTCGGGCAGATGTGCGTCGAGCCGGGCCAGGCCAAGAACACCTACGGCACCGGCTGCTTCCTGCTGATGAACACCGGGACCAAGGCGGTTCAGTCGCAGCATGGCATGCTGACCACCATCGCTTGTGGCCCCAAAGGTGAGGTGAATTACGCACTGGAAGGCGCCATCTTCAACGGCGGGTCGACCGTACAGTGGCTGCGTGACGAGCTGAAAGTGATCAATGACTCCCTGGATTCGGAGTACTTCGCGACCAAGGTCAAGGACAGTAACGGCGTCTATCTGGTCCCGGCGTTCACCGGTCTCGGCGCACCCTATTGGGACCCGCGGGCCCGCGGCGCTCTGTTCGGCCTGACCCGTGGTGTGAAGGTCGATCACATCATCCGCGCAGCACTGGAATCCATCGCTTACCAGACCCGCGACGTACTCGACGCCATGCAACAGGATGCCGGTGAGCGCCTGCGCTCTCTGCGGGTAGACGGCGGCGCCGTGGCCAACAACTTCCTTATGCAGTTCCAGGCCGACCTGCTCGGCACTCAGGTCGAACGTCCGGAAATGAAGGAAACCACGGCACTGGGCGCCGCCTATCTGGCGGGCCTGGCCACCGGTTTCTGGAGCAGCCTGGAAGAGTTGCGCAGCAAGGCCACCATCGAGCGCATCTTCGAACCGGCGTGCGACGATGCGCAGCGCCAAGCGCTCTATAAAGGGTGGCAGAAGGCGGTAGGCCGCACCCGCGATTGGGAAGAGGAATAACCACCTCTACCCACATCTTGCTAGAACTGGCGCCCGGCCCGGATCTGATCCGCGCCGGGCGCTTTCACTTGCGAACGAACAATTCTTTAATCGAGGGCCAGACTGCGGCATCCTTCTCGGCATATCGAATAAGAAGGAAGCCCCATGACTCTGGCACCACGACAGCAGAGCATTCTCGAACTGGTACGTGAACGCGGCTACGTCAGCATTGAAGAGCTGGCGCAGCAGTTCGCGGTAACGCCACAGACCATCCGCCGTGACATCAACCAGCTGGGCGAAGCTGGCCTGCTGCGCCGCTATCACGGCGGTGCAGCACACGATTCCAGCGTACAGAACACCGCCTACACCCAGCGCGCCCGGCAGATGCGCGATGAGAAACGCCGCATTGCCGATGCCATGGCGCAGCACATTCCCGATCAAGCGTCCCTGTTCATCAATATCGGTACTACCACCGAGGCCATCGCCCACGCCCTGCTCAATCACCGTGATCTCAAGATCATCACCAACAACCTGCACGTGGCGAGCATTCTCAGCCCCAAAGAAGATTTCGACGTGCTGATCGCCGGCGGTAACGTCCGCAGCGACGGCGGCGTGGTTGGCCAGGCGACGGCAGATTTCATCAGTCAGTTTAAAGTCGACTATGCGCTGATCGGCATCAGCGGCATCGATGAGGACGGCACCCTTCTGGACTTCGACTATCAGGAAGTACGCGTCTCGCAAGCGATCATCAACAACGCTCGCCAGGTTTTCCTCGCCGCCGACTCAAGCAAGTTCGGGCGGAATGCGATGACCCGCCTGGGCTCGCTGGAGCAGATCGACATGCTGTTTACCGAAGCCCAGCCACCGGAAGCCTTTCTTGAACTGCTCACCCGCCACAAAGTGAAGCTCGAAGTCACGGGCTGAAGCGTTCGTTTCGGTGATCATGTGCGAACTGCAAGCAATCTCGATCCCACGCGGCTGCACAATGAGCCTGATGCGCACCAGCGCTTACTCTCCAGTTGCGGCGACCGCCCCTGACTCTCTAGGGGCGGTACTGGTGGGCTGAAGTCCACCCTGCTCAAGCGGTTGAAGCGTTCGTTTTGGTGATCGTCAGCCCGCTGCAAGCCCAACATAACCCGCACTCCGTGAACCATGCGCCAGACAGCCCATTGATGCAGTAGGGTGGCTTTAGCCCACCAATAGCATTTCCATCATTTTTCTCGGCCACACTCATGGCCCGTGCTCGGTGACCGGCAGTATCCCAACACCGGGTTAATCACCAATTAGCAGTTCGTATCGGTTCGATTATTTTCTTTTGATATAAAAAATGAACATCTGCTCTAGAGGCATGTTCGCTTCTGCGCTAGGATGTTCATATTCGAAAATCAATGTTCGTTCTTGAGGAGAGCACCTGTGACTGAGCCCGTCTCCGAGCTGTACGACCTCGCCGTCATTGGCGGCGGCATCAATGGTGTAGGCATCGCTGCAGATGCAGCCGGACGAGGCCTGTCGGTGTTCCTCTGCGAGCGCGACGACCTGGCGAGCCACACCTCATCAGCCAGCAGCAAGCTTATCCACGGGGGCTTGCGCTACCTGGAGCATTACGAGTTCCGTCTGGTGCGTGAAGCGCTGGCCGAGCGTGAAGTGTTGCTGGCCAAAGCGCCGCATATCGTCAAGCCGATGCGCTTCGTGCTGCCGCATCGCCCGCACCTGCGTCCGGCCTGGATGATCCGTGCCGGCCTGTTCCTTTATGACAACCTGGGCAAGCGAGAAAAACTGCCTGCATCGCGCGGCCTGCGTTTCGGTGACGACAGCCCGCTGAAGCCAATCATCAAACACGGCTTCGAATACTCCGATTGCTGGGTCGATGACGCGCGGCTGGTCGTGCTCAATGCCATGGCTGCTCGCGAAAAGGGCGCCCACATCCACACCCGCACTCAATGCCTGAGCGCCAAGCGCGCCGGCGGCATCTGGCATTTGGAATTGCAGCGGCAGGATGGCAGCCGTTTTTCGCTTCGCGCCAAAGCACTGGTCAACGCAGCGGGGCCGTGGGTGGCACAGTTCATTGGTGAAAACCTGCAGCAGCGCTCGCCTTACGGTATCCGCCTGATTCAGGGCAGCCACATCATCGTGCCCAAGCTGTACGAGGGTGAGCAGGCTTACATCATGCAGAACGAGGATCGGCGGATCGTCTTCGCCATCCCCTACCTCGACCGCTACACCATGATCGGCACCACTGACCGTGAATATCACGGTGATCCGGCCACGGTGAGCATCAGTGAGGAAGAAATCGCCTATGTCCTCGGTGTCGCCAATACTCATTTCCGCAAGCAGTTGGAGCCCAAGGACATCATCCATACCTTCGCAGGCGTTCGCCCGCTTTGCGATGACGAGTCCGATAATCCCTCGGCGGTGACTCGTGATTACACCCTTTCGCTGTCCGCCGACGAGAAGCAGGCCCCCCTGCTCTCGGTTTTCGGCGGCAAGCTGACGACTTATCGCAAGCTGGCTGAATCGGCCATGGCTCAGCTCAAGCCGTTTTTCCCAGCCATGGGACAGAGCTGGACGGCGAAAGAACCTCTGCCAGGTGGAGAAGGCATGAGCACGGCGCAAGCGCTTACCGAAGAGCTGATTTCCAAGATCAAAGGCGTAAATCGTCCTCTGGCCAAACGCTGGGCGACGCTTTACGGCAACCGCGTCTGGCAGATGCTCGGCGATGCTCGTTCTGTCGAGACCCTGGGCGAAGATCTCGGCCAGCAGCTCTATGCGCAAGAGGTCGAATACCTGCGCCGTGAAGAGTGGGCGAGCGAGGTAGACGACATCATTTGGCGCAGAACCAAGCTTGGCCTGGCATTCAGTGAGGCCGAGAAGGACCGGCTGCAAAGCTACCTGCAAGCGCAGCCGGTCGTGCAGCTCAGGCCTAGCAGCGCCGCGTGACCCTGTGAGCGCCTGCGATCGCAGGCGCTTGATGCGCGAGCAACTAGATGGTGATGCACGGGTCAAATTGGTGTAACGCCTGACACGGCGTTCCGCTCACTTTTCCGCCGTGCCCTGGCATCGGTCCGCAACCCGCTCAAGGGGTGCCGTCGCCATGAGTCATTCGCTATCCACTGCTGCGCTCGGCATCTCGGCCCTGGCTCTCGGCTTTACGCTGTGGCAGGGCTGGACACTCATCGAGCACAACCGCCTTTCCGTGCGCCCGCATGTCATCAGCACGCCCTATATCGAAGGGCCCGGCGCGCGCAATGGCCTCTACATCGTTAACCTTGGGCTGGGGCCTGCGCTTCTCACCAATGTGAGCATCAGCTTCGATGGCACTGCCTACGACCTGAGCACCGATTTCTGGGAGGAAGCGCTGGCGGCCATCGGTATCGAACCGGGCTGTTTCTCCCGCTCGTGGCTGCCCATGGGCGCCGCGATACTGGTCGATCAGGAAATCGCACTGCTTGCCATGCGGGACGTCAGCGTGCCGCTTTGCCTGCATGAAAGCCTGAAGCTGCTGACGGAGCACCGTATCGAGGTCGCGATGGAGTATGGATCGCTGTACGGCGAGCAGCTTTCGATGACGCAGGGGTTCGAACTCGATTCCCCTCGCCAGGATTACGCGCGAGCGCTGCGCAAGCTCACCGACCCGCGGTGAATCCGGCGCAGTCAGCTGACTGCCGTCCGTCGCTGGTTGCCGTTCCGGTCACGAAGTTTTCACAACAGGCGCCCACCGTCGAGCCATTGAGACGCTCACGGGAGTTGGCGAATGACCACGAACACCGGTGCCCTGGCGGGTAAATCCTCAACGCCAATGACCAGCCAATGGCTGTCCTGGCTAATGGTCGTCACACTGATCTATCTCCTGCTGGCGGCTGTTGGCGCCATCGGCGATGGCTTCAAGGCCGCCACAGGTGACAACGCCAAAGAGCTGTTCGCCTTCGCCACCAATCCGTTCGTAGGCCTGATGATCGGGTTGGCGGCTACCGCGCTGATTCAGAGCTCCAGTACCGTGACGTCGATCATCGTCGGCATGGTCGCAGGCGGCCTGCCGATTCCGATCGCGATACCACTGATCATGGGGGCGAACATCGGTACGTCGCTGACCAGCACCATCGTCAGCCTGGGGCATATCCGCAGCGGCGAGGAATTTCATCGCGCGTTCGCCGCAGCAACTGTGCACGACGCTTTCAACATCACCGCTGTGACCATCCTGCTGCCGCTGGAGCTGCTGTTCCATCCACTGCAGCGGCTTTCTGAAGCCTTTGCCGGCCTGCTGGTGCACGACAGTGTCGATGTTGACATGAAGAGCATGAACTTCATGTCCACCCTGCTCTCTCCCGCCACGGACCTGCTGGAGGCCAGCGTGGCCTGGCTGCCTAACAAGGTGTGGGCAGGCATTGCGCTAATCATCATCGGCGTGGGCCTGATCCTGTTCGTGGTTCAGGCCATCGGCAAGGTGCTACGCAAGGTGATGGTGGGCCGCGCCAAGGACATCATGCACGCCAGCGTCGGCCGTGGCCCGGTTTCGGGAATTGCTTCGGGGGCGATCATCACGGTGCTGGTGCAATCGTCATCGACTACGACCGCGCTGATCGTGCCGCTGGCCGGCACGGGCGTGTTCACGCTCAAGCAGGTCTACCCCTTCACCCTGGGAACCAACATCGGCACCTGCGTCACGGCATTGCTGGCCGCCACCGCCATCTCCGGGCCGACGGCGGAGCTGGCCATGCAGATCGCCCTGGTCCACCTGCTGTTCAATCTGTTCGGTATCACCATCATCTACGTGCTGCCGTTCTTGCGCGGCATCCCGCCGACCATTGCCAACTTTCTGGCCGACATGGCGCAGCGCAGCAAGCTGTACGTCGGCGCCTACATTGGTGGGGTGTTCTTCGGCCTGCCACTGCTGTTGATCGGCGGAAGCCAACTCTGACATAGCCTGGAGCTCCCTCATGCAGAACGAACGCCGCATCCAGACCGAGAACCGCATCCGCGAACTGCGTGAATCGCTGAACGAGCTGGAAGCGCAGCTCGAGCGAATCGACGCGCAGGAGCAACAGGCGCAGCACCGGGAAATTGACCGCCTGGACGACTACATCAACGCCGTGGATACACGTTTCAACAGCCTGCAGCTGTTCTGGAACTCGCTGAAAGTGGAATGGCTGAAAACCAAACCCTGAGCACAGCCACTGAGCCCAGCCCTGAGCACGCCCCCGAGAAATAGGAACAGCGCATGTCAGTCATACCCGGTCCGCGTCTGCTGGCGAGCCTCGTGCTCATCCTGCCCATCAGCCTGATTGCTCCCGTCTGGGCCGATGCACCTGCGTCCGAAGGGTTATTGATCGATGGCTCCAGCACTGTCTATCCGCTGTCCCGCGAGGCCCTTCGACGCTTTCAGCGCGACCGGCCCGGCCTGGCCATAGACGTGCAGTTTTCCGGAACCACTGGCGGTTTCCGCCGCTTCTGCGCAGGCGAAACGGACATCAACGATGCGTCACGAGAGATCAATGCCGAGGAGCAGGCAAGTTGCAAGGACAGCGGTGTCAGTTATCGCCAGATCCCCATCGCCATGGATTCGATCGCCGTGGTGGTCCACCCGAGCAATCGCTGGGCGGACGACATCACGGTGGAGGAGCTGAAGCGCTTATGGACGCCAGATGCAGAAGGACGCATCACCCATTGGAAGCACATCCGCGAGAGCTGGCCGGATCGACCGGTGAAGCTTTTCGGTCGGGGAGAGAACTCCGGCACATACGACGTATTCACCCAGGAAATCGTCGGGACAACCCACCGCAGCCGTAAGGATTACGAGGCCAGCGAGGATGAAGAACACCTCGCCGCAGGCATCGCAGCTGAACCCGACGCGCTGGGATTCTTCGGTATCGGCGCTTATCACAGGCATTGGGACGAGCTGAAACTGCTCGCCGTGGATAACGGCAATGGGCCGGTCTACCCAACGCTCGCCACTGTCGGGGAGGGCCTTTACAAGCCGTTGACCCGCCCGCTGTTTCTCTACATCAACGAGCAGAGCCTGCAAGGCAAGGCGATCACCCGCGCATTCGTGCAGCACTATTTGGAAGGCTTGCCAAACTGGATTCATTTCACCGGTTATATGCCGCTCAGGGCCGAGGACTACAGACGTAGCCTGGCAGCCCTGAAGCAAAAACCGGAGTCGGAACTGGCTGCCGAGCGCGATCAATAAAGCAGGAGTGACGCACTGCTCGGTCGATTGGTGCATGCGGATGATCGCTGCGCACCGCGTCGGCAGCGGCTGGCGCAACGCCGAACACGAACAAACACCGCCGCGCGCATGGCAGCGGCGTTTGAATGAAGGCCCGATTGCGGTAGGCTCAGCGACTTCTCAAGACGGAGTAACACCCCATGGCCCGAGCCACTGCCCGCCACATCCTGGTTCCCACTGAAGAAAAGTGCAACGAGCTGAAAGCTGCCATCCAAGGCGGCGCTGATTTCGCTCAGGTTGCCAAGGACAATTCCACTTGCCCGTCCAGCCGCCAGGGCGGCGATCTGGGCTCTTTCGGCCCCGGTCAGATGGTCAAGGAATTCGACACCGTCGTGTTCAGCGCTCCGCTCAACGAAGTGCAAGGCCCGGTGAAGACCCAGTTCGGCTACCACCTGCTGGAAGTGACCAGCCGTCAGGACTGATCATTCCGCTCCCCGCACCTCGCGTGCGGGGCTCGCGTGCCCGGGATTGTCCCAAAGGCCACTCCTGCATTCCTTGAACCTGCTGCTCAGTCCACCTCCCCGCGTCCGCCTGATCTGATCACGCCTCCAACCGGAAACGCCCCGTCAGCGCCTTGAGGCCGTTCATGCTCTGCATGATGGTATTGCCCGATGCAGCCGTATCATGGGTCGCACCCGCTGCCTGATCGGCGACCTGAGCGATGCGCGTAAGCGACTGATTCATGTCTTCTGCGACCTGAGACTGCTCCTCGGCAGCAGTCGCAATCTGATTGGTCATGCCGCGAATGGTCTGCACCGCCCCTACGATCTGGCCCAAAGCGTGCTGGGCCGCCTCGATCTGCGTGAGGGTTTCGTTGCTGCTATGGCGGGACGCGTCCATCGCGTCGCCGGCGCGGGCAGCCTGACTCTGCAAACGTTCGACCAGCACGCTGACTTCCTTGGCTGAACTCTGGGTACGGCTGGCAAGGCTGCGAACCTCGTCGGCCACGACTGCGAAGCCGCGACCCTGCTCACCCGCGCGCGCTGCCTCGATGGCCGCGTTTAGCGCCAACAGGTTGGTTTGCTCGGCGATGCCACTGATCACGTTGAGCACCGTACCGATCTCGCGACTGTCCTGTACCAACTGCTGCATGACATCGGACAGGCCATCGACATGGCCGCTGAGGGTACGGATGGCACCGACGGAGGCATTCATCACGGCACTGCCGGCGTTGGTCTCCTGCTCGGCAATATCGGCAGCGTTCGCGGCTTCAACGGTGCTGCGCGCCACCTCCTGCGAAGTTGCGAGCATTTCATTCATGGCGGTTGCCACCTGATCGATCTCGGCCTGCTGTGCTTCGACATTGCGTGCGCTGTCACCTGCCAGATTGGCCATGCGCACGCACTGATCGTCGGCATCGTCAGCGGCCTGCCGCACTCCGCGGATCATCTCGCCGACCTGAACCAGCAAGCGGTTGTAGGCCAGCGTGATCATGCCCATCTCGTCATCTGCATGGCGCACCTGCAGCGGCGCGGAGAAATCCCCCTGGCTGACACGCTCCAGCCGCCCGCGCAGCTCGTCGACCTGCATCATCAGCCAGTTCATGCCCGCGATACGGCCAAGAATGACCAGCAGCAATATGCAGAAGGTCGAACCGAGGGCTACCCACAGCTGCTGCGAAGCGCTGCGATTGGCTTCAGCGGAGATCAGCGAAACCACCTCGTTGGAAGCGGCAAGAATGTCATTGGCGTCAGCAGCCACCGCCTTCAGGTCAGCGTTCTGACCCGCAGCCAGAGCGAGTACCGCAGGACGGTAGCGCTGCCAGATCTGATCCACGCGCTGCAGATGCGGCTGGGCGCTGGCCAGCTCTACCGGAGCGATACCCAGGCTGCGGTCACCATTGAGCAGCAGACGGTGCGACTGCTCGAAACGGGCAATCGTCTTGTCAACCTCGGCCGGACCACCGATGCCCTCTGCGGCCAACAGCGCCTCTTTGATCATCTTCTGGCTGAGCATCCGCTGCGCACCGGCCATGTCGAGCTGGCTGGCATCTTTGGCAGACATGAACAACACGCCGGCAGTCAGCGCTGCGCAGAGGAAGATCAGGCTGTAGGAAAAGAAGAATTGCATGTTGATGGTGCGCAAACCCAGCCCACGCAAGAGGGACTGTATGACGTTCGCCAAGGTGCTGGTCATGGTGATATCCAACGACAGGGAAGAAAGCGTTGCCTTATCGAAGGCGCCGCACTTGACCCTCTTCTCGGCCGAATGACGGACAACTTTATACCGTTCGTCATGACCATAAAAACCAGTAACGGCGCGGCTTACAGCCGTTTCCAAGCATTCAGAAGCGGGCTTGCAAGGTATTGATCCAGATCAAGGGACGGTGTCTGAATGTCAGCTTTTTTACAGCCTGAACAGGCCGCCACGACTATGGTCAGGTAACGGTAGCGCTATTCGCTTACCCGAAACCAATCGAGGGACCTGTCATGTTCCATGTATCTCGAATCGGCGACAAACGCATCGATGTGGACTTCTCCGGCAAGCTCGACAGCAACGAGATGCGCTTCGCGCTCGATGAGCTGATGAGAAAATCCGAAGGCATCAGCCATGGGCAGATGCTGTTTCGCATAGGTGATTTCGATCTGCCGACGCTGGGCGCAGTCGGTGTGGAGCTATCGCGGATGCCGCAGCTGTTTCGCTTCATACGCCGCTTCGATCGTTGCGCTGTGGTCTGCGCGAAGGAATGGGTACGCAAGGCCAGCGAAATCGAAGGCGCCTTGATTCCAGGGCTGTCGATCAAGGGGTTCGACGAGCATCAGGGCACCGAGGCGCACAACTGGTTGGAAGCGACGCTGTAGCCGTTACCTTCAACGCGGTGTGCCAAATACCTGCGTCCAGTAGCTGCTGGCGGCGCTTTGCGGGTTGGTCGCGTAGGCCGCGCCCATCTCGGTGAAGTCCGGGTTCATGATGTTCTTGCAGTGGCCCGGGCTCGCGAGCCAGCCGGCCATGACCTGTTCTGCCGAGCCCTGCCCCGCCGCGATGTTTTCGCCGATCCGCTGCCAGCTGTAGCCGGCACGGCTGGCTCGGTCGCTGACCTGGCTCCCGTCCCGCCCCTGATGGCTGAAGTAGTCCTTATCGGCCATGTCCTTGCTATGGGCGAGAGCGGTTTTGCCTAGCTCCGCGTTCCAGCTCAGCGCGGGTGCTTTCCCGAACGACTCCTTACCGCAGGTGCGCGGTTTTGCCCGCACATCGTTGACCCGCTTCAATATGTCCCGGCCGACCTGCTGCCAGTCACCCAGGTCGGGGGAAAGCAGTGGTTTGGCCAGCAGCACCTGCCAGGTATTCCCGTCCCGGGACACACCAATCTCAGCATATTCATGGCTACGCAGCGGCTCGCAATAGCGCTGCTTCAGTGCTTGCATGGCGCTTTGCGCATTGCCGGGACCCGAGACAGATATGGCCTGCAATTTTGCCGGTCGATAACCGGATGATTGCAGCGCCTCTTGCAGCTGTTGACCACTGGTCGCAGGGGGCAACGCCAGTGCGTCATTGGGTGCCAGAGGCCCGACGGAGCTGGCTTCGCCGTTGCCGCAAGCTTGCGAGGTCTCGCGAAATTCGTTGATCAGGTTCTCCAACGACGCAGGCTCCTGAGCCTTCACCTGAACCGTCACTGTCATCGTGACAGCCAGCAGCGCGGCGGTGGTCAGCCGCAATGGCTGAGCGCTCTTGGTCAAAGCCGCAGCATGGGTCGGGTTGAAAGCGTTCATGGGTCACCATTCAGTTGCGGTTAGTCATGCTGACCACGTTGCGCTGCAAGTGATCCCCCTTGATCCGGAGCCGACCCAAGCCGAAGGGCCGCCTGACTGCTACCAGCAGCAAAGATGCGATGATGCGTGTCGAAGCCGAACCCCAGACTCTTCACGCCCATCATCGACATGACGCTATCCGACTTTCTGCTGTTCGCCCTCCCGGCGATTTTTCTCACGGGCCTTTCCAAAGGCGGTTTCGGTGGCGCCTTGGGCGGCATCGCCGTGCCCCTGCTGGCATTGGCAATTTCCCCGAAACAGGCTGCTGCGGTGATGCTGCCGATCCTCTGCCTGGCTGATGTCGTTGGGCTCAAGGCCTACATCGGCCGTTGGGACGTGGCGAACCTGAAGGTGATGATGCCGGGCGCGCTGATTGGTATCGCACTGGGCTCGCTGACGTTCGGCATGTTGGACGAACGCATGATCGGCCTGATGATGGGCGTCATTGCGGTGGGCTTCGTGCTGCTGGGGCTGATCTTTCGCAATGATAAACCCCGCCCCCTGCAACAAGGTCGCGGCACCCTGCTTTCGTCCATCGCCGGGTTTACCAGCTTCGTGGCCCACGCAGGCGGGCCACCGATCATGATGCACCTGCTGCCACAACAATTGGACAAGCTGCGCTACGTGGCCACCATCAACCTGTTTTTCCTGATGACAAACGCCATCAAGCTGATCCCTTATGCGGCGCTCGGCCAGTTCAACCAGGAGAACCTGTTGCTCAGCCTCACGCTGGCACCGGTGGTGCCCTTCGGGGTGTGGGCCGGGCTATGGCTGCACAAGCGCATCGATCACACCTGGTTCTACCGGATTGCCCGCCTGGGTATGTTCTTCGCCGGCCTGCAGCTGATTTTCAAGAACCTCTGAGCTGCCCTCTCGATTGCCCGGTGGACCTGCGGCAAAGCCATGCGCAGGCCCGCCTGTACATTTCGCTGAACGATCCAGAGCCTCCTCAGTCCGATTTAATGAACCCACTGCAAGGAGTCATCCTCATGCTGAAGTTTCTGGGCAGCACTATTGGCATCATTTTTCTGATCGGTCTGCTGGTCGTGATTGGTTTGTTCGCGCTGATCTTCTGAGCCGGACAACTGCGCAACCGTGACCGCTCGATAAGCACAGCCGCTTGTTGGACAGTTTCATCGTCAGGCCGCCATCACCATGGCGGCCTGTTCGTTTCCGCAAGGCCCGTTCATTGAAATCATGCCCACCATGATCGCCCGACTTGTGCATATTTCCCCCCTCGCCTGGCGACCCGTCGCGCTGCTCGTTCTGCTGTGCGTAGCGTTCATGCCCAGCCTGGACGTGTCTGCACAGGAAGGTGTCGCCACGGTACGCCTGGATGGCCGGGCGCTGTTTCGTATCGGCCCGACCGAAGAGCTCGAGGCCCGACCGCGAGCACGGCAGATCGAACGGCAGCTGGCGGCAGTGCTGGAAACGCCTCAGGGCATTACCCGCGCACGTATTACCCCGGCCGAAACCGAGGGTGGCGGGCTGCAGATCAGCGTAGCCGGGAGGCCGTTACTGCTCGTGGCTCCAGCGGACGCTGAAGCCAACGGCCAACCCATCGACCGGCTCGCTCGCGAGTGGGCCGCCGTGATCGATCAGGCCCTGGTAACCGCGGTGAAACGTCGGGAATCCGACCGCGGACGATTCGTCACCTCTGTGCAATCGAGCGTGGAAACAGCGTTTGCACGGCTGCTCGAATCAGCCATCAACATCATCCCGCGCATACTTGCCGCCCTGCTGGTCCTGCTGCTGTTCTGGGGGATGGCCACCGCAGTGCGCGCCTTGATGAGAAAGCTCGTCAGCCGACTGGCGAACGACCTGACCGTTGAAAACCTGGTGCGCCAGGTGAGCTACTACGCCGTCTGGCTGATCGGTCTTATCGTTGCCGCCAGTGCCTTCGGCCTGGAACCCGGAACGCTGGCAACCGGTCTTGGCCTGACCAGCCTGGCGCTCGGCTTCGCTCTGAAAGACATCCTTTCCAACTTCGTCAGCGGCTTGCTGATCCTGACCCTGCGGCCTTTTCAGCTGGGCGACCAGATCATCATCGGTGAGACCGAGGGCAGTGTGGAGCGCATCGAGCTCCGGGCCACGCAGATCCGCACCTACGATGGCCGCCGCGTACTGGTCCCCAACGCCGAGACCTTCACTTCCCGGGTCACCAACAACACGGCCGCGCCGGTCCGACGCGGCAAGGTGGTCTGCACCCTGGGTTATGGCATCGACATCGAAGCGACCAGCCGCCTGATGCGCGACGCGGCCCAGCGCACCAGCGGAGTGCTCAGCACGCCGGAAGCCTCGGTAAGGCTCGCCGACCTGGGCGAAACGCATCTGGTGTTCGATGTTCAGTTCTGGTGCGATTCACGCCGCTCGGATTTTGTCGCCACCGCCTCGGAGGTTCGCAAAAGCCTCGTTGCCGCGCTGCGTGCAGCGCAGATCGCACTGCCAGATCAGGCACGTCAGAATGTGGTGCTGCACACGCCACACACCTGAGTTGTCGCCGGGCATTGGACATAAATGCTTACCAAACCGCAGTGGCTGGCCGCGGGGGCGGCCAGGTCTTCGCAGCCGGCTTAGCTGGGCGCGTCGCGCCTGTTCTGCTGCGAGCGAGGCGTTTGGATCTGCCTGACCATGCGCTTCGATCGGCGTGACCTCGGAACCGCGTCTGCCACTGAGGGTCGAGTGTAGGTCAGCGCGCTATACCGCGGCGAAGACGGTGCACGAGCCAAGAAGGTCCGACTGAATGAGGCAGTTCCTGCAAAACGCGGTGCTGATGGGCGCCACTGCGCTGTTATTGGCAGCCTGCTCCAACGAAGAACAGAACGAACAACCCGCTCCACCCCCGCCCGAGGTGGAGGTCATGACGGTCGAGCCGCGACCGATCGCCAACATCATCGAGATTCCCGGCAGGGTCCAGGCGGTGCGCATCGCCGAGATTCGCGCACGGGTCAACGGCATCATCCAGAAAAGGCTGTACGAGGAAGGCACCGACGTCGACGTCGGCACGCCGCTGTTTCAGATCGACCCACGGGAAATGCGCGCTGAACTCAAATCCGCCGAGGCGTCGCTGGAGCGTGCCAAAGCCACTGCTCAGAACGCCGCGCAGGACGTCAAGCGATACGAAGGCCTGGTCGCGAAACAGGCCATCAGTCAGCAGGAATACGACACTGCACTCGCCACGCTGCGCACTGCACGGGCGGATGTGTCCCAAGCCGAAGCCAGCGTGCAGTCGGCTGAGCTCAATCTAGAATACACCACCGTGACGTCTCCCATCGAGGGCCGTGCCGGTCGCGCCCAGATTACCGAGGGCGCGCTGGTCAATGGCAGTGAAGGCACACTGCTGACAACGGTTGAACAGTTCGATCCGGTTTACGTCAATTTCGCCCAGTCCAGCTCGGACCTGCTGCGTATCCGTGCGCAGCTGGCTTCCGGGGAGCTGGAGCTGTCAGAGGACGGCCGCGTCGAGGTCAGGCTCATTCTGGAAAACGGCAGTGAATTCCAGCATCCCGGATACATCAATTTCTACGCCATGAGCATCGATGAAACCACGGGCACCGTGGCGGTACGCGCTCAATTTCCCAACCCGGACAGGCTGCTACTGCCAGGCCAGTTCGTCCGCGCAAGGGTCAATGCCGGTACGCGACCCAACGGGGTGCTGATTCCGCAGCGGGCGGTGGTGGTCAATGATCAGGGCGCGCGCGTGCTGCTGGTCGGCGAAGACGACAAGGTCGCCTCGCGGGAAGTCGAACTTGGCGACCTGCAAGGCAGCCAGTGGCTCATTCGCGAGGGGCTGGAAGCCGGCGACGTAGTGATCGTCGAAGGCGGCGGCAGCGTTCGCAGCGGCGCCCCGGTGCGCACCGTCGCATACGAGCCTGAAACACCGCCACAAGACGCGTCCGACGCCGAGTCGAGCCAATGACGCCTGCGTTTTTCATCCAGCGACCTGTTTTCGCCTGGGTCATCGCGCTGGGGATTCTGCTCGGCGGGGTGCTGGCGGCGCGCTCATTGCCCATCGAGCAGTACCCGAGCATTGCGCCGCCGACATTGCGTATCAGCGTCACCTACCCCGGTGCAGATGCCTCGGTACTCGAAACCAACGTCACCCAGGTGATCGAGCAGGAACTCAACGGCGTCGAAGGCTTCCTCTACATGGATTCGTCGAGCCGCTCCAACGGCAGCGCGTCGATCGAGCTGACGTTCGAATCCGGCACCGACATCGACATCGCCCAGATGGAGGTGCAGAACCGGCTCAGCCGTGTCGAGCAACGGTTGCCGGAAGAGGTACGCCGCCAGGGCATCCAGGTTTTCCAGGCTTCTCGGGACTTCTTGCTGATCATCTCGATGTTCTCCGAGAACGGCACCATGAGCACCCTGGAGCTCGGCCACTTCGCCACCACTCGGGTACTCGATGAGTTGCGACGCGTACAGGGAGTGGGCGATATCCGCGAGTTCTACACCGCATACGCCATGCGCATCTGGCTCAATCCCGACCGCCTTGCAAGCTTTGGTCTGTCAGCTGCAGATGTACTTTCCGCTGTGCAGGAACAGAACAGCCAGTCCGCAGGCGGTGCGTTGGGCGACCTTCCGCTGGCAGACGGCATCGAGATCAACGCACCGCTGGAAACCCGTGGCCGATTCAGTACGCCTGAGGAGTTCGCAGCGATCATCCTGCGAGCCACGCCCGACGGTTCGGTGATCCGTTTGAGTGACGTCGCCCGGGTCGAACTGGGTGCGCAGAACTACACCTCACGCAGTGAACTCAACGGCCAGCCCGCAGCCGGTCTGGCCGTACAGCTATCCCCCGGTGCCAACGCACTGGACACGGCAGACGCGGTCAAGCAGCGAATGCGCGAGCTGGCCCAAGGCTTCCCCGAAGACGTGGCCTGGACGGTGCCCTTCGACTCGACTCCATTCATCTCGTCATCGATCAAGCAGGTGGTGGTGACGCTGCTACAGGCCATGGGGCTGGTCGTCCTGGTAATGCTGCTGTTTCTGCAGAGCTGGCGCACTACGGTAATCCCCACCATCGTCATTCCCATCACCCTGGCAGGCACCTGCCTTGGGCTCTGGATTGCCGGATTCTCGATCAACCTGCTGAGCCTGTTCGGCATGGTGCTGGCTATCGGCACCCTGGTCGATGACGCCATCGTGGTAGTGGAAAACGTCAAGCGAATCATGGACGAGGAGCAACTGCCGCCGTATGAAGCCACGGTCAAGGCCATGGAGCAGGTCACTGCACCCATCATCGGCACGACCTTGGCGTTGATTGCGGTGTTTGTGCCGTTGGCGTTTTTCCCAGGCTCAACGGGCGGCATCTATCGGCAGTTCGCGGTCACTCTGTCGATTGCCGTGGGCACATCCACACTGTTGGCGCTGGTGCTGACACCGGCACTCTGCGCCGCGCTTCTCAAGCCGCGCCCGGCAGAAGAGAAACCAGGCCTCGGTCAGCGTGTCTTCGGCCCTTTCAACCGTTGGATGGACCGCACCACCAACCGCTATCACCACGCAGTGGGCGGCATGCTCGCGCGTCCGCTCTGGTTTCTGCTGGCCTTCGTGGGGCTCCTGCTGCTCACCGCCTTTCTCTACATGCGCATGCCCAGCGCCTTCCTGCCGGATGAGGACCAAGGCTCGCTCATGACCGTGATTCAGGCGCCCCCCGGTGCTACAGTCGAGCGCAACGAAGAGGCCATCGATCAGGTCAAGGCGTTCTACGCCGATCATCCACTCGTTGAGGACGCTATTACCGTCTACGGCTTCAGCTTCTTCGGCCAGGGGCAGGCCCACGCCATGTCGTTCGTGCGGCTGATTCCATGGGATCAGCGCACGGAGGCAGGCAGTTCTGCTCAGGCGCTGGTAGGCGAAGCCATGGGACGTTTCTCGCAGATCAAAGAGGCTCGGGTATTTGCCCTGAACCCACCGTCCATCCCGGGGCTCGGTGTCGCAGGCGGCTTTACTTTCAAGCTCGAAGACCGTGGCGGGATGGGCTATGCCGCCCTGCTTGATGCGCGTAACCAACTGCTAGGCAAAGCAAGCGAAAGCGGGGTGCTGCAGAACGTACGCCCTGAAGGGGCCGATGATGCACCGCGCCTGCGGGTCAATATCGACCGCATCAAGGCGCGGGCTTTGGGGCTTTCCATCAATGAGGTCAACGCGACGCTCGCCATTGCCTTCGGCAGTGCCTACGCCAACGACTTCAACCGTGACGGGCGGGTGCTGCAGGTATTGCTGCAGGCCGATGCGCCCTACCGCATGACGCCGCAAGACGTACTCGACCTGAAAGTGATCAATGACCAGGGCGAAAGCGTGCCCTTTGGCGCCTTCACTTCCGTGGAGTGGACCAAGGGGCCGACCCAACTGCAGCGCTACAACAGCTACCCGGCTCTGACGATCTCCGGTAGCGCAGCGCAGGGTTCGACCACCGGCGAAGCGATGAGCGAGATGGAGCGATTGGCGGGCGAGCTGCCGAGTGGTTTCAGCTACGAATGGACGGGTGCCTCCCTTGAAGAGCAACAGGCGTCCGGGCAGGTCGGCATGCTGCTGGGTCTTTCCCTGCTGGTGGTGCTGATGGTGCTGGCAGCGCTGTACGAAAGCTGGACGGTGCCCATTGCAGTGCTGCTGGTGGTGCCATTCGGAGCGCTGGGCGCCGTGTTGTTCGCGATGATCCGCGACCTGCCCGCCGACGTGTATTTCAATGTGGGGCTGGTGACAATCATCGGGCTGTCTGCAAAGAACGCCATTCTTATCGTCGAATTCGCCATCGAAGAAGAAGGCAAAGGCAAGAGCCTCACCGATGCCGTGATGAGCGCGGTGCGTCTGCGTTTCAGGCCGATCCTGATGACCTCGCTGACCTTCATTCTCGGCATGCTGCCGCTGGTTCTCTCCACCGGGGCGGGCGCAGCTGGCCGGATTGCGGTAGGCACCGGCGTCATGGGCGGCATGATTGTCGCAACGCTGCTCGGGCTGTTCTATATCCCGCTGTTCTACCTGTCGGTACGCCGCTGGCTGACCAAGCGTCGACCACCGACTGCCGAAGACAAGGCGCATCCGGTCAAGGAACAGGAGACGCCAGACAATGCCTAGATTCGCTCCTCTTCTGCTGGCGGGCATATTGAGCGGCTGCCAACTTGCGCCATCGCACGAGCAACCACCCTCGCCTACCGCCGCGCAGTTCCCATCCGAGTATCAGCCGAGCCAGGGCCAAGCGGCGGCCAGTGAAATCGACTGGCGCGCGTTTCTTCAGGACCCGCGGTTGCAGCGCCATATCGAAACCGCACTGCAACGAAATCGCGACCTGCAGATCGCCGTGTCACGAATCGAGGAAGCCAGAGGCCAGTTCGGGGTCCAGGGCGCGGACCGTTACCCGACGCTGGCCGCCAACGCCGACGCCAGCCGCGGCCGTTTCCCGGCTGGCGGCGCCGGAGCTGGTAGAGCCGGCGCAGCAGGCAATGGTGCAACCGGTGCTTCGGGCGGCTCGGCGGGCGTCAATGAGCGGTTTTCGGTGGGGCTTGGCATATCGGCGTTCGAACTGGATTTCTGGGGGCGCGTGCGCAATCTCACGGAGGCTGCACGGGCGCAATACCTTGCGACCATCGAAGCGCAGCGTGCTTTCCAGTTGTCATTGATCGCCGATGTGGCCTCCACCTACCTGGCAATCCGCGGCGCTGAGGCGCGTATCGATCTCGCCGAAGCAACCTTACAGAGCCGCCGCGATGGGCTGCGCATCGCCCAGACTCGCTTCGATGCAGGCATCACGTCGGCGCTGGACTACAACCAGGCGCAAGCATTGCTCACCCAGGCCAAGACCGAGCTTGCAAGCCTGCGTCTCACCCGCGCGGAGCAGATCAACTACCTCACCCAACTGGTTGGAGGCCCGCTGCAAGAGCCGCTGCCATCTCCCCAGCCACTGGACCGGCAGATCGAGCCATTGCGCCTGGATGCCGGGCTGCCCTCCGAACTGTTGTTGGTGCGCCCGGACATTCTCGGCGCCGAGCTTGCTCTGCGTGCCGCACGTGCCAACATCGGCGTCGCGCGAGCCGCGTTCTTTCCTCAGATCTCACTGACCGGCAGCTTTGGCTATATTTCCGATGAGCTGAGCGGGCTGGTCAGTCGCGACAATCGGACCTGGAGCATTGGCCCAAGCATTTCGCTGCCGCTGTTCGACTTCGACCGCAATCGCGGCAATCTGACGGTTGCCGAGGCTCGCGAGAACGTGGCTGTAGCCGAATACGAACGAGCCATCGAGACCGCGTTCCGTGAGGTGGCCGACGCCCTCGCTGGCCGCCGCTATCTGGCTGAACAAGTCGAGGCACAGCAGGAGAATGTCGCGACGCTGCAACGCATCGCTGACCTGGCTCGCGACCGATATGCCGAAGGGGTGGTGAATTACCTGCAGGTCCTGGATGCCGAACGCAATCTGTTCGATGCCGAGCAAGCTTTCATCGAGGTCAAGCGGGCCCAGGTGCAAAACCTGGTCAGCCTGTACATCGCCCTGGGCGGAGGCACGGCGGTGCCAACGACGAGCTCGCAGCGTGACGATACTGATCCAGCCGTAACCTCTGGTCGCTAAGCCCAGGAAAGCGCAGTGCTCCCGACCTGCGGCGCCGATCACTGGCTGGTCACAGTGGTCCCATTAAACACACGCACTCACTTGAGGAAGATGAAATGGGATTGTTCGACACCATCAAAGAAAAACTGGGCATGGGCGGCGTCAGCAATGAAGCGCACAAGCCGGTCGACCCCAATAACACACCGAACCAGCACGCACCGGACACCGTGGTTGATTCTGAGCGCCCTACCGCTGCCCACAACGCAACCACCACGCCCCCAGGCGCAGCCCCGAGCAATGAGGGTGGGCTGTCTGCCGGCTCCGCAGTCGATGTGCCGGCAAAGCTCGACGGAATGGCGGCCAACCATCCTGAAAAGTTGAACTGGCGTACCTCCATCGTAGACCTGCTCAAGCTTCTGGGCCTGGACAGCAGCCTGGAGTCGCGCAAGGAACTGGCCACCGAACTGGGCTGCCCGCAGGAAATGATGTCCGATTCGGCCCAGATGAACACATGGCTGCACCGCACCGTCATGCACAAGCTGGCCGAACATGGCGGCACCGTACCGCCTGAACTGCGGACCTGATCGAAAGCTGGGCTTTCGAGCCCAGCTAAGCAGAACGCTGATCGCCAGCAAGCTGGCTCCTACAAAAGCCTGTCCTACCTCGGGCACTGCGGGAGTGCTCGTGATTTGTTTTCAGGATTGACTGTGCCGTGCCGTTAAGACTCGAAACGCCACGCGCAAGCTCGCATTCGACTGTAGAGCGAGCTTGCTTGCGGTTCGAGCGGTGAAGGTCTTTCTATAGATCAACCGTCCAGCGACGGACCTATCATCTCGGCCAGCTGCGGATAGACGCCAGGGCACGCGACCAGATACGGGTTGCCGAGCAGCAAGCCGTCATTGCGGAAGAAGTCATTGACCAGCCCTCCCGCCTCTTTCACAAGCACCAGCCCGGCCATGCAGTCCCAGCTCTTCAGCTCGGTCTCGTAATAACCGAGTAAGCGCCCGGCTGCAACGTAGGCAGTCATCAACGCGCCGGAGCCGTTGCGGAAAAACATCCCACCCTCGCCCAGAAGCTTTTCCATGAAAGGAATGAAGTGCTCCTTGCCGCGTGGATGGAAAGTGCCTGTGGCTGTTACGCCCTGCCCTACATGAGTGGCGCTGCTGACCTTCAGCGGCGTGTCATTGACGAACGCGCCACGACCCAGGCAGCCATAAAACAGCTCATCGTGATTGGGATCGGCGATGGCGCCGAGGTGCGGCTCGCCGTCGATCAGCAGGCCGATGGATACGCACCAGTTATGCAAGCCGTTGACGAAACAGGCGGTCCCGTCGATCGGGTCGATCACCCAGACGCAGCGGGCGGTGAGATCGGCTGAGCCGCTTTCTTCGCCGAGAAAGCCGTCCTCGGGAAATCGTTGGCTCAGCTTTTCGCGGATGAACGCCTCGATCTGCTTGTCCGCGATACTGACCACGTCTTGCAGGTCGTTGCCCTTGTGTTCGACCGTCAATGCCTCACGCTTACGGTAGAAATCCATACCCAGCTCCGCTGCCTCAAGGGCAAGGGCTTTGGCACAGGCAAGGCGTGCGTCGATATCGAGGGAGTGATCGAAATTCATGGTCATCCTATGAAGCGGCTGCGCGAACTGCGCGGAGGCGTGAATTCTATTGAATCAACGATCACCGGCCTACCGAGCGCGACGATGGGATACCCACTTTTGCGGAAACGCATGGCGGCAGATGCGTTGCCAGGCCAACGGGGCGGCCTTCTCAGCCACCCCGTTCTATAGCGACGACGCGAAGACTCAGGGAGTTGTCTGCTCGTGAATGCGGACATTCAGCTCATCGACGATAGGCGCCCACTCAGCATCTTCCATCAATTCGTCCTTGAGAAAGGCTCGCTGCGAATCACTCCAGAATGGCGCTTCGGTCAGCTTCACGTGATTGGGCAATGGCGCATGGTCGGCGATGAAGTTATCGATGCTGGCCGGATCTGAAGGCAGGCCCAGCTGCTCGAACAGTGTGCTCATGTCTTTGTTTGGAAGTTCCATCAATCAGCTCCTCAGCCTGGATCGGTGTAGTACCCGTCGGAAACGGGCGATGCCTCCAATAGAGGCCCAGGCCAGGGGAACAGTTCAACGGACGGGACGTGCTGGCATGACGCGGCAGCGCGCAAAAAAAGAACGGGCCCCGCCCAGGGCGCGGCCCGTCAAAGATCTCAGGCTGCCTTGTCGAACAACTGTCGGCCGTTGTCCAGGCATTGATCTACCAACCATTTGCCGTGGGCAATGGAGGCGCGTTGCGCCTGTTCCAGCTCGGCCATGAAGGCATGCCCTACCGGAAGCGCCATCCGCCGGGTGGTCTGGCCTTGATGATTGCTGATTCGACATCCGCCGGCCCATGGCGTCGGCGTGCCAGGGTGTTCCATTACCTCGGCGGTAATGACGTGATCGCGGTATTCACACTGCATCATGGTCATGGTGCTACCTCTCTGCGCTTGGCTGCGAACGGCTATCGGAACGATGCCTACGCAGCGGGTCGACCCCCTTTCGTCAGGGTCCGCGATGAGCCCAGCGCGCCGGTACCGGCGCTCCTCATGCGGTACCTCAATTGGGTATAGCACAGGCTCAGCGATACGCTGGCCCGGCGGTCGCATGGGCTGACCGGGGCGGAAAGGCACAGAGGAATCAGCAGAGTTGACGAGCACTGCGCAGGCGCTGGCTGTTGCTCGGCAGATGGAGCGCGCCGTGACGGCCGACAGCGAGGCGCCGGCCGCCACGGAGTAGGAAATGTCGATCAGGAACTACGCAGTTGCTCGTCAGCCAGGAAGTCGGCCTCCAACAGTGCATCCCGACCTTCTACCTCGAGGGTTTCGCCTTCGATAGGGGTCGGGGCAGAGGCGCGTTTGCTGCGCAGCTTGCCGAAATGATGATTGAGGGCGTTGTTGAGCTTACCAACGGCACCGTCTACGGCCAGTTCCAGGGTATCTGCCTTGTGTGAAACGGATATCGGCTGCTGGCCTTTGGGCCGAGCCTCGATCTGGCAGCGCTTGTCCTGCGCGCCTGCCTTGTCTCCATTTTCGTCGTTCAGGTGGACCACAACACGGGTGACTTCATCGTCGAAGCGGTCCAGCTTGTCTGCAACACTAGCGCTCACCCACTCAACGAGGCGGGCACTTCCTTCAATGTGGTTATCGCTATGTACTTGGATCTGCATATGCTCTTCCTTCTACGCGATCTGGGTAACCACCGTTCAGCCTCAAACGGCCTGAGCTAGGAATGCCACTAACGCGGTGAATAAGCAAGGCCAACGAAACGGAAGGTAACGAAGAGCGAGCCGACAGCAGATGCCCATCCCGCCTCGGCTCTATTGCGGAGCTCCGACGATAAGAGAGTGCGCCTACTGCCCCGTATTGACGCCCTGGCAAGAGCCATCAGACGCTGGGGGTGAGCTTCTTTTTCGGGTAGATATCGTAGCGGCTGGACTTGCCCTCAAGGCTATAGCCCGGCTTGGCGCCTGCAATTACCGGCGCCTTGCGCGGCCGTTTGACCACCACGCGATGCGTCGCCAACGCCAGCGCCTGTACCAGCAGGGTATCGGCGTCCAGGTCATCCCCCACGAAGGGACGGAACAACCGCATTTCTTTTTTCACCAGTGCACTTTTTTCGCGATGCGGAAACATGGGATCGAGATAGATGACCTGAGGTGGCTCGCCCTGCCAATCAACCATAAGCTCGATGGCATTGCCCTGCCGCAGGTGCATGCGCTCGACGATCGTGCGGACCTCCATATCATTACGGGCCCGCGCGAGGCCGTCTTCGAGCAATGCGGCAATCAAGGGTTGCCGCTCGATCATTACGAGGTCGCAGCCCAGCGTCGCCAGTACGAACGCATCGCGTCCGAGCCCCGCCGTGGCGTCCAGAATGCTCGGACGAATCCCGGGCTGGATGCCGACTGCCTTGGCAATCATCTGTCCGCTGCCGCCGCCGAACTGCCGACGATGAGCCGCGCCCCCCTCAAGAAAATCCACCCTCACCGGGCCTGGTGCCTGCGGACCTAGCAGCTGTAACTGCAACCCGGTTTCATCCAGCTGGAGGGCAAATTCCGCATGGTCCGCCTGCAATGGCAAGCCGAGTCGCGACGCCCAGCTACTCGCCTGCTCCGCATACTGCGGCGCGAGGGCTTCGACACGGACTACTGGGAGAGACGACATACGGAGCTCGCTGGCGGAAAACGGCGCATTCTGCCAGAGGCAGGCCCGGCATGCCTTAGCGGCACATGCCGAAACCACCCATATCTACATGAAAGTGATCGTGGTGCGCTGCGTTGTACTCGGGGCTCAGGGTGATCTTGAACGCATCGCAAGCGGCAGCCTTGACCAGTCGCAGGAAGCGCGCCTTGTCGTCATCGCCATTCCAGTCACGCGCTACTGTTATACGCGTACCGTCCTGCAACCTGAACCCGGCAAGATCGAGGGCATTCGCAGATGCATGCTGGCTACGCCGATTGCTGCGGGCAATGTTGCGACAAGCGAAGCTGCCGAAGTGATCGATGCGCGCGACCGGCTGCCCGAACACCTGCTGTGCGGCGGGTTGCAGGCCGTGGCGTTCGAACATGGCGTAGGCCGCAGCCAGGGGACAGGTCGCCAGCCAGGGACTGTTGAATCTCACCGCCGAGCCCGTAACGCGCACGGCGTTTTCAACCGGGCAGCCCGCCTGCGGCGTGCTGTCGGGCACCGCCACATACTTCAGATCGGAGGTCGTCAGCGCCTGTTCGCAGAGCTCGCGGCTCTCCTGCAGGCGGCGAAGCTTGTATGACGTAAGCAGATTGGGCGCCTCGCGAATGTCCAGCGGCGCCCAGGGGTTCCACTCAGGCGGGACGTCGACATGCCCACGCCAGACTGCGTATACGAACCCGCCCAGTGCGAGCAGCAACAAGAGGAAGAAACGGCCGAACGTCATGGAGTTTTCGGCAACAGGAGTCAAGCAAGGTTGCAGCAGTAGCCGTGACAACGACTAGCGCGCAGTCTCCAGCAAGGACAGTTGTGACTCGCTCTGCATGGGCGCCACAGCCAACTGGGGCAGACCGGGTAGACGCTCGCAGAGCTGCTCATGGAAGCGCATGGCCAATTCAGGGGCCAATCGATTGTCAGGGGTATGCAGGTAGACATGCGGCCGCTTCCCCGCCTCGATCCATTGCGCGACTTTCTCCAGCCATGGCGCGAGGAAACGGTCATTGGCTTCCAGGGCTGGGTGCCCGACAAAGCGCAATTGTGGAGCATCGCTGAAGGCGGTCGGCCGCACCGGCAACCGAGGTTTCTTGCTTTGCGCATGAACCACAGCCGGATCGCGGGACTGACAGCTGAACAGCGCTCGCGTGTCCATACAGATTCGCTCCACGCCTCGCTCATGCAGCATTCGGTTCAGCGCCCGCTCATCTTCTCCCTTGGCGAAAAAGGCAGGGTGCCGGACTTCCACGGCAATCGGCCGGTTCAGCGTATCGATCAACTCTGTCAGCTCCTCGAGCCGCGCGGGGCCGAAGGAACCTGGAAGCTGCAACCAGAACGGCGTCACCCGTGTGCCAAGGGGCTCGAGCAATGTGCGAAAAGCGATGATCAGCTCACCCACGTCACGCAAGTCCGGCGCTTGGCTGATCTCGCGCGGCAGCTTGGCGCAGAAACGAAATTCTGCCGGCATCACCGCTGCCCAGCGCTCGATCTTCTGCACCGAAGGCCAGGCATAGAGCGTGGTATTGCCCTCGACGGCGTTGAAGACCGAGCAGTAGCTAGCCAGGAATTCGCTCGCGGGTAACCCCGGCGCATAGAGGGCACCACGCCATGCAGCGTCATTCCAGGAGGGGCAGCCGAGAAAATACGGGAGATTCAAACGCGGTTCACTGTGCCTCAGGCATAGAGATCCAGACCGAGCACCTCATGCGCATCCAGGTCAGCGGTGAAACTGGCGGTCGAACCGTAGCTCTGCAGCGCCTGGGTCGCACGGCTGGTCAGTGGGCGTTCCATCATGGCCTCGAAGCGCGACGGCATGAAATCACCGGAGATGACCGAACCGTAGTCGGTCGACTCGCTTTTGCTGCGGCGGGAAAGGTGCTCGTAGGTAGATTCGGCCTGGCTAGCCGGAGTGATGATGGACTCGCGCGCCTGTTCCGCTGCCCTTTCGCTTTCGCGATAAGGGACCGGCGCACTGCCGGGCTGGGCAGGACGCTCTATGGGAAAGGGGGCGGGGGCGAGACCGTTTAGGCGCATCATTCACCTGTTCGAGTGCGCCGACTCTAGCGAGGTGCCCGGCAATTGGCAATGCCGCTTGTCAGCGAGCTACTTTCGGTGTGGCTACGTTGTCACGCAGATAGATCGGCTGAGCCTGATCGGCATCCACCGCTTCCCCTCGTTGCCAAGCGAAACCCGCCAATGTGAGCAGATCTTCGGCATGCGGCAGCAGCGCTGAATCGACCGCGCCCGGCTGCACAGCCATGCGCGAACCGTAACCCCAACCGGTGCCTGCGCCGAACCACTGACCACCGCTCCCGCGAGGCAAATCGACTTGTTCCGGCGGCAGTACTGCCTCGATACCGGCCAATTGCATTTCGCCCTGCTGGACTCGGTAACAGCCCCAGTAGACCTCGTCCATGCGGGCATCTATCGCGACGGCAACCTGGTCTACGCCATGTTCGCGATGTGCCCGCTGAGCGATGGTCGCCAGCGTGGACACTGGCAGCACGGGACGATCCAGCGCGAATGCCAATCCCTGCACTACGCCAACCGCAATCCGTACGCCGGTGAACGCACCAGGGCCGCGGCCGAAGGCAAGAGCATCGACAGCAGACAGCGCAATGCCGGCTTCGCCGAGGAGGGTCTGGATCATTGGCAGAAGACGCTGGGCGTGCAGCCGGGGAATCACCTCGTAATGGCTCAACACACGGCCGTCATGCAACAGCGCGACGGAGCAGGCTTCGGTGGCAGTATCCAGGGCCAGCAGCGTGGTCATCAGAGGTTCCGGTCAGCGTGAAAAAGGGCGGCGATTGTAGCAGTTGCACCTCCTGACGTTGAGTCTCTGGTGGTGCCTTCAATCTGCATGGCCGCTGGAAACGAAAACGGCCCGCAAGCGGGCCGTTCGGTGTACCGAGAGGGATATCAGCTGAGCGCTGCCATCACCTTGGCAGTGATCTCTTCCACCGACCCTACGCCTTCGACGCGGCTGCACTTGGGCGTGCCTTCGGCTGATTCGAGATTCTGGTAGAACGCGACCAGCGGCTTGGTCTGCGAGTGATACAGGCTCAAGCGATGGCGGACGGTTTCTTCAAGATCGTCCTTGCGATGCACCAACTCCTCGCCCGTGACATCGTCGATTCCGCTGACTTTCGGCGGGTTGTGTTCAGTGTGATACACGCGACCGGAAGCGGGATGCACGCGGCGACCGGACAGACGACCCACGATCTCTTCGTCATCCACGGCAATTTCCAGCACGTGATCCAGTTTGACGCCGGCATCGCGCAGCGCTTCGGCTTGCGGAATGGTGCGCGGGAAACCGTCGAAGAGGAAACCGTTAGCGCAATCGGGTTGCTGCAGACGCTCCTGGATCAAGGCAATGATGATCTCGTCGGAAACCAGACCACCGCTATCCATGACGTCCTTTACCTGCAAACCAAGCGGCGTACCGGCCTTGACCGCAGCACGCAGCATGTCACCCGTAGAGATTTGCGGGATGGCGAACTTCTCGGTGATGAAGCGTGCCTGTGTGCCTTTCCCGGCACCGGGCGCTCCCAGCAGAATTACGCGCATGGAGTGAGTCCTCAAGTTTACAAAGGGATGCCGCCAGGATCGATGCAACGCACCCCTACCTCTGGCGAATCAAAAATTCTGGTTTGCCGCCATGCGACAAAAGGTTGAACACGATACACAGCGCACAGAATGCAGACAAGCGGCGCCCACGACACCTTCAGTAGCGGCATTCAGGCACCTTCAGGCGGCATAAAAATGCCGCCCGAGGCGCATGATGACGTTTGCCAGACGCCCGTGAGCGTGGCGGGGAAGCATCATCCGGTATTGCGTAACCCTGCGGCGATACCCGCGACGCTGACGAGCAAAGCTTGCTCCAGAGGGCTTGCTGCTGGGCTCTGCTGTTGTCGCGAGCGAGCAAGCAGCTCGGTCTGCATCAGATGCAACGGGTCCAGATAGGTGTTGCGCAGACTGAAGGCTTCCAACGTGGCCGGGCTATGCGCCAGCAGGTCCGACTGATTGGTCACCTGAAGAACCGCGTCTACCGCCTGCGACAATCTGTCACGCAGATCCTGCCCTAGCGGCTGCAGCTCTTTAGAGACCAGACGTTCATCGTAGCCTTCGGCAATGTCTGCGTCGGCCTTGGCCAGAACCATTTCCAGCATGTCTATCCGCGTGCTGAAGAATGGCCAGCGCTGACGCATTAGCTGCAGTCGCTCACCCTCGCCGCGCTCGAGCGCAGCATGCAGTGCCTGCTCCCAACCCAGCCAGGCGGGCAGCATCAAGCGAGTCTGGGTCCAGGCAAATATCCAGGGAATGGCGCGCAGGCTTTCAACACCGCCTTCACGGCGCTTGGAAGGTCGACTGCCCAATGGCAGGCGGCCGAGTTCCTGCTCAGGCGTGGCCTGGCGGAAATACTCGACGAACTGCGGGTGGTCACGTACCACACTGCGATATCCGGCTACCCCGTCTTTGGCCAGCTGCTCCATGGTTTCGCGCCAATCCGGCTCAGGCATCGGCGGGGGTAGCAACGTCGCCTCCAGCACAGCCGCGAGATACAGGCTGAGATTCTGCTCGGCGATGTCGGGCAAGCCGAACTTGAAGCGGATCATTTCGCCCTGCTCTGTGGTGCGGAAGCGACCAGCCACCGAACCTGGCGGCTGCGAAAGAATCGCTGCGTGCGCCGGGCCGCCGCCTCGCCCTACCGTGCCGCCACGACCGTGGAACAGCAGCAGCTCGACGTCATGCGCGCGGCAGATGTTGACCAGCGCCTCCTGCGCGCGATACTGCGCCCAGGCAGCCGCCGTGGTGCCGGCGTCCTTGGCCGAGTCCGAATAGCCGATCATGACTTCCTGAGGGCCATGCAGGCGCTGGCGATAACCGGGCAATCCCAGCAGCTGCTCGATCGCGGGGCCTGCGTTGTTCAAGTCGTCTAGGGTCTCGAACAGCGGCACCACGCGCATTGGCCGCTGCAGTCCTGCCTCTTTGAGTAAAAGCTGTACGGCCAGCACATCCGATGCGCCCTTGGCCATGGATATGACATAAGAGCCCAGCGATGCGCCTGGCGCCTGAGCCACCACGCGGCAGGTTTCGAGCACCTCCGCCGTTTCGGGCGATGGCTGAAAATGCGATGGCAGCAGCGGACGGCGGTTGTTGAGTTCATCCTGAAGGAAGCCCAGGCGCTTCTGCTCGTCCCACTGATCGTAATGGCCAATACCCAGGTAATCGGTGATCTCGGCCATCGCGGCGACATGTCGCGCCGAGTCCTGACGAATGTCCAGCCGCACCAGGAACAAGCCGAATGCGGCCACCCGGCGCAAGGTGTCGAGCAGGTCGCCATCGGCAATCATGCCCATGCCGCAGGCGTGCAACGAGTGATAGCAGAGCTCCAGCGGTTCACGCAGCTCTGCATTGTCCTGCAGTACCGCAGCGGGCGCCGGTTGATTGTGTTCGATCGCCCTGATCGCCCAGTCCCGAGTGGCAACCAGTCGGTCGCGCAGCGTTTTGAGTAACGCCCGGTAGGGCTCGGCTGACTTGCCACTGCGGTGCAACAGCTCCTCGCTGGCAGTCTGCATCGACAACGCCGCAATCAGCCCCTCGATATCATGCAAGAACAGGTCGGCCGCCATCCAGCGAGCCAGCAGCAGTACTTCACGAGAGACCGCCGCGGTCACGTTGGGATTGCCGTCTCGATCGCCGCCCATCCATGAAGCAAAGCGAATCGGCGACGCGTCAAGTGGCAGATGCAGCCCGGTGCTGCGCTTGAGCGCCAGATCTGTCTGGCGCAGCACATTGGGCAGCGCCTGCCACAGCGAATTCTCGATAACCGCGAACCCCCACTTGGCCTCTTCAACCGGAGTCGGGCGGCTGCGTCGAATCTCTTCGGTGTGCCAGGCTTCGGCTACCAGTCTCTGCAGCCGCAGTTCGATTTTCGACAGCTCCGCCGCGCCGAGGTCGGTGTGGTCTCGTGCCGCGAGCTGCGCAGCAATGGCATCGTATTTCTGGATCAGCGTCCGGCGCGATACTTCGGTCGGGTGCGCTGTCAGCACCAGCTCGATCTCAAGCTTGCCAACCTGCCGCGCCAGAAACTCCTGAGCGAAGCCCTCACCCTTCAGCCGCTCCAGCAGACCACCCAGGGCACTGACCTCGAACGGCGCCGGCTCACCGGGCCGGCGACGACGCACCTGGTGATATTGCTCGGCAATATTGGCCAGATTGAGGAACTGGTTGAACGCGCGCGTCATCGGCAGCAGCTCATCATCAGCCAGCCCATCAAGGGTTTCCTGCAACAACCTGGCTCCGTCGGCAGACCCGCGCCGTGCGCCTTTGGCCCCCTTGCGGATTCGTTCGATCTTGTCGAAGAAGGCATCACCCAGTTGTTCGCGGATGGTATTGCCCAACAGCTCGCCAAGCAGATGAACGTTCTCGCGCAGTCGCGCGTCGATTTGCGCCATGTTCCTGTCTCCCAGATCCCACGAACCAGAGTTCGCAACCGATATGCAACCGAGGCTGAACGGCTACGCAGTATGAACCGTCCAAACAGAGTGCCCAGCGTCTCCGTCGAAGACAAGGCATAGCAGGAGGAGCCTGATCGACGCGCGCTCGCATTACTCGCCAATAGTGCTCGCTCACACGAGCTAAGGATGGAGACAGATGAAAATCACAGAGTTGGTCCAAGAATGGGAAAGCAGTGCCACCGGCCGCATGAGCGCTACCCAGTACACCATCCCCTTGGACGTCGAAAGTGCTGCACGCCTGGCAGCCCTCGCCGAGATGTATCCCAAGCGTAGTACCGAGGAACTGTTGGGTGAGCTGGTGGGCGCCGCCCTCGAAGGTATCGAGACCAGCCTTCCCTACCAGCGTGGCACCAAGGTGATCTCGACCGATGAACAAGGCGACCCCATCTACGAAGACGTCGGCCCGACGCCTCGTTTCCTCGCGCTTTCACGCAAGCATCTCGAGCGGCTGCTCTCCGAGCAATCGAATGTGAATGGGGACGTTTGAGGGTGCCTGACGGAGCGGCCTGCAGAGCCGCTCCTGCGCGCTGGTGAATGGTAACCAGGGAGGTTTCAACCCGTTGAACACGTCTACCGAGCCACGTCCAGACGTTTCGTTTGGTAATAATCTGGAACGATTACGCGCCGATGGCCTCACAAAAACATGCCCGCTCTGAATGCTCGACGTTCTTGGACGGTAAAGCATTCGGCTTGTGGGCACTGTTCTCGAAACCTCATTGGAGACTGGCCATGAATACGAACACCATCGAAAGATCCCTATCGCGATTTCAGTTTCCCAAGCTAGCGGCAGTGGCATTGGGTGGCTTGCTACTGGCTGGTTGCGCCGGCAATCCGCCGAATGAGCAGTTCGCCGTCACAGAATCGGCAGTGCGTAGCGCAGTAAGCGCAGGCGGCACCGAATTCGCCGCAGTCGAGATGCGTGCCGCTCAGGAAAAGTGGAAGCAGGCTGAAATGGCCATGCAGAAAGAAAATTACGACGAAGCGCGCAAGCTGGCCGAGCAGGCCGAGTGGGACGCTCGAGTAGCAGAGCGTAAGGCCCAGGCCGCAAAAGCGCAGAAGGCCGTAGAGGACGCTAACCAGGGTATCCAGGATCTGCGTGAGGAAAGCATGCGCGGCATGCAGTGACTTTCCCGCTCGACTCTCAACGCCTTCAACACAGGATGACGCGATATGAATAAATTACTGACTCTTCCCACACTTCTGGCAATGACAATCGGCCTGGCCGCCTGCTCGTCGCAGCCGAATCAGAACCTGGAACAAGCGCGCAGCCAGTATTCGCAGCTGCAGGCTGATGCTCGTTCCAGCAAGCTCGCCGCGCTGGAAACCGAAGATGCCGGCAAGTCGCTGGAAAAGGCCAATCAGGCCTATATGAAGGATGCCGACGAGAAGACTGTCGATCAGCTTTCGTATCTGGCCAAGCGCCGGATCGAGCTGGCTGAGCAGACCATTGCCCTGCGCACTGCGGAGCAGGAAATCGAGAAAGCATCGGCAAAACGCGCCGAAGCCCGCCTTGAATCTCGCGAGCAGCAACTCAAGCGTCAACAGGACGAAATCCGCAAGCTGCAGCAAGATCTGCAAGCCAAGCAGACCGAGCGCGGCACACTGGTGACTTTCGGTGACGTTCTGTTCGACTTGAACAAGTCAGACCTCAAGCCCTCCGGTATGCGCGGCGTGCAGAAGCTTGCACAGTTCCTCCAGGAAAATCCCGAGCGCAAGGTAGTGGTCGAGGGTTACACCGACAGCACCGGTTCGGCATCCTATAACCAGCAGCTTTCCGAGCGCCGCGCAGAGTCCGTGCGCCGTGCCCTGACCCGCGCCGGTGTTGACCCGCAGCGCATCCAGGCGGTTGGTTACGGCCAAGAGTACCCGGTCGCGAGCAACGACTCGCCGTCCAGCCGAGCCATGAACCGTCGCGTCGAAGTGACCATCTCCAACGACGATCAGCGCGTAGCGCCTCGTTCGTCGATGCAGTGATTCAGCCTGGCTGAACGGTTTCCCGGCGATATGTCGGGAAATATGAAAAGCCCGCCGTGATGGCGGGCTTTTCATTGCCTGTAATTCGGCAGCAGCAGGTCAGGGTTTGGCAGGCTGCGTTGGCACTTGCTGGCCCATGCAACGGATGGCGCGTTTGCGGTTATCCACCAGCACGCCCGTCAAACCTTTCTGCTCGGTGTCGAAGAGCACCAGTACGCCGTCGATGCATTCGGCAACCTGAGGTGCAGGTTTCAACGAGACGCGGTAATCCTCGCCCGGAATGGTCTTGAGCATGGTGTAGTCAGCCAGCAGCAAGGCGTCCTCGGGTTTGGCAATGTGCACGTAGCCGTAGTAAGTCAGCACCGCGACCGTGCCTATGACACTCCCGATAGCGGTGAGGATCAGCGGGATGGAATTGCGTTCGGACATGGACGAGCTCGCCTGATCAAAGAGGCGGCATTGTCGCAAAAATAAGGTTGTGAAGGCGAAGGGTTACCGCGAGTACGTAACGAGCATCATTGCCTGCAGATCAGCCGCAGTAGCGATTTGCCGGCAAGGTTTCGCTTTACTGATCAACCGCCATCGCCGGGACGAATAGCCCTTCCCGTCGGCGCCATTAGGCTGGATGTTTGTCAGGGCCATTTCCTGCGTGCCATGGCTCGTGCGCGCTTTCATAAAGACAGGACCAGCCAGTCATGGAAACCACCGCCCGCCACGATGCCGTCGATCTGGATCAACCCTTCGCAGCGGTACCGGATCTCATCGCGCACTGGGCCCGGCATCGCCCCGATCATCCCGCGCTGGTCCAGGGCGAACGCATGCTCAGCTTTGCCGAGCTCGATACATACATGAGCAAGGTTGCGGCTGCTCTCCAGCGTGACGGCGCGAAACCGGACGACGCGCTGGCGATCTGCGCATACAACTCCATCGATTATGCAGCGGTTTTCCTCGGCGCGCTGCGTGCTGGCCTGGCCGTCGCGCCATTGGCCCCCTCGGCCAGTCCCGACAGCCTGTTGACCATGCTGGCCGACGCCTCGCCCCGACTGGTGTTCCTCGATGCGCACGCAGCAGAGCATCTGAAACGTGTTTCCAGCCAATTGCCCTGCCCTTTTCTGCGCCTGGATCAATCTTCGACACTGGCCGACTGGCTGAGCGATGCCGCGCCCGAGCCGATCGAGATCCAGCCCGAATGGGCGTTCAACATCATTTATTCCTCGGGCACCACAGGCGAACCCAAGGGCATCGTGCAATCCCATGCCATGCGCTGGTCGCACGTCCGGCGAAGCGCTGCTTATGGCTACGCCGACAATGCCACCACGCTGATATCCACGCCTCTGTATTCCAACACCACACTGGTGGCGTTCCTGCCGACACTTGCGCTTGGCGGCACGGTGGTGCTGATGCAGAAATTCGAGGCCGGCGAATACCTGACACTGGCACAGCAGCATGCCGTCACCCATACCATGCTGGTGCCCGTGCAATACCAGCGGATCATGGCGCGGGAAGATTTCGCCCGGTTCGACTTGCGCAGCTTCCGCTACAAGATGTGCACCAGCGCGCCCTTCGGTGCAGCGCTGAAGGCGGACGTCCTGGCCCGGTGGCCTGGCGGGCTGATCGACACCTACGGCATGACGGAAGGCGGTGGCACCTGCATCCTCGCCGCCCATGAGCATCCCGATAAATTGCACACCGTCGGCAAGCCTGCCGAGGGGCACGACATCCGTGTGATTGACGATGCGGGTCACGAACTGCCTGAAGGCGCCATCGGTGAAATCGTCGGGCATTCGCCGGCCATGATGACCGGCTACCTGAACAAGCCGGAAAAGACCGCCGAAGCCGAATGGTTCGACCCCAGCGGCAAGCGCTTCATTCGCACCGGCGACGTCGGTCGTTTTGATGCTGAGGGCTTCCTCACGCTGCTCGACCGAAAGAAGGACATGATCATCTCCGGGGGTTTCAATCTGTACCCCAGCGATCTGGAGGCCATTCTGCGCAAGCATCCGGCCATCGCCGACGTTGCAGTGGTCGGTGTGCCTTCGACACGATGGGGTGAAACGCCGGTGGCCTTTGTCGTCCCCGCAGCAACAGAAACACCTGAGGCTATGCTGAGCTGGTTCAACGATCGTGTGGGCAAAACCCAGCGCCTGGCCCGCCTGGAGTTGATCGATGAGCTGCCGCGCAGCGCCATTGGAAAGGTGCTAAAACGCGAGCTACGTGATCAGTACACGGTTGAATACGGCGCAGCGGACTGATATCCAACGGCGCCGCAAATCATAGGCTGCTCAATAACCGCGCTGAACGTCGACGACCCCGCTGATGGCGTCGCCCCTCTCAAGCGCGACGATCTTCTCGGCAATCTGAGCGATGGTGGCTTCACGTAGGGTGCGAGCGGATACATGCGGCGTGATGGTGACCTGCGGCATCTGCCAGAACGGGTGCGCTTCGGGCAGCGGCTCCTGACGAAACACATCGAGAACGGCTCGCGTGATCTGCCCCTCCTTGATAGCGCGGCACAGATCTTCATCAACCAGATGCTCACCGCGACCGACGTTGATCACCACCGCATCGCGCCTGAGCTTTGTAAGCATTGCGTAATCGATAAGGTCCCGGGTGCTCTCGGTCAGCGGCAGCGTGTTGATCAGCACGCGTGTTTCGCCGAGAAAGTCGTCAAGTTCGGCCTCGCCGGCAAAGCTACGTACACCCTCGATGGCATGCGCAGAGCGCGCCCAACCGCTGACCGGATAATCCAGCGCTGCGAGCGTTCGCGCGACACGCTGGCCTATATGCCCAAGCCCCAGAACACCGACGGGCCAATCGCTACGTTCGATGGGGCGCCGCAATTTCCACTGCTTTTCGGCTTGTTGCTCACGATAAAAATCCATGTCCCGGCTGATGCCGATGACGTGATAAGCCACGTACTCGGCCATCTGCACGGACATGCCGGCGTCCTCCAGACGCACGACCGGGATGTCGCGCGGCAGGTTCGGCACCTGTACCAGCGCATCTACGCCCGCGCCAAGGTTGAACACCGCCTTGAGCTGCGTCTCCCGATCGAACAACGCGGCCGGCGGATGCCAGACGATGGCGTAATCACCGCTACAACTCGGCATGTCCGCATGCCAGACCTCGATCTCGGCTTCCGGCAGGTGCTGCTGGATCAGACTGGTCCAACGTTCGGGCTTGGGATCAGCAGCAACGAATAGGATTTTCATCGACACTCGACTTCTGTTCGGTTAAAGAACCCGTCCGTTTCGCAACGGGGGCAAGCGATCGTGCCAGCGTACTGCTAAATCGCGTAAACGTGGCCGTTGGCCTCAAGTAGACGCAACAGGGCCGGCCAGGTGAGCTTGGAAGCCATGCCGAGTTCAGCCGATTGCTGGCGGGTCGTTTCGATGGCTGCAGCCGAGGGCATGTGGGTCGGCCCGCAAGACTGAGCGCGCACTTGGATCTCGCAGGCCTTCATCAGGAAATAGAGGTAGGTGAAGGCCTCGGCGACCGTTTTCCCGGCAGTGAGCACGCCGTGGTTGCGCAAGATCATCATCTGTTTGCTGCCCAGGTCGCGGATCAGCCGCTCGCGCTCGCTCAGATCCAGCGCGACCCCTTCGTACTCGTGATAGCTGATGTGATCGAGGCAGAGCATCGCCGTCTGGCTCAGCGGCAGCAGGCCGTCCCGGTGCGCCGAAACCGCGGTGCCGTCCGCTGCGTGTAGATGCATCACCGCGCCGGCATCTTCTCGTCCCATGTGAATGGCGCTGTGGATGGTAAAGCCCGCCGGATTGACTCGATGCAGACTGCCGCTCTGTACGATCTGCCCTTCCCGGTCGACCTTGACCAGGGATGAGGCCGTGATCTCCTGAAACAACAGGCCGTAAGGGTTGATCAGGAAATGATGCTCAGGTCCCGGTACGCGGGCGGACAGGTGAGTGAACACCAAGTCATCCCAGCCGAAATGTGCCACCAGTCGATAGGCCGCAGCGAGGTCCTTGCGCACCTGCCATTCCGCTTCCCGATTCGTCGACGTTGAATCTTGCATAGCGTTGCTCCAATGGTTACTGAGGCGCCAAGCGGCGCATGGCCCGCAGCGCCATCACGCCTCCTGCGCACGGATGGCGTGCTTGCGGTTTTCTTCTTCCTGCAAGGCGCGCCACATCAGCTTGCCGGTGGACGAGCGCGGCAGAGACTCGACGAACTCCACGAAAACCGGCGCCTTGTAGGCCGCCATTTCCGCCTTGCACCAATCGATGACGTCCTGCTCGCTGACCTGACCGGCCTGGCCGTTGCGCAGTACCACGCAGGCCTTAACCGTCTCGCCACGCTTGGGGTCGGGGCAGGATATGACGCAGCATTCCTGAATTGCAGGGTGGCGGTACATCAGGCTCTCCACCTCCGACGGCCAGACCTTGAAGCCCGAGGCGTTGATCATCCGCTTGACCCGGTCGACCAGGAAGAAATAGCCCTCTTCATCGTAGTAGCCCATATCACCGGTGCGAAAAAACCGGTGGCCATCGAGGTCGATGAAGGCGCGCTCGGTCTCTTCTGGGCGGTTCCAGTAACCCTGGAACAGCTGTGGCCCTCGGCTGATGATTTCGCCCACTTCGTTGGGGCCGAGTTCCTGGCCGGTGGTCAGGTCGATGACGCGGCTGTCGACGTCAAACACCGGAATGCCAAGGCACTGCGGCTTTGGTCGCGGCACGGGATTGATGTGGGTGGCCGCGATGGTTTCCGACAAACCATAGCCTTCGATATAGCGAAGCCCGGTGAGGCGGTGCAGTTTCTCCTCTACGGCCTTGGGCATTGCAGCACCACCGCCGCCAACGCTGACCAGGCTGGACAGGTCATAGCGCTCGACATCCGGATCGGAGAGAAAATCGATGGCCATGGTCGCGATGTTCACCCAGCCGGTGACTTTGTGTCGCTCGATCAGCTGGGCCGCCACGGTGCGGTCCCAGCGGGTCATGATGACCGCGGTACCGCCGTTATATATCGGCCCGCTCATGGCACCCTGCATGCCTGTGACATGAAAGTACGGCAGCGTCGCGAGGATGACCGATTCACTGGTGCTGTTGGTCCATACCACCCGATGAATGATCGTCGCCATGGCCGAGCGATGGGTGTGCATGCAACCTTTCGGCGCGCCCGTTGTGCCGGAGCTATAAGGAAACACACACAGATCGTCAGGTCCGGCCGTATGCGGCCCCGCCTTGTGACCAGCATTCAGAGCCTCGCTCCAGGCAATAGCCCCTGCGAAGTCCGGCGTAACGGCCGGTGCCTGCACCTCAGCCGGCAGCGCCAGATCGGTGGGCTGGCGAACGTAATCCGAGTAAGTCGCTACGATGACATGACCTAGCTGTGCAGTACCGACCAGTGGCGAGATGAATCCGGTCAGCTCCTGCCCGCAAAGGCACACGGCAGCGCCGGTGTCGTGCAGGTAGTGCTCGAGCTCCGCGCTGTGGTTCATCGGGTTGACCGGGATCACCACTGCGTCCGCGCGCAGGATCGCGTAATAGGCAATGGTGAACTGCGGCGAGTTCTGCATGTACAGCAGCACCCGATCACCCTTTGCGACGCCCAGATGCCGCAGGTAGCCCGCCATTGCTTCCACTTCGCGCAGCAGTTCGGTGTAGGTGATCAAGGTGTCGTAGAAGATGATCGCCGTCTTGTTCGGGAAGCGCCGGGCGGAGACTTCGAGATTATTGAACAGGCTGGTCTCCGGCACGCTCAGGTGCTTGGGCAGATCGTCTGGCCAGACCGCATGATGACGAGTGAACATTACTGAACTCCTGAGTCGCAATTGACGGCCAGATCGGCCATGGCCTGTTCTTCGCCCCATTCGAGCCACCCACGGGTATCGCGCAATGGGGTGATTGCGATGCACTTTTGGCGCAGCGCCGTGACGTCCAGTGCAGGGTCGGTGAGATGTGCGGACGAATGTTCGAAGCCGAGCCACCAGTAGGGCAGCCCGCGGCCATCCCGCCCCGCCTGCAGTCGCGGCCGGGCGATCGAGCCCCGAGATTGCCGAGCCATTCGCAGATGGCTGACTGCGTCAGCCGAGCAAGCCGGGAAGTTCACATTCCAGCAACAGCCGTTTTCGTCACGACGCGCCCATAGCCCGCGGATGATCAATGCCGCATAGCTTTCAACGCATGACCAATCAATACCTGTGCGATCCAGGAAGGCCTGGCTGAGGCCAATTGCCGGAAGGCCCAGCAGGTCGGCGCTGAGCACCGCTCCCAGCGTGCCGGAATAAGGCACCGAATCGCCAATGTTCGCGCCACTGTTGACGCCGGACAGCACCAACTCAGGTGGCGACTCCGCTAGCCATTCGGCCATGGCGAACATCACGCAGTCCGACGGCGTCCCTGAGACGGCGAAGCGTCGCTCGCCATGGTGGTACACGCGCAACGGCGCATGCACCGAGATGCCCTGCCCTGTACCGCTTTGGTCGTGCTCGGGCGCAACTACCCAGACTTCCTCGGCCAGTTGTGAGGCAATGCGCTCGAGCAGTGCCAGCCCCGGTGCGGCAATACCGTCATCGTTGGTCAGCAGGACGCGGCGCAGCAAGGGTCCATTCATAGCGCCGCTCCTCGGTCGCCAGCTTGAGCGATGCGCCAACCAGACTCGGCGAGAAGACCGGCCCGCTGGCCGACCTGCAGCGCATCGGCATTGCTGGCGTTGCCCTGCAGCGCACGCGCATAAACGCCCTGCAAAATGGCCGCAAGCCGGAACAGCGAAAACGCCACAAAGACATGCCAGTCATCAATGGCCGCACGTCCGCTCTGCTCGCAATAACGCGCCAGCAGCTCCTGCTCGGATGGAATGCCCTGAGCTTTCAAATCGATTCCAACCAGGCCACGCAGGCCTTCGACACCCGCCGGCAAGTGATAGGGCAAGCAGAAGTAGGCAAGGTCCGCCAGCGGATGACCGACCGTGGACAGTTCCCAATCGAGGATGGCCGCGACCCTCGCTTCCGCCGGCGCGAAGATGAGGTTGCCAAGCCGATAGTCGCCATGAGCAATTGCACATTCATCGCGCTGGGGCACCTGCTCTGGCAACCATTGCATCAGCCGCTCCATCGCTGGCATGTCGCCGGTGCGGGTAGCCTGGTACTGGCCGGACCAGCGTTTCACCTGACGGGCAAAATAGCCTTGAGCCTTGCCGAAATCACCCAGACCTACAGCTTCGACATCGACCTGATGCAGAGCGGCCAGCGTGTCGATGGCTGCCAGGTGAATCGGTGGGCGCTCAGCTGCGGTCAGCTGTTGCAGCGCGGGATGACTGAAGATGCGCCCATCGATGTGGTCCATCACATAGAAGGCGGTGCCGATGATGCTTTCGTCTTCGCATAACAGATGTACCGACGGCACCGGCACGCTGCCGTGTTCGAAAAGCGCCCGGATCACCTTGTACTCCCGCTCGACCATATGTGCCGAAGGCAGAACCTGGCCCGGCGGCTTCTTGCGCAGCACATAGCGGCGACCGGCGCTTTCCAACAGGTAGGTCGGATTGGATTGGCCGCCCTGGAATTGGCGAACACTCAGCTGGCCGCCCATTTCCGGCAGGTGGTGGCGGAGGTATCGGGCCAGCGCAGCTTCGTCGAAACGATGCGCGGGAAGAACGTCGATCAGCTCGGGTTCGTTCATCGCCACGCCCTCAACATGCCGTTTCACCGCCGTCGGCGACGATCACCTGGCCAGTGATGTAACCGCTGGCGGGGGCTGCCAGGAAGACCGCGAGACCGGCAATGTCCACCGGCTCACCAATTCGACGCAGCGGCGTTTTTTCGGCAGCGCGGCGTACTCGCTCCGGATCGTCCAGCAGTGCCTTGGCGAAATCGGTGCGCACAAGGCCCGGTGCAATGGCGTTGACGCGGATGCCCCTGGGACCCCACTCGGCCGCAAGATTACGCGCCAGCGCCGCCTCTGCCGCCTTGGATACACCGTAGGTGCCGATCACGGTATTGCCGCGCAACCCGGCAATGCTGGAGAGCATGATCACCGCACCCTCGCCACGCTCGGCCATCTGGGGCAAGACCATGTTCGAAAGCCAGAAAGTGCCCTTGACGTTGGTGTCCATGATCTTGTCCCAGGCGTCGTCGGTCAGCTCGCTGGTCGGGCCGTAGACCGGGTTGGTCGCGGCATTGCAAACCAGCACGTCGATACGCCCCCAGGCCTGCAGAGTGGTGTCCACCAGCCGCTGGAGGTCTTCCTTGCGGCCCACATGGCAAGGCACTGCGATGGCCTCGTAGCCCGCAGCGTTCAGCTCGGCGGCAACAGCGTCGCAGGCATCGGCCTTGCGGCTGGAAATCACAACGCGCGCGCCGCACTTGGCCATTTCCTCGGCAATGGAGCGGCCGATGCCGCGGGTGGAGCCGGTGATCAGCGCCACCTTCCCGGTCAGATCGAATAGCGGATTGGTCATCTGGCTGCGTCCTTCTTGTTGGTGTTATCAGGCGCTCAGCGCTTGCTGGAATAGTTCTTCAGCTCAAGCTTGGCGATGGTGTCCAGGTGAACTTCATCCGGCCCGTCAGCCAGACGCAGCGTTCGTTGATGAGCCCATGCAGCGGCGAGAAAGCTGTCCTGGGAAACGCCCTTGGCACCATGGACCTGGATGGCTCGATCCAGCACGCGCAGCGCCATGCTAGGGGCCGCGGCCTTGATCATGGCGATCTCCTGCCGCGCCACCTTGTTGCCGACGGTGTCCATCATCCGCGCCGCTTTCAGCGTCAGCAGGCGGGTCTGCTCGATCTCAATGCGCGAGCGAGCGATGTCCTTGCGGATCGAGTCGAAGTCCGCCAGCGGTTTGCCGAACGCCACCCGCTCATGTATGCGCTCGCACATAGCCTGCAAGGCGCGCTCGGCCACGCCGATGGTGCGCATGCAGTGGTGGATGCGGCCGGGGCCGAGACGCCCTTGGGCGATTTCGAAACCGCGCCCCTCCCCCAGCAGCATGTTGCTGGCCGGGACGCGCACGTTGTCGTAGTGGATCTCGGCGTGGCCATGGGGCGCATGGTCGTAGCCAAAGACGTTGAGCGCCCTGATGATCTCGACGCCTGGCGTGTCCAATGGGACGAGGATCATCGACTGCTGCCGATGCCGCTCGGCGAAGGGGTCGGTCTTGCCCATGACGATAGCGATCTTGCAGGTGGTCGTCATTGCACCGGATGACCACCACTTGCGGCCATTGATGACGTATTCATCGCCTTCACGGCGAATCTCGCAGGCGATATTGGTGGCGTCGGACGACGCCACCTCAGGTTCGGTCATGGAGAAGCAAGAGCGTATCTCGCCGTTCAGCAGTGGTTTCAACCACTTGTCCTGCTGTTCTGGCGTGCCGTAGCGCGCCAGAACCTCCATGTTGCCCGTATCCGGTGCCGAGCAGTTGAACACCTCGGCAGCGACAGGGGAGCGCCCCATGATTTCGCACAGGTGTGCGTATTCGAAATTGGTCAGCCCAGCACCGTGATCACTGTCCGGCAGAAACAGGTTCCACAAGCCCTGGGCACGAGCTTTGAGTTTCAGCTCTTCAAGGATCGGAGGGGGCGCCCAGCGATTACTGGCCGTGGCGACCTGCTCATGGAAAACGTGCTCGTTCGGGTAGATGTGTTCTTCCATGAATGCCGTGAGCTGCTGCTGGAGCTCCAGCGCTTTACCGGTCAGTTCATACATCGCCATGTTCCTTATTGTTGTTATGTGTCAGGAAATCCAAGGGCACGCCTTGCGCTTGCTCGCTGCCGGAGCGCAGGCGAAATGTGGCTTCGCCGATGGCCAGCAGGCGATCTTCGGCGTCGCGGACTTCTCCCGAACTATTGAAGATGCGACTGCCGCCGGCGCGTCGCTTGCCGATCGCGCGGATCACCCCACCCGAGCATTGCCCGGTGAAGGTAGTGTTGAGCACCAGCGTGATGGCCTTGCGGACCCGTCCGGGATATGGGCAATAGGTGCCAGCTTCAGCCAGAACTACATCGAGCAGCGCGGTAATCACACCGCCATGAAGCACACCGGCCATATTCAAGTGGCAGGACTGAACGTCGAGCTCGATCACCGCCTCGTTCTCGCTCCATGACACCTGACGGTAGCCAAGCACCTGATGGAAACCGGGAAGGTCCTTGCCGCCGCTGATGGGCAGATCGCCCCTAGGGGTCGCGATTGTGGGCTCGTCCATTTCGAGGCCTAGCGCGCGCGGATCAGGTCATACACATGATGTGTGCCGCCCGATACCGTTCTGTCTGTAATGCTGATGCATGAATGCATAGCGAGTCCTCTCGATTGTTTTTGTGGCGAGTCCTCTCCCTTTGAAGCTGGCATGCCTGAATCCATGCGTCAATTCGAAATCCAGTTCCATCAGGCAGAATTATGATGACCCACAAACAGAACCGTCTAAGCTGAACCGCGAGCTTGCGTGGCAGCATCCAGTCAGCGATCTGACACAATCTGAATGACCTGCCCTGCAGCGATAGCCTTCTGCTAGCGCTTGAAAAAGCCCTGCGCTATGTTAGCTTTCGATCAGCTTTGCAAAAGACAGTTTTGCTGTGCGAAACAAGCATGCGAAACAGATGACACAAAGATGGCCCGCAGCCTGACAATTACAACAAGAGGACGCGTTATGAAATCCATGCTCAAGAAGCTACTCGTACCGGCCAGCCTGGTCGCGTTTGCAGTGGCTACGGTGGCCTCCCCGGTGGCGGTCGCGCAGGACGTCACCAAGTGGCGTGTTCAATCCCACTGGCCGAGCGCCAGCAGCTCCTACAAGGACAGCCTTGAGCGGTTGAAACGCGAGATCGAAAGCCGCACCGAGGGCCGTCTGCAACTGCAGCTGTTCGAGGCCGGTGCTCTGTTCAAAGATACGGAAACCTTCAATGCGGTCAGCCGCGGCATCCTGCAGATGGGCACGATTTCGCCCGGTTACGCCCAGGACAAAATAAGCTTGGCCGGTATCGCCTCCGGTTTGCCCTTCGCGTTCCGCAACGTCTGGGAAGCCGCGTATTTCCATAAACACATGGGCTTCGAGGAGATGCTTCGCGAAGAGGCAGCCAAGCACAACGTGTACTGGTCGACCGACAAGGTCTACCCCACCGAGATGGTGGTGAAGAAGCCAATCAACAGCTGGGAGGATTTCACCAAGCTGAAGATCCGCTCTTCCGGTGCGCTTCAGAAGTTTCTCAGCGAAGCCGGTGCATCCACCACTTTCCTTCCTGGCAGCGAGCTCTATCCCGCGCTGGATACCGGTGTGGTGGACGCTGCACATTGGGGCGCCGCGCAAGGGGCGGCCAGCATGAGCTTCTATGAGGTGACCAAATACCACGTCAAGCCGGCACTCAATATCGCTGGCACTGACGTGATCATCATCAGCCAGAAAGCCCTCGATGCGCTGTCCGAAAAGGATCAAGAAGCCGTCAAGCAGGTCCTCGATGAGCAATTCTGGTACCGCACCAACGAGTATCTGTACCAGGAGCAGATCGCCCTCTCCAACGAGATCAAAGAGCACGGCGTCGAAGTCAACACGCTGCCTGAGGATGTGCAGAAGCGGCTGACGGAAGCCGCCCAGAAAACCTGGAACGCAGAAGGCAAGCGCAGCGACAACGCGGCAAAGGCGCTGCAGATGCTAAAGACCATGCTTGGCGATCTCGGCTATCTCTGACCTGCCAGGCTAGCCAGCACACCAGATTGCTCGCACTGGACCGGTCTCAGGGCCTGCCAGCGCGAGCGCTCCCGGTGTGGTTTCGCTCCCGATTCGCCATGCTGTCCTGGAGTTAGCGATGCGCTTCATTCATGCGTACATCAACGGCATTACGCGGCTGAACAACCTGATCGGTCGTTGGGCGGCGTATCTGATACTGGTCATCTTTGTGCTGCTGATCGCCGAAGTGTTCATGCGGTATCTGCTCTCTGCGCCGACATCGTGGACCAACGAACTCGGGCAGATGCTGTTCGGCCTTTATATCGTCCTGTCCGGTGGCTTCGTCATGGCGCAACGCGGGCACGTCAACGTTGATCTTCTCTACAGCTCCCTCTCAAGAAGAACGCAGGCCTGGGTGGACATCTTTACCTCGTCGATGTTCTTTCTGTTCATGGCCGCGCTGCTCTACTTCGGCAGTTCCATGGCCTGGGAGTCGGTCCAAAGCATGGAAACGAGTTATTCGGCCTGGAATCCGCCGATCTGGCCGATCAAGTTGGCCATTCCCATCGGCACGACTCTGCTACTCCTGCAGGGCGTGGCAAAGCTGCTGGACGACATTCTCGTAGCGCTGAACATCGAGCAAGACAAGGATTTGTCTGAGTCTTCCATGGAGGGGAACAAATGAGCATCGAGATCACGACGCTGTTGTTCTTCCTTTCGCTGATTTTTTTCCTGGTACTTGGCCTGCCACTGGCGTTCGTGCTCGGTGGTGTCTCGGTGTTGTTCCTGTATTTCACCTGGGGGGCGGACGCCTTCTACATGGTCGCCTCGCAGATGTGGGGCACTATGGGCAGCTTTACCCTGGTGGCCATCCCGCTGTTCGTGTTCATGGCCATGTTGCTGGAGCGTACCGGGGTAGCCCGCGACCTCTATCGAATGATGCACCTGTGGTGCGGCGGTATGCGCGGCGGTCTGGCGGTCGGCACCTTGGGAATCTGCGCGATCTTCGGTGCGATGGTCGGTATCAGCGGTGCCGCGGTGGTCGCCATGGGTACCATCGCGTTACCGGCCATGCTGGAGCGCGGATACGACAAGCGCATGGTGCTCGGCTGCATCAATACCGGCGGCGGCTGGGGCATCCTGATCCCGCCGAGCATCATGATGATTCTCTACGCCATGATCAGCGGTGTCTCGGTCGGCAAGATGTTCGCTGCTGGCGTCCTGCCGGGCCTTCTGCTGGTTGCGCTGACGGTCATCTATGTTCTGGGCCGCTGCTTTTTCCAGCCGCATCTCGCACCCGCGCTGCCGAAAGAGGAGCGCGGAAGCTGGGGCGAGAAGCTACGCGCCATCCGTGCGGTCATCCTCCCCATCGGTATCGTGGCAATGGTACTTGGCTCGATCATCGGCGGCATGACGACGCCTACCGAAGCCGCAGCCATGGGCGTGCTCGGCGCGCTGATCTCCGCAGCCGTATACCGCAAGCTCAACTGGGACATTGTTCAGGAAGCCGCCATCCGCACCTTCAAGCTGACCGGGATGATCGCCTGGATCCTGTTCGCGGCCCACGCTTTCAGCTCGGCCTACCAGGGTATGGGTGCGCAGTCGCTGATCGAAGGATTGATGATGGATCTGCCCGGAGGCCGCTGGGGCATCATCATCACCATGATGGCCGTGGTGTTCCTGATGGGCATGTTGCTCGACCCCGTGGGTATCATGCTGATCACACTGCCGGTGTTTCTGCCCATCGTGGCGTCGCTGGGCTTCGATCCGATCTGGTTCGGCATCCTCTTCGTGATCAACATGGAGATTGGCTACATGACGCCGCCGTTCGGGTTCAACCTGTTCTACCTCAAGGGCATCGTGCCGCCGGGCATCACCATGCGTGATATCTACTGGTCGGTGATCCCCTTCGTGATAGTCAACATCATCGGGCTGGGCATCATCATGGTCTTTCCCGAGATCGCGACGTATCTGCCAAACCTGCTGTTCTGACATTGATGCAGAAACGAAAAAGCCGGAGCAGATGCTCCGGCTTTTTCGTTTCGATTGATCAGATGATGTTGGCGTAATCCGCCTCGATCCGATCCAGGCTCAGGTGATTGAGGAAGTTGGAAAAGCACATCCAGGCGGATAGCGCATTGAGGTCCTGGAATTGCTGCGGCAGGTATTTGGGCGGTACCACCATGCCCTCCTCCACCAGTTGGCGCAGGGTCCGCATATCTTCCAGCGTGGTCTTGCCACAGAACAGCAGCGGTATGTGCTCCAACTTGCCTTTGCGCACCGCAAGCTGGATGTAGTTGTAAATCATGATGAAGCCCTTCAGGTAGGACAGGTCCTTGGTAAAGGGCAAGCCATCGGGCGTCGAACCACGGAAGACCCGGCTGGCATTGCTGTAGCACTCGTCCTGTGCATATCCCTGGTCCTGGAAGAAGGCGAATACATCGAGGAAATCCGCGCCCTCCTCGGCCATGTGGATCGCGCGGGTGCGGTTGGTGAGCTTGCGCAGCCGTGTCGGGTAGGAGGCGAAAGCGATCACCTCCATGAGGATCGCCAGACCTTCCTGCGTGACCGTTGACGACGGTGGCCCCTTGGCGAGAAAGGTGCAGATAGGCTGGTTCTGTCCGTTGAGCGTGGTGCCGACGTGTACCAAACCCTCGTGGACTTCCAGTGCGCGCACATCGCGCTCGTTGAACATCGCATCGCTGCGGATCTTGATGTAGTCGGCGCCGGCTGCGGCATCAGCAAGGATGCCATCGGACTCGAAGACGCGGATCACACCTTCACCTTCGCCGAACACCAGGTCGAGGCGACGCTGCAGCATGTCCACCGCCTGCGGTGCGGTCAGGATCTTGGCTTCGTCTTTCAGGTCGCCGCGGTCGGCAATATTGTTCAGGTAATCGGAAAGCATCAGCCCGAGGTCGGCCAGCGTGGGATCACCAGCGTGGAAGGCATCGGAGGCGGCACCGTAAAGCTCTTGGGAAATCAGTCCGAAATCGGCAGTCCCGCGCGCTTCGAGCATGCGGATGACCATGCGGTATTCCTTGCACATGCGCCGCATGATCTGCCCGACCGGGTTGAACTGGCCCAGCTGACGGGTGATATCACGCTCGATGTTCTGAAATTCTTCTTTCTTCGCGCTTGAGTCGAAGCCCAGGGGCCGGCTCTCGTAATAAGCACGGTCGACCTTAGGCAACTCGCGTCCGCCGGCGGCAAGAAAGCCTTGGCGGATGCTGTCGTCCCACTTCACTGCATCGAGTACCCGAACCGGAGTTTGAGCCTCGACGATGCGGTCGGACAGGCAACGCACCGTTAGTTGGTATTCGTCCAGGTTGTTACGGGAATTCATCCGTACCTCGTCAGTGATGATCCGTAGCCTTCAACTTATACACCAGCGGACCATGCTGATCCGTGCCCGGTTCGCCGAAGGCTCCATACAGGAGCATTTCGGCAGCGCTGGAGCGATCTGAAGCGGCTGATAGAACGCCTGCCGGGTTGGGAATATCTGTCGCCGAGCCGAGCGCTGGCTCGGCGGCATCTCGGTGCCCAACCGCTCAGCGTGTTGCCGAACGGTTAGGCCTCGGCCATCAGGCTTCCGGGCGCATGTGCGGGAACAGAATCACGTCGCGGATCGACGGCGAGTTGGTCAGCAGCATCACCAGACGGTCGATACCAATGCCTTCGCCGGCGGTTGGCGGCATGCCGTATTCAAGCGCGCGGACGAAATCGGCGTCGAAATGCATCGCCTCGTCGTCTCCGGCGTCCTTGTCACGGACCTGCGCATGGAAGCGCTCGGCCTGGTCTTCGGCGTCGTTAAGCTCGGAATAGGCGTTGGCGATCTCACGGCCGCCAATAAACAGCTCGAAGCGGTCGGTGACGCTCGGATCGTCGTTGCTGCGACGTGCCAGTGGCGAGACCTCGAACGGATAGCGCGTGATGAAGGTCGGCTGCTCCAGTTTGTGCTCGACCAGCTCCTCGAAAATCATCACCTGCAGCTTGCCCAGCCCTTCGAAACCGAGCACTTTGGCGCCGGCCTTCTTGGCGATGGCGCGCGCAGTGTCGATGTCCTGCAGGTCGGCGGCGCTGATGTCCGGGTTGTACTTCAGGATCGAATCGAACACCGACAGTCGGGCGAAGGGCTCACCGAAGTGGAAGACCTTGTCGCCGTACGGCACATCGGTGCTGCCCAGAACCAGCTGGGCCAGTTCGCGGAACAGTTCCTCGGTGAGGTCCATGTTGTCTTCGTAATCGGCGTAGGCCTGGTAGAACTCGAGCATGGTGAACTCGGGGTTGTGCCGGGTCGAAACGCCTTCGTTACGGAAGTTGCGATTGATCTCGAAAACACGCTCGAAGCCTCCAACCACAAGCCGTTTGAGGTAGAGCTCGGGCGCGATACGCAGGAACATCGGCAGGTCCAGCGCGTTGTGATGAGTCTCGAACGGCTTGGCCGCGGCGCCACCGGGAATGGTCTGCAGCATCGGCGTTTCGACTTCGAGGAAGTCGCGCTCGTTGAGGAACTTGCGGATGTGGCCAATCACCTGCGAGCGCACGCGGAAGGTATGGCGGGTTTCCTCGTTGACGATCAGGTCGACATAGCGCTGGCGGTAGCGCTGCTCGGTGTCGGTCAGGCCATGATGCTTGTCCGGCAACGGACGCAACGACTTGGTCAACAGGCGTACGTCAGTCATCTCGACGTAGAGGTCGCCCTTGCCGGAACGCGCCAGGGTGCCTTCGGCGGCGATGATGTCGCCCAGATCCCAGGTCTTGATGGCTTCGAGCGTCTCGGCCGGCAGCGTCTTGCGGTTGACGTAGACCTGGATGCGCCCGGTCATGTCCTGCAGCACCATGAAGGCGCCGCGATTGAGCATGATGCGCCCGGCAACCTTTACCGGGATCGCCGCTTCTGCCAGCTCTTCCTTCGTCTTGTCCGCGTATTTCTGCTGCAGATCGTTGCAATAGCAGTCGCGACGGAAGTCATTGGGGAAAACGTTGCCCTTGGCGCGCTCAGCGGCCAGCTTTTCCTTACGTTGAAGGATCAGGCTGTTTTCTTCCTCTTGGGTGGCATGCTGGTTCAGCGGTTGTTCGCTCATGGTTTAAAAATGCCTGGATCGAATGGATGAATCCTGGGAAGACCATGCCGGAAAGTGCTCCGCAGCAGGTACTGCCCCGTCTTGGTCGGCTGAAGCCCACCCTACATGGTATGCAAAGCTGATGGAGAGAGGGCCGAGCGACGTTCCGCTTCAGCCCACCTCCACTCGCCAAGCACAGCGGCTTAGAGCCCCTGTTTCAAACTGGCTTCGAGGTACTGGTCGATGTCGCCATCCAGCACCTTCTGGCAGTCGCTACGTTCCACACCGGTACGCAAATCCTTGATGCGCGAGTCGTCGAGCACGTAGGAGCGAATCTGATGACCCCAGCCGATATCCGACTTGGTGTCTTCCAGCGCCTGGGAGGCCGCGTTGCGCTTCTGCATTTCCTGCTCGTACAACCGGGCCCGCAGCATTTTCATGGCGGTGTCCTTGTTGGCGTGCTGGGAACGCTCGTTCTGGCAGGCCACCACCGTGTTGGTCGGTACGTGGGTAATACGTACCGCCGAGTCAGTGGTGTTGACGTGCTGACCGCCGGCACCGGAGGACCGGTAGGTGTCGATGCGCAGATCCGCCGGATTGATGTCGATCTCGACCCTGTCGTCGATCTCGGGCGAGACGAACACTGCCGAGAATGAAGTGTGACGGCGGGCGCCAGAGTCGAACGGACTCTTGCGCACCAGGCGGTGCACGCCAATCTCGGTACGCAGCCAGCCAAAGGCGTACTCGCCCTTGATGTGTACGGTAGCGCCCTTGATGCCGGCGACTTCGCCTTCGGACAGTTCGACGATCTCGGCGCTGAAACCGCGCTTGTCGGCCCAGCGCAAGTACATGCGCAGCAGGATGTTGGCCCAGTCCTGGGCCTCGGTACCGCCGGAGCCGGCCTGGATGTCGAGGTAGGCGTTGTTGGGGTCCATCTCGCCGCTGAACATGCGACGGAATTCCAGCCCTTCGAGGATGCCGCGCAGGCGGTCGAGTTCGGCGGCGACATCGTCAACGGCGCTCTGGTCGTCTTCTTCGACAGCCATGTCGAGCAGGTCGCGGGAATCTGCCAGGCCGCCTTCCAGGTCGTCTATGGTCTCGACGATCTGCGCCAGAGTAGCGCGCTCGCGGCCCAGGTTCTGGGCGTACTCAGGTTTGTTCCAGACGTTGGGGTCTTCGAGCTCGCGGTTTACTTCGACGAGGCGATCATGCTTCTGATCGTAGTCAAAGATACCCCCGAATAGACTGGGTGCGCTCGGACAGGTCCTTGATGCTGTTGAGGATCGGGTTAATTTCCATAAGTAGGCAGCTCTCAATCGGACGTTGCGAAAAGCCGGCGATTATAGCGCAGCAGGCTGCGGCTGACAGCCCGTGCGGGACTATCGGCGCAGCCTATGTCAAGCGAGCGAACGGCTGGACGCAAGGGCGAGGCGGCAATATGACCGCCTCGTCGGGTCAGGCGGAAATGCCGCGAACCTGGCTCTCCAGTTCAGCCTTCAGTTGGTCGTCAAGCTTCATCTGGCGGGCCAGCTCATCCAGATAGGCTCGCTCCATGTACTGCTCTTCGTCGACCATCAAGACGCTGGCTAGGTACATTTCCGAGGCCATTTCCGGCGTAGTGGCCGCAGCGGCAACTTCTACCGGGTCCAACGGCTTGTTCAGTTCGGCTTCAAGCCAGCGCCGCAGTTCCGGGTCATCGGTCAATTGGGCCAGCTCGGCCTCGATCATCTGCTGCTCCTGATCGTCGACATGCCCATCGGCCTTGGCCGCAGCTACCAGCGCTTTCAGGATGCCGCGACTGTGCTCCTCGACCTGTTCCGGCGGCAAGCGATCGACCGTCTTCGGTTCAGCCCGAGCGGCGGTTGGTTGCATCGCCCCACCCTGTTGCGCCTGCTGAGCCTGTTGCGCCTGCCAGTTGCCATAGGCCTTGTACGCGAGCATGCCAAGCGCAGCCAGCCCACCATAGGTAACGACCTTGCCGCCCATGCGGCGACCGCTCCGGCTGCCGAGCAGCATGCCGAGCGCGCCGGTCGCCAGCGCGCCCTTCCCGGCCCCACCCACGCCGCCGAGTATGCTGCCGAGCGGTCCACCGGCGCCGGAAAGCATGTCGCCGAGCGAACCCGTTCCATTAGTCGCCGGCGAGCGGGAGACCGATCCCTGCTGCTTCTGCAGCAGATCCTGTCCTGACTTGAGTAGCTGATCGAGCAAACCACTGGTTTTCATCGAAAATACCTGCAGCGAGTTTGTGTGGAGTTCAGTTGAGCGAATCTGGAATCTTGCGGATGGGCGTGTCACGGTGTGCGGCACGCACGTACTGAGCGGGCCAAGGCACCGAGCTGTCGCGCAGGTCCTCGGCCGCATGCAACGGCCAGTAGGGGTCACGCAGCAGTTCACGCGCCAGCAAGATCAGATCTGCCTGGCCGGTACGCAGGATGTGTTCCGCCTGTACCGCTTCGGTGATCATGCCGACGGTGCCGGTGGCAATGCCGGCCTCACGCCGGACCTGTTCGGCAAATTGAGTCTGGTAGCCCGGGCCGACCGGAATCTCGGCGCTCGCCGCCGTTCCGCCGGATGAAACATCAATCAGGTCGACGCCAAGCGCCTTGAGTCGCCGCGCCAGTTCAACCGTTTCTTCAGCGTTCCAGCCATCCTGGACCCAATCGGTAGCCGACAGGCGGACGAACAACGGCAGCTCATCCGGCCAAACCGCCCGCACAGCCTCCGTGACTTCAAGCAACAACCGGATGCGGTTGTCGAAAGACCCGCCGTAAGCATCCTGCCGCTGATTGGATAACGGAGAAAGAAACTGATGGAGCAGGTAGCCGTGCGCGGCGTGCAGTTCGGCGACCTTGAAGCCTGCTGCCAGCGAGCGCTCAGCGGCGCGTACGAAAGCCTGAATGACCTCTTTTATCCCCGCCTCGTCCAACGCCGTGGGCACTGCGTGTTCCGGATCGAACGCAATCGTCGATGGCCCGACGGGCGTCCAACCACCTGCCGCGATGGGCACGCTGCCGTGCCGTCCGAGCCAGGGCTGCCAAGTGCTCGCCTTGCGGCCGGCGTGAGCCAGCTGGATGCCGGCGAACGCGCCTTGATTTTCGATAAAGCGGGTGATGCGTCTTAGCGGCTCAACATGCTCGTCCGTCCAGATCCCCAGATCCTCCGGCGAAATACGCCCGTCCGCCGTGACGGCAGTGGCCTCGATGATGACCAGACCCGCCCCGCCAACCGCTCGACTGCCGAGGTGTACCAAGTGCCAGTCGTTAGCCATTCCGGCCTTGGCCGAGTACTGACACATCGGCGAAACAACGATGCGATTGGGCAGGGTCAACTGGCGCAGGGTGAGCGGCTGGAAGAGCTGTGTCATGAAAACCTCGACTGCGATGGATGCGTATTTGGACACCCATCAGTACAGACTGTTTCGACAACTTTGCTCGGCGCCGCTCCGCGGAAGGCACGAATCGGTCACTTGGTATTTCGGGATAAAGCACCTCGACGAAGCGGCAACGGGCCGGGAGCGGAAACCTCCATGTCTCGCTCATCTCACCGGCGATTGTGATCGCGAGCGAAACACCGTCGGTCACTTCTTCAATGGACGCCTTCTATGAAACCCCGGGCCTAAGCCGCCTCAACCCAAACAGGGACACCGTTGAGCGCGGCGTTGCCCGAGAGCACGTCCAACTGGCGCTCGTCCGTCAGATCGTTGGCACTCGCCCCTGGCTGGCGACTGGCGATGTCCAGCTGGACGCCGGGTCGCCCATGCCCCCAACCGTGCGGAAGGCTCACGACACCGCGCATCATTTCGTCGCTGACGGCAACCTCGACTTCAATCATCCCGACGCGGGAACGCACCCGCACGCGCTGCCCGTCGAGCAACCCCAGTCGACTGAGATCGGTGGGGTTCATCAACAACTGATGGCGCGACTTGCCTTTGACCAGGCGATGATAGTTGTGCATCCATGAGTTGTTGCTGCGAACGTGGCGACGACCGATCAGCACCAATTGATCGGGCTGTACCGCAGCCGCCGCGGCGAAGCGTGCCACATCGTTAACGAACAACGACGGGGCGGCCTGCACTCGTTGATTCGCTGTTTTCAGCCGTCGCGCCAGATTCGGTTTGAGCGCACCGAGATCAAGCCCGTGCGGGTAGTCGCGCAGCCTGTCCACGCTGAGGGTCAGCTCGCTATTGTCTCCGTAGGGGCCTGCACGCAACGCACGATCGATCATCTGATCGGGCGCCATGGTGGGCTTGAGCTCAGCCCCGATTCGGCTCGCGAACGCTTTGGCCAGCCCGACGAAGATCTCCCAGTCATGCAGCGCACCCACCGGCTTGGCGAGCACCGACTCGTTGAAGCGGGTCACATTACGTACTGCAAAGACATTGAAGGTGGTGTCGTAGTGATCATGCTCCAGGGGTGCAGTGGGCGGCAGGATCAGGTCAGCGTAGCGTGTGGTTTCGTTGATGTAGAAGTCTACGCAAACCATGAACTCCAGCCCGTCCAACGCCTGCTCGAGCTGCCGGCCGTTGGGCGTGGAAAGCACAGGATTGCCCGCCACCGTGACCATTGCGCGAATCTGCCCGTCCCCCTCGGTCAGCATCTCCTCGGCCAGTGCAGACACCGGTAGTTCTCCGCCATATTCCGGCAGGCCTGAAACGCGACTCTGCCAGCGGTTGAAATGGCCGCCCGAGGTGTTCGCCACCAGATCAACCGCAGGTTCGGTGCAGAGCGCCCCACCTGCCCGATCGAGATTGCCGGTTACCAGATTGATCGACTGCACCAGCCATTGACACAGCGTACCGAAGGCCTGGGTCGAGACGCCCATACGCCCATAGCAAACGGCGCTGTCCGCTGCCGCGAAATCTCTTGCCAGCTGTCGGATCTGCTCGGCAGGCACGCCGCAGCGCGAACTCATCGATTCAGCCGAGAATGGCGCGACCGCCGCGCGCAACTCGTCCAGACCATCCACAGGCAGGTGCCCGGTACGGGTCAGGCCTTCATCGAACAACGTGTTCAGCAGACCGAAAAGCAGCGCAGCATCTTCGCCAGGGCAGACGAACAAATGTTGATCGGCAATGGCAGCGGTTTCGCTTCGACGTGGGTCGACGACCACCAACTTACCGCCGCGCGCCTGCAACGCCTTGAGACGCTTTTCCACATCGGGTACGGTCATGATGCTGCCGTTGGAGGCCAGCGGATTACCGCCCAATATGAGCATGAAGTCGGTGTGGTCGATGTCCGATATCGGAATCAATAGACCGTGGCCATACATCATCAGGCTGGTCAGATGATGAGGCAGCTGATCGACCGAGGTCGCGGAGAATCGATTGCGGGTCTTCAGTTGACCGAGGAAGTAGTTGCTATGGGTCATCAGCCCGTAATTGTGCACGCTGGGGTTGCCCTGATAGACCGCCACTGCATTATTTCCATGACGCTCTCGGATTTCCGCCAGTCGCTCGGCAACCAGTGTGAACGCCTCGTCCCACTCGATGGCCTGCCACTCGTTGCCTATACGGCGCATAGGGTGGCGCAGACGATCCGGGTCATTCTGGATATCCTGCAACGCAACGGCCTTGGGGCAGATATGGCCTCGACTGAAGGTGTCCTGCGGATCACCCTTGATCGACAGGATCTGTTCATCGCGGGTTTCGATGGTCAGGCCACAGATGGCCTCGCACAGGTGGCAGGCACGGTGATGCCGGATCGTTTCACTCATCGCTGGCTCCGAAGATTGTTCTTGTAATGGGAACACTCTAGGCCCGAGGCGGGCAGCAGCCAATGAAAGACGTTGCGGCAAATAGGGTTCGATTCATATGACCGATCTCGCGAGCGGTCCAGCGGCCAGCGAGCCATAAGATCTGGAGATGCAGGGCCTATGTGGCGCGAGTTGCGCGCTGCCAAGTCACCTCCTGACAGCGACAGACCCGCTCGGCGCATGCGCCATGCTTGGCGCGATCAACGCGCCGCGATGTGCGCCACCAGCAGTTGCACGCTCTCCCTTCCGCGGAATTCATTCACATCCAGTTTGTAGGCCAGATCCGCCCAGCGCACGGTGGGGTTTGGCCAGAGCTCGCGATCGATGTTGAAGGCGATGCCATCGAGGGTCAGCGAACCGCATTCGCTCTTGAGCACCATCTTCAGGTGTTTCTCACCCACCAGCCGCTGCTGCACCAGCTGGAACACGCCGTGAAAAACCGGCTCGGGGAAGTGCTGCCCCCAGGGCCCCGCATTGCGCAGCGCCTTGGCCAGTTCGAGATGGAATTCTTCGACGCTCAACTGGCCATCGGTGAGCAGACGCCCGGTGAGGTCGTCCTCGCACAGTTGGCGCCGGACCTCGGCATCGAAGGCGGCCGTGAATGTGCCGAAATTCGCTTCCGGCAGTGACAAACCGGCTGCCATCGCATGGCCGCCAAACTTACTGATCAGACCGGGATGACGCGCCGCGACAGCATCCAACGCGTCACGAATGTGAAAGCCCGGCACTGAACGCGCCGAGCCTTTGAGCATCCCCTCGCCAGCATCGGCAAAAGCAATGGTGGGGCGGTGATAACGCTCTTTGAGACGCGAAGCGAGAATGCCGATAACACCCTGGTGCCACTCCGGTTCGAACAGGCATAGCCCGAACGGCATGTCTTCTAGCGGCAGATCCTTTAGCTGAGCCAGCGCTTCGCGCTGCATGCCCTGCTCGATGCCCTTGCGATCCTGATTGAGTTGGTCGAGCTGCACCGCCATGTCACGGGCCAGCGCTTCGTCTTCACACAGCAGGCACTCGATACCTAGGGCCATGTCATCAAGCCGCCCCGCCGCGTTCAGTCGAGGTCCGAGGATGAAACCCAGATCGGTCGAGGTGATGCGGCTGTGATCGCGCCCGGCCACTTCGAGAATGGCTCGCAGCCCCGGCCGTGCCCGACCGGCACGAATGCGCGCCAGGCCCTGATGCACCAGGATGCGATTGTTTGCGTCCAGCGGCACCACGTCGGCCACGCTTCCCAGCGCCACCAGGTCCAGCAGCTCGGCCAGGTTCGGCTCCGACCAGCCGTTGCGGCTGAACCAGCCCCGTTCGCGCAGGGCAGCACGCAGGGCCAGCAACACATAGAAGATCACCCCGACGCCGGCGATGCATTTACTCGGAAACGCGCATTGCGGCTGGTTGGGATTGACGATGGCATCGGCTGCCGGGAGATCGGAACCTGGCAGGTGGTGATCGGTAACCAATACCTTCAGCCCCGCTGCCTTGGCCGCTGCCACACCGTCGACGCTGGAGATGCCGTTATCCACGGTCACCAGCAGATCGGGTTGCCGCTCGAGCGCGACGGCCACGATTTCAGGCGTCAGGCCGTAGCCGTATTCGAAGCGATTGGGCACCAGATAATCCACATGGGCCGCCCCCAACTGGCGCAAGCCCAGCACACCGACGGTACTGGCGGTGGCGCCGTCGGCATCGAAATCGCCGACGATCAGGATGCGCTGACGCTTCTCCAGCGCGTCGACCAACAAGGACACAGCAGCATCGATCCCGCTGAGCTGACCGTAGGGGATCAGTCGTGCCAGCCCTTTGTCCAGCTCGCTGATCGACTGCACGCCACGAGCCGCGTAGAGACGCGTCAGCAGTGGAGGCAGGTCGCCCAGGTCTGGAAGCCGCTCGGGAAGTGGACGGGGTTCGATGCGCATCTTTGGTAGTCCGGCCTGTAGCGTGAGGTGGGTCAGAGCGAAGTGGCAGCTCGTGCGGCCTGGTCATAGAGCCCAGACATGGCGCGCAGCAGCCCGGCTAGGCGATGGATATCGTCCGGGTCGATGTTCAGGTTCTCGAACGACGCGATAAGGCACTCGCGGCGGATGTCGGCATATTCCCTGCACAGCGCGCCACCCTTTTCGGTGGGCCGGTAGAACATTTCCTTCCCCTGCTTCTCGCCTTCTACCAGACCAAGCTTGCCGAGCTTCTTCAAGGCATAGGTCACGGTGTGAGTGTCTTCGATATTGAGCAGCAGGCAGATATCCGCTTGTCGCTTGGCACGGCCACGGCTCGCGAGGTTGTGCAGCACCATCACGTCCAGCGCATTCATCTCCACTGCGCCGGATGCCTTCATGCATCGCTCCATCCAGCGCATCAGCGCGGCGCTGGCAACGATGATGCCGTACTCGAGTTCGGAGAGTTCCTGGGACTGCTCGGCGAGATGCGCCGATGCGACGATGGACGATCGCAACGGGCGAGTAGATTTAGCGTCAACCATCTTGTGGACCACGGGATGAGGGGCGAAGCGTGATGCCGCCCGGGGAATCGGGGCGGCAAGCATACATCAATGTACTCGCAGCGACCGCCGCAGGGATCGTCATTAAATTTTTATTGATAAATCATTGATAATTTATCATCGTTACCTCACTTTCCCGCCGGCATGCCGGAGCGGGCCAGCCGACAGCGAGGATCGTATGAAACGTCTTCTTCTCAATTGCGACATCGGCGAAAGCTTTGGCGCCTGGACCATGGGCCTCGATGCCGAGGTCATGCCCTTCATCGACTGCGCCAATGTGGCCTGCGGATTTCACGCGTCAGACCCCCAGATCATGCGTCGCACTGTCGCGCTGGCAACGCAGCATGACGTGAAGATTGGCGCGCATCCTGCCTACCCCGACCTTGTAGGCTTCGGCCGCCGATCCATGGCGTGCAGCCCGGATGAAGTGGAGAACATGCTGCTTTATCAGATCGGCGCGCTGGATGGCATCTGTCGCGCTGAAGGCACTCAGGTCCGGTACGTCAAACCGCATGGGGCCCTGTACAACGACATGATGCGTAAACCTGAGTTGCTTCGGGCGGTGATGAAGGCGGTCACGGCCTACTCGCCGTCGCTTCCGCTGATGCTGATGTCCACCCGCGACAACAGCGCTGCCCAGACATTGGCTGACGAAGTGGGGATCAAGCTGTGGTTCGAGGTGTTCGCTGATCGAGCCTACGACCCGGCTGGCATGCTGGTATCCCGGTCCTTGCCCGGTGCCGTGCATCACGACGCCGAAACCGTCGCAGCTCAGGCGTTGAGCCTGGCCAAAGGCGATGCGCTGACAGCCAGCGATGGCAGTGCCCTGATACTTCGTGCCGATACGCTCTGCGTTCACGGCGACAACGCCGGTTCGGTCGCAGCGGTGCAGCGCATTCGCAAAGCGCTTGAGCAGCTTCCCGCATGACGCCGCGCATCGAAGTGGTCGGCATCGATTGCCTGATGCTGCGCCTGTTCGACGAGATCGATGAAGCCCACATGCCCTGGCTGCTGGCCGCTACACGTCGTCTGCGTGAAGCCTTTGGACCGGCTTTGGTTGATCTGGTCCCGTCCTACACGACACTGCTGGTGCACTACGATCTGACTCAACTGAACGACGACCAGGCGCGCGAACGAGTTTCCCAAGCACTCAATGAACTGCGACCGGACACCGGCGGGCAGGCGCGTGAGCTGGAGATCCCGGTCTGGTATGACACAAGCGTCGGCCCGGAACTCGAGGCACTGGGGCAGCGCAGCGGGCTCGGCGTCGCCGGAGTGATCGAGCGCCACAGTGCCCGCCCCTATCAGGTCTTTGCGCTGGGCTTCGCGCCGGGGTTCGCCTTCATGGGACTGGTCGACGAGTGCCTTGCCAGCCCCCGCTTGCAGACACCTCGCAAGCAGGTTCCGGCCGGCAGCCTGGGTATCGCCGACCGCCAGACTGCTATCTACCCACTGGTTTCGCCAGGGGGCTGGAACCTTATTGGCCGCAGCCCGACCCGGCTATTCGACCGAGAATTGGATGGTTACAGCATCTGGCAGCCCGGCGATCGCGTGCGCTTCCAACCCATCGATCACGCCGAGTTCGTTCGCCTCGGCGGAGACGACACACCCTTCGAGGTGATGCCATGAGCCTGTTGATCGAACGCAGTGGTGCCATGGCCAGCTTGCAGGACGGCGGCCGTTTCGGCGTGCGTCATCTTGGTGTGACCCAGGGGGGCGCTGCGGACTGGGTATCTCAAGCCTGGGCCAACTGGTTGCTGGGTAATCCGCTGCAGGCTGCGACGATCGAGATCACGCTCGGGAGTTTCGTCCTGCTCGCCGAAGCCGACAGCTGCCTGGCGCTGTGCGGCGCCGACCTGTCCGCATCGCTCGATGACCAGCCTCTGGAGCCAGGACGCAGCTTCACCATTCGCAAGAGGCAACGCCTGGCGTTTGCCCAGCCGCGCCAAGGTGTGCGGGCCTACCTTGCCGCACCTGGCGGCTTCGCAGCACCACAAATGATGGACAGCTGCGCAACGGTGCGGCGAGAGGCGCTTGGGGGGCTGCACGGTGATGGCGAACCACTGAAGATGGGCGACCGCCTCACTTGGAGGGGTACTGCCCCCGCACCGCGGACGCTGGACAGCAGCTTGGCGACGCCACTGTCAGGGCCGGATCCGCTACAGGTGGTACTCGGCGCCCAGATCGGGGACTTCAGCGGGAGAAGCCTGTTTGACGCATTCAATAGCGAATGGACGGTTGATCAGCGCGCAGACCGCATGGGCATCCGCCTGCTTGGTCCGGCGCTGCGCAGCTCACGACAGTCGATGATCTCCGAAGGCGTGCCGCTGGGTGCGATACAGGTTCCGCCCGACGGGCAGCCGATCGTTCTGCTCAATGATCGACAGACCATTGGAGGCTATCCGCGTCTCGGCGCCCTGACCCCCTTTGCCGTTGCTCGTCTGGCGCAGTGCATGCCGGGCACCACACTGCGGCTGCAGCCGACCGCGCTGGAAGCGGCCCAACGTCAGCAACGCAAACTGCTCGCCTACTGGCGATAACCCTAGAGCGGAGCGAAGCCATGAACCTGAACCCTTATCGCCACCTCCCGCCTTCGGAATTGCGCCGATTGATCCGCCGTGGCGAGCTGAGCGGGCCAACCGCGGGGCTGGCTAATGGCTTTGCCCAAGCGAATCTGATGATCGTCCGCCGGGAGCTCGCCTACGACTTTCTCCTGTTCTGTCAGCGCAACCCCAAGCCCTGCCCTTTACTTGACGTGACCGATCCTGGCTGCACCGAACCGCTGCGCGCGGCACCTGGAGCAGACATTCGCACCGACTTTCCAAAATATCGGATCTACCGTCACGGCAGCCTGGAACAGGAAGTCAGCGATATCACGGCGTTCTGGGAAGACGGCATGGTTGCCTTCCTGATCGGCTGCAGCTTCAGCTTCGAGGGTGCATTGCTGGCTAACGACGTACCGGTCCGACACATCGAGGACAATCATAACGTGCCGATGTACCGCACCAATATCCCCTGCCAGGCAGCGGGATCGCTAAACGGGCCAATGGTCGTCAGCATGCGACCGATGCCGGCAGACAAGGTAGTGCGAGCGGTGCAAGTCACCTCACGGTTTCCAGCAGTGCATGGAGCGCCGGTACACATCGGTGATCCGCGACAGATCGGCATACACGATATCGACCGTCCCGACTTCGGAGAGCCGTCGGCGATAGGTGACGACGAGATCCCTGTGTTCTGGGCCTGCGGGGTGACGCCTCAGGCCGTGGCCATGCAAGCCAAGCCAGAACTGGTCATTACCCACGCTCCCGGACACATGTTCATCACCGACATCCGTGATGAACATATGGGGGTGCTCTGACCCAGACCTCACTAACTTCATCTCAAGAATAAAAATGACATCGAGAGTCCGGTTTGTACCCGGCTGCATTCCCTACCTGCCCCAACATCAAGAAAAAAGGTATCCCGATGCACCCCAGCCCCAGCGCTACCCCAACGTCACAACGCAACGTCCTGCGCGGCGCCATTTTCATCATGGCGACGTCTTCGATCGGCCCCGCCTTCCTGACTCAGACATCCCTGTTCACCGAGAAATATCTGGCGAGTTTCGCGTTCGCCATCATCATTTCACTGCTGATCGACATCGGTGCGCAACTCAACATATGGCGCGTGATTACCGTCGCCAACCTGCGCGGCCAGGACGTGGCAAACCGGGTCATTCCGGGTGTCGGGCATCTGATTTCGGCATTCATCGTACTGGGCGGGATCGCCTTCAACATCGGCAACATCGGTGGGGCCGGTCTAGCGATGAATGTGATTTTCGGCGTGCCTCCTGTGATCGGATCGCTGATCGCCGCCGTGCTCATCATCGGCATCTTTCTGCTGCGCAACGCCAAGGGCGTAATGGATTCCATCATGCAGGTGCTCGGGCTGATCATGCTGTGCATGATCGGATACGCCATGATCCAGTCGAGCCCACCGGTGATGGAAGCGCTGAGCCGCAGCTTCAATCCGGACGATCCATTGATTCTCCTTCTACCGATCGTGACGCTCGTTGGCGGGACCGTGGGCGGCTACATCTCCTTTTCCGGTGGACATCGGCTGGTTGAAGCCGGAATCACTGGCGTGCAGAACGTAGGCGTGGTAACGCGTGCCGCAGTAATCGGCATTGCCACGACAGGTGTGGTTCGTATCTGCCTGTTTCTCGCCGCGCTTGGGGTCGTCAGCCAGGGCCTGAGCCTGGATCCGGCCAACCCGGCGGCTTCGGTGTTCTCCCACTCCATGGGCACGGTGGGCTACAAGATGTTCGGTGTCGTGTTGCTGGCCGCATCGGTGTCGTCGGTGATCGGTGCCGCCTATACCAGCGTTTCCTTCATGTACTCCCTGCACGAGAGCATTCAGCGTCATAACCAGCGTGTAGTTATCGGCTTCATTGCCTGCTCGACGCTGATCTACAGCCTTGTCGGTCAACCGGTCAAAGTGCTGGTGGTGGCCGGGACACTCAATGCGCTGGTATTGCCGCTGGCCCTGGCCTGCATTCTCTGGGCGGCGAAGAAGCCGAGCATCGTCGGTAACGAGTACCGTCATCCGACCTGGATGCTGGTGTTCGGGCTGTTGGCGATGGTGGCCACAGCGGTGGGTGTGGTGATGTCGTTCAACGCGTTCGTACAGTTCTGGCAGTCCTGACGTAGACCTCGGAGGGCCGTCGCGCCCTCCTCTACGATCGCTGAGCGCTTAGCCGCGCTCGCCGATCAGCCATTCCAGCGGCACTTCGTGCTGGCCACGCTCATCGGTAATGAACAGTGCGCCTTCGCTGACCATCACGCTCCAAGTGATGGAGCGCGGCAGGTCACGCGCAACGGTCTCCAGCGCCTCCTGCCCCACTGCTACAACGTTTATTTTTTTCAAATTGCGGACACTATCGAGCACCTTGGTCTGCCAGACGCGCAGATTGCCATAGGCCACCAGACTGAAGCGCTCGGCACGGCGCGAGCACCAGGTGATCCGCTCGGCGTCGGGCTGACCCACTTCGATCCAGTGCAGCACGCGATCGTCCAGACTCTTTTCCCACAACGCAGGTTCATCCACATCTGACAGCCCGCGGCCGAAGGCCAACTGCTCGCCGTACCAAAGTATGTAGGCGATCAGCCGCGCGACCATCCGCTCTTCAGTCTCCGATGGATGACGAGCCACGGTGAAGCGCAGATCTTGATAAACATGACGATCGAGATCGGTGAGATTGATTTCAACTTTGTAAGGGGTGGCTTGCAGGGCCATGACGGCTCCAGGCGGAAAACGGGGTCGCAGTTTACCTCATGACTACAGAGGGATAAGCCACCTGGACATAACCAGCGAAACCGACGAACGAGCTTTGACAATCATTCTCATTATATTTAGCATCTCCCCATTCGCAGACCCAACGGGTAGTCCCTATGTACGTGTGTCTCTGCCAAGGCGTGACTGATGGCCAGATTCGTGAAGCCATTTACGAAGGTTGCTGCAGCTATCGTGAAGTGCGTGAAGCCACAGGCGTGGCCACTCAGTGCGGCAAATGCGCATGCGTTGCCAAGCAGGTCGTCCGTGACACGTTGAGTGATATTCAGGGCGCCAGCGCCTCCCTCGCCTATCCGGCTGGCTTCGCACCAGCCTGAATAAAAATTTTGCAGGAGCCGGGCACATGCCCGGCTTTTTTATGCCCGTAAATCAAGACCTTGCCGGCAAGTCGCGGAACAGACTTATTCTTATTCCGGTTTACCCTTTTACATTCAATGACTTAGGTTTGACAGAGCCCTTCTTCGTGGCCAGACTGCGCGCATTACGAACTTGATTCGACGCAGGGCATGATCATGAAAGGCGACAAGCTAGTTATTCAGCATCTCAACAAGATTCTCGGCAACGAACTGGTCGCCATCAATCAGTACTTCCTGCACGCGCGCATGTACGAGGATTGGGGCCTCGGCAAACTGGGCAAGCACGAGTACAAGGAATCCATCGATGAGATGAAGCATGCCGACAAGCTGATCAAGCGCATTCTCTTTCTCGAAGGCCTGCCCAATCTGCAAGACCTCGGTAAGCTGCTGATCGGCGAAAACACTCGTGAAATGCTCGACTGCGATCTCAAGCTCGAGCAGAGCGGCATGCAGGATCTCAAGGTAGCCATCGCCTACTGCGAGAGCATTGGAGACTACGGAACGCGTGAGATGCTTGAAGACATCCTCGAGTCCGAAGAAGAGCACATCGATTGGCTCGAAACTCAGCTCAGCCTGATCGACAAGGTCGGGATGGAAAATTATCTGCAATCGCAGATGGATGAATAAAAAGTTCGATATGACAAGGGGAGCTCCGGCTCCCTTCTTTATTGCGCGTTGCACCTCGGCTACGTTGACTTGCGAAACAGCAGGCATAAAAAAACCCGCCAACGGCGGGTTCTTCAAATCGTCTCGATCAGGCGCCGGCTTTCTGCACGGCCTGCTTGATCAACGGCTGCAGCTCACCTTTCTCGAACATCTCTAGAATGATGTCGCTACCCCCAACCAGCTCGCCATCGACCCATAGCTGAGGGAAAGTTGGCCAGTTAGCGTACTTGGGCAGGTTGGTACGGATTTCAGGATTCTGCAGGATGTCGACGTAAGCGAATTTTTCACCACACCCCATAATCGCCTGGGTGGCGCGGGCCGAAAAGCCGCATTGCGGAGCGTTGGGCGAGCCTTTCATATAAAGCAGCACCGGATTCTTCTCGATCTGCTCTTTGATAGTTTCGATGATATCCATGGGGCACCTCGGCTAGTCTCGGTTGCGGCGCATTGTACAGGAACAGTGCTGTAAAAGCCGAGTCGCGGGCTCGGCTTTTATCGCGACACACAGTACCTGTTGCACCTGCAGGGCCGATTTCTGGCGCTCCGAGGCCGATTTGCGCCCGCTGAGCCTTTCTGGATAAGATCGCGCCTTTCCCGTTTCGTCGCTCTGTATGCGACCCCTGTCGCAGGCCCTCCCTTTTCCGTCGAAATCTGGCCTCGACTGCGGCAATAAAGGTAGCTGATATGAGCGCAAGACACTTTCTCTCACTGATGGATTGCACGCCCCAGGAGCTCCAAGGCCTGGTGCGTCGCGGCATCGAGCTGAAGGATCTGCGCGAGCGCGGCATTCTTTTCGAGCCGCTGAAAAACCGTGTCCTTGGGATGATCTTCGAGAAAGCTTCGACCCGGACCCGCCTGTCGTTCGAAGCAGGCATGATCCAACTCGGTGGCCAGGCAATCTTCCTATCCCCCCGCGATACGCAACTGGGTCGCGGAGAGCCGATCAGCGATTCGGCCATCGTCATGTCGAGCATGCTCGACGCGATCATGATCCGCACATTTGCTCATTCGACGTTGACCGAATTTGCCGCTAACTCCTCGGTCCCGGTAATAAATGGCCTGTCGGATGATCTACACCCGTGCCAGCTTATGGCCGACATGCAGACCTTCCATGAGCTACGCGGCAATATCGCCGGCAAGACCGTAGCCTGGATCGGTGATGGCAATAACATGTGCAACTCTTATATGGAGGCCGCCATCCAGTTCGACTTCCAGTTGCGCATCGCTTGCCCCGAAGGGTACGAACCCGAGGGCCAGCTGTTGGCGCAAGCTGGCGACCGGGTGCAAGTCTTCCGTGACCCTCGTGAAGCCGTGAGTGGCGCGCACCTGGTCAGCACCGACGTGTGGGCCTCAATGGGCCAGGAAGACGAGGTGGCTGCACGTATCGCCACGTTCCGACCCTATCAGGTCGACCGCGCGCTTCTCGACGTGGCAGCCGAAGACGTGCTGTTCATGCACTGCCTGCCCGCGCATCGCGGCGAAGAGATCAGTCACGACCTGCTGGACGACAAGCGCTCGGTGGCCTGGCAGCAAGCAGAGAACCGCTTGCATGTACAAAAGGCATTGCTTGAATTCCTGGTCGAGCCGGCTTACCACCACGCATGAGCCATGAACCGCTGTTGCACCTGCGTAATCTTGACTGCGGCTACGGTGGCCAGAGCGTTGTGCAGCACCTCAATCTGCACCTCAATCGCGGCGACATCGGCTGCCTGCTCGGGCCTTCCGGCTGCGGTAAAACCACGACCCTTCGCGCCATCGCCGGTTTCGAGCACGTAAATGAGGGCGAGATTCAGCTAGGCGACGCCGTGTTGTCGCGGCGCGGTTATACCCTTGCTCCAGAGAAGCGTCGCATCGGCATGGTGTTTCAGGACTACGCCCTGTTCCCTCACCTGACCGTCGCTGAGAACGTCGCCTTTGGCATTCGCAAGCAACCGAACTGGCAGAACATCGTCAACGACATGCTCGAGCTCGTGCACCTTGCGCCTTTGAGCCAGCGTTACCCGCACGAGCTGTCAGGCGGTCAGCAACAACGTGTCGCACTTGCTCGGGCGCTTGCGCCAGAACCGGAACTGCTATTGCTGGACGAACCATTCTCCAATCTTGATGGAGACTTGCGACGGCGCCTGAGCCATGAGGTTCGGGAGATCCTGAAGACACGCGGCACCAGTGCCATTCTGGTTACCCACGATCAGGAGGAAGCATTCGCCGTCAGCGATCAGGTTGGTGTGTTCAAGGACGGCCGGCTCGAGCAATGGGACACGCCTTACAACCTCTACCATGAGCCTTTCACGCCCTTCGTGGCGAGCTTCATAGGTCAGGGCTATTTCATTCGCGGTCAACTGATCGACCCGGAAACGGTGCAGACTGAACTCGGCGTGATCCGAGGCAACCGTGCTTACACAATGCCGGCTGGAAGCTCCGTGGATGTGCTGTTGCGCCCTGATGACATCATCTATTCACCGCAGAGCGCACTCAAGGCGCTGATCGTCGGCAAGACCTTTCTCGGCGCCTCGACCCTGTATCGATTGCAGTTGCCAACCGGCAACCAGCTGGAAGGGATATTTCCCAGCCATGCGGACTATCCGACCGGCCAGGAAGTCGGCATTGGAATAGCCGCTGATCACTTGGTGGTATTTCCCGCTCAGGGCAGCGTCGCTGCGCATGAAAAACTTCCTAAAACGGGCGTGCGCCGATACAGCGGTGGAATTTGAGCTAAAAGATCAGCCGCTATGAGCTTTCCGCAGTTCCCCCACTTCGAGCTAGATGGCGGCGGGCGCGAAAAAAAGCGCTCAACATATCGCTGCACGCTTCGCCCATCAGGCCACCCTCAACCAGCACGCGGTGATTGAGAAATTCCTGAGAGAAGAACTGACCTCGGCTGATCGCAACACCAGCCTTCGGCTCCTTAGCGCCATACACGACACGCTGCACCCGCGAGTGGACGATCAAACCAGCGCACATGCTGCATGGCTCCAGCGTGACGTACAGCGTGCTGCCTGGCAGCCGATAGTTCTCCAGGCTCGACGCCGCCTCTCGGATCGCAACCATCTCGGCATGAGCACTGGGGTCGTTTCGAGAGATCGGACAATTGAAGCCACGACCGATGATCTTGCCGTCTTGGACCAGCACAGCCCCAACAGGCACCTCGCCCAGCAACGCCCCTTGCGCGGCGAGCTCGAGCGCCTCCCGCATGAAGTCCTCATCGCGAGAACGGTCGATGATCATTGGTCTTTTCATTTGTCGATCCGGTAGTGCTTTCGCTCAAACAACTTCGATCGCCGCCATCAGGCCCGTTTCCATATGGTCGATGACGTGGCAATGGAACATCCAGACGCCAGGATTATCCGCGACCAGCGCAATCCGCGCAGTCTCGTTCTTGCCGAGCAGATAGGTATCGGTGAACCAGGGGTCGATACGCTTGCGGTTGGAGGAGATGACTTTGAAGGTCATGCCATGCAGATGGATTGGATGCTGATATTGGCTGAGGTTTCGTAGTTCGAAAATGTAATGACCGTCGCGTTGAAGGGTAGCTATCGGCCGATCCGCACAGGTCTTGTCGTTGATATCCCATGCTTGTCCGTTGATCTGCCAAAAGGTGAACGCGCCGGTCGGCCCTGTATCAGCCGAGAGTGTGCCAGCCCATTCGAAATTGAAGCGCAGCGTTTCTGCCTTCTCAAGGTCGGGTTCAGCAACGGGATTGGCCGGCAACGGCGCAGGCCAATCGCCTTCAGTTTCTGCAGTAGCCACCGAGGTGAGGGTCGCCAGCCTCAGCGGACCGTTGCGCAACGAAATATGCTCCCCCACTGCTGGCACCTTGAGCGCCAGATCGATGCGCATCCCAGGGCCCAGCCAGTATTCTTTGCCAAGTGGGCGCGGCAAGATCGGATGACCGTCTATTGCGTAGATGCGAGCCTGCCCATCCGACAGGTTCAGTCGGTAGGTCAGGGTGTTTGTCACGTTGAGGATACGCAACCGCACCACCTGCCCTGCAGGCAACTCCAGAGTCGGTGCATGCTCACCGTTGACGGTTGACAATACGCCCGGCGTACCGGCCCTGGCGGCCTCGCGCGGCACGCTGAAATCAGTGAATGCACCTTGTTTGTCGACATGCCAATTTTTCAGGCTCAACGTCCGTTCATGGCGAAACCCGCTCGGCTCACGCTCCTCCACGATCAACGGCCCGACCAGACCTCTCCCCAGTTGCCCAGCGCTGGTGGTGTGTGGGTGATACCAGAAGCTTCCCGCATCGTGCACCTGAAACAGGTAGTCGAACGACTCGCCCGGCATCACCGGCAGCTGAGACACGTAGGGCACGCCGTCCATGTTCAGTGGCAGGCGGATGCCGTGCCAGTGAATGGTCGTGGGCTCCGGCAAGTGATTGATGAAGCGCACCCGCAGCCAATCTCCCTGCCGGGCGCGAAGCTCGACGCCGGGCGCTTGACCGCCGTAGCACCAGGCCGGTGTCTTGGCTCCCGCGACCAGCTCGATGTCAGCGGGCGCCGCGATCAGCTCATAGTCATGCGTTACGGGGTCTGCTGGCCGGCCCAGCCAGTAGCGTGCGCCACCACCCACCACACCTAGCGCTACCACTCCGGCCATGCCGACCAGCATCTTTCTTCGGGTAAAAGTCATCTTCATCTCATTGAAAAACTGCACGAGCAGTCGCCAGATTGGAATCGCTCGCATTTGCTTAATGCTACAACTTCGTGCCCCACCCCGCAGCCCTCACCCCAGAAAGCATCATCATTGCTTGCTGCGAACCCTTGCGGCTGATTGAGCGTCTACTACGACAACATTCATTCACATCCAAGGAGGCGCTATGCACACCACCGCAGCCCACGCCAAAGGCGAAGTCAGCCGCGGGATCACCTGGCTCGCCCGCAGCGGGTACGCCGCGCGAGGGGTGGTTTACATCATTGTCGGCGCATTCGCATTCATGGCGGGTATCGGCAGCGGGGAAACCGTAGGTACCAAGGGCGCCATTCAGCAATTGTTGAGTCAACCCTTCGGTACGGTCTTGCTCTGGATCATGGTTGTCGGCCTGTTGGCCTACGCCGCTTGGCGCATCACTCAGGCCATAACCGATCCCGAGGGGCATGGCACCAAAGCCAAAGGTCTGGTCATCCGCGCCGGTTTGGTAGGCGGCGCGATCACCTACAGCCTGTTGGCGCTGTTCACCCTTGGCCTACTCGGCACATCCATCGGTGAATCATCGGGTGGAGGCAATGGCGGCTCCGGCGCCGGTGGTGACTTCCTCTCCGGCCTGCTCGGCTGGAAGTACTCTAACTACCTGGTATACGCCGTTGCGTTGATTCCGCTTGGTGTGGGCATCGCGCATATCATCAAAGGGTGGAAAGCCAAGTTCGAAAAGTACTTCTACGCCTCCGAGGACGTCATGCGCTGGGTCCGCCCAATTTCCCGTGCAGGCCTGATTGCGCGTGGCATCGCATTTCTGATCGTAGCCGGAATGCTCTTCAGCGGCGGCACGCGGTATGAACCCACCGACCCACCTGGGCTGGAGGATGCATTGAATGCACTGCAAAGCCTGCCGTTCGGAGCGTTCTGGTTGTCGATCGTAGGCCTTGGGCTCGTGGCCTTCGCCCTTTACAGCATCTCCGAAGCCATCTGGCGCCGTATCGATACCGCTGCCGTCATGGGCTGATCAGCCGATAAAAAAGCCCCGGCATGCCGGGGCTTTTTTTTACCATCAACCGTTAGGTCATCATTCCCACTCAATCGTCGCTGGCGGCTTGCTCGACACGTCGTAGGTCACGCGGGAGATACCCTCGATTTCGTTGATGATGCGGTTGGAGACCTTTTCCAGCAGTTCGTAGGGCAGATGTGCCCAACGCGCGGTCATGAAATCTATGGTTTCAACCGCACGTAGCGCAACGACCCAGGCGTAGCGGCGGCCGTCGCCTACCACACCAACGGACTTGACCGGCTGGAAAACCACGAAGGCCTGGCTGGTCTTGTGGTACCAATCGAAGTTACGCAGCTCCTGGATGAAGATGTGGTCGGCACGACGCAGCAGGTCGGCATATTCCTTCTTCACCTCGCCAAGGATGCGCACGCCCAGACCCGGGCCCGGGAAAGGATGGCGATAGACCATGTCATACGGCAGGCCCAACTCCATACCGATCTTGCGGACCTCGTCCTTGAACAGCTCGCGCAACGGCTCGACTAGCTTGAGGTTCATTTCCTCCGGCAGGCCACCCACGTTGTGGTGCGACTTGATCACATGAGCTTTACCGCTCTTGGCACCGGCGGACTCGATGACGTCCGGGTAGATGGTGCCCTGGGCGAGGAACTGGATGTTGTCGAGCTTACTGGCCTGGGCGTCGAAGACGTCGATGAAGGTGCGACCAATGATCTTGCGCTTCTTCTCGGGGTCGGCTTCGCCAGCCAGATTTTCGAGAAACTGAGCTTCGGCGTCCGCGCGGATCACCTTGACGCCCATGTTCTCGGCGAACATCGCCATCACCTGATCGCCTTCATGCAGGCGCAGCAGGCCGTTATCGACGAACACGCAGGTCAGCTGATCGCCAATGGCCTTGTGCAACAGCGCCGCAACTACGGAGGAATCGACACCGCCAGACAGACCCAGCAGCACGTTGGCCGATCCAACCTGGTTGCGTACCTGCTCAACCAGATCATCAACGATGTTGGACGGCGTCCACAGCGCTTCGCAGCCGCATATTTCCAGCAGGAAGCGCGACAGGATGCGTCCGCCCTGGCGGGTGTGGGTTACCTCCGGGTGGAACTGCACGCCATAGTAGCGACGGTCATCATCACCCATGGCTGCGATCGGGCAGCTCGGAGTGCTGGCCAGGATGTGGAAACCGGCTGGCAATTCGGTGACCTTGTCACCGTGGCTCATCCAGACGTCGAGCCCGAACACGCCGTCATCGTCCATATGGTCTTCGATGCCGTCGAACAGCTTGGACTTGCCAACCAGATCGACCCGCGCGTAGCCGAACTCGCGCTCATCGGAACCCTGCACCTCGCCGCCTAGCTGCTCGGAGATGGTCTGCATGCCGTAGCAGATGCCGAACAGCGGTACGCCCAGCTCGAATACCGCCTGTGGAGCGCGCGGGCTGCCTTCCGCGTGCACCGACTCAGGCCCGCCCGCGAGAATGATGCCGCGCGGGGCAAAGGCGCGAATGTCTTCATCCGTCATGTCGAACGGATGCAGTTCGCAATAAACGCCGAGCTCGCGCACGCGACGGGCGATCAACTGGGTGTACTGCGAGCCGAAATCCAGAATCAGGATGCGGTGAGCGTGAATGTCTTGATGGGCCATTTTTTTCCCCTGGGAAAAACAGCTGAAGGCTGAACGCCGGCTGACTGATCGGGGCACAGCCCCGTCCAGCCGGTCGGCGATCAGCCTCCAGCGACAGAAATATCAACCAACGCGGTAGTTGGGCGCTTCCTTGGTGATCTGCACGTCATGCACATGTGATTCAGCCATGCCGGCACCGGTGATGCGCACGAACTGCGGATGGGTGCGCATGTGATCGATGGTCGCGCTGCCGGTATAGCCCATCGAAGCGCGCAGGCCGCCCATCAGCTGATGGATGATCGCCGCCAGCGAGCCCTTGTATGGCACGCGCCCCTCGATGCCTTCCGGCACAAGCTTTTCGGCACCCGCAGAGGAGTCTTGGAAGTAACGATCGGAAGAGCCCTGCGCCTGGGACATCGCACCCAGCGAACCCATGCCGCGGTAAGCCTTGTAGGAACGGCCCTGGAACAGCTCGATCTCGCCTGGGGCTTCTTCGGTACCGGCGAACATCGAGCCCATCATCACGGCGTTGGCGCCCGCAACGATGGCCTTGGAAAGGTCTCCGGAGAAGCGGATGCCGCCGTCGGCAATCATCGGCACACCGGTGCCTTCGAGGGCAGCCGACACGTTGGCGATGGCGGAAATCTGCGGGACACCGACACCAGCAACGATCCGGGTGGTGCAGATAGAGCCTGGGCCAATCCCAACCTTGACCGCGTCGGCGCCGGCCTTGACCAGATCCAGTGCGGCTTCGGCGGTGGCGATGTTGCCGCCGATCACCTGAACCTGCGGGAAGTTGTCCTTCACCCAGCGAACGCGGTCGAGCACGCCGCGTGAATGGCCGTGAGCGGTGTCCACCACGATCACGTCGACACCGGCGGCAGCCAGCGCTTCGACACGCTCGGCGGTATCAGCACCTGTACCCACGGCGGCGCCTACACGGAGGCGGCCTTCACCGTCCTTGGAAGCCAGCGGGTAGGTCTTGGCCTTCTCGATATCGCGGAAGGTAACCAGGCCACGCAAGTGGAAATTGCCGTCGACCACCAGCATTTTCTCGATGCGGTGTTCGTACAGTTTGGTTTTGATCTGCTCGAGGCCAGTGCCTTCCTGAACAGTAACCAGCTCTTCCTTGGGGGTCATGATCGCGGCGACCGAATCACCGGCGTTCGGCGTAAAGCGCAGGTCGCGGCCGGTAACGATGCCTACCAGCTCCTTGCCAGAAACAACCGGAAAACCCGAGAAGCCCAGTTCGTGAGCCTTGCGCAGCAGTTCGCTGATCTTGGTTTCAGGGGTGACGGTAACGGGGTCGTGAACGATCGCCGTTTCGTGGCGCTTGACCTTGCGCACTTCGGCGGCCTGCTGCTCCACGTTCATGTTCTTGTGGATGATGCCGATGCCGCCTTCCTGCGCCATGGCGATGGCCAGGCGGGCTTCGGTGACGGTGTCCATTGCCGCCGAAACGAGGGGAATGTTCAGCTCTATTTCGCGGGTCAGGCGGGTCTTGAGGCTGACATCCTTCGGCAGGACCTCGGAATATCCCGGGATCAGGAGAACATCGTCGAAAGTCAGGGCTTCTTGGCTGATACGCAGCATGGCGGGGGCTCCCAGGCGGGAAAAAGGAAGCGCGGCATTATACCCACGCATACCATGCTGCTCAATGCAGTTCTGCGGACTGTCGCGCTCGCCTCGAAGTCAGCCGCTGACCAAATGACCAATCGGTCACGAGTGATCGATCACTATCGTCACGCCGAAGCCTAGCCTCGCGGCGAACTCATCAAGAAACGACTCACGAAAGCCGGCCTCCCCCCAGCCATTGAAGATGAACCCCAGGTTGGAAAATCCACAGGCAGGGATGAACAGAAAGCCGTTGATATCGTCCTCGAAGCCGCATTCCGGGCATGTGAAATTGTCGGAGTGCTTGGGCATCCACTCGTCCAGGCTTTCGAACAGCGCCTCGCCGATCTCGCGACGGCACTCGGGGCAGCCCGCCTCCTCGGCGAACTCACGGGTCGGCGTATAAATACAGCGCTTGGTGATCACTTCCAATCCATTGATGGCCTCGCCGAAGGGCAGTCGTTCGGGGCGCTTCACGACATTGCGAGCGCCCTGCGCAACCGCGTATCCCATGCCGCCGACTCCGCGACCGCAGGTGGTTGGCAACGCCTCGATAACCCGCCGCTCAGCAAGCCAGCGCAGGATCATCCGTGCTTTCGACTCATGGCCGGGAAAGGTGGAAATACGCGGCACGATGATGGCTTGGCTGTAGCTCATGAGGGCTCGAACGAGAGACGGAGAGAGGCCGCGCAGCTTAGCGCCGCGTCCCGCACGGTCAAGAGCACTTGGGCGATGCATCACGGTTTCGGTTTGCGCATGACCGTGCGCGGCTTATCATCGCCGTCATGCTAAATGATCCCTTCCAACGCCTGAACCTCGACCGAGAAGTGCTGACTGTCAGCCAGCTCAACGGCCGCGCTCGGCAATTACTCGAAGACGTGTTCGCCCAGGTCTGGGTCGAAGGCGAGATTTCCAACCTGGCCAAGCCGGCATCCGGCCACATCTATTTCACATTGAAGGACAAGAACGCTCAGGTCCGATGCGCACTGTTCCGGCAGAACGCCTTGCGCGTGCGCCAGGCGCTGCGCGATGGCCTGGCGGTAAAGGTGCGCGGGCGGGTGTCGTTGTTCGAGGGTCGCGGCGACTATCAGCTGATTCTCGATAATGTCGAGCCGGCCGGTGACGGTTCGCTGCGCCTGGCCTTCGAAGCGCTGAAGGAGAAGCTCTCTGCCGAAGGCCTGTTCGACGCCTCTGGCATGCGCGCCCTGCCCTCTCACCCACGGCGCATCGGCATCGTCAGCTCGCCCACTGGCGCTGTGATCCGCGACATCATTTCGGTGTTCCGCCGACGTGCCCCGCATGTCGCCCTGACCCTGGTGCCGACGCCAGTGCAAGGCCGCGAAGCGACCGCGCAGATCGTCCGTGCCCTTGAGCTTGCAGACCGTGGCGGCTTCGATGCGCTGATCCTGGCTCGAGGTGGCGGTTCGCTTGAAGACCTCTGGTGCTTCAACGAGGAAGTGGTCGCCCGTGCCATAGCCGCTTGCGAGACGCCGATCGTTTGCGCGGTCGGCCACGAGACGGATGTCTCGATTGCCGATTTCGTCGCCGACGTCCGCGCACCAACGCCATCTGCTGCCGCCGAACTCCTGGCTCCCAGTAGCGCGGATGTGCGTCAGCGTCTTGAGGGGCTGCGCCAGCGCCTGTTGCTGCGCATGCGCGATCGCCTTCATCGCGACGCGGCGCGCGTGGAGGGCCTGACCCGACGCCTGCGCCATCCGGGCGAACGCCTGCAACAGCAAGCCCAACGCATCGACGATCTTGAGGCGCGCCTGTTGCGTGGTATCGATCGCCGGCTCTGCGCTGGGCAAGAGCGTCTCGCGCGTCTCGAAACGCGTCTCGCCGGGCAGCATCCAGGTCGGTCATTGAATCTGCTTCGCCAGCGCCTGGAGCATCTGTCTAGCCGGCTGCCCCGCGCCATGCAAGACACCTTGAAAACCCAACGCCAGCAGCTGCAAGGTCTGGCCCAGACATTGAACGTCGTCAGCCCGCTCGCCACGCTGTCACGTGGTTACAGCATCCTGCTCGATGAGCGCGGCCAAGCGATCCGACGAGCCGATCAGACCCAGCCCGGTCAACGACTCAAGGCCCGGCTCGGAAACGGCGAGCTGGATGTGCGTGTCGAAGACAATCACCAGACGCCGGTAACCTTGTCGTTGCTGGACTGACTTACCCATCACTCGGGATTTCCATGCGTTTCGTCCTTGCCCTGCTCCTGTGCTTGACCCTGCCTGCTCACGCCGAAGGCTTTCTCACCCGTCTGCTGAACAAACCGGTGCCAGGCGGCGTTGCGGTCGTTGATCTCGGCAACGATGCCAGCGCCCCGAAAGCGCGTTACGACGGCAAGCCCGTGCTGGTGGTGCGCGAGGATGATCAGCGCTGGATCGCCATCGTCGGCATTCCGCTGACGGTCAAAGCGGGCCAGCACTCGCTGGATGTTGCCGGCAAAGCACATGGCTTCCGCGTCGAGCCTCGTACCTACCGCGAGCAGCACATCACGCTGAAGAATCAGCGGCAGGTCAATCCAAACCCGGACGACCTCAAGCGCATCGAGCGTGAACTGGACGAACAGACCCGCGCCTATCGTCAGTTCAGCGAGCGCCAGCCCAGCAACCTGCTTTTCGACAAGCCGGTCAATGGCCCTCTGTCCTCGCCGTTCGGGTTGCGCCGCTTCTTCAATGGTGAGGAGCGCAACCCGCATTCGGGGCTCGATTTTGCTGCCAAGACCGGCACGCCGATAAAAGCACCGGCGGCCGGCAAGGTGATTCTCACTGGCAACTATTTTTTCAATGGCAAGACGGTGTTCGTCGACCACGGCCAGGGGCTGATCAGCATGTTCTGCCACCTGTCGCAGGTCGACGTAAAGGTGGGCGACGAGTTGGTCCGCGGCGCCGTACTGGGCAAGGTCGGCGCGACCGGCCGGGCCACGGGGCCACATCTACACTGGAATGTCAGCCTCAACGACGCGCGCATCGATCCGTCCATTTTCATTGGTGCGTTCAAGCTCTGATCTATTCGAGGACAACGGCATGCTCATCAACGCGCAGGACTCCACCCTTCTAATCATCGATATCCAGGAACGGCTTTTCCCCGCCATCGAGGGCCACAGCGAACTTGCTGAGCACAGCGCCTGGTTGATGCAGGTTGCCGAGCGCGTCGGCGTCCCTGTGCTCCTTACCGAGCAGTACAGCAAGGGCCTGGGCCCCACGGTCGCCTCTTTGCGCGATGGCGTAGCCGAAGAGGCGATCATCGAGAAGCTGCACTTTTCCGCTGCGCGCGACGGCGAACTTTTCAAGAGACCCGGGGGTGAGCGCAAGCAATTCGTGATCAGCGGGATCGAAACTCATATCTGCGTATTGCAGACCGTTATCGACCTGCTGGCTCGCGGCAATCAGGTTTTCGTGGTGGACGAAGCCGTCGGCTCGCGCCGCGCCAGTGACAAAGTGCTGGGCCTCGCACGTATGCAGCAGGCCGGAGCAAGCATCGTTTCGCGCGAAATGGTCGCCTTCGAATGGATGGAGCAAGCCGGGACTGATCTGTTTCGGTCAATCAGCCGCGAATTCATCCGCTGATATGAGCCGCTTGAAAAACCCCGCTTGCCTGGCGCGGCATGACGGTGAGGACATATGCAGGACGAATTGAACGTCTGGCTGGCATGGCTGAACGAGCATGCGGAGCTGCAAACTCTCGTGTCCAGTGCCGCATTGATATTTGCGGCCTGGCTCGCCAACTGGGTGGTCAAACGTATCCTGGTGCGCGGGCTGTACAAGGTGCTGCGCAACACACGGGAAAACAAGCTGCAGGACTTCGGCATTATCCGGCGACTGTCCAACATTGTGCCGGCGCTGGTGCTGTCCATCGGTGTGAATGCCGTCCCGGGTCTGCCGGAAGCCGCCGTTACCGTGGTGCGCAACGTATGCGGCGGCTTCATCGTGCTGACCATTGCACTCGCCATGGGCGCGCTGCTGGACATCATCAACATGATGTATCAGCGCAGACCGGACGCACGTCTGCACCCGATCAAGGGCTATCTGCAGGTCGTGAAGATCGTTGTCTACGCCATCGCGACCATCCTCATCATTGCGACCTTGATCGACCGTTCGCCATTGATCCTGCTGTCCGGGCTCGGCGCCATGGCGGCCGTGCTGATGCTCATATTCCAGGACACCCTGCTTTCACTGGTGGCGAGCGTGCAGATCACCTCCAACGACCTGATCCGCGTCGGCGACTGGGTGGAGATGCCGCAGCTCAATGTTGATGGCGACGTCATCGATATCGCCCTGCATACCGTGAAGGTGCAGAACTGGGACAAAACCATCAGCAACATCCCAACCAAGCGCTTCATCAGCGATTCGTTCAAGAACTGGCGCGGCATGCAGGAAAGCGGCGGACGGCGGATCAAGCGTTGCCTGTACCTCGATCAGCAAAGCGTGCACTTTCTCAGCAGTGAGGAGTGCGAGCACCTGCACCGATTCAACCTGCTGGATGAATACCTCTCGGAAAAGCGCCGCGAGATCGATGAATGGAATGCCAAGCTCGAGGAGCGGGGCAAGGAGCCGGTCAATACGCGCCGGATCACCAATATCGGCAGTTTTCGCGCTTACGTGGAACGTTATCTACGCAGCCACGGTGGCATCCACCAATCCATGACCCTGATGGTGCGCCAGCTAAGCCCCACCGCTGACGGCCTGCCTCTTGAAATCTACTGCTTCACGAACACCGTCGCCTGGACACAGTACGAGGCGATTCAGTCAGACATCTTCGACCACTTGCTAGCGATCCTGCCGGAGTTCGGCCTGCGTGTATTCCAGCATCCGAGCGGCGGGGATATGCGCGACTGGCGCGACTCAATGAACGACCGCGGCGCACCGGCGCTGCACAGTCCGCAAAGGTGCCAGATCGAGAAAGTGTCGACCGAAAGCCGCACCGAGACATGAGTAACGCGCGAGACGCGCCGCTCCCCTGCTCTCAGCATGCCAGGCTGCATCCGAAGCGAGGAGGCCTCGCTTCGGGGCACAGCCATCCCTCGTTCAGAAGCTCATATCAACCCGCGCCCAATAAGTGCGCCCCGGTTCGTTGATGCGCGCGTCGGCGGGCAGTCCGATGCCGGCGTTGCCCGCCTGATTGAGGTGCTCGCTATAGGCCTTATCAAGCAGATTGTCGATCCCGCTGCTGAGTTTGAAGTGTTGGTTCAGCCGATAGGCCCCGTTAAGCGAGAGCACGCCAAAGCCCGAGCTGTCATCGAAGTCCTTGCTGGTCACGTTGCCCTTCCCTGCAGCGATACGACTCTGGGCTGCCACTACCCGCCAAAGGGTTGCAGCGCTCCAGTCGCCCTGCTCGTACGTCAGCCCCAGCCGCCCTTCCAGGGGCGGCATCTGCGGCAATGCCTCGCCATCAGAGCTGTTCTTGCCCCAGGCGTAAGCCAGGCTGGCGTCGCTTTTCCAGTTCGGCGAGAGGCGATAACTGCCGCCTACCTCCCCGCCCATGATGCGGGCATCGATGTTATCGGCAGTCGATGTGGAGATGCCCATCATATTGGTCTGGTAGCTGAACAGAACGTAATCGCGGATCTGGCCGATGTAGGCCGAAGCCCATGCATCCAGCGGCCCGCGGCTGTATTGCAGCCCAACGTCTAGCTGCGTCGTTTTTTCGGGCCGCAGCTTGTCGAACGCATCAGCTCCCCCGGAGAACAACTCCCAGTAATCGGGGAAGCGCTGGGTATGACCAAGTCCCGCATAGACAGTCGCCGATAGCGCTTGCAGGTCGTGCTCATAACGTATGAAACCGCTTGGCAGCGTGTCGCTGCGGCTGTCCAGGGCAGAGGAGTTGGCTCCACGCGAGTCGCGGGCCTGCACATGATCCAAACGTGCACCGCCGATCAGTCGGCTGTCCCCGTTCAGATCATGGGTAAGCTCACCGAACAGGCCATAGCTGTGAAAATCAGCGTCCTTGGTCCAGGCGAAGCGGTCATGTTCAGTCAATGTGCCGGTCATCATGTTGAACTGGGAACTTCGCTTGCGATGCTCGTTGCGTTGCGCATCGACACCCGCCACAAGCTCATATGTGTCCCATTGCCAGGTGGCAGCGAAGCGACCGCCCAGGGTACGCCGATCCACGTTGCTCGCCATCGGCCGGCCCATCATGCCCATGCCGGATGGCGCGCGCAGACTGTAGTTATCCATTACATGGTCGGCGTAGTTGTAATAGATCCGCGCATCGATCTTGCGTAGCACTTCTGCGAGGTTGTCCCGTTCGAAGCGCAGCGCAAGGCTCTCGCGATCAAACTGGCTGCCGTCCATGCCGCGACCGGCATAACGGGCCTCGCCATCGCCTTGACCGAACGTCAATTCCAGAAGCGTATCGTCGTCGGGCACCCATCCAAGGACCATATCGGTGCTCCATTTGTCCCAGCGAGAATGCACCCTGTCGCCATTCCCATCCTGGTAGTCGTCCGAATCCGAACGGTTGGCCAGCAGCCGCAGGTAACCCTTGTCGCTGCCGGCAGCGGCGTCGACATTGCGGTCGAAACGACCGTCAGAACCAACCAGGAAGCTGGCGTCGACACGCCCGCCCAACCCGGTGAAATCCTCTGGATCTCGCTCGAAGAGTATCGTCGCCGCCGAGTTACCCGGCCCCCAAAGTACCGTCTGCGGACCCTTGATAACAGTCAGGTTGTCGTAGTTTTCCGGCGTGATGTATGAGCTTGGCGAATCCATGCGGCTCGGGCAGGCGCCTAACATCTCGCCGCCATTGGACAGCAACTTCAGACGCGAGCCGAACATGCCGCGAAACACCGGATCACTGTTGGAGCCGCCGCCGCGCACCGCGGAGAAGCCGGGGATGGTCTGCAGGTAATCCCCGGCATCGCTTGCAGGCACTGGCTGCCGTGGAATCTTCGGATCGGTCACGACGGTCAGTGGCGACTGCTGAGCAACCCCCGTGATAACCAACGGTGCCAACTCGATCGCACCGGCATTATCCGAGTGATGCGCATGCCCCTCGGCGGCCAGCGCACCGCTGGTGATCATAACCAGGAGCGCCGCATGGGCTAGCTGCCAGCGCCGACGGGACGGCAGGATCGAAAACGTTTTGGACAGGCGCTCACGCGCCAGACCGTCATGACTATTTCTGGACATAGAGAATTCCACTTCTGCATTGGATGACCGCAACGAGGCGGCTGGTGAATGTCAGCAGTGGAGCGATGGCGGAGCACGTGGACTTGCGTTGCTTCGGCGTACCGTCGACGGTAGCGGTTGGGCGGGAATGGCCTGGAGGTAGAAAGGTTCGTGCCGCACCAGGACCAGCTGCACGCGCAGGCTAAGCGGCGGGTTCGCCGCCAGCAGCTCGCAATAGCCGCAGAGATCCAACCCTGACAACCAAGCCGGACTAGCTGCTTTAGCCGACCCGTGATGCCCATGGGCCGAAGATTCTAAGCCGGTATGGTTACCGTGCAGGCTTGCCTCGGCAGCCTGGAATGCCGAATACACCGGGCCGACATGAATTATCAGCATGGCGAACAGGCCAAGCCAGTAACTCATCGTTGAAAGCCCTTTGCGTGTCACCGGCAGGTCCTTTAGTCGAGCAAGATCCACCTCAACGGGATCGACTGGATGATCGCATGCCCCTATCGCCTTGGATGCTGCGACACGAAGACGCGATTACCGGAGCAATGAAGCACGACTTTTACTCCCGAAACCGGCAGAAAAATCTCAAATATTCTATTCATTGGCATAAACCATCAATTTCTTATCTGACGTTGCAATACCCAGCCAATAAGTCATAACTTTGCACCATAGACAGCTGCCCGATACGGGTAGTCAAGTCGTTCGCTCAAAGGATCGCCCGGGGAAACGCCATGACCATGCTCAAGAATCCATCGACGAAATATCGCGCCTTTCCAACCATCGACATCGCGGATCGCACCTGGCCGTCCAAGACCATTACACAGGCACCGATCTGGCTGAGCTCGGATCTGCGAGACGGCAACCAGTCCTTGATCGAGCCGATGGACGCGGCCAAGAAGATGCGCTTCTTCAAGACACTGGTTCAGGTCGGCCTGAAAGAGATCGAAGTGGGTTTCCCCTCTGCGTCGCAAACTGATTTCGACTTCGTGCGCGAGTTGATTGAAGGTGGTCATATCCCTGACGATGTCACCATTCAGGTGCTGACTCAGGCGCGTGAAGACTTGATCACTCGTACCTTCGAGTCACTCAAGGGCGCCAAGCGGGCCATCGTCCACTACTACAACGCCACCGCACCGAGTTTCCGCCGTATCGTCTTCAACCAGGACAAGACCGGAGTGGTGGGCATAGCCGTCGCCGCTGCGCAGGTGGTCAAGCGTTTGGCTGAAGCCGCACCAGAAACGGACTGGCGCTTCGAGTACTCCCCAGAAGTGTTCAGTTCCACCGAAACCGACTTCGCCGTCGAGGTCTGCAACGCAGTCATCGAGGTATTCCAGCCAACCCCGTCGAAAAAACTGATTCTCAATCTGCCCGCCACCGTGGAAGCGGCTACGCCGAATATCTATGCAGACCAAATCGAGTACTTCGGGCGCAAGATCAACAAGCGCGACAGCGTATTGATCAGCCTGCATACCCATAACGACCGCGGCACCGGCGTTGCCGCGACCGAACTGGGGCTGATGGCAGGTGCTGACCGTGTAGAAGGCTGCCTGTTCGGCAACGGCGAACGCACCGGCAATGTCGATCTGGTGACCGTGGCGCTGAACATGTACAGCCAGGGTGTCGATCCACAGCTGGATTTTTCCGACATCGATGCCGTGCGCAAGGTGGTGGAAGAGTGCAATCAGTTACCGGTACACCCACGCCATCCTTATGTGGGAGATCTGGTGCATACGGCGTTCTCCGGTTCCCATCAGGACGCGATTCGGAAGGGCTTCACCCAGCAGGACCCGAACGACATATGGGAAGTCCCTTATCTGCCGATCGACCCGGCCGATATCGGCCGCAGCTACGAAGCGGTCATCCGCGTCAACAGCCAGTCGGGCAAAGGCGGCATCACCTATCTGCTGGAACAGGAGTATGGCATCAGCCTGCCACGGCGCATGCAGATCGAGTTCAGTCAGGTGGTCCAGAAGGAAACCGATCGTCTGGGGCTGGAGATGAGCGCCAAGCAGATCTATGCCTTGCTCGAAGAGGAATATTTACAGGCGACCGCCCCCTACACGCTGAAGAGCCATCGGCTGCAGGAAGAAAACGGCACGAGCGCGGTAGAAGTAGAGGTCTCCAATGGTGGTGAGATCGTGCACTGGCGCGGCATCGGTAAAGGTCCATTGGAAGCGCTGGTCGCCGGATTGCCGGTCAAGCTGGAAATTATGGACTACCACGAGCACTCCATCGGTGCCGGCAGCAATGCCCGCGCGGCCGCTTATATCGAGGTGCGCCTCGATGGCGAGCGAGCGTTGCACGGCATTGGCATTGACGAGAACATCACCACTGCAAGCATCCGTGCCCTGTTCAGCGCGCTGAACAGAGCCCTGCGCGAAGCAGAGGCCAAAGCGGCCTGATCCAACAGGCGAGCCCGAAAGGGCTCGCCACTTCCGTACTGCAGCCCTCCATCGGCGTCGACGCAGCAATCGACTACCACTTCACACCTCCCCTTTTCGCAGAAACGCACCAGTCATCGACAGGATTGTGCAAGCGCATTGGCATGCGCGCACCTTAGGCTTGAAGGTCTTCACACCCACTCCGAATACAGGGGAGACGTATGAGCCAAGCCATCGGTTATGCGGCCAACGACGCAAGCACACCGCTCGCACCTTTCAATTTCACCCGCCGCGCTGTCGGCCCGAACGACGTACAGATCGACATCCTCTACTGTGGCGTTTGCCATTCGGATCTGCATACCGCACGCAATGAATGGAACAATACGCTTTACCCATCCGTACCGGGCCACGAAATAGTCGGCCGCGTCACGGCCGTCGGTGATTCGGTAGAAAGCTTCAAGGTGGGCGATCTGGCTGGCGTCGGTTGCATGGTCGACAGCTGCCAAAGCTGCCTATCCTGCGGTGAGGGGCTGGAGCAATACTGCGAGAACGGATTCATTGGCACTTACAATGGTCACGCGTTCGGTGGAGGCGAAAATACCCTTGGTGGCTATTCCGACCATATCGTGGTCGACAAGCGATTCGTTCTGCGAATCTCCCACGGCGAAGAAAACCTTGCGGCGGTTTCACCGCTATTGTGCGCCGGCATCACCACCTATTCGCCGCTGCGCCAGTGGAAAGTCGGGCCAGGGCAGAAGGTCGGTGTGGTTGGCCTCGGTGGCCTGGGGCACATGGCAGTAAAAATCGCCAATGCGATGGGTGCACATGTGGTGTTATTCACGACCTCACCCGACAAGAAAGAGGATGCGCTGCGTCTTGGCGCAAGCGAAGTGGTGGTCTCCAGGAACAAGGATGAGATGGCTGCTCATGTAAACAGCTTCGACTTCATCCTCAATACCGTCGCCGCACCACATGACCTCGACGCGTTTCTTTCACTGCTCAAGCGCGATGCGACCATGACCCTAGTGGGCGCGCCGGCGTCACCGCACCCCTCCCCCAACGTGTTCGGGCTCATCTTCAAACGGCGCCGCCTGGCCGGCTCGCTGATCGGGGGAATCGCCGAGACTCAGGAGATGCTCGACTTCTGCGCCAAGCACAACATCGTTTCGGACATTGAGATGATCGATATCCAGAACATCAATGATGCCTACGAGCGCATGCTCAAAAGCGATGTGAAGTACCGCTTCGTCATCGATATGGCCTCGTTGAAGTCCGCCTGAGTCTCGGCCCGACAGCTGGGCGTCAAGCGCGGAACATCCTTCCAGGCTTCCCTGATCGTGACCGAGCGGCTAATGTCGCCGCCCGTTCTGCTGAGAAGCCTGGTATGCGCTATTTGATCTTCGTCACGCTGCTCTGGGCGTTTTCCTTCAATCTGATCGGTGCATATCTGGCCGGCCAGGTAGACAGTTACTTCGCCGTCCTGACACGAGTCGTGCTCGCCGGGCTGGTGTTCCTTCCTCTGACACGCTGGCGGGGCGTCGCGCCTGGCTTCATTGCGGGCGTGACCCTGGTAGGCGCTTTGCAGTTCGGTGTCACTTACCTGTGCCTCTACCTCAGCTTCAACGTGCTGACGGTGGCCGAAGTATTGCTTTTCACTGTGCTCACCCCACTGCACGTGACGCTGATCGACGATGCACTCAATCGCCGTTTCAATCCCTGGGCTCTGGTGGCGGCCGCAGTTGCCGTATTCGGCGCAGGGCTGATCCGATACGACGGTGTATCCAGCGATTTCCTCGGAGGCTTTCTGCTGATGCAGCTGGCCAATTTCACCTTTGCCGCCGGGCAAGTCGGGTACAAGCATCTGACACGCCGATATCCTTCGGATATTCCACTGCATCGGCGCTTCGGCTATTTCTTCCTGGGCGCTTTGGTCGTGGTTCTGCCAGCCTGGCTGTTGTTCGGCAATCCCGAAAAACTGCCATCGACTACGAGTCAGTGGGCCGTGCTTGTATGGATGGGCGTACTAGCCACTGCATTGGGCCAATTCTGCTGGAACAAGGGCGCCACCCTGGTTGATGCCGGAACCCTGGCCGTGATGAACAACATGGCGGTACCGGTAGGGCTGGTACTCAACCTCGTGTTTTGGGGCACCAAAACAAATCTGCTGCTGCTGACGGTTGGCGGGCTGATCATTCTTGCGTCGCTTGGGATCAACCGTCTCGGCCGACAAACGGCTTGATAAAAAGCCTTCAAGCCTATGTTTTAAAATGATTTTCTGTTTGCACACAGTTAAGATGCGACGTCCCGCATGGATGCATTTCTCAGTCAGTCGTCGAGAAGCCCATGCGCCGCATCAGCTTGTTTTTGTTCGTCCTCTTTTTTTCCACTACCACTCATGCAGACGCCCCGCGGACCTTTCGCGAAGCGAAGAAAGTGGCATGGAACATCTACGCCGAACGCCCGGTAGACTTCTATTGCGGCTGCGCCTTCAAAGGCAAGAACATCGACCTTGCCGGCTGCGGCTACATCCCGCGCAAGCAACCCAAGCGTGCTGCGCGCGTGGAATGGGAGCACATCGTCCCTGCGTGGGTCATTGGCCATCAGCGGCAGTGTTGGCAACAAGGCGGGCGTAAGCACTGCACTGCGAGCGACCCGGTGTTCAGCAAGGCCGAGGCCGATCTGCACAATCTCGTTCCGGTAGTCGGCGAGGTGAATGGCGACCGCAGCAACTACGGTTTTGGGATGCTCAGCGAAAAGCCTAGCCAGTACGGCGCGTGCCCCTTCGTGGTCAACTTCAAACAGCGCACCGCCATGCCGCCGGAATACAGCCGCGGCGCGATCGCTCGCACTTACCTATACATGAGCGAACGCTATCAGTTGCGCCTGTCCAAGCAAGACCGCCGGCTCTACGACATCTGGAATCGCCAGTACCCGGTCAGCGAATGGGAGCAGTGGCGCAATCGCAGCGTCGCCTGTGCTCAGGGCAACGCCAACCGCTATGTCGGCATGGTCGACCTGCGGCGCTGCAGCCGATCGATCTCACATACCGGTACGCCCAAGAGCGGCCAGGGCTGATCTACCAGGACGTTACAGCGCAGCGCGGCGTTCAGAGGATGTGGTTGCGTCCTCCAGGTCGCACGCGGCATTCTGCCGGCTATCCCGACGAATCTTGGCAGCTTTCGATGCAGGAAAAGACGCTTTACACAACGCTCGCGCTGGTCGTGCTGCTCGCCCTGATCCTGTCTGGCATCGCGCCCTATGATCGAGCAACCTGGTTGCTTGAGGTCGCTCCGGTTCTGATTGCCGCCCCGTTGTTGATTTGGAGTTACCGGCGATTCCCTTTGACTCAGTTGCTCTACTGGGTCATCGCTGTCCACTCCCTGATATTGATCATGGGCGGCACCTACAGCTATGCGCGTGTGCCGGCAGGTTTCTGGGTCCAGGATTTATTCGAACTCAGCCGCAACCCGTACGACAAGCTAGGCCATTTCATACAGGGCGTTACACCTGCGCTGCTCGCTCGCGAAATACTGCTGCGCTTGCGTTATGTAGCGCCCGGCAAAATGCTCGGTTTCCTTTCACTCTGTGTGGCACTGGCGTTCAGCGCGTTCTACGAACTCATTGAATGGTGGGTTGCGCTGCTCGCAGGGCAAGGCGCGGATGATTTCCTCGGCACGCAGGGGGACCCCTGGGACACCCAATCGGACATGTTCATGGCGTTGCTAGGCGCATTGCTGTCGGTCAGCTGGCTATCACGAATTCAGGACCGACAGATCGACCCTGCGGTCCCGACAGCCAGGGCCGTGTAGCTATGTTCTATAGGCTCAGCGCTGATGCGGTGCTCATCCTGCACCTGGGCTTTATCGTCTTCGTTTTGCTCGGCGGCTTGCTTGTGGCCTGGAAACGACCTTTTTTGATACTGCATCTGCCAGCCATGGCGTGGGGCATATTCGTGGAGCTGACCGGGCGGCTATGTCCACTCACCTATTGGGAGAACGATCTACGCAAGCTCGCTGGTGGCGCTGGCTATGAGACCAGCTTCGTGGAGCAGTACCTCCTGCCACTGATTTATCCATCCTGGCTGAGCGTACCGGTGCAGTATCTGCTGGCCGCGGTGGTGGTCACCGTCAACCTGCTGATCTATGGCTGGGTAGTGTGGCGCTGGCAACGCAGGCCAGCGCCGGCTGACTGACGGCTACCCAAACTAAAGTCTCAGCTCGAAGGAATCGCCATCGTGATAGGCAGGGAATTTGTTGCGAAAGGCCGCGAGATCCCGAGCACGCAGCGTTGTGCGGAACACTCCATCGGCTGCTCCCGCCTCCAGCAGCGGGTCGCCCAGATAATCGAGCACTTGCGAGTCCCCGCTGTAGGGATAGCCTTTACCGTCTTCGCCGACTCTGTTCACCGCCGCGACATAGCAGAGGTTCTCGATTGCACGCGCCGGTAACAAGCGATTCCATGCATTGCGTCGGGCAGCGGGCCAGTTCGCAGTGTAGAGAAGCAGGTCGGTGTCATGAGGATCGCGGCTCCAGACCGGGAAACGCAGGTCGTAACAGATCAGCGGACGTACATGCCAGCCCTGGAGTTCGAACAGCGCTTGTTGCTCTCCAGCGGTGTAGTGCTTGTGCTCCCCTGCCATGCGGAACAGATGACGCTTGTCATAGTGCGAAATCTCACCATCTGGCCGCGCCCAGAGCAGGCGATTGCGGTGGCTGCCGTCAGCGGCTTCGATGATTACGCTCCCGGTAATCACGGCCTCAACGCGGGCCGCCTGCTCGCGCAACCAGCTGTAGGTGGGGCCTTCCTCAGGCTCCGCGAGCTCGGCGGAATTCATCGAGAATGCTGTGGTGAACATCTCGGGCAAGACAATGAGGTCCGCGCCACGGGCCTCATCCAGCAAGCCAACAAAACGCGCTCGATTAGCGTCGGCATCCTGCCAGACGAGAGTGGTCTGGATCAGAGCCAGCTCAAGGTCCGGCAGATTGTTCAGATCGCGCATAGTCGTTCCGCTGCCTGACGCAGCGTCTCCTCTCGTTTGGCGAAGCAGAAGCGGACCAGCCGCGACTCTGCAGGAGGCGTTTGATAGAAAACGGAGATCGGGATGGTCGCCACCCCGTGCTCGCGAGTCAGCCATTGCGACATGGCAACATCGTCCAGCTCGGGGCGGATCTCGGAGTAGTCCGCCAGCTGGAAGTAAGTACCGGCCGCGCGGGTAAAGCTGAAGCGCGATTCTGCCAGCAAGTCGCAGAAAAGGTCCCGCTTCGCCTGGTAGAACCCCGCCAGTTCACTCAGGTGTTCCGGGTGCGCGGCCATGAACTCCGCTAGCGCCCATTGCAATGGCGTGACGCCGGTGAAACTGACGTACTGATGCACTTTGCGCAACTCGGTGCTGAGCGCAGCTGGCGCAACCACATAGCCGGTCTTCCAGCCTGTGACGTGATAAGTCTTGCCAAAAGAACTGACGACGAAGGCGCGCTGATACAGCTCCTCATGACGAAGCACACTGGCGTGCTCGTGACCGTCAAAGACCAGATGCTCATAGACCTCGTCACTGAGCAGATAGATATCTTTGTCGCGAATCAGGCTGGCCAGACGGTCCAGATCCGCCAGATCTATCAGCGCTCCGCTCGGGTTATGCGGCGTGTTCAGGACGATCATGCGAGTGCGAGGCGTAATTGCATCGGCCAGCTTTTGCCAGTCGATAGTGAAATCCGGCAGGCTAAGCGGCTGGTGAATGCACAGGCCACCGGCAAGCTCCATCGCGGGCTCGTAGCTGTCGTAACAGGGATCGAAAACAATCACCTCATCACCCGGTCGGATAACGGCGTGGATTGCGCAGAAAATCGCCTGCGTCGCGCCAGGCGTAATGGTGACTTCGCTGTCGGCGCTGACCTGGCGACCATAGAGTGACGCAACTTTGATCGCCACCTGGTCGCGCAGCGCTGGCAAACCAGTCATCGGCGCATACTGATTGTGTCCGGCCATAACGTGTCGGCCTACCGCCTCGCGCAACGCGTCCGGGCCGTCGAAATCTGGAAAACCCTGAGACAGGTTCAACGCACCGGTCTGCGCCGCCAGCTGCGACATGGTGGTGAAAATCGTGGTGCCTACATTGGGCAATTTACTGATGAGCATGAAAGCCTTCCGACAGGCCTGCCGTACGGGGCCTCGGCAGGGGAAAACAGCATAGCTGATCAAAGCGACCTGATACGAGGGGCGGACGGCATAGCAGGTTAGTGCCTGCTAAAGTTGACTCCACGATCCAGCCCGACCTACATCCATCAAAAAGGAGCTCACATGCCTTTCGATCTTTCCGATTCGTTATGGAACGAACTGCGTGAGCAGGCCAAAACTGCACGGGAGAGGGAACCTGCACTGGGCACGATGTTCAAGCTGGCGATACTTGATCATTCGGACCTAGGGGGGGCTTTGGCTTATCGGGTAAGCCAGGCGCTGTCCGACACGCCAGACCAGCAGGCTGCGCTTTTCGACCGCTTCGCCGGCATCCTCTGCCAGATTCCGGCCCTGGCTGATCATGCGAGCCACGATCTGAGCGCTATAGTCAGTCGCGACCCGGCCTTCGACAACGCTCTCGAAGTATTTCTGTTCTCAAAAGGTTTTCTCGCGCTGCAGGCTTACCGTATCGGACACCGCTTGCTACACCAGGGCGAGCGCTTGACGGCTTTGTTTATTCAAGCGCGCTGCAACGAGCGCCTGGCCATTGATATCAATCCCGCGAGCCGCATAGGCAGGGGCATCATGCTCGACCATGGAACCGGCATCGTCATCGGCGAAACCGCTGAAGTCGGCGATGACGTATCGATCTTGCAAGGCGTGACCCTGGGTGGCACAGGAAAGGAAAGCGGCGACCGACACCCGAAGGTGCGCAGCGGCGTGATGATCGGCGCGGGGGCAAAAATTCTCGGCAACATCGAAATTGGCGAAGGCGCGAAAATCGGCGCAGGCAGTGTAGTGCTGCATGCTGTTCCACCGCATACCACTGTGGTAGGCAACCCAGCGCGCCCCGTTGGCAAGCCGAAGCATGCAAGACCGGCCCTTGCCATGGACCAGTCCTGCGATGAAGGCAATTGAGACTCAGCGCTTGTCGCGGCGCTTCTTTTCAGCCTTCTTGTGGTGCGACATGAGGCGGCGCTTCTTGTTTACCTGCCTGTCGGTGAGGGTGTTCTTCTTGCCCTCGTAAGGGTTCTCTCCACCCTTGTATTCGATGCGAATGGGCGTACCCACCAACTTGAGGACCCGCCGATAGGTGTTCTCCAGATAGCGCGTATAAGACTTCGGAATCGCGTCGACCTGATTGCCGTGAATGATGATCAGAGGCGGGTTTGCACCACCCAGATGCGCGTATCTGAGCTTGATGCGCCGGCTAGCGACCATTGGCGGCGCATGCTCGCGTACCGCATCTTCGAGAATCTGCGTCAATCGGCTCGTAGGCCAACGAGTGACGGCGGATGTGAATGAAGCCTGTACGGACTTGTAGAGACTACCGACCCCAGTACCGTGCTTGGCCGAAATGAAGTGGATATCGGCAAACTCGACAAAGAACAACCGACGCTCGAGCTCGGTCTTCACGTAATCACGCTCGCTCGGCTCCATGCCGTCCCACTTGTTCAGCGCTATCACCAGCGCACGACCGCTTTCAAGAACAAAACCGAGCAAGTTGAGATCATGCTCGACCACCCCTTCACGGGCATCCATGACAAAGATCACCACGTTGGCGTCCTGGATTGCCTGCAGCGTCTTTACCACCGAGAATTTTTCCACCGCCTCGAAGATCTTGCCCCGGCGCCGCACACCTGCGGTATCGATCAGCGTGTATTTTTCATCACCACGTTCGAACGGAATATAAATGCTGTCGCGCGTAGTGCCTGCCTGGTCATAGACGATAACCCGCTCTTCGCCGAGCATGCGATTGACCAGCGTCGACTTGCCCACATTAGGACGGCCGATGATCGCGATCTTGATACCGTCCTTCTCGCTAGGCCCAGGGATACGCTTGAGCTCTTCACCCTCGGCAACCGGTTCGCTCTCTTCGCCCTCACCCTCGATTTCTTCGGCGTTGTCCTTGGGAAATACTCCCAGTGCTTGCTCAAGCATGTGGGTGATACCGCGACCGTGTGCGGCGGCAATCGGCAACGCATCCCCAAGCCCTAGAGGGCTGAACTCAGCTCGTGCAATGTCCGGGTCAATGCTGTCAACTTTGTTGGCTACCAGAAAATGCCGTTTGTTCATCTTGCGCAGGTGCTCGGCAATCATTTGATCGCCAGGCGTCATGCCAGCACGCGCATCGACCATGAACATCACTACATCGGCTTCCTGCATCGCCTGCAATGACTGCTCGGCCATCTTGGCGTCAATGCCCTCTTCGTCCCCGGTCAAGCCGCCCGTATCGATAACGATATAGGTACGACCCTGCCATTTGGCCTCGCCATACTGGCGGTCGCGGGTCAGACCAGCGTACTCAGCGACGATAGCGTCACGGCTCTTGGTGAGTCGGTTAAACAGGGTGGACTTGCCAACGTTCGGGCGGCCCACCAGGGCGATTACGGGAACCATGCGGCTCTCCACTGCGATATTTCAGAAAACACGAAGGCCGCTGCAAGGCAGCGGCCAGATATAAGCGCTCCGCCATACGCGGAGCCAAGCGAATTCGGGTGTCAGTCCGCCGGGCGAATGGTCAATGCGACAAGCTTGCCGTCATTACCATAGGCATACAGCCAGTCACCTTCAACAACCGGCCGAGCGCGTACGCCCGCCCTTTCGACACGCGTTCGCGCAACGAAGCGTCCATCTACCTGACTCAGGAAGTGCAGATAACCTTCCTTATCGCCAACTGCTACATAGCTGGAAAACACGGCAGGTGCCGAGAGCTCGCGGCGCAGAAGCGAATCGTTGGTCCATAGCACAGTGTTCGAGCGCTCATCGATACCTACCACGGATCCATCGGCCTGGCTGACATAGACACTTCCGTATCCCATGGCGACACCAGTTGCTGTAGAAGCATCCCGTTGCCAAAGGATACGGCCGCTCTCCAGGTCCAGCGCAGCGGCGCGGCCTTGGAACGAAGCGACGTAGAGGGTACCGCTGGAAAGCAGCAGACCACCGTCGATATCGACTACGCGCTCAAGTTCGGAACGACCCTGGGGGATAGCAACTCGTTGCTCCCAGATCGGTAGGCCGCGGCGGGTATCCAAGGCCACGACCTTGCCACTGGAAAGACCGGCGATGGCCAGCTCATTAGTCAGCAGCGGTGAACCAGTACCACGCAGCGTAAGAACGGCGGGTGAACTTTCATAGCTCCAGCGTTGCGCACCAGTATCGATTTCCAGCGCGATGACGCGGTCGTCTTGGGTCTGAACTACCACAACGTCGCCATTTACAGCTGGTGCGGCAAGTACCTCGCTGCTGACCTGGCTACGCCACCGCTCTTCACCGGTGGATACATCCAGCGCTAACACTTCGCCACGCAGGGTACCGACCAGAATCAAACCGTAGCCCGCTCCAACCGCACCGGAAACGGGGACGTCCAGTTTCTTTTTCCAATTGACCTTGCCGGTTGTGCGATCCATCGCCATGACCAGCCCGTCGATATCGGCTGCGAAAATCTCGTTGCCATACACGACGGGAGTCAGAAGGTTATAGGTCTCGCCCTGGCCGTCGCCAATGGAGCGGCTCCACTCTTCTTTCAGCTGGATCTCGGCGTCAAACTTAACCAGCTCGGCAGGTTCAGGCTCTTTCTTGTCGTTGCTGCTGCAACCAGCAGCCAGAACGGCAAGGGTCAGCAGTGCTGCAGTTTTCCAACGCATCAATTCACGCCTCTCCACGAGCCAGATCATCCAGTTTCAGCTGTAGCCCACCAATAGCGGCATCCTGCGACAGCAATTCTTTCGCCTTGGAATAGGCCGCGTGCGCCTCGTCGGGCCGTTCAAGCTTGACCAGCAGATCACCGCGCAACTCTTCGCGGCTCGCAGCGAACGCTTCAGCAGCTTTACCTTCCAGAAGCGCGAGCCCTTCTTCCGCTTTGTTCTGCGCGGCAAGAATACGGGCCAGGCGTTGGCGAGCCAGTTCCTCGAGCGTCTTGTCGGCAGGCTTGTTCAGTACGCTCTGCAACTCGCTTGCTGCTTCATCGAGACGGCCTGATTCAACCGCTACTTTGGCTACGAACAAGCTGCCGTACTGCGCGTAATGAGTTCCAGCGAACTCCTTCTGCAGAAGGCTACCCAGGCGTGACACCTCCGCCGTGTCCACCTCGCCATTACTCAATGCCGCGTTCAACAGCTGCTGATACGTGGCCGATGCGCTTTGCGCCTGATTGATCTGATGCTTTTGCCAAAACTGCCAGCCAAACACCAATACCAGCGCGAGTGCGCCCCCCAGCAGCAGAGGCTTGCCGTTGCGCTGCCACCATTCCTTGACCTGCGCCAGCTGTTCTTCATCGGTACCCGAGGTCACACTGTCACTCCTTACTTCGCTGAATTCAAACCGGTCCGATCAAGCCAGACAGGCGGCCAGACGCTCGGGCAGAGCATCCCAGGCAATGCTTTGTTGCTCGCTGTCGTCTCGTAGCGGCTTGCAACCTACCACGCGCCCGGCTAGTTCGTCGTCACCCAGAATCAACGCGAATAGAGCGCCGCTCTTGTCAGCTTTCTTAAATTGGCTCTTGAAACTACCGCCGCCTGCGTTAACGAGAAGTCGAAGGCCCGGCAAGGCGTCGCGGAGCCGTTCCGCCAATCCCAGCGCGGCCAGTTCCGCCGCCTCGCCGAAAGCACAAATGAAGGCATGTGCCGGCAGATTGAGTTCTTCTGGAACCAGCTCAAGAGTCTCCATCAGCAGAACCAGGCGCTCGATGCCCATGGCGAAACCTACACCCGGCGTCGGTTTGCCGCCGAACTGGCTGACCAGCCCGTCATAGCGGCCGCCAGCACAAACAGTTCCCTGCGAGCCGAGTTTGTCGGTTACCCACTCGAATACAGTACGTCCGTAATAATCCAGGCCACGAACCAGCTTCGGGTTGATCTCAAAGGCGATGCCGGCCGCGTCTAGCCGACGCTTGAGTCCGTCGAAGTGCGCACGCGATTCGTCGTCAAGGTAGTCATGCAATGTCGGCGCGTCGGCTAGCAATGACTGAGTCTGATCATTCTTGCTATCCAGGATACGCAGAGGATTGGTGGTCAGACGGCGCTGGCTGTCTTCGTCCAACTGATCGAAATGCTGCTGCAGGTAGCTCACCAGCGCATCACGATAAGTCGCTCGCGCCTCGCTCGATCCCAGGCTGTTGAGCTGCAGCGTGACAGCGTCCGACATGCCCAGCTTCTTCCACAGCCGAGCAGTCAATACGATCAGTTCAGCATCAATGTCCGGCCCAGGCTGATTGAAGACTTCCACACCGATCTGATGAAACTGGCGATAACGCCCTTTCTGCGGCTTCTCGTAGCGAAACATAGGGCCGGCATACCAGAGCTTCTGCACCTGCCCACCACCGGTCATCCCATGCTCAAGCACAGCGCGCACGCACCCTGCAGTGCCTTCCGGACGCAACGTCAACGACTCTTCATTGCGGTCGAGGAAGGTATACATCTCCTTGTCGACCACGTCGGTTCCTTCGCCGATTCCGCGCGCGAACAGGTCGGTAAACTCAAGAATCGGTAAACGGATTTCGCTGTAACCATAGCTATCGAGAAGCTGTGCGAAAGTTGTTTCAAGATAACGCCAGACCGGAGTCTGTGCTGGCAGGATATCGTTCATGCCACGAATGGCTTGCAGGGACTTGCTCAATTCGATTCCTTAAATCAGCTGCGCAGAATCAGCGCAGCATCTGTCTCGGCCTTTTCTGCAGCCTTGCGACGAATCAGCTGCTCCAATTCGTCAACCAGATTTTCATTGTTCAGTTTTTGCGCAGGTTTGCCATCGATATAGATGAGGTTGTTCGGTGTCCCGCCGGTTAAACCAATGTGAGCTTCCTTGGCCTCGCCCGGCCCGTTGACGACGCAGCCGATGACCGCGACGTCCAGCGGCACCAACAAATCGTCGAGTCGCCCTTCGAGCTCATTCATGGTCTTGACCACATCGAAGTTCTGCCGAGAGCAGCTCGGGCAGGCGATGAAGTTGATCCCCCGCGAACGAAGACGCAGTGACTTGAGGATGTCGAAGCCAACCTTGATCTCTTCAACCGGATCAGCCGCCAAAGAAATCCGGATGGTGTCACCGATGCCTTCAGCCAACAACATGCCCAAGCCCACAGCGGATTTCACGGTACCAGAGCGCAAGCCACCAGCTTCAGTGATACCCAGATGCAGCGGCTGCTCGATCTTATCCGCCAACAGCCGGTAGGCAGCAACGGCCATAAACACATCTGAGGCTTTCACACTGACTTTGAAGTCTGGAAAGTTGAGCCTGTCCAAATGCTCGACATGGCGAAGAGCAGATTCCACCAGGGCTTCCGGAGTTGGCTCGCCGTATTTTTTCTGCAGGTCTTTTTCAAGGGATCCCGCATTCACACCAATCCGAATCGGTATTCCACGGTCCCGCGCAGCCTCTACCACCGCCCGGACACGATCCTCGCGGCCAATGTTGCCCGGATTGATCCGCAAGCAATCCACGCCGAGTTCGGCAACCCGAAGCGCGATCTGATAGTCGAAATGAATATCGGCCACCAGCGGCAATGTCACACGCTGTTTGATCTTCCCAAAGGCTTCGGCTGCTTCCATGGAAGGCACAGAGACGCGCACGATGTCAGCACCCGCATTCTGCAAGCGTTCGATCTGACCTACCGTCGCGTCCACATCGCAAGTTTCGGTATTGGTCATGCTCTGAACGGCGATAGGCGCATCGCCACCGACCGGGACATTGCCCACCCAAATCTTTCGGGTCACGCGGCGTTTGATGGGGGACTCACTATGCATGATTACTGTCCGAGCTTGAGGCGCGCCGTTTCACCGCGCGTTTTGCCAGAGAGACTGACGGCTTCGCCATTGAAGGCAACCTGGACGCCGGAGGCAAAGCCCAGATGAAGATCCAGCGGTGTTTTACCGACCAGGGTGCGACTGCTGCCCGCCTTTGCGAGTCCGCTGTACAGCACTTTTCCGTCAGCATCAGTAACTCGGGTCCAGCAGTCCGCTGTGAAATCCAGCGTAAGACGGCCTTCACCCGCTGCAACTGGCTCAGCCTCAGGAACTGATGCGGGCGCTGTACTAGCATCCGGAGCAACAGTCGGTGCATCGGCGGACGGCGCAGCGGCACTCTGCTCTGCCGTAGTACTGGCGGGGCTTTCCGTTACAGCCTGTTCACCCAAGGGGAGTGGCTCGGTTGCAGAGTCAGGGGCGCCCTCTTCGGCAATCGATGGCACAGGATCAGAGGATTGCTCGGGAGCGGTCTCGACCGGCTCTTCAGCGCGATCCAACAGGTGAATCTCAGTCGTCCCGTCCGCAGCTTCGACTTCTATGCGCTCGAGGGCCGTTACGGACCGGCCGGACTCGGTTCGAGCCGAACGGTCCTGCCACCAGAGAAACGCACCCACGCCGATCACCAGGGTCAGGATGAACGTAAAGAAGCGCACCATCATTCGAGACAGGCGCACGGGCTGATCGATATGACCGAGGCTGTTGACGCTGCTACCGGTGGCATCGGTCCCGGTGTGCTGGTCAAATTGTTGAACGAGACGATTCTGATCCAGGCCCAGCAATTTGGCATAGGCCCGAACATAACCTCGGGCAAAGGTGTGGCCTGGCAGCTGACTGAAGTCTCCGGCCTCGATCTGAGTCAGCGAGCGCTCGGACAGATTGAGCTGCTTGGCCACCGAAGAAAGGGGCCAGCTTTTGCTTTCGCGCGCGGCGCGCAACGTTTCTCCAGGATTGGCCAGAGGCGTCGAGGCAGCGGCTTCAGAGTGTGGCGCTATCATCGTTGCTCCGCTAGAAACTGTTGATATTCAGGACTACCCGGATAGAGGCGCTTGAGCTGCAGACCCAGGCTAGCCGCCTGATCTCGGTCCTGATGAATGTTCGCAAGGCGGATACCCAGAAGCAGACTGCGCGCGTTCTGCTCGGAGAGGCTGCTGAACCCCTCGTAATAACGTTTGGCCGGCACGTACTGCTTGTCCTCGTAAGCCATCAGAGCCAACTCAAGCAAAGCACGTGGCTGACGACTGTCGAGGCGCAGGGAGCGGGTGAAATAGGTTTCCGCCTGTTCGCGCTGACCGAGCTGGAGCGCGGTCATGCCCATATTCTGAAAGACGTGGGAGCGGCCCGAATAGAGGTTGTCCTCGGCAGCTTTGGCGAATCGCTCCATCGCTTCCTGATAGCGCTTCTGTTCGAACAGAAAGCTGCCGTAGTTATTCAGGATGCGTGCATCGTTACGGCTGGAAAGCGCCTTACGATAGTGTTCGTCAGCGAGCTGGTTTTCCATCTCGTTCTGGAAAACCAACGCCAGCGCAGCATGTGCGTCAGCGCTACTCGGATCAAGCTCGAGCGCTTTACGCAACGGCGTCTTGGCCCGCGAAGCTTCACCCTGTTGTAGATAGCCGATACCAAGCTGAACGTACGCGTCTCGCGCCTCGTCGCGCCCTTCCGACGTCCGCATCGGATTACCCGACCCGGAAGACACACAGCCAGCTATGAGGCCGGCGAAAAGAAAAAGCAGCGCAACGCGCAAAATCATCAACAGCATCTCCCTCAGGAACGGTTCGAGGCAACGGGCGCCGTCACTGGCTCAGACTGCAGCTCGCGCACCGCGATGTACCGCTCGCTTCGGCGTGTCCGATCCAGCACCTGACCAACGAGTTGACCGCAGGCGGCATCGATATCTTCGCCACGAGTAGTACGCACCGTTACATTGTGCCCGGCTTTGTGGAGGATGTCCTGAAAACGACGGATTGCATTGTTGCTAGGCCGCTCATATCCGGAATGCGGAAAGGGATTGAACGGAATCAGGTTGATCTTGCAGGGAATCTTGGCCAAAAGTTTGACCATTTCCTCGGCGTGTTCGGGCTGATCGTTCACGCCCTGCAGTAGCGTGTATTCAATCGTCAGGACCCGCTTTTCGCCTAAGTTGGAGATGTACCGCTGACAAGAAGCAAGCAGCACGTCCAATGGATACTTCTTGTTGATCGGCACTAACTGATCACGCAATGCATCATTTGGTGCATGCAGCGACAAAGCAAGAGAGACGTCAATAACCTTGGACAGCTCGTCGATCATCGGCACAACACCGGAGGTCGAGAGCGTGACCTTGCGCTTGGATATACCGTAGCCAAGATCGTCCATCATGATATGCATGGCTGCGACAACATTATCGAAGTTCAGCAAAGGCTCGCCCATGCCCATCATCACCACATTGGTAATGGCGCGATCGACTTTCGCCGGAATGCTGCCAAATGACTTGTTGGCAATCCAAACTTGACCGATCACCTCGGCAGCGGTGAGATTACTATTGAAGCCTTGTTTGCCGGTCGAGCAGAAACTGCAATCCAGGGCGCAGCCAGCTTGAGAGGAGACGCAAAGGGTGCCTCGCCCCCCCTGGGGAATGTAAACGGTTTCCACACAACTTCCCGAAGCCACCCGAACGACCCATTTGCGGGTACCGTCGGTTGAAATGTCTTCGCTGACGACTTCAGGACCTCGGATCTCGGCAGAGGCCTTGAGCTTTTCGCGCAGGGCCTTGCCGATGTTGCTCATGGCATCGAAATCATCGATGCCAAAATGGTGGATCCACTTCATGACCTGACCGGCACGAAAACGCTTCTCCCCGATTGAATCGAAGAAGTTTTCCAACTGGGGCTGAGTCAGCCCAAGTAGATTTACTTTACCGGTCGTAGCAGTCATCAGAATTCACCTTCGCCTGATCAGCGAATGCGGGCGCACACTTCGGTGGCGGAAAAGAAGTAGGCGATTTCGCGCGCAGCGGACGCCTCGGAATCGGAACCATGAACCGCGTTTTCGTCGATGGACACCGCGAAATCAGCGCGAATGGTGCCAGGTGCCGCTTCTTTCGGGTTGGTAGCCCCCATCAGCTCACGATTCTTGGCGATAGCGTCTTCACCTTCCAGAACTTGCACGATTACCGGGCCGGAAACCATGAAAGCGACCAGATCCTTGAAGAAACCGCGCTCGCTGTGCTCAGCGTAGAAACCGCCAGCTTCGCGCTCGGATAGCTGAACCATCTTCGAAGCGACGACACGCAGGCCTGCTTTTTCGAAACGGGAGGTGATCTCGCCAACAACATTCTTGGCGACGGCATCAGGCTTGATGATGGAGAAAGTGCGTTGCAGGGCCATTTGTAACTCCAGAAATCTAAAGGTTAAGCGAACAAGTAAACCCGCGAATTATACGCGGGTCCTTTGTGAAAATATAAGAGCAGTGGTCGGGTACCGAATTAGGACTGATGCCATAGTTCGAACGAGGCACATCAGCCCGCTCCCTGAAGAACCTCCCTAGACCTCTTCGATCCAGGCGGCCTGTATCGCTTCGAGAACTTTCTCCCCGCCGCGCTTCGGGTCATCCGAAAAGTCCGGCAACTCAATGACCCAACGGTGCAGCTGGACAAAGTTTACATAACGGGGATCGACATCCGGCTTGCTCTCGGATAATTCGATAGCGATATCCAATACGTCAGCCCATTTCAGCGCCATGCTTCACCCCGCACTCAATGGCCTTCCGAAACCTGATTGATTGTGTACTTGGGGATCTCGACAACAAGGTCAACGTCCGCCACTGCAACCTGACAGGACAAACGCGAATTGGGCTCGAGCCCCCAAGCCTTGTCCAGCATGTCATCCTCCAGCTCATCTGATGCTTCGAGCGAAGTAAAGCCCTCGCGAATCACCACATGGCAGGTAGTACAAGCACACGACTTTTCACAAGCATGCTCAATATCAATGCCGTTTCGAAGAGCAGCGTCCAACACCGTCTCACCGGGCTGCGCGTCCACCACAGCCCCTTCTGGACAATGGTCGGCGTGAGGCAGGAATACTATTTGCGGCATCTAAATCAATCCTCGATATCGTTAAGCCGCCGACCAGCCAGCGCGGCCTTGACGGTGGAATCCAATCTGCGTGCGGCAAAGGCATCGGTAATCTGGCTCAAACGCTTGATCTGACGCTCGATGGCGAGTTCATCCTGGCTGTCGAGTAGCTCACGCAGCTCTTGCATCTGGGTTTCGATGGCGACGCGCTCCTCTTTGCTGAGCAGACGTTCGCCATCGGCAGCAAGCGCTGCCTCCACCGCCTCAAGCAACCGCCGAGCATCGACCAGTTGCTCGCGCAAGGCACGAGCTGCTTTGTCCTCGCCAGCCTTGTGGAACGAATCCTCCAGCATTTTTGCAATCTCGCCATCAGTTAGCCCATAAGAAGGCTTCACCTGAATGCTCGACTCGATTCCTGACGCGAGCTCGCGCGCCGACACGCTAAGCAATCCATCGGCGTCGACTTGAAAGGTCACGCGTATCTTCGCTGCGCCGGCCACCATTGGCGGAATGCCCCGCAACTCGAACCGCGCAAGCGAACGGCAATCGGCGATCAGTTCACGCTCACCTTGCAGCACGTGAATCATCATGGCCGACTGGCCATCTTTGTATGTGGTGAAATCCTGAGCCCGCGCAACGGGAATAGTGGTGTTGCGCGGAATGATCTTTTCCATCAGACCGCCCATCGTCTCCAACCCCAAAGACAATGGAATTACGTCGAGCAACAACAGCTCGTCGCCATCTCGATTATTGCCCGCAAGCGTCTCAGCCTGAATTGCAGCACCAATCGCAACGACTTGATCAGGATCGATATCGGTCAGCGGATCTTTACCGAACATTTCACCGACCCGCTCGCGCACGCGCGGCACGCGGGTAGAGCCACCAACCATCACAACGGCATGGACATCTTCCAGTTCAACCGCCGAATCACGCATAGCTCGGCGGCAGGACTTGAGACTGAGCGAGATCATCGGATCGATCAGCTCATTGAGGCCTTCTCGTGTAAGGACACCCCGCCAACTGCCATAGCTGAGATCGACCGAATCTGCAGAGCTGAGCTGCTCCTTGGCATCGCAAGCGATCTTGAGCACTTCGCGCTGAGCGCCAGGATCCAGATCCTCGGATGCGTTAGCTTGCCCCAATATCCAACCGGCAATGGCATGATCAAAATCATCGCCCCCAAGCGCGGTATCACCGCCAGTGGCCAATACTTCGAACACGCCTTTGGTCAATCGCAGAATCGAGATATCGAACGTGCCGCCGCCCAAGTCATAGATCGCGACGACGCCTTCGGCCTCGCGGTCGAGCCCGTAGGCGACAGCGGCGGCAGTGGGTTCGTTGAGCAAACGCAACACGTTGAGGTTGGCCAGCCGCGCAGCGTCCTTGGTCGCCTGCCGTTGCGCCTCGTCGAAATATGCCGGGACCGTTATGACCGCCCCGACCAGCTCGCCGCCCAGTACAGCTTCGGCACGCTCTCTCAAAGAGCGGAGGATCTCAGCAGACACTTCTACAGGGCTCTTCGCGCCTTGTATCGTCTCGATGAAAGGCATTTGCGACTGCCCTTCAGTAAATCGATAAGGCAGCTGACCACCCAGTTGCTTCACATCCCCGATACCGCGACCCATCAAACGCTTGACCGACAGGATGGTGTTCAACGGATCGATGGATGCTGAAGCCTTGGCAGGCACCCCGACCTCGACATGGTCGGCGTGGTAACGAACTGCGGAGGGCAATATGACTTCGCCATCGGCATCGGCAAGTGGCGCGGTTACGCCGCTGCGCAACGCAGCAACAAGCGAATTGGTGGTGCCCAGATCTATACCAACCGCCAGACGGCGCTGGTGCGGTTGCGGGCTTTGTCCGGGTTCAGCTATCTGAAGTAAGGCCATGTCTTTCTGATATCGGGCGTAGCGCCTGACGCTACGCGGTGGTTAATCGTCAAGGCGCTCTTCTAGCTGGCGCACTTCCTGAGAGAGCTTGTCGAGAAACTGCATTCTTCGCACTAGTCGCTCTGCTTCCTCTCGCTGCGCCTCTTCCCGCCAGATACGCGCGAACGAATCATTCAGATCCAGCTGCGCGGCCTTGAGACGAGCCTTGAATGACGCAATCCCAGCGAGGTCAGCCTGATCCTGGAGATCCTCGAGCTCCTCTCGCCACTGCATCTGCTGCATCAGGAACGCAGGATCCTGAACGGTCGCCTCAAGCGGCATTTCCCGTCCTTGCAGGGTCAAGAGATAGCGAGCCCGGCGCGATGGGCTTCTGAGTACCTGATAAGCCTCATTGAGATTCGCTGAACGTTCGATAGCGTGACGCTGCTCGGTTTCACCGCCGTCCGCAAATCGGTCAGGATGAACTTTGCGTGCCAGCTCTCGATAGCGAGACGAGAGTAGATCCAGGTCTATATCGAAAGCAGGCTGCAGTTCGAACAGCGCGTAGTGACAGGGATTTCCCACAGCGTCCTCAGATATTGAAGCTCTCGCCGCAGCCACATTCGCCGCGTACGTTGGGGTTATTGAACTTGAAGCCCTCGTTCAAACCTTCACGGACGAAGTCGAGCTCCGTGCCGTCGAGATACAAGAGGCTTTTGGGATCAATGATCACCTTCACACCGTGGCTGTCGAAGACCGAATCTTCGGCAGCCGCCTCGTCAACGAACTCCAGCACGTAGGCAAGGCCGGAACAGCCTGTAGTGCGAACGCCCAACCGGACTCCAAGCCCCTTGCCGCGCCCTTCGAGCGAACGACGCACATGATTGGCCGCGGCTGTAGTCATGCTGATCGCCATCGATACCTCCTTAGGCCTGGGGCAACCCTTTCTTCTCGCGATAATCGCGAACAGCTGCCTTGATCGCATCTTCGGCCAGCACCGAGCAATGGATTTTGACCGGCGGCAGTGCGAGCTCTTCAGCCAGCTGGGTGTTCTTGATGGTCTCGGCTTCTTCCAGCGTTTTACCTTTCATCCACTCGGTGGCGAGGGAACTCGAGGCAATAGCCGAGCCGCAGCCATAGGTCTTGAACTTGGCGTCTTCAATGACGCCCTGCTCGTTGACTTTGATCTGCAAGCGCATCACATCACCGCAAGCCGGCGCGCCGACCATACCGGTGCCGATGGATGGGTCCTCAGCGTCGAACTTACCGACGTTGCGGGGATTTTCGTAATGGTCAATGACCTTGTCACTGTATGCCATGGTGCAATCCTCTTTGAATCAGGCTATGTGGAACTCGACGATCAGTGGGCAGCCCACTCGACCTGTGAAATGTCGACGCCGTCCTTGAACATGTCCCACAAGGGAGAAAGCTCACGCAATTTAGTAACCGCCTCGCTGACTTTCTGCGCGGCGTAATCAACTTCTTCTTCAGTTGTGAAGCGCCCGAAGGTGAAACGAATCGAGCTGTGTGCAAGCTCGTCATTGCGGCCCAGCGCACGAAGCACGTAGGAAGGTTCGAGGGAAGCCGAGGTGCAAGCCGAACCCGACGATACCGCCAGATCCTTGAGCGCCATGATCAGCGACTCGCCTTCTACGTAATTGAAGCTCAAGTTCAGATTGTGCGGGACCCGCGCAGTCATGCTGCCGTTGACGTACAGCTCTTCCAAATGTTCGACCTGCTTATAGAAGCGGTCACGCAGCTTGGTGATGCGCTCGTTTTCGGCAGCCATCTCTTCTTTCGCAATCCGGAACGCTTCACCCATGCCCACGGACTGGTGCGCTGCCAAGGTGCCCGAGCGCATACCACGCTCATGCCCACCACCGTGCATCTGCGCTTCCAGGCGCACACGCGGCTTACGACGCACATACAGCGCACCAACGCCTTTGGGGCCGTAGGTTTTATGAGCGGAAAACGACATCAGGTCGACCTTCATGTTCTCCAGGTCGATCTCCACCTTACCGGTGGACTGGGCTGCATCAACGTGGAACAGCACGCCACGCGAGCGGGTCAGTTCGCCAATGGCTGCGATGTCGTTAACCGTTCCAATCTCGTTGTTCACATGCATGATGGACACAAGCACCGTGTCGTCACGCAAGGCTGCTTCAATCATCGCGGGCGTAATCACACCGTCTTCACCAGGCTCGAGGTAGGTTACTTCAAACCCCTCTCGCTCAAGTTGACGCGTCGTATCCAGCACGGCCTTATGCTCGATCTTACTGGTGACGATATGCTTGCCTTTGGAGGCATAGAAATGCGCGACACCTTTGATTGCCAGGTTGTCAGACTCTGTTGCACCGGAAGTCCAGACAATTTCGCGCGGATCAGCGTTGACCAGTTCAGCCACTTGACGGCGAGCGTTTTCGACCGCTTCTTCAGCTTTCCAGCCAAAAGCATGAGAACGAGACGCCGGGTTGCCAAAGTTTCCTTCAGCAGTCAGACAGTCAACCATCTTCGCGGCAACGCGAGGATCGACTGGGGTGGTAGCGGAGTAATCCAAGTAAATCGGCAACTTCATCAGGTGTCTCCTATCAGGCAGTCGTCCTGCTCATTCGACGGCGGACGCTTCGATCTTATCCAGCTGGGATGCCTGGCCATTGGCGCGGCGCATATCCTGGCGCAAAGCGACTTCCTGCACCTCACGACGCTTCACCAGATCTTCCAAGCTGATACCGCTCAAAAATTCATGGATCTGTTGACTCAGATCGCACCAAAGATGATGGGTCAGGCAGGTATCGCCTGAATGACAATCCCCCAATCCCTGACAGCGAGTAGCGTCGACCGACTCATTGACGGCATCGATCACTTGCACAACCTGAATCCCGGCCATTTCACGGGAAAGTTGATAACCGCCACCCGGTCCACGAACACTTGTGACCAGGCTGCCACGTCGCAACTTCGCGAACAGCTGTTCAAGATAGGAAAGGGAGATGCCTTGCCGCTCGGATATGTCCGCCAGGGACACTGGCCCGTGCTGCGCATGCAGCGCCAGGTCGAGCATTGCAGTGACGGCGTAACGGCCTTTGGTAGTCAATCGCATCGGTTCGCACCAAGCATCATGGTTTGGCGCAAGTATGCAATACCCGACCATTTAGATCAACTATAAGTCCTATTAAAACACTCGGACATTATTCGCGCAGTGTATCGGCAGCCAGCTACAGCGAGCATATAGTCACTAATCATAGCAGGACGGCCTTACTTACCGCACCTCAGGACCGGAGGAGTCGCCTGCCGCCTTGACCTCGGCAAAATCTTCTTCGCGCAGCTCAGGCATTCGTTTTGCGCAGTAGTCACTTCCAAGTGCGGTCAATGCCTGACACATACCCTCCATGCGCTCTTCCACCGCCTGCACATGATCAAGTAACTGTCCTATGGCTCGCGCGACAGGATCAGGCATGTCTTCGGTCACTCCATACGCATCGAATCCAATTTTTTCCGCAATCGCCTTCCGCTTGGCTTCCTGTTCGTCGTCAGGTTTGACTATTACTCGCCCCGGAATGCCAACGGCAGTAGCGCCGGCAGGGACCGCACGAGTCACAACGGCATTGGAGCCGATTTTGGCGCTCGCACCTACAGTGAACGGACCCAGAATCTTTGCCCCGGCCCCGACGATCACCCCATCCTCCAGAGTGGGATGGCGCTTGCCTTTATTCCAGCTGGTGCCCCCCAGCGTAACGCCATGGTAAAGCGTCACATCATCACCAATCTGGGCAGTCTCCCCGATTACGATCCCCATGCCATGATCGATAAAAAACCGACGGCCGATCTGCGCACCCGGATGAATTTCTATCCCGGTCAACCAGCGGGCAAGGTTGGAGTTCATTCGAGCCAACCACTTGCAGTCATTGACCCACAACCAATGGGAGACCCGATGAAACCAGACAGCATGTAGCCCCGGATAACAGGTGATCACCTCGAATGCGTTTCGCGCCGCGGGGTCACGGTGAAACACGCTCTGAATATCTTCGCGCATGCGCTCGAACATCAATCGGATCTCCGCTTATGGGGCTCGCCTCGTACGGCTTTCTGGGTCTCGGTAAGAATTCCACGCAGTATGTTCATTTCCAATCTGCTCACACCACTTCTACCGTAGAGCCTGCGCAAACGGGGCATCAGATGCCGCGGTTTCTGTGGATCGAGAAAGCCGATATCTATGAGCGTCTGCTCGAGATGGCCGTAGTAATGTTCAAGCTCATCCGCAGTAACTGGTTGAGCATCAAGCATTGATGTGGTTTCGAGCTTTTCCTGTTTGCTCGGCAGCTTGTTCGCTGACAGCCAGGCCATTCGTACTTCGTAAGCAAGCACCTGCACTGCCGCCGCAAGATTCAGGGAGCTGAACTCCGGGTCAGACGGAATGTGCACGTGATAGTGGCAGCGCTGCAGCTCTTCGTTGGTCAGCCCGGCATATTCGCGACCAAAGACCAGGGCAACCTCCCCACCACCCTGGACTTGGTCAACGCAAACCGAACCGGTTTCGCGCGGATCCAGCAGCGGCCAGGGAATACGCCGATCTCGCGCACTGGTGCCAAATACTTGGTTGCAACCCACCAGGGCCTCTTCAAGAGTGCTTACAACTTGCGCCGCATCGAGCACATCGGTTGCGCCTGAAGCACGCGCGACCGCGTTCGAACTTGGAAAATCCAGGGGATCCACCAGCACCAGGCGTGACAATCCCATATTTTTCATGGCACGGGCTGCGCCGCCAATGTTACCGCCATGACTGGTATTGACCAGCACCACACGAATGTTCTGGAGCGACACGGTTGTTCTCGAGCGAAAAAGCGAACCAAAAGCTTACAGGAACGGCCTGAGGCTTCGCCATTGCACTCTGCCTGCCATTCACATAACACCCGCTAACGCTTTCTGATAGAATTTCCGGCTTTCTTTAAACGACCAGGTATTTGATCGATGCAGCCCATGCTGAATATCGCGCTGCGCGCCGCCCGTAGCGCTGGCGAAATGATTGTTCGCTCTACCGAGCGCCTGGACGTGATCTCGGTTAGCGAAAAAGACGCGCGCGATTACGTCTCTGAAATCGACCGCAACGCGGAGCAATTGATTGTTGCCGCGCTACGCAAGGCCTACCCGAACCACGGCATTCTGGGCGAGGAAGGTGGGCACCTGGAGGGCACCGGCGAGGGTAAGGATTACCTCTGGGTGATCGACCCGCTGGATGGCACTACTAATTTCCTGCGCGGCGTGCCGCATTACGCCGTCAGCATCGCATGCAAATACCGCGGCCGCCTTGAGCACGCCGTGGTCATTGACCCGGTACGCCAAGAGGAATTCACCGCAAGCCGCGGTCGCGGCGCGGCACTCAATGGTCGCCGTCTGCGAGTAAGCACACGCAAGAGCCTTGAAGGGGCCCTACTCGGTACCGGCTTCCCGTTTCGCGACGGGCAAATGGATAACATGGACAGCTACCTGAACATGTTCCGTAGCCTGGTTGGGGAAACTGCAGGCTTGCGTCGCGCTGGCGCGGCCAGTCTTGATCTCGCCTATGTCGCAGCTGGTCGCTACGACGCCTTCTGGGAATTCGGTCTTTCCGAATGGGACATGGCCGCTGGCGCCCTGCTCATCCAAGAAGCAGGCGGTCTGGTCAGCGATTTCAGCGGCAGCCACGAATTCCTCGAAAAAGGTCAGATTGTCGCCGGCAACACGAAGTGCTTCAAAGCAGTACTTACGGCCATTCAGCCACACCTGACACCATCGCTGAAGCGCTGATCGGCCCAAAAAAAAACGCCCATTCGGGCGTTTTTTTATGAGTTAGACATTCACTGCTGAGTCAGCACCAGCTGACCATCACGAACCGGGATCTTGCCGCCGGGATCTCGATCCATCCTCACCTTACCGATCTCACCGCCAATGTCATATTTGACGTCATAGCCCACGACCTTGTCATGAGTATCGGTCACTGTGCTGCAGCGGGTTTCGGTTGTTGTGTAGGTGTCGTTGGACTGCATACGGCCCTGGACCTGATTGCCCGCATAACCACCGCCAACCGCCCCCGCCACTGTGGCTATCTTCTTGCCATTGCCCCCGCCGATCTGATTGCCGAGCAATCCTCCGACAACCGCACCTACCGCGGTGCCGGCAATACGATTGCTATCCTGCACTGGCCGCTGGCGAGTTACGGTCACCTCTCGGCAAACCTCGCGTGGCGTCTTGATGGTTTCCTTGACCGGCTCAACTGCCAGCACTTCGGCAAACTTCGGCCCTCGGTCTACCAGTGTATATGTGGCGAACGCACCACCGGCAGTTACGATAGCGGCACCGAGAACGCCACCAACCAGCATCGACTTGTTCATTGAATCTTCCTTCTTCTGACGGGCAGAGCCCGCGGCGGCGCGTTAGGCAGCGATACCCGCCAGAAGTTCAGAAGATAATCAGGGGCGCTCGTCGACCTCTTCGACAACCGGAGGAATCAGATCATCTCGAGTCAAGTTCAGCCAAACCAACAGCATTCCTGCGACGTACACCGACGAGTAAGTACCAGCTCCTACCCCAATCAACAGCGCCAAGGAAAAGCCCCATAGATTTTCGCCACCGAAGAACATTAGCGACCCCACCGCCAGCAATGTCGACACCGAGGTTGCAAGGGTTCTTAGCAGCGTTTGAGTGGTGGAGATGTTGATATTTTCGAGCAGCTCCGCCCTGCGTAGCATCCGGAAGTTTTCCCGTATCCGGTCGAAGATCACGATGGTGTCGTTCAGCGAGTAACCAATTACCGCCAGCACCGCCGCCAGCACGGTCAGGTCGAACGATATCTGAAAGAAGGAAAATACCCCCAGCACCAGAATCACGTCGTGAAACAGCGACAAAACAGCACCGAATCCGAACTTCCATTGAAAGCGGAAGGCCACATAGACCAGGATGCCGCCCAATGCCAACAACATGCCCAGACCACCCTGGTCCCGCAGCTCCTCTCCTACGGCAGGGCCCACAAACTCGACTCGCTTAACGGTGATCGTGCCCGCCGCATCATTGCCGCGAAGCGCTTCGGCGATATGTTCACCCAAAAGAGGATCATCGCCCGGCATCCGGACAAGCACATCGGTGGTCGCGCCAAAGCTCTGCACTACTGCGTCACCAAATCCCGCTCCCGACAGCTGAGTTCGAACCTGATCAAGCGCAACCGGTTTCTCGTACGACAGCTCGACCAGGGTGCCACCGGTGAAATCCAGGCCGAAATTCAATCCCTTGACTGCTAGGCTTGCAAGCGAAGCGAGCGTAAGCAGCACCGTCAAAGCAAACGCCACGTGGCGAACGCCCATGAAATTGATTACACGTTTCATAGCGATAGCCCCTTAAATCCACAACTTCTTGAGATCGCGGCCACCGTAGATCAAGTTGACCATGGCACGGGTCACGATGATAGCGGTGAACATCGAGGTCAGAATTCCGAGTGACAGAGTCACGGCGAACCCTTTGATCGGCCCGGTACCCATTGCGAACAGAATGCCGCCTACCAGCAGGGTAGTGAGGTTACCGTCTACGATTGCCGAGAACGCGCGATCGAAGCCCTCGTGAATGGCTCGTTGAATCGCCATTCCATTGGCGATTTCCTCGCGAATTCGCGAGAAGATCAGCACGTTGGCATCCACCGCCATACCCATCGTCAGAACGATACCGGCGATGCCGGGCAGCGTCAGCGTAGCGCCCAGCATCGACATCAATGCAGTCAGCACCACCATGTTGAACAGCAGCGCTACCGTGGCCAGCAAACCGAAAAACTTGTAGATCAGCACCATGAACACCGCGACGAAGAGGAAACCCCACATCGCTGCCTGAACGCCGAGCTTGATGTTTTCAGCCCCAAGGCTTGGACCGATGGTTCGCTCTTCTGCGAAATACATGGGCGCGGCTAGTCCGCCTGCGCGAAGCAGCAGTGCCAGCTCAGAGGATTCACCCTGACCATCAAGCCCGGTTATGCGGAACTGGCTACCCAGAGGCGACTGAATAGTCGCCAAGCTGATGATTTTCTTCTCTTCCTGAAATGTCTCGACGCGAACTTCCTGCTCGACACCATCTACCACTTGCTTGACGTAGCGCGTGGTCGGACGCTGCTCGATGAAGATCACCGCCATGCTACGGCCGACGCTGTTGCGGGTAGCGCGGTTCATCAAGTCGCCACCATGACCGTCCAGGCGGATGTTGACTTGCGGGCGGCCATTCTCGTCATAGCTGGCCTGGGCGTCCGTGACCTGATCGCCCGTGATGATGAGGTTGCGCTCCAACTGAGCTGGAGGACGCCCTTCCTGCCGGAATTCGAATGACTCGGTCGATGCACGTGCGGCGTCCGCCTCGGCAGCAAGACGGAACTCGAGGTTGGCAGTCTTGCCCAGGATCCGTTTGGCTTCAGCGGTGTCCTGAACGCCCGGCAGTTCGACAACGATTCGGTTAGCGCCCTGGCGCTGAACCAAGGGCTCGGACACGCCCAACTCGTTGACACGGTTGCGCACCGTGGTCAGGTTTTGCTTGATCGAATACTCACGGATTTCCGCAAGCTTGGCCTCGGTGATCGCCAAACGCAGGACTTGTTGGCCGTTGCGCTCGCTGGAGGTCAACTCGAAATCATTGAAGTTCTTGCGAATCAGCGCTTGGGCTGTCGAGAGTGTGCTGCCATCGGAGAAGCCGAGCTGCACGGCGTTTTCCGCCTTCGGCAAGCTGCGGTAGCGGATTCGCTCCTTGCGCAGCAGACTCTTTACCTCACCTTCGTAAACGTTGAGGCGGGTATCAATGGCCTTCTCCATGTCGACTTCGAGCAGGAAGTGCACCCCACCGGAGAGGTCCAAGCCCAACTTCATGGGGCTAGCGCCAAGGTTACGAAGCCACTCGGGAGTCGTCGGGGCGAGGTTCAATGCAACTACGTAGGCATCCCCTAACGCACGCCGTACGACATCCTTGGCAGGAAGCTGGTCGTCCTGGTCAACCAGACGGAGCAAACCACCTCGCCCCTGCTCATCCAGTGTAGCGGCTTTGACTTCGATGCCGGCCTCGGTCAGCGCTTTGCTGGCGCGATCTAGCTCAGCCTCGGTAACGTTCAGGGAGGTTGCAGCTCCGGTGATCTGCACTGCAGGATCATCCGGATAAAGATTGGGCGCTGAATAGACCAAAGCGATGCCAAGCACCACCACTATCAGCAGGTATTTCCAGAGAGGGAATCTATTGAGCATGACGCAGCCCGTCTAATGACGCGGGGCGCCTTGCGCGCCCCGTCGTTGGTATTGAGTAGAAGTCAGCTCAGATGGCTTTCAGCGTGCCTTTAGGCAGCGTTGCGGCAATCGCCACCTTCTGGAACTTCAGCTCTACCGAGTCCGAAACCTCGATCACGACGAAGTCGTCGGATACCTTGGTAACCTTACCCGCGATGCCACCCGATGTAACCACTTCGTCACCCTTCTGCAGGCCGCCGATCAGGTTCTTGTGCTCTTTGGCACGCTTGGCCTGCGGGCGCCAGATCATCAGATAGAAGATGACCAAGAAGCCGACCAGGAACAGCCACTCGAAGCCACTGCCAGCGGGACCAGCGGCAGCCTCTTGAGCGTAGGCGGCGGGAATCAGAAAGCTCATGTAGCACTCCTGTTGCAGAGATCAGTTGGTTAAGAATTCGTCACGCAAGCGGCGGTGTTGGCAAGCCGCGCTTGGCATAGAAGGCGTCGACAAAGGCGGCCAATGTACCCTGTTGGATAGCATCGCGTAAACCAGCCATCAAGCGCTGGTAATGCCGCAAGTTGTGGATTGTATTCAACATGCTTCCAAGCATTTCGCCACACTTATCCAAATGATGCAGATAACCGCGGGAGAAGTGTTTGCAGGTGTAACAATCACACGCGGCATCAAGGGGCGAGTTGTCATGACGATGTATCGCGTTACGGATCTTGATTACGCCGGTATCAGTAAATAGATGGCCGTTTCGAGCATTACGGGTCGGCATAACGCAATCGAACATGTCGACGCCACGGCGAACGCCTTCGACCAGATCCTCAGGCTTACCCACCCCCATCAAGTATCGCGGCTTGTCTGCCGGCATCTGAAGCGGAAGGAAATCAAGCACTCGAATCATCTCTTCCTTGGGTTCCCCTACCGATAACCCACCAATAGCGAGACCATCAAAACCGATCTCGCACAAACCCTCCAACGAGCGCATGCGCAAAGACTCATGCATGCCGCCCTGCACAATTCCAAAGAGCGCGGCAGAGCTATCCCCGTGCGCGTTCTTCGAGCGCTTCGCCCACCGCAGGGAGAGCTCCATTGAGCGACGTGCGACATCCTCATCGGCGGGATAAGGCGTGCACTCGTCGAAAATCATCACAATGTCGGAGCCGAGGTCACGCTGCACCTGCATCGATTCCTCAGGCCCCATGAATACCTTCGCACCATCTACAGGGGACGCAAAATATACGCCCTCCTCCTTAATCTTGCGCATCGCCCCCAGGCTGAACACCTGGAACCCGCCCGAATCGGTGAGGATCGGCCCCTGCCATTGCATGAAGTCGTGAAGATCACCGTGCGCCTTGATCACCTCGGTGCCGGGGCGCAACCAGAGGTGAAAGGTATTACCAAGGATGATCTGCGCACCAATCGCCTCGATATCACGCGGCAACATACCCTTGACCGTACCGTAAGTACCTACCGGCATGAATGCAGGGGTCTCAACCGTCCCCCGGGGAAAGGTCAATCGACCGCGACGCGCCCTCCCCTCGGTGGCAAGCAATTCGAAGGACATACGACAGGTGCGACTCATTGAGAATCCTCGGGACCACGCGGGGCCGGATTGCGGGTGATGAACATGGCATCGCCATAGCTGAAGAAGCGATACCCCTCGGCTATGGCTTCGGCGTAGGCAGCCATTGTCTCTGGATAGCCGGCAAAGGCCGAGACAAGCATCAGAAGGGTGGATTCAGGGAGATGAAAGTTGGTTACCAACGCATCGACGACATGAAAAGGCTTACCGGGGTATAGAAATATATCCGTATCACCACTGAAAGGTCTGAGCACTCCATCGCGCGCAGCGCTCTCCAGCGAACGCACGCTGGTCGTGCCAACCGCAACCACCCTGCCACCTCGATCTCGGCAAGCCGCTACCGCTTCAACTACGTCCTGCCCCACCTCGAGCCATTCGCGATGCATGTGGTGCTCTTCGATGCGCTCAACACGCACAGGCTGAAAGGTTCCAGCCCCCACATGCAGCGTCACGAACGTGCTGTCAACGCCCTTCGACTTCAGCGCAGCCAGCAACTCAGCGTCGAAATGCAGGCCAGCAGTTGGCGCCGCAACAGCACCAGCGCGTTGCGCATAGACGGTCTGGTAACGCTCGCGGTCCGCAGTCTCGTCCGGGCGATCGATATACGGAGGCAGCGGCATGTGCCCGACACGCTCAAGCAACGCCAGGACGTCTTCGCCGAAGTCCAGCTCGAACAACGCATCATGTCGCGCCATCATCAAGGCCCGACCACCGCCATCGATATTGATGATGCCGCCGGGCTTAGGCGACTTGCTAGAACGGATATGCGCCATTACCCGGCTTCCATCAAGCACGCGCTCGACCAGCACTTCAACCTTGCCGCCCGTGTCCTTCTGGCCAAACAAGCGCGCCGGAATGACTCGTGTGTTGTTGAACACCATGAGATCGCCAGGACGCAAATGGTCGAGCAGGTCGGCGAAGCGACGATGCTCGAGCCTTCCGGACGGACCATCGAGCACAAGCAGGCGACTGGCGCGACGCTCGGCCAATGGATGCCGAGCGATCTGCGAATCGGGAAGCTGAAAGGAGAAATCGGAAACTTGCATAGCGGAAGATCGGCGCGGGGCTCAGGGGGCGCAAAGCTTAGCGGAAAGCCTGCAATCTGACCACGCTAGACGATTGACCGACGCGCTTTGCATCCCTATACTGCGCCGCCACTGTGCCTCGATGGCGGAATCGGTAGACGCAGCGGATTCAAAATCCGCCGTTGGTAACAACGTGAGAGTTCGAGTCTCTCTCGAGGCACCACTAATCAGTGACCAGAGGCAACCGATAGCCTTTGGAGAAGAGGGGAACCGCGCAATAGCAGCGGCATCGCCCCGGCAGCAATTGATGCCATGCATCGATCAAACGCAACAGCAGCCCCGCCCGGACAGCGTTCCGGTAATCGGCGGCCATATCAAAGCGTCCTCGTCACACTCAAAACGCGCCAACCTGGCGCTGCTTGCGGTGGGTAAGTCCGTGCCTGACAGGGCTTGGCAGCGCCCGGCTAGTTATCGTAGAGTGTGTCCACTGTGTTTGCATGGGTCGCCGTTGAATCGTGACCTGGTGCAGTAGATCTCTAGATCCGCTACATCCCGTTCGACTCTTTACTCCTTGCAACCAGTCTCCGCCTCCTGCCCGAGCAGGGGCGTTTCTACTATTGAGTTTCAAGGATACAAAGCTATGTCGAATCGTCAGAACGGTACCGTCAAGTGGTTTAACGACGAGAAAGGTTTTGGTTTCATCACTCCCGAGAGCGGTCCGGATCTGTTCGTGCACTTCCGCGCGATCGAAGGCAACGGCTTCAAAAGCCTGAAAGAAGGCCAGAAAGTCAGCTTCGTCGCTGTGCAAGGTCAAAAGGGCATGCAGGCTGACCAGGTTCAAATCCAGGAATAAGCCCCAGCTCTGAAAAGCCCCTGATGGAAACATCAGGGGCTTTTTTATGCGCGCGATTCCGTAGAATGCGCGACTGTCTTTCAAGCGAGACCTCACGCATGCGCAACCATTTGCTCAGCCCGCAGGGCCAATTCCCCGCGGCCAGTCTGATTCGCCGAATCGCAGCGATCTGCTATGACGCGTTTCTGGCAATCGCGCTGATGATGGTCGTCACGCTGCTATATCAGCAGGTGATCCTGCGTTTCTTCTATGGCAGCGAAGGTCTGAAGGCCTTGGCGGAATCCGGCGGACTGGATATTGATCCGTTCCTCTCGACGCTTCTGTTATTTGCTGTGTTCGCCTTCTTCGCCAAGTTCTGGACGCACAACGGCCAGACGCTCGGCATGCAGGTCTGGGGGGTTCGTATCCAGAATGCCGACGGTACTGCAATTGATCTCTGGCAGGCTCTGCTGAGGTTTCTGATTGCAATCATGTCATGGCTCGCCCTTGGGCTGGGCTACTGGTGGATGCTCTGGGATAAACAGCGTCGGACGTGGCAGGACATCTATTCAGAAAGCCAGGTCGTTCAGCTACCCAAGAACATTCACAAGAAATGATTCAAGGGGGCAGCACGCCCCCATTGAAAAGGTCGAACCGCGTGTGCCGCTGCGTTAACCCGCTCGGCGCAGCAGAAAGATGCCCGCCAGCGCGCAGAGCCCAGCGGGTATCGCCACGGCCAGCAAGGGCGAGAAGCCGAACACCTGACTGGCCGGCCCGAGCAGGTCTTGCAGGATTCGGAACACAAAGCCAACTATGACCCCGGTAAAAATACGCTGCCCGAGGGTTACGGACCGCAGCGGCCCGAAAATGAAAGAGATCGCCAGCAACACCAGCGCCACCGTCACAGCTGGCTGCAACACCTTCGTCCAGAACGCTAACCAGTAGCGACCATTGTTCAACCCCTGCTCGCCCAGGTAATGGATGTATCGCCACAGCCCCGTGATGGATAGGGCGTCCGGCTCCATGACGACCGTACTGACCAGTTGCGGGGTCAGTTGAACATCCCACCGCTCCTCGGCCACGGTCTCGACCTCAGTGTGGTCGCCTCGAAAACGGGTCGTGGCCACATCACTGAGCATCCACGCTTCATCTTCGTAACGGGCACGGCGGGCAAAGCTCGCAGAGAGCAGTTGCCGCTGATCATCGAAACGATAGCGTGTGACACCCAGCAATACGCCACTCGGCTGCACGGCGTTGATATGAACAAATTCGTCGCCCTGGCGATGCCAGAGACCACGCTTGCTGCTCTGCGCCTCGCCAGCCCCCTGGGCGGACGAGCGACTGGCTTGCGCGATGTTTTCACTCCAAGGCGCCACATATTCTCCGATGAGGACGCCGACCAGCATCAGCAGCAACATCGGCTTCATCACTGCTAGTACGATTCGCCCCAGAGAAACGCCCGCAGCACGCATGATGGTCAGTTCGCTGCTGCTGGCAAGGGTGCCCAGCCCGATCAGACACCCAATCAAGGCGGACATTGGCAGCATCTCGTAGACACGCGACGGAGTCGTGAGTAACACGTAGACCGCAGCATTGAGGGTGCTGTAGCTGCCCTTCACATCGCCAAGCTCGTCGATGAAGGCGAACAGCAGCGCCAGCCCGACGATAATGCCGAGCACGGTGAGAATGGCCAGCAGAACATGAATGCCGATGTACCGATCAAGCTTACGCATGGGCGCCTCCCGATACCGCGCGACGCTTATCGATGGCAAGCCTCAACGGTTCCCAGTACAGCATCATCAATCCAATGGCAAAGAAGATTCCATGCACCCACCACAGGCCCAGAGCCGGCGGAATTCGCCCCTTGTCCAGCGAACCGCGTGCAGCAATCAGCAATGCAAGGTATGCCATGTATAGAAGGATGGCGGGGAGCAACTTGAGGAAGCGGCCCTGACGCGGATTGACCTTTGCCAGCGGCACCGCCAGCAGGGTCACGATAAAGACCAGCAACGGTAGTGAGAGCCGCCACTGCAGCTCGGATTGCATGCGGATGTTGTCACTCCCGAACAACTCGCTGGTCGGCATTGCCTCGCGCGCGCTCAGCTCGACGCTGACCTCGGGCTTTGGCAGGAGCACACCATAGGTGTCGTACTGGATCGCTCGGTAATTGGCCTGCCCCGGATTACCGTCGTAGCGATAACCGTTTTCCAGAATCAGGTAGCGGCTCCCGTCAGGCTGGACTTCCTGACGCCCGGATTCGGCGACCAGGACAGAAAGTCCGCGCTCTTCGCCAGTCGCGCTGGACAGATTGGTTTCCGAAATGAACACACCGGCCAGCTCTGTTCGATCGGCAGTAAGTTCACGGGTGTAGGTGACGCGAGTTCCGTTGCGCAAGGTCTGGAAACGGCCCGGGACCAAGGTATCGAATTCGGTCAGCGAGTCCTGCTCGTTGAGAATACGATCGACCTCCGCAACGCCCTGCGGCGCCAAGCCAAGGCTGAGCCAGCCGACGATTCCGGCGATGAGCGCTGCGGGGGCGAGGCTATAAACCAACAGACGACGCTGGCTCATACCGGTAGCGGAGAGAACCGTCATTTCGCTATCGAGATAGAGCCGTCCATAGGCCAGCAGGATGCCGAGAAACAAACCCAGCGGCAGAATGAGCTGAAGAAAGCCGGGCAGACGATACCCCATGATCATCAGGAGCACGCCCGGGTCGAGCATGCCCTGCGCCGCCTGCGCCAGGTATTTGATGAAACGACCACTCATGATGATCACCAGCAGCACAGCACTAACAGCGCTCAGCGTGACCAAAAGCTCGCGGGACAGGTAACGAAAGACGATCAAACCGGACACTCCAGGGTTGTCAGGCTCCGGCGGCTACGCTCAAACTAGCCGCCAAACAGCCGGTCCGCCGCAATAGGACGTTGGAGACCAAGCAGCATGCCCCCAACGGCCCGGTAGACGAACCACCGGAAAATAAGCCCGGCATTATCCTGCAAACCCGACTCTTTGTCTTGGGGACTCGACGCCATGGAATTTGTTGTAAAAAACACCAAAGCCGCTGCGGCTAAAACAGCTACGCTCGTTCTGCCCGTCGGCGAAAACCAGCAGCTCGATGCCGTTGCGCAAAGTGTTGATCTGGCCAGCGGTGGAGCCATCAGCGCGATTCTCAAACGCGGCGATCTGATGGGCAAGCCTGGCCAGACCCTGCTATTGCATAGCCTGCAAGGGCTGAAGGCAGATCGTATCCTGCTGGTTGGGACCGGCAAGGATGATGAGCGCGACGCTCGGCAGTTCCGCAAGATTGCCAGTTCAGCGCTTGGCGTCTTGAAAGGGCTGGGCGGAAACGATGCCACCTTCGCCCTGCAGGACGTTCAGGTCAAGGATCGCGACGCCTACGCACGCACCCGCATGCTGGTGGAGGTGATAGGCGACGGCCAGTACGTTTTCGATCAGTTCAAGAGCAAGAAGAACGACGCACCAAAGCTCGCCAAGATCACCATCCTGACCGACAAGGCCGATCAGACGCAGATCGAGCAGGCCGCTCGCCACGCCGCGGCGATTACCGCAGGAATGAGCTTCGCCCGTGACCTGGGTAATCTGCCGCCCAATGTCTGCCATCCCAGCTATATCGCTGACCAGGCCAAGCAACTTGGCAAGACCTTCAAAGGATTGAAAGTCGAAGTTCTGGACGAAAAGAAATTGCGCGAGCTGGGCGCAGGCTCATTCCTTGCAGTATCCCAGGGCAGCGATCAGCCGGGCTGCATCGTCGTCATGCAATACAACGGCGGCAAGAAAGGCGAACAGCCCTACGCCTTGGTCGGCAAGGGAATCACCTTTGACACGGGTGGCATCAGCCTCAAGCCTGGCCAGGGCATGGACGAAATGAAGTACGACATGTGTGGCGCAGCGAGCGTGCTTGGCACCTTCCGCGCAGCACTCGAGCTTCAGCTGCCGATCAACCTCGTCGGCCTGCTCGCCTGCGCGGAAAACATGCCCAGCGGCAATGCCACCCGCCCCGGCGATATCGTTACCACGATGAGCGGGCAGACGGTCGAAATCCTCAATACTGACGCCGAAGGCCGCCTGGTACTCTGCGATACGCTGACCTATGCAGAGCGCTTCAAGCCACGAGCCGTTATCGACGTGGCCACCCTTACCGGCGCCTGCATCGTTGCGCTGGGCAGCAATACATCGGGCCTACTGGGTAACAATGACGAACTGCTTCAGCAAGTCCTGGGCGCAGGTCAGAAAGCCGGCGACCGCGCCTGGCAGTTGCCGCTGTTCGACGAGTATCAGGAACAGCTCGATAGCCCGTTTGCCGACATAGCCAACATCGGCGGCCCCAAGGCTGGCACCATCACTGCTGCCTGCTTCCTTTCGCGTTTCACCAAGGCATACCCCTGGGCGCACCTGGACGTCGCCGGGACAGCCTGGACCAGCGGAGGCAAGGAAAAAGGCGCGACAGGTCGACCTGTGCCGCTGCTGACTCAGTATCTGCTGGACCGAGCCGAGCAGGCATGACGATAGCGAGCGGAACTCAGGCATGACTCGTATCGAGTTCTACGTGTTGCCCGACAGCGAGCCAGCCGGTCGCGCGCGAGCGGCCTGCCAGCTGGCAAGCAAGGGTTGGCAGCACGGCATACCTGTATTCATTCGCTGCCAAAATGATCAGCAATGTAGTGAGCTGGATGAGCTGCTCTGGAGCTTTCGTGCGGAACGCTTCGTCCCGCACGAACTGCATGACGACGACCCGCAAGCACTCGTGGTGATAGGTACGGAGCAGCCGCCAGCCGCAGCGCAGGGTTTGCTGATCAACCTGTCTCAGACGCTTTCGCCCCACACCGATCAGTTCAGCCGCGTCATCGAGATCGTCAACCAGCAACCGGAGCTTCTGACCGTTTGCCGGGACAATTTTCGCACCTATCGCCAGCGCGGCTATGATCCAAAGAGAGTCGAGTTGTAGCCCGCATCGTTAGACCACCCGGACTGACGTCCGAGCGCTGATCGGCCACACAGAACGGGACCCCTGTCCGCCTCAGGAGCTGCACTACCCGCCTGGACGCTTCAATTTCCGGAATCGACCGTACATGACGCAAACACCCCCGCATAAAGCCCATCTGCTTGACGATCTAGAGTCCATTCGAGCGCTACTTGGCGACCAGGATCCTCCTGTACTCAAAGACACGCTGGATCCGGACAGCATTCCGATGCTGTCCGACATTGTCGAGCGTGCACCGGCAGCGGCTGCACAGATCGAGGCAGAACCGCGAGAGCCCGCAGTCCGAACTGCTTTTCGCACCCTCGCAGAACGTCATCTCGACCATGAATTGCGCACGGCAGCGCAGTTGATCCTGCAGGATGTGATAGACGATTTCGTGCCACAGATCGAAGCAGAACTGCGTAGACGACTTGAGGCACGCGCCGATCAGGTGATCAGGTCAAAGCGCACCTGATTCATTCCTGGTCAGCTCAATGCGGCATCGAGCAATCAACGGTTCCACGGTTGAGTAGCGCAGACTGATAAAAGCGGCACGTAAGTCTGCTGCTGGCGCACTTTGCCTTTATACTTGCCGGCTTTTCCGATCAGCCGTTTTAAGGGTCCCGCCGCATGGACAAGACCTACCAGCCGCACGCCATCGAAACCTCCTGGTATCAAACTTGGGAATCGAATAACTATTTCGCGCCCCAAGGTTCAGGCGAGTCCTACACCATCATGATCCCGCCGCCGAACGTGACCGGCAGCCTGCACATGGGTCATGGCTTCAATAACGCGATCATGGATGCGCTGATTCGCTTCCGTCGGATGCAGGGCCGCAACACCCTGTGGCAGCCAGGCACCGATCACGCTGGCATCGCCACTCAGATGGTTGTCGAGCGACAGCTGGGCGCCCAGGGAGTCAGCCGTCACGATCTCGGACGCGAGAAGTTTCTGGACAAGGTCTGGGAATGGAAAGAAGAGTCTGGCGGGAATATCACCCGACAGATCAGACGCCTCGGATCTTCGGTGGACTGGTCTCGCGAGCGCTTCACCATGGACGCCGGCCTCTCCAACGCCGTGAAAGAAGCCTTCGTACGTCTTCATGAGGACGGCCTGATCTACCGCGGCAAGCGCCTGGTCAACTGGGACACCAAGCTGCACACCGCGATCTCCGACCTCGAGGTGGAGAACCATGACGAGAAAGGCCATCTCTGGCACCTTCGCTACCCCCTGGCAGATGGCTGCAAGACCGCAGACGGTATGGACTACCTGGTCGTTGCAACCACTCGCCCGGAAACCATGCTTGGCGATGCCGCGGTTGCGGTGCATCCCGAGGATGAGCGTTACAAGAGCCTGATCGGCCGGCACATCATGCTGCCGCTGGTGAACCGGCTGATTCCTATCGTCGCTGACGATTACGTCGATCTGGAGTTCGGGACCGGCTGCGTAAAGATCACGCCAGCTCATGATTTCAACGACTACGAGGTGGGCAAGCGCCATCGTCTGCCGCTGATCAACATCTTCGACCGTAACGCTGCGGTGCTTGCCAAGGCCCAGGTGTTCAACATCGACGGCACGCCGAACGACAAGGTTGATGCCAGCCTGCCAGACGGCTACGCACACATGGACCGCTTCGATGCGCGCAAGGCCATCGTTGCGGAGTTCGAAGCCATGAGCCTGCTCGAAAAAACCGACGACCATGCGTTGAAGGTTCCGCGCGGCGACCGCTCCGGCACCATCATCGAACCGTGGCTGACGGATCAGTGGTACGTGTCGACCAAGCCGCTGGCCGAGAAAGCCATCGCCGCTGTCGAGAGTGGTGAAATCCAGTTCGTGCCGAAGCAGTACGAAAACATGTACTTCAGCTGGATGCGAGACATCCAGGACTGGTGCATCAGCCGGCAGCTTTGGTGGGGCCACCGTATTCCGGCCTGGTATGACGAGGCCGGCAACGTCTACGTCGGCCGTGACGAGGCTGAAGTTCGAAGCAAATACAACCTCTGCAACAACGTCGAACTGCGTCAGGACGATGACGTGCTGGACACCTGGTTCAGCTCCGGTCTGTGGACGTTCTCCACCCTAGGCTGGCCTGAACAGACCGAGTTTCTCAAGACCTTCCACCCCACCGATGTATTGGTGACCGGCTTCGACATCATCTTCTTCTGGGTTGCGCGGATGATCATGCTGTCCACGCACCTGACCGGGCAGATCCCGTTCAAGACCGTCTATGTGCACGGTCTGGTGCGCGATGGCCAGGGACAGAAGATGTCCAAGTCCAAGGGCAACGTGCTCGACCCGCTGGACATCGTCGATGGCATCACGCTCGACGAGCTACTGACCAAGCGCACCAGCGGCATGATGCAACCCAAGCTAGCCGAAAAAATTGCCAAGCAGACTCGGGCCGAGTTCCCTGATGGCATCGCCAGTTACGGCACCGACGCCCTGCGCTTCACGTTCTGCTCGCTGGCCTCAACCGGCCGCGATGTCAAATTCGATATGGGCCGGGTCGAGGGTTATCGCAACTTCTGCAACAAGATCTGGAATGCCGCCAACTTCGTCTTCGAGAACTCCGAAGGCAAAGACACCGGCGTCAATCCCGACCCGTCGGCCCCTGACGCTCCGGTAGAGCTGTCATCGGTGGATCGCTGGATCATTTCCGCGCTGCAGCGCACCGAGGCGGAAGTGACCCGCCAGCTGGAAGCCTTCCGCTTTGACCTGGCTGCCCAAGCGCTCTATGAGTTCATATGGGACGAGTACTGCGCCTGGTATCTGGAGCTGGTCAAGCCGGTACTCTGGGACGAAACAGCCAGTCTCGAACGCCAGCGCGGCACCCGCCGCACCCTGGTGCGCGTACTGGAAACCGCACTGCGCCTGGCTCACCCCTTCATGCCCTTCATCACGGAAGAGATCTGGCAGCGTGTTGCGCCCCTGGCGGGCAAGTCGGGCCCGACGCTGATGCTGCAACCCTGGCCGGAATTCAATCCTGAGCGCCTCGACGAGGCAGCCGAGAACGACATCGAGTGGGTCAAGGCATTCATGCTAGGCATCCGCCAGATTCGTGGCGAAATGAACATTTCCATGGCCAAGCGCATCGACGTGGTTTTGAGTAACACCAGCACCTCCGATCAGCGCCGGCTCGCTGAAAACGAGCCGCTGCTGAAGAAGCTGGCCAAGCTGGAAAGCGTTCGTGTTCTGGCTGCCGACGAAGAAGCGCCGATGTCTGCCACCGCTCTCGTGGGCGACATGCAGCTGCTTGTGCCAATGGCTGGCCTGATCGACAAGGATGCCGAACTCGCTCGCCTGGACAAGGAGATCGCCAGGCTCGATGGGGAGGTCAAGCGTGTGGGCGGCAAACTCGGTAACGCAGGCTTCGTCGACAAGGCGCCAGCCGAGGTGATCGACAAGGAGCGCGCCAAACTGGCCGAGGCGGAACAGGCCAGGGCCCAGCTGCTGGAGCAGCGAGGCCGTATCGCCAGTCTGTAGAAACTCTAGGGCCAGCACTTTATGTGCTGGCCTTTTTGTTTAGGCCTCCGCACTTGATTGATGACAAGTAAAAACCAGTGCGGCCGATACACTATGTCGCACATTGCAAAAACGAATCACACCTGACAGGCCACCGACGCGCAATTGCGTGACGACATGAAGTAAGTCAGCAGCGAAGCCAACCCAGCCGGGTAGCCGTACGCGCAGCCGTAATCGATGCAGGCAGAGCCCTTCCGTATCGCGGTCGCACTTAATTCAATCGCACCGCAGGTCGCCCATTTTTTTCAACCTGTCAGCCACCGCGCCAATTCCGACAATAACGAATGGCCGGTCCGGTTTCTAAGAAATGGAGCCCCTCCGATGTATGTACTCATGGCTGTTGTATTTGTGCTTGGCTATCTATGCATAGCCTTTGAGCACCCGCTGAGAATCGACAAGGCCGCGGCCGCGATCCTTACCGCAGTTCTGTGCTGGACAGCGTTGGTATTCGGTGCCGATACCATCGTCCCGCTACTTCAGCCGGGAAGTCATAACCCCGGGGACTCATCCGCCGTCGTGGTCGAATCACTCAGGCATCACCTGGGCGAAATCTCGGAGATTCTATTCTTCCTGCTCGGCGCAATGACCATCGTCGAGCTGATCGACTCCCATGAAGGTTTCAAGGTCATCACGGACCGCATCCAGACGCGCAACCGCGTCAAGCTGCTGTGGATCATCGGTTTTCTGACCTTCTTCCTCTCCGCCGCACTGGATAACCTGACCACCACGATCGTCATGGTCTCGTTGCTTCGCAAGCTGATCCGAGGGCGCCCCGAGCGCTGGCTGTTCGTTGGTGTGGTAGTCATCGCCGCTAACGCCGGCGGTGCATGGTCACCGATCGGCGACGTGACCACCACCATGCTCTGGATCGGTAGCCAGATCACCGCCCCTGGCGTGATAGTCGGCCTGTTCCTCCCAAGCCTGGTCTGCCTGCTGGTACCTCTTCTGATCCTCAGCTTCCGCATGAGCGGCGAGGTTCCCCGCCCCCGCGCACGCGCTCACCTGGCCGAAACCAATCCTCCCGCCACGACGGCGTTCGAACGCAACCTGGTATTGGCACTTGGCATCGGCGCGCTGGTATTCGTGCCCATCTTCAAGACCGTCACCCACTTGCCACCCTACATGGGCATTCTTTTCGGCCTCGGCGTGCTTTGGGTGACCACTGAGTTCCTGCACAGGCACAAGGAAGACGATCACAAGCATCCGCTCTCGGTCGTCGGCGTGCTGCGCAAGGTGGATACGCCAAGCGTGCTGTTCTTCCTCGGCATTCTGCTCGCAGTGGCAGCGCTGGCCACGGCTGGCCACCTGACGCAGGTCGCCACTGCATTGCGTGAAACGATGGGCCACATCTACCCGATCAACTACACCATTGGCCTGCTCTCCGCCGTGGTGGACAACGTGCCGCTGGTTGCCGGCTCTATGAAAATGTACCCACTTATCAGCCCAGCCGTGCTCGCCTCATCTGCGCCTGAAGAAGCCGCTTGGTTGTCTCAATTCGTCGTCGATGGCAACTTCTGGGAAATGCTCGCCTACTGCGCTGGAACCGGCGGCAGTACGCTGATCATTGGCTCAGCTGCCGGCGTAGCGGCAATGGGCATGGAAAAGATCAGCTTCACCTGGTACATCAAGCGCGTCAGCTTGCTGGCCTTTCTTGGATACACTGCCGGCGCCGTTACCTACGTCGGCATGCTCGCGCTGCGCTGAGCGTCAGCTAACCCGAGCTGGGTCGAGTCCGCGATGCGACTCGACCGCTCGACGTTCAGGTTTTGGGAGACCGGATGACCATCAGCAAGACCAAAAGCAGTTTTTACCGACGACTGTACGTCGCCTGGTTGATCGACACCGGCACGGCCACCAGCGTGCCCGCGCTGACGGCCGCGACAGGCATGCCCAGACGTACGGCCCAGGATACCCTGGCGGCGCTAGCCGAAATCGACATCGATTGCCGCTTCAGCCAGGACGACGGCGAGCGGCACAATGCGGGCCATTATCGGATTCATGACTGGGGTGCGATCGACCGGCAGTGGATCGAGCGCAATCTCGCGCAGCTCAAGTCGACCCTCGGTTACCCCTGACCGCCACGACATGAACACCGACCTGTTGCTGGTCCTCGGGCTGTTGGCGGCTTGCGTGGCGCTTTTCATCATTAATCGGCCTCGCATGGATGTCGTTGCCCTGCTTGCCATGGTGGCTCTTCCACTCACTGGCGTGCTCAGCGTGCCCGAGGCGCTTGCCGGCTTCAGCGACCCCAGCGTCGTGCTTATCGCTGCCCTGTTCGTTATAGGCAACGGGCTGGTCCGCACCGGCATTGCGTATCGCCTGGGTGAATGGCTGATGCGCTCGTCGGCAAGTAGCGAGACGCGACTGCTGGTTCTGCTGATGCTTGCAGTAGCCGGGTTGGGCTCGGTGATGAGTTCTACCGGGGTGGTGGCGATCTTCATCCCCGTCGTTCTGAGCATCGCCTCGAAGATGCAGGTCTCGCCGCGTCGACTGATGATGCCTCTAGCCTTTGCTGGCCTGATGAGCGGCATGCTTACACTGGTCGCAACGCCGCCGAACATGGTGGTGCACAGCGAGCTGCGACGCGCCGGCCTCGAGGGCTTCGCCTTTTTCAGCTTCGCCCCGATCGGCTTGACGATTCTCCTGCTGGGCATTGGCTACCTGCTTCTGGCGCGGCGCTGGCTTGGTCCATCAAGCGGCTCGGACCCTCTGATCGAACCCCGGGACACCCTCGCGGCGCTGGCCCAGCGTTATCGCCTTCCTGAACGCGAACGCCGTCTTCGTGTTCTGCCTCGATCGCCACTGGCAAACCAGGCGCTGGACGAGTTGAAGCTCAGGACCCAGTACGGCATCAACGTCATCGCCATCGAACGTCAGCAGCGCTTCCGGCGGCTGCTGCTGATTGCTACCGGCAACAGTCAACTGCAGATCGGCGACGTTCTGCTAGTCGACCTGGCGAGCCCGGCCATAGGCCTGCTAGGCGCTTATGAGGAATTGGGTCTGGAGCCGCTGCAACTCAGCACCTCGTACTATGGCGATCACTCGCGTGAGCTGGGGCTGGCCGAGGTCGCACTTCCGCCTGACTCGAGCCTGCCAGGCAAGACCGTTCAGGCGCTGGGATTTCGCTCCCGCCATAAGCTCAATGTGGTGGGGCTGCGGCGAAACCGCGAGGCGCTGCAAGGCCTGCTCGTGGACGAAAGGCTCAAAGCCGGCGACACCCTTCTGGTGGCCGGTGGCTGGAAGCATATCCATCGTCTGCAAGGCATGAGCCGTAACTTTCTAGTGCTGAGTCTGCCCGCCGAGGTCGACGACGTGGCGCCCGCGGCCAAACAGGCCCCCTTCGCATTATTGGGTTTGGCCGTCATGGTCGGGCTGATGGTCAGCGGTCTTGTTCCCAATGTTATTGCTGCGCTGATTGGCTGTATGGTGATGGGGCTCTTTCGCTGCATCGACATGGACAGCGCCTACAAGGCGATTCACTGGCCTAGCCTGATACTGATCGTCGGCATGCTGCCCTTCGCCCTGGCATTGCAGAAGACCGGTGGTATTGCCCTGGTTGTTTCAGCCCTGATAGGGCTGTTCGGGGAGGCCGGGCCGCATATGCTACTGGCCTGCCTGTTTGTGCTTACAGCTGTCATCGGCCTGTTTATTTCCAACACCGCAACCGCTGTGCTGATGGCGCCAGTTGCAATTTCAACTGCCGAGCAACTTGGCGCATCACCTTACCCGTTCGCCATGATCATCGCACTGGCTTCATCCGCCGCGTTCATGACGCCGATCTCTTCCCCGGTGAACACACTGGTGCTTGGACCGGGCAACTATAGCTTCGCCGACTTCTTACGCATCGGCGTACCGTTTACGCTGCTGGTCATGCTGACGTCTGTCCTCCTCGTGCCACTGCTCTTCCCACTCTGATCCATGCGTACATCTTTACATGGCGTGGTCGTAACGCGCGGCTGTGGGTAAGCTGGTCAGCTCTCGACTGCCTGGCCGATCTCGATGTCTCAACGCCCCGCTCTGTTCCCCGTGCTTCTGGCCGGCGCCACGCTGTTGCTCGTCGTCCACGGGCTGGGTCGCTTCGTCTACACGCCGCTCCTTCCCTGGCTGGTGGAAGACGGCGTACTGACGGTACAGCAGGGCGCAAGCATCGCCACCTGGAACTATCTCGGCTATCTGATCGGTGCGCTGCTCGCGTTACGTTGGCACCGCGTGGCGCAGATTCGTCGCAGCCTGCCCTGGGCATTGGTGCTGCACGTGGTAACTACCCTGGCGCAGACTCAGACGGAATCCGCCGAAGCGCTATCAGCAATGAGGCTGCTCAACGGGATCGGCAATGGCCTGGTGTTCGTTCAGGCGCCTTCACTGATTCTGGAGTGGCTTGCGCGCCATCGCCGTACATCCTCGAGCGGCCTGGTTTACCTGGGCGCCTGTGTCGGGCTGATCGTCTCGAGCTTCATGGTGAGCCTCAGCAATGGCGTGCTCGAAGGTGCCGAGCGCTGGTGGCCGGCGGCCCTGCTCTCCATCCCGCTCGCCTGGTGGGGTTGGCGTCAGTTGGCAAGCCTGGACATAACGCCAGAAGTCACGCCTGCTACCGCGGCCCAACCGCGCAGCGGTCGGTTGCTTGATCGTGCCAGCACGCCGCTGTTCCTGTCCTATGCCGGTGCGGGCATGGGCTACATCCTGCCGATGACGTTTTTGCCCATGGTGGCCCGGCTGCAGGTGGAGCCTGGAGATATGCTGGTCGAAGGCAGCTGGCTGGTGGTCGCCGTCGCCACCCTGCCTTCGCCTTGGCTCTGGAACCGACTGGGCGCCTTGCTTGGCGATACACAGGCACTGCGCTTGAGCTACGCCAGTCAGCTGACCGGCGTGCTAGCTGCGCTGTTGATACCTGGAGCTACAGGGATCTTGCTATGTGGCGTATTGGTCGGCGGCACCTTTCTTGGAACGGTGTTGCTGACCCAGCGGCTGGCTCGGACACTTCACCCGCATCAGGGGCCGCGTCTGTCTGCGGCGCTGATTGCCCTGTACAGCCTGACCCAACTGGCCGGCCCGTGGCTGACCGGCGTTTGGCTAACCATGGGTGGTTCACTGCACAGCGCGTTCTGGCTCGGCGCTGGTGCTCTGCTCTGGGGGCTGGGCTGGATGCTGCTGGTGCCACGCCAGACCTGAAACCTGTGGGACAATGCGCGACTCAAGCGCTACCAGCAGCCGACCATGAAAGTCTCTAATTCAGCCAACCCACCGCCGCGCGCGCCTAAACCTGCATCGGAGAAAGGCACGCTGCACCCCCGCAATCGGCATACCGGCCGCTACGATTTCCCGGCACTCATTGCCGGCAGTCCGGAGCTGGCCGAATTCGTGATCATCAACCCCTACGGCAAGCAGAGCATCGACTTCGCTGATCCGGCTGCAGTGCGTGTATTCAACCGCGCACTGCTCAAACAGTTCTATGGCATCGACCACTGGGATATCCCGGCCGGCTATCTATGCCCGCCCATTCCAGGTCGAGCCGATTACCTGCACGGGTTGGCTGACTTGCTGGCACAGGACAATGGAGGCGGAATTCCACGCGGCGCAAAGATCCATGCGCTGGATGTCGGAACGGGAGCCAACTGCATCTACCCACTGATCGGGCAGCGTGAATATGGTTGGCAATTCACCGGTTCGGATATCGATGCCACCGCATTGGCCACGGCGCGCACCATCGTGGCCGCGAACAAGCTCGGCAAGCGCATCGCCTTGCGGCAACAGGCCAACCCGCGACATGTATTCGAAAACCTGGTACAGGCTGATGATCGCTTCGACGTTACGCTCTGTAATCCGCCATTCCATGCATCCCAGGCCGAAGCCAACAGTGGCAGCCAACGCAAATGGCGCAACCTCGGAAAGCTCGATCCCAAGCGCAAACTACCGGCGCTGAATTTCGGCGGTCAGGCGGCGGAGCTCTGGTGTGAAGGCGGTGAGGCAACGTTCGTTGCCAGGCTAGCCGATGAAAGCCGCGCAGTGGCGCAGCAGATCTGCTGGTTCAGCACCCTGGTGTCCAAGGCGGGCAACGTGCAGCCACTGGAGGCTCGGCTTAAAAAGCTCGGCGCGGTAAAGATACGTATCTGCGACATGTCCCAGGGCCAGAAGCGCAGCCGCTTCGTCGCCTGGAGCTACCTCGATGACGCGGCGCGCGCTCAGTGGCGCGCGGACTACTGGACTGATCGAACGCCCGGCTGATCAGCCGGGCTACCAATTCAGACAGCGAGATCCCAGCGTTGGCGATCTTTCAGGGCAAGAGTCTGGATGTAACGTGGCTCGCCGTTGATCTCTTCCAGCTCAGTCATGCCAGCAAGTTCGCCGACCACGCGGTAGCGTTTGCCGACCCGCTTGTCTTGCAGTGGGTAGAGTTGGGCGATTTGTTGGGCGAGTTCAGTAAGGGTGGACATGGTTCGGTAGCTCCAGGTAACTGCATGCCGCAGCTTTTTACAGGCCTTTGATTACGATTAGGCGACAGTTTCGTTCGTCTCGCTTGTTTGAGAGAGCGACTCTGGATTGATTCCCTCACCGAAATAAAATTTGACCAAACGATTGATCAACAGACGCCCATACCCAGTTGCAAGAGTGCCAGCCCGCCCTGCTGCCAGCCCCACCATGCCGCCACAAGCAGCAGCACCGCAAGCGCGACGCCACCAGACCAAAGGCATATCCGGAACATCAGGCCGTACCCGCAGCCAGGCGCACCCGCTCGACGGGTTGCTCACGGATCGGCCAATTGAGCGCTGCGGCCATCAGGCTCAGCGCAATGGAAATCTGCCACACCAGGTCGTAACTGCCGGTGGTGTCGTACACCCAACCGCCCAGCCAGCCGCCGAAGAACGAGCCGATCTGATGAAACAGAAACACGATGCCACCCAACATAGACAGGTTGCGAACGCCAAACAGCGTTGCGACGGTGCCATTAGTCAATGGAACAGTCGATAGCCAGAGCAGCCCCATGGCAATGCCGAACGCGTAAGCGGTCCACAGCGTCAGCGGCGCGAAGAAGAACGCACTGATGACCACGGCTCGCATCAGATAGAGCGCCGTCAAAAGTTTGGGCTTGGAGTAGCAACCTCCCAACCAACCCGCCGTGTATGTACCGACGATGTTGAACAGCCCGACCAGCGCGAGCACCGTGGTCCCGGCCATCGCGGGTAGCTGTTTGTCGACCAGATAGGCCGGCAGGTGGATGCCGATGAACACCACCTGAAAGCCGCACACGAAGAAACCCAGCGCCAGCAGGCGAAAACCGGAATGGCTGACCGCTTCACGCAACGCCTCGATGAGCGTTTGCTGCGGGCCCGTCACGGGTGCCGGTGGGCCGCTACGCAGCATCAGTGCAAGCGGCATGATCAGCGCGACCAGCAACCCAAGCGCCAGCAGGGCCGACGACCACCCCAACCAGCCAATCAGGCCCAACGTGCCGGGCAACATGGCGAACTGACCGAACGAGCCCGCCGCACTGGCAATGCCCATGGCCATGCTGCGCTTCTCAGCAGGAACAGCCCGGCCCACGGCGCCGAGGATCACGGAGAAGGAGGTTCCGGAAAGCCCCAGCCCGATCAGAAAACCGGCACTGAGCGACAATGAGACCGGGGAGTCTGCACCAGCCATCAGCAGCAGGCCGACGGCATAAAGGACGCCACCGAGCAACACTGCCCGGGCTACTCCGAACCGGTCTGCCAAAGCGCCGGTGACCGGCTGAGCGATCCCCCAGATGAGATTCTGCAGCGCGATGGCGAAGGCGAATACCTCTCGTCCCCAGCCGAATTCTGCACTCATGGGCGGAAGGAAAAGCCCGAAGCCATGCCGCGTGCCCAGGGACACGGCGAGGATCAGCGAGCCGCCGAGCAGGATCCAGGTACTGTTGCGCCAAATCGCATTCATCACGGACACACTTTGCAAACATCGAGGGGGATCCATCTTACTCGTATAACCCCGGCCATTAGCATCCACTTTTTGCCCAGCGTCGCCCCTTGCTGCTCGGTTAAACTGGGCGCCGTTTGCCTCACCCTACGCGAGTACCTCATGCCGATTCGCCATTGCATAGTTCATCTGATCGAGAAAAAGCCGGACGGCACTCCTGCCGTATTGCACGCCCGCGATTCGGAGCTGGGCGACTCCCAGGCCATCGAAAACCTGCTGGCCGATCTGAACGAAAGCTATAACGCCAAGCAGGGGAAGGCATGGGGCTTCTTTCACGAGGAGTCGGGTGCCTACCCGTTCAGCGGTTGGCTGACGCAGTACATGGAGGGCAATCAGGACTTCACCGCATTCAGCCGCAAAGCAGTCGAACACCTGCAGAAACTGATGGAGGAGTCCAATCTCTCGACCGGGGGCCACGTACTGTTCGCGCATTACCAACAAGGCATGACCGATTATCTGGCCATCGCCCTGCTCCACCACAGCAACGGTGTAACCGTTACCGATTCGCTGGATGTGGCCGAAGCGCGGCACCTGGATCTCGGACAACTGCATCTGGCCACCCGGATCAACATTTCGGAGTGGAAGAACAATAAGCAGTCCCGGCAGTACATTTCCTTCATCAAAGGCAAGAACGGCAAAAAAGTCTCGGAGTATTTCCGCGACTTCATCGGGTGCCAGGAAGGTGTGGATGGCCCGGGTGAAACACGCACCCTGCTCAAAGCCTTCAGCGACTATGTTGAGAGCGAAGACCTGCCGGAAGGAGCGGCCCGGGAGAAGACCAGTGCACTGGTCGGTTATGCCAGCAGCCAGGCCAAGATCGGCGAGCCCATGTCGCTGGAAGAGCTTTCCGGTGTGATCGATGAAGAACGACCTCGCGCCTTTTACGACCATATCCGCAACAAGGACTACGGGCTATCCCCGGAGATCCCGGCTGACAAGCGCACCCTCAACCAGTTTCAGCGCTTCACCGGTCGGGCCGAAGGCTTGTCGATCAGTTTCGAGTCCCATCTTCTCGGCTCGAAGGTCGAGTATGACGAGGCCCGTGACATGCTGATCATCCGCAACCTGCCAACCCAGCTGACTGATCAGCTCAAGCGCCGCAAGGGCTGACTTCAAGGGTAATAGCCACTGCGCCTGCTCGACTGTTCATCTTCAATACCCGGCCGTCGCTGAACGACGGCTAAATGAACTTCAGACTGCGCGGAATGAATTGGCCTTTTGTCAGTCACATGGGCTGCTCAAATTTGCCACGGCAACCGCGCTCCGCTCAGCTAAGGATCAACAATGGATTGGTTACACCTGATTATTCTGTCCCTGGTGCAGGGCATCACCGAATTCCTTCCGATTTCCTCTTCCGCTCATTTGATTCTCCCGTCGCAGGTACTGGGCTGGCCGGACCAGGGCCAGGCATTCGACGTCGCGGTTCACGTGGGCACCCTGCTCGCCGTACTGATCTGCTTCCGTCACGAAGTGATAGCGACCACTCGCGGCTGGCTGGCGCATGTTTTTCGTCAACAGGTCAGTGCAGAAAGCCGCCTGGGTTGGGCGATCATCATCGGGACATTACCAGCAGCGATCGCGGGATTGCTGCTGGAAGACTACATCGAGGAGTACACCCGCTCGATGCTCGTCATCGCCGTGACCACCATCGTTTTCGGTCTGGTGCTGTGGTACGCCGACGCTACAGGGCGCCGGGTCGCTGAAATGGAACAGCTGACCTGGAAAAGCGCGCTGATCATTGGCTTCGCTCAAGCGCTGGCGCTGATTCCCGGCACCTCGCGATCAGGCATCACCATGACTGCTGCGCTGCTACTGGGCTTTACCCGTCAGGCGGCCGCTCGCTTTTCGTTTCTGCTGTCGATCCCGCTGATCCTCGCCGCCGGTGGGCTAAAGACGGTCGAGCTCGTAAAATCCGGTGAAGCCGCTCCCTGGAACGATATCTTCATCGGGACGGCGCTTTCATTCGTAGCTGCATTCCTCTGCATCAAGCTGTTCCTCAAGGCGCTCGACGCACTGGGTATGCTGCCGTTCGTGGTCTACCGCTTGCTGCTCGGTGTGACCCTGCTGTTCATCGCGCTCTAATGCAAGATCCCGCTGACCGAGGTAGTCGGTCGGCGGGCATTCTCTGCATCAACGTGCGTCGATGCGGTAACCGAAACGCGGGAAATGCACGTGCACAACGCCGGCACGCTCGTCTTCCCTTCGCAGGATCAGCTCTTCGACACCCGCGAACACCAACTCCCCTTCCACCGGGTCGGTTCCGTAGTCCACCGCAGAAATTGTGACTTGCTGTCCAGCCCGGAAACCGTTGGGCTCGAAGAAGCTTTCGGCGGGTAGCGGAGCCGGATCGGCTTCGCGAGCGATCTTCAGTGCATCTTCGGCGCTCAGCTCGCTGAGAGAGCCATGTCCAACACCCAAGACCTTGCCCAGCCAGGCCTGAATCTCCGGATAGTCATCGACCAACGGGGCTGTAACGGGCGTACCTTTGAGGAACCAGAGGCAGTGCGCTATGGAGAAGTCCGCTATGCACGGTGCGTTGCCGAATAGGAACTCGCCTTCACCGCGTGCCAGTTGCTGCTGCAAACGCGCCATCAGAACCGGCCAATGGTTCTTCGCCTGCTCCAGCGGAATACGCGCCGCGGATCCACCACTGAACAATGCCGCGCGGTCCTTGCTGAATACTTGCACGAACTCTTTGGGTACTTGAGCAAAACGCATCGCCATCGATTCAGGCTGGAACACCAGACTGACCGCGTGCAGGAACAACACCGAATCGGCCCACTGCGCGAGCGTAGCGGCAACGAACTCCTGCCCCTCCGGGAACAGCGCCGGGGTGTTCTTCTCGGCTTCGAGACGGCGCGCCATCAGCGCAGTATCGCAATAAACGTCGGCGCCAATCTGCAGCACGGGTGTACGTCGATAGCCACCAGTCAGGGCCGTTAGATCAGGTTTAGGCATGACTGGCGGGATTTGCACCGACCGCCAGGACAGCTGCTTGAAGCCCATCATCAGCCGCGCTTTCTCAGCGAAGGGTGAGGTGGGATAGTGGTGCAGAATGATCTCGTGCATTGCAGGCTCCGCCAGTCTTTTCAGGTAGACCGGCAGCTTACTCGCCGCAGCGCGGGCAGCCTACCCGTTCAGCTGATTGCCTGGATATTCACCGAAATGGGGCCGGACTGCGTCGAAACCAGCGCCTCTTTTGCCGACTTCTTCAATTGTTTTATCGCCCGCTCACGGCGCAATGCATCCCCTTTCGAGACACATGCTTCCACGTAGACAAGCGCCACCGCCGGGCTGGAATGAAAGAAGCGAGCACCTCGACCACTCTGGTGGGCGGCGAAACGGCGCTGAGCGTCGTCGCTGATTCCACAGTACAAGGAGCCATTGGCCGCTCGCACCAGATAGACGTACCAGGGATTATCAGCGGCGATGGGCATCCAGATTTGTCTCGCATAGAAACCAGATACCGAAAACAGGCGGCATCGAGGCGGCGAATTGTCCTGAGGCTTGTCCGGTATATCAAGCGCAAGGGCTATCGGCTGCCGCGACTTCACTTCTGGATGGCGCCTCAGACGTAACCACGCAATGGACACGTGGCGATACATTTGACGGCGCAGGGTACAAGCGATTCGCGCCCGTGAACGGCGCGGATTGCCTGCAATTGCCGTTTCGCTTAGCAAAGTCCGTCGATCCTGTCGAGATATGGTGGCGGTTCGCCTTTGCGTATACTGCGCCGATGTTTGCTCAAACCGCGTTCCGCAAGCGCTGCACCGCCTGGTTGCTGGCGACCGGACTCTTCCTGATGCTTAGCAGCTGCGCCGAACCGCCCAGCGCGCTCGAGCGTATCAAGGAGGAAGGTGTACTGCGCGTGATCACCCGCAACAGCCCCTCCACCTATTTCCAGGATCGCAATGGCGAAGCCGGCTTCGAGTACGAGCTGGTTCAGCGCTTCGCCAGCCATCTGGGTGTCGAGCTGCAGATCGAAACCGCAGACAGCATCGATGAGATCTTCACCCGTCTGAACCGCCCCGGTGGGCCTGCACTTGCAGCCGCAGGCCTGGTAGCCAGCGAAGGCCGTATGGACGCTGCGCGCTTTACCAAGCCCTATCTCGACGTCACTACTCAAGTGGTCTATCGCCAAGGGCAACGGCGGCCTACCCGGCCGGAGGACCTGATCGGCAAACGCATCATGGTGCTCAAAGGCAGCAGCCAGGCAGAAAAGCTCAAAGCGCTGCAGTCGGAACTGCCAGAACTTCGTTATGAAGAATCCGACGCGGTCGAAGTGGTCGATCTGCTGCGCATGGTGGATGAGGGCCAGGTCGATCTTACCCTTGTCGAATCCAATGAGCTCGCCCTCAACCAGGTGTACTTCACCAATGCCCGCGCCGCGTTCGATCTTGGCGAGCAGAACAGCCTGTCATGGATCACTGGCAAAGGCGAAGACGACAGCGTGCTAGAGGCGGCTAATCAGTTTCTCGACCTGGCCCGCGAGAACGGCACTTTGCAACGGCTGCGTGAACGCTACTACGGCCACGTCGATGTGTTGGGTTACGTGGGCGCGTATGCCTTCGCCAAACATCTGCAACAGCGTCTGCCTCGCTACGAAAAGACCTTCCGCGAGACCGCCAAGAAACACGGCGTCGACTGGCGTCTGCTGGCAGCTATCGGTTATCAGGAATCCCACTGGCAGCCTGAGGCTACCTCCAAGACCGGCGTACGCGGCCTGATGATGCTGACGCTCAATACCGCCAAAGCCATGGGCGTGAGCAATCGCCTCGACCCGGTGCAGAGCATTCAGGGCGGAGGCAAGTACATCGCCCAGGTCCACGCCAATCTTCCCGACAGCATTCAGGAACCCGACCGCACCTGGTTCGCCCTAGCCGCCTACAACGTCGGCGGAGGCCATCTGGAAGATGCGCGAAAGCTGGCCGAGGGCGAAGGTCTGGACCCGAACAAATGGTTGGATGTGAAGCAGATGCTGCCTCGTCTGTCGCAAAAGCAGTGGTACACCAAGACGCGATATGGCTATGCGCGCGGCGGAGAGCCGGTGCACTTCGTAGCGAACGTGCGCCGTTACTACGACATCCTTACCTGGGTAACGCAACCGCAGATGGAAGGCCAGCAGCTGGTCCACAGCGACATCCACATTCCAGGCATCAACTCCACCGATCTGGGCGAGATTCTTCCACCGCTCTGACTATCGCTATCAGGGCCTCCCGATCGGCGCGAAGCTGGCTCCGGTATGCTCGGCCAAGACTTCAGCAGCAAGCTCTACCTCCAACCCACGGCGCCCGGCGCTTACATAGATACTGGGCTGCGTCTGGGCTGAGCTATCAATGAACGTGCGCAACCGCTTCTTCTGCCCCAACGGACTGATACCCCCCACTAGATAGCCCGTGGCACGTTGCGCTGCCATCGGATCGGCCATATCGACCTTTTTCACCTTTGCCGCCTGAGCCAGCGCTTTGAGATCGAGCGTACCGGCTACCGGAACCACGGCAACCAACAACTCGTTTTTCTCGCTGCTTGCAAGCAAGGTCTTGAAAACGCGTGCGGGCTCGAGCCCAAGTTTTTCTGCCGCCTCCAGACCATAGGAAGCAGACTTGGGGTCGTGTTCATAGCTGAGCACCTGATGCTCGGCCTTGGCCTTTTTCAATAGATCGATAGCGGGCGTCATGGCTGCGGAAGGTTGGGGGATCGAGGGCGCTACCTTAGCCAAAACCTGGCTGCCCGCACAGAGCAGACCCAGGTTTTACCGCAGCCCGTCACGGCGCAAGACTCGCTCAAGACAAGTTGGTCAAGCCACCATGGCCCGGCGCGCCTTACGTTCGAAAACTTGCGGCTTGTGGATACGGGGTGGCTGCACCCAGCTGGCCTGAAACTCGCAACCATCTTGGATCGCAGCCTGCACTATGTCGCCATTGGCCTGATCGATCGCACGTGCAAGCATCACGACTTCGCCGCATTTCTGCGAGGCGAAGCCGAGCCAGTCCTCGAGCTCGGCATCAGATTTCCGCACCATTGGCACATGCAACAACGAGCAGGAGGGCGCGACCCATAGCCGCTCACCCAAACGTTCAGCAGCGTGGCCGAGCACTGGCAACGCCTTATCCAGATCACACCGTTGCGCATCACGGCCATCCACCAAGCCCAGGGAAAGAACCTTGTAAGTCGGCAGGCGATCTATCACCAGCGGGTACTGATCCGGCGCGCTGACCAGATCGATATGAAGGCCATCCACCGGCAGCGCAGCAGCCAAACCGAGATTGTCTTTCACCCCGCCGAAGTAGGTAGCGATCAGCTTTTTCAACGGCGCTCGCTGCAGCAGGTTATAGGCGCGCTCGAATGCGTTCTTCCACGCCTGCGGCAGATCCAGCACCAGAACCGGCTCATCGATCTGCACCCACTCGACGCCCTGTGCGGCAAGCCGCTCTAGGACCTCGCCGTAGATCGGAAGCAACCTATCAAGCAGATCCAACTTGTCGAACGGCGCACCTGTCGCCTTGCCCAACCACAGATAGGTCAGCGGCCCGATCAATACCGGCTTGACCTTATGTCCCAGAATTCTGGCCTCCTCGACCTCATCGAAGAGCTGAGCCCAGGACAACCTGAACTGTTGATCCGTGCTGAGTTCTGGGACCAGGTAGTGGTAGTCCGTATCGAACCACTTACCCAGTGCCAGTGCCTGCTCACCTCTACCGCAACTCTGCGCATCATCCCGCGCCATGGTGAACAGTGTGTCGAGCGTTGGCTCGCCTTCGATTGGCCGGAAGCGCTCGGGGATCACGCCGAACATCAGCGAATGTGTCAGTACCCGCTCATGCCAGGTGAAGTCACCAACCGGCAGCAAATCGATGCCGGCCTCGGCTTGTAGCTTCCAATGTGTCGCACGCATGTCCTGACCGACTCCAAGCAGGGCGGCTTCGCTGATGGTGCCCTTCCGATACGCATCAAGTGCTTCTTTCAGCTTCTTATCAGCCCCGATGCATGAGAACCCCAGTGAATGTGCGACAGACATGACATCTCCAATGTGTACGTTTCGACATGGGTAGTGTGAGAGCCGTCGGCCACTGAAACAAACTCAAGTAATTTGTAATGAACGAGAGAAGCGCTCATAAAGAACATTTCTGCTCGGTCAGTCGTCTAAGAAACCAGACGAACTCATAAGGCAGCTTCATGACCGGAGAGGAAGAACCGCAGGATCTCAAAACGCTCCTCGAGCATCTGGCAGAGGCCGGTGAGCCAGGGAAACCGATCAATATCGAATGCATTCTCGAGGCGACTGGGCAGCGCAGCTTCGGCGCCTTGCTGCTGGTCCCTGGCCTGTTGGTGTTCTCGCCGCTATCCGGCATACCAGGCCTTCCGACATTTTTCGCCATCATGGTCGGGCTGATTGCGACCCAGCTGCTGATTGGCCGCAAGCACTTCTGGCTACCACGCTGGCTATTGAAGCGCTGCGCTTCGCGGAGCAAGTACGATCGTGCGATCGCCTTTCTCAAGCGCCCGGCGCGGACGATCGATCGGTTACTTCGTCATCGTCTGACATTCCTCACCGACGGCGCCTTCGTATACATCAATGCGCTGCTGTGCCTGTTGATTGCTGCAACCATGCCACCGCTGGAGTTGATTCCGTTCGGCAACTCGGTAGCCGGAGCGGCGCTGAGTTTTCTCGGGCTGGGCATGATGGCCCGTGATGGCGCATGGGTGATCGCCGCACTTCTGCCCCTCGGCTTATTGGTCTATCTGGCCAGTCGCCTCTGGATGTAACAAAAGATCGCTACCGAGCGGGATCGCCGACACCGCAAGCGCTGGCTCATTCGTCATTGAACAAACACCGTCGACTCGACAGCTGTCGTGATGCTGGGACACACTTCGCCACTACGATGAGCGACGTTCATGTCCATGGATCATATCTTTGGGATTTACCCACGCAACAGCCGAAAATCAGGAAGTTCGCAGCATGCTTGAAATCCGCCACCTGAAGACCCTTCATGCACTGCGTGAAACGGATAGTCTTGTCGAAGCGGCCGAGCGCCTGCATCTGACTCAATCGGCTTTGTCGCATCAATTCAAGGAACTGGAAGAGCGTCTGGGTGTGCAGCTGTTCGTACGTAAAACCCGGCCGGTACGTTTCACCAGCGCAGGCTTGCGCCTGTTGCAGCTGGCCGACAACCTTCTGCCGCAACTGCGCAGCGCCGAGCGTGACCTTGCCCGACTCGCCGGCGGAACGGCGGGTCGGCTGCATATGGCGATCGAATGCCACAGCTGCTTCCAGTGGCTGATGCCGACAATCGACCAGTTTCGCGATGCTTGGCCGGAGGTGGAGCTGGATCTGGCCTCGGGTTTTTCCTTTGCCCCGTTACCGGCACTGGCACGCGGCGATCTGGATCTGGTCGTTACCTCAGATCCCATCGAACTCCCAGGCATTACCTACGTGCCGCTGTTCACGTATGAAGCCCTGCTCGCCGTCGCCAACCAACATCAGCTGGCGGCACGCCCCTATATCCGGGCCGAGGACCTAGCCAGCGAAACGCTGATCACCTATCCGGTAGAACGCGATCGTCTGGATATCTTCACCCGCTTTCTCGAACCGGCCGATATCGAGCCGGCACAGGTGCGCACCTCGGAGCTCACGGTGATGATGATGCAGCTGGTGGCTTCAGGGCGAGGCGTGTGCTGCGTACCGAACTGGGCGCTGCACGAGTACAGCGCCCGCGGTTACGTCACCGCCAAACGTCTTGGTGAGAAAGGCCTGTTTGCGACGCTTTATGCCGGCATCAGGGCTGACATGCTCGATTCACCTTTCATGCGGGATTTCCTGCTCACCGCCAAGGACACTTCATTCGCCACACTCGAAGGGGTTAGCGCCGCGCCGAGGGCCAAGTAGCGCGCGTCTAGTTTTCCTGACGGTAAGGCAACGCACCACGCGCGGACTCGGCGTAGCGGAGAACGCCGAGGCGCTCCTGCTCGAGAAACTCACTGACCGCGGCTCTGAGGCCAGGATGGACCAGATAGTGCCAGGAGCGAGTGATCACCGGTTCGAAGCCCCGAATCAGCTTGTGCTCGCCCTGGGCACCGGCATCGAAACGCGGCAATCCTGCCGCTATCGCCTGATCGATTCCCTGGTAAAAACAGGTCTCGAAATGCAGCCGATCGAACTCAGCCAGGCAGCCCCAGTAACGCCCATATAGGCCCTGCCCGTCGATAAGGCTGAACGCCATTGCTACGGGCTCGCGGCCTTGCGTTGCTAACACCAGCCGTATCGCCTCAGGCATCCGCTCGGCCAGGAGGCTGAAAAAAGCTCGGGAGAGATAAGGCGCCTGGCCTCGAATCATGTAGGTATTGGCATAGCAGGCATAAACGAAATCCCATTCCAGCTCGCTTACCTGGCCGCCTTCGCGCCACTGGAAGTCGAACCCCTGCCCCGCCACCTGTTCGCGCTCCTTGCGCAACTGCTTGCGCTTTCGCGAGGTGAGGCTGTCGAGGAAATCCTGAAAATCACGATAGCCCCGATTGTGCCAATGGAACTGACAGCCAATGCGCTCGAGCCAGCCGTCGCGCCCATGGAAAATGGTATCGGCGTCAGGCTCGGTGAAATTCACATGCAGGCTTGAATGGCCCTGCTCCTCCAGATTGGCGCTGAGCTGGTCGAGCAACTGTCCGGCAGCCTGGCGATCGCCTAGTAGACGCGCGCCAGTTACCGGCGAGAACGGCACTGCGCAGAGCAGCTTGGGGTAGTACTCGATTCCTGCGCGATGGCAGGCATCAGCCCAGGCCCAATCGAATACGTACTCGCCATTGGAGTTGGTTTTTCGATACAGCGGCAAGGCGGCAGTGGCATTACCCTGCACATCGATCAGCAGCTGATGTTGAGATCGCCAGCCGCTGCGTCCTCCGACACTGCCACTGTCTTCGAGGGACGATAGAAAAGCGTGGCGCAGGAACGGCTGAGGGTCGCTACCGAGGAGCGCGTCCCAAAGGAGCGGCGAGATATCGGCTAGGCGAGAGATTGTCTGGATAGGCATGTTGGCCAGTCTGGCCTGTAATACGGACGAAAAAAAGCCCCATCGGAATGGGGCTTAAAGAGCATCACGGATGAAGAGCTGCTTTAGAACACGTACTGAGCGCGGAACACCACGCCATCGCCATCGTCATCACCGTCGGCGTTCTGAGCGTTATCTACCTTGGCCTTGACGTAAGCGCCGCTGACGCGAACGTTGTCGTTGGCGTACCAGTTCAGGCCGAGGTTATGAACTTTGCCCTCTACGGTGCTGGTCGGAGTGATGCCGACTACGTCGTGATCGCCTTCGATGTAGTCATAGCGGTAGAACACTTCCCATGCGCCGATCTGCTTGTTGCTCGGCTTGATCGCGTCGAAGCGGCCGAGTTTGTAATCACGCGCTTCGCCAGTGATGGTGTAGGCGACCTGAGCGTAGTAACCCTTGGAATCGATGTCCTGGTAGGCGGACGAATCGGCTTCCAGCTCGCGCTTGATGTATTCACCTTGTACCGACAGCGGACCCATTGCCCATGCTGCTTCCAGGCCCCAGGCAGTGTCTTCGCCGTAGGAACCGGCTGGCAGGTTGTTCGCACCAGCGATGGTCAGACGGTTGCCGTTGGTGCCGGCATCGTTACCGCCTGCTGTCGATACACCGCGCATGCCGAGGCGGCTGCGAATCCGAGTGTCGAGACCGCCGACGTCGTCCAGGTCACGCTGAGCAAAGTTGACACCGAAATGCAGAACGTTGCCGGCTTCGTGCATCGGAGCAAAAACGCCGCGGGCGTTGAATTGTTTCACGCTGTCGCCATCGACGTCGTTCTGGTCCTTGGCATGAATGCCGACCGAGCCGTACAGCGACGGGCCGGCGGTGCCGTTGACCTGCAGGCCAAGTCCGTTCTGGTGGCCGTTGGCCCAGTCGATCATGTCGTATGCGGCGTTACGCTCAAGCGCGGTGACCCACTTGGAGCTGGTGGCCTTTTCCAGACCGAAGTCAGGATCGAAGCGGCCAACCTTGATGTTCACCGGATTGAAACCGCCGTACTGGATCGATGCTTCGTCCCAGTAGCCGTCTTCGCTGCTGCCGGCGTTATGCGACAGGTCATAGTTGAACTGGTATTTCCAGTCGGTGAACGCAACGCCACCGATTTCGATGAATGCGCGACGGAAGTAGGCGGCATCGGCGCTATCGCCGTTCACTGTGTAGAAGCCGTCGAACTGGCTGTAGTCAGCCTGAAGACGGCCGCCGACCTTGAAGCTGAACTGCTTGTCAGTCGTCGCGACTTCCAGACCACCCTTGGTCTTGATCATGATATCGGCGCCGTCGGTGGTGACGGTGCCGGCGAAAGCCTGGGCGGAAACGGCCAGAGCGAGGGCGCTGGCGGCGAAACCGGCGAAGTGCTTACGGATCATCAAAATTCCCCTTAAAGGTCAGCGTTGGTAGACACAGGAGGCTGGCTCTTTGTGCTGCCGGCATCTTGGCCAGCACGCATTTCAAGAAGGTGGCTAATCAGTAAAGGTTTTATGACAGATGGAACTTAAAACCTTCCTAGTTATTGCGCCTAGGCGGGCTGTTCCAAAAGAGGCATGAAAGAAAAAGGCGGACCACGGTCCGCCTTTGGATGACAGGAAAGGATCAGCGCTTACGCAGGATCACGCTTCCGATCGAATAGCCCGCACCGAATGAGCTGAGCACGCCGAGGCTGCCTGACGGCAGGTCATCCTGATGCTTGTGAAAGGCAATTACCGAACCGGCCGAGCTGGTATTGGCATAGGTATCGAGGATGACGGGCGCTTCGTCCGCCGTCGCGTCGCGGCCGAGCAGCTTGCGCACGATCAGGTGATTCATGTTGAGGTTCGCCTGGTGCAGCCAGAAACGCTTGACCGCGCCAACCTCGATCTCGTTCTCGTTCAGGTGCTCACCGATCAGCTCGGCCACCATTGGACACACTTCCTTGAATACCTTGCGACCTTCCTGAACGAACAACTTGTCCGGATTGGTCATGTATTCCTCGGCGGTTCGGTTGAGGAAGCCGAAGTTATTGCGAATGTTATTGGAAAACTCAGTCGCCAGCTTGGTGCTGACCACGTCCCACTGATACGCGGACGTTGCCTGATCGGCACGCTCGATGATGACCGCTGTGCAAGCGTCACCGAAGATGAAATGGCTGTCGCGATCACGGAAGTTCATGTGACCGGTGCATATCTCAGGGTTGACCATGAGTACCGCTCTCGCCTGCCCCAGCTGCACCGAGTTCGCTGCGTTCTGGATACCGAAGGTGGCCGAGGAGCAGGCCACGTTCATGTCATAACCGAAGCCCTTGATGCCCAGTGCAGCTTGGACCTCGATGGCAATCGCCGGGTAGGCACGCTGCAGGTTGGAGCACGCAACGATCACGCCGTCGATATCCGCTGCGGTCTTTCCCGCCCGCTCTAGCGCCTGCTCTGCCGCCTTGACCGACATTTCGCAGAGGATCGACCACTGATCATTGCTGCGCTCGGGGATTCGCGGAACCATGCGATCAGGATCGAGGATGCCTGCCTTGTCCGTAACGAAGCGGCTCTTGATCCCGGACGCCTTTTCGATGAAGGCAGAACTCGATTCCGGCATCGGCTGCACGTCGCCCGCCTCGATCGCAGCAGCATTCTCGGCGTTGAAGCGGCTGGAGTAGGTGTTGAACGACTCGACCAGCTCGTCGTTGGAGATGCTCTGGGCAGGGGTATAAAGGCCGGTACCGCTGATGACGACGTTGTGCACTGTCGTTCCTCTCGAATGATTTGGCTGCTCGTAAGTCGGCGTCGGAATAGAGCGAAGCCGGCCAGTGCCGATGCGATCGTTCATGCCGCGTCTGTTTATATGGCGACTATTGTGCACGAAAACGTAACAGAATCTGCAGTCCGGCGCGTAAAAGGGGCTTGAAGATCACAAGTCGGGACGGTTACGCCACGTCAGCTTGCGACCTGATATCCGGGGGCTTTCGGGTATCCTTGCGCACCCAGCAAACCAGGACAGCTATCCGATGAAAGAGCCACTTGCCGAACTGATCCGCCTGATCAGCTCGGGCTGCATGAGCGAAGACGAAATCAACCGCCTCGCTGACGAGGCGGCTCAGGCCTATGCCGATCCTCAGGGCTTCCTGCAGGCCAATCCCGACATCATCTATGACGATGACTTCCCCATTCCCCTGGGCGAATGGATGATCGTCGGCAGCCTGCCGGACACGGTGCTGTTCCAGGCCGACGACTACCAAGCGTTGTTCGAGCAGATCGTTGGCTCGTTCGGGCCACAGGTGGACTTCGTTCTCAAGCCCAAGCAGCTTGCCAAAACCGAACCGATCAAGGCGCTCAACCGAATCCAGACCCAGCTCAGCAGCCTCTACCCGGAGAAAGGTGGCTATGTGCTGGTGGATTTCAGCGAGCCGCTGGATGACGAACTGCAAGCGGTGCTGGTGTACACCAGCGACATCGAGCGGGTAATGGCGCTCGCAGTCGAGGTAGGCATCTACGCCGCACCGGCCCTTGCAGCGCTGCAAGCCGAAAGCGAAGCCTGAAACTAGCGCCGTCGCAGCGGCTCGAGCAGGCCTGAAAGGCCGTTATGATCGATCTCCTGCATCAGCGCCAGCAGCTGGCCGAGATCCCCGGGCGGAAATCCGACCCGGGCAAACCAGTTCAGGTAATTGCCCGGCAGGTCCGCGATCAACCGCCCCTTGTACTTGCCGTATGGCATTGTCTGGGTAACCAGGCGTTGGAGGTCTTCAGGCTTCATGGAAGGTCGGCATAGTTTCGGGCGGCCGATACTGCCATAGCTCACCTGGAGAGGGGCAACCCTCCCCCCAACAATTTCCCTCCGCACATTCGCACTGCCTATCGGTCGGATAGAAACGCAGTTACCGGCGCAGGTGCATCGCTTTGGCACAATGAGCGCTGACGCAACTGCATCCAATCACGAATGCCGAGGACGAGAGATGACGGACCAACCGAACGCAAGGCCCGAACTGGACGAAGCCGCACTGGCCTTCGCCGAAGCGGTATTCGAAAGCACCCGCAAAGGCGATTCCGCGCGACTGGCGGACCTGCTGGGACGCGGTTTGCCCGCCAACATCCGTAATCACAATGGTGACAGCTTGCTGATGCTTGCCAGCTATCACGGCCACCTGGACGCATCCAGAGTACTGCTGCAACACGGCGCCGACCCGCAGCTACGCAATGACAAGGGCCAAAGCCCATTAGCCGGTGCTGCCTTCAAGGGCAATCTGGAGATGACGCGGCTGCTGCTCGATCATGGCGCTGACGTCGAGAGCGCCTCGCCTGACGGCAAGACCGCGCTGATGATGGCTGCGATGTTCAACCGCAACGAGATTGTGGAGCTATTGCTGGCCCGCGGAGCCGACCCGGCTCGCTCCGACATGAACGGCGTGACGCCGCTCGCCGCGGCCCAATCCATGGGAGCCCAGGATACGCCCAGGCTTTTGACCGACGCCCTAGCCGCCCGCAACTGAGCGCTCGCTGTTGGTCGATCCACAGCCCCTCAACCGCCTCCCTCTGCTGGTCGCATCGCACCCCTGGAGGCCGCTGCTGTCATTTAACGGTGACCCGGCCAACCTCGGTCTGGCCAGCAGCGAACAAGCAGAGGAGCACTCATGACCATCGAAACCCTAGCCATCGAAGGCATCGCTACACCCGTCTCGCGCATCGGCCTTGGCACCTGGGCCATTGGCGGCTGGATGTGGGGCGGTGCGGATGATGACCGTTCCGTCACAACCATTCGCAGCGCACTGGACCGCGGCATAAATCTGATCGACACCGCGCCGGTGTATGGATTCGGCCATTCCGAAGAGGTGGTCGGCAAGGCGCTGGAAGGCGTTCGCGACCAGGCCGTCATTGCCACCAAGGTCGCGCTGGACTGGAGCGAAGGCGGCCCGCGGCGCAACTCCACACCGGCTCGTATCCGTCAGGAAGTGGAAGACTCGCTGCGTCGGCTGCGTACCGACCGCATCGATCTGTATCAGGTGCACTGGCCGGACCCATTGGTGCCTATCGAGGAAACTGCAGCTGAGCTGGAAAAGCTGCGCAAGGAAGGCAAGATTCTCGCAATTGGCGTAAGCAATTATTCGACCGAACAGATGGATGCCTTTCTCAAGGCGGCACCCTTAGCCAGCGTGCAGCCACCCTATAACCTGTTCGAGCGCGCCATCGAAACCGACGTACTGCCTTATGCCCGAGATAACGGCCTGGTGGTTCTGGGGTATGGCGCACTTTGCCGAGGCCTGCTTTCGGGTCGCATGAACAGCGCCACTACGTTCGATGGCGACGATCTGCGCAAGTCCGATCCGAAGTTCAAGGCGCCGCGTTTCGAGCAGTACCTGGCCGCCGTCGAGGCGCTGAAAGCACTTGCCCAGGATCGCCACGGCAAGTCCGTGTTGGCGCTCGCAATCCGCTGGGTGCTCGATCAGGGGCCGACCATTGCGCTCTGGGGCGCACGTCGTCCGGACCAGCTCGACGGGATCGACGATGCGTTCGGCTGGTCGCTCAGCCCGCAAGACCTGCAGGATATCGATGCGCTGCTGGCCGAGCACATCACCGATCCGGTAGGACCTGAATTCATGGCCCCGCCTACGCGCAAAAGCTGAGCAACAGAGCCTGCCGCACTGGCTGCGCCAGGCTCCTTTCAACGACGCGTTCCGCATTATTCACGCAATGAATCGACAAGCGGAGCGATATGAGGATAATTCGCCCTTCGTGCCCATGAGCAGGCCATTTATGGCCCATCTCCGACGAAGGATCGATCTCTGCGATGCGTGCATTGTTCCTCGCCTCAGCGCTGCTGACCTTGGCCACTCCAGCCTATGCCGATCAGCGCCCCTTGCGATTCTCGGTCAGCGACAGCTCGACCATGCCGATGATCCGGCTGAGCCGGGGCGAGGCCACCAATGGAATCCTTTACGATCTGCATCGGCGCATTGCCGAGAAGATAGGCCGCCAGGCCGAGCACCTCGTGATGTCGCGTGCCCGCATTCAGCCACTACTGGCAAACGGCGATGTCGACGTGAGCTGCTACATGAACCCTGCCTGGCTGGCTTCGGATCGCCCCAGCTATCGCTGGAGCGTACCCTTCATGAGCCAACGAACGATACTGGTCGCCAGAATCGACTCGCCTGACGTCGACCTCCGGGCGTTGCAAGGTGAGCGCATCGGAACCGTGCGAGGCTTTCACTATCCTGATATCGATGAATTGTTTCTCGACGGCCACCTGATACGCGATGACGCACGAACCGAGAAACAGGTGCTGGGTAAGGTCGTGGCAGGGCGTTATCGCTACGCGCTCAGTACCCACACGGCGCTGGGCTGGTTCAATCGGAGCCAGCCTGCAGAGCTCAAGCTGCGGGTGATCGATGAGATGACCGAGTTTCCCTTGCACTGCATTGTGCGTGATGAACCCGATGTCCCGGCTCGCCAAGTCCTCGATGCCATGCAGCAGATGCAGCGCGACGGCGAGTTCGAGGCCATTGTGGCGAAATACCGCTAGGCTGCGTCCCGCGCCTGGCGGAGGCACGAACTCTGAGACCTGACTGCTGCCTACCTACTTCACCCAAACTGCTCCACCCTGCGCCACTCGCATCGATGAGCGCGCGCTCGCTACCCGATCATTCTCCATGAGGCGCCGATGACCGAAGTAAAGACAGGCAAGCCGATGCTTTCGCCGCGCGCGATATTGCTCATCGAACTGGCTCTGGCCATGGGCGGGTTCGCCATCGGCACTGGCGAGTTCGCGATCATGGGCCTGATGCCCAACGTCGCGCAGGGGCTGGGGATCAGCGAGCCGCAGGTAGGTCACGTGATCAGCACCTATGCGCTGGGTGTAGTGGTCGGTGCGCCGCTGTTGGCCATTCTCGGCTCCAAGATGTTCCGACGGCACCTGTTGCTGTTGCTGATGACCTTTTTCGCCCTGGGTAACTTCGCCAGCGCCCTAGCCCCGGACTATCACTCGCTGATGCTGTTCCGCTTCGTTGCCGGCCTGCCACACGGTGCTTACTTCGGCGTCGCGATGCTGGTGGCCGCCTCGATGGTGGCGCCGGATCAGCGAGCCAAAGCAGTAAGTCGTGTGCTGGCCGGTCTGACCATCGCCATGCTGATCGGCAATCCGACCGCTACCTGGCTGGGCCAATGGCTGAGCTGGCGCTGGGCGTTCGGGCTGGTCGGGCTGATCGCGTTGCTGACGGTGCTGCTGGTGGCGATTTTCCTGCCATTGGATCGCAGCGAACCGCGCAACAATCCGATGCGCGAGCTTCGCGACTTCAACCGCAAACCGGTGTGGCTGGCGCTGGCCATCAGCTCGATTGGTTTCGCCGGCATGTTCTGCGTGTTCAGCTATCTTGCGCCAACGATGCTTGAAGTCACCGGGGTCGGCGAAAACTGGATACCGGTAGGCCTGGCGGCATTCGGTCTGGGCGGTATCGTCGGCAATATCTTTGGCGGATGGCTGTTCGACAAACTGCGCTTCAAGGCGATCGCGTGGCTGTTGCTGTGGAGCATTTTCGTTCTGTTGATCTTCCCCTTTGCTACGCATTCGCTTTGGACCATCCTGCCGGCCGCCTTCGCGGTGGGTACGATGGTGACGCTGTCGCCTGCCCTGCAGACCCACCTGATGGACGTTGCCGCAGAGGCGCAGACCCTCGCGGCAGCCTCCAACCACTCGGCATTCAACGTTGCCAACGCCCTCGGCCCGTGGCTCGGCGGGCTGGCGATCAGTGCCGGCCTGGGCTGGACCACCACCGGCTACATAGGCGCGGCTACCGGTGCGGTCGGGTTGCTGGTGTTCTGGTGGGCATGGAACACGCGGGACGAGGCGGATGTGAAGTCAGTGGATGCAGCCGTCGTCTGTGATTGATGTCTGTGGGGCAGTGAAGCCGAGTCGAGGCCCGCTCTCATCTGCGGCGGGCTCTACGATCCGGCGTCAACGCAAGCTGTATTCGAATGTGCTGACCACGCGCAAACGCTTGCCTGGCGTCCGTCCGGTATCCATGTCGCTGCCATCGTCATCAAGTACGCGGATAACACCCTGATTGGCGGTCTTAAGCTCACCCAGGCGGGCTCCTGCGTCCTCGGCGAACTTGGCGGCTTGCTCATAGGCGTTGCGGGTAGCGTCTTGCAGTAGTGCAGGCTTCAGATCGTTGAAGCCGCGCAGCTGATACCGCGGCCCTGCGAAGCCGTTCTGTTCGGTATCGAGCTGAATGCCGGCCTGAATCAGCGGGTCGACGCCATTGGCCGCCTTGCCTACCGCCTCGATGCGCGCCGTCTTCACCAGCACCTGACCATTACCATTGAATCGCAAGGCGATGGCCTGCGGCGCCCACTCGCGCGCTAGCAGATCCTGAACCTGCAGCGGCTGTACCTGGATCTCGTCATCGCTGAAACCCTGCTCGCGCAGGAACGCCACGACCCGGTTGCGATCCTCTGACAGTCCCTTCTGAACTCCAGCGAAATCATTCCCGGCGCGACGGAAGCCAAGTGCCCATACGGCGAAATCGCTCTGTACGTCGCGCTCGGCGAGCCCTTTGACAGTGACCGAGCGATCCGCCATGCGAAAGCGTTCCACGCCCTGCCCCACCGACCAACCGGCGAAGGCGAGCGAGGTTGCAATAAGCAAGGCGGGCAGCAAACCAATGCGAGCAGTAGTCACGATGATGTTCCTTGGAGAAATGGGAATGACAATGCTACTGCGCAGCGGCAACAGCCGACAGCTAGCGAAACGCTGCAATCTGCCGTAATGACATATTGTCGTCAGTGGCTTGCACGAGCAGCTCGCTGAACGCTCCAATGATGGCTCAACCGGAGGTGATCCAGCCGCATGTCGAGTTTGCCGTTTTTTCGTACCAGAGCCCGAACCCTCGTTTCGTTGCTCATCGCAGCCGCTCTGGCCGTGTTGCCCATTGGCTGCTCGATGCTTGAGCAGACCGAGCGCGAACTGGTATTTCGGATCGAGCCTGGGACCGCCAGCTGGTTCAGCGGCCTGCCCGATGGGGTCCAAGAGCTCGAGCTGACCGCGCCAGCATTCGCCGAAAAACAGAACATTCATGCCTGGTGGTGGCCTGCAGAGCAGGCAGACGCGCCAGCGGTTCTCTATCTTCACGGTTCGCGCTGGAACCTCACCGGGCATCTGTTCCGCCTGGAGCAGATCCGTGCGCTGGGCTTTTCCGTGCTGGCGATCGACTACCGCGGATTCGGCAAGAGTCTCGGCGAACTGCCGTCCGAGGCCAGCGTTTACGAAGATGCACGGATTGCCTGGGATCACCTCAAGAGCCTGCAGCCGGATGCCACCAAGCGGCTTATCTACGGCCATTCGCTCGGCGGAGCCGTCGCAGTGGACCTGGCCACCGATCTGGGCCAGGCGTCAGATGACAGCGCCGGGGCTCGGGCACTGATCATCGAGTCGACCTTTACCAATCTGGCCGACATCGCCACGGAAGTCGCCGACACGCCTTGGCCGATCCGCTGGCTGGTGTCCCAGAAGTTCGACTCCATCGACAAGATCGACAAGGTTGGCATGCCGGTGCTGATCGTTCACGGCACAGCCGACCCCTATGTGCCGGCACGCTTCAGCAAGGAGCTTTACGACGCTGCCCATCAGCCCAAACGCCTGCTGTTGATCGAGGGTGGCACCCATAACAACAGCATGCGCATCGGGCGGCAGGAATATCGCAAGGCGCTGGACGAGCTACTCGCCCAGCCCTTGAGTATCTCAGGCTGAGCGCGACGGCTGGGTCAGCCTGGGATCGGGGCGTTTTCCTCGAGTAGGCCTTCACGCTTGGCGGCCGACCAGAATTCGCCCGGTATCCTGGCTGACATCGACGCGGCGTTCTCGCGGATATGCTCCGCCTTGCTCGCACCGGGAATGACGGCCGAGACCACCGAAGGCGCATTGCAGAACTGCAACGCGGCCGTACGCAGATCAACCCCGTGCTCGCGGGCCAGCGCGCGATAACGCTCTCGCTTGCTCTGGATGTCCTCGGGCACCTCCTTGCTGTAATTGAAATACTCGTTGCCGGCCAGGTAACCCGAGTTCAACGGCGCGCCGAGCACGAGGGAAACGCCGCGTTTTTCCGCGGCTGGGAACAGGTCGTTCAGGGCATCCTTGTGTTTGAGCAGCGAATACTGGGTCGCTGAAAGAATGATGTCCGGGTCAGACCGTTCGATGGCGCCCAGCGCAGGAGGCAACGTATTCACACCCATCCCCCAGGCCTTGATCAGGCCTTCCTCGCGCATTTTCACCAGTTCCGGCATTGCGCCTTTGACGGCCACCTCGAAATGCTCCTTCCAGCCTTCGCCCATGTCCTCGTTGTCCGGCGATAGGTCGTGTATGAACACGACGTCCAGGCTTGGCACACCCATGCGCTGAAGGCTGTCTTCGATGGATCGACGAGTACCGGAGGCGCTGTAGTCATATTCGTAGTTGAAATTGTTCACACCCTTCCAGTCCTTGTGGGCGTAACCGGCTTCAGGCTTGAGCAGTCGCCCAACCTTGGTCGACAGCACATAGGCATCGCGTTCCTGCGCTGACAACAGCCCGGCGTGGCGCCGCTCGCTGAGGCCCAGCCCATACCAGGGCGAGGTGTCGTAGTAACGAATACCCAGATCCCACGCCTGTTGCAGTAGAGCCAAGGCTTCAGCTTCCGGCATTTCCCGGCGCATGTCGCCCAGGCCGATTGCGCCTCCAAGTCCGAAGCGATAAGGCGGCCGATAGCGCTCATGCCTGCCCTCGTTCATAGGCAGCCGATCAGGTGACTGAGGCGCGGCCCCCTGCTGGTTCTGGTTCGTCTGGGCACGGGCAAATGCAGGCCCAAGCGCCAGCGCGACACCTGCGCCAGCTGTGGTAGAGAGAAATTGGCGACGTTGCATGCGAAACCTCCGTTGCAGAGTGAGCAGGGATAAATCCCCGGGGCGTCTGTTAGCGACCCCATCCTCTTCCACGGGTTTCCTCTACTGTTGAATCGCTCGCGTATAGAGTTGCCTTGAATATAGGCAGCGCCAACTGCGCCTGGTTGGTCATCCCGGTGACGATTGCCCGCCGTCAGATAGCTCGGGCCCCAGCACATCCACTGGGGTCCAGGGATTGGCGCCCGTCCCGATCCAGTCCAGGGTCGCCTGCCAGAAGCTGTCGCGGTAGCGATCGCGAAACAGGTCGAAGTGCCCCACTCTGGTTTCGCCCAGCGCCTGGGGCGTCAAACGGACGTGTTCGCGATAGCAGTTACGGTAGTAACTCAGGCCGCGGGCGATCGCAGGGGGCGTGCCGTATTCGTCGTCAGTTACGCTCACGGCCAGAATGGGGGCACGGATGGCAGCAAAGCGGCGGATCACCTCGTCGCGTTCCGCCGCGGGATAGCTGTCTTCCAGCCGTGCATGGCGATACGCCCATTCCCTTGCGACGCCGGCAGGCAGATCTTCCAGCCAGCCAAGCCGGCGCCCCGGGAAATAGCCGCAGAGCGACGTCAGCACCGGCATGAACAGATGCCACCTGGCGTACATCTGCCAGCGCTGCGCGGGCGCATAGTCGCGCCAGTAAGCGTATTGGGCGCCGACACTGAGAAAGCGATCCACATCGACGGCGGACGCCGCGAATCCCGGCAGAAAGCCGCCGATGCTGTGCCCAACGGCAACCAGCGGACCTACGGGATCCTGCCCGCGCATCCAGCGAACGGCAGCATCGAAGTCCAGATCACCCCAGTCTCGCCAGATGATCCGTGCATTCCTGAGGCTCGCCGGTCGTGATCCTCCAATGCCGCGGTAATCGTAGGCCAGCACCCGGTAGCCCTGATCGCAGAGAAAGGCTGCGTAGCGCGCGTAGTAACGCGCGAGTACGCCCGTTGCACTGCTTATGATCACCGACCCACGCGGCCCGCCAGCCGGCGTCCACAGTTGCCCAGCAAGGGAATAACCATCACGGCATTGCAGAACTACGGGCTCGGACATGGATGCGCATCGGCAGTGGGCTGTCGTACATCCTTGCCTACTGACGCAGGTCTTGCCAGTCAGCGGTCTACAAATAGCGTTCAGCAGGCCCATGCGAAGCCGCTTGCGGCGGGCTCCCGCCGCCATTCACAGCAAGGATGACAGGGGATTTTTCAGTCCCGGCCACAGCGCTGTCGGCGAACGCAACGCTGACTGCGGGGTCCATCATCCGGCTAACGTATTGCCGCCTGTGTACACCGTCCCGGCCAATCCGCGCTCGACCCAACATTCAGCCCGCCGCCCAGTCTCCTGCTCATTCCCGGCAGCACAACGGCGTTCTTTCGGAGATTTTCATGCAAAGCGATCAGCTGATCGTGTTCGCCGTTCTGGCCGCGACATTGGGCTTGTTCGTGTGGAATCGCTGGCGTTACGACATTGTTGCCATCGGTGCGTTGCTGGTGGTCACCCTGGCCGGAATCGTTCCCCCGGAGGAAGCGTTCATGGGCCTCGGCCACCCGGCGGTAATCACCGTTGCGGCCGTGCTGGTGCTTAGCCGTGGTCTGCTGAACGGGGGCGTGGTGGACTCGCTGGCGCGTCACCTGACCCGCGTCGGAGACCGGCCATGGATTCAGGTGCTGACGTTGAGCGGCATCGTCGCGCTGTGCTCGGGCTTCATGAACAACGTCGGAGCGCTTGCGCTGTTCATGCCGGTAGCCGTGTGGATGTCCCGCCAGAGTGGTCGCTCGCCCTCCTATCTTTTGATGCCGCTGGCCTTCGGCTCGTTGCTCGGCGGAACACTGACCCTGATCGGCACGCCTCCCAACATCATCATCGCCGGCTACAGACGGGATACGGGCGAGGCACCATTCGGCATGTTCGACTTTCTGCCGGTCGGCCTGGCCATCACGCTCGCTGGCGTGCTCTTCATCGCTCTGCTGTGGCGGCTGACCCCACGGCGCGAAGATCAGAGCAGCGATCAGGAGCTGTTCGAGATCAGCGCCTACATGACCGAACTGCAGATCCCGGCGGGCAGCAAGTATGCGGGCCGGACCCTTCACGACCTGATAACCGCTGGGGGCGAGGACGTTGAAGTAATGGTCATCGCGCTGGTGCGCGGAGGTGAATACAAACGCATGCCGTCTACCTACGAGGTGCTGCGCGACGACGACATCCTGATGGTCGAAGCGGACTCCGAAATACTCAAGAGCTTCCTCGATGTTACCCACCTTCAACTGGCAGCCGAGGCGGACAGCAAAGCCGAAGCCCGTGAAAAAGCCGAGCAACAGAAGCAGGCGGAAAAGAATGGCGAAGCCAAGGCCGAGGCGGACGCCGAATCCAATGGCGCACGCCGCGCTGAGCGCGCGCTGGCAGAAGCTATCGTCACCGCGGGCTCTTCATTGGTCGGCACCACCGCTACCGGTTTGGCTCTGCGTGAGCGCCATGGTGTGAACATTCTCGCCGTGGCACGGCAAGGTCAGCGACTGCGCCAACGCCTGAGCAAAATCCGCTTCGCTGCAGGCGACATCCTTCTGTTGCAGGCTCGCGAAGATCAACTGCAGGCAACGCTGAACAATCTCGGTTGCCTGCCGTTGGCCTCGCGCGGACTGCGCATCACCGCGCCGCGCAAGGTGCTACTGGCTAGCGGCATCTTCGCTGGCGCGCTGGCGCTGATTGCAATGGGATTGCTTCCTGCAGCCGTCGCCCTGGTGGGCGGGGCGCTTGTGATGATTCTGGTCGGCCTGGTCCCTACCGGAGACATCTACAAAAGTATCGACATGTCGATAATCGTGCTCATCGCCGCCATGCTGCCGATTGGCGAAGCGCTGGAAACCACCGGAGGCTCACGGCTGATCGCTGATGCTTTGCTGGAAATCGGCCAGGCAGCGCCACCGGCGGCTACGGTGGCGATTCTCATGATAGGCGTGATGGCGCTGTCGAACGTGGTCAACAATGCCGCTGCCGCGGTACTCGCAGCGCCAGTGGCAATTGCTCTGGCACGCAGCATGGAGGCCTCTGCTGACCCCCTGCTGATGGCCGTGGCGATTGGCGCATCCTGCGCGTTTCTCACACCTATCGGCCATCAATCGAACACGCTGGTCATGGCGCCGGGGGGCTACCGTTTCGGTGATTACTGGCGGCTCGGCCTGCCATTATCAATCGTCGTCGTGCTGGTAGCGGTGCCGGTCATTTTGTGGGTCTGGCCGCTTTAGCGGCGAAAACAGTCCGGCCCGCGCCGCATGCCTGGCCGACATGCCCACCGGTTACCTGTCCTTGAGGCCGCGCAGCAGCGCCTTGTGGAATACCTCCGGCGCCTCGACCTGGGGTGAGTGACCAAGCTCGGGGAACGGCACCAGCGTGGCTTTCTGGATGGTTGCCGCAGCACGTCTGCCGAGTTCCGGGTAGTTGCCCAGACGCTCGGCAACTTCCTTCGGCGCGCGGTTGGCGCCCGGTGCAGTGCGATCCTTGCCTCCGATCAACAGCAGAGTCGGCATGCTCAGCTTGTCGAACTCATGGATAACGGGCTGGGTGAACACCATCTCGGAGGTCTGCGCCTGGTTCCAGGCGACGATTTCCTTGCCGCTCCCGGCGTACATCCCGGCCAGCATGTTCACCCATTGGTCGTACTCCGGCTTCCAGTTACCGTCGTAGTAGAACTTCTGCTGGTAGCCCTTGATCTTCTCGAAGTCGGTCTGCAATTCCCCCTCGTACATCGTGTCGATAGCCGCGTAGGGAACACCTTCGGCCTGCCAATCCTCAAGCCCTATGGGATTGACCAGCACCAGTTGCTCGACCATCTGTGGATAGTTGAGCGCAAACCGTGACGCCAGCATGCCGCCCATCGAATGGCCGATCACGGTGACCTGATCGATATCCAACGATTGCAGCAACGCCTCGGTGTTGTACGCCAGCTGGGCGAAACTGAACTGGTAACCCAGAGGCTTGCTGGAGCTGCAGAAGCCAATCTGGTCCGGTGCAATGACCCGATAACCATTCTGCGATAGCACCGCAATGCTTTCCTGCCAGGTCGCGGCGCAGAAATTCTTGCCATGCATCAGCACGATGGTCCGTCCGTTAGCCTTACCGGTCGGCGCAACGTCCATATAGCCCATCGTCAGCGACTGCCGCTGCGAGGAGAACTCGAAGCGCTTGATCGGATGGGGATAGCTGAAGCCTTCGAGTTGCGGGCCATAGACAGGACGCTCATCGGCCTGCAGCGAGGGGATCAGGGCAAGCCCGGTGGCGAGCATCAGGGAAGACATGGCTTTGTTCACGCATCGACTCCTTGCAGGCGGCCGTTGGCCGCATTTTGGCATTGAGACCGTTGTACCACCTGGACCTGTCGGTGCCGCCCTGAGGGGCTCCGGGGCTCAAGCACAGCGGTCGTACCTATCTGGGAGCCTGAGCAGCGGCCAGGGTTCGGTGGCCTTGATGAAGCGAGTGTTTCGCCATTATTCGATTAAGACGTCGCCTATTCGGCACCGACCTGCTGAATGTCGAAGCCGATGCGGTTGTCGGCGCTGATGCGAAAGTGCAGGGTCTCTCCGCGCTCGACCTGAGCCGCCTTCTCACGCAACAGGCGCCCCTTGCCACAGAGGGTGTCGTCTTCGGGATCGGACTCGATGCTGACGATCCGCATACCCGCCGGTACGTAGAGCCGCACCTGCTCACCGACATGAATGCGCGCCGCAAGCATGCGATCGACCATCACTGCCACGTAGCAACCGCCGCCGCGTATTCCGAAATCGCGAGTCACGACGATCTCTCCACCGTTGGCAACAGGCGACTGGTAGCCACGCAGGCGCTCTTCCGGCACAGGTTTGATGTCTTGCGGGGCAGCCTGCCAGGAGGAACAGCCGGCCAGCGCCAGCAAGGGGAACAGTGCGACGAGTAAGCGCATGAAAGGATTCCGGTCGAGTAAGCGAAACGGTGATGGTATGACAGCTTAGCTGGCCGCCGCGCGAATTGTGCTAGACCCGTTATCAGCGAGTCGAAACCGGATGGCTGCTTCCTGGGTAGGGCCGTTCCTCCTCGAGCGATCCATGGCGGTCATAGACCTCGACCGAAGCGGTCTTGCCTTCCATGAAGCTGTCGAGGCCGGTGAACATTTCGTCCTTGGTCAGGGTGCGCAGCACGGTTTCCTGGGTCTGCTGATCGGTCAGCTCCCAGCCCATGGGTGTCGGGTTAACGTGGTACTTGTCCATCATCGCTCCTTCAGAGGGTCTCGCCATCCGGCGGGCCTCAGAGATTTCGGTTCGGATTACGGCTGCAGGACGCGCCAAGCCTAGCTTCGATCGTCAATACCGAGCTCGATATCGTCGAAATCCGGATCTTCTCCCGGCTCCTTCTCACCGCTGTCGGTCATGGTCACATCCGGCAGATCTTCGGCAGGCTCGTCGTGCCCGGTCTGGTCATGGGGTGTTGCGTTCATGGCGTTCTCTCTTCTGCAATGGGTTCTGCCGGATTGGAACCCTTGCCTCAGGTTGACGTTCGGCGCCCCGCTTGCCGGCGGTCCGATCGCGCTTCAGGCAGAACGATCTGCCATGGGGCCTCAACTTGCGATTGCAGCCACACCTGGACTCCACCACACTGCCGACAATCCCACCTGTACCGGAGCTGCTCCCATGCCTGCCACTAGCCAACCTTCGCGCGACAGCATCCTCTCCGACCCGGATGCCCTCAGCTGCACCATCTACCGTGCCCACGAAACCGATCCGGATGGCGAAGAACTGGACATGGGCGATGCCCGAGTGATCATCACCGGCCAGTTCGAACCGCCACAGGAGTGGGATGCCAAGGCTCGCGCCGACTATTTCGATGGTATGCCGGAGGAGGCGTTTTTCACCGCCGTGTTCGCCAGCGAAGCCGGGTCCGATTCCAAGGGCTTTTTCACGGTAGAGGCGGATGACTACGCCGCCGTGACCGAGCTTGATGGCAGCATCGCCATGTTCTACGTGTGCGAACGTCTGGATGACGGCAGCTACGTGATGCTGCGTGAAGAAGACGACGAGGAATAAGTCACCCGCCTGGCCAGACCAGGCGCACCAGACGGGTAATCGAACCCGCTCCCGCTCGATCGGGTCTGTGCTGTATGGGCAGACCTTTCGGTCACACGACCGAAATTGCCCTCGCCAGACCCACCTGCCGCATATCGAAGAGGAATCTCATGAGCCCTCTGCTTCGCCTCTGGCAATCGCCGGTTTCACGCATGAAGCTGGTCGCCGGCCTGCTCCTGCTTCTCGCCGCCCTGCTCTACGTGATCGCGACCGCCATGGAGCCGCGCCATCCGGCCTGGGGTTATGTCGCCTCCTTCGCCGAAGCCGCCATGGTCGGTGCGATCGCTGACTGGTTTGCCGTTACCGCACTGTTCCGCCACCCGCTCGGCCTACCGATCCCGCACACGGCAATCATTCCGCGCAGCAAGGCACGAATCGGGCAGAACCTCTCGACCTTTATCACCACCCATTTCCTGTCGACGCCCCTGGTGCTGGCCAAGCTGGAAGCGCTGGACCTAGGCGGGCGCCTGGCCAACTGGCTACGCCACCCGGCCAATGCAGAAGCGGTCGGGCAGCAGCTCACTGGCATGGCGCGATTCGGCGTCGAGTCGCTGCATGACGAGCGCGTGCAAGCATTCGTACAGGCCAAACTGATCAACCGAGCACGCAAGGTCGATCTCGCGCCCATCTGCGGCCAAGTGCTGGAAATGCTCACCCGCCAAGGCAAGCACCAGGCGATGCTCGATGAAGCGCTGATCAAGATCGACGACCTGCTTCAGGACGATGACACCCGTGCGCTGGTGGCTGACGCAATAACTGCCGAAGTTCGCACGCTGCGCTATCTCGGCCTTGGCAAGGCAGTCGGCGGTTGGTCGGCAAACAAGTTCGTCGACGGCGTGTCGGCGGTGATCGCCGAGGTGGCCAACGATCCAGAACACCCACTGCGTGAGCGCTTCGACGAGCATGTCGCCGAGTACATCGATCGCATGAAGCACGATCCCGAATATCGGCTGGAGGTCGAGCGCATCGTCGCCCAGCTGCTGGATCACCCCGCCACCACCGATTACCTGCGAACGCTATGGGGTGAACTGACCCAATGGCTACAGGACGATCTGGACAGCCCCGACTCGCGCATCGGCAACCGCATCGTGCGCATAACGCAGGGCCTCGGCGACTCGCTGGCGGCGGATACTGCCATGCGCACCTGGATCAACGAGCAGCTGATGGCCGCCGCGCCAGGGATGCTTGAGCGCTACCGCGGCCAGATCGGCAAATACATCGCCCAGCGCGTGGAGAACTGGGAAAGCCGCGAACTGGTCGAGCAGATGGAGCAGAGCGTGGGCAAAGACCTGCAGTACATCCGCATCAACGGCACGCTGGTGGGCGGGCTGGTCGGGCTGGTACTACATGCATTGACTCAGCTGGCAACCGGCTGACGCCGTATCAGGCATCAAGCAGGGCAACACCGTGTTGCCCCCTCTCGACTGGCAGCGTCAATCAGACGGGTTGCTGGGCGATCCGCTGCACCAACCGCGCCTGCAGCTTTTCCAGTTCCGCTGGCTCGGCTTTGCCCGCCGCATGGATGCCGAGCCCCTCGCCCGAGTGGCGCGGCACGATATGCACATGGATATGAAACACCGTCTGCCCCGCCGGCGCGCCATTGAACTGCGCGATCTGCACACCGTCGGGCTGCAATTCGTCGACGATAACGCGGGAGAGCTTCTGCACCACAGCCATTACCTTGCACAACGCGTCGGTATCCACATCCAGGATGTTGCAAGCCGCCGACCGTTTGGGAATCACCAATGTGTGGCCGTAGGCCTGTGGGAAAAGATCGAGAAAGGCGAGCACATCGTCATCCTCGTAGAGCTTGTAGCAAGGCGCATCGCCACGAATGATCTGGGCGAAGATGTTCTGTGGGTCGTAAGGGTTATTCAAGGACACTGGACGCGCTCCATGGCGGAAATGACAGAAAAGACCATAACGGGAATCAGGGGCATCGAACCAGTACTGGCGATCCAGATGCTGCCGCATGGCGCTTACCGGCTCGCCCTTGGCAAGTGATAGGACGCTGCTGCACCGGGGCTATGAATCCTGACTCTGAATCAGTACTCCGCATCCAGACCTCAATCGGCACTCCAAGGGGTTTGACGAGGTCTCAGTCTGATATCAGCAGCCGTTGCGCCGCAGCAATACCACGATGCGGCCAGCGATATGTCCAGCCCCGAAGGCCTATGACCAAGCTTGAACGATGCCGGCGATAACGCCTTTACCAAAGACCGGAGAGAACCGATGCACGATCTGTCCACCTTTCCCATCACCCAGAAATGGCCCGCAAGCTATCCGGATCGCCTGCAGCTCTATTCGCTGCCGACGCCCAACGGGGTGAAGGTCTCGATCATGCTGGAAGAGACCGGATTGCCCTACGAGGCACACCTGGTCAGCTTCGAGAGCAACGATCAGCTGTCCGAAGAGTTTCTCTCTCTGAACCCGAACAACAAGATCCCTGCGATCCTCGATCCCAACGGGCCGGATGGGGAGCCGCTGGCATTGTTCGAATCCGGAGCGATTCTTCTTTATCTGGCGGACAAGACCGGGCAGTTGATGCCGGAGGGCGCCACAGCCCGCTACGAGACGCTTCAGTGGCTGATGTTCCAGATCGGGGGTATAGGGCCGATGTTTGGGCAGCTCGGCTTCTTCCACAAGTTCGCCGGCAAGGACTACGAAGACAAGCGCCCGCGCGACCGTTACGTCGCCGAAGCCCAACGCCTGCTCGGCGTGCTGGATAGGCGTCTGGAAGGCCGCGAGTGGCTCATGGGAGGGCGCTACAGCATCGCTGATATCGCGACCTTCCCATGGGTGCGCGGCATGGTGGAGTTCTACGAAGCGCGCGAGCTCGTCGAGTTCGATCGTTTCGTCAACGTGCAGCGGGTACTGGACGCCTTCGTTGCGCGGCCAGCTGTGGCCAAGGGGCTGAATATCCCGCCGCGCGGGTGATAGTGAACTAGGGTGACTGGATGAACCGGTCAACGGGGACGATTACCGTCTGACCTCGCCAAAACGAGCGGAGAGGTGAAGACATGGCAGGTGGAAGCTCGCGACTCAGACCGTATTGCACGGACGCCCGCTGCTCAGATCCCATGCACCTTTACCGGCGCTGGGCAAGGCATGTAGGTGCAGCGGTCTGCCTGGCCAGCTTCTGCATGACAGCGCACGCGCAGCTGACAGCCACAGAGTCCGACCCGGCCAGACTGGGCTGGATGCAGGGCTTTCCGCCTCCCGCAGAGAAGCTGATCGGCCAGCCCGATTCGAACTACTTCAGTTTTCCCAAGCTGCGCTGGACCGTGTGCCATATCCGCGAGTTGCTACCCACACGGGAAGTCAGCCGGGGATTGAGCGCACCGACGCCCTTGAACCGATCGCTGGACAGCAGCATTGACGCCATCAGATTCACCCCGCTTGGCTCAAGCGAGCCGATGACGTGGCAACAGTCGCTGGCGGCGAATTACACCGACGGCATCATCGTGCTGCACAAGGGCCGGGTGGTGTATGAACGCTACGCTGGCTGCCTTGACGAACAGCGCAAACACGCCGCGATGTCGATGACCAAGTCGCTGACAGGCCTGTTGGCCGAAATACTGGTTGCCGAAGGTGCGCTCGATGACGAGGCGATGGTGGCAAAGCTCGTTCCAGAGCTGGCGTCCAGCGCGTTCGGCGATGCCACCGTGCGGCAGGTCATGGACATGACTACAGCGCTCGACTTCAGCGAGGACTATGCCGATCCCAACGCGCATATCTGGAGGTACAGCGCGGCGGCGAATCCCTTGCCCAAGCCTGCCGACTACGAGGGGCCGGTCGGCTATTTCCAGTATCTGCAAACCGTTGCCAAGCGCGGCACCCATGGCGAGGCGTTCGGCTATCGGACCGTCAATAGCGATGCGCTAGGTTGGATCATCGCCAGGGTGACCGGAAAGGACGTCAGCGAACTGGTGTCCGAACGGCTCTGGCAACGCCTGGGCACCGAGCAGGACGCCTACTACACCGTCGATGCGCTAGGCACGCCGTTTGCCGGCGGTGGCCTTAGCGCCGGCTTGCGCGACATGGCCAGGCTCGGGCAGCTGATGCTCAACGAGGGGCTGCATGATGGTGTTCGATTATTCCCCGCCGAAGTCGTCCGGGCCATTCGCGCCGGGGGTGACAAGCAGGTGTTCGCCAAAGCCGGGTACAAGACGCTTCCTGGAGGCAGCTACCGGGCAATGTGGTGGGTGCTGCACAACGCCAATGGCGCCTTCGCAGCCCGCGGTGTACACGGCCAAACCCTGTACGTAGACCCGACAGCCGAAATGGTCATCGCCCGATTCGCATCCCATCCCTCGGCCAAGAACGCCGACAACGATCCCACTTCATTGCCCGCCTACCAGGCATTGGCCGATTACCTCGTTGATAGAGCCATACGTTGAACAGACGGGGCGCTTCGGGTAGCGCCCCGCACTCAGATCACCTTGGCTGCTCGCCCAATGAACTGAATCGGCCCGGTTGGCAGCCCGGTTGGCGAGCCGCTTGGCTGCTCCAGCGTCAATTCGAACAGCTGATTGGGCTGTAACGGCGGCAAGTCGTCGAGGCGAATTCGCACTGGTTGACCCGGCTTGACCAAGCCGAGGGAGACCGGTGCCTGCCAGCCATCAGCCTTGGTCCAGAGTTGCAGGGCCTTGTCCGGCGGCAGCTCGGTGACGCCAAGCGGGATCAGCTCGATGTCCCGCGACCGATTACTGGCCTGCATCACCCAACCAGGCGACAGGCCCTGCGGCGTGGCAAGCACCACCAACCAGGTCGGCGACGGCTCCGGCGACACCCGGGTCAGCAGCAACACGGCCATCAAGACGGTCGCCGCCATGCCCGCGGCAGCGAAGCCGCGCCAGATCGACAGGTTGTTCCACCAGCCTTCCTGTCGCGGGGCAACGACGGCTGCGGCTTGCCGGCTGGACTCATTGAGGCTGCGCTGAATGCGGCTCCACAATCGCGGTGAAGGCGCTTGTGGCTCGACCAGATCGGTCAGGTGCAGCAGCCTCGCTTCCCAGAAATCCACAGCTGACTGCAGTTCCGGTTCGGTGGCAAGGCGCCGCTCCACCGCTTCCCGCTCTGACGCCGAAAGCGTGCCGAGTACATATTCGCCGGCTAGCTCATCGAGGTTTTCACTCGGTTCGTCTGGTCCGATGTTCATCCGATGCACTCACGAAGGGCGGTCAGGCTGCGACGGATCCAGGCCTTGACCGTGCCCAGTGGCGCACCCAGGCGCTGGGCAATTTCCTGATGGGAATAACCGTCGACGTAAGCGTGAAACACGCAATTGCGGCGCACCGGTTCAAGTTGTTCAAGACAGGCTTCGACTCTGCCGGGGTTTACCCGCCAATCGAAGGCGTCGGTTTGCTCCTGCCAACCATCGATGGCGCCATGCTCCCTGTCACCCTCCTCGTCCGGTTCCATCTGGACGTGGCGAGCATTGTTGCGAACGGCATTGAGGGCCAGGTGGCGGGTCAGGCTGAAGATCCAGCCACGAGCCGAGCCACGCGTCTGGTCGTAGGTGCCAGCCCTGTTCCAGATACGGATGAACGCGTCATGGACGATGTCCTCGGCAAGGGCCAGGTCTCGGACGATCCGCTGAACCACACCGAGCAGCCGCGGGCTTTCCTGTTCATAGAGTTGCTGCAAGGCCGAACGGTCACCTCGTGCGCAGGCACGCAGCGCCGCTTCATAATCGAACATAGGGGGTTGCGACACGTGATCCGCCACTGTCTGGTTAGGGATACCCCGGCGTAAGGCATGGATAGAGCCGGGGCGTCAGCGGAGCATAAAGGCGATCGGCGGCCATATCGAGCCGCTTTACGCCCTTCCGGCTCACTTAGTTGGCAGTCCAGAACAGGTAGTCGGCCTGGTACTGGACGATCTCGCGCTCGCCCTTGTTGGAAGCTGCGCATGCCTTGCTCGGCGCTACGCCACCCTGGGTCGCGACTCGCTGGATGTAGCTGACACCGGTCATTTCGCCCTTGCCTTCGGCGGGGTTGGCCTTGACGAGCTGATGCGGGATGTTGCCTGCGCCTGCTGGCGCTATGGCAACCTGAGTACCGGTCAGCCTGGAGCCGTCCGCGGATTCCCAAGTAGCAGGCGGGCCGTAATAGGTGCCGACCTGCTTGCCGCTGCGGTCATTGAGCACAGCCTTGGGCCCCATGAACTCCCAAGCCATCTGGCCAGGCATGTCGGACTTGGCTTGGCATTCGTAGGTGATCTGGCCAACGCCGACGGTTTCCATCGCGACTTTGTGGCCATCCGGTACGCGCACAGCTTCGGGCACATCAGTCTGGGCAAAGGCAGTGACGGAGCAGCTGATTGCCAGTGAAAGGCCGGTCAGGCAGAGGATCTTTTTTGCGTCCATTTGGTATCTCCGGGTAGTGGTCGGGTTGAGCGACAAAGGTGCCGCTACTTGCACTACCCGCCAGGTCCGCTGTTGGATGCACTAGGTTTGAAAAATATATGGGCCAGCCTGACCACCGCCCATAGGCTCATTTAACCAAGGAGAGACGATGCCCTATCTGACCACACTGGAGTTTCCCGAAATCGATCAGCTGCGTTACGAAGAACTCTGCGCGCGCCTCACTTCAATCAGCCCACCGCCCGGCATTCTCTTCCACTCATGTGCAGCGGTATCCGGGGGCTGGCGGATAGTCGACATATGGGAAAGCGCATCGGCATTCGACGCGTTCATCGATCAGACACTACTGCCTGCCGCGCGCGGGCTGGGTTGGTCAGCCCCGTCACGACGCGAGTGTTTTGCCACCTACCACGCGGGGATGGTCCAGGGTTGAGCGCACTCCGGTCAGCCTGAAAAAAAACCTGCGCCACTGTCGATTTCAGGGTCCAGCCATCGACCAATGATGACAGCCAGCGGTTTTCATAAGCGCCGACTAGGCTGTGTTCTTCCAGTCGAAAAGGAGCCGGACGATGCGATTCATGGTAATGATCAAGGCCAACGCGCAGACCGAAGCAGGAGAAATGCCCAGCGAGGACATTCTCCGCGAGATGGGCGAGTACAACGAAGCGCTCGCCAACGCGGGCGTACTGCTCGGCGGCGAAGGCCTGCACCCGAGTAGCCGGGGTGCACGGGTACGCTTCAGTGACGGGCACTGTTCCGTAGTGGATGGCCCTTTTGCCGAAACCCGCGAGCTTATCGCCGGTTACTGGCTGTTCCAGACTGCATCGTTGCAAGAAGCCATCGATTGGGTAAAACGATGCCCGCAATCGGCCGTCGGGGATTCGGAAATAGAACTTCGACAAGTGTTCGAAGCCGAGGACTTCGGGGCGGAGTTCACCACCGAGTTGCGCGAGCAGGAAGAACGCCTTCGCGCGCAAATCAGCCACTAACCCGTGCAGGAAAGCCTAAATGAAAATTACCCCCTACCTCACGTTCGATGGTCAGGCACGTGACGCCTTTACGCTGTACCAGCAGGTGCTCGGCGGCGAGCTGGAGATGATGACCTTCGCTCAAGCGCCGGATGCTGAGCACTTCCCGGCCGAATATCGCGAGCGGATCATGCACGTCGGCCTGAACCTCGGTGACTTCTCGCTCATGGCGTCGGACACCATGCCTGGAGACCCTGCTTGTGGCGGCGGCGAATACGAGGGCATCAAGGGCTGCTCGATCTCCCTGCATCCGGAAAGCATTGCCGAGAGTGAACGTCTGTTCACTGCACTTTCGGACGGGGGACATATCGTGATGCCGCTGGAGAAAACCTTTTGGGCCGAGCGTTTCGCCATGTTCACCGACCGCTTCGGCGTGTCCTGGATGATCAACTGCGAGCATGCATGAGCGCAGCTGAAGGGCGGGCGACGTCCCGACAGGGTCGTCGCCCCGCCGCTTGAACCTCAGCGCCGCGTGGGTACGGTTGGCGACCTCACCCTGCTCACGCGCGTGCATGCACATTGGCCGCCAGCGACTTTTGTTATAACGTATCGCGCCCTATCGCGACGCGTCAGTTGCTCGCGTCCGAGATTCCGCTGCGAGCGTTCCATGCCATCCTCATCCGCGTCTCCATCAGCCACCTCGCGCCTGCTTTCCATCGATGCGTTGCGCGGTCTGGTCATCATTTTCATGTTGCTCGACCACGTCCGTGAGACGTTTCTCCTCCACATGCAGGTGCCCGATCCGATGGATGTGGCGGTCACCGAACCTGCATTGTTCTTCAGCCGGACGCTGGCCCATCTCTGCGCGCCTGTGTTCATTCTGCTAACGGGGCTGTCGGCTTTCCTGTACGGCGAGAAACATGCGGGCCGCGCAGCAGTGTCGAGCTTTCTATTAAAGCGTGGCCTGTTTCTGGTGGTGCTCGAACTCACCCTGGTCAATTTCGCCTGGACCTTTCAGTTCCCGCCTGGCGTGATCTATCTGCAGGTGATCTGGGCGATCGGCCTGAGCATGCTCGCTCTCTCAGCGTTGCTTTGGTTGCCGCGCTCACTGCTGGTGGCACTGGGGCTCGGGATCATCGTCGGGCACAACCTGCTCGACCCAGTGCAGTTCGCCAACGATTCGTTGATGCACGTGCCCTGGGCCATCCTGCATGACCGCGGCTGGATCGATGTTTCGGAACAACTGCGGCTGCGCACCTCGTACCCTTTGCTACCGTGGATTGGCGTGATCGCCATCGGCTATACCATCGGGCCATGGTTCGCCAGCAAAGCAGATTCGGCCACACGGCAGAATCGACTGCGCAATTACGGCCTGGGTGCGCTGCTGGCTTTCGTGGGCTTACGCCTGATCAACGGCTACGGCGAGCGGTCCTGGAGTGTCGGCGAGACCGGAACGCAAACCCTGATGAGCCTGCTCAACATCACCAAATACCCGCCTTCGCTGCTGTTCCTCTGCCTGACGCTCGGGACAGGCCTGCTGTTGCTACTGGCGTTCGAGCGCGGCCAGGCGATGCGATGGTTGCGCCCACTGACCGTGTTCGGTGCCGCGCCGATGTTCTTCTATTTGCTGCACCTGTACGTGCTCAAGCTGCTGTACATTGCGGCGGTAGCCATCTGGGGATTGAACCAGAGCAGCCATTTCGGTTTTGACGCGGTTTGGCCAATCTGGCTGTGCACTGTCGTCCTGGCGGTGTTGCTGTACCCGGCAGTGCGCTGGTTCGCCGGGCTGAAGGCGCGCCGTAGAGACATTCAGTGGCTCAAGTATCTATGAGTGACGTGCAACTGGCGCAGGCAAAGCGGCCCTGATGCCGGCTGGAGCCTCGTTCAACAGGGCTTGCACGGCTTCGGCAGAGACCGCACGGCTGAAGTAGTAACCCTGCCCGTAGTGGCACCCTGCACGATTCAGCCAATCCAGCTGGTCGATGTTTTCAATCCCCTCGGCTATCGCTGGCATGTCCAGTCCATGGCTGAGGTGAATCATCGAACGGACGATCTTTCCGCTTTTCTCGCTCTCGCAGACGGAGCTGACGAACTCACGATCGATTTTCAGCTTGTCGAAGCTGAAGCGGCTGATCTGTGCCAGGCTCGAATAACCTGTCCCGAAGTCATCGATCGCTATGAGCACGCCCACGGCGCGCAAGGCATCGAAGTGTTTTCGAGCGAGCGGAATGTCTTTGACGATGGCCGTCTCGGTGACCTCTACCTCGAGCCGAGCAGGCGCGAAGCCAACCTTGGCAAGTATCGCCAGCAAGCGTTCCGGAAGATCAGGGTCCTGCAGATCAAGCGCGCTGAGATTGAACGACAAGTACAGGTGCTCCGGCCAGGTGAGCGCATCGGTGCAGGCGATTTCCAGCAATGTCGAGGTCAGCTCGCGTATCAGCCCGCTTTGCTCGGCGGCAGGGATGAAGCGCGTCGGCGGGATTTCGCCGTAAATCGGATGGTGCAACCGCGCCAGTGCTTCGAAGCCCACGACCCGCTGTTCGGCCAGGCTCACGATGGGCTGATAGAGGGTAGTGAGATAGCCATTGTCGAGCGCCTCGCGCACCAGCTGGGCAGCCCGGGATTGGTCTTCCAGATGGTGATCGGTGTTGCTATCGAAGAAGCGGATGACATGCTTGCCACTGTGCTTGCCCTGATACAGCGCAAGATCGGCCCGGCGCATCAGGTCACCGAGGCTCTGGCCGTCATGGGGGAAATGGGAGACGCCGTAGGTCGCATGTACCACCAGCCGCACAGACTCGAGCACGACCGGCTGGGAAATGATCTCCGCCAGTTGCGCGATCAGTTGATGCGCGGCCGTCGGCGTCTTGGTCGAACGCAGCACAAGTGCAAATTCGTCACCACCCAGCCGGCAGGCGAAGTCATCTTCGGGTAAGGCGATGCGCAGGCGCTGGGCGATTGTCTGGAGCAATTGGTCGCCTACGGCGTGACCGTGCACATCATTGACCGACTTGAATCCATCGAGGTCGAACAGCACGACGAAAAACGGCTCGTCCAGCTGGCGCAGGCCATTGGCGAAACTCAGCTCCAGACCTCGCCGGTTGGGCAGCGCCGTGAGCGAATCGTGAGTGGCGAGCTGATGCGCGGCGAGTTCGGCTTTCTTGCGGCTGCGGATCTCTTTCTTCAGTTCCATGACCCGGCGCCCACCGAAGGCGAAGCCGCACCAGCCGATGACCAGCAGTGCCAGAGAAAGCTCATCCGCCTCCCATTGCTCATGCTCTGCGTGAAACTGCAGAAGCATCTCGTACAGCTGGATTTCGACGAAAAGGGCCAACGCGGCTACACCAATTGCAGCGATGATCATGAGGTCGATGGTGCTCTGGCTTAAACGAGATAGGCGAATCTTGATGCTGGCGAGCATGATCAGCGGCACCTGGAACAGCCGGATGGCTGGCGAATGGGTTTCGCTAGCTATCGACTCCCCCGGTGCGACCTTGATAACCGTCCATCAGGCGCAACGGCGCTGCCCCGCGTTCAATCAGCCAGAGCGAGCGAGTCAAGCAAGGCACGCATGTCTTGCCAGTGCGTGCCCTCCCAGAAAATCCTGCCGCAGCAAGCGCATTCCTTGAATCGCTCATGACGCTCCAGGACTCTTGCCGGCACGCGTTCCGCCACGGCGGCTCTGTCACGTTCATGCAGCGGCGCATTGCAGCTCATGCACAAGCTGAACGGCCGCGCATGGTCAGCCAGATCCAGACGCTCGTATAACTCCCGCAGCTGCTCGGCAGGCTTGATGGCATGTACATAACAGCCGTGAACGACGGCGCGATGCATGAGCAATGGTCGATCGCGCGTGAGCAGCACCCGGCTCTCGCGGTTGGCCAGCTCGGCCATCGCCCGATCTTCGTAACGGTTGTCGAATAGCGTGTCGAAACCGGCCATGCGCAGCAGCCGTGCGAGACCGCCCAGGTGGGCGTCGGCGACGAAGCGCGGCGGGCCGATTGGCGAAGGTCGGACGGGCGCCAGCTCAGCGATGTCCAACTGCCTGAATCTAGGGTAAACGGCAATTCGGTCATTATCTCGAACCGGCCAGTCGAGCCCCGCCGATTCGCCATTGACCAGCACGAGCGCTATCTCCGTATGCGGTACACCAAGCGCTTCTATCATGTGCTTTATGGTGGCCGATTTTGCACAGGTGCAGCTGAACGCCTGCCCCCTGTGCTCTACAGGAAGAAACAGGTTCAACCTGGCGTAGAAACGAAACGTCGCGTTTGTCATGGCTCTGGGCAATGCCATCCGCGCCGATCCTTGTGGCTCGCGGGTGCATCGCACTCCTCAATGCTGTAAGTCGGCTCAGCTTATACCCGGTCGCCAGCTCAGGCAGCAGTGTTGCATCAGGATGAGCAGGTCGCGGCCCACGATCCTTCTCTGTCAGGCAGACAACAGAGGGCCCGGCTGCGCCCTCCACGGTTGGGGCAGCCGAGCCTGGCGCTCATACCCGTATCAGAACAGACCGATCGCCCAGGCGGCCAGGAACAGCAGTACCGAGAAGCCCCACATCCACCAGAGCGAGTAACGGATGTGTCGGCCCAGATCCAGTCCGGCCAGGCCCAGAGCAAGCCAGAGCGCAGGCGAAAACGGGCTGATGAAGGTGCCGATGATGTTGCCGATGGTCATTGCGTACACGACGCTGGCCGGCTCGACGCCGTGGTTCGCCACCACTTCCAGAGTCACTGGCAACAAGCCGAAGTAGTAGGCATCGGTACTGAGCATCAACTCCATCGGCAGACCGAACACGCCCAGAATGATGTGCAGCTGGGGCACCATCGAGGCCGGCAAGATCTGGACCAGATCCTGCGCGATTGAAGTGAGCATGCCCGTACCCGTAAAAATGCCCAGCATCGAGCCGGCCGCCAGGATAATCATGCCCATGCTCAGCGCAGCCGGGGCGTGCGCAGCAATACGCTGCATCTGCGCTTTACCGCCGGGGTAGTTGATCAACAGCGCCAGCGAGAGACCGATCATGAAGACGTAGCCCGCAGGCAGCACACCGGCGAACAGCGAGATCAGCACCAGCAGGAACAAACCCCCGTTGAGCCAGAGCCGACCTGGCCGTTCCAGGGCGCGCTCCTCTGCAGTGGGCTCGTGAAGATTTTGACTGCTCTCGACCAGAAAACCTTCATCCGCCGAGACATCACCCGAGGCGATGCGCCGCTGTTCACGCCAGCCGAGCAAGGCGGCAAGGGCCACCAGCAGCACGACACCTATGCCTTGAATGGCGATCAGTGGACGCCACAGTTCGGTGACGTCGATACCTGTAACCGCTGCGGCGCGGCCCAGCGGGCCGGCCCAGGGCACCATGTTGAAGATGCCGGCACCGAGCGCCAGCAGCAATAGCATCAGATAAGGGCTCATGCGTAACTGGCGATACAGCGGCAGCAGCGCAGGGATGGTTAGCAGGAAGGTGGTGGCGCCGGCGCCGTCCAGGTGTGCGAGCATCCCGATTACGGCAGTGGCAACTGTCACGGCAATCACGTTTCCGCGGGTCAGCTTGACCATCGTCCCGATGATCGGCCGGAACAGCCCGGTATCCTGCAGGACGCCGAAAAACGTGATGGCGAATACGAACATGGTGGCGATGGATATCACCCGGCCCAAGCCATCGGTAAAGAATCCCGAGATGGCTTCAGGCCCGAACCCGGCCAGCAGAGCGCCCAGCAGCGGCACCACGATCAACGGCAGAATGGGCGCCATACGCCCCACAAGCAGCAGCACTACCAGGCTGCCAATGGTCAACAGACCAATCAGGGTCAACACGCCTTGTTCTCCTCGTTATTTTTATGAAGCTTGAAGCAGGTGAACCTCGGAGCCTACGAAGCCAAGCTTTCAGTAACCTTTAACGGGACTGAACCGGACGCGCATTCCTTCAAGTGACTGTTAAGAGATATGTCTGGTAGCACTTGCGCGCTCACCAAGGCGCCGGCCCGCGACCCATGACACCAACCTGAAGCACAGGAGCACAGCCAGTTGGATCTGCTATTTCTAGGCACCTCATCCGGAACCCCAACCAGAACGCGAAATGTCAGCGGCCTGGCCCTGCTCGAGGACACCGGAAAAGGCTGGTATCTGATCGACTGCGGTGAAGCCACACAGCACCAGATCCTACGCACGCCGTTGACGCTGCATGGATTGCGCGCCATCTTCATCACTCACGTGCATGGCGATCACTGCTATGGGCTGCCGGGGCTGCTCGCCAGCGCCGGCATGGCCCGCCGACTGGAGCCGCTGGAAATCGTCGCGCCTGCGGCCATCGAGAGCTGGGTGCGCGCAACACTGCAAATGAGCCAAAGCCACCTGCCATACGAGCTGGTTTTCCATGCAACCGAATCGCTGAACAACTGGCGCAACCAACAGGTGAGCGTCAAGGCGACCACCCTCTCTCACCGAGTCCCGAGCTGGGGGTACAGCTTTACCGAAACCCGCCCCGATCCTCGGCTGAACACTGAAAAGCTCGATCTTGAGGCCATACCCCGCGGACCGCTCTGGGGCGAGCTGATGCGTGGCAACGATGCGATCTTCGAAGGCCGCTCCTTGCGCAGCGAGGACTATCTACTGTTCACCCGCTCTCCCAGACGTATCGTCATTGCCGGCGACAATGACGATCCCGAATTGCTGCGCAACGCCTGCACGAATGCGCAGGTGCTCGTACATGAAGCCACCTACACACAACCCATCGCCGAAGCGGGCAAGGCGGATTTCGGCCATAGCACTGCGGCGCAGGTCGCGACCTTTGCGGAGGACGTAGGAATAGCCAATCTGATCCTGACGCATTTCAGCGCACGCTATCAGCCGGTTTCGGGGCGCGCGTTATCTATCGACGACATTCGAGCCGAAGCCACCGCGCGCTACAACGGCAAGCTGTTTCTCGCCGAGGACTTCATGCAACTGACGCTGGACAAGCGGGCGGAACTGCTTCTGAGGACCGAGGCGGAACGCTAGTCACGTCAGCCACTAAGGGATGCCGACAGCAGGGCTCGCCAAGTTCAAGCGACGGGTGAGGCACCGCATCGGTCGCCGCCCACCATGGTCAGATCCTTTGGCAAATGTACTTAGGCTGATACCAGCAAACATATGCGACATCTTCTCGTTTACAAGCAATTCTCGATTACCTAGTCTGTGCATCGATTCACTTATCCGCTCGGGTCGGCCAGGCATTCCGCTTTTCGCCCATCTGCCCACATGCCGCTACCGCTGCGTGTACCTGAGCGCTGCACCAAAACGATGTCAGCGCCCTTCGAACAGGAAACAACATGATCAAACCCATTGCAGGCCTACTCCTTCTCAGCGCACTCACACTTCCCGCTCATGCTCATGAACTCTGGCTGGAGCGCGACGGCAACGGCCCCGTGAAGGTGTTTCTCGGCGAGCCGGATCAGGGCGTGATTGAAAGTGGGGAAACCATCGCGGCGCTGGCGCCGACAACGCGAATCATCAGCAAGGCTTCCGCCGCGCAAACGCCGATAAGCGTCAGGAATGATCATCTCGAAGCAAATGTTGATGGAGCCGCAGACGTACGCGCAGTCAACGATCAGGTCTGGAAACCATGGGAAAACGACAAGGGCGAACTCACCGCCGCTTTGATGCATGCCCGCTGGGGCCGCGCTGAGACGCAAGGTCAGATGGAGCTAGAGCTGGTCCCGGAGAAAGCCGATGGCGACCGCTTCACCCTGCTCTTCAAGGGCCAACCATTGGCAGATAACGACGTCATGCTGATCACCCCCGAGAACAAGGCACAGCAGCTGAAAACCGACAAGCAAGGGCTTGTACAACTGACCCTCGACGCTCCTGGCCGCTACATTCTCGCTGCAGGGCACGAGACACCCGCCAATGGCCAGAGCGTGGCAGGGCAAAAGGTTGACCGCCTCTACCACGGCACCACCACCAGCTTTCATCGCTGAGTGATAGCTCGCTCACTGCAGTACTGGCCGACTGAGCGTTTGATGCGCCAGGCGGCCAGCACCCGCCGGACTTCCTGTCAGGTCGCCGTATGCATACAGGCAACGAACCGTTGAAAGCGCCGTACTAGAGCCGCTACGCTGGCAGCCTTCCGGTCGGCCCAGGCAATCACGATGAGCGAAAATCAGAGTCAGCTGCACGACACCCCTGCACGCTACGGCACAGTGAGCCGTTTCTTTCACTGGACCATGGCCGCCATTCTGGCCTGGCAGTTCGCAACAGCGCTTTCACACCTCTTGCTCGAAGACACCGCCATCGAAAGCTTCCTATGGGGCACGCACAAAGTGGTTGGCCTGTTACTGATTGTTCTCGTGGTTCTGCGCGGCCTCTGGTCACTGCGAAACCGCGGCCACCGCCCGCCGTCACTCAGCCCGATGGCGAACCTCGGGCATCTGGCCTTGTACCTGCTGATGATTGTCGTGCCGCTGATCGGTCTGTTGCGTCAGTACGGGTCCGGACGGGCGTTCGAGCCGTTTGGCATCCCGCTGATGCCAGGCTTCGAGGGTGACAGGATCGAATGGATGATGGCGCCCGGCTTCCTGCATAGCTGGCTGGGCTGGCTCCTGCTGGCCATGGTGGTCGGCCATATCGCCATGGTGTTTATTCATCGCCGTCGCCCGCGCGACGAGGATGTTCTGGCGCGCATGCTTGGCGACCGTCAATCCGGGCCATCCCGAGTGAGTTGAAACACGCACTGACCGCCTGATGTACCGCCGATATAGCCCGGTCCGGGGATTGTGTAATACGTCGCCCTTACCGGGCGCTTGGCTCAGAGCGGATGGAAATCCGCTGAGCCTCGCAGAGCAAGCTTGCTCGCGGCAGACTCGCCAGCACCGGTCTACCCGTAACGATCAGGCCTCCACCTGGCCCCACTGCTTGCTCAGACGCTTGTCAGATACCGCCATCTTCGTCCCCAGCTGCTGGGCGAACAATGAAACCCGATACTCCTCCAGCATCCAGCGATAAAGCGTCAGCTCGGGGTCGCGCTTGCCCTCCTGCTGATGTTTCTTCAGCCGCGCCTGGTACTGTTCCCAGTAGCCGGCCAACTCGCCCGACCACACGCGATCGCGTTGCAGCTGCGCCCCTATTTTCTCGAAGCGTTGCTCGATCGCTTTGAGATAACGCGGATATTCCTTCAGCCAATCAGTGGGCGTTTCGCGGACAAAGCCGGGATAGACCAGATTGCCCAGCTGCGCCTTGATGTCGTTGAGCGCGACCGCCTGGGCCAGGTCGATCTTGCCTTTGAAACGCTTCTGCAGGCCATGCCAGAGCTTGAGGATGTCCAGCGTCAGGCGGGCCAGACGCTCGGCGTGGGACGCCCAGTCGCCACGCTTGCGTTCCGCCAGCGAAGCCAGCGCGGCCCCGTCGCGCGGCAGCTGGGCTTCACCATCGAGAATGCAGCTGTCGAGACTGGCAAGAAGGATATCCTCGACCAACGCATCGACCTTGCCCATGTCGCGATACAACAGTGCCAGCTCGGTGAGGCCGGGCAGTTTGTTGCGCAGGTACTTGGCAGGTTCAGCCAGCTGCTGTAACAGCAACCGCTGCAAGGCGCGGCGGTGCTGATAGTCGGCTTCGGCCTGGGTCGGGAAGCGGCCCTCCTTGACCACTCCGCGCTCCCCACCCTCCTTCGCTCCGGTGGTCTCCACCAACGCCGGGTACACGGTCATCGATAGTCCAGCCATCTTCGCCTGGGCTTTTTCCGCCACCTGAGCGAAGCCCTTGGCCTCCACCGGTTTCTGTTCGGCCTTTTGTTGCGGTGGCGCCAGAGCAGCCTGGCTGGCTTCATTGAAGCGTGCCGTCAGCTCAGCAAGATCACGGCCTTCGCCGAGGAATTTACCGCGCGCGTCCACCACCTCGATGTTCATCTTCAGATGGCTTTCCAGGCTGTTTGCGGCTTCTGCCCACGCCTCGTCCGGAACCCGTGCGCCGGTCATGCGCAGCAGCTCGCGGCCGAGCGCCTCGGGCAGCGCACCCTCGCCGAAGGTAACTTTCGAGAGTGCGGCCTTGACGAAATCCGGTACGGGCACGAAGTTCTTGCGGATCGCCTTGGGCAGGTTGCGCACCAGCGCCACCGCCTTGGCCTCGATCAATCCCGGCACCAGCCAGTCGAGCCGTTCGCTGCGCAACTGAGGCAGTAAAGGTGCGGGAACTCGCAGGGTCACGCCATCGCGCGGATGATTAGGCTCGAAATGGTACTCCAGCGGCAGTTGCAGCTCCCCGATACGCAAATGATCAGGGTACTGCGCTGCAGTGACTTCACTGGCGTCGCGAGCCAGCACGTCTTCGTCGCGCATGACCAGCAGCTGCGGGTCCTTGGCACTCTCGCGCTTGTACCAGCTCTCGAAACTGGCAGTCTGGTAAATGTCCTGCGGCACGCGTGCGTCGTAATAGGCGAAAAGCGTGTCTTCGTCGGCAATTATGTCGCGCCGACGAGCCTTGGCTTCCAACTCATCGAACAGCTCCAGCAGCTCGCGGTTCGCGGTGAGCGCCTTGGCCCGGCTGTGCATCTCTCCACGCACCAGGCCTTCACGAATGAACAGCTCCCGTGCCGCAGGTGGGTCGATGGGTCCGAAATGCACAGGACGTCGCGCCACCACGATCATGCCGTAGAGCGTGACCTGTTCGAACGCTACGACCTGACCGCGCTTCTTCTCCCAGTGTGGCTCGAAGTGATTGGTCTTGATCAAGTGCTTGGCCAGCGGCTCGATCCAGTCCGGTTCGATCTTCGCCACCATGCGCGCGAACAGCTTGGTGGTCTCGACCAACTCGACAGCCATGATCCAGTTCGGCTTCTTGCGACCAATGACGCTGGACGGGTGCACCCAGAAGCGCCGCTGCCGCGCGCCGAGAAAGTCGCCTTCCTCGGTCTTGTGCCCGACCTGGCTGAGCAACCCGGACAGAATAGCCTTGTGCACGGCCGCGTAACTCTTGGCTTTTTGCGCAGCCTCGCTGGCCTCGACTTGCTGGGCCAGTTTGACGTTGTCCTTCTTGTCCTTCGTCAGGGCTATCTGATCGGCAGAAGTATCCTTGCCGTCATCCTTGTAGGAACCAGCTTGCTGGCGACCTTTCACATCGACGGGCTGATCGCCAGCAGGCTGGCTCCTACGGTTCTGCGCGTTATCGTTGAGCTTCAGTTCACGCACGATCAGGCTCAGCTGACGGTGCGCATCCCGCCACTCGCGCAGGCGCAGGTAATTGAGGAAGTTCTTGCGACACCAGGTTCGCAGCGGATTGGAACCCAGCGCCTGACGCTGTTCCTCGAAGCCGCGCCAGATATTGATCAGCGCGGCGAAATCCGAATCCGGATCCTTCCACTGCGCATGGGCCTGATCAGCTTGTTGCTGGCGATCAGCCGGGCGCTCCCGTACGTCCTGCACCGACAGCGCACTGGCAACGATCAGCACCTCGGACATGCTTCCCAGCTGAGCGGCTTCGAGCAGCATCCGGCCGAGGCGCGGGTCAATCGGCAAACGCGCAAGTTGCCGACCCAGCGGGGTCAGCTGGTTCTCGCGGTTGACCGCCGAGAGCTCCTGCAACAGGTTGAAGCCATCGCTGATGGCTTTGCCATCCGGCGGCTCGATAAAGGGAAAATCCTCGATCTGCCCGAGGCGAAGATGCAGCATCTGCAGGATCACCGCCGCCAGATTGGTGCGCAGGATCTCCGGATCGGTAAATTCTGGTCGCCCAAGGAAATCTTCTTCGCTGTAAAGGCGAATGCAGATCCCCGGCTCGACCCGCCCGCAACGACCCTTTCGCTGGTTGGCGCTGGCCTGAGACACCGCCTCGATCGGCAATCGCTGCACCTTGGCACGATAGCTGTAACGGCTGATCCGCGCCGTCCCTGAATCGATCACATAGCGGATGCCGGGCACGGTCAGCGAGGTTTCTGCGACGTTGGTAGCCAGCACGATCTTGCGCCCAGGCCGCGGTTGGAAAATCTTCTGCTGCTCGGCCGGGGTCAACCGCGCGTACAGCGGCAGCACCTCAGTGAACTTCAGGTTTGCCTTGCGCAGCACTTCGGCGGCATCGCGGATCTCGCGTTCACCGGGCAGAAACACCAGCACGTCGCCCGGACGCTTGCCGATGCTTCTTTCGTGCGCCTCGATTTCGTCAAGCGAGGCCAGAATGCCCTGGTCGACAGTGAGATCATCCTCGACCCGGTTACCGTCCTCGTCGGTCTGCGCCGCCAGCGGGCGATACCAGGTTTCGACCGGGAAGGTCCGGCCGGATACCTCGACGATAGGCGCCCCCGGAAGGCCGTCCCCCGGAAGGCCGGCCCCAGCGAAGTGCTCACTGAAGCGCTGCAGGTCGATGGTCGCGGACGTGATGATGACCTTCAGATCCGGCCGCCGTGGCAGCAAGGTCTTGAGATAGCCAAGCAGGAAATCGATGTTGAGGCTGCGTTCGTGGGCCTCGTCGACAATGATCGTGTCGTATTTTTCCAGGAACCGATCGTGCTGGGTTTCGGCCAGCAGAATACCGTCGGTCATCAACTTGATCAGCGAGCTGTCCTTGCTCTGATCCTCGAAGCGCACCTGATAACCCACCAGCTCTCCCAGCGGTGTTCCGATTTCTTCAGCCACGCGAGTAGCGACACTACGAGCAGCAAGCCGGCGCGGCTGAGTATGTCCAATCAGGCCATGCACGCCCCGGCCAATTTCCAGGCAGATCTTCGGCAACTGCGTGGTCTTGCCCGAGCCGGTTTCGCCTGCGATTACCAGCACCTGATGCTTTTCCAGCGCGGCCTTGATCTCGTCGCGCTTGGCGGCGATCGGCAGGCTGTCGTCATAACGCATCACAGGCACGCTTCGGCGCCTGGCCTCGACCTTGGCTACCGAGGCCTGAAAGCGCTCTATCCATTGCGTGAGGCGTTCATCATCTATCGGCGAATCGCCGGCCTTCTTGCGCAGATCATGCAGCTGCCGACGCAGACGATGGCGATCGGCATACATGGCTTGGTCGAGATTTTTCAGAAGTTGGTCAAGTGCGGGCATTGCGTCGGTCATGGACAGCCATGGAGATCATCGATAAAGGCGTGATTGTCGCAGATTGATAGAGACGCCGACATGCCGCCCCATACCCCCGCTTGATCGCCAAGTTCCTTTAACATTCCGTATTCTGGCGCCAAAAATGCGAGCACCATCCCAAATATACGATGATGGCTTAGCCTTTCGCGCCCACCCGTCGCCAAGAAATAGCCGTGTGCCACCATCGGTTCCTAGAATCGCCGCCTCACATCACATCAAAAGGACTTGTCCCGTGAAACTGATCAGACTCATCTTCCTTTTTCTGGCTACGGCCTGGTTAACCGGCTGTGCTTCTCCTCAACTGCCCATCGCGCTTGAAGACACCATGTGGAGCGAACGCGACAAGACAATTGGCGTCGCCGTGGTCGAGCTGCCAAAACCTAGCGTCCAGCTTACTGGTAACCAGGGTTTGCTGGACCTGGCAATCAATACCGGGTTGGCTTCTGGCCTGCGTAGCAAGGTCGAGACGTGGGAACTCGCTAGTATGGAGAGCGTCCCTCAGCATCTGGTCGATGAGCTCAACGCTCGCGGTTATAAAGCCAAGACGTTGCCCCCTCTCAAGTTAGCCGACTTCAAAGAAAGCGGTGCCAAGCTCGGCTACGCCAAGCACGACTTCACACCACTTCGCCAACAGCAGGTCGACAAGCTGATCTTGATCACCCTGTACGTCGCCGGTACTCAGCGCAGCTATTACTCGGTCATCCCTACGAGCGATCCACTGACCCAGGTTGGCGGAATGACTCAGGTCATCGATCTGACGGACAATCGCCTGGCTTTCTATGAACCCTTCGCTACAGTTCGCGCCGCCGACGGCGAATGGGACGAGGGCCCGGAGTACCCGAACCTCACGAACGCGTTCTATCAGGCCTTGGACGAGAGTGAGCAGAATATCTTGGCACCCTTCCGTGCCCAGATGCTGACTGCACAGTGATCGAAAGAGTCTCGTTACTGGTTTTGCTTCTTGCGCTCACAGCCTGCAGTGCTCCTGAAGCCCTACGCCCGCACATCGACCAAAACCCCGCCGCGCTGCTCCAAGCTAACGGCTATCGCATCGAAGTTAGCGTCACTGAAACAGAATTGGTGCAGGGCGATGTGCTGGTTGACGGACAGAGGATGCTTGATCAATCACGCAACTCTGCGCCGATGGTACAGGCGTCCGGCGCAAGCAACTCCATGGGGGCGTCGGCTGCCGGTGTGATGATCGGCGGGCTTTTGGTCAGTCAACTAAACAAGACGCGCGTGCAAAACAGTGCTCGCGACGAGGCCGACCAGCTGGTCGCACCCTTACGCCAGGCGACAGCCGGCACGGGGCTGGACGCTTGGTTCGAGCGGCAGTTACGTGAAGAGCTGGCGAGCGGACCACTGGGCGAGATAGTGCATGAAAGCCCCTATCTCATGCACTTTCAGTCCCAGGCTGAACTTGGCCGGACTTTGGATAGCATTCGGCTGATCACCGAGGTCACCCTCAGCTTCGGCCGCGAAGAGCTTTACAGGGGTCGAATCGAGGTACTGGACGCCGCTGTTTGGAGCGCTGATTCGACTGCCACGATCGGCATCGACCCATGGCTGGTGAACCAGGCGCAGCCCTATAGGAACGCGCTACAAGCGGGGATCAGCGAAACGCTTCGCGTGCTCGCACTTGACCTCGAATCGCAGCACTTTGCCGGAAATCCCGGGGTCGAACAAACGTTACGGTACTCGCTCGGAGCCGGTCGTTTTGTAGAACGCGGACGGCTGATCGATGAAAACGGGCACCGCGCCCTGTTCATGGACCTTCGTGGTTGGCTGAAATCGGTACCGCTTCAAACCGCCACTCGCTGATGGAAAGGACCGCGCCGGGTGACCGGCGCGGCTTGGTGGTTAACGGATCCAGTGACCCCAGCGGGATTTTTCCTGGACTTGCTGGATGCGCATGGTGCCGATGCTCTGCTCAGCAGCTGCGGCTATTTCGTCATCGATCATTTTGGTCGACAGAGACAGCCAGCTAGTGGCAAACGCCAACGCATCACCATGGAGCTCCAGCGCTTCGGTGGAGATGTTGGTCAGGTCGTCGCACTCGGTGTGGTAGCACGAATCGTATGGCTGGCCTGCTGTCCCTCCGTAACGCTGCGCCTGCTCGACGCTCTTGATGCCTTCTGCGCCGGTGAATAGACCGCCAAAGGCGATACCGTCCTCGAAGAACTGCGCATAGTCGGAGCGGAAGTCGATCTCGGTGCCTTCGGTCGGCGCATTGCGCAGCTGGAAGTAGGAGCGGAACAGGCGCTCGATGGCACCTGAGCCCGGCGGGCCCTGCAGACCGAAATCCGAGCCGTCGCCGTCATAGATGAAGTTCGCGTAATTCGGCGAGCCGATCATGTCGACGTTCAGGTAGGCCTTGATCTGCTGCTTCTCATCTTCTGGCAGCTGGTTGACGTAATACGTCGAGCCCACCAGACCCGACTCCTCGGCTCCCCACCAGGCGAAGCGCACCTTGTTCAGCGGATAGGCCCTGCTCATCAACGTCGCCATTTCGAGCAATGCGGCGCTGCCAGAACCGTTGTCGTTGATGCCGGCCCCTTCGAACACCGAGTCCAGGTGCGCGCCCACCATGATTACGTTGTCAGGATTGCCACGGCGGGTCTCGGCCAGCACGTTGTACGTCTCGGTCCGCTCACGAACCACGTCGACATTCATGCTCAGCTGCAGACCCGCGGTCCCGGCCCACGCGACGCCATTGTCGTAGGTGGAAAACAGCACCGGAATGCCGCCCTCGTAATCCTCACCCAGCGTGGCGACCAGCAGGCCTTTGCGGTCTTCGGTATCCCCCTGGTTGAAGATTATCGCCCCCGCAGCGCCGGCCGCAGCAGCATTGGTCGCCTTCAGCCCGAACGGGCAATCGCCGCGCTGCATCAGCGCAATGGCGCCCGCAGGAAAGCCCGCAAAATCTCCTGGTTCGCAGCCGCTGGTGGAGGTGTTACCAAGCCCCAACGCAAGATCGACCGGCACCACCGGTGCCGTGACCGTGCCGGGATCGGTCTGGTCGGCGTAAGTAAAGTCTTCCTCCCAGGTGTACTGCACGGCCTGGGGCGCTACTGCAGCGAGCGAGCCGGGTCCTTCGGGGTAGAAAGCCAGGAAGGGAAAGCTCTGCACCCTCACCCGGTAGCCGGCACGTTCGAGCGTGCTGCGCACGTAATCGACCGAAGCCTGGTAGCCAGGCTGCCCGGATGCACGATTACCGTTGTTCAGCGAAGCGATGTCCTGCAGGTTCTGCAGGTGCGTCATGACGTTACTGGCCTGCATGCAACGCGGCAGGCCAAGCGGCGTGCCAACAAGCAACGGTGATCGACAGACCTTTGAATCGGGCTTGTCGGGACTCCAGTAATCGTTGAACGCAGCGATTTCTGCGGTAGGGGCCGCGAACGCGGCGGTGGAAGCCAGTAAAGCGAAAGAAGCAACTACCCGACGTGCATTGTTTTTCTTTTGCATGGGTAACTCATCCTTGCAACGAGATTGATGGGCAGGCCGCAAAATGGCATGCGCCATCGTCCCCTACGGCATTAAGCGGACGCGGCCATGCTCGGGTAGACCGGTGCGTCTGAAGATCCGTTCGGACAAAAAGACGTAAGTGCCGTCCGTTGGTCGGTTGCGCATTTAAGTAGTGGCATAAGGCCTCCCATGACAGCTGGCCGAAAGGTTGACATGGATCAATGTCACAACTCGCATTGGCGCTTCTGCACTTTGGCTTCGGAGGCTCAAGACCGGGTCAAGCGGGCCGATAGCAGCGTCAAGAGCCTTGCCGCTTTGCCTGCGCTGTTACCCCCCAAAAAACACCGGCACGACTACCGTCTGCCGAGGAGTACATGAAATGTCTGCACCTCGTTCCGGCATAGCCGGACAATTGGGCCTGGCCCTGTCTGCGGTTCTGGCAGTCGTCATTGCCGGAAGCAGCCTGTTCGCGCTGCGCTCACTCGCCCAGTCGACCGAACTTGCACATCGTCAGCATCTAGCAAGCGAGGCGCAGTTGCTTGCCGGTCAACTCGGCAGTTTCCATCAGTCGTTGAAAACCACGACACAACGGCTTGCCACATTATTCGAACGGCGGTTTGCTTCGGGCCTGACCCTGGGGCCGGCAACAGACGGAACCACGCCGTCGCTGTACCTGGACGGTGAACGGCTAAATGGCGATTTCACATTGGTCGATGAGTTCACCACGCTTACCGGCGGCGCGGCCACGGTGTTCGCTCGTACGGGTGATGATTTCGTGCGTGTCACCACATCCGTCAAGAAAGAAGACGGCTCACGCGCCATCGGCACGCTACTGGACCGCAAGCATCCTGGTTACGCCCCGCTACTCAACGGCCAGCCCTACGTGGGCCGGGCGACTCTGTTTGGGCGGCAGTACATGAACCAATACACGCCGGTGCGTGATTCGGGCGGGCGAGTCATTGCCGTACTGTACGTTGGCTTCGATTACACCGACGAGCAACGCAACCAGTTCCAGGCGCTGTCGGTGTTCCGAATTGGCGAGAGTGGTTCATTGGGCGTCCGCGATGACATCGCCGGCTGGCTGGTGAAGCCGGCGGGTGCCATTGCTGTCGACGAGCTCGATGCTCAATTGGCTAGCGCCGATCCGAGCAAGCTATTGACGTGGACGGACGGCAACGAAGATTTCCTCAGTCTCGTGGCGCCGGTCGCTGGCGAAAGCCTACAAGTTGCCGCCACCCTGCCCCAGCAAGAGATCGACGCGCTCATCTGGCGGGTCGGGACACAACTCGCGCTGGGCAGCCTGCTGGCATTGTTTCTTGCGGTCGCTGCCACGATCGGCCTGCTACGCCATCGCCTGCGCCCCTTGGCACTACTGGTTGAACAAGCTCGCGCCTTTGGCGAAGGCAATCTAAAGGTTCGTGTTGCCGTAATGCGCCAGGATGAAATCGGTACGCTCTCGACCACCTTCAACCAGATGGCCGAGTCACTGTCCGGCACCGTCAGCAAAGTGCGCTCTTCGTCATCTGATGTGACCCAGCGCGCCGATCAACTCAATAGACTCGCGACCGGAACAGAACAACGTTCAGCAGAGCAGGCGACTCAGCTGGACACCATGGTGAGCGCAGTGGAGCAATTCAGCGCAACGGCCGGTGAAATCGCCAACGGCATGCAACGCACCGAGCAATTGACTGCTGAGAACGTAACCCTGACTAAGCAAGGCGCAGAGTCGATGCGATCCGCCGCTAATGCCCTGCAGCAGATCGCAGGTTCGCTCTCAGCCACGGGACAGGTGATCAACGGCCTGGGAGAACGCTCCCAGCAAATCGGAGGTATCGTTGGGGTCATCAGCAGCATCGCCGAGCAGACCAATCTCCTGGCCCTCAACGCGGCAATCGAAGCGGCACGGGCCGGCGAGCAGGGTCGCGGCTTTGCCGTTGTAGCTGACGAGGTGCGTAGCCTGGCGGCACGTACCAGCCAGGCGACTCGGGAAATCACTGACGTGATTGCTTCCGTTCAAGAAGAGACCAACAGGGCGATGGCATCCATCGACGAAGGCAACCGACTGATGAAGGATGGCCTCACACTCAACGGTACGGTGGCCTCTACCCTGGAAGAAATCCAGGCGCATACCGCGCAGACTCTCGATCAGTTCGCTGACATCACTCGCGCCACCAGCGAGCAGAGCGCGAGCGCATCGGTACTTAGTCAGAACCTCCACGTGGTTGCGCAGGACAATCAATCTCGACGCAAGGCCGGAGCTGAACTGGCCACAACGGCGCAGCAGCTGAAGAGTCTGGCTGATGCACTGGAGCGCGAGGTCAATCACTTCAGCTGAACCAGTGGGCGAAGTGTCGATGTGACGCCAGCACAGAAACTAGAAACCCCGCCGAGGCGGGGTTTTTTATGCGGGATCGCTTACTTGTGACCCAGCTTTTTCAGCTCTTCATCACGCAGTTCGCGACGCAGGATCTTGCCAACATTGGTGGTAGGCAGGCTATCGCGGAACTCGACGGTCCTGGGCCGCTTGTAGCCCGTGACGTTGTCGTGCATGTGCTGCATGACCTGCTCTTTGGTCAAGCTCTCGCCCGGTTTAACCACGACGAACAACTTGATCGCTTCACCCGACTTCTCGTCCGGGACACCAATCGCGGCGCACTGCAATACGCCCGGCAGGGTTGCGAGTACATCTTCGAGCTCGTTCGGGTAGACGTTGAATCCAGACACCAGAATCATGTCCTTCTTGCGGTCGACGATCCGCATGTAACCGTCTTCCTGGATGATCCCGATGTCGCCGGTCTTCAGCCAACCGTCCGCACCGAGTATCTCGTCGGTTGCATCCTGGCGTTGCCAGTAGCCCTTCATCACCTGCGGGCCTTTGACGCACAGCTCGCCGATGGCGCCCATGGGCAGGTCGTTGCCTTCGTCATCGATAACCTTGCATTGAGTCGAAGGCATCGGGATGCCGATGGTGCCGATCTGAATGCCACCGAACGGGTTGACCGAAACAACAGGGCTGGTTTCGGTCATGCCGAAACCTTCGCAGATCTCGCATCCGGTGACCTGCTGCCAGCGCTCGGCTGCTGCCAATTGCAATGCCATACCACCTGAGAAAGTGGCTTTCAGGGATGAGAAGTCGAGTTTGCGGAAGTCTTCGTTGTTGCACAGTGCCACGAACAGGGTGTTGAGCCCGACGAATCCGGTAAAACGGTACTTGCCAAGATCCTTGACGAAGGTCGGCAGATCGCGTGGATTGGTGATCAGCACATTATGGGCGCCGATCAGCATCATGGTCATGCAGTGGAAGGTGAATGCGTAGATATGGTACAGCGGCAACGGCGCGACCATGGTTTCGCAACCATTGCCCAGCTCGGAGCCCATCAGAGCGCGGCATTGCAGCATGTTGGCGACAATGTTGCGGTGCGTCAGCATGGCGCCTTTGGCGACGCCGGTCGTCCCACCGGTGTATTGCAGTACTGCTACATCATCGCTGCCAGGGTTGGCTTCTTGGGGTTTCTTGCCACGGCCGAGAGACATGGCATCGTTGAACTTGACGGCTTTTGGCAGGTTGTACGCCGGCACCATCTTCTTCACATGCTTGACTACTGCATTGACCAGCAAGCGCTTGAGGGTCGGAAGCATATCGCCGACTTCGGTGATGACGACATGGCGGATGCCCGTCTTCGGCAGCACGCTTTCGGCCAGATGTGCCATGTTGGCCAGGCAGATCAGTGCCTTGGCGCCGGAATCGTTGAACTGGTGCTCCATCTCCCGCGAGGTATACAGCGGGTTGGTGTTGACCACGATAAGGCCGGCGCGCATGGCGCCAAACACGACGATGGGGTACTGGATCAGGTTGGGCAGCTGCACCGCGATGCGATCGCCTGGTTGCAGATCAGTGTTTTGCTGAAGGTAAGCTGCGAATTCTCCGGACAGCTTGTACAGCTCGCCATAGGTCAGGGTTTTGCCGAGATTGCTAAAGGCCGGCTTGTCCGCGAATTGCTCACAGGACTGTTTGAGCACAGCCTGAATGTTCTGGTACTCATCAGGATCGATCTCGCTCTTGACCCCGACAGGATACTTATCCTTCCAGAAGTTATCGGTCATGAAACCCCACTCCTAAGCGACAGCTTTACTGCATAAAGCAGCTGTTTTGTTGTGTTTTGTTAAGTTTTGTACGGAATATCCGGCCAAATGCGAGTTCGAGGTTAGCAGTTTTGAAACTGGCCGAACAGTGTCCACCCCGAGCCAGGTGGACACAAAGTGACCGTATACTTGACTGCGGTCACGCTCAAGGCGCCGAGCAGGCGCCCTTGGGTAGATGCCTGCTCAGGCCTGGTCGCGCAGCTCACGTCGAAGGATCTTGCCCACTGGGGTCATCGGCAGGGAATCACGGAAGACAAAGTGGCGCGGGACCTTATAACCGGTGAAGTTCTCGCGGCAATAAGCCTGTAGTTCTTCGATGGTCAGGCTGGTGTCGTTGCGCACCACGAAGAGCTTCACCGCCTCGCCCGACTTTTCATCCGGCACACCGATGGCTGCACAAGCGGTCACCTTCGGATGCGCCATGACCACGTCCTCGATCTCGTTGGGGTAGACATTGAAGCCCGAAACGATGATCAGGTCTTTCTTCCGATCCACGATCCGCACGAATCCATCAGCGTCGATCACTGCGATGTCACCGGTCTTGAGCCAACCCTCGCTATCGAGAACCTCGGCAGTGGCGTCCGGACGCTGCCAATAGCCCTTCATCACCTGCGGCCCTTTTACACAAAGCTCTCCGCGCTCACCCACACCGAGCTCGTTACCATCGTCGTCAATGACCTTCAAAGTCGTTCCAGGCACCGGCAGTCCGACCGTGCCCAGCCGCGAGCTCGGCCCGTGCGGGTTGGCACACACCACTGGCGATGTCTCAGTCAGCCCGTAGCCCTCGGTGACGGTAACCCCTGTCATGCTTTTCCAGCGCTCAGCAACAGCCGAAACCAGCGCAGTACCACCGGAGTTGGTGCCCTTGAGCGATGAGAAATCGATTTTCTTGAACTCGGGGTGCGACATGAGCGCGACGAACAGGGTGTTCAACCCGAGAAAGGCGGTGAACTGCCACTTCTGCAGCTCCTTGACGAAGCCGTCGATGTCTCGGGGATTGGTGATCAGCACGTTGTGGTTGCCTGTCACCATCATGCACATGCAGTTCACGGTGAATGCATAGATGTGATAAAGCGGCAGCGGCGCGATCATGATCTCCTGACCTTCCTTGATGATCGTCTGACCGTTCTCATCCAACTGCTGCATATTGGCGCGAACCTGTTGCATGTTCGCAACCAGGTTCCCGTGAGTCAGCATCGCGCCCTTGGCTACGCCGGTCGTGCCTCCGGTGTATTGCAACACCGCGGTGTCATCGAGGCTGAGCGTCGCCGGCTTGAGGCTGTGGCGCCCACCGTCGCGCAGAACATGCTTGAACGAAAGCGCCTGCGGCAGGCTGTAAGCCGGAACCATTTTCTTCACATGCTTGACTGCAGCGTTGACCAGCAGGCCCTTGAACGAGGGCAGCATGTCACCGATCTGTGCCTCGATCAGCACCTCGATGCCCGTGTCGGGCAGCACTTCCTGCACAAGCTTGCCGAAGGTATTGAGGTAGACCAACGCACGCGCGCCAGAATCCTTGAACTGGTGGCGCATCTCGCGCGCGGTGTACAGCGGGTTGGTGTTGACGACGATCAGCCCGGCACGGAGTGCACCGAAAACGGCGATGGGATACTGGAGCAGATTGGGCATCTGCACGGCGATGCGATCGCCGGATTGCAGATCTGTGTGATTCTGCAGCCAGGCCGCAAAGGCCGCAGAATAGCGCTCCAGGTCAGCGTAGGTCAGCGTTACGCCCATATTGCTGAACGCGGGGCGGTTCGCGTGGGTTTTGCAGGAGCGCTCGAATACTTCGATCACCGAGCGGAAGCCGCCCATATCCACATCATTGGGCACGCCGGTCGGGCGTTTGTCGTTCCAGAAGTCAGGTTGCATTGTTATTGGCCTCTTTACCTGAAAGTGTCTGGCCCACTTGCGGCGGGCTGTGGCGAACTTAACAGCTCCGCTGTGCCACGCAATAGCGCGTAAGCGTAATCAGTGATGTGAATCTCCAGCCACGGCAGTAAGCAGCCCAGAGCGGGACATCACCGTCGCGGACCTCTAGAATGCAGCCACCCGAGCGCCCTGGCATGGCGCACCCGTCCAGAAGTGTGGCGATTGCCGTCCCGACGGGTTTTTTCCGTTTTTCAGCATTCAGAGGTTTACGCATGAGTAGCTTGAGCAATACCCCCTACGCCGATCTGGAAGTCGGCCAGAAGGCGACGTACAGCAAAACCGTTGAAGAGCGCGATATTCAGTTGTTCGCTGCCATGTCGGGTGACCACAATCCGGTTCACCTGGACGCCGACTTCGCCGCGTCCACCATCTTCCGCGAGCGCATCGCCCACGGCATGTTCAGCGGCGCGCTGATAAGCGCCGCAGTGGCCTGCGAGTTGCCGGGGCCGGGCACCATCTATCTAGGCCAGACGATGCGTTTCGCCCTTCCAGTCAAGCTCGGCGACACCTTGACCGTGCGCCTGGAGATTCTTGAGAAGCTGCCCAAGTTTCGCGTCCGTATTGCCACCCAGGTATTCAACCAGCGTGATGAGATGGTCGTCGACGGCGAGGCGGAAATCCTTGCGCCGCGCAAGGCTCAAACAGTCGAGATCAAAGCCCTGCCCCCGGTCAGCATTGGCTGATGCCGAGAATGTCGCTCTTTCAGGCCCCCACTACGACCTGAGATTGACAGCAAGCTCCAGAGGCGCCTTCGGCGCCTTTTTTCGCTCCGCCTGCAGGAGCACCATGATGCACGCTGTACGCTTTTATCCCTGATACCGTGAATCCCTAGGCCAAGCTCAGGAAATATTCGAGCGAGGGTCGGCATTTGGTGTGAAGGCAATTAACCGACTCCGCCTTCAAGCATCCTGTTGAGGCCGGGCGCAATCACAAGGCCATTACTGCCCTGAACTACGCCCCGAACACAGGCTCCGTGGAGGATGCGCGCAACAGATGACCCGTCGACCATCCCGCCAGCAGTACAACAAGAACAACATCGGGACTCAACCATGCTCATACGCTCGACTGCATACCGGCACTTGGCGGCGCTGATGATCGGCAGCCTTTCCCTGGCCACTTACTCCGCGTGCGCCGAACCTCTCGAACCTGGCGCTGAAGAAGCGTTGCTGTACTACAAGAGAGCTGACGGAAACTATGCCGGCTGGGGCCCGCACCTGTGGAACACGCCCGACTGCAATGGCAGCCAGAGCGAAACCCCTTGGGACCAGCCTTTGGCGCCGGCAGGCTCCGACCCCGACTATGGCGCCTATTACCGCATCCCTCTTACCGCTGATGCGGGCTGCCTGAATTTGATCATGCATAAGGGTGATGAGAAGGATCTGGGTGGCGGCGACCTGACATGGCGTTTCGACGAAATGGGCCGTCGCGCCTTTACGCTGAGCGGCAATGCGCAGCTCTCCAGCGTGCCGTTAAGCGGGGCTGCACTAGCTATCAAGGGCGCGCGAGCCCACTGGCTGGATCCATTCACGCTGGCGCTTTACGGCGGCGCGTCCGACGCCTCGAGAGTCGAACTTCGCTACTCGACCAACGCGAGCATCCGTATCGATGGCGAAGCTCGTACCGTCAGCGGCGGCACCGCGCTCGCGCTCTCCCCGGCAGCGATGCGCGAAGGCCTCAAACGTCAGCATCCCCATCTGTCTGACGCGCCCGCATTCCGTCTTGAGTCCGCGGCCCGTGACCTGCGCCGCGCAGTGATGAGCCAGCTGGTGGTGGTCGCCTACGACGCGCAGGATCGGGTGATCGACGCCACCGAGGTTCAGACGGCAGGCATTCTCGACCTTTTGTTCGGCTACAACGGAGACCTTGGCGCGCGAGTGGACGAGCGTGGCGTGTCCTTCAAGCTCTGGGCGCCAACGGCGCAGCGGGTTCGCCTGCATGTCTTCGATGCGAGCAAAAATCTGCTGCCCGGGTATCCAAAGGTGATGCGCGAACGGCTCGGCGTGTGGAGCCTGGATGGCCCCCGCACGTTGGATCGGCATTATTACCAGTACGAGGTCACGGCATACCGACCCAGCACTGGCAAGATCGAGACGACATTGGTCAGCGACCCCTATGCCCTCAGCCTTTCGCAGAACAGCCAGTACGCCCAAGTGGTCGACCTTAATGCAGAAGACCTGAAACCGGCTGGCTGGGACGCCTTGCGTCCGCCGCGGCCGGATCGCCCGGAAGCGAACATCATCTATGAAACGCACTTGCGTGATTTCAGCGCGAGCGATGGCAGCCTTCCGGTTGATCTGCGCGGGACCTACGGCGCGTTCACTCAGCCCGACAGCGACGGCATGCGTCACCTGCGCGATCTGCGCAAGGCCGGGCTGACGCATGTGCAACTGCTGCCAGTGTTCGACATCGCCACCATCGACGAAGACCCAACGCGCCAGGTCGATATCGACGATCCTTTCGCCAAACTGTGCGAAACATCCCCGGCGGCGCGTAATCGCTGGTCGCAATACTGTGGCGCAGCAAGCATCCGCCAGGTCCTGCAAGGTTTCGACCCATCCAGCGGCCAGGCACAGTCGCTTTATAACGATCTACGTGCGGTGGACAGCTTCAATTGGGGCTACGACCCTTTTCACTTCACGGTTCCTGAGGGCAGCTACGCCAGCGATGCCGAGGGCGTGCGACGCATCGTCGAGTTCCGCCAGATGGTCCAGGCACTGGCCGACCAGGGCCTGGCAACTGTGATGGACGTGGTCTACAACCACACCAATGCGTCCGGACTGGGCGACAAATCGGTCCTCGACAAGGTGGTGCCTGGCTACTACCACCGCCGCAACCCCGCAACCGGTGCGGTAGAAACCTCCACCTGCTGCGACAACACCGCCAGCGAACACCGCATGATGACCAAGCTGATGACGGACTCACTGGAAGTCTGGGCACGTGATTACAAGATCGCGGGCTTTCGATTCGACCTGATGGGCCACCACATGCGTGAGAACGTGCTCAAGGCTTATCGCGCGGTTCGTCGCATCGACCGAGACACCTACTTCTATGGCGAAGGCTGGGATTTCGGCGAGGTTGCTGGCAACGCGCGCGGCATCAATGCCACTCAGCTGAACATGGCGGGCACCGGTATCGGCACGTTCAATGACCGACAGCGCGACGCGGTCCGTGGTGGCAGCCCATTCGACAGCGGTGAGAACATTCGTCGTAATCAGGGCTTCGCCAACGGCCTGTTCGTCCGTCCGAACGAGTTGGCCGGCACGGGCACGCAGGAAAAGACTCAATTGCTGCACGCAGCAGACCTGATCCGCGTCGGCATCGCAGGCGGTCTGCGTGATTTCAGCTTCATAAGTGCCGACGGCACCGTTCGCAGCGGAGCTGAGATCGACTACAACGGTCAACCAGCCGGATACACGCTGGATCCGCAGGAGACCGTCAACTACGTATCCAAACACGATAACCAGACGCTCTGGGATAACAATCAGTACAAGTTGCCCACAAGTATGTCGGTGACCGATCGGGTCCGCTTGCAGTTAGTCGCGTTGTCCGTTCCGCTATTCAGCCAGGGCGTGCCGTTCATCCATCTTGGATCAGAGATCCTGCGTTCCAAATCCATGCAGCGCGACAGCTACGACTCAGGGGATTGGTTCAACGCAGTGGACTTCAGCTACCAGGACAACAACTGGAACAAGGGTTTGCCGCGTGCTGACAAGGATGGCGACAACTGGCCGTTGATCCGCCAGGTCATTGCCAATCCAAACACCAAGCCAAGCGCAACCGATATCGTCGCGGCGAAGCAACGCTTCCTCGAGTTGCTGAAGATCCGCAGCGACAGCCCGCTATTTCAGCTGGACAGTGCTCGCGAAGTCCAACGCCGTCTGCAATTTCACAATACCGGCCCAGAACAACAGCCAGGCGTGATTGCGTTCAGCATTGCCGATGGTTTGCGTGACGGGCGCGATCTGGACCGGAGGTATCAGTCCATGACCGTGGTGCTCAACGCGTCTGCCGAGCGGATCCGCCTTCCCGGCGGAACGGGCTATCAGCTACACCCGGTCCTGCAAGACTCGAGCGATCCGATCAGCCGTCAAGCCAGGGTTGCAGACGGCGAATTCGAGGTACCGCCCTTCACGAGCGCAGTGTTCATTCAGCCGGAGCAGCGTGGTCGCTGATTTGCAGGCATAAAAAAGGGCGACCTAAGTCGCCCAAATGCCTTGCGTGCTCTGTTGCTCTGGCAGGTCACTGCTTCTTGTGCGCGTCCTGCCAGATGAAATATCCGAAACCGCCAAGGAAGGCGACCATAAGGCCGACCGTGACCACCCCTGCGAGCACCACATTATCGACGAACATGATTTCCTACCTCCGACGTTGTTTCGCTGTTTGATGGGTACATAGTCGCCCCTCGCCTCGATAAAAAAATTGACCGATATCAATGGGCGCAGCGCCTTTGGAAAAAAGGCGCCGCGTAACCTGATCTGGATCAAAAAAGAGGGGTATCAGCGGGGGACTGCGGCTGTCGGCGAACCATAGGTCCGGTGGACCTAGCCAGGAGGCAGGCGAAGATAGGTATGAGCGTCAGCGCTTCTTCGGCTTGGTCTTGGGCTTCTTTTTCGGCTTGCCCAGAGGCAGCGCTTGCTCGAATGCTTGTCGCATTTCCGCGAGGCGCTTTTCCTTGATGTCATGGATGCGTTTTTCGCGTTCGGCGCTGAAGTCGATCAGTTTCTCTTCATTGCTCATACGATGGGCTCACGAATGATCTGGCGGAAGGTTAGGTTCAGGCGTGGTTCGGAAACCTTGCGGCTCCTGGCAATCTGGTGCTGCCAATGATGCTGGGTTGGACCGCTCATGACCAGCAACGAGCCATGCTCCAGTACGATCGAATGCTCGATACGGCTGCCACCCTTGCGACGAAAATCGAAACGTCGGGCCGCGCCCAGATTGAGTGACGCCACCAGCGGCTGCTGACCCAGCTCAGGTTCGTCATCGCTGTGCCAGCCCATGGCGTCATCGCCGTCACGGTAAAGATTGAGCAGAACCCCATTCAACATCTGGGCGACCTGCTGTTGTACCCGCTCGCGGATTTCGGTCAGCAACTGGGTCCATGGCAGCGGCTCGTGCAATAGGCCGGAGTAGCGATAGCTCGCCTCGACGTCGCCATACCAGGCCACCAGCCGTGGCACCGCTATGCTGCGGCCATAAAGCTTTATCTGAGGTTGAGACCATGGCGTCTGCTGCGACAGTTCACGCAACCATAGGTCAGCGACATTAGTCTCCACCCACTGCGGTAGGTACTGAAGCTTGGCGTCCGGCAGCTCGATCATAATGCCGGTTGTAGAGGGGGACGGCTCAAACTTCGACATCTACCCAGAGCCCTTGGCGAGGCAGCTCGTCGATGGCGTCCTGATCCTCTTCAGCGGTCTCGCCTTCTGCCAGTTCCTGGGGCGTGTAGCCACGGCGGCGCTGGCGCCTGCGCTGCTCATCACGCAGCATCTGCTCGGCTTCCTGCGGATGACGGCGATCCAGACTCACCGAGCTTTCGTTAGCGCTAGGCTGCACAGGCGCAACCGGCGCGATCTCGGGCCGTGGTTTGACCACATCCTGTTGCGCGGTGACCTGAACGGTGCCGGGCGGTACGACTGGTAGCATCTTAGCTCTCCCCCATGAGTGCCCGAACAACCGGTGACTTAATACGAGCCTGCACCAGTTGATCGGCCGCAATACTGCCAACTTTAACAGCATCGTAATATTGCCTATCTCACAGCTCGTTTCGTCGATCCCGTGAGCGCGGCTAACCTAGACCAATCGGCATCTGTCGTCGCTCTATCGACGGTGATCCGTTAACATAGCGGGCTTTTTCACAGCGGAGGCAGGGCATGGCGCAGCAGTATCTACCGGGGCAACGCTGGATCAGCGACAGCGAAGCGGAACTCGGTCTGGGAACCATCCTCATGCTGGATGGCCGGATGCTCACCGTGCTCTATCCCGCGACGGGCGAAACCCGCCAGTACGCCGCACGCAGTGCGCCGCTGACCCGGGTACGCTTTGTTCCAGGCGACGAGGTCACGCACTTCGAAGGCTGGAAAATGACCGTGCGTGAAGTCGACGACGTCGATGGATTGCTGGTCTATCACGGCCTGACGGCGCAGAACGAAGCCCGCACCCTGCCGGAAACCCAGCTTTCCAACTTCATCCAGTTCCGCCTGGCCAGCGACCGTCTGTTCGCCGGCCAGATAGACCCGCTGAACTGGTTCAAGCTGCGTTACCACACGCTGGAAAACCAGAGCAAACAGCTGACTTCCTCGCTGTGGGGTCTGGGCGGCGTTCGCGCGCAACCTATTGCCCACCAGCTGCACATCGCCCGTGAAGTGGCCGACCGTATCGCCCCGCGCGTGCTGCTGGCGGACGAAGTGGGTCTCGGCAAGACCATCGAAGCGGGCCTGGTGATCCATCGCCAACTGCTCTCTGGTCGCGCCAAGCGTGTGCTGATCCTGGTCCCGGAAAACCTCCAGCATCAGTGGCTGGTGGAAATGCGTCGCCGCTTCAACCTTGAGGTCGCGCTGTTCGATGACGAGCGTTTCATCGAAAGCGATGCGAGCAATCCTTTCGAGGACACCCAGCTGGCACTGGTCTCGCTGGAATGGCTGAAAGACGACGAGCGCGCCCAGGACGCTGCGTTCGCTGCCGGCTGGGACCTGCTGGTCGTGGACGAGGCGCATCACCTGGTCTGGCATCCGGAAAACGCCAGCGCCGAATACAAGCTGGTCGAACAGCTGGCTGAAGTGATTCCCGGCGTTCTGCTGCTGACTGCAACGCCGGAGCAACTCGGCCAGGAAAGCCACTTCGCCCGCCTGCGCCTGCTCGACCCAAATCGTTTCCACGACCTCGAAGCATTCCGTGCCGAAAGCGCCAGCTACCAGCCGGTCGCACGCGCGGTGCAGGAATTGCTCGACGAGGGCCGCCTGTCCCAGGAAGCACACCAGACCATCCACGACTTCCTCGGCGCCGAGGGTGAAGCGCTCCTCGCTGCCGCCACCGATGGCGATATCGAAGCCAGCAGCCGTCTGATCCGCGAGCTGCTCGACCGTCATGGCACCGGGCGTTTGCTGTTCCGTAATACCCGCGCCGCCGTGCGTGGCTTCCCAGAGCGTCAGCTGCATCCCTATCCACTCCCGAGCCCTGCCGAATACCTCGAGCTGCCGCTGGGCGAGCATGCCGAGCTGTATCCGGAAGTCAGCTTCCAGAGCCAGCAGGAAGAACCGGATGCGCAGAACCGCTGGTGGACATTCGATCCCCGCGTGGAATGGCTGATCGACACCCTGAAGATGCTGAAAAAATTCAAGGTGCTGGTCATCTGCGCCCACGCCGAAACCGCGCTGGACCTGGAAGACGCATTGCGCGTGCGCTCCGGCATTCCCGCCACGGTATTCCACGAAGGCATGAGCATCCTTGAGCGTGACCGCGCTGCTGCCTACTTCGCTGATGAGGAGTTCGGCGCGCAGGTGCTGATCTGTTCCGAGATCGGCAGCGAGGGCCGCAACTTCCAGTTCGCCCATCACCTGGTGCTTTTCGATCTGCCAGCTCATCCGGATTTGCTGGAACAACGCATCGGCCGTCTCGATCGGATCGGGCAGGCGCATGTCATCCAGCTGCACGTCCCGTACCTAGAAACCAGCCCGCAAGAACGTCTGTTCAAGTGGTATCACGAAGCGCTGAATGCCTTCCTCAATACCTGCCCGACCGGCAACGCCCTGCAGCATCAGTTCGGCCCGCGCCTGCTGAGCCAGCTGGAAGAAGGCGAGGACGACGAGTTCCAGAAACTCATCACCGAGGCCCGCGCCGAACGCGAGCGCCTGGAAGCCGACCTGCATGCCGGGCGCGATCGCCTGCTGGAACTCAACTCCGGCGGCGGTGAACAGGGCAAGGCACTGGTCGAAGCCATCGAGGAGCAGGACGACCAGTTCGCCTTGCCGATCTACATGGAAGAACTCTTCGACGCCTTCGGTATCGACAGCGAAGACCATTCCGAGAACGCCCTGATCCTGCGTCCCAGCGAGAAAATGCTCGACGCCAGCTTCCCGTTGGGTAATGACGAAGCGGTAACGATCACCTACGACCGCGAGCAGGCGCTTGCCCGCGAGGACATGCAGTTCCTCACCTGGGAACACCCCATGGTGCAGGGCGGCATGGATCTGGTGCTCTCCGGCTCCATGGGCAACACCGCCGTGGCACTGATCAAGAACAAGGCGCTCAAGCCTGGGACCGTGCTGCTGGAGCTACTCTACGTCAGCGAGGTAGTGGCACCACGTGTACTCCAGCTGAATCGCTTCCTGCCGCCGCTCGCACTGCGTTGTCTGCTGGACGCAAATGGCAATGATCTGGCGCCGAAGGTGGCCTTCGAAACCCTCACCGATCAGCTGGAAAGCGTTCCGCGTGCCAGTGCCAACAAGTTCGTTCAGGCCCAGCGCGATGTTCTTGCCAAGCAGATCGCCGATGCCGAAGCCAAGGTCGCGCCGCGCCATGTCGAGCGCGTGGCGGAGGGGCAGCGCAGGCTGAAGGCAAGCCTCGACGAGGAGCTGGCCCGTCTGACGGCACTTCAGGCAGTCAATCCGAGCGTGCGTGACAGCGAGATCGAAGCCCTGCGCCAGCAGCGTGAGCAAGGGCTGGAAATGCTGGACAAGGCAGGACTGCGACTGGAGGCGATTCGCGTACTGGTTGCAGGCTGATAACAGCGCGACGAAACAAGGTCGGCTGCGAGCAATCGCAGCCGACCTTTTCATTTAAGGTTTCATATCTGCTGTCCACTGCCCGCGAGTACGAATGAGCACCGCCGCAGCGACTAACGGCTGGCACTCAAAGCGCGTTCGCCTCTACCGCCAAGTGATCGTAGCGCAGGCTCAAGTTGCCTAACGCCGCGCCACAGCCAGCAGTTGTCGTGCCTTGCGTTGATCATCCTCATTCAAATCTGCCAACAGTTGTGGTTTGCCCGCGATCAGCACCGCCAGGGGCAAACCGTCGCGATAGAGGATGCGGTTGCCCGCCACGGCTGGGACTCGCTCACCGGGCAGCAAGGTACCGATCTGATTCAGCGGATCGACCGCCGAGACCGCAATCATTTCAGTGGTCAACGGCCGTTTGCGTACTTCCCGCAGCAAGCCGACGGCTTCCGGCAATGCGAACTGTTCACCCGATACGCCCGCGACGAACCGGCCGCCGCGGATGTCGCCGCGCGCCTCCAGCCGATGATAGATGCGCAACAGGTCGCGCCATGAGGACAACCAGTCGGCCTCACGCTCCAGCAGCCTCCAGAACACTACACCGTAGCGGCGCAGCAAGGTCATGGCGACGTGTTCCAGCGCTTCGGGGTCAAGGCGGGGCTGTCTGCCGGGCACCGTTTCGGCTGTCACCGCGGCCCCTTTGCGCACCAGAGCCCAGCGCCCGGCATCAGCCATGCCGCCAATGAACGCACCACCACGACTCTGCCGACCACCGCGTGAGCGTTTGGCCGCGGGTGCCAATAAGGCGCGCAGCCCGGCAAAGCTGTCTGCGTTGACCAATCCGACGGCCACCAGCTCGCCGAGCGCGTCTTCCAGTTCGCTGCGCAGCAGGCGCGCATCCTGCTGCAGTTCATCGAAGAACAGGGCGCCCTGCTTTTGCAGCGTCTCCAGTACTCGCTGCGCGCGCGAGGACAGTTCGGGCGGCGCGGCGTCGCTCGCAAGTGCATACCAGGCTGCGAGTTGTCGGCGCGGCAAGAGCACGATGGGTGTGCCGCGCACCGGCCCGCTGCTGGCCTTGATTCGTCCGGCCAGTCGCGTCCAGACGAAGCGACCGGAGCGACAGAGCTCATCGAGCCAGGTGCCGCCGTAATCCTTCAGGCGCGCAGGCAGCAGATCGCTTTCCCAGGCTCCGGCCGCGGCCTGGAAGCCTTCGAGTTGCTCCACCACCGTGCCGAGCGCATCACGACCCTCCATGCGGGTGGCTTCGGACAGGTGTTGCCAGTCAAAAAGAAAGCGCATGAAGTCGGCGCGCTCTACCGGCTCGATCTCGCGCCGCAAGCGCTTGACGGTGTAGCGGTGAATGCGCGCCAGCAGATGCCGTTCGCACCATTCGTCTTCGTCTGCCCCGGCTGTGAAGCGACCCCGCAACACATAGCCTTCACTCTCCAGGCGGGTAAGTGCCAACGCGACGGCTGATGCTGGCAATGCAAGAGGGCGCGCAATCAGCGGAATCGGCAAGGGGCCAAAGCCAGTCAGCCGCGCGCGGACCAACTCGGCCAGCGCCTCATCCTCGCCAGTCAGCTGATCGAGACCCGGCAAGGGTCTCAGGGCCGGCTCGCATGTGGCGCTGGGGTAAATTGAGCGCAACAGACTCAGCCGCTCGATCGGCAACCAGAGGGCGCGGCCCTGCGCCACCTGCATGCGTGTCGCACGCCCTCCCTGGGCCAAATCCGCTAGCCAGGCTGGCCAATGCAGCTCGCTGGTCGCCTCGCCCTCTGCGATGCAGCCCAGGCCCATCAGCGCCTCGTGCAGCTCGTCCGGGCTACCTGCCTGCGGCCAGGCTTCTTCGCTTACCGCTTCGATCGCGGCGGCATCCAGTGCACCCAGGTCATCACTGGATTCCGGATCGGTCCAGCGCCGGTTCAAAACGGCCTGGGTGCGGCGTTCTTCCAGTGGCGCGTCGTCGAGAAAGGCATAGGGCCGCGCACTCAGAACTTCCATAGCCAGCGGTGAAGGCGCTGGGAGGTCGCGGGTGAGCAGCTCGGTTTCGCCCGATTCGATGCGCCGCAGCAGCGCCAGCCAGCCCCGACTGTCCATGGCCTCGTGCAGACAATCGTCCAGAGTCTGGGCGACCAGAGGATGGTCCGGAACCTCGCGCTCACCAACGATATTTTCAAGGCAGGCGACCTGATCGGGAAAGACCGTCGCAAGCAGGTCTTCGCTTTTCATCCGTTGCAGCTGTGGCGCCACCTTGCGCCCGCCAGCCATCCGCGGCAGCGCCAGCGCGGTGGTCGCGATCCAGCGCCAACGGACGCCGAACAGTGGCGCATCGAGTAATGCCTGGATCAGCACAGCCTCGGCGCTATTCGAATGCAGGTACCGCCAGACTTCGTCCAGCGCGAAACTATGGCTGGTGGAAAGCGAAAGGATGATCGCATCCTCGGTTGCCGCGGCTTGCAGTTCGAAGTTGAAGGTGCGGCAGAAGCGCTTGCGCAATGCCAGGCCCCAGGCGCGGTTGATCCGGCTACCGTAGGGCGAATGAATGACCAACTGGGTGCCGCCTGATTCGTCGAAGAAACGCTCCATGACCAGCCGGCGCTGCGTCGGCAGCGCACCCAATGCCGAACGGGCACGCGCCAGGTACTCGACTATCTGACGGGCCGCAGCGTCGGGAAGGCCAAGGGTGTCGGTGAGCCAATCGATAGCGGGTTGGAGTCTGGATTGCACCTCGTTGTTCGCTTCTGTAGGAGCCAGATCCCCGGCGATCCCAGCGGCCTCAAGAGCATCGCCAGCAAGCTGGCCCCTGCAAATTTCGGCTTCGGCCAGACGCTCATCGATCTCCCCTCGCAACCGCGCCACTGCAGCCGAAAGCTCATCGCTGCGCCCAGGCGCCTCGCCCAACCAGAACGGGATGTTCGGTGGCATTCCCTGAGCATCCTCTACCCGAACGCGACCAGACTCGATCTTGAGGATGCGGTAGGAGGTGTTGCCCAGCTGGAACACATCACCGGCCAGGCTTTCCACGGCAAAGTCTTCGTTCACGGTGCCAATGTTGAAGCCCTGAGGTTCGAGCAGCACCGTGTAATCGGAGTTATCGGCAATGGTCCCGCCGGAGGTGAGGGCCGTCAGCCGACCGCCGCGTCGGCCTCTCAGGCTGCGGTTGACCAGATCGCGATGCAGGTAGGCGCCTCGCGCGCCGTGACGGGTTGTATAGCCCTCGGCAAGCATCGCCAGCAACGCCTGATAGTGCTGCTCATCCAGCGTCTGGTATGGCATCGCGCAGCGGATGAGCGCGAACAATTCATCTTCCTGCCATTCCCGGCACGAAACCTCGGCGACGATTTGTTGCGCCAACACATCCAGTGGCGCGCTCGGGATCACCAGCGTATCCAGCTCGCCGCGCCGGACACTGTCCAGCAGAGCGGTGCACTCGATCAGGTCATCGCGTGAACTGGGAAACAGCCGCCCCTTCGAGACACCACCGACCTGGTGTCCAGCGCGCCCTACCCGTTGCAGGAAGGCCGATATCGACCGCGGCGAACCCAGCTGGCAAACCAGTTCGACGTCACCGATGTCGATGCCCAGCTCCAGCGAGGCGGTGGCCACCAGCACCTTCAACTCGCCGCGTTTGAGCCGCTGCTCGGCGTCCAGTCGCTGCTCTCGGGCCAGGCTGCCGTGATGGGCCGCAACCACGGCAGTGCCCAGACGCTCGCTCAGGTGTCGGGCGGCCCGTTCGGCCATTCGCCGCGTGTTGACGAAAACCAGTGTCGTGCGGTGCTCCCCTGCCAGCGCGGCGAGCCGGTCATAGACCAGTTCCCACACATCGTTGCTCATCACCGCTTCCAGCGGAACGGGCGGTACCTCCAACGCAAGATCGCGCGCCCGACCATGGCCAACATCGACGATTTCGCAATGCCGACCGACGCCCACCAGGAAGTTCGCGACCGCTTCGATGGGCTTCTGCGTGGCGGACAGCCCGACGCGCACCAGCGGCCCTTCGCATAACGCCTCAAGTCGCTCCAACGACAAGGCCAAGTGGCTGCCGCGCTTGTTGCCTGCGATGGCGTGGATTTCATCGACGATCACGCTGCGCACGCCGGTCAGCATCTGCCGCCCGGACTCGGACCCCAGCAGCACATAGAGCGATTCGGGGGTGGTCACCAGAATGTGCGGCGACCGCTTGCGCATCGCTACACGTTCGGCCTGAGGCGTATCACCGGTACGTACGGCGCTGCGAATGTCGAGCGCAGGAAAACCCAACGACTGCAACTCGGCAGAAATACCGGCCAGCGGCTGCTCGAGGTTGACGTGAATATCGTTCGACAGCGCCTTGAGTGGCGATACATAGAGCACCGAAGTTCGATCATACAGGCCGCCCTCGGCAAGTCCCTGCTGTACCAGTTGATCGATCGCGGCGAGAAAGGCGGTAAGCGTCTTGCCGGAGCCGGTTGGCGCTGCCACCAATGTCGACTGGCCGGCCCGGATCAAGGGCCAGGCACGGGCCTGCGCTGGGGTTGGCGACGCAAAGCTGCGACTGAACCAGAGGGCCACCGCTGGGTGAAAGGCCGCAAGCGCGTCATGTACGGGGTAGTCTGTCATCGTCTGAATATGCTGCCGCAGCGGCTCCTCTACAAGGCCGACTGATCGCAGCCTGTCGTATGGAAGGAAACGGCGTCGCCGCTTGGCGGTCCACTTCAGACAGCCCGTCGATGGAGAACACCATGAACAACCAAGCCCTGAACCTGGATGAAGCGATGCAGCTAGTATCCGAAGCCTTCCTGCCGTGCGGCTGCGTCACCAGCGCCAATCCGGACGATGACAGTTTCGGCTTCACCGTGATGTCGAGTAGCGGTTCCGAACTGTTGCGTGTGGCCAGCGTATCGCAGGAGGAATACACCAGCCCGCAGCGCCTAGGTGGCGTGATCGAGCAGGCACGCCTGGATGTAGAAGACAAAGATCAGCGCCTGGAGCCCTGGACCATGCCAGCCATTACCGACGGCACCGGCATCCCGGAAACTCCGCCGAACTATTGATCCTACAGGTCATACCAGCTGACCTGGTCATCAGGAGAGGAGCATAAACATGAGTGATCCGGTACTTCTGATTACCGGTGCCTCCTCCGGGATCGGTGCCGCCACAGCGAGACTGGCGTCCCAGGCGGGATACCGCATCGCCTTGGCAGCCAGATCCGAACACAAGTTGACCCAGTTGGTGAACGAGCTTGGCGGTCCTGATCGCGCCTTGGCCATTCGCTGTGATGTAAAGGAATACGCCGAACAGCAGGCCATGGTGCAGCAAGTGCTCGATCACTTCGGCCGGCTTGATGCTGTGTACGCCAACGCCGGCATGTCGGGCAGCGAAGGCGGCTTCAGCGGAGCAGACCCTGAGGTGTGGCGCGAGATGCTGCTGACCAACGTCTATGGCCTCGGCCTGACCTTGCGCTGCAGCCTCGAGGCGCTCAAGGCCAGCCGCGGGCACCTTCTGTTGACCGGTTCCGCTGCGGGACGCTTCGTGATCCCCGGCTCCATGTATAGCGCGAGCAAGTGGGCGGTAACGGGGATGGGCCTGAGCGTCCGCGAAGAATTGCGTGGTTCCGGCGTGCGAGTGACCTTGATAGAACCCGGCATGGTCGACACGCCATTGTTTGACCAACCACCGGCATACGCCATGCAGCCCGAAGATATCGGTCGCGCCGTCGTGTACGCGTTGTCGCAGCCAGCGCATGTCGATGTCAACGAGATCCTGATTCGCCCAACGCCTCCGATCGAAACCGGCTAAGCGAGGCTCCCCTCCCCCTCCAATGCTGCCAGCGGACAGTCGTCGGCTGGCCTTTCGCCGTGTACGAAGTACTGCTTTGCTCAGAAAGCGGCCGGCGACTGGCTTGTAGCGCAGAAACTTTTACGTCTCGCTTCAGGTCGCTATAGAGGCGGTTTTCGGTTGAGCCGGGACGTCGATAAATTCGCGCATCGAACAAGGGGGGTGTGCCAATGGGCAACCTGGCAGAACCGCGGGCGCAACAACCGGCACTGGCCGAACTGGATTATCTGCTGCAACGCTTCCGACAGGTTCGCGCTACCAGCGAAGCGATCTGCGCGCCGCTGCAGATTGAGGACTATGTCATCCAGAGCATGCCCGACGTCAGCCCGCCCAAGTGGCATCTGGCGCATATCAGCTGGTTCTTCGAGGCCTTTCTGCTCAAGCCTTACCTGAAGGGCTACAAACCGCTGAACGATGCCTACGACCACCTGTTCAACTCCTATTACGAAACCCACAGCACGCCTTTTCCGCGTACTCAGCGCGGGCTTATCTCGCGTCCTGGCGTCGAAGACGTCTACCGCTTCCGCCAGCACGTCGACCGTGCAATGGGCGAGCTTCTGGTCAATCCGCCCCAACAGCATGCAGCCGAGATTATGCGGCGTGTGGAACTGGGCTTGCAGCATGAGCAGCAACATCAGGAATTGCTGCTGATGGACATCAAACACATTCTTGCGCAAAACCCGCTGCATCCGACTTACCGCAGCGACCTGAAACCCGCCCCCGTGGTGCATAACGACCGAATCCGCTGGCACGACTATGCCGAGGGCGTCTACCACATTGGCCATGCGGGCGGCGGTTTTGCCTTTGATTGCGAAACGCCACGGCACAGGCAATTCGTCGAAGCCTTCCAGCTAGCCGACCGGCCGGTAAGCAACCGCGAGTACCTCTCCTTCATTGCCGATGGTGGCTATGCACGCAGCGACCTCTGGTTATCCGATGGCTGGGCACTGATTCGGCAGTATGGCTGGAACGCACCGTTTTATTGGCACCGCGACGAAAACGGCTGGTATGAGATGACACTTAGCGGCCTGCAACCATTGGACCTGGAAGCGCCTGTCTGCCATGTGAGCTTTTACGAAGCCGATGCCTACGCACGCTGGGCCGGGGCCCGGCTGCCCACCGAAGCCGAATGGGAAGTAGCAGCTACCGACCAGCCCCGTCGTGGAAATTTCCTCGAGAACGACCATCTGCAACCCGTGGCTGCCAGCATCCCTCATCCAGGCCCGGCGCAACTGTTCGGCGACGTGTGGGAATGGACCGCCAGCGCCTATCGGCCGTACCCAGGGTTTCGTCCTCTGGAAGGAAGCCTGGGCGAGTACAACGGGAAATTCATGTCAGGCCAGATGGTATTGCGCGGCGGCTGCTGTGCCACCCCTGAGGCCCACATCCGCGCAACCTACCGCAACTTCTTTCAGCCGGCGATGCGCTGGCAGTTCGCCGGGCTGCGCCTGGCAAGGGAGCTATGAAACATGGCACTAGCCGTACACTTTCATGACCAGACGCAGCCTACCCACGAGAGCTCGCTGCGTGACGAAGCCTTGGAAGGTTTCGCAGCATCGCCCAAACGGATTTCGCCGAAATTCTTCTATGACCGGCGCGGCTCGGAGCTTTTCGAGCAGATCTGTCTGCAGCCGGAGTATTACGTCACCCGCACCGAGGAGAAGATCCTCGCCGCAGCGGCAAACGACATTCTCGAGATTGCCGGACCACAGACCGACTTGATCGAACTGGGCAGCGGTGCCAGCCGCAAGGTACGCCTGTTGCTCGAAGGGCTGCGACCGGTCAGTTACCTGGGGATTGATATCTCTGAAGACTTTCTCCTGACCAGCACTCAGCGCCTCGCCGCCGATTATCCCTGGCTGGAGGTGCATGCAGCGTGCGCGGACTTCTCGGACGAGTTGAAGCTGCCGGACGACTTCGCCATCCATCACCCCCTGGTGTTCTTTCCAGGCTCCAGCATTGGCAACTTTACGCCGCTGGAAGCGCGCAAGCTGCTTGGTCATCTGCACGAGATCCTTCCACCTGGCGGTGGCCTGTTGATCGGCGTAGACCTGGTCAAGGATAGGGACGTGCTCGAAGCGGCCTACAACGATCGTGCCCATGTCACGGCCGCCTTCAACCTGAATCTGCTACAGCGCATTCGCCAGGAACTGGACAGCGACATCGATCCGTCCCGCTTCACCCATCGTGCATTCTTCAACGAACAGGATTCACGCATCGAGATGCATTTGATAAGCCGCGAGGCGCAGGACATCACCATCGAAGGCCAGCGCTTCCACTTCGATGCCGGCGAAAGCCTGCATACCGAAAACTCATATAAGTACACCCTGAAGTCCTTCGCCGATCTGGCCAACAGCGCCGGCTTCGACTGCAGCGGGCAATGGACCGATGCGCAGGATCTGTTCAGCGTTCACTACCTACAACGTCGTCCATGAAATCAGCTACCCACTTTCTAACCGCTCTCGCCCTCGTTCTCACCCTGAGTACAGCAACAGCCGAGGAATCGGGCCTGCGGATTAAGGATCTCCAGCGTTGCGGGGATCTGTTCTCCACCGAGCAGCTGACGTTCTGCCTGCGCGGAGAAGGCGTCGATGACGATGATCTGAAAGTGATGCTTCGCGCAAAGCCCATCGACGTCAGCCGGGACGGGAATGGTCAGTTACGGCTGGCCTTGAACAGAAAGGATCATCAGAGTGGCCCGCTATGGCTGGAACAGGGCGAACGACGCAGCAATCCTGTCTGGCTTACGCTCAACGCCAGCCATGTGCTGGCAGCCGGGCCCGACCAGGTCGCCAAGAACATGGATGGCTTGACCACCTACGTGGATCTGGTCAGCGTCATAATCGAGGAAGATCACGATGGGCTGGACGAGTCGCGGCGCCTGGCCAAGAAGTACGGCGCTGAAGTAGTAGGCGCTATTGCGCCTCTCAACACATACCAGCTGCGTTTGCCCGTGAACAACCTCACCGAGCGCGACGCACTGGTGCTGCGCCTGGGCAGCGAGACCAGTGTAGACGCCGTTGTAGTTGAGGAGTCGGGGGCCGAGGAGCCGCTCGAAGAAGACAAGCAAAGCAAGCCACGCAACAGCGAATGGGTCGCCAATCGCTTTCTCGACGCGGTGGACTTCTACCTGCACCGCCTGCCCGCCAAGCAGGCGGAAATCCAGACGCATCCTGTACGGATCGGCATCATCGAGCGTGATGTCGATTTCGACTCCCCGGAGTTTGCAGCCTATCTTGGCGATTGCGATCCAGCCAAACCGAGAACGTGCGTGTATGCACGCGATGCCGAATCGCCCTCGGGCCATGGCACCAGTGTCACCGGCATACTCGCTGCCCGCAGCATCGAGCCTGGCGACAATGGCTTTCTCAGCGCACTGGAACCCGCCAGTTCCGGATTCGAAGTCATCGTCGAGCGCAATTCCGATGCCGGCATCATCGCCAATGTTGCCGCGTCGGTAAATCTGGTCGAGGACGGCGTACGGGTACTGAACTGGAGTTGGGGTATCCATCGCGTCGGCACGCTCGACGTGGACGGCGAACAAATCGACTCGCTGGTGCGCTCCGGCGTCGCCATGAGCGGCTATGAGGAACTGCTCGAGGAATTCTTCCTGTGGCTGCGCCGTGAACATCCGGACGTCTTGGTGGTCAATTCGGCCGGTAATGGCTCGGCTCACTCCGGCCAGGACGACTATCGGCTACCGTCGTCTTTCATCACCGATCAACTCATGGTCGTTGGCGCTCATCAGCGCGACTTCAGCAAGGATGTGCCTGTAGAACATCCCGACTACGTGACCAAGCGCCCCTCTTCCAACATCGACATGCGCGTCGACATCACCGCCTCCGCTTGCACACGCGCCGCGACCCTGGATAAGGGCAAGCGAGGCGATGTGCACTGCGGCACCTCGTACGCGACACCTATGGTCACAGGCGTGATAGGCGCCATGCTGTCAATCAACCCCGCTCTGGAGCCTGAACAACTGCGCGAGCTGCTACGCCGCAGCGCACTGACCATCGGGCGTAACAACGACTTCGAAGCGGTTGAAGCCGATGACCTGACCGCGCCAATTCTTCCGTCCGAGCGCGGCTACCAACTCAATAACCAGGACATCGGACGCTCGGCTAGGCTGGACATGCGCAAGGCCCTGGAATTGACTGTCGACAGCCTGCAGCAGACCCGCTGACCCTTCGTGGGCGATTCAGCCCACCGTCACTCCAACCGCAATAGCATATTAATGGCATCACACTGCACAAATTAGCTGCCTTCCCGCTCCATCGAAATATTTCGCAATAACTTATAAAACTTATTGATAAGCAGTTCGCGAAATCAAGCGAAACGGCTAACGCTCGTTCGCCCCGCCTTTATATTCCCTCCGCGTTAGTTAAACCACGCTAAAAACAGGCACTTAATACCTAATATCATTTAGATATTAAAAGGCCATTTTGTGGTGGCCATATAATCCTTTCGATAACGGATGATCTTCGGATTGCTTTTTTGACGCCAAAATAACTTCAAAACTTAACTTTTGACCTATATAAAGCCTATGCACGCTGAGTCACTGGGTAAACCAAGTGGCAGTAGCGTTGTGGGTAGCGTCACCGATCAGTGCTTCGTATGTGGCATGGATCCTCGGATGCTTCCGCACTTTTTAAAAGGCTAGGCCTTTTGACGTATTAAGTTCCGGAGACTCTATGTCCATCAAAATTGCCATTACAGGCTCGCATCGCCTGTTGTTGAGCACGGCTATATTCAGCTCAATGGTTGCATTCGCCGTACTACCTCAGACTGTGATCGCAGCTACCACTTCGCCAGTTGCAGTGAGCGCAATAGCTACCGCTCAGATAAACAACTTCACCACGTCAGAGTGGCTGAAAGGAACCTGGCGTGGATCGGCTGGCTTCTCGATTCCGGCCACCGCTCAAAACAAGGCCGCGTTCAAAAAAGGCGTTCAAGTCAGGCTGGCCGATGGGCAGGTACGCACGATCAACGCGGTCTATTTTTCGGGCGCACATATGAGCCCGATGCTTTCCGGATCGACTCTGGACGCATCCAAAACCGGCTACCCGCACTCAGTCTCCGCCCTGTCGAACAGCGCCGTACAGCCCCCTGTTTCCGCCCCTGCTGCCGCACCAGCCGCCAGCACCAGCGCCGCTCACAGCAGTGCTATCAACAACTACACCAACAATGACTGGTTGAACGGGGTCTGGCGCAAATCTGCCGGGTTCTCGATCCCCACCAGCACCGCCAATACTGCAGCTTTCAAACCCGGTGCGTCGGTCAAACTCGCCGATGGGCAGGTTCGGCAGATCACAGCCATCTATACCTCCGGTCAGAACATGAGCGTGATGCTGGCGGGCAGCACCCTCGGCGGCAACTTGGGTTATCCAAACAAACTCTACGCAGCAACGCCTTCGACTGTCGCGCCTAGCGCGCCCGCAGCTCCCAGCGCGCCAGCCGCACCGGTAGTAACCGCACCGAGCGCGCCCGCGTCGAAACCTGCGATGACAGTCGCGTTGAACTCGTTCAACGGCAAGGATTTTCTTGGCGGCATCTATCTCAGCTCGCCAGGTATCTCGGTCCAGGATACCGAGGCCAACCGAGCCGCCTTTCACAAAGGGGCACAGGTCCGCTTCGCTAACGGCCAGATCCGCACGGTCAACATGGTGTATCGCTTCGGTGGAAACATGACGGTTCTCCTGGACGGTGCCCAGGTCAACGGCAATGAGGTTGGTTACCCACGAACCATATCCGTTAGCAGCACCGGCTTCAGCAGCCAGCCTGCTGCAGGGAGCGGAAACGTTAACAGCCCTGCAGACAACGCAGCGCCCGCAAACCCGATCAACCTCATCGGCATCAACCTCGCCGGGGCAGAATTCGGCGCCGGCGAGGCCCTGCCGGGTAAGTACACGATCCATTACATCTACCCGGGCGAAGATGATTTCAAGCGCTACGCCAATCTGAACATGAAGCTGGTACGGCTTCCATTCCGCTGGGAGCGTATTCAGCCGAAACTGAACAGCGACCTTAATGGCGCTGAAGTCACGCGATTAATGGCCACGCTTGATCATGCGAAAAAGCACAACATCCAGGTGATTCTGGATATGCACAACTACTATCGTTACTACGACAAGCTGATCGCATCCAAGGACGTTCCTATCTCGGCGTTCGCTGATAGCTGGACGCGTATCGCCAAAAAGGTCGTCAACCACCCGGCTGTATATGGCTATGGGTTGATGAATGAGCCACACGCCACAAATGGCAAATGGCCCGATGCCGCATTAGCCGCTGCCAAGGCGATCCGCATGGTTGACTCGAAGCGTTGGATCTACGTGGCTGGCGACCGTTGGTCCAGCGCGTTCCATTGGCCCTCTTACAACATCCAGCTGATTAACGATCCGTGGATGCGTGATCCCAAGAACAACCTGGTTTATGAGGCGCACCTGTATCTCGACGCGGATTACTCCGGAAAATACAGGGATCCCAAGGCCGTATACGATCCGATGGAGGGCGTGAAACGCGCCAAGCCCTTCGTCGAGTGGTTGACCAAGTACAAGCTGCGAGGATTCATCGGCGAGCACGGAGCGCCTGATTTCTCACCCTCCGCCATCGTTGCAACCGATAACCTGCTGAAGTACCTGAACCAGAACTGCATTCCCAGCACCTACTGGGCAGGTGGACCCTGGTGGGGTGAATATGCTCTAGCGCTGGACGTGAAAAGCGGTAAGTCACGCCCCCAACTACCGATACTGCTAAAGCATGCAGCGAACAAATCATGCGGGGCAATCGGCCCGCTGAAATAGACCGACAGCAACGCCCCGCCAACCGCGGGGCGTTTGCCCAGTGTCAGCTAGCCGCAACCCCGTCAAAGACTTCCGGCACAAGCACCGCTTCGCCCTTTTCGTCCAGACGCTGGCGATAGGTAGCATCACCTTCCAGCATGTCTCTCAGACGTACCCCTCGTTCGGTCAGGACGAAGTTCTCGCCATTACCGCCCTCTTCTTCCGGGCGGGTAACAATAAAGCCACCTTCGAATAGCAGACTTTCATAGTTCTGCGCTTCGGCCTTGAGCGAGTCCATGTTTGGCATTGGCTTGCCAGCTTCTTCCATAGCCATCGCATGCTCGTCGGCATACTGTCGAGGCGCAAATGCTTCATTGCCGGGTTTTTGCGCTTCTCGCAGCAGGCGCAGCATCAGATCCCAGTCATACGTCATGTCCGTTCTCCCGTAGCTGGCCATCGATCAGGGACGATGGCTCTTGCTATTGGGACCCTGCCCGGAGCAGCAAGGTTCGATCCAGCGCGACCCGTAAAGGCTGAACTAAAGCGCTTCGGCGGTGATCCACCGTTCATGCCCATAGAAGGAGCGCACCATGAAATACCTGATGATTCCCCTGACCGCGGCACTTCTGGCGAGCCAGCCGGTATTCGCCCAATGCACTACTGACGAAATCAACGCCAAGGCCGAGCAACTGGCCGAACGCGTCAACCAACTGACCGAAAACGATCCAAAGCGTGCAGCAGAGATCAACGAAGAATTGAAGGACATGGAGGTCAAGAGGACGGCAGAACAGCTCGGAGACGAATGCGAAACATACGACAAGCGCCTGAAACACGTTGAGCAGGCAGAAAAAGGTGCCGATATTGCACCGGCGAAAGAGCGTTGATTGAGCCTTAAACCAGAAGCCGTGAAGACAGGGTAGCAGTGACGCTACCCTTTTTTGATCGCGTTATTCTGCGTCCGGCTTCTTACGCCGTAGCGGTGCCATACCGTCCTGGCTCACCAGTTCAGACGGTGCTTCGCGCTTGGCATTCTTCGGGCGCTTGGCGGTTGGCTTGGCTGCCGGCTTCGCTTTTTTGTCCGTGGCCTTCTTCTTGTCGTCTTTTTTCTTCTTGGTGCCGGCTGCCTTGCCCGACGCCTTCAGATTTTTCGGCCCGCCATAGCTGCCTTTCAAACCCTTGATGACCCGCCGCTCGAAACGCTGCTTGAGATAACGCTCGATGCTGGACATCAGGTTCCAGTCGTTATGGCAGATAAGCGAGATTGCCAGCCCTTCCGCGCCTGCACGGCCAGTGCGACCGATACGATGCACGTACTCGTCACCTGAGCGCGGCATATCGAAGTTGATCACCAGGTCCAGACCCTCGATATCCAGACCGCGCGCCGCGACGTCAGTGGCGACCAGCACCTTGACTCCGCCCTCTTTGACACGGTCGATGGCGAGCTTGCGGTCCTTCTGATCCTTGTCGCCATGCAGCACGAACGCCTTTACGCCCTCGGCCACCAGACGGCCGTAGAGGCGGTCGGCTTGAACCCGAGTATTGGTGAAGATCACCGCTTTTTTGTACGTCTCGTTGGCAAGCAGCCAATGAATGAGCTTTTCCTTATGTTCGATGTTCTCAGCGGTAATGATCTGCTGACGCGTGCCTTCGTTGAGCTCGCTCACTCGGTTGAGCTGAAGGTGCAAGGGATCGCGAAGAACCGCGGCGGACATCTCGCGCAATGCTGCTCCGCCGCTGGTGGCGGAAAACAGAAGGGTCTGCTGGCGGTTGGCGCACTCTCCGACCAGGCGCTGCACATCATCAGCAAAGCCCATGTCCAGCATTCTGTCGGCTTCGTCGAGAATCAGCAGCTCCACGTCCTTGAGGATCAGAGTGCCCGCGTTGAGGTGCTCGATCATCCGTCCGGGTGTGCCGACGAGTATGTCTGGCACTTTGCGCAGAATGGCCGCCTGGACCTTGAAATCTTCGCCGCCTGTGATCATGGCCGACTTGATGAAGGTGAACTGCGAGAAGCGCTCGACCTCCTTGAGCGTCTGCTGAGCCAGCTCGCGGGTCGGGAGCAGGATCAGCGCACGTACATCGGTACGCACCACCGCATCGCCGATCAGCCGATTGAGCATCGGCAGCACGAATGCCGCGGTCTTGCCGCTGCCGGTCTGCGCCGTTACGCGCAGATCCCGCCCCTCCAGTGCCGGAGGGATGGCCGCCACCTGCACGGGTGTCGGCTCGACGAATTTGAGTTCGGCGACCGCCTTGAGCAGGCGTTCATGCAGGGCGAATTGGTCAAACAAGGGTGACACCTCAAGCAGATCGAAAAAACGTCGCATAGATTAACGCGTCCAGCCGATGGAGAGGCGTCTTTGTGCTCGACAGCCTGCCTGATGGGGCTGCGTTATCGCACGAATTTCTGGACTGAGTGGAGACAGTCGCGGTTTGGGAATCCACTGGAGCGAATTCGATACCGGACGCGGATGCGCGGGCGCTACTGCGTCTCGCAGGTCAGCTTGATCCGCAACCGGATGACGTCGCGCTTGAACTTGGCGGTCATCGGCTTGCGCTCGCCCGCCTGCAGTGTTGTACGTCGGGTTCGCGGCGCCTCAGGCCCGTTGCGAAAGACCGCCGTGCACTCGACGGGGCGGTCGCCGAAGTTCTGCAAAACCAAGCCGGCCATGTCGTGATCGATGGTTTCTGTGCTGGCCAGCACCTCTGCGCCATTGAGTTCCTGCTCGAGTTCGACCGGATAGCTGACGGCCAGAGCGCTCAGTGGGATGATGGCGAACGAAACGAGCGCGGCGATGCAGATTGTTTTCATTTTTGTGCAGGCTCCTCGTGAAGGCGTGCCAGCGTATCAGACAGACGCAACAGGGAAACAATGGAATGAAAGTGCCACGTGTCACCATCGATCAATGGCGAACCCTGCAAGCGGTGATCGACCATGGCGGTTTCGCCCAGGCGGCCGAAGTACTGCATCGCTCGCAGTCCTCGGTCAGTTACACGGTGGCCCGCATGCAGGAACAGCTGGGCGTGCCCTTGCTGCGCATCGACGGGCGCAAAGCTGTGCTGACCGACGCAGGCGAAGTGCTGTTGCGCCGCTCACGGCAACTTGTGCACCAGGCCGGGCAGCTGGAAGAGCTGGCCCATCACATGGAACAGGGCTGGGAAGCCGAGGTGCGCCTGGTGGTGGATGCCGCCTACCCCAGCGCCAAGCTGATTAAGGCACTGACGGCCTTTATGCCCAAGAGCCGAGGCTGCCGAGTGCGCCTGCGCGAAGAGGTCCTCTCCGGTGTCGAGGATGTACTCAAAGATGGTACTGCCGACCTCGCCATCAGCGGCCTGGACATCACCGGCTATCTCGGCGAGGAACTGAGCACCGTCGAGTTCATCGCAGTCGCCCATCCTGCACATGCGCTGCACCAGCTACAGCGCAAGCTCAGCGTTCAGGACCTGCAAAGTCAGATGCAAGTAGTGGTGCGCGATTCCGGCCAGCGTCAGCCACGCGACAGTGGCTGGCTGGGCGCCGAACAGCGCTGGACAGTCGGCAGCCTTGGCACCTCGGCGGCGTTCGTCAGCAGTGGGCTGGGCTTCGCCTGGCTACCCAGGCACATGATCGCTCGCGAGCTCGACGAAGGCGCGCTCAAACCCTTGCCACTGGTCCAGGGCAGCATTCGACGGCCGCTGTTCTACCTTTACACTAACCCTGACAAACCGCTCGGGCCGGCCACGCAGATTCTCATCGACCTGATCAGAACGTACGATGCCCAGGCGCAATCGCCCGTTCGCCCAGGTTGAGGACTCGGCTAAAACTTGAAGAGCCGACCGAGCAGAATTCATCCGGCCCCCACGGGCAGACCAGACTTATCCAACCAGGAAAGCATCATGAAACGACTCGTACTCGCCGCCTGTTCGCTATTGCTCGCTGGCAACCTGCTCGCCGCTGAAAAGCCCCATGTGCTGCTGAACACCAGCATGGGAGAAATCGAAATCGAGCTGGAGGCCGAAAAAGCGCCTATTAGCGTAGCCAACTTCCTCCACTACGTAGAAAGCGGCTTCTACGATGGCACCGTCTTCCACCGCGTGATTCCCGGCTTCATGATTCAAGGCGGCGGTTTCAATGAAGGACTTGGACAGAAGAAGACCGGTGAGCCGATCAAGAACGAAGCGGACAATGGCCTGCACAATGTTCGCGGCACACTGGCCATGGCGCGCACGCAAAACGTAAATTCGGCGACCAGCCAGTTTTTCATCAATCATCGCGACAATGACTTTCTCGACCATGGCACCCGGGATTTCGGCTATGCCGTATTCGCCAAGGTGGTACGCGGCATGGACGTAGTCGACCAGATCGCCCAGGTGCCGACAGGCAACCGCAGCATGATGCAGAACGTGCCGCTGACCCCGGTGAAGATCGTATCTGCGAAAAAGCTCTGAGCATTCGCTGACCAATCGAGCCGGGCGGCACCTGTCCGCCCCGGCTCGCCCGGACGGCTCATAGACCTGACAGCATGATCAGGCGAGAGTGAAACTGGCTCGGCTTCAGCCGCATCACCCACTGACAGTAGCTCGTGAAAGGACGACGGTCAGTGTTGCGCGCCATCCCAATAGCGGCGCCAGCGTGCCACCAGCTCATCCGGTGCATCGAGATAGATCTCGCCGCCGAGCTTCAGCGCCCCGCTCTGCAGCTCGCTACGGCGTTCAGCGATCATTACCTCGAGCCGCTCACGTTGCTGCGGCTCACCGAACAGATCCGGTTGCTGCTGCATCAGCTCACGCATCATCGCCAGATCATGGTCATCGCCGAGCATGTCTGCCAGTTGCTTGAGGGTATCGCTACGCAACTGCATAAGGGTCGGCCAACCCGGTGTCAGCAGCCGCGTCTGATACCAATGATCCTTGACCCGTTTGCGCCACTCGTGAAGCTGCTCATCGCTCAGGTCCACCCGCACCTTGGCCAACTCGGCACAGCCATCGGCATAGGTGCGCTTGACACCGGCGGCGAACAGATCGAAACCCTTCGCCGTCAGCTTCCAGTTCTCGACCCGCTCCCGGAACGATTCAAGCTCGGTCTTGACCGCGTCGATACGTTGATCGAGCCCGCTGGTGTCCGCCTCTCCACGCCGTGCTCGGTCGTATAGGCGGCGCCGCGCCAGCTTGAAACTTTCCTCAGCGAAGGGCTCGGCGAAGCGCTTTGCAAGAAGGTCCCAACTCTCGAGCATCGCCGCCGCGTCACGCGACTCGGCGAGCGCTCGACCCAGGTCGCGCAGGCGTTGATTTTCAGCCTTGAACTCGCCCCCAAGGGGTTTGCGCACCAGGCGCAGGAGTGCGCGCAGCTCCTTGAAGCGCTTGCGCGCCTGATGCACACCCTCGGCGCGCTCCTCGGATGGAGCGCTCAGCGCCTCGATGGCTTTGTCGATGCCCTGCCGGGCTACCTTGCGTATTTCCTCGGCAGGATCTTTAGGACGTAACTTGTAACCCATGAAAACTCCCCGAACAGCCCGCACAGCGTGCCAGGGGGCAGCCGCGGGAATCAGCCGTAACGTTTCTTCGCTTCGATGGCCAAGCCGCTGCCGATACTGCCGAAGCGATTACCCTCCACGTGGCGCGCGTTGGGCAACAATCGCGCGATGCTCTGGCGCAACGCCGGAATCGCACTGGAACCGCCGGTGAAGAACACCGTATCGATATCCGTGTGCTGCAACCCGGCGCTGGTCAGCAATTGACTGACATTGCCACGGATTCGTTCGAGCAGCGGGTTTATCGCCGTCTCGAAACCGTCCCTGGACAGGCTTGCTTCCAGCCCGGCCTCGAACCGTGCGAAGTCGATCAGATAGCGATCACCCTCGGTCAATTCGATCTTGCCCTGCTCCACCTGCATCGCCAGCCAATGTCCGGCGCGCTGTTCGATCAAGCTGAACAGCCGATCGATCCCGGTTGGGTCCACGATGTCATAGCGCATGCTTTGCAACGCACGCAGCGAAGCGGGTGCGTACACCGCATTGATGGTGTGCCAGGTGGCAAGGTTGAGGTGAGTGCTGGTCGGCATAGGCGCATCGCTTTTCATCCGACTGCCATAGCCGAACAACGGCATGACGCCCTGCAGGCTGAGCTGTTTGTCGAAGTCCGTTCCGCCGATGTGCACGCCCGAGGTGGCGAGAATGTCTTCCTGGCGGTCATCGATCTGGCGGCGCTCCGGTGACAACCGCACCAGGGAGAAGTCCGAAGTACCGCCGCCGATATCGACGATCAGCACACGCTCCTCACGCTCGATGCGCGACTCGTAATCGAACGCCGCGGCAATCGGTTCGTACTGAAACGAAACGTCCTTGAAGCCGATCTTGTTCGCGGCAGCCGCCAAGGTTTGTGCAGCCTCCCGATCGGCCTGAGGATCATCGTCGACGAAGAACACCGGACGCCCCAGCACCACGTCATCGAACGAGCGCTCGGCCTCGGTCTCGGCGCGCTGCTTGAGCGTGCCGAGGAACAAGCCGAGGATCTCCTTGAACGGCATGGCGCTACCCAGCACCGTGGTTTCGCTCTTCAACAGCTTCGAACCCAGCAGGCTCTTGAGCGAGCGCATCAAGCGGCCTTCGTACCCCTCTAGGTATTCGGATAAGGCCAGACGTCCATATACCGGACGACGCTCCTCTGAGTTGAAGAACACCACCGAAGGCAGGGTGTGCTGATCGCCCTCCAGCACGATCAGTGGTTCGGCGGCGGGGCGCCACCAACCGACAGTGGAGTTGGAGGTGCCGAAGTCGATGCCGCAAGCGCGGGCAGGAGACGGATTGTGCATGAGCTGTCCGGACTACCAAAAACGGCCGCGCAGTTTATGCGAGCCTGCCGGCAAATGCTGGCCAATCGTCGCCTGCTGCTCGAAATGACCGGGGCGCACCGCGGCGGCCGTATGCAGCCGCAATGCAATCCTTCAGGCCAGCGCCGCCTCGGCAGCAGCGGAATCGGTCATACCGTCGTTCATGCGCTTGGCATCTTGGCAGAAGGTGCGCGAAGCCTGGAACAGGAACACCATGGTCAGCAGCAGCGAGCCCGGAATCAGATACATCGCACCGTGCAAGCCCTCGGCACGGAAGACCTCGCTCATCTCGCTGGCGCCTGCGGCGAGCATTGCCGACTCGGCGAAGTGGTCGGAGAGCAGCCCCACCACGACGGTGCCCATACCACCTCCGAGCAGATAGAGGCCGGCGAAGAACAGTGCCATGGCAGTCGCCCGCAGACGCGGCTCGACGACATCCTGAATAGCGGTGTAGACGCAGGTGTAGAAGTTGTATGAGAACAGCCAGCCGATACTGAACACCGCAACGAAAACGCCCACTTCGATACGGCCGGCCAGCAAGGCATATCCGGTCAGGAAGGTCGCAATGAGCATGCTGACCGCTGCAAAGATCAGCCGGCCTCGGGCGAAGCGCTGATGGATCTTGTCAGCGACCCAGCCGCCCAACGTGAGGCCGATCAGGCCAGTCAGACCGACGATCACACCGGTGGCAATAGAAGCTTCCACCAAGGGCACCGCGTGGTAGCGCATCAGCAGTGGCACCATGAAGGCGTTGCAGGCGTAGGTGGCGAAATTGAACGCAAGGCCTGCCAGCACCAGCCACCAGAAAGTCCGAATCGCCAGGACCTTGCGGATCGGCTGCTCGACGCGGGCCTGGGACACCTTGACCGTCTCCGCCGCGCCCCGCTGCGGTTCCTTGATCAGAAATATGAACAGCGCCAGCACCAAACCAGGCACCGCGGCTATGAAGAAGGGAGCACGCCAGGTGCCGAAATACTGGACCATCGAGCCGATGGTGAAAAATGCCAGCAGCAGCCCCAGGGGCAGCCCAAGCATGAAGATGCCCATCGCCCGTGCGCGCTTGTGTGCCGGGAACAGATCGCCAATCAGCGAATTGGCCGCCGGGGCATAACTGGCTTCGCCGATGCCGATACCCATGCGCACCAGCAAGAATGTCCAGAAATTCCAGGCCAGCCCGTTTACGGCGGTAAGCCCGCTCCAGGCCGTCAATCCCCAGCCCATGATCTTGCGCCGCGATCCGACGTCGGCCATGCGCCCCAACGGCACGCCGGCAATCGCATAGACAATGGTGAACGCAGTGCCAATCAAGCCCAGCTGGAAGTCATTGAGGTTCCACTCCAGACGGATTGGCTCGGCAATAATGGCGGGAATGGTCCGATCGAAAAAATTGAAAAGATTGGCTAGAAATAGCAGAAACAGGACGCGCCAGGCGTTCGCGGCTTGAGTGGATGGCTGCATGACGTCGCTCTCGATTTATTGTTATAGGCCGGTCGCCGGGCGACCGATGCTCGGAGCTGACTGTAGAGTTCTATCGCCTGTCTGTCTGTCACCATCACCTGCGCTTATGCCGGACGATGCAACGGCTCAGCGCTGCTTCCACTCACTCAGCCAACCTAGCCCAGCGGTAGTCCCGGAGTCGCCGGGACGATACTCGGCAGACAGCCAGCCGGCATATCCAGCCTCCCGCAGCGCGTCTATCAGCAGCCCGAACGCCATCGAACCCGTTCCGGGAGCACCCCGACCCGGATGATCGGCGAACTGCACATGGCCGATTCGAGTGCCGAGCAGGCGTATGCCGGCGGCCACGTCCAGCTCCTGTCGTGCCATATGGTAGAGGTCCAGCTGTGCATGACAGTTGGGATGATCGACCCGCTCCAGCAGTGATTGCAGGTCTTCAGGTGTATTGATCAAAAACCCGGGCATGTCCAATGGGTTGATCGCCTCGCACACGACACCAATTCCGAGCAGGCCAAACGCCTCGGCGCTCTTGCGCAAGTTATTCGATAGCGTTTGCAGCGCCTGTTCGCGCGTTACACCTTCGGCCAAGCGTCCAGGCAGCACGTTTACGCAGGCGGGCCGCGTCATGGCGGCATAGGCAAGCGCGTCCTGCAGGGCGGCATCGAATTGCGCCTGCCGTGCCGGAACCGCCGCCAGCCCCGCACCGCCTTGCATGAAATCCCCTGCAGGCAGGTTGATAAGTACCAGCGGGAGGTCGGCACGTTCGAGCAATTCCTTCAGCTGTATGGCTGGCAGCTCGTAGGGAAACTGGATCTCGATACCCTCGAATCCGGCAATACGCGCCGCCATGATTCGCTCGGCAAGCGGCGATTCGGTGAAGAGCATGGAAAGGTTGGCTGCGATCTTCATGGTTACTGCTCCCGAAACATGTTTACCAGCGTTGATGGATCGCTTTCCAGGTTGCCATTGCTGCCGTGTAGCCGCATCAACTGCGCAGCGAGCCCGGTCATTGGCGTGGAGCTGCCCTCTTCACGGGACAGCTGAACGGCGGTATCGAGATCCTTGAGCAGGGTACGAACGTGCCACTTCACCGGCTCGAACTCGCTCATGGCCATTTGCGGAGCAAGAATCTGCAGGGGTCTGGAATCGGCAAACCCGCCAGCCAGGGCTGGGGCAATGAGGCTGGCGTCGACGCCTGCGCGCTCGGCCAGCGCCATTACCTCGGCGATGACCAGCGCGTTGCAGGCCACGATCATCTGGTTACAAGCCTTGGTCACCTGCCCGGTGCCGACGCCACCCATGTGTGTCAGGCGCTGGCCGAGATGTGCAAGAACAGGCCGGATTCGCTCGACGTCGTCGCTGTGCCCTCCGGCCATGATCGCCAGGCTGCCCGCTTCCGCTCCAGCAGTGCCGCCGGAGACGGGCGCGTCGACCCAGCGCATGCCGCTTCGCGCCTCCAGATCCGCTGCCATGGTGCGCGTTGCAGAGGGCTCCAGACTGGAGTGATCGACCAGCAACTGCCCTGCCCGTGCACCTTCGACGATGCCTCCAGTGCCGAATACCACTTCACGTACCACGGCGGTATCGGCCAGGCAGAGCAGAACGATGTCCGCGTGCGAGCACAGCTCGGCAGGAGTGCTCGCCTGGCGGGCACCTGCATCTATCAAGGGCGTGCATTTTTCCGGCGAGCGGTTCCAGACCGTGAGTGGGTAGCCGGCGGCAAGCAGGCGGCGGCACATGCGCAGGCCCATCAAGCCGATGCCGGCAAAGGCGATGGATGGCAGTTCGGACATGCAGTTGGCTCCAGATAGGCGGAGCAGGGATTCTAGCGTCCCGACATGGCCGGCGGCCAAGCAAGGATCAGAGTACCTGGCCTTTATCCCACAGCCTGACCAGTTCGCCGGGCGCCTGCTCCTCTGGCACCTGCAGCACCATCTCATCCTCTTGCTCGTTTTCCCGGAAGCGCAACTCGATTCGGTAATAGCGGCGATCACCTCGCCCGCTATCTGGCGCGGCAAGCGGCAGACAGCCTTCCAGCACGTTGCATATCTGCCCGCGCTGCTGTTCGTCGCAAGCGGCAAAGTCGATCTCGCGTGGGCGGCTCAGCGCCTGAATCGTGGCAAAGCCACCCTGGCGGGAAAGGCGGACAGTCGCGTCGCGGCCCAAAGGGGGGAGTTTTCTCATAGCGCCTCCAGCGTTACGCCGACGTCCGCCCAGGCCTGCTCGACCGCCAGCGCCTCGCCGCTGCCCTGACCGAAACGAGTGGCCGCGTTGACCACCGTCAGCCGGGCGAAAGCGGCGAAATCTGAGTCGTTGGCCAGACGCCGGTCACACAGGGTGTCGTACCAGATATGTCCCGCTCGCTCCCAGGCATAACCGCCCATGGCTGTGGCCGCCAGATAGAACGCGCGATTGGGGATGCCAGAGTTCAGGTGCACGCCGCCATTGTCGTCGCGTGTATCGATGAAGTCCCGCATGTGGCCTGGCTGCGGATCCTTGCCCAGCAACGGGTCATCGTAAGCGGTGCCTGGGTTGGCCATGGAGCGCATCGCCGAACCCTGAACCTTGTCGGTCAGCAACTCGGCGCCAATCAGCCAATCGGCCTGGTCAGCGGTCTGTCTGAGGCTGAACTGCCGGACCAGCACCCCAAACACGTCGGACACAGACTCATTCAGAGCGCCGGACTGGTTGAAATACACCAGCCCCGCCTCGCTCTCAGTGATGCCATGCGCGAGCTCGTGAGCCACGACGTCAAGCGACAGGGTGAAGCGATTGAAGATTTCGCCATCACCATCACCGAACACCATCTGAGCGCCGTTCCAGAAGGCATTTTCGTAGCCCACGCCGTAGTGCACCGTTCCAATGAGCGGGAAACCGTGATTGTCGATGGAGTCCCGACCGAAAACCTGCCAGAAGAACGCGTGCGTCCGGCCGAGCGCATCGTAGGCCTCATCGACTGCAGCATCGGCTACAGGCGGCTGACCCTCTATCCTCGCGAGAACGCCGGGCAGCAACATCTGCTGCTGGGCATCATGAATACTGCGGCGCGGCTCTCCCGGCCGGCCACGCTCCGGTAGCACACTGGCAATCGGCTGACGATTGGGCGGCCCCGGGTTATGCAGCAGGTTGCGTACATGGCTCAGCGTACCGAGCGCACGCTCACGCTGGCGTTCGGAACCGTTATCGATGATACGGCTGAGGATGTAGGGCGGGATGAAACCCAGGTGCGGAGTTCGAACGGACATTGCGCCTCCTTAGACCAACGTGGATGCTGCCAGGGTCTCCTTACACCTCTGTGAACGCGGCCGGGCAGCTTCGCTTCTCTGCATACGGCCAGATGACGCCCGGGTGCAGGGCTGATGAGCCTGCACGCTAAGGGGTACGTAAATTCATCTGTTAGTACTGCCCACCTGTCTCGGCAGGCGATGGCTCGTCATTTCCATGAAGCAGCTCGGACGCCTCATCGACATCAGTGTGTCCAACCAACATTCCATGCCTGGCCTTGAGGGCCTGCCCGTCGCACAGCAACGTGGTGGGATCGCGATCCGTGATCACAGCCCCTTCTGACAGCAATTCGTCGACATGCTTTCGAAGCGAGTGAAACCTGCGCAATTCGTGTTGTTCATTCATGGCCACAAGCCTTCTTCCATATAGGATTGGAGTCTAGTGGAACTGAGACACACATCACAGATCGTTGTTCAGCCGAACGCCGCTTCGCCCGGCCACCCCTCCGCGCCGAATATTTGCCAGTTAGCAAGACGCAGCTTGCTTGCCCAACATGATCTGCCCCTATAATCCGCGCGCTTTTTCCGCTATTGAACCGGAGAACCACAATGCTGAAGCGCACTCTGGCAGCCGTCACCGGCCTTGCCCTTTCCTTGTCTATTGTTACCGCACAAGCTGCCGACGCCCTTCGCGTCTCGGCAATCCCCGACGAAGCCCCTACCGAACTGATCCGCAAGTTCGAACCGCTGGGCAAATACCTCGAAAAAGAACTGGGCATGCCGGTGAAATTCACGCCGGTTTCCGATTACGCCGCGGTGGTGGAATCCCTCGCCTCAGATCGTCTCGACCTTGCCTGGCTGGGTGGCTTCACCTTCGTCCAGACCCGCCTGAAGACCGGCGATGCAGTTCCGCTGGTTCAGCGCGAGCAGGATCAACAGTTCACCAGCAAATTCATCACCGCCGATCCCGAAGTGAAGACCCTGCAGGACCTCAAAGGCAAAACCTTTGCTTTCGGCTCGGTGTCTTCGACATCCGGAAGCCTGATGCCACGCTATTTCATGTTGCGCGACGGCATCGACCCTGAGCAGTTCTTCAAGCGCATCGCCTATTCGGGCGCACATGACGCCACCGCAGCCTGGGTGGAAGCCGGCAAGGCCGACGCCGGGGTGCTCAACGCATCGGTATGGGACAAGCTCGTTGCCAGTGGCAAGGTCGACACCAACAAAGTGCGAGTAATTTCCACCACGCCGCCGTACTACGACTACAACTGGACAGTGCGCGGCTCACTCGACCCGGCGCTCGCCAACAAGATCAAGAACGCCTTCCTGGCACTCGACCCGGCCAATCCGGAACATAAGGAAATTCTCGACTTGCAGGCAGCCAGTCGCTTCATAGAGACCCGTCCGGAAAATTACGAGAGCATCGAGGAAGCCGCCCGCGCCGCAGGCCTTCTGAAGTGAGCGATGGCGCATTGCGCGCCTCGGTCTCTCTGGCTTCGGAACCACAGGATATGCAGGGTCGCGTGCCTGCGCTGACGCTCAAGGGCGTGGGCTATCGCCACGCCAATGGCCAGAGAGCGCTGCAGGACGTAGCGCTTACCATCGGTCGCGGTGAACGCGTGGCGATCATCGGACCGTCCGGGGCCGGGAAAACCACCCTGCTGCGCCTGCTGGCGAGCCATCTGCAGCCTCATGAAGGCCAGCTTGGCATTCTCGAACTTGATCCCTGGCAGCTGTCCACGGCTTCCCGAAAGAGGCTTCGCGCGCGGATAGGCTTGATTCATCAGGCACCGCCGCTGCCACCGAGGCAGCGAGTCATCACCTCGGTTCTGGCCGGACGGCTTGGCCAATGGTCACTGACTCGAGGACTGATCAGCCTCGCGTACCCCCTGGACAGAAGCGGCGCATCAGAGGCGCTGAGCCGGCTGGATCTGGCGGACAAACTCTATGAGCGTTGCGACCAACTGTCTGGTGGCCAACTGCAGCGCGTAGGCATTGCCCGCGTGCTCTATCAGAGACCTGAACTGGTCCTGGCTGACGAGCCGGTGTCGGCCATGGATCCGGTGCTCGCCAGCCATTCGTTGGGCGTGCTGACGCGGGACGCTTCGCAGCGACAGGCGACGCTACTGGCCAGTCTGCATGCGGTCGACCTGGCACTCGAGCACTTCCCGCGCGTCATAGGTGTGCGAGGCGGCAGCATCCTTTTCGACAAGCCTGCCAGTCAGCTGAGCCGCCATGAGCTGGATGCGCTGTACGCCAACGTGCAGCTGAGCGGCGAACCCCAGGCACTGCCGCGCGTCGACCAGAGCCTTCATATCCCGCGATGCTGAACCCTGTCCAATCCCAGCGCGACCCTGCGGCAGCCTCCCGCCTGATCTTGACCGTGCTGGCGCTGGCCTTGCTGTGGCCTGGACTGCATCTGAGCGAACTGGATATCGGCGTGCTGTTCGACGGCACCAATGCCGGCACCATGGGCACCTTTGTTTCTGGCTTCTGGCCGCCCGCGCACGACCAGGACTTCCTTAGTCTGTTGCTGCTCGCAACGCTGGAAACGCTCGCCATCGCAACCGCCGGCATGGCTTTGGCACTGGCAGTCGCTCTGCCCTGCGCGCTGCTGGCGACACGTGCGCTTTCCGTCTCGGCACTGAGTCGTGGAGGGCGCCCCAAGCCATTGGCGCACGCTTTGCGCTGGCCAGTGAGAGGCTTGTTGATCGTCCTACGCAGCATCCCGGAGATCGTCTGGGCGCTGCTGTTCGTCCGAGCGGTGGGGCTAGGGCCAACCGCCGGGGTGTTGGCGATAGCCATTACCTATGCCGGAATGCTGGGCAAGGTCTACGCAGAGATTTTCGAATCGGTGGACCCGTTACCGACGCGCGCACTCATCGGCTCAGGTGCCTCACGGCTGCAGGCTTTCGCGTATGGCGTGCTACCTCAGGCGACTGGCGAGATGCTGTCCTATACCGTTTACCGCTGGGAGTGTGCGGTGCGCGCGTCGGTGGTGATGGGCTTCGTCGGGGCCGGTGGCCTGGGCCAGCAAATGGACTTGTCGATGCGTATGTTCGCCGGCGGAGAAGTCGCCAGCATGCTGCTCACCTTCCTGGTACTGGTGCTGATAGCCGATCTGATCAGCCAGCTGCTGCGCCGGAGATTCGTATGAAATCGCTGTCGCGCGCAGCCCTGCCCTTGCTGCTGATCCTGGTTGTGGTTGCCTCCTTCGCTTACCTGCAACTGGAAGCCAAGGCGCTGTTCAGCCACGACGGACTTCGTCAGATGGCCAGCTACGCCTCCGGCTTTCTTGACCCTGACCTGTCGCCCGCTCATTTGAGGGCGATCGGCCTTGGCGCCTTGGAAACCTTGGCAATGTCGGCCATGGGCACCCTGCTGGCCGCTGTACTCGGCCTGCTGCTGGCGCTGCCGGCATCGGGCCGTTTCGGTCTTGTCGCAAAGGGCGCGTCGCGACTGTTGCTCAATGCCCTTCGCGCCATACCGGAGCTGGTCTGGGCCGCACTGATGGTTCTGGCCGCAGGCCTGGGACCCAATGCAGGCACCCTTGCCCTGGCGCTGCACACCGCCGGTGTATTGGGGCGGCTGTTCGCCGAAGCACTGGAAAACACCCCGACGGCTCCCGCCGATGCGCTGCGTTTGTCCGGCAGCGGCCGAATCAGCGCTTTCTGCTACGGCACCCTACCCATGCTCTGGCCGCAGTTGATGGCCTACACCCTCTATCGCTGGGAAAACAATATTCGCATGGCCAGCGTGCTTGGTTTCGTCGGCGCCGGAGGTCTGGGACAGATGCTCTACATGAGCCTCAGCCTGTTTCAGGAGGCCCAGGCGTCGACGATCATTACGGCGATGCTGCTGATGGTGTTGGCCGTGGACGCACTCAGCGGCTGGGCTCGAATGCGCTGGGTGCGCGGCTAACGCTGACTTGATTCAGTGCAGACTGGGTTTGTCTGCCCTTTCCTGCACCAGCACCCAGGGGGCCACGACGACCGCCCAGAGCGACGGGTCCCGCTCAAACCAGTCCTGAGCCTCTTCTGCTTCCAGCTTGGCGAGATGGCCGGCGGCCAGCCAGGCTGCGACCTTCTCCCGATCATCCTGCGCCACGGCCTGCGCCGCCTCGATCAGATCGAATTCACTGGCGACTCGCAGCAAAGCACCGCGGGCGAAGAAGGGCTGAAGCTCCTGCCAGGAGATCGATGCCGTTTCGCCCAGCAGCTTGGCATAGAGAGTGCTTGAATCTTCGCTCATGAGTACCACCCGGCTCGTAAAGGGCGCAATGATAGCGCTCGGGTGAATCTCATCAAACGGATGGAATTCCTGACTGTGCAAACAGGTGCTGACGCTTCTACACTGTGCCGGTACAGTTGCCGTACCGTTTGGGGACGTTTAGCCCTTAACGACACTGCAGCCCGCAGGATCCAAACAATAATGATGCAAGTGGAGCGCATATGAAGACCAAGCAGCGTCTTTCCAAACTATTCATGGCTATCGCTTTGACGGGTGCAGCGAGCTACACGCTGGCCGCCGACAATATCAAGATCGGTTTGGCCGGCCCGGTAACGGGGGCTGTCGCGCAGTACGGGGAAATGCAATTCATCGGTGCGCAAATGGCCATCGAACAGATCAACAAGGACGGGGGCGTCAACGGTCAGAAACTTGAAGGCATCGTCTACGACGACGCTTGCGACCCGAAGCAGGCCGTGGCGGTGGCCAACAAGATCGTCAACGATGACGTGCGTTTCGTCGTTGGCCACCTTTGCTCCAGCTCCACCCAGCCGGCGTCTGACATTTACGAAGACGAAGGCATTCTGATGATTACCGCGGCATCCACCAGCCCGGACATCACATCCCGCGGTTACGAGTTGATTTTCCGCACCATCGGTCTGGACAGCCTGCAGGGCCCGACCGCTGGCAACTTCATCGCCGATAGCGTCAAGCCGAAGAATGTTGCGGTCATCCACGACAAGCAGCAGTACGGTGAAGGCATCGCCACCGCCGTGAAGAACACGCTGGAAGAGAAAGGCGTCAAGGTGGGTCTGTTCGAAGGCATCAATGCCGGCGACAAGGACTTCTCCTCGATGATTTCCAAACTGAAGCAGGCAAACATCGACTTCGTTTACTACGGCGGCTACCACCCTGAACTGGGTCTGCTGCTGCGCCAGGCCAAGGAAAAAGGACTGAACGTCCGCTTCATGGGGCCGGAAGGCGTCGGCAACAAAGAAATTTCCGCGATTGCCGGTCCGGCGTCCGAAGGCCTACTGGTCACTCTGCCGAAGTCCTTCGATCAGGACCCGCGCAACCAGAAGCTGGTGGAGGCGTTCACGGCGAAGAAGCAGGATCCGAGCGGCCCGTTCGTGTTCCCGGCATACGCTGCCGTTCAGGTCATTGCCGAGGGTATCGAAAAAGCTGGCAGCACCGACACCGACAAGGTGGCCGAGGCGCTGCGCAGCAACAGCTTCGACACCCCGACCGGTAACCTCTCGTTCGACGAGAAGGGTGACCTGAAAGACTTCAACTTCGTGGTTTACGAATGGCACCAGGACGGCACCAAGACCGAAGCCAAGTGAACCTATAACCAACCGACCCGAAGCCCACGGCATCCGCTGTGGGCTTTGTTTTAGCTGATCGGGGCCAACCCGGCCACAAGCACGGGACGCCCAGCAACACCTTCAACCAAGCGAGTGGCCTGCACAGCTGGCCCGCCTCGAACCTGGCGTGTGCGTGATCCGCACCAAGCCCTTGGCGCTGCATTTTTCATGCTGCGTGTTCGAAGCAGGTCCGCATTGCGGTCGAGCAGACCGTTTGAACCATAGGCGAGACAGGCAGGACGCGTAGATCACCAGCCGAAGAAGCGCCGCTCGGATGTTCACCATGAACATCTGATCGGGTCAGCCACTGAGACTGTTTTCAACGAAGTACAGCCAGCGCAGATAGGTTTTCAGCGGCGTGCTAGCAAGGAGTGCGGGTGTTCAGGAGAACGTAATGCCTGAGCTTTACCACTACTTCCAACAGCTGATCAACGGCCTTACCGTTGGCAGCACCTATGCCTTGATAGCCATCGGATACACGATGGTCTACGGCATCATCGGCATGATCAACTTCGCCCACGGCGAGGTGTACATGATCGGCTCCTACGTCACGTTCATCGCCATCGTCGGCCTGACCATGATGGGGCTCGACTCACTGCCCATCCTCATGATCGGTGCGTTCGCCGCCGCGATGATCGTCACAAGCGCTTACGGCTACAGCATCGAGCGGGTTGCCTATCGACCGCTACGCGGCAGCAACCGTCTGATCCCGCTGATCTCGGCCATCGGCATGTCCATCTTCCTGCAGAACGTCGTGCTGCTCTCGCAGGACTCGAAGGACAAAGCGATCCCCAATCTGATGCCGGGCAACTTCGTTTTTGGTGAAAGCGCCATGAATGGCGTAGTGATTTCCTACATGCAGGTGCTGATCTTCGTGGTCACCATCGTTGCCATGATGGGGCTCACCTTCTTCATCTCCCGCTCTCGCCTGGGCCGTGCATGTCGCGCCTGCGCTGAAGACCTGAAGATGGCCAACCTGCTGGGTATCAACACCAATAGCATCATCGCCCTGACGTTCGTCATCGGCGCCGCGCTTGCCGCCATCGCCGCGGTACTGATCAGCATGCAGTACGGTGTGATCAATCCGCACATCGGCTTCCTCGCCGGAATCAAGGCGTTCACCGCCGCGGTGCTCGGCGGCATCGGCAGCATTCCCGGCGCGATGCTCGGCGGACTGGTGCTCGGCGTAGCCGAAGCATTCGGGGCCGACATTTTCGGTGACCAGTACAAGGATGTCGTGGCATTCAGCCTGCTGGTACTGGTGCTGCTGTTCCGCCCGACTGGCATTCTCGGTCGCCCGGAGGTCGAAAAGGTATGACCCGCAATCTTCGAACCGCGTTTTTCAGCGCTCTGCTGGTCATCGCCGTCGCGGTACCGGTGTTCGGTCTGAAGCTCACCACCGTGGGTATTCGGCTGGAAGTTCACGGCAGTGACGCCAAGACCTTCTGGATCATCGCGGCGTGCGCCGTGGCGATGTTCTTCTGGCAACTGTTCCGCCATCACGCGGCCGCCGGCTGGGCTGCCAGCCCCAGCCTACCGGCCATCCCGGCCGGTGCGGGTAATTTCCTGACCCTGCCGTCGACCCAACGCTACATCATTATCGGGCTGATCCTGGTCGCGCTCGCATGGCCGTTTTTCGGCTCGCGCGGCGCAGTGGACATCGCCACGCTGATCCTGATCTACGTGATGCTGGGCCTCGGCCTTAACATCGTCGTCGGACTCGCTGGCCTCCTCGACCTGGGCTACGTCGGCTTCTATGCGGTCGGTGCCTACACCTACGCACTATTGTCGCACTACTACGGCATGGGGTTCTGGATCAGTCTGCCGATCGCGGGGGCGATGGCCGCACTGTTCGGCTTCCTGCTGGGTTTCCCGGTGTTACGGCTGCGGGGTGACTATCTGGCGATCGTGACCCTGGGCTTCGGGGAGATCATCCGCCTGTTGCTGCGCAACATGACCGAGGTTACCGGTGGCCCGAACGGCATCAGTGGCATCGACAAACCGACACTGTTCGGCCTGTCGTTCGATCGCCGTGCTGCCGAGGGCATGCAGACCTTCCACGAGTTCTTCGGCGTGGATTACTCATCCATCAACAAGGTGATCTTTCTCTACCTGATCGCACTGTTGCTGGTGTTGCTGACCCTGTTCGTGATCAACCGCCTGCTGCGCATGCCAATCGGTCGGGCCTGGGAAGCCTTGCGCGAAGACGAAATCGCCTGCCGCGCATTGGGCATGAACCCCACCGTGATCAAGCTTTCGGCCTTTACCCTCGGCGCGACGTTCGCAGGCTTTGCCGGCAGCTTCTTCGCAGCACGCCAGGGTCTGGTTTCGCCGGAGTCGTTCACCTTCATCGAATCGGCCATCATCCTCGCTATCGTCGTGCTTGGCGGCATGGGGTCACAACTGGGCGTGATACTCGCCGCCGTCGTGATGATCCTGCTGCCTGAGCTGATGCGCGAGTTCAGCGAGTACCGCATGCTGATGTTCGGCGCCCTGATGGTGCTGATGATGATCTGGCGTCCGCAGGGTCTGCTGCCCATGCAACGCCCTCACCTGGAGCTTAAGCGATGAGCCGCCCGATTCTCGAAGTAAGCGGCCTGACCATGCGCTTCGGCGGCCTTCTGGCCGTCAACGGGGTGGGGCTGACAGTCCATGACAAACAAGTGGTGTCCATGATCGGCCCCAACGGCGCCGGCAAGACCACCGTGTTCAATTGCCTGACCGGTTTCTATCAGCCGACCTCTGGCGAAATCCTCCTCGATGGTGAGGCCATCCATGGCCTTCCCGGGCACAAGATCGCTCGCAAGGGCGTGGTGCGTACCTTTCAGAACGTCCGCCTGTTCAAGGACATGACCGCGGTGGAAAACCTGCTGGTCGCTCAGCATCGTCATCTCAACACCAACTTCCTGTCCGGTCTGCTGAAGACTAAAGCCTTCCGCAAGAGCGAGCACGAAGCGATGGATTTCGCCGCGCACTGGCTAGAGCAGGTCAACCTGACCGATATTGCCAATCGTCCGGCGGGCACCCTCGCCTACGGGCAGCAACGTCGTCTCGAAATCGCCCGCTGCATGATGACCCGCCCTCGCATCCTCATGCTCGATGAACCCGCAGCAGGTCTGAACCCGAAGGAAACGGAGGATCTCAAGGCCCTGATCGGCATGTTGCGCGACCAGCACAACGTTACGGTCCTGCTGATCGAGCACGACATGAAACTGGTGATGAGCATTTCCGACCACATCGTCGTGATCAACCAGGGCTGCCCGCTCGCGGACGGCACACCGGAACAGATCCGCGATAATCCGGACGTGATCAAAGCCTATCTGGGAGAGGCGTAACCATGCTGTATTTCGAAAACGTCTCGACCTTTTACGGCAAGATCCAGGCGCTGCATAACGTCGATGTAGAGGTCCGCAAAGGCGAAATCGTCACGCTTATCGGCGCCAACGGGGCCGGTAAATCTACCCTTTTGATGACCCTTTGCGGCACGCCAATGGCCTCGGAAGGCAGTATCCGCTTCGAGGGTGAAGAGCTGGTTGGCAAGCAGACTTGCGACATCATGCGCAAGGACATTGCCGTGGTGCCTGAAGGACGGCGCATCTTTGCCCGGCTGACCGTCGAGGAAAACCTCGCCATGGGTGGCTTCTTCACCAGCAAGGCGGATTTTCAGGAGCAACTCGACAAGGTCCTGCTGCTGTTCCCGCGCTTGAAGGAGCGTTTCCAGCAACGCGGCGGCACCATGTCTGGCGGCGAGCAGCAGATGCTGGCCATCGCCCGTGCCCTGATGAGCAAACCCAAGCTGCTATTGCTGGATGAGCCATCGCTGGGCCTGGCGCCGATCATCATCCAGCAGATCTTCGAGATCATCGAGCAGCTGCGTGAGGATGGCGTGACCATCTTCCTGGTCGAACAGAACGCCAACCAGGCGCTGAAGCTGGCCGATCGTGGCTACGTGCTGGAGAACGGGCATATCGTCATGCAGGGCAGCGGCGAGGAGCTGTTGGTCAATCCCAAGGTCCGCGACGCCTACCTGGGCGGCTGATCCAGTGATCGAAAAAACCGGGCACCTGCCCGGTTTTTTCATGCCCGCTCGAGAGGAGGTGACAACTTCCTAGCGAGCCTTTATGGTGCTGCCTGTGCGCTGCCTCACTGCATGCGAGCCCCTGGATCAGCAGACAGGGCATAACTGAGCTGGCTAATTTCTGAACTTAACTCAGGAGAAGCCGGCCATGACTGCCAGCCGTATCTGGATCAAAAAACCCCTCGCCATTTTCACCGCCAATGATGTGCCTGCCCCTGGCGGCCTGGTCATCGATGACGGCGTTATTGTCGAGCTGCTCGATGTCGGGCAATCGCCATCAGCACCAGTCGACAGCACCTTCGATGCCCGTGAGCATGTCGTGCTTCCGGGACTGATCAATACCCACCATCACTTCTATCAGACCCTTACTCGTGCATGGGGCCCGGTGGTCAACCAGCCACTGTTTCCCTGGCTCAAGACTCTCTATCCGGTCTGGGCGCGCCTGACGCCAGAGCGCCTGGAGCTCGCCAGCAAGGTGGCACTTGCCGAACTGTTGCTGTCCGGCTGCACCACCGCGGCTGACCATCACTACCTGTTCCCGGATGGCCTGGAGAATGCCATCGACATACAGATCGAGGCTGTACGCGAGCTGGGGATGCGCGCGATGCTGACCCGGGGTTCCATGAGCCTCGGCGAAGCCGATGGCGGGCTGCCACCGCAACATACGGTACAGACCGCGGAAGCAATTCTGGAGGACAGCGAGCGGCTGATCGCACGCTATCACCAACGAGGCGATGGTGCGCAGATTCAGATCGCCCTGGCGCCCTGCTCCCCCTTCTCGGTCACACCGGAAATCATGCGCGCCAGTGCCGCCCTCGCCGAGTACCACGACGTGCGTCTACACACGCACCTGGCCGAGACGCTCGACGAAGAAGAGTTCTGCAAGCAGCGCTTCGGCCTGCGTACCGTCGATTATCTGGATAGTGTCGGCTGGCTCTCGAAACGCACCTGGTTGGCGCACGGCATTCACTTCAATGACGATGAGATTGCACGTCTGGGCAAAGCCGGCACGGGGATCTGTCATTGCCCGTGCTCCAACATGCGGCTCGCATCAGGCATCTGCCCAACACTGGCGTTGGAGGCCGCAGGCGCGCCCATCGGCTTGGGCGTGGACGGCTCCGCCTCAAACGATGCGTCGAACATGATGCTCGAAGCGCGGCAGGCCCTTTTCATCCAGAGGCTACGCTACGGGGCAGAGCAGATCACTCCAGACCGCGTTCTCGGCTGGGCAACCCGGGGCTCCGCCAACCTGCTCGGTCGCACTGATGTAGGTGAGTTGGCGATCGGCAAGCAGGCCGATCTCGCGCTGTTCAAGCTAGACGAACTGCGCTTCTCCGGCAGCCACGATCCCATTGCCGCATTGCTGCTGTGCGGTGCCGACCGGGCCGACCGAGTCATGGTTGGCGGCAGATGGCGAGTCATCGATGGGCAGATCGAAGGGTTGGACGTGGCGCAGCTGATCGCCAACCACAGCCAGGCTGCGCGGGATCTCATAGCAGGCTGACAGCCAGCGCCCTCCCCTGGGGCTGGGTGCACTAGCAGCGAATGGGCTGCTAGTGCACCCTTTCCAATCAACAATTGCCATCCTGAACCATACTTTAGCGATCAGAACAGTGGCCTGGCATTTGCTGGCATTTGCTGAGGGCGTGCGTCCGCCTGCCGCGTTGACTTTTGAGTCAAGAATTAGTTGACCAGAAAGTCAGATACGGCTAATTTCCACCGCCAGAGCCCAGAACAAAAACGCCCCGGAGGCCCTCTTTGATCCAGTTCCTACTCAATCGAGAACTGCGCCGTGAGCAGACACTCGATCCGAATACCACCGTGCTGGAATACCTGCGCGAATATCGCGGCAAGCCCGGCACCAAAGAAGGCTGCGCTTCTGGTGACTGTGGCGCCTGTACCGTCGTGGTTGGCGAGCTGGACGGAGAAAAGCTGCGCTATCGCACGCTCAATTCCTGTCTGACATTCGTTTCCGCATTGCACGGTAAACAACTGATCACCGTGGAGGACCTCAAGCACCAGGGCCGACTGCATAGCGTTCAGCAGGCTATGGTCGACTGCCACGGTTCGCAGTGCGGCTTCTGTACGCCGGGCTTCGTCATGAGCCTGTTTGCCCTTCAAAAATCGGCGGACGGTTACGACAAGGCTGACACCCATGAAGCCCTGGCCGGCAATCTCTGCCGTTGCACCGGTTACCGTCCAATTCTCGAAGCCGCCGAACAGGCCTGCTGCGGTAAGCAGCCAGACCAGTTCGATGCCTGTGAAGCCGAGACCATCGCGCAACTGAAAGCCATCGAGCCGCGTGAAACTGCTGAATTGAACAGCGGGGACAAGCGCTGCCTGTCGCCGCTGACGGTGGGAGATCTGGCGGAGATCTACAGTGCCAACCCGGACGCACGCTTGCTCGCCGGCGGCACCGACCTCGCGTTGGAAGTCACCCAATTTCACCGCGAACTGCCGGCGATGATCTACGTCGGGCATATCGCCGAAATGAAAAAAGTGGAGATCACCGATACCAGCATCGAGATCGGCGCCGCCACTGCGCTTACCGATTGCTACGAAGCACTGGCCACCGAATATCCGGACTTCGGCGAACTGCTGCATCGCTTCGCCTCGCTGCAGATCCGCAATCAGGGCACCCTGGGCGGCAACATTGGTAACGCCTCACCAATCGGCGACTCTCCACCCCTTCTGATCGCGCTGGGTGCGCAGGTTGTGCTGCGCAAGGGCGCCAACAGCCGCACCCTGCTGCTGCAGGATTACTTCATTGATTACAAGGTCACTGCACGCGAACAGGGCGAATTCATCGAGAAGATCATCGTGCCGCGGGCTCAGCCCAATCGGGTGTTCCGCGCCTACAAGGTCTCCAAGCGTCTGGACGACGACATCTCCGCTGTTTGCGCCGCGTTTGATCTGAAGCTGGAGGATGGGCTGATCGACGACGCCCGAATCGCTTTCGGCGGCATGGCAGCCATCCCGAAACGGGCGGTTGCCTGCGAGCGCGCTTTGATCGGCGCGCCGTTCAGCGCCGACACCATCGAAAAGGCCTGCGAGGTGCTGGAAAAAGATTTCACACCGCTCACAGACTTCCGTGCCAGCCGCGAGTACCGCCTGCTGGTCGCACAGAACCTGCTGCGCAAATGCTTCCACGAGCAACAAGCGCCGGCGTACGAGACGAGGGTCACTTCCTATGCATAAGCCAACCAAAACTCAGGAAGAGCTCGCCGCCCTGTTCACCCAGGATCTGGTCACTGGCGTCGGTCGCAGCGTCAAGCACGACAGTGCGCCCAAGCACGTCACCGGCGAGGCGGTCTATGTCGATGACCGCCTGGAATTTCCCAACCAGCTGCACGTGTATGCCCGCATGAGCGATCGTGCCCACGCCCGCATCGTCAGTATCGATACCAGCCCCTGCTACAACGTGCCAGGCGTCGCCATCGCCATTACGTCGAAGGACGTACCTGGCCAGTTGGACATCGGTGCTGTCATGCCCGGTGATCCGCTACTGGCCGACGGCAAGGTCGAATACGTCGGCCAGCCGGTGATCGCCGTCGCCGCAGACAGCCTGGAAACCGCGCGCAAGGCCGCCATGGCTGCGATCATCGAATACGAGGACCTGGAGCCTGTAATCGATGTGGTCGACGCGCTGCGCAAGAGGCATTTCGTGCTCGACAGTCATACCCACAAGCGCGGCGATTCGGCCGGCGCTCTGGCCACTGCGCCGCGCCGCCTGCAGGGCAGCCTGCATATCGGCGGCCAGGAACACTTCTATCTGGAGACTCAGGTGTCGTCGGTAATGCCGACCGAGGACGGCGGCATGATCGTCTATACCTCGACGCAGAACCCCACCGAAGTGCAGAAGCTGGTCGCCGAAGTGCTTGGCGTCTCGATGAACAAGATCGTCATCGACATGCGCCGCATGGGCGGCGGGTTTGGCGGCAAGGAAACCCAGGCCGCGGGCCCTGCGTGCATGTGCGCCGTGATCGCTCACCTGACCGGCCGCCCGACCAAAATGCGTCTGCCACGCATGGAAGACATGACTATGACCGGCAAGCGTCACCCGTTCTATGTCGAGTACGACGTCGGTTTCGATGACGACGGCCTGCTACGCGGCATCGAGATCGACCTTGCCGGCAACTGCGGCTACTCGCCGGACCTTTCCGGGTCTATCGTGGACCGCGCCATGTTCCACTCCGACAACGCCTACTATCTGGGCGACGCCACCATCAACGGCCATCGCTGCAAGACTAACCTGGCGTCCAACACCGCCTACCGCGGCTTTGGCGGGCCGCAGGGCATGGTCGCCATCGAAGAAATCATGGACGCAGTGGCACGCGAGCTGGGCAAGGATCCGCTGGACGTGCGCAAGCGCAACTACTACGGCAAGACCGAGCGCAACGTCACGCCCTACTACCAGACCGTCGAGCACAACATGCTTGAGGAGATGACGGCCGAGCTCGAAGCCAGCAGCGACTATGCGAAACGCCGCGAAGAGATCCGCGCGTTCAACGCCAAGAGCCCGATCCTGAAAAAGGGCCTGGCACTGACGCCCGTGAAGTTCGGCATCAGCTTTACCGCCAGCTTTCTCAACCAGGGTGGCGCGCTGGTGCACGTCTACACCGATGGAAGCATCCACCTGAACCATGGCGGCACCGAGATGGGTCAGGGCTTGAACACCAAGGTGGCCCAAGTGGTGGCCGAGGTATTCCAGGTCGATATCGATCGCATTCAGATCACCGCGACCAACACCGACAAGGTGCCGAACACCTCGCCTACAGCGGCGTCCAGCGGTACCGACCTCAACGGGAAAGCGGCGCAGAACGCAGCGCAGACCATCAAGCAGCGCCTGATCGAATTCGCCGCCCGGCACTTCAAGGTCACTGAGGAGGATGTTGAGTTCAGGAACGGCCAGGTGCGCATCCGCGACGAGTACGTGTCGTTCGACGAGCTGATCCAGCAGGCCTATTTCGGCCAGGTTTCACTGTCGTCTACCGGTTTCTACCGCACACCGAAGATCTACTACGACCGCAGCCTGGCGCGCGGCAGGCCGTTCTACTACTACGCCTACGGCGCGGCGTGCTCGGAAGTAATCGTCGACACCTTGACCGGTGAGTACAAGATGCTGCGCAGCGACATCCTGCATGACGTCGGTGCCTCGCTGAACCCAGCCATCGACATCGGCCAAGTCGAGGGTGGCTTCGTTCAGGGCATGGGCTGGCTGACGATGGAAGAGCTGGTCTGGAACGACAAGGGCAAGCTGATGACCAGTGGCCCGGCCAGCTACAAGATCCCGGCAGTGGCGGACATGCCACTGGATATGCGGGTGAAGTTGGTCGAGAACCGCAAGAACCCCGAGGACACCGTGTTCCATTCCAAGGCCGTCGGCGAGCCGCCGTTCATGCTCGGGATATCCGTCTGGTGCGCGATCAAAGACGCCGTGGCGAGCCTGGCGGATTACAAGGTTCAGCCGAAGATCGACGCGCCAGCGACGCCGGAGCGGGTGCTGTGGGGTGTGGAGCAGATGCATAGGTTGAAGCAGACCGCGAGCAGGTCTGCGGCAACGGAGACCACCCCGGCCTGACCAAGGGTGGACAACCCTGTGATTGTCCACCATCAACACAACTTGATCGTTCGGGTGGAAGACGCTTCGCGGCTTTTTCCACGGAGCGGCCGCCCGAACTACTAGGGACACAGACATGAGCAACACGGCCTGGATCGAAGCACTCGCCGACCTGCAACACCAAGGCGAACCTTGCGTACTGGTGACTATCATCGAAGAGCGCGGCTCAACGCCGCGCAATGCCGGCTCGAAGATGGTTGTCAGTCGTGAGCGCCTGTACGACACCATCGGCGGCGGCCACCTGGAATACAAGGCCCAGCAGATCGCCCGTGAAATGCTGGAAAAGCGCAGCCGCGATACCCGCCTGGAGCGTTTTTCCCTTGGCGCGAGTCTCGGCCAGTGTTGCGGTGGCGCCACTGTGTTGCTGTTCGAACCCATGGGTCAACCGCAGGCGCATATTGCGGTTTTCGGTGCCGGTCACGTTGGCCGCGCCCTGGTGCCATTGCTAGCTAGCCTGCCGTGCAGGGTTCGTTGGATCGATTCTCGCGATAACGAATTCCCGGCACAGCTCCCCGCCGGGGTGGAGAAGGTAGTCAGCGACGACGTGGTCGACGAAGTAGAAAGCATGCCTGCCGGCAGTTACTTCATCGTCATGACCCACAACCATCAGCTTGATCTGGAGCTGACCGCCGCGATCCTTTCGCGCAACGATTTCACCTATTACGGACTGATTGGCTCGAAGAGCAAACGCGCCAAGTTCGAGCACCGTCTACGCGACCGCGGCTTCCTGCCGGAAACGGTACAGCGCATGCGCTGCCCGATGGGCATTGCCGAAGTGAAGGGCAAACTGCCTATCGAGATTGCAGTGTCCATTGCCGGGGAAGTGATTGCCACATACAACGCCAACTTCGGCGAGCAAGCCAGTGATGGCGAAAAACCGGTGCCCATGCTGGTTCCGGCATCAAGGCGTTCGCGTATTGGCTGATGTCGCAAGACATCACAGCTTGCAGCGAAAGCACGCGTTTTCCTACGAATGAGCTTTACGAGACAGGGTCGCCAGCAAGCTGGCTCCTACCGAGAACCGGAAGCCTCTGGAATGAATCCGGGCCAATAGCACAGCTCGTAGCGTAGACGCGCGATTGCCTATGAACAGGCTCCACGAGACAAGGAGCGCCAGCAGGTTGGCTCCGACGAATATCACCGAGCCGCTGGAATCACTTGTTGTTCCCGGGCCGATACATTTACACCAGGATTTTGAGAACCACCATGTCCCAAGCCAAAGCCTACCGTGCCGCCCTGCTCCACTGCCTCGCCGACCCGCGGGACGTGGGCATCGAGCAATCCCATGAATATTTCGAGGACGGCCTTCTGGTCGTCGAGGATGGCAAGGTCGCGCGGATCGGCCACGCCTCCGAGCTGCTGCCGACCCTGGCAGCCGGCACAGAGATTGTCGAATACCCGGACGCGCTGATTACCCCTGGATTCATCGACACTCATATCCACTACCCACAGGTCGGCGTGATCGGCTCCTACGGCGCGCAGCTGCTGGACTGGCTGGAAACCTACACCTTCCCCAACGAGGGCCGCTTCAGCGACATGGCACATGCTCGCGAGCAGGCCGACCTGTTCCTCGGCGAGCTGCTACGCAATGGCACCACCACCGCACTGGTATTCGGCACGGTGCACAAGCAATCGGTAGACGCCTTCTTCGAAGCGGCGGAAAAGCTCAACCTGCGGATGATCGCCGGCAAGGTGCTGATGGATCGCAACGCGCCGGACTTTCTCACCGACACCGCCGAATCCGGCTATGCCGACAGCAAGGAACTGATCGAGCGCTGGCACGGCAAGGGCCGTCTGCATTACGCCGTGACCCCACGCTTCGCCCCGACCAGCACGCCGGAGCAACTCACCCTGGCCGGCAAGCTCTTCGCCGAATTCCCCGGCCTGTACATGCACACCCATATCTCCGAAAACAAGCAGGAGGTCGAGTGGGTCAAGGCGCTGTTCCCTGAGCGCAAAGGCTATCTGGATGTCTACGATCACCACGGCCTGATCGGCGCGCGCTCGGTGTTCGCCCACGGCGTGCACCTTTGCGATGACGAGTGCAAGCGCCTCGGCGAGACCGGTTCGGCCGTTGCCTTCTGCCCCACCTCCAACCTGTTCCTCGGAAGCGGTCTGTTCGACCTGGCCAAGGTGGAAGGCTATGGCGTGCGCGTCGGTCTGGGTACGGACGTGGGCGGCGGCACCAGCTTCTCGCAGCTTGCCAGCCTCAACGAGGCGTACAAGGTGTTGCAGCTGCAGGGCCAGAAGCTCGATGCGTTCAAAGCGCTGTATCTGGCCACCCTGGGCGGTGCACGGGCGCTCTATCTGGACGACAAGATCGGCAACCTGCAGCCCGGCAAGGACGCCGACTTCGTGGTGCTCGACTACAAGGCGACGCCGCTGATCAGCTATCGCCTGAGCCAGGCGACGACCCTGCAGGAAAAGCTCTTCGCCCTGATGATCCTCGGCGACGACCGCGCGGTGAAGGAGACCTACGCCGCCGGCGTTTCAGTTCACCGCAAGGCTTGCTGACCAGCCGATCACGAACGTGAGCATCAACTGTCGTTTCCATGCTTGATAAGCGCATGGATCGGTGAAGCGCGATCCACCCTACGGGCCGGAACCACAACCGTCGTTCGTAGGGTGGATGTCGCTTTTACATCCACCGCCGGATCGCACGGAGCTTGGTGAGCAGCGATCAATGACTCGCGCTCGACTTTACGGCTTGAGCGCGGCCATCAGCGTTTCCAGGTTGTGCTCGAACATGCCGAGATAGGTACTGGCCGGCCCTTCGCTGGCCAGCGCATCCGAATACAACGTGCCGCCGACCTTGGCGCCGGCCTCGTCGGCTATTTGCTGGATCAGTCGCGGGTCGCGAATGTTCTCGACGAAAACCGCCCGTACCCCTTCGCTGCGTATCTGCCGAATCAAGGCCGCGACTTCAGCCGCAGAAGGTTCGTCATGGGTGGATAGCCCTTGCGGTGCGATGAAGCTCAGCTGCCAGGCCTGCCCCAGATAACCAAATGCATCATGGCTGGTGACAACCTTGCGCTGGCTTGCGGGCAAACCAGCAATCTGGGCGTCCGCTTTTTTCAGCAGCGCATGCAGACGGGTCAGGTAAGCGTCGCGGCGCTGGTTGTAAGCATCGACATTGGCCGGGTCCAGTTCGCTGAGTGCCTTGGCAATGTTGCGCACGTAGATCTCGGCATTGGTCAGGCTCTGCCAGGCGTGCGGATCGGGTACTCGCTCACCGTCCTCATCCAGCATCAACGGAACCACACCCGCACTGGCATTGATGCGCTTGCCCTTGGGCTCGCTGCTGGCAAGTACGCGCTCCAGCCAAGGCTCGAAACCCAATCCGTTGGCGATGATCAGGTCGGCACGCAGCAGCGCCTTGGCATCGTCCGGGCTGGGCTCGTAGAGGTGAGCGTCGGCGTCAGCACCGACCAGATTGGTGAGCTCGATACGATCACCACCGACCTCGCGGGTCAGGTCCGCCAGGATGCTGAAGCTCGTCACCACGTTGAGCTTGTCAGCCGCATGCAGTGAGAGCGGGAGCCATAAAGCGAGCGCGAAAAGCAGGTAACGCATGATCAACACCTCAAACGGTCATTGGAAAAGACGTCGAGCGCAACAGGCCGTGAACCGGGCCGGCTACCAACGAGAAAAGATAGAAAGCGCCAGCCAAAAGCACGATGCACGGCCCGCTGGGCAAACTTGCGTAGAAGGAAAGCAGCAACCCCAGCCATACACACACCGCGCCGATCAGCGCAGCGAGCGGTAGCAGGACCGGCAATCGACGACTCCAGAAGCGAGCTGCGGCAGCGGGCAGCATCATCAGCCCCACCACCATCAGCGCGCCGATGGCCTGAAAGCCGATCACCAGATTGAGTACCACCAGCGTCAGAAACGCGGCGTGCGCCAACGGACCGAAACGGCTGATACTTCGCAGAAAAAGCGGATCTAGACTGTCGAGCGCCAAGGCGCGAAAGATCACCAGAAGCACTAACAAGCTGAACCCTGCAGTACCGAGCATGCCGTACAGCGTGGTCGTATCGACAGCCAGCGCCGAGCCGAACAACAGGTGCAACAGATCCAGCTTTCGCCCGGCCAGCCCGAGTAGCAGTACGCCGCTGGCCAGAGATATGGGATACAGCGCGGCCAGGCTGGCGTCCTCGCGTAGCCCGGTGCGTCGGGTGACCCACGCCGCCGCGCCAGCCATGCCGAGTCCAGCCACCAGACCGCCAGCAGTCAGCGCTGGCAGGCTCAGGCCGAACAGCCAGAATGCCAGCGCTGCACCAGGCAGGATGCCGTGGGCGATGGCATCCCCCATCAGGCTCATTCGACGCAGAATCAGAAAGACGCCCAACGGCCCGGCGCTGCAAGCCAGCGCAACACTGCCGAACAGCGCCCGGCGCATGAATGCAAATTCGATGAAAGGCGCCCAGAGAATATCCGGTGTCACGCGACCTGCCCGAGCCCTTGGCGCTCGGCTGCGAACTGCCGGATCGGCGCCCTGATGCAGCCGCTGCGAGCGATCAACAACCCGTCACAGTTGTGTTGGCTCAACCCGGCGAGGTTATGGCTGACCAGTACCAGCGTCCTTCCTTCGCGCTGCCAACGCTCGATGTGTTGCCAAAGCAGATCCAGGCCAACATCGTCCAGCGCCGCCTCGGGCTCGTCGAGCAACAGCACCTTGGCATCGGTCAGGCTCAGCCTTGCCAGTAATGCGCGCTGCAGCTCGCCGCCGGACAGTGCATGCAGCCCCTGGGTTTGCAGTTCGAGCAGCCCCCAGTCCTTCAGGGTCTGTCGCATCCGCGCCTGCCGCTCGCTACGCCCGAGCCGGCTGCGCCAGAACCCCGCAGCGACCAATTCCGCCAGGCGAATGGGGAACTGCCGATCCACATGTTGCTGTTGCGGTAGATAAGCCACCCCGCCCATGCGCGGTACGCCCACATCGACCCGCCCAGCCAGCGGACGATCCAACCCGGCCAACACCTTGAGCAGGCTGCTCTTGCCCGAGCCATTGCTGCCGATCACAGCGGTCAGGCTGCCAACCGTCAGCCGCAGGTCCAGCCGTGGTGTAAGGGCGCGCCCGCCAGCACCCCATTGCAAACCATGGCATTCGATCATTGTCACCTCGGTAGTGAGTCGTAGTTGGCCGAGCCACTCCCGAGGCGTCACCCGCAAAGGCACGTCAGGGGGCACAGGAGCCATACAGCTTATGCAATAGTTATAACATAACATTAGACATATCGACCAAGGCGCCGCAACCGAGTCGAAGGATTCAGGGCAAACTGGAAAAGGTACGATCGAGGTACACAGGCCCGGCCTTCAAGCGATAGGCTCGAAGGCTATCTACCGGCCGAGGTCGATCATCAGCAATGTCCCGACCTGGCCCTTTCGACGCTGACACTGAACGCGCCAGCGGCGCTGGAACGCCACCTAGCGAGCCGTGCGGGGTTTTTTCCTGGCCAAGGCGAGATGCGAGAAGACGGCGTGCAAATCATCCGACGCACTGTCTTCATCGAGGTTGAGCTTGCTGTCGATGTGATCCATGTGATGCATCATCAGACTCACTGCCTTTTCGCTGTCGCGGGCAGCGATGGCATCGATCAGCTGGTTGTGCTCGTCGTAGGAGCAATGGGAGCGATTCCCCGTCTCGTACTGAGCGATGATCAGCGAGGTCTGGGACACCAGACTGCGCTGGAAGCTTACAAGCGGCGCGTTCTTCGCCGCCTCGGCCAGTTTCAGGTGGAACTCGCCAGACAGACGGATACCGGCGCCTCGATCGCCGCGCGCGAAGCAGTCCTGCTCGTCTTTGACCATCTGCCGAAGCTCAGCCAGCTGTTCCGCTTCAGCGTGCTGTACAGCCAGTTCGGTGATGGCGCGCTCGACCATACGCCGTGCAAAAAAGATCTGCCGAGCCTCGTCGACGCTGGGGCTGGCTACAACCGCACCTCGGTTGGGACGCAGCAGCACCACACCCTCATGCCCGAGACGGGATAACGCACGCCGGATGATGGTGCGACTCACCCCGAAAATCTCGCCAAGGGCCTCTTCGCTGAGTTTGGTACCCGGCGCCAAACGCTGTTCGAGAATTGCGTCGAAGATGTGTGCGTAAACGATGTCGTCCTGGGTCCCTGTACGGACCTTGCCGGTTTTGGTCGGCTTTTTCAGAGGCTGCAACTGTTCGTTCATGGTGACTCGCGTCGGAATTGTCGGCAGGGCGAACTTTACTGCCTTTCAATACGCCGCTGGCAGTAGCGAGCGCCAAAACGGCGAAATAAATACGCTTTTATTGTGCACAATCAAGATTCTGCATCTTCTCTTTTCACTACCGAATGAGCCGGTCTGGGGAGCAAGAAATGGGTAAAACCCAATAGGGATGACCTGTAGAAAGCGGATCTGCAAATGAAGTTGCATTTTTTGTATACAAAAGCATAATCGCGACAAGCCTTCCTGACCTTTCGGTCAAAAAATCGAACAGGAGGAGCCCTCACCATCACCTGCCCTCGAGAGCATCGCTCTAGGTGATAGACAACAAGAACGATGAGGAACACCTAGTGCAAAGCACCAAACAGGAACAGGCAGCTCTCGGGCTGCAGCTGAAGAAAGCCGGCTTGCTCGACCGAGTCTTCAAGCTCAGCGCCCACCGAACCACCGTAAAGACCGAACTGCTCGCAGGCCTGACGACCTTCGTCACCATGGCCTACATTATCTTCGTCAACCCGAACATCATGGCCGATGCCGGTATCGACCACGGTGCCGCCTTCGTCGCCACCTGCATCGGCGCAGCGCTCGGCTGCCTGTTGATGGGTCTATATGCCAACTGGCCGGTGGGTCTCGCGCCGGGCATGGGCCTGAATGCGTTCTTCACGTACACCGTCGTTGGCGAGATGGGCTACAGCTGGCAGATCGCGCTGGGTGCGGTGTTCATCTCCGGCATCTTGTTCATGATCATGAGTCTGTCTCGCCTTCGCGAGTGGCTGCTCAACAGCATTCCCATGAGCCTGCGCTTCGCCATGGGTGCGGGAGTCGGATTATTTCTTGGGCTCATTGGCCTGAAGACCGCGGGCATCGTGGTCGACAGCCCGGCCACTCTGCTGACCATGGGATCGTTCAGCGAGCCCACCGCGCTGCTGGCTGCGGTGTGCTTTCTGATGATCGCGGTGCTCAGCCATCGCAATGTCTTTGGCGCCATTCTGCTGAGCATGCTGGTGGTAACGGGTATCGGCTGGGCGACAGGTCTGGTCGAGTACAACGGCCTGGTTTCGATGCCACCCAGCTTGGCCCCGACCTGGTTGGCGATGGACATCGCAGGCGCCCTGAACGTCGCCATGGTCAGCGTGATCCTGGCATTCCTCTTTGTGAACATGTTCGACACGGCTGGCACGCTGATGGGCGTTGCGCATCGGGCACACCTGGTTGATGACGACGGCAAAATCCAGAACCTGTCGCGCGCACTCAAAGCAGACAGCACCTCCAGCGTTGCAGGTGCATTCGTCGGCTGCCCGCCAGTGACGAGTTACGTGGAGAGCGCTGCAGGGGTTGCGGCGGGTGGCCGTACCGGTCTGACCGCAGTCACCGTAGGTGTCTTGTTCCTGGTTGCGATGTTCTTCGCCCCGCTTGCCGGCATGATCCCTGCCTATGCAACGGCGGGCGCGCTGATCTATGTCGCCATGCTGATGATGAGTGGGATGGCGCATATCGATTGGAAGGACCACACCGACACCATACCGGCGATCGTCACCGTGGTGATGATGCCGCTGACCTTCTCCATCGCCAATGGCATTGCGCTGGGCTTTCTGACCTATGCAACGCTCAAGCTGCTGACTGGGCAGCGAGAGAAGGTATCAATCAGTCTGTATGTGTTGTGCGTGATTTTTATCGCCAAGTTCGCCTTTCTATAAGCGAAGCGACCGGCAAAGCCCCACCCTTCGCGGTGGGCTTTTGTCGTTAGAGCGCGCGATCATGGCTGCGCCAGAAAAGGCCTTTGATTGTCACTGCGCCCTCGCCGGGCTGCGCTCCGGGGCCGCCGAAATATCTGAAACGCACAAGGCAAGGAGCAACGGCATGAGTGTCGAAACCTGGTTGTTATTTGCAAGCGCAGCGCTGGTGGTCATCCTGATCCCCGGTCCGCTGTCGTTGTTGATGATCAGCAACAGCCTCAATTTCGGGCTACGGCGCTCTTGGCCTGCGTTCGTCGGCGGGGTCAGTGCATCGATCTGCCTGCTCAGCGCCTCGGCGCTGGGGCTGGGCGCGTTGTTGCTGGCGTCGGAGCAAGTATTCAGTCTGCTGAAGATCATTGGCGCGCTCTACCTGTTCTATCTCGGCAGGCAAAGCTGGCAAGAGTCCCGACGTCCATACACTGGCCCCGATGTAACTACCGCAGAGGTGCGCCCGCGTTTTCGTCAGCTGTTCTGGCGCGCCTTCGGCTTGGGCGCGAGCAATCCCAAGGACATTCTCTTTTTCGCCGCTTTTTTGCCGCAGTTTCTCAGCGCGGATCGGCCGCTCATGCCGCAGCTGCTTGTGATGATCCTGACCTGGGCGGTGCTGGATTTGTGCTGCAAGCTGGCCTATGGATTGGGTGCGCATGGCGCGGCGCGTTATTTGCGCACGGGCAAGGGGCAGGTTTGGTTCAATCGCGTCAGTGCTGCGCTGTTTGGGGGCGCGGGGGCGGTTTCGTTGGTGAGTCGCTGAGGTCACAGCGGCTGCCGGAGCGAGCAATTCACTATGAGTCGGTGCAAATAGGCCGTGCCCAAGAGCCCCCAAGGCGAAACGCTTGCGAGCAAAACCGGCCCCCTGCCCCCTTATAAACCTGACTCCCGGCAAAAAAACCCGCCATCAAAGGCGGGCCGGGGGACTCAGGGGAGTCAAAGTTTCACGCATGGGAGCGGTACGGCCGCCTCACCAAGGACTGCGGCCGGTGCAATCAGCTACCTCTATAAGTCGAGTAGCTGTAAGGCGAAATCAGAAGCGGCACATGGTAATGGTCCTGCTCAGCGCTGATGCCGAAACGCAGCACCACCACGTCTAGGAATGCCGGCTCAGGCAGCACAACACCTCGCCCGCGGTAGTAATCGCCGGCTGAGAACTGAAGCTGATAAACCCCGGACCGGTAGTCGTCGCCATCCAACAGTGGCGAATCGCAGCGGCCGTCGGCATTGGTCTGGCGTGTGGTAATCAGCTCGAGGCTTTCGCCTTCGACCCGATAGAGCTCAACGCGGATGTGGCTGCCTGGGCAGCCGTGGGCGGCATCCAGTACATGAGTAGTCAAACGTCCCATAGATTCCAGCATCGCGGCTTATCCCTTGATGCTCGCCTCCTCTAGTGTCTGTTGGTGTAGTTGCGACGAGCATAGCAGCTCGGCCAGATAATAAAAGACAGTTTTAACGAAAATTGTACACAGTTTTTATCGCAGATATTGGCCTGCTTCCTGCTGGTGGCAACCGCAATAGAAAACGCCTGACCAAGCGAACCAAGTTGGCGCAGACAAACAGGAATTTCCTTCCCTGGGCCAGCATTCAGATATTTGTCGTGTTTTTTGATTTACAAAGCGCAAATCGTTTTGTATACAATTAAACCCATGACGGCTGCCCAGTACCTCGCAGCGGCAACCTGTGGATCAGACAAGGAATAACAACAGTGAGCGCCGACTACCCTCGTGACCTCATCGGCTACGCCGAGAACCCGCCCCATCCGCAATGGCCGGGCAATGCCCGAATCGCGCTTTCTTTCGTGCTCAATTACGAGGAAGGCGGTGAGCGCTGCGTGCTGCATGGCGACAAGGAGTCCGAAGCCTTCCTGTCAGAGATGGTCGCCGCGCAACCCTTGCAGGGCGTGCGCAACATGAGCATGGAGTCGCTCTACGAATACGGTAGCCGCGCCGGCGTCTGGCGTCTGCTCAAGCTGTTCCGCAAAAACGACATCCCGCTGACCATCTTCGCCGTGGCCATGGCGGCGCAGCGTCATCCGGACGTGATCAAGGCGATGGTCGCCGACGGGCACGAGATCTGCAGCCACGGCTACCGCTGGATCGACTACCAATACATGGATGAGGAACAGGAGCGCGAGCACATGCTCGAAGCCATTCGCATCCTTACCGATATAACCGGCGAGCGACCACTGGGCTGGTACACCGGCCGCACCGGGCCTAACACCCGTCGGCTGGTTCGTGAAGAAGGCGGCTTTCTATACGACTCGGACACCTACGATGACGACCTGCCCTACTGGGACCCGGAATCGACCTCAGACAAGCCCCATCTGGTGATCCCTTACACCCTGGACACCAATGACATGCGCTTCACCCAGGTCCAGGGCTTCAACAAGGGCGATGACTTCTTTGAGTACCTCAAGGACGCATTCGACGTGCTATACGCCGAAGGATCTGAAGGTGCGCCAAAAATGCTGTCCATTGGGATGCACTGCCGACTGTTGGGCCGCCCCGCACGCATGGCGGCGCTGCAGCGCTTCATCGAGTACGCCAAGGGCCACGAGCAGGTGTGGTTCGCCCGCCGCGTCGACATTGCCCGCCATTGGCACTCGACTCACCCCCTGCCCCAGGAAAGCAGCCTATGACCATGTTTCAGACCATCAAGCCGTCCACTCTCGACCGCGACGCTTTCGTCGCCGCCTTTGCCGATGTGTACGAGCATTCGCCGTGGGTCGCTGACACCGTCTACCAGGCAGGCGTGGACGAGACGCTGGATTATGTCGAGGTGATGCATACCCGCATGTCTCAGGCGATGCTGTCGGCGCCCCAGGATACCCAACTCGCCTTGATCAACGCTCACCCGGACCTCGCTGGCAAGGCTGCGGTGCGTGGCGAGCTGACCGCATCAAGCACGGCCGAACAGGCCGGCGCCGGCATTCACGAATGCACGCCCGAAGAATTCGCCCGCTTCACCGAGCTGAACGAGGCCTACAAGGCCAAGTTCGGTTTCATCTTCATCATGGCGGTCAAGGGCAGCAATCGGCACCAGATCCTTGCCGCCTTCGAGGAGCGCCTGCACAACTCGCAGGAGCAGGAGTTCGCTCGCGCGCTGGCTGAAATCAACAAGATCGCTCTGTTCCGTCTGCAGACAATGTAAGCAAGCGACCACTATAAGATTCGAAGAGAAGAACACCGTATGAAGAGCTATGCCGCCCCTTTCGAAAAATACGTCAACCTGGCCGACGCCCGCCTGGGCACCAAGGCCCTTTCCGTCACTGACGACTGGTTTGCCGACGTCAATCGGCTGTTCCAGCCAACGCCGGCCGTTTGGAAGGAAGGGGTTTTCGATGACAACGGCAAGTGGATGGATGGCTGGGAATCACGCCGCAAGCGCTTCGAAGGCTACGACCACGCAGTCATTCGCCTCGGTGTGCCCGGCTCGATCAAGGGCGTCGACATCGACACCAGCTTCTTCACCGGTAACTTCCCGCCGTCCGCCTCGCTGGAAGCTTGCTACCTCGCCGATGGCGACCCGGACGACAGCACCGTCTGGACGGAAATTCTTCCTGCAGTGGAGCTCCAGGGCAACAGTCACCACTATCACGAGATCCGAGTAGATCAGCCATTCAGCCACCTGCGCTTTAACATTTATCCGGACGGGGGTGTTGCTCGTTTGCGCGTACATGGCATTCCGTTTCGCGACTGGAGCAGTGTCGGTGACAACGAGCAGCTCGACCTGGCCTCGGCGCTCAACGGCGGCCGGGCCCTGGCCTGCTCCGACGAGCACTTTGGCCGCATGAGCAACATTCTCAATCCTGGCCGCGGCATCAACATGGGCGACGGCTGGGAAACCGCCCGCCGTCGCACGCCCGGCAATGACTGGGTCATCGTCGCGCTGGGCCACCCGGGTGAGATCGAGCGTATCGTCGTCGACACCCTGCACTTCAAAGGCAATTACCCTGACAGCTGCAGCATCCAGGCGGCGTACGTCAAAGGCGGCACTGATAGCCAGATCGAAACCCAAAGCCTGTTCTGGCGCGAGCTGCTACCAAGCCAGAAGCTTGAAATGCACGCCGAGCATGAGTTCAGCGAACAGATCGCCAAGCTCGGCCCGATCACCCACGTACGCCTGAACATCTTCCCGGACGGTGGCGTAAGCCGGCTGCGGTTGTTTGGCAACGTAGCCAAGTAGGAAGCGCTTCACCCAGGCCCTTTCCCGAGCGGAGAGAGTAAAGAGGTCAGCAGCAGGGTGGCATTCAGCCCACCAGCGCGGATGCTCAGTCCTCGCTACGGTGAACTGAATTCGGCGCCGTTCAGGCCACCCTCAAAACCAGCAATCCAGATAACGAGCACAGTATGCGCACTATCACGATCGAACCGTTGACCAAGGAAGCCTTCGCCCCATTCGGTGATGTGATCGAAACCGAAGGCAGCGAGTACTTCATGATCAACAACGGTTCCACCCGCCGCTATCACAAGCTGGCGACGGTCGAGACCGCGCAGCCGGACGATCAGGCCATCATCAGTATCTTCGCCGCCGACGCGCTGGAGATGCCGCTGGTCATTCGCATGCTCGAACGACACCCGCAGGGCAGCCAGGCTTTCATTCCGCTGCTCGGCAACCCCTTTCTGGTCGTGGTCGCGCCGCTTGGCGATGCACCTGTACCGGGTAACGTCCGTGCCTTTCGCAGCAACGGCAGGCAGGGCGTCAATTACCACCGCGGCGTCTGGCACCACCCGGTGCTGACGATCGAAAAGCGGGATGAATTCCTGGTGGTCGATCGCAGCGGTTCTGGCAACAACTGCGACGAGCATTTTTTCACCGAGGCAGAGCAACTTCTCCTCGACCCCCACCGGGACTCCGAGCAAGCGATCGATTGATCTACGAAGGCATCACCGGAACGGCCGTCGAAAGGCCGCGCCGGTCATGCGTGCTTCAGAACAAGCGGAACACTTGCGACGAGTCGAATAAGAAGAAACATCGGTTGGTTCGCCAGCCGTGCAAGAGGTAATTATCGTGGAAGCACATTTGACCGAATGGCTGAACCTGAGTATTCGCTGGATTCACATGATCGTCGGCATCGCCTGGATCGGTGCCTCGTTCTACTTCGTGTGGCTGGAAAACAACCTCAACCGCGCCAACCCACGTGATGGCCTTTCAGGCGACCTTTGGGCGATCCATGGTGGCGGTATCTACCACCTGGAAAAGTACAAGCTGGCGCCACCACGGATGCCGGATAACCTGCACTGGTTCAAGTGGGAGGCCTACACCACCTGGCTGTCGGGCGTCGCCCTGCTGATGGTGGTCTACTATCTCAATCCATCTCTGTATCTGATCGCGCCGGGCAGCGACATGGCGCCAGCTACGGCGATCGCTATCGGCTTCGGCTCCCTCATCGTTGGCTGGTTCGTCTATGACCTGCTCTGCGACTCGCCATTGGGCAGGAAGCCGGCCCTGCTAGGCCTGGTGTTGTTCGTCCTGGTAATCGCCGCCGCATGGGCCTATTCACAGGTCTTCAGCGGCCGCGCTGCCTACATTCACACCGGCGCGCTGATCGGCACCATCATGGTCGGCAATGTGTTCCGCATCATTATGCCGGCTCAGCGCGCGCTGGTTGCTGCCATCGAGCAGAACCGCACGCCTGATCCGGTATTGCCGGCCAAGGGCCTGCTGCGCTCACGCCACAACAACTATTTCACCCTGCCCGTGCTGTTCATCATGATCAGCAACCACTTTCCGAGCACCTACGGCAGCAAATACAACTGGCTGATCCTGGCCGGTATCTCGGTACTCGCGGTGCTGGTGCGCCACTACTTCAACACCCGGCATGACAGCAACCGCTTCGCCTGGGCACTGCCCGCTGCGGCAGTCGGCATGATCTGCCTGGCATTCGTCACTGCGCCCAACCGGCAGCCGGCAGCTCCCAACCTGGCACCAACCTCCCCGGAGCAGGCCAGCATGAGCGCACAACAGGGCGGCACCTCGGCAGAGCCGGAGGTCAGCAATAGCGAGTTCGCCAAGGTTCGCAGCGTGATCGATGAGCGTTGTACGGTGTGCCACGCGGCGCAGCCAAGCAGCCCCCTGTTCAGCGCGGCTCCCGCAGGTGTGATGTTCGATACGCCGGAACAGATCCGCCAGCAAGCGGCGAAGATCCATGCGCAATCAGTAGCAAGCCAGATCATGCCGCTGGGCAACATGACCAACATGACTCAGGAAGAGCGCGACCTGCTCGGCGCCTGGATCGACAAGGGCGCCCTGATCGACTGATCGCTGCCCATCAGCCGCGCTTCCGGGCGCGGCTTCTTTCTTATCCACCTGAACCGTATCGCCCAGAGCGAAGACTACGCACGCCTGGAATCGGCCCCAGCGCCCGCAGGCAATGCCGAGCCCCGAGCATCACAAAAATCCGACCCTGCACGTTCAGTGGGGTCACCGCGACCCTCCAATAACAAAAGCGTCCGAGGTGTTTTGCATGAACGATGTGACCGAGCGGCAGACCGCTCCAGTCAAGGAAAAGCGGCTGCCCTTGCTGCAGATGCTGCTGGTGAGTTTCCAGCACGTGCTGCTGATGTACGGCGGAGCGGTCGCCGTCCCGCTGATCGTAGGCCAGGCCGCTGGGCTGTCACGCGAGGAGATTGCGTTTCTGATCAATGCTGACCTGCTGGTGGCTGGCATCGCCACCCTTGTCCAGTCAATGGGCATCGGGCCAATGGGCATCCGCATGCCGGTGATGATGGGCGCCAGTTTCGCTGCAGTCAGCAGCATGGTGGTAATGGCCGGCATGCCAGGCGTGGGCATGACCGGAATCTTCGGTGCCACCATCGCTGCCGGCCTCTTCGGACTGCTGATCGCCCCCTTCGTGTGCAAGATCGTACGGCTGTTCCCGCCGTTGGTAACCGGTACGGTGATCACCGCCATCGGGCTCTCGCTATTTCCCGTCGCGGTGAACTGGGCAGGCGGCGGCAGCGGGACCGGCCAGTTCGGCGCCCTGCCCTACCTTGGCGTAGCCGCAGCGGTGCTGGCCGTCATTCTGCTGATCAACCAGTTCATGCGTGGCTTCTGGGTCAACGTCTCGGTATTGGTCGGGATGGCCCTGGGTTACGTACTGGCCGGCAGTCTGGGCATGGTCGATCTATCGGGCATCAGCGCTGCGCCGGCGTTTCAGGTAGTCACACCGAATCACTTCGGCGCGCCGCAGTTCCTGCTCGCCCCGATCCTGTCGATGTGTCTGGTGGTTGTAATCATCTTCGTCGAGTCGGCGGGCATGTTTCTCGCGCTGGGCAAGATCACCGGGCAGGAGGTAGACCCCAAGCAACTGCGCCGCGGCTTGCTCTGTGACGCAGGGGCAACCTTTCTGGCCGGATTCATGAATACATTCACCCATTCGTCCTTCGCGCAGAACATTGGCCTGGTCCAGATGACCGGCGTGCGCAGCCGTTACGTTACTGCGATCGCCGGTCTTTTCCTGATCAGCCTGAGCCTGCTGCCGAAAGCTGCGTTCATGGTTGCCTCGATTCCCGCCGCTGTATTGGGCGGCGCCGGCATTGCCATGTTCGGCATGGTCGCCGCCACGGGCATCAAGATCTTGCAGGAGGCCGATATCGGTGACCGTCGTAATCAGTTACTGGTTGCGGTGAGCATTGGTCTGGGAATGGTGCCAGTGGTGCGTCCGGAGTTCTTCGCGCATCTGCCGCACTGGATGGAGCCGATCACCCACAGCGGGATCGCAGTGGCGACCATCAGCGCGGTTAGCCTCAACCTTTTATTCAACGTACTTGGCGGGCCCGAGCGCCACGCCTTGACTGGCGCGAACCACTGACGAACCTGGACGATCATCAAAGCCCGCCTCGCGCGGGCTTGCTTTTTCCTGCTGTAGCCTGACACTCGACAGCCCGTGGGTCGCCGTTAAAATGCCCCGCCTCCCTGGCTGCCCTGCTCCGACTGCTGAAGGACTGATCGATGATCGAAGCAACCTGGATCGCTTTCGCGTTCATCCTTGGTCTTACCGCGCGTGCACTCGGATTGCCGCCGCTGATCGGCTACCTGGGAGCAGGTTTCGCGCTAGCAGGCTTCGGCAGCCACTTCGGGGTTGGCCCAACCGACAGTGTGGTCCTCGAACACTTGGCGCACCTGGGCGTCTTGCTGTTGCTATTCACCATCGGCCTCAAACTCAAGCTGAGCAATCTGGTACGTCGCGAAGTCATTGGCGGCAGCCTGTTGCACTTCGCCATCTCCAGCCTGGTGACACTGCCCGCGATTCTGGTTTTCCTCGACACCAGTTTTCGCGAAAGCCTGCTGCTGGCCATCGCCCTGTCTTTTTCAAGCACCGTACTGGCTGCCAAGGTGTTGGAAGGCAAGCGCGAGCTGCGCGCCTTCCATGGCCGAGTAGCAATCGGTGTACTGATTATTCAAGACCTTATCGCACTGGTCGTGATGAGTATCGCGAGTGGCAAGGTGCCGTCGGCCTGGGCACTACTGGTGTTCGGACTGCCGCTGCTGCGCCCCTTGCTGTTCCGCCTGCTCGATCACAGCGGGCACGAGGAACTGATGGTGCTGCTGGGCCTGATGCTGGCGCTGGTCGCCGGCGGGATCGGTTTCGAATACGTCGGCCTGAGTTCAGAACTGGGGGCCCTGGCCTTCGGCGCCATGCTGGCCAAACACAAACGCGCCACCGAACTGTCGAACTCATTGTGGGCGATCAAGGAAGTCTTTCTGGTCGGCTTCTTCCTGCAGATCGGTATCGGCGGGTTGCCGGACATGGATGCCATGCTCTTTGCTGGTGCTGTAGCGCTGCTGCTGCCACTTAAGGGCGCGCTGTTCTTCTTTCTGTTCCTGCTCTTCCGTCTGCGCGCACGCAGCGCGTTTCTCAGCGCGTCGAGCTTGACCAACTACAGCGAGTTCGGCCTGATCGTCGCCAGTGTGATACTGCCGCAATGGCTGACCCCGCTGGCGATCACGGTCGCATTCTCCTTCGTGCTATCGGCTCAGCTGAACCGGATCTCTCACCCGCTCTATGACCGATTCGCCAGACGGCTTATCCCCCTCGAACGCAATACTCGCCACCCCGATGAGCAACCTGTGTCGCTGGGCGACGCGCAGATTCTGATCATGGGTATGGGGCGTACGGGGCGCGCCGCCTACGATCATCTCCAGCATCAGGGCTGGCGGCTGATCAGCCTCGACTCCGACCCGGTGACGGTGGAAAAAAGCAGCCAGAACGGTCGCCACGTACTGTTCGCCGACGCCGAGGACCAGATGTTCTGGGAAAGCCTCGAGATGAAGAATATCGAGGCGGTGATCCTGGCCATGAATGATCCTGAAGCGAAGATAATTTCCACCGGCAAGCTGCGCGGCAAGGGTTTTGCAGGACTGATCGTCTCTCATGCCATGTATGAGGACATTGCCCAGCAGATCGAGGAAGCCGGCGCTGATCGTACCTATCTAACCATGAGCGAAGCTGGGGCGGGGCTTGCCGAGCACGTTGCCCGGGAATTGCGGTCCATCCGATAGATAGCCGTCACGTCAGGCTCCACAATGGAAGAGGGTCGTCCGTCATAATTGTGCACAATCCGCAAATTTATTGTTTCATCAGCTGTTCACAGGTTGTTATAGTCGGGCCAACCTGACCGATTGAACAGCTTTCGTCGGTCAGTGAACGAGGTCCGTGCAGCCTCGAAAGCCCATGACCGAACAATAACGAATGGCAGGCTTGACTCATGACCGCAACCGAATCCAGGAGCGGTGACGCTCCCAATCAGGACCTGATCTATCAGCTCGAAGATCGCCCAGGCCCACTCCCCGCTACCTTCGCGGCGATACAGCACGTGCTCGCCAGCTTTGTTGGCGTTATCACTCCCACCTTGATCATCGGCAGCGTGCTCGGCCTGGGCGACTACGTGCCCTATCTCGTAAGCATGGCGCTCTTCGTCTCAGGCATCGGCACCTTCATCCAGGCCAAACGCATCGGGCCGATCGGCGCCGGCATGCTCTGCCTGCAGGGCACCAGTTTTGGCTTTCTCAGCGTGATCCTGGCGGCGGGCTTCATCGTCAAGGGACGCGGCGGCAGCCCGGAGGACATCCTCGCCACGCTGTTTGGTGTCAGCTTCTGCGCAGCGTTCGTCGAGATCGCGGTCAGCCGCTGCATCGACAAGCTACGCCGGATCATCACGCCGGTGGTTACCGGGACCATCATCTGCCTCATGGGCCTATCGCTGATCAAGGTCTCGATGACCGACATTGCCGGGGGCTACGGAGCGGAGGATCCCGGCGCCCTACAGAATCTGGCGCTGGCCGGACTGGTGCTCGGCACCATCATCGTGCTCAATCGCTTCGGCATTCCACTGCTGCGCTTGTCAGCCGTAATCGTCGCGTTGATGGTGGGTTACTTCGCCGCCTGGATGATGGGCATGGTGGACTTTTCCAGCCTTGCGACTCTCCCGGCTATCAGCGTGCCGCAGCCGTTCAAGTTCGGCTTCGCTTTCGACTGGATGGCCTTTATTCCGATCGCGGTGATCTTCCTCATTACACCACTGGAAACAGCGGGAGACCTGACCGCCAATTCGATGATTTCTCGTCAGCCAGTCAAGGGCCCTCTGTATATCAAACGGATCAAGGGCGGCATCCTCGGCGACGGTTGCAGCTCGCTGCTGGCCGCGACCTTCAACAGCCTGCCCATGACAACCTTCAGTCAGAACAATGGTGTGATCCAGCTGACCGGCGTCGCCAGCCGTCACGTGGGGCTGTATATCGCTGGCATCCTGATCCTGCTGGCTCTGTTCCCCGTAGTCGGCGGTGTCCTGCAGCTGATGCCCAAGCCGGTACTCGGCGGTGCCACGCTGATCATGTTTGGCACAGTCGCCATCGCAGGGATCAAGATCCTGGCTGAAGCAGGCCTGAATCGTCGCAACATGCTCATCGTCGCCATCTCGTTGGGTCTGGGTCTAGGGGTGGCCGCGGTGCCGGACGTGCTCAGCCACCTGCCCGATGTTCTGAAGAACATCTTCGGGTCGCCCATCACCATCGGTGCCTTCAGCGCGATTCTGCTCAACTTCTTCCTTCCCCGCGAGCCGGAAGAAATGGATGACTATGACCCGGAAAACCTGATTGAGGACTCCGTCGGTACCAACACCCTTGCGGTGAATATCCCCGACTATTCCAAGGTTCATCCGAAAGCCACTACCAATGATCCGTCCTCCCAGCTGACGCCCACCGGCTGAAGCAGCCCAGGCGCCCGGCATATCGCCGGGCGCGTGCCCCGCATTCAAGACAACAAAAAACCAAAGGGTATCGACATGACCTTCAAGCACGCACCACTTTCGCTGGCGCTGGCCGGCTGCCTGCTGTCCGCACCGGCCTTTGCCGACGGGATGCTGCACTGGCAGAACAACAGCCTGACCTATCTCTATGGCAAGGATTACAAGATCAATCCGCCGATCCAGCAAACGTTGACGTTCGAGCACGCCAGCGGCTGGGCCTGGGGCGATATGTTCCTGTTCGTGGACAACATCTTCTACAACGGTGTGAGCGGCAGCGACGGGCACACCTATTACGGTGAGTTCAGCCCCCGCCTGTCACTGGGCAAACTCAGCGGCCAGAACATGAGTTTCGGCCCGATCAAGGACATTCTCCTCGCCGCTACTTATGAACGGGGCGAGAGCACCAATGGCGTTCCGAATCAGAATTATCTGCTTGGACCCGCTGTTGACCTGGACATACCCGGCTTCGACCGCCTGGCAATCAATGTCTACTACCGTAAGCCCGATGGCAGCACAGGCAAACCAGGCGGCCAGTGGCAAGTCACACCAACCTGGGCCATGACCTTTCCGATCGGCAAATCGGACATCCTCTTCGATGGATACATTGACTGGGTTGTGAACGACGCCGGCTCCGAGCGCCGCGGGGATTTCATCTCGAAGAACCTGCATATCAACCCGCAGATCAAATATGACCTGGGCAAGGCGCTCGATGGAGAGCCGGGCAAGCTCTATGTAGGAATCGAATACGACTATTGGTCGGACAAATATGGCATCGAAGACGGCGGCTTCGTCAGCGATTTGGTTGGAGGCACCAACCAGAACACCGCCAGCCTGCTGGTCAAAGCGCACTTCTGAGCGCAGGCCTGAGAGACGAAAAAAGCAGCCGGCCCGGCTGCTTTTTTATTTGTCTCCGAACCTCGCCTTCTAGCCAGGCGCTGATCAGCCCCGGCTGGTTAGCCAAGCGTGTTAACCGATCAAAGCTTGAAACTACCCATCTGCCGGCTCAGATCCTCCGCCAGACGGCTCAGTACGTGGCAATCTTCGCGGCATCCCTGTACATCGCTTGCCGTGGCCTGAGCCAGATCCGCGATGCCCTGTACGTTGTGAGTGATTTCCTCGGTTACGCTGCTCTGCTCTTCGGTGGCGGCAGCCACTTGAGTGTTCATGTCGCTGATCGCCTCGACTTGCTCGGTGATGGCGCCGAGTGACAGCCCAGTGCGCTGACTTGCCTGTACACCCGTGCCGGTCGCGGCCTGGCCCGCTCGCATGGAGCTGACCGCGTTCTCGGCGCCGCTCTTGAGGCTCTGAATCATCTGTTGAATCTCATCGGTGGACGCTTGCGTCCGGCTGGCCAAGGTCCGTACTTCATCCGCCACGACTGCGAAGCCGCGCCCCATTTCTCCCGCGCGAGCGGCCTCGATGGCCGCGTTGAGGGCCAGTAGGTTGGTTTGCTCGGAAATGCTGCGGATGACCGCCAGCACCTTGTCGATGGAGGCAACCTGTTGCGCTAGGTCAGTGACCGACTCGGCAGCATGGCCGATCTCACCGGACATCTTCTCGATATGGGAAATCGAATCGCTGACCACCTTGCGCGCTTCCATCGCCTCGCTGCGCGCTCCCTGCGACGCCTGGGCAGCGTTGCTGGCATTGCGGGCGATTTCTTGCACCGTCAGCCCCATTTCATGGACAGCGGTGGCAACCATGTCGGTCATTTCATGCTGGCGGCCTGCGCGGGTCGCCGTGTTATCGACTACCTGGGCTACCTGGCCGACAGCGGTGCGCAATTGCTCACTGGTGTTCAACGCATCACCAATCAGTCCGCGCAGGCTGCCAATAAAGCGGTTGAAACCGCGAGCAAGATCGCCCAGCTCGTCGGCCCGACTTTCATCCAGCCGACGGGTCAGATCACCACCACCTCCTCCGATTTCCACAAGCGCATTGGTAACCTGACGGATCGGTTTGACCAGGCCGCGCGCCAGCAGCACTACGAGACCTAGGAAGAACAGCGCGATACAGGCGCCGATCAAGCTTATCGTCCATAACGTGCGACGCGCCTCGGCGAAGATTTCCGCTTCCGGCACCTCACTGACCAGCACCCAGCCAAGGCTCTCCAACGGCTGGGCCACTGCCAGGAACGCCTCGCCATTGCGCTCGAAGCGCACGGCGTCGCGCGGGCCGCTAAGCAGCTGACGGGCAGCATCTGCACCGGTCAACGCGCTGAGATCGGTTTGATCATTGTTCTCGGTTTTGGGATGTACCTTGACCCTGCCTTCGCCGTTGATGAGATAGACCTCGCCACGCTCACCGAAACGGAAGTTGCTGATCAGCTCCGACATGCTCTTGAGGCTGAAACCAAGGCCCGCGACACCGAGCGTCTTGCCGCCCGCCTCGATACGCTGATTGATGAAAAGGGTCGGCAGACGGGAGGCCTTGTCGATGTCGATTTCGAAGCGGCGTTTGGTTCCGCTGTCGACCAGGCTATAGAACCAGCTATCGCCCGCGGCGCTGCGAGCGAGCGTGCGCGATAGGCCTGCCTCGGAGTAATAGTTGCCGCTATCAAGCACGGCAATCGAGGTGGTCAGCGCATTTTGCTGTGCTTTGACGCCATTCAGGTAGCTGCCAATGGCCTCGGCGGATAACCCAGTTTCGCCCCCACGAAGCCAGTCATGCACAAGCGTGTTGCTGGCGATACCAGCCGTGGCGGTTATCGGCGCCGCCAGGGTGCGTTCGATGTCATTGCGGATCGCCGCGATGTTCGCAGGCAGCGCCTGACCGACCAGGTAGCGCTCAGCCAGCCGATTGACCGCGGACGAATAGACGAGGATGACGATAAGGGTGCTGGTGAGCAGAGCAGCCCCCATGCTGATGATCAACTGCCATTGAATACTGCGCTGCATGAAAGGCATTCCGTCCACCTCGGCTGTCGTACCACTGGTACACATGTTATTTATTATCTGTATACAATTAATATAATCCTGACGCCAGAGATGTATCGGCCTGCGCGCTTGAGCCTTGATACCGTCTGGCGGATCCTGGTCTCAAAGGTCCTGATCCTTGCTAGCGATGGGGAGCAGGATTCCCACAAAGGGTGAAAATAGGCTTTGTATACAAGGGCATCCACTAACCAGGCGCTCGCTGTGGTTTCCTTGAGACGGGCTTAATGCAGGTGCTAGGATTTCGGCCCGGCCAAAAGGCCTCGCAGGCAGCGAATCGAACAGGCCCTATGTCCAGTATCCGCGAGCGAAACAAAGAACTGATCCTCCGAGCAGCCAGTGAGGAGTTTGCCGAGAAGGGCTTTGCCGCCAGCAAGACGAGCGATATCGCAGAGCGCGCCGGGTTGCCCAAGCCCAATGTCTATTACTACTTCAAGAGCAAGGAAAATCTGTATCGCGAGGTGCTCGACAGCATCGTGGAGCCGCTGCTTCAGGCCTCCGAACCTTTCAATCAACCCGGCCATCCCGCCGAGGTCCTACGCGCGTACATACGTACCAAGATTCGAATTTCACGCGAGCACGCCTGTGCTTCGAAGGTGTTCGCCAGTGAAATCATGCATGGCGCGCCACACCTGCCCCCTGAGCGGGCCGAGCAGCTCAATGCGCAGGCCAGCCATAACGTCGACTGCATTCGGCGATGGATCGATCAGGGCCTGATGGCAGACGTCGACCCCAACCACCTGCTGTTCAGCATTTGGGCCGCGACTCAAACCTACGCTGATTTCGACTGGCAGATCTCGACCGTGACCGGCAAGCCGAAACTTGACGATGCCGACTACGAGGCCGCCGCCGATACGATCATCCGCATGGTTATAAAAGGCTGCGAAGTGAAGGAGTCACCCCCCGTCGCCTGACCGGTGTTCAAGCCGAATGCATGTGCGCCTGGCGTAGCGGTTCAATGCATACTGTCTGGTGCTCTGAAGGACGACCGAGCGCTCAGCAAGACGCAGGTGGTTCTGATAACGTTTTGCTTTATAAGCACGCGTCCATCTTTGACGCGTCTTCTATGACGACCAATACTTGCGCTGGGCACCGGCTCGGAAAAAGGAAATTCTTTTGACCGCATTGCGCAACAGCTTGTCGAGGAAACTGCTTCGCATCGTGCTGCTGTCAGCGCTTGGCGTTGGCCTGGTATTAAGTTGCGCGCAGATCATTTTCGACGCCTACAAAACCCGACAGCTGATTAACGCAGATGCGCAACGCATCCTGCGAATGACCCGCGATCCCTCTACTCAGGCCATCTACAGCCTTGATCGTGAAATGGGCGCGCAAGTCATGGAAGGGTTGTTCCAGCATGAATCGATACGCAAGGCGTCCATCGGCCATCCGAGCGACGACCCGCTAGCACTTAAGTCTCGCCCGCTGATGTCGAACGGCTCGCGCTGGCTGACCGATCCGATTCTGGGACGCGACCAGGATTTCTCCATAGCCCTGATCGGCCGCCCTCCCTATAACGAATACTACGGCGACCTGAGCATTACCCTGGACACTGCGCCCTATGGCGAAGAGTTCGTGAGTGACTCAGCGGTTATCTTCGTCATCGGTATCCTGCGCGCCCTGGTGCTGGGCCTGTTGCTTTACCTCATCTACGAGTGGCTGCTCACCCGTCCGCTCACGAAACTGATCGAGCACTTGTCACGAATTAACCCTGGGCGTCCCGGCGAGCACACATTACCAATGCCAAAGGGCCACGAGCGCAACGAGCTGGGACTCTGGGTCGAGACCGCAAACGGGCTTCTCGCCTCCATCGAACACAACATGCAATTGCGCCACGCAGCCGAGAGCAATCTCCAGCGCATGACCCAATATGACTCGCTCACCGGCCTACCCAATCGCTTGCAGCTGCAACAGCAACTGGACAACCTACTGGGCGAAGCTGCACGGCTGCAGCGCCGTGTCGCGGTTTTGTGCCTTGGGCTTGACGACTTCAAGGGCCTGAACGAGCGGTTCAGCTACCAGAGCGGCGACCGTCTGCTGGTCGCCCTGGCCGATCGCCTGCGCAGCCTCAGCGGCCGCGTCGGCGCGCTGGCTCGCCTTGGCGGTGACCAATTCGTACTGGTGCTGTTCGGCTTCGAGGAACCATATGAGGCCGCCGAACTGGCGCAGAAGGTCCTCGATGATCTGGAGCGGCCCGTGACGCTCGATGAGCAGAACATTCGGCTCCGCGCCACCATCGGCATCACGCTGTATCCCGAAGACGGGGACAACACGGAGAAACTGCTGCAAAAAGCCGAGCAGACCATGACGCTGGCGAAGAACCGTTCGCGCAATCGTTACCAGTTCTACGTGGCCAGCATCGATAGCGAAATGCGAACGCGACGGGAGCTACAGAACGACCTGGCGGAAGCAGTCAAACGGGGCGAGTTTCATCTGGTCTACCAGCCACAGATCGACTACAGGCTCAAGCGGATTACCGGTGTAGAGGCACTGCTGCGCTGGTCCCACCCAAGCGGAAAGATGGTGCCGCCAGATATTTTCATCCCCCTTGCCGAGCAGAACGGCAGCATCATCGTCATCGGCGAATGGGTGCTCGATCAGGCCTGCCGCCAGTTGAGTGAATGGCACCGTCAGGGCTTCGTCGACCTGCGGATGGCCGTCAACCTGTCCACGGTCCAACTCCACCATCCAGAATTACCGAAGATGATCAGCAATCTGCTCAGCGTTCACAGACTGCCGCCGGAAACGCTGGAGCTGGAAGTGACCGAAACGGGCTTGATGGAAGATATCGCTGCAGCCACCCACAATCTCCATTGTCTTCGCCAATCCGGGGCATTGATCGCCATCGACGACTTCGGCACCGGCTACTCATCGCTCAGCTATTTGAAAAGCCTGCCACTGGACAAGATCAAGATCGACAAGAGCTTCGTACGGGACATGGCGACCGATGAAGGGGACACCACCATCGTCCGCGCCATCATTCAGCTAGGTAAAAGCTTGGGTATGCTCGTGATCGCCGAGGGAGTGGAAACCGAAGAGCAGGAACGTTATCTCATCGAAGAAGGCTGCAACGAAGGCCAGGGCTACTACTACAGCAAGCCGGTGCCCGCCTCGGAACTTACCAGCCTCCTCAACCAGTCCCTGCGGGTCGAGTCCAGGCTCAACTCGGAGCCGCTTTAATCGCGTTCTGCGCTCCGAGCGCAACACCCTCCACCTGCCTCTACGAGCATTTAATGAAGCGTTTTGTACTGATCGACACCGCCCAGATTCCCGACGACGGCGGTGCGCTGTGCCTGTTCGAATATGGCGAGGATTTCGTCATCAAGATACAGGGGGGGAACGGCAACCAGCTGATGAACACTCGCACCCACGGTTCCGAAGACGCACTGGCGGAGATACCCTGCCGGAAAATCGCTCAACGGCCGCACCCCCGCGTATTGATCGGAGGGCTAGGCATGGGGTTCACGCTTGCGTCAGCGCTCAGGCATCTCGGTGAAGACGCCGAAGTGCATGTCGCAGAACTCGTCCCGGGCGTGATCGAGTGGAACCGCGGCCCACTGGGCGAGAAAGCGGGTATGCCGATCAATGACCCACGAGCGCGGGTATTGCGCAGCGATGTTGCTGACATTCTGAAAAATGAACCGCAAGGTTTCGACGCCATCATGCTCGACGTGGACAATGGCCCGGAAGGCCTGACCCGCAAGAGCAACAGCTGGCTGTATTCATCGGCAGGGCTGGAGGCCTGTGCCAAAGCGCTGCGTCCCAAGGGCCTGCTTGCCGTATGGTCGGCCAGCGCCGATCAGGCGTTCTCCCAAAAGCTCGCCAGATCAGGTTTCAACGCAGAAGAAGTGCAGGTGTTCGCCCATGGCAATCGCGGCACCCGGCATACCATCTGGATTGCCGAGAAACGTGAATAGCGCACGCCGGGCCTGGCATTTTGCCGAGGGCGAACTGAAGTCTGGCTGACACTGGCAATGCGTGTTTTGCAGCCGACTTGTGGCTGACTCCACCGAATCAGTCCGATCGGCTTTCAACTCACAGCTTGCGCCGCCAGCAGTGCCGCTCCAATCAGACAAAGTACTGCTCCACCGGCTGCATGCCAGCGATAGCGACGCGTAAGCACTTCCTCACCGTGACTGGAAAGAACGAAGGGCAAGCCCTCGCCAGGACGCATCAAACGATGCTCCGGGTCTTTCTCGCTCGCTAGACGGTGACGCTTCTGCGCTTCGAGGCCGGCCGCGAGACGTACGCGACTCCACTCTGACTGATCCAGCTGACCGTCACGATTGTTGTCGAAGCGCTGCAGCAGCCCGGCGTAGTCTTCCTTCCACTCTCGCACCACCTGACCCTGGGCGGTCTGGAGATCAAGTCCGAGCCGACCGCCACCGCTGGTACGAAAGTCACCAATGGCATACAGCGGCTCATCGGCATGCAACCGCTCTTCCACGTAGCGATACTGGCGATTGCCGGTCAGCCAGGCCAGTGGGCCGCCAGCCGGCACCCCTCGGGGATGGCGCAGATCACCGGTCCAGCGATCACATCTGGCAGGCAGCACCTCTGCACCCTGTGGGTCGACCAGGCAATCACCCGTCGCATCCGAGAGCCGCAACAGCCTGTCGCTCGCGCCCTGCTCGATAATCCGCCAACTGCTGCGCTTGTCGCCGGACAGATACTCTTCGATCCGATAACGCCACCAGAGGCAGGGCTTGCCCGTCAGCGGCGCATTCAATGGCGGGAGGTCGGGACAGTTTCGCAGCACACCGGCCAGCTCGACATAACCTTGCGCCGCCGAACGAATTCTGGAGGTCGGGGTGTCCGTCAGATGGCGCACCTTGGACCAGCGGGTGATCCATAGCCATCCCCCGACCAGACACAGCACGGCGCCCGCACCGATAAGCAGCATTGTGCTGATCGCTCAACCAAACAGCGGCTTGAGATCGACGTCCGCCTTGTCTGCTTCGCTGAACTGAAGCAACGGCGCCTCGTGGAAGCCAAAAGCACGCGCAAGCAAAGCGTCCGGAAATTGCTCGACGCGCACGTTGTTCAGATTGACCGATTCGTTGTACAGCTCGCGGCGATCGGCAATGCCGCTTTCCAGCCCACTGATGCGCTGCTGCAGGTGCCGGAAGCTCTCGTTCGCACGCAGCTCCGGATAATTCTCAGCCAGGGCAAAAAGTTGCCCCAAGCCGGCACGCAGGCCCGTTTCCGCCTTCCCGAGCGCACCGACATCGCCCTGGTCACGTGCAGCAGCTACTGCATTACGCGCTTTGACAACCTGCTCCAGCGTGCTGCGCTCGTGCTGCATGTACTGTTTGCACGTCTCCACCAGCTTGGGCAGCTCTTCGTGTCGCTGACGCAGCAATACGTCGATGTTCGACCAAGCCTTGCTGACTCCATGCTTGAGGCGCACCAAGCCGTTGTAGAGAACTACTGCGTAGGCAGCAGCAAGAAACAGCAGGACCAGCAACACAGCAGCGCTCAGGCTCATCAAGACTTCTCCATGGAATGTCCGGCATTGGAACCAGCATTCTAACGGCACCGCGAACGGCAATACGCGACCTGCCCCACGCAATTTCTTTGCACAAAATGCAAATCTTTCGCATTATGTTCTGCATCCGATTGTCGCACCCGCTGCGGAATACGTCTTACACATCCCTGCAAGCAAAGGAACCCGCCATGCTACGCACTCCCGTATGGGCCACCGCCAGCCTTCTGGCTGTCGCCATTTCACTCGCTGGTTGCGGCGAAGACAAAGCACCGGCCGAGCAGGCCGCTGCCCCGCAAGCCACCACCCAGAGCGAACCCGCCGCGAGCGCACCAGCCACTATAAACAGCGAATCCGCGCAGGCTGTCGTCAACCACTATGCCGATATGGCCCATGCCATTTTCAGCGACGCGCACAACACCGCGCAGAAGCTGGAGGAAGCAGTCGACGCCCTCCTCGCCAACCCGACCGACGAGACCCTGCAAGCTGCCAGAGATGCATGGATTGCTGCACGCGTTCCCTACATGCAGTCAGAAGTGTTCCGCTTCGGTAATCCGGTGGTGGATGACTGGGAAGGTCAGCTCAACGCCTGGCCGCTGGATGAGGGCCTGATCGATTACGTCGAAGGTGACTATCAGCATGCGCTGGGCAATCCAGGCGCGACCGCCAATATAATCGCCAACAAGGAGCTGCAGATTGGCGAGGACAAAATCGACGTCAGCGAAATCACTGGTGAGAAGCTTGCCAGTTTGAACGAACTGGCAGGTTCCGAAGCCAACGTGGCGACCGGCTACCACGCCATCGAATTCCTCCTTTGGGGCCAGGATCTGAATGGCACCGAAGCTGGTGCAGGCGAGCGTCCGGCGAGCGATTACATCGAGGGCGACGGCTGCACCGGCGGCAATTGCGATCGTCGCCGCACCTATCTGAAGGCTGCCACAGGACTGCTCGTCAGCGACCTGGAAGAAATGGTCGGCCAATGGAAGGCGGGCGAGTCCGACAACTACCGCGCCAGTCTTGAAAGCGAATCGGCCGAGAATGGCTTGCGCAAGATGCTCTTCGGCATGGGCAGCCTGTCGTTGGGTGAACTTGCAGGCGAACGCATGAAAGTCGCGCTTGAAGCCAACTCGCCGGAAGACGAGCACGACTGCTTCAGCGACAACACCCACAACTCACACTTTTTCAACGCCAAAGGCATCCGTAACGTTTACCTGGGTGAGTATCAGCGTACCGACGGCAGCACAGTTACCGGCCCGAGCCTGGCTTCTCTGGTAGAAGGTGTGGCGCCTGAAGTCAATACGACGCTGAAAACCGATCTGGAAAGCACCGAAGCCAAGCTTCAGGTGTTGGTTGAAAGTGCCAGGAACGGTGAGGCATTCGATCAATTGATAGCCCCTGACAATACCGAAGGTCATGAGAAGGTGCGTGCGGCGATTGCAGCGCTGGTGCAACAAACCGGCTCGATCGAAAAGGCTGCGGCAGCACTTAACATCAGCGATCTGAATCCAGATACTGCCGACCACGAGTTCTGATCAGGTGCCATGGGGGTGCGGCGCAATGCCGCTCCCCTCTGCACGGCACGCCGATAGCGACCGCGTCCTGCGCTCGCCTGGCACATCCATCCCCGCGCCAAATGCAAATTGATATTATTCAGGCCCTCGTAGGCTGCTACGATTGGCGCCCTGTAAAAAGGCTATGGAATATCGATGCACCTGCTTTCCCGCCCCGTCACCGCCCTCCTGACGGCACTCGCTCTGTCTGCATGCGACGCGAATGGCCCACGCTTCGATGAGCCCGAGCCAGGCGAGGCGCTATCCGGCGGTGATGCCACTGTCCGGAAATTCGACCATAACGCCTTCTCCATGCCATCTGCCAATCTTGACCCAGTGCGGCGCCTGGATTTCAGCGTGGGAAACAGTTTTTTCCGAAACCCCTGGGTCATCGCACCCGCCTCTACCACGGCACGCGACGGCCTCGGTCCGCTGTTCAATACCAATGCGTGCCAGAGTTGCCACATAAAGGATGGTCGAGGCCGGCCGGCAGAAGATGAGCGCGGCAATGCGGTTTCGATGCTGGTGCGCCTTTCGATTCCCGCAGCAGATGAGCACGCCGAGGTGTTACGCGAACGAGGCATCGCACCGGAACCCACCTACGGCGGCCAGCTGCAGGACATGGCAATACCGGGCGTAGCGCCAGAGGGCAAAGTTCGTCTGGCTTACGACACGCACATCGAGCGATTCGCCGATGGGTTCGAAGTGGAACTGCGCTCTCCGCGTCTGACGATCACCAATCTGGGCTATGGCCCGATGCACCCCGAAACCCAGTTTTCGGTACGCGTAGCCCCCGCAATGATTGGCCTCGGGCTACTCGAAGCGATCCCGGAATCGGCGATATTGGCCAATGCCGATCCGGATGACAGCAACGGCAATGGGATTTCAGGACGGCCCAATCGGGTTTTCGACCAAGTCACTGGCGAGACATCACTTGGGCGGTTCGGCTGGAAGGCCGGGCAACCGAACCTCAATCAGCAGAACGCCGACGCCTTCTTCAACGACATGGGACTGAGTACCAGCCTGTTCAGCGGCCGAAGCTGCACTCAGGTTCAAACCGACTGCCTGGCAATGCCCCAAGGCGGCGAACCGGAAGTCAGCGATAACATCCTGTCCATGGTGCTCTTCTACACCCGTAACCTGGGCGTACCGGCTCGACGTAACGTAGACAACCCGACAGTCCTGGCGGGCAAGACCCTTTTTCATCAGGCCGGATGCCAGAGCTGTCACGTGCCCAAATTCACCACCGGCGATGCGACGGAGCCGGAGCTAGCTAATCAGGTCATTCGACCTTATACCGATCTGCTGCTGCATGACATGGGTGAAGGCCTTGCCGACAACCGCCCTGAATTCGATGCCACTGGACGTGAATGGCGCACTCCCCCGCTTTGGGGTATCGGCCTGACGCAAACCGTCAGCGACCACACACAGTTTTTGCACGACGGACGCGCCCGTAATCTGCTCGAGGCCGTGCTCTGGCATGGCGGCGAAGCGGAGCCGGCCAAACGGGCCGTGCTCGAATTCGACAGCGCAGAGCGCAGCGCTCTGCTGGCTTTTCTTGAATCCCTCTAGTGTGTCTGCCGCACACCTGTTTGCCACTGAGGAACACCATGTACCCCAACCGTCTCTCTCGTGCCTTTACCGTCACCGCGCTCGGCCTTCTCCTGGCGGCTTGCGCACCGTCCGACCCCTATGCCGAAACCAGCGAAACGCTGAGCAATGAGGTCCTGCTCCCCGCCTACACCAACTGGGCAGAAGCCAATCGGCGCATGGCAGCCAGCAGCATCGCCTACTGCGCGGGTAACGAGGAGCTGGACGATGCACGCCAGGCCTACCTTCAGGCTCAGCTCGCCTGGGCCGGGCTGCAGCCGCTTCTTGTCGGCCCGCTGGGCGAAGGCAATCAGGCCTGGCAGGTGCAGTTCTGGCCTGATAAGAAAAACCTCGTCGGCCGCCAGGTCACTGCGCTGCTAAAGCGCAAACCCGACCTGACAAAGGCGGACATCGAAAATGGGAGCGTCGTACTGCAGGGGCTGACCGCCTACGAATACGTGCTTTACGACAAAGCCGTCGACCTGACCGATAACGACACCAAGATGCTCTATTGCCCATTGCTGCAGGCGATCGGCGAACATCAGCAAAAGCTAGCGGCCGACATCCTGCTCGAGTGGCAAGCGAAAGACGGCATGGCTGAACAACTGAGCAAGTTTCCCAACGAGCGCTATGCCGAATCGCAGGAAGCCATTGCCGATCTGCTTCGGGTTCAGGTCACAGCGCTGGATGGCCTGAAAAAGAAGTTGGGCGCCCCCCTGGGTCGGCAGACCAAAGGGTTCCCGCAGCCATTCCAAGCCGAAGCCTGGCGCAGCGATGCAACGCTGGAGAGCATCGATGCCGCACTCGCGGGCGCTCAACGTTTATGGCTCGGCCAAGACGACAATGGCCTGAAAAAGCTGGTTCCTGCCGATCAGGCTGATCTGGCGAAGCGCATCGACGCTGCCTATGGAACGGCCCGCAAACACCTGGAAGACATCATGCTTCCCTTTAGCGAGCTGATTGCCGATGAAGCAGGCCGTGCGCGACTCGATGCGCTTTACAAGGACATTGATGCTTTGCATCGCCTGCATCAGACCGAACTGGCCCGAGCGCTCGGTGTGCAGATCGGCTTCAACGCTCACGACGGAGATTGACGTTGAAACGGCGCGCATTTCTGGGGTTTGGCGGCGCCCTGGCGGCCGCCTCGGCGGTTGGTGGCTGGGCGCTCACCCATCACTCCGAGCAGCCGCTGCTACTTTCGGCACGTGACGATGCCGACGGCCGTCACTATGCGGTCGGCTACCGGCTCGATGGCACTCGGGTCTTCTCGACGCCTGTGAGCGAGCGATGCCACGACGTCTATGCGCATCCGCATCTTCCCATCGCGGTGTTCGTCGGCCGTCGACCGAGCCGCGAAAGCTACCTGATCGACAGCCGAGACGGCACGCTGCTTCAGATCCTGGCATCGCCGCCGAACCGTCACTTCTACGGCCACGGTGTGTTCCACGCCAGCGGCGACTGGTTCTATACCACCGAGAACGACACGGCTGAACCAGGCCGAGGCGTGCTTGGTGTGTACCGCGTTGATGAGCGCCGCCTCATACGTACCGATGAGCATTCGACCCACGGTGTAGGGCCTCACCAATTGCTGTGGATGCCAGATGGCGAAACGCTGGTGATAGCAAATGGCGGCATTCGTACCGAGGCCGACAGTCGGGCAATGATGAATCTCGCCGCCATGGAGCCCAGCCTGGTGATGCTGCGCAGGGACGGCACTTTGTTGAGCAAGGAACAGCTACCCGAACAGATGAACAGCGTGAGGCATCTGGCGGTCGCGGCCGATGGCACTGTGGTCTCAGGTCAACAGTACGAAGGCGACCCGATGGATCAGGTACCGCTACTGGCCATCAAACGACCCGGAGAGCCATTTCAGGCCTTTCCATTAGGCGAACCTCAGCGCCGCGTCATGAACCAGTACACTGCAAGCCTGGCGATCAATGATGCGCTGCGCCTGCTGGCCGTGACTGCGCCACGCGGCAACAAGGTTTTCATCTGGGATCTGGACAGCACCGCCCTGCGGGACGAAATCCACCTGCCGGACTGTGCAGGCGTAGCAGCCACTGAACGAGGCTTCGTGGTGAGTTCGGGACAGGGTCGGTGCCGGTCGATCGATTGCACGGCCGAGCGCTTCGTCAGCACCGCGCTGAAATTGCCGGCAGGCCTCTGGGATAACCACCTGCGACTGGTCTGAAAGCGCTCAAGTATCGAAACGGCAGGCCGAAAAAGGGGATGTACCGAGTGGTCAGGGAGCAGACCGCTCGACTCGTTTTGCGGGTTTCGCAAGCGCCTCCTTTCGATGAGAAAACACCCCGATGTTCCTCAATAAATCTCTGCGTGCTCAATTGTTGTCGCTGATTGGTGGCAGCTTGCTGCTCATGATGGTCATCGCACTGGCCAGCTTCTCATTTCTTTCCGACGGAATCTCGGCCTACCAGCAGTTGCTGCGAGGGCCCGTCGAATCTTCACGCCTGATCAATGAAGCCAACCTCGAGTTCAAGGTTCAGGTGCAGGAGTGGAAGAACGTGTTGTTGCGCGGCAAATCCGCCGAGAACCTGAACAAGTTCTGGCAAAGCTTCGAAACACAGGAAGGCAAGGTGCAGGAACTGCTTGGCACCCTCGTACAGGCCAACCAGTACGACCCGGCGCTGGCTAGCCAGATACAGAAGCTGAAGGACGAACATCGGTCATTGGGCGACGCCTATCGTCGCGGACGGGACGCATTCGTCGGGGCTGGAAGCGACCCTTATGTAGGCGACGCCGCAGTAAAAGGCATCGACCGAGCCACCAGTGAACAGCTCAGCACACTGGTCAATCAACTTCGTGACTCAGCCTTGGTCAGCTCCGGAGACATCAGCCGTGCGGCTGATCGGTCCATCATCGCCGGTACACTGGTGATGCTTGCCGCAGGAGTTCTGATCGGCCTGCTCAGTCTCTGGCTGGTCAACCGTAACCTGATCAATCCGATCCGCCACCTGATCGATCACATCGCCAACCTTAGCCACGGCAATTTCAAGGAGCGGGTCGATACCAACCGTGCCGATGAGTTGGGGCGTCTGGCCGTGGCCGCCAACGTGCTGCGCGACTTCCTGGCCGATACCTTCACTCGACTGCAACGCAGTACGTCGGATCTGGACAGCGCCAGCGGCGAGCTGAACGCTATCGCTACGCTGATGGGCCAGGGTACCCGCGAGCAATTCTCGCGCACCGATCAGGTGGCTACTGCCATGCACGAGATGTCCGCAACTGCCCAGGAAGTTGCGCGCCACGCGGCCGAGGCCGCGCGCGCAGCCGATGCGGCGGATCATTCAGCGCAACAGGGCGAGACCATGATGCGCTCGACCATCCAGACCATTACCCACATGCGCGGCGAGATCAGCAATACGGCCGAGGTCATTCGCCGGTTGGAAGCCGACAGCGGCCGCATCGGCAAGGTGCTGGAGGTCATCCGGGGCATCTCCGACCAGACCAACCTGCTGGCACTCAACGCCGCCATCGAGGCGGCCCGCGCCGGTGACGCTGGCCGCGGGTTCGCCGTGGTCGCTGACGAAGTCCGGACGCTGGCCAGACGCACAGCTGACTCGACCGCCGAGATTCACCAGATCATCGATAGCGTACAAACCGGCGCTGTGGATGCAGTGCGTGCCATTGAAGGCGGTCAGGCCCGCAGCGCAGAAGGCGTGGATCAGGTAACCGAGGCAGGTAGCATGCTGCAACGCATCACCCAGGAGGTCGAAGCGATCCGCGACATGAACAGACAGATCGCTACGGCGGCCGAGGAACAGACGTCCGTTGCCGAAGATATCTCGCGCAACCTGACAGAGATCACCGCTATCGCCACGACCAATCAGGACAACGTCGAACGTACCGAAAAAGCCAGCCAGAACCTGCACGGTTTGTCGGCTCAGCTCACTGAAGTGACCCACCGCCTGGCCGGTTGAGATCCAATCGTGAAGAGCGGGCCCCGCAGCGGCGGGGTCTCGCCGCATCCTATGCGGGTCGTGAAGTGATCCGCCATTGAAAGCTCCTCGTCAACACTGCGCGAGGATGACTGACATCCCGCTTTACTTGCGCCCGGTTCGCGGCTAATTTCCTTGTCTCCCTGTCCTGCGGGACGACAACCAATGCCATGACCGGTGTATTCCAACGCCTGGCCATAGCTCGTGCATTCTGAACGGCTGCCTCGATTCATGGCTGTAGCCAGCCGGCTCATCTCTCCAAGGAATACGGAAAATGTTGCGCCGCATGCTCATCATGCTCGGCGCGGTGATCGTCGTAGTACTGATCCTCGCCGCCATCAAGTTCAACTCCATTTACTCGCAGATCCAGCAGTTCAAGGCGCCTAAGCCTCCGGTCAATGTCGAGGTGGTCGAGGCCGGCAGAGTCCCATGGCAAAGCCGCCTCCCGGCCATCGGCACGCTGACTGCCTCGCAGGGTATCGATTTGTCCGTGGAGATCGCAGGCACCATCAGCGACGTGCAATTCCAGTCGGGTGAAAAGGTGCGCAAGGGCCAGCCGATCGTGCTACTCGACAGCGAGATCGAGCAGGCCACACTGGCGGCCGCCGAAGCCGATCTTCATCTGGCCAAAGTCGAGTTCGAGCGCGCGCGAAGCCTGATCGATCGCCAGGCCATTTCACGCAGTGAGTTCGATCGGCTCAATGCCGAATCGCAAAAAGCCAAGGCCAGCGTGGCCCAGCTAAAGGCCAGCCTGGCGAAGAAACGCATACATGCGCCCTTCTCCGGCACCATCGGTATCCGGCAGGTCGACGTCGGTGACTTCGTCGCAGCCGGTACTCCAATAGCGACGCTGCAGGACCTTTCAACGTTGTTCGTCGACTTCTATATGGCCGAGCAACAGGTGCCGTTGTTGGCCATCGGGCAGCCTGTGCAGGTCCAGGTCGCGGCATTCCCCGGCGAAGCATTCGAAGGCACGATTGTCGCGCTGAATCCCAAGGTGGAGATCACTACCCGCAACGTGCAGGTTCGCGCAGAACTGGCCAACCCCGGCGAGCGCCTGTTGCCCGGGATGTTCGCCGACCTTCAGGTGTTGCTGCCCAGCGAGGATCCGAAAGTCATCGTTCCTGAAACCGCCATTACCTACACGCTGTACGGCAACTCGGTTCTGGTGGTGAAGGAAGGTCAACCGCCCGAGCCGGAAGACGGGGCCGAAGCGGCCCCGCGCAACGAACCCTACCTCGTGATTGAGCGGCGTTTCGTCAAAACCGGCGAGCGCCGCGACGGACGCGTAGTGATCCTAGAAGGGCTCGAAGCTGGCGAACAGGTGGTCATTGCCGGCCAGCTCAAGCTGGACGGCGGCGCCCACGTGGCAATTGCCGAGAAACGCACCCTCGAACTCGAGCCAAACAGCCGGTCCGACGCACGCTAAGGCGTCGGCTATAGGGACATCGATCGTCATGGCTTTTACCGATCCATTCATCCGCCGTCCTGTGCTCGCCAGCGTGATCAGTCTGCTGGTCGTATTGCTGGGCTTCCAGGCCTTCAACAACCTGGTGATCCGACAGTACCCGCAGATGGAAAGCGCCCTGATCACCGTGACCACGGCGTATCCCGGCGCCAACGCCGAGACCATACAGGGCTATATCACCCAGCCACTGCAACAAAGCCTGGCAAGCGCCGAAGGCGTCGACTACATGACGTCTGTCAGCCAGCAGAACGTCTCGATCATCTCGGTCTACGCCCGTATCGGCGCTGATACCGATCGGCTCTATACGGAGCTGCTCAGCCAAGCCAACTCGGTGAAGAACCAGCTGCCGCAGAACGCCGAAGATCCTGTACTGAACAAGCAGGCCGCAGACTCCACGGCGCTCATGTACATCAGCTTCTACAGCGATCAACTGAGCAACCCACAGATCACCGATTATCTGTCGCGTGTTATCCAGCCAAAGCTGGCGACCCTGCCCGGCATGGCCGAAGCGGAGATTCTCGGCAATCAGGTCTTTGCCATGCGCCTCTGGCTGGACCCGGTGAAGCTGGCCGCCTATGGGTTGTCCGCTGGCGATGTGAATGAAGCTGTTCGCAAGTACAACTTTCTAGCCGCGGCCGGCGAGGTAAAAGGCCAATACGTCGTCACCAGTATCAACGCCGACACCGAGCTGAAGACGCCCGAAGCCTTCGCCGCCATTCCACTCAAAACCCAAGGCGACAGCCGCGTGCTGCTGGGCGATGTCGCACGAGTTGAAATGGGCGCCGAAAGCTACAACGCCATCAGCTCGTTCGATGGCATTCCTTCAGTCTATATAGGCGTCAAAGGGACGCCGAGCGCCAACCCGCTGGACGTGATCAGCGAAGTGCGTGCCGTGATGCCGGAGATCGAATCGCAGCTGCCGCCAGGCCTGAAGATCACCATCGCCTATGACGCGACACGATTCATCCAGGCATCGATCGATGAAGTGGTGAAAACCCTGGCTGAAGCCGTGGTCATCGTCATCGTGGTGGTATTCCTGTTCCTGGGTTCGCTGCGCTCGGTATTGATCCCGGTAGTGACCATCCCACTGTCAATGATTGGCGTGATGTTCTTCATGCAGACAATGGGTTATTCCATCAACTTGCTGACGCTGCTGGCCATGGTCTTGGCGATCGGTCTGGTAGTGGATGATGCCATCGTGGTGGTGGAGAACATCCACCGGCATATTGAGCAAGGCAAAACGCCGTTCCAAGCCGCCCTCGACGGCGCTCGCGAGATAGCCATGCCGGTCGTTACCATGACCATCACGCTGGCGGCAGTCTACGCGCCCATCGGATTTCTTCAGGGCCTTACCGGTGCCCTGTTCCAGGAGTTCGCTCTAACGCTGGCAGGCGCGGTGCTGATCTCCGGATTGGTGGCACTCACGCTCTCGCCCATGATGTGCTCGCGATTGCTGCGTCATGAAGAAAATCCAACAGGCCTTGCGCACCGGCTGGACCTGATTTTCGATCGACTCAAACTGCGCTATCAGCGAGCACTTCACGGCACGTTGAACACTCGCCCGGTGGTTTTGGTGTTCGCCGTCATCGTGCTCGGCCTGATCCCCGTCCTGCTTAAGTTCACCGAAAGCGAGCTGGCTCCTGAAGAAGACCAAGGCATCATTTTCATGATGGCCAGCGCGCCTCAGACCGCTAACCTCGACTATCTGAACGCCTATACCGACCAGTTCCTCGAGATATTCAAGGCGTTCCCGGAGTACTACTCCTGGTTCCAGATCAATGGCTTCAACGGTGTGCAGAGCGGCATTGGCGGCTTCCTTATGACGCCATGGGATGAGCGAGAGCGCACTCAGATGGAAGTACTACCCGAGGTCCAGGCGCAGATCGACAAGATTCCAGGTTTGCAGGTCTTCGGTTTCAACCTGCCTTCCCTGCCGGGTACGGGAGAGGGTCTGCCATTCCAGTTCGTGATCAACACCGCCAGCGATTACGAGTCGTTGCTGCAAGTGACCGAGCGCATCAAGGAGAAGGCCCAGGCATCAGGCAAGTTCGCGTTCCTCGATGTCGATCTGGCCTTCGACAAGCCGGAAGTGGTAGTCGATATCGACCGTGAGAAAGCCGCCCAGATGGGTGTCACCATGGAAGACCTCGGTCTGACGCTCGCCACACTGCTGGGCGAAAGCGAAATCAACCGGTTCACCATTGAAGGCCGCAGCTACAAGGTGATTGCCCAGGTCGAGCAGGCGTATCGGGACAATCCCGGCTGGCTTAGCAACTACTACGTGAAGAACGGCCAAGGCGAGATGCTCCCGCTTTCCACCCTGATCAAGGTGAGCGATCGGGCGCGCCCGACCCAGCTTTCTCAATTTCAACAGCTCAACGCCGCCACCATTCAGGGCTTTCCGATCGTCAGCATGGGCGAAGCGATCGAGACGCTACGCAGCATCGCTCAGGAAGAGGCGCCACAGGGTTTCACCTACGACTACGCCGGCGCCTCACGTCAGTACATTCAGGAAGGCACAGCCCTATACACGACTTTTGCGCTCGCCCTGGCCATCATTTTCCTGGTGCTGGCCGCGCAGTTCGAAAGCTTCCGGGACCCGCTGGTGATTCTGGTTACGGTGCCGCTATCGATCTGTGGTGCGCTGGTGCCGCTATTCCTGGGATTGTCGAGCATGAATATCTATACCCAGGTCGGTCTTGTAACCTTGATAGGTTTGATCAGCAAGCACGGGATCATGATCGTCGAGTTCGCCAATCAGCTGCGTAGGGAACAGGGGCTGAGCCGTCGTGAAGCGGTGGAAGAGGCAGCGGCGATTCGCCTACGACCGGTTCTGATGACCACAGCCGCGACAGTGTTCGGCATGGTGCCGCTGATTCTGGCAAGCGGTGCCGGGGCGGTGAGTCGTTTCGATATCGGGATGGTCATCGCTACAGGCATGACCGTCGGCACGTTGTTCACGCTCTTCGTGCTGCCGGCGGTGTATACCGTCATTGCAAGCCCGGACCATGGAGCTACGCCAGTAACGCCCCATTGACCGCGAGGACCGCGGCGCAGAACGTTTGATCGGTAGGTGCAGGTTTCGTCGTGCGCGGCTCAGCTGCGCCCTACGAGGCTCTGAGAAAGCCCGTACATGAACAACAACAGGTCATGATCCGGCCGTGCATCCGAGATCGCCGCTCGGGCGACACGTGGCACTGCGCAATGACTGCTGAGTTCGCTCCGCGCGACAACCCTGGCGTCCGGTTCACTCCATGCAGCTGCACAAAGGGAAGCGACACCGAGGGAGCCAACCAGAAACAATCCTCTAGCAATTTCAAGTTTCATCGCGCAAACCCTTGTTATTAGGTGAATTGAGAAGCTCACCATAGTCGACAATTTCCAGATGTGCGCAAAAAAATGACAAGTGGCTATTTTTTGCGCAGCAATACCATTGATTTGAGTGTCCGGCCTAAAGAATCGCCGTGAGCGGCGGACTGTATTCGCACGATTGCACAATTTCTAACGCATAAAAAAAGCCCCGCACGAGGCGGGGCTTTTTCTGACGCTACGGGCCGGCTGGCTTACATCATGCCGCCCATGCCACCCATACCGCCCATGCCACCCATATCCGGCATACCGCCGGCAGCCTTGTCCTCAACCACTTCAGCGATCATCGCCTCGGTGGTGATCATCAGGCTGGCGATGGAAGCCGCTGCCTGCAGAGCAGAGCGGGTAACCTTGGCCGGGTCGAGAATACCCATCTCGATCATGTCGCCGTACTCGTCGGTCGCAGCGTTGAAGCCATAGTTGCCCGAACCCTGCTTGACCTTGTCGACCACAACGCTCGGCTCGCCACCGGCGTTGGAAACGATCTGACGCAGCGGCGCTTCAACAGCGCGGCGCAGCAAGGTGATACCGACGTTCTGATCTTCGTTGTCACCCTTGAGCTCGGAGATGGCCTGCAGAGCGCGCACCAGTGCAACGCCGCCGCCAGGAACCACGCCTTCTTCGACGGCTGCACGAGTAGCATGCAGGGCGTCTTCAACGCGGGCTTTCTTCTCTTTCATCTCGACTTCGGTGCCAGCGCCGACCTTGATCACCGCAACACCGCCAGCCAGCTTGGCCAGACGCTCTTGCAGCTTCTCTTTGTCGTAGTCGGAAGTGGTGTCTTCAACCTGCTTGCGAATCTGCGCAACGCGGGCTTCGATGTCGACCTGCTGACCAGCACCATCGATGATGGTGGTGTTTTCCTTGTTCAGTACGACGCGCTTGGCGTTACCCAGGTGCTCCAGGGTAGCGGTTTCCAGGCTCAGGCCGACTTCTTCAGAAATCACGGTACCGCCAGTCAGGATCGCGATGTCCTGCAGCATGGCCTTGCGGCGATCGCCGAAGCCAGGCGCCTTGACGGCAGCAACCTTGACGATGCCGCGCATGTTGTTGACGACCAGAGTTGCCAGGGCTTCGCCTTCGACGTCTTCAGCAACGATCAGCAGCGGACGACCGGCCTTGGCAACGCCTTCCAGCACCGGCAGCAGTTCGCGGATGTTGGAGATCTTCTTGTCGACCAGCAGCAGCATCGGGCTGTCGAGCTCGGCCACCATGGTGTCGGGCTTGTTGATGAAGTAAGGGGACAGGTAGCCGCGGTCGAACTGCATGCCTTCTACGACGGACAGTTCGTTTTCCAGGCCCGAGCCTTCTTCAACAGTGATCACGCCTTCCTTGCCAACCTTTTCCATGGCTTCGGCAATGATGGCGCCGATGGAGCTGTCGGAGTTGGCGGAGATAGTGCCTACCTGTGCGATGGCCTTGAAGTCAGCGCATGGCTTGGACTGGTTCTTCAGCTCAGCAACAATGGCGATGGTCGCCTTGTCGATGCCGCGCTTGAGGTCCATCGGGTTCATGCCGGCAGCAACGGCCTTCAGGCCCTCATTGACGATCGACTGAGCCAGAACGGTGGCGGTGGTGGTGCCGTCGCCTGCATCGTCGTTAGCACGGGAGGCAACGTCCTTGACCAGCTGCGCGCCCATGTTCTCGAAACGGTCCTTCAGCTCGATTTCCTTGGCAACGGAAACACCATCTTTGGTGATGGTCGGAGCGCCGAAGCTCTTCTCGATGACGACGTTACGGCCTTTCGGGCCGAGGGTCGCTTTTACCGCGTCAGCCAGGACGTTGACGCCGACCAGCATTTTCTTGCGAGCGGAGTCGCCGAACTTAACTTCTTTAGCAGCCATGTTGATTCTTCCTCAAATTCTGTTGATGGAACGCAGTTCGCTCTCGAGCGAACGCAGATCAGGCTTCGACGACAGCGAGAATTTCGTTCTCGCTCATCACCAGCAGGTCTTCGCCGTCGACTTTGACGGTGTTGCTGCCGGAGTAAGGGCCGAATACGACCTGGTCGCCAACCTTGACGGCCAGCTGACGGACTTCGCCGTTATCCAGAACGCGGCCAGTGCCTACAGCGACGATTTCGCCACGGTTTGGCTTCTCGGCAGCGGAGCCCGGCAGCACGATGCCACCTGCGGTCTTGGTTTCTTCTTCGCTGCGACGAATCACGACGCGGTCATGCAGAGGACGAAGCTTCATTGTCGATCTCTCCTAGTACAGTGGTTTCCATGCCGATGCATACTCATCGGCGGGTTGGGCAAATCCGGCGGTGCCGGTTGCGGCCCGCAATGCGAGCCGCAGAAGACGGACTGTCAAAATGCGACAGCGACCTTGCGGTGACCGCTACATGCGGGCGTCAAAAATGATTTCAAGGGCAGCACGCGGATTTTTTGCATTCGAGACGATAAAAAAAGGCATGCCACGCATGCCTTTTCGTCGAGATATCTTTATTTATCGCGGCGCTCCCACTCGCCCTCGATGACGTTGGGCCGCTGGGGCGCTTCCCGACGTGCCTGTTGCTGGTGAAGGTCGTCGGCAAAGGCCCTGCGCCGCTGAGCCTGTGCCTCGAAACGACGCCCGACATAACCGAGAAACAGCTTGCGCGATGGCGGAAACAGCACGAGCAACGCGACGATATCGCTGAGGAATCCCGGCAGGAACAGAAGTCCACCGGCTACAGCCATCATCAAGCCCTGAAGCATTTCCCGTTCCGGCAGTTCACCGTGAGCCAGACGCTCCCGCGCACGCCAGGCAGTGGCGAAACCTGCCAGACGCATCAGCAGGATGCCGGCCATACCGCTGATGATCAGCAACAGGATGGTCGGCAATACACCGACCGAGCTGCCAACCTTGATCAGCAATGCCAGCTCGGCCAGCGGAAACAGGAGAAACAGCAATAAGAAAATTCGCATTGATAGTCCTTGGCGGAAGAACGGCTTCCGAATTCGTGTACATGACGGCAGCGCTGCTCGAATTCAACCCATCGGCGAAAGAGGCTGTAACCAGATTATTCTCCGATGCGCTTACCCGAGGCTTAATCAGCGCCGCGCCATCGCCACCAGCGCCTGCCGCACAGCTCCCGGATTTGTGCAACTTTCTGGGAACGCCAACCAGTGAATGGCATGGCCGATGCGCAAGTGAAAACCCTCGCTGTCGATTCCGACCATGCGGGCGGCGGGTGCCGGAGGCAGTCCTGCTTGCAGTACATAATGAGCAATCGCTGCAGCATGGTCTTGATTCATATGATCCAGCATGCCGCCCTCACCGTCTCCAGAGCCCGCGAAAGGATTGGCCAACGCCACCTGATCCAGCCAGTGGATAGCACCGAAGCCGCCGATGAAACGCCAGCGCACCGGCTTCAGAATCCAGAAATCGAAATCATGAACGCTGTGGTAGTCGCTGGACTCCGGAAAATAGCGGTAATAGCGCTTTGCTACATGACCCACCGCAACGTCATCGACCCGCTGCGCTTCGGCCAGCAGGGTGAGTCGCCCCGTTGCCTGAACGTCCTCCGCGCCGCGCTCGGAGACCAGCAGGGAGCAGCGCGGGTCGGCCTGTAGATTTTTGGTGTGCTGGGCAATGCGGCTGATCAAGATCAGTGGCCAGCCTTCTTCGCTTAGGCAGTAAGGCACGGCCGAGCCGAATGGAAATCCGGGCATGGCCTTGGAGTGAGTGGAGAGCACGGCGCGGTATTCCTTGAGCAGGAGTTGTCGGGCATGCTTTACGGCTTCGGCGCTCACGGATGCTCCTCGAGGCAGGACAATTCGACGGAGCCCAAGCATAACGGTTTCATCAGCGGACGTCGTTTGGCGGCATTCGAAGGCATTGAGGAGTTGGGCATGCAGTTGAAAGACAAGGTCATCATCATCACCGGGGGCGGCCAGGGACTGGGCCGCGCCATGGGCGAATACCTCGCCGGCAAGGGCGCTCGACTGGCATTGGTCGATCTCAATCAGGAACGCCTGGATGAAGCGGTAGCGGCCTGCAAGGCGGCCGGGGGCGACGCGCGTGCGTATCTGTGCAACGTCGCCAACGAGGAGCAGGTCAGCCACATGGTGAGCCAGGTCAGCAACGACTTCGGCACCCTCGACGGTTTGGTCAATAACGCCGGCATCCTGCGGGACGGCCTGACCGTCAAGGTCAAGGATGGAGAGCTGTCGAAGATGAGCCTGGCGCAATGGCAGGCGGTGATCGACGTCAACCTTACTGGCGTCTTCCTTTGCACTCGTGAGGTCGCGGCGAAAATGATCGAGCTGAAAAGCCAAGGCGCGATCGTCAATATTTCCTCGATATCCCGTGCAGGCAACATGGGGCAGGCAAACTACTCAGCCGCCAAAGCCGGTGTGGCAGCGGACACCGTCGTTTGGGCCAAAGAGCTGGCACGCTACGGCATCCGTGTAGCAGGCGTTGCGCCCGGTTTCATCGAGACCGAAATGGTCGCCAGCATGAAGCCCGAAGCGCTCGAAAAGATGACCGCAGGTATCCCCCTGAAGCGGCTCGGCAAGCCGATGGAGATCGCGCACTCCGTCGCATACATCCTTGAGAACGACTATTACACCGGCCGCATTCTGGAACTGGACGGCGGACTGCGCCTTTAACAGTCGACAAAACGAAACCGGGCGCCTGGAAGGCGCCCGGTCAGCAGCGAATTGGGACTGGCTTTACCAGCCCACTCCAAAACCGACGCTGTAGCGTGTTTCGTCCTTATTGCTTTCCGCGCCGCTGACAATGTCTTTTTCGGCCTTCATGTTCAGCGAAGCCCAGTCGGTCACCTTGTAACGCAGCCCTACCTCGGCATCCAGCTGGTAGTCGGCTACGTTTTCAAGCGGTTTGCCGATCTCGCCATTGCTGAACAGCTCGAAGGTCTTGCCAACCAGATAGCGGTTGTAATTCCACTTCATCGCCAGGGAGTAGAAGTCTTCCTTGTTACCGCTGGCAAATTCGTAGTCACTACGGTTGAACAGCGTTGCGAGGGAGAAGGCGCCGAGCTCGTTGTCCCAGAACTGATAACCGGGACCCGTACCGACTGTGCGCTGACGGCGTACGTCTTCGATCTTGTCGCGCTTGTACTCCAGCCGTCCCTGCCAGAACCAATGCTCGTCGAGGAAACGGTCCAGGGCGTATTCGGCATCCCAGTTGTCAGTCGAAGTGACGTCGTTGCGGTATTCACGGTTGTAGTTGGCGGTAGCGTTATGTCGCCACAGGCCATGACGCGCAGAATTCTTGAAGGATACGTCGTAGTCGTCGGTATCCGTTTCGGCACGCTTGTAGTCCAGCGAAACGTCCACGTTGCCTTTCCAGGTCAGGTCATGAACCAACGGTTTGGGACGAATTATCTGCGAGATGCTGGCGAGCTTGACCGTATGGGCCGCCCCGCCATTGTTCAAGACCACAGTGCCGTCGTCCGCCGCCTGCATCGACTTGGCAACTTCCCCCGTAAAGTCGTCCTGCTTGATCAGCAGCTGCTGGTTGGACTCCAGCGTCGCAACCTGACTCCACTTCACAGGAATCGAACCGCCATACTCGGTTTCGATAAGCAGTTTGCCGCCGTCGAGAAGGCTGATCTTGCCTGTCAGGCGGTCGCCGTTTTTCAACCAAACGGTATCGGCGAGCGACGGCAGGGCGACGAGGGAAAGGGATACACATAGAAGCGTTCTGGAAAACATAGAGGGCTGAAATTCTGCGCAAGTGCGATTAGAAAGACGGCATTATCCTTATGCCTTTGTCCACAGCAAGCACAGACTGCCGAACGGGTTCCGAGTTCAGCGTCTCGACTGTCGTTACTTCCATTCACCACGCAGCAGAGGAAACACGATGCCAGAGCTACTGCCTGAGCATTCGCTAGCCGCCGAAACCGACTCGCGCCGGGCTGCCGTGTACCTCGTCATGGCACAGATCCCTGAGGGCAAGGTAGTGACATACGGCGAAATAGCGAGCCTGGCAGGGCTTGGTCGCGCCGCACGCTGGGTAGGCAGGCTGATGTCGCAACTGCCGGAAGGCTCTCGCTTGCCGTGGCATCGGGTCATAAGTGCGGGCGGACGACTGAGCCTTCCGGCCGGAACCGCTGCCGGACACGAACAACGCATGCGCTTGCGGGCTGAGGGCGTGACCATCATCAACGACCGCGTCGACATACGTCGCCACGGCTGGCAATCGGCGGAGTACAGCGGGTAGAGTGCGCGCTTCATGTCTATCGCCGTCCCGTCATATGTCCCGTGAAACCTGGCGCACTGCCCTCGCCGCCTATGCCAGCCCCGCCTCTATCACGCTGCTGATTCTCGGCTTCGCTGCAGGCCTGCCGGCGATACTGGTGTTCTCCACGCTTTCAGTCTGGCTCCGCGAAGCCGGTGTATCTCGCGAAACCATCGGGTTCGCCAGCTGGATCAGTCTGGCTTATGCCTTCAAGTGGGTATGGTCGCCGATGCTCGATCAATGGCGCCTGCCGTGGCTCGGCGCTCTGGGGCGCCGCCGATCCTGGCTGGTCCTTTCGCAGGTAGTGATCGCAATCGGGCTGATCGGCATGGCTCTGTGTAATCCGCAGCACAACCTGACGATGCTGATAGCACTCGCCGTCGCGGTGGCCTTCGCCTCTGCCACCCAGGACATCGCCATCGATGCGTACCGGCTGGAGATTGCCGAAGACAAGCTGCAAGCGACGCTGGCAGCCAGCTACATGACGGGCTACCGAATCGCCATGCTGTTGGCCAGCGCTGGGGCACTGTTTCTTGCCGAGTGGCTGGGTTCGACCAATGTTGAATACAGCCAGTCCGCCTGGGCTCTGACGTATGTCATTTTCGCGCTGCTGATTCTGCCGGGACTGATTACCAGTCTGCTGATCCCCGAGCCGGACGGCGCCGCACCGCTGCCTAACGAGCCGTCCAAATACAGCTTCAACCACCAGCTGGCAGGCGTCGGCCTGTTCCTGGTCCTGCTGATTTCCGTACCAGCGATGATCAATGCGCTGATCGCCCAGGCGTGGCCACGAGCGATCCTCTATCTGCTATTCATCATCGGTTCGCTATCGCCTTGGGGCCGCTCTCTTTTGTCCCCCGTCCGGCACATGCTGCAGCAGGCCGGTCAGCGCCAGCGTCCCGTTCGATTCGACTTCGTTCACCAGGCCGTGTCGGTAATTGTGCTGATCATTCTGATGGTATCCACCACTGGCATGTTCCAATCCTACTGGGGTGGTTACTGGCCGCGCGGCACAATGTATCTGCTGATCTGCTGGGCGTGCCTGTCCGGCCCTGGTCGCATTCTGATGGGGCCGGTGCTGACGCCGATCACCGACTTCATCGTGCGTTACCGCTGGCAGGCGCTGCTGCTGCTGGGACTGATCGCCACCTACCGGATGTCCGACACGGTGATGGGCGTGATGGCCAACGTCTTCTATATCGACCAGGGCTTCAGCAAGGACCAGATTGCCAGCGTGAGCAAGCTGTTCGGCCTGATCATGACGCTGCTCGGCGCGGCGTTCGGTGGTCTGCTCATCGTGCGCTTCAGCATCCTTCCGATACTGTTCATTGGTGGGGCTGCGTCGGCGGCGACCAATCTCATGTTCATGCTGTTGGTGGAGATGGGCGCCAACCTGAACATGCTGATCGTGACGATTTCCTGCGATAACTTCAGCGGCGGGCTCGCCTCTACGGCCTTTGTCGCCTATCTCTCAAGCCTGACAAATCTGAAGTTCTCTGCAACGCAGTACGCCCTGCTAAGTTCGCTGATGCTGCTATTGCCACGCTTGCTGGGCGGCTATTCAGGCGTCATGGTCGAACGGCTCGGCTACAGCGACTTCTTCCTGGTTACCGCCTTGCTCGGCATACCGACGCTGATATTGATTGCATGGCAGTGGTCGCGCACTCGCCGAATAGCGGACCCGGCCGATCCTTTGGCGAACACCGAGCGAAACTGACAAAAAAGCCGGCATTGCCGGCTTTTTCAAATCTGAACAGCAGGCTAACGCTGCACCAGATGTACCACCCGCTGCGGAAAGGGAATACCGATTCCAGCCTCATCGAAGCGCTCTTTCACCCTTTCAGTGAAGCCGAACGTCACGGGCCAGAAGTCTTTTGTCGCAACCCAGACACGAAGCGATAGATTGACCGAGCTATCACCCAGCCCGACGACATGGACCACTGGCTCGGGATCGCGCAGGACGCGCTCATCCTCGGCAATCTCAAGCAGGATCTGGCGAGCCAGCTTGATATCTGCGCTGTAATCGATACCGATGTTGATATCAGCGCGACGCCGCGGCTCACGTGAAAAGTTGGTGATATGGCTGTTGGAGAGGCTGCCGTTAGGCACAACGATGGTCTTGTTGTCGCCGGACTTGAGCACGGTATGGAATATCTGTATCGAATGCACCGTCCCTGCCACGCCCTGCGCCTCGATCCATTCACCGACTCGAATGGGTCGGAAGATAAGGATCAGCACGCCGCCGGCGAAGTTGGCCAGGCTGCCCTGCAGCGCCAAGCCTATCGCCAGGCCGGCCGCACCGATGACGGCAATGAAAGAGGTCGTCTCGACGCCGATCATCGAGGCCACGCTGATCAGCAACAACGCCTTGAGCACGATGCTCGAAAGACTTTCGATGAAACCATGCAACGAAGGGTCGATCTGGCGACGCTTCAACAAGCTGCCAACCCGGGCTACGAAGGTATTGATCAGCCACCAGCCAAGCAGAAAGGTAAAGAGCGCTAGAGCGACTTGAGCGCCATACTGAATAACGATCGGCAGCCAGGCCTCGGAAAGTTCGACCAGATAATCGACACTGAAATCCATTGGATTGGGGACTCCTAGAAACACCGAGCGCCCGGGCTAGCCTGGTTGCTCGGTTGATGCGGGCAAAGGCACGCGTGCGTGCGCGGGGGACGAATCAGTCGCGGAAGTTGTTGAACTGCACTGGCATGCCGAAATCCTTGGCACGCAGCAGCGCAATGGCCTCCTGCAGATCATCGCGCTTCTTGCCGGTGACGCGTACCTGCTCGCCCTGGATGGCAGCCTGCACCTTCAGCTTGGCGTCCTTGATATGGGCGACGATCTTTTTCGCCAACTCTTTATCGATCCCTTCACGCAGCACTACTTCCTGCTTCACCGACTTGCCAGAGGGATAGGGATCCTTGAATTCGAGGCACTGAATATCGATCTTGCGCTTGACCAGGCTCAGTTTGAGGATTTCCAGCATCTGCTCCAATTGGAAATCAGCGTCGGCGGTCATATTGACGGTCAGTTCCTTGAGTTCGAAACTGCCTTTCCCACGCAGGTCGTAACGCCGCTCAAGTTCCTTGACAGCATTTTCGATCGCGTTGGTCACTTCGTGTTTGTCCAGTTCGGACACCACGTCGAACGAGGGCATGGGGCTTCCTCCTAATGGAAACGGCGCAAGGGTGTGATCCAGCGCGCTTAGCTTGACGGTTCAAATGGGCCATCATTATAACGGTTCAGGGCAATAAGACCCGACCATCACTTTTCAGGGTCACATCCCTCACCGAGTCCTGCATGCCCAACCCCCAACTCAGCATCCTGGTTGTCGATGACGCCAAGTTTTCCAGCGTGATGATAGGTCGCGCCCTCGCCAAGGCTGGGTACGAGGATGTGCGCTTCGCCAACAGCGCCAGCGCCGCGTTGGAACTGATTGAACAACGCCCCACCAACGTGTTGCTGGCCGATTGGCTGATGCCGGAGATGGATGGGTTGGAGTTGACCACCCAGGTCCGCCAGCAGGACGAAATGTCCGATCACTACACCTACATCATTCTGCTCACTGGTCGTGACGGTCAGGACGTGCTGAGCAAGGCTTTCGACCACGGCGTGGACGATTTCATCGGAAAGTCGGTCATGAATGACCAACTGGTGCCGCGGGTATATGCAGCCGACAGGCTGTGCGGGTCGTTGCAGCGGCTGATGCGGGAAAATCGTCTGCTGACCGAGAACATCGCAAGCCTGGAACAACGCAACCTGATAGACCACGTGACCGGCATCGGCAACCGCCGCTACCTCGAGCAGCGGCTTGGCGACAGCCTGCGCCAGATCGAAAGCCGCGGCGGCGCGCTCTGCTACCTGGTGATCGGCCTGCCTGAAATAATGAGTCAGCAGGAACGCTACGGCGAGACGTTCCACCACGAACTGCTGCGAGGCGTTGCGAGGCGCCTGCAACAACTGGTTCGTCCGCTGGACGTGCTTACCCGCCTGGATGACCGGCATTTCGGCGTGGTCACATTGATCGACGACCTGCGTGCTTGTTCACCCAGCAGCTTCAAGCGGCTCCACGAAGGGCTCAACCTCAAGGCCTTCAAGACCAGCGAAGGATTTATCTCGATCAAGGCCGGAATCGGCATGGTCAGCCTCGATGCAAGCGTATCGCCAGTCAACACGGCGCTGATCATTCAGCGTGCAGAGGCATTACTGCCTGACGCCTATGCCACAGGCCGGATCGTACCCCTGCGCTACAAGCAAGCCACCTGATGGCCGTGACCTGGCATGTACTCGGGGCTGGCAGTCTCGGCGGCCTCTGGGCGACGCGCCTGTCGCGTGCTGGCGTACCACTGCGTCTTATTCTGCGTAACCAGCAGCGGCTGGCGGATTACCAGAGTGCAGGCGGCCTGGCGCTGACCGAAGAGGGCGAAACCTCTCTTTATCCGGTGCCCGCAGAACTGCCGGATGCGACCACACCAATCCGGCGGTTGCTGGTGGCATGCAAGGCCTACGATGCGCAGGCCGCTGTCGCTGAAGTGTCGCTACGGCTGAGATCAGGCACGGAGATCCTTCTCCTTCAGAATGGCCTCGGCAGCCAGCAGGCCATCGCTGAGAGATGGCCCGACTGCCGTTGCATTTTCATCTCCAGCACCGAAGGTGCCTATCGCCAGAGTGGCTTCAGCATCGTCCACGCCGGTCGAGGGCAGAACTGGCTGGGCGATCCGATGAACCCAAACGCACCGGCCTGGCTCGCCGACATGGAAAAAGCGCAGATCCCCCACGTCTGGAACCGCGACATCATGAGCAAGCTGTGGCGCAAACTCGCGCTCAATTGCGCCATCAACCCCATGAGCGTTCTGCATGATTGCCGCAACGGCGAACTGCTGGCACACCGCGAACAGCTGAATTCGCTGTGCAAGGACCTCGCGCACTTGCTGCGCGCCTGCAATCAGACGGAAGCCGCCGTTGGCCTTGAAGATGAAGTGCTGCGCGTCATCGAGGCCACCGCCAGCAATTACTCGTCGATGCACCAGGACGTACACAATGGACGTCGCACCGAAGTGAGTTTTTTGCTCGGGCACGCGTGCCGGGCCGCGCTACAGCATGGTGTGGAAGCGCCCGGCCTTGCGAGGCTTCTGGAGCAGCTCAGGGCATTCCTGCAACTTCGCGGATTGCCGACGGACTGAGGCACCGCTACCCTGCTGCAACACTCTCTCGCCTGTGCCTGCCATGACCCTGCGCCAGCGCCTCGAAAATCTGCCGGTCGGCCGCAAGCTGCTGATCGCCCTGCTCGTGCTGCTCGCGGCTGTGCTGCTGGTGTCCAATCTCACCTTCATCAGCGCGGCCTATTGGATCTCCCGCCAAAGCGTCGCACCGCAAGCCATGCATACGCTCGGCGCCCTGCTGGCGACCCCAGAGCTGAGCAGCCGCGCCCTGGCATCCGAATCGGCAGCCGACGAGCTGCTGCAAAAGCTGCATGACTACGCGCCACTGCGCGCAGCGGTGATCTACGACAATACAGGCCGGCGCCTTGCCCAACTTTATCGAGGCGACCCGCTGGATCTTCCGGAGCAGATCAGCACCCTGCCGGCGTGGAAAAAAAATGAAATGCGTGCCAACCTGCTCGTTGAACTGCCACAAGCCGCAGGCCCGCCGGGTCATCTGCTGATCGTCGCCAGCAGTGAACTGCCCGGAGCCTTCTATACAGGCACCTTTACGGCCAGCCTCGCCATCCTGCTGGCCAGTCTACTGCTCTGGGCGCTGGTGGCACGCCAGATTCGCAGACTGATCACCCGACCGATTCGAGACCTCGAAGCGCTGTCCCGCCAGGTCACACGAGATGAGGACTATTCACTGCGCGCCACGCCGCGGAACCGGGACGAGATTGGCAACCTCGCAGATGCTTTCAACACCATGCTGTCGCGTATGGAAGCCCGCGAGCAGCAGCTCAAACGCGCCCGTGACGACGCCCAGGAGGCCTTCGACCACGCTCAGGGTCTGGCTGAGGAAACCCGCCATTCCAACCGCAAACTCGAGCTTGAAGTGCAGGTACGCAGCAAGATCGAGCAGAAGCTCACCGGCTTCCAGAACTACCTGAACAGCATTATCGACTCCATGCCCTCGGTGCTCATCGCGCTGGATGAGCAACTCTACGTAACTCAATGGAATCAGCAGGCCAGCGCCCTGTCCGGTACGTCCATCGACGACGCCCTGAATCAACCGGTGTTCATCGCATTCGAACCGCTACGGCCGTTCCTTACGCAGATCCGGCGAACTTCGGAACATCATCAGGTCGAGAAAATCGAACGCGTCACCTGGACCTTCAATGACGAGCCTCGTCATTACGCACTGACGCTTTACCCCCTCATGGGCGGGGGCGGCCGTGGCGTTGTGATCCGCATCGACGACATTACCGATCGGATCAACATGGAAGAAATCATGGTGCAGTCGGAAAAAATGCTCTCGGTCGGCAGCCTAGCCGCCGGCATGGCACATGAGATCAACAACCCCCTCGGCGCAATCCTGCACAACGCACAGAACATCCGCCGACGATTGTCGCCCGATCTGGAGCGAAACCGCGAGGCCGCCGACGAGACAGGCGTCTCCCTGTCGGCCGTTAACCAGTACCTGCAGCGGCGGGAAATCCCGCAGTTGCTCGACGGAATACAGCAGGCCGGCTCGCGTGCCGCCAAGATCGTCAGCCACATGCTGAGCTTCAGTCGCCTCAGCAACAGGCAACTTGCCGAATGCCAACTGCCGATACTCATCGACCAGGCGCTGGAAATCGCGGGCAACGACTTCGCGCTGATGGACGGTTTCGATTTCCGCTCCATCGAAATCGTGCGTGATTTCGATCCGCAGATCGATCGTGTTCCCTGCATTGGCAATGAACTGGAGCAGGTGCTGCTGAACCTCCTGAAGAACGCGGCGCAGGCGATCCACCAGCATCCGGAACGAGGCCGAGGCCAGATCATTCTGCGCACGCGCCTGAGCCCGCCATGGGCCGAGATTCAGGTGGAAGACAACGGCGGCGGCATTCCCGAGAACATCCGCAAGCGAATTTTCGAGCCCTTCTTCACGACCAAAGAGGTGGGCCAGGGAACCGGCCTGGGCCTTTCCGTTTCGTATTTCATCATCACCAACAACCACAAAGGCCAGATGGAAGTTCAGAGCAGGCCAGATCAGGGCACGACCTTCACCTTGCGTCTTCCACTGACATCGGCCTCCGACACTCCTGCGAGCTGAACCAAGGAATTACAGATGGGTAACCGACTTTCGAAGATCTACACGCGAACCGGTGATGCAGGCGAAACTGGCTTGGCTGACGGCCGCCGGGTGCCTAAGGATCACCCGCGGGTCGAGGCAATGGGTGAAATCGATACACTCAACAGCCAGCTCGGCCTGCTCCTGGCCGAGCTGGCCGAAGCCCAGACTCGCTGGCCCGACCTGGCCGAGCTGATCGAGGTTCTCGGTCCCTGCCAGCACCGCCTGTTCGATCTCGGGGGCGAACTGGCGATGCCGGAGTACCAGGCGCTGACGGAGGCGGAGGTGGCGCGTCTGGAAGCAGCCATCGACCACTGGAACCAGGAGCTTGGGCCACTCGAGGATTTCATCATGCCCGGCGGCACACGGTTGATCGCCATGGCCCATCTTTGCCGAAGCATGGCACGCACCAGTGAGCGCCGCTGTCAGCAGCTCAATGCCATGGAGCCGCTACGTGCGGTCGGGCTGGCCTACCTCAATCGTCTGTCGGACCTGTTCTTCGTCGTGGCTCGGCTGATCGCGCGCCGTCAGGGATGTGCTGAAATTCTCTGGCATGCGGCCAGCGCACCGGCCAGTGCAGGCCAATGACCGAGCCGACTGCACAACGGAATGAGCGCCTGCGTGACGGGCTGCACGCGGCCTGGGAAGGCTTCATCGTCTTGCTGGTCTGCATCAACCTGGGGCTGATCATATTTGACAGCCTTTTCATCCTGGCGCCCATCAACGAGGCGCTCTCTAACTGGCTGCCTGAACTGCATCAGCGATACGACGCCACCATTCACCGCAACTTCCAACTGATCGATCTAGGCTTTGTCGCGATATTCATCCTCGACGTCCTGCTCGGCTGGACAGTCGCATTATTCGAGCGACGCTACACGCGCTGGTACTACTATCCTTTCGCCCACTGGTACGACGTTCTCGGCTGCATTCCGCTGACGGGCTTGCGCTGGTTGCGTGTGTTACGCGTAGGCAGTCTGCTGATCCGACTTCAGCGGCTGGGCCTGATCGACATGCGGCGCTGGGCAATTTTCGGAGTCGCCCACCGCTACTATTCACTGCTGCTCGAAGATCTATCGGATCGGGTCATGGTTCGGCTGTTCAGCCGTATGCAGCAAGAAATCGGTGCCAGCGACGACCTGTCTCGCAGACTGCTCGAGGAAGTCGTCAGGCCGCGCAAGGAGCGATTGCTCAACGACCTGTCCCGGCGCATGCAGAGCATGCTGGAGACCGGTTACCGGGACAATCGCGGCGCTATCGAAGGCTACGTGGGCGCGCTGATCCATCAAGCGCTGCAGAACAATCCGGAAGTAACCAGCCTGCGTCGTCTGCCAATGGGTGGGCGGGTCGCCGATACGCTCGACCAGGCCTTGGCCGACATTGCCGCACGGCTGTTGCAGGGAGCCGCAGAGGGACTGCAAAGCCCACAATTCCAGCGCCTTGCGCGAAACCTTGCCGATGAATTCTTCGAAGCCTGGGTCTATCAGGACGAAAACACCGACCTGGCTTTGGAGGAACTTCTGGTCGACGTGATCGAGGTGCTCAAGCAGCAGGTGCTGGATCGCCGCTGGAGCCGTTTCGTCGGCCCCATACAACCGCCCTCGCCGCCCGGCTAAGGCATCCTGTTGGCAGCAGCGAGGCCTTCCTGCTGATCCAGACGTGCACCCACCACCATTTCAGTTGCCCAATTCACCAGGATGTCGGTGTAGGCCTTCTGACAGCATTCAGTGGTCAATGCGTGATCGGCACCGAGGATGACGCGGTGCGTCAATGAATGCGTCTGATGGAATGCAGCGCGGTAACTCATGATGGTGCTGTGGGGCACCAGATGATCGTGTTCGGACTCGACGATCAGCACGTCCCCGCGAAACTCAGCGCAGGCCGCTAACGCACGATTTTCCTCTGGGGTCACCCGGCGTCCCCTCAATTGATTGAGCAAATCACGATTGAGCTGACGCTTGGGCACCATCCAGTCATCATCCGAATAAAGAGCTGGGACGCGAAGCGCCAGCCACTTCACCGGCCGCAGCGCAGTCAGCAAAGCGGCCAGGTAGCCCCCGTAGCTGGTGCCCACCACGGCGATAGCAGACGGATCGATGTTGGGGTGCTGCGCCAGTAAGTCATAAGCGGCTAGCAGATCATTCAGGTTCTGCTCGCGCGTAACGGTCTGCTGTTGCGCAACGGTAAGGGCATGACCGCGCAAGTCGAACGACAGGCAGATGCAACCCAGCCCCGCAATGCCACGCGCGCGGCTAAGATCGCGCTCCTGGCTGCCTCCCCAGCCATGTACAAACAGCACGCCGGGCAGTTTGGTTGGCGGCGAGAGAAAGGTGCCAGCTATGTGCTCGTCATCAACCAGAATATCTACACACTCACTTTGCGTCGCCATAAGCCTCTACCGTGACGTATTTGGTAATGAAGCCAACCTCGGCATCCTCGCCGCGAAACAGCACGGTTGCGCCATGTGGAATAGTCTGCGCCTCACCATAAACTTCGACGGTAGACGCTCGAACGGCACCGCGAGCGCCCTGCCTGAACGCATCAAGTGCCGCAATCTCCGCTCCGCTGGCCCCGCCGATTCGCCAGGACTGCTCAAGTACACCGGAACAAGCCCGACCTCGGCCATCGATACCCTGAGCGATGTCGTAGTTTCGACGAGAGGCAAAGAACCCCCGGAAACACGCCGAAGCAGCATCGTCGTAGATTTGCGCCTGTGACACGGCCAACCGCACCTTTTCCGGCAGATCGAGCGCCAGCAGGGCATCGAAATCGCCGTTTGAAACGACTAGATCGGAGCCGCCGTAGACCGTCTCACCGGAATTGTCGGATGTGAGCCGCTGGGTTCCGTAATAGCTCAGCGTGTTGCCCGCCACTCGGATCTGGCCAACGCTGAAGGTGGTCACCTGTTCCAGGTTGGCCTCAAGCACCAGCCCGTACTGCGCCAGCTCCTTTTCATCGATATGTGCCAAGGCCTGATCCAGCGCCTGTACCGTGGTGATCCGTTCCTGTCCCCGGCCTCCCGTTGCTCTTACCGGCTTTAATCTCACTGCCCCTTCGTGGAGCAAGCGCCGCCCGGCTTCTCGAGCATCGTTCAGCGAGAACATGCTGTATCCGGGAAGAACACTGCCGATGACGCGACTGACGAAATCGCGTGACCATCCGATCGGCGCGTCAGCATCCGGGCGAACCAGCGGATGGCTGATGGCCTTCGTCTCGATAAAAGGCTGCGGGACAACACCGCCAAACAGATCTTCCTCACCGTCGAGACCCAATTCGCGCGCGGTGCTGGTGCCGACGATGGTGCCCGAGGGTACGAAGTACAAATGCTGGGGATATTCGACGCTGCGATCGTACGCACCGAGGAAAGTCATGCCCTGGAGCACTGCAAGACGCCGGGCAAGCTGCTCGTGCACGGCTCTTTCATGAAGGGGTTCGCTAGGTCGATTGGCCAAGGTCACTACAGCGCCTCGTGGCTTGTGCGGCTGATCCGCATTGATCATCGGTGGGCTTGCTCCATGGACTGCTGGTACATGTAGGGCGAGCGGCAGACACCGCCCGTTTCGTTCGTTATCTCCCGGGCCAAAGCGGTTCCGGTGTAAAGAGATAGACCTTGGATGTCGCCTATCTATCCTTCGCTCTTCAGTTCGACTCAATCAAGCAGCGCGTTAGCCATAACGAAAAAGGGGGAGCAGACCGAAGCCTGCTCCCCCTTTTCATTACCGCCTCGCTCAGTCT
>NZ_RFFM01000010.1 GCF_003696365.1 Stutzerimonas zhaodongensis
TCGACTCTCGATCCATTCCTCGACATCGGCCATAGGCCAACGCGAGCAGCGGGCGGAAAGCTTGATGGGGCGCGGGAAGCCCAACTCACCCATCCAGCGATACAACGTCGGGACGCTGACGCCGACTGTCCGGGACAGCGTTTTGGCATCCACCATGAGGTTTGTGGCGCGAGTTGGCTGACATTCGGTACGGTTCATGAGATGTCCTCTTAGCAGGGCGCGCGACATGCACGAATGCATGCTGATCGACTCATTCACCTGCAGAAACCGGCATGGGAGAACGTAGGCGTAGGATGGCGATCATCCAGACCCAATGCGGCACTTGCCTCGCGGAGCGCGGGCTGGCAGGTACCAACTCTATGGGCGAGAGGGACCATGAAAGTCCGGAAAGAAGGCAAGACTGGGGGTTACGCAAGACGTACCGTGGGCTTTGAAATGGTTGCCTGGTTACAGTAAAGCTGCCATTGTAATGACAATTGTCATTACAGGTGTTATCGCCATGGCTTCTATAAATATACGTGTCGATGATGAACTAAAAGCCCGGGCGTACCATGAACTTGAAAAGCTCGGCATTACCCCTTCTGAGTTGATGCGGCAGACTCTGCAGTATGTGGCCGAGCGCGGACAGCTACCATTTCGACCAGTGTTGATGACCGAGGAAGACGAAGCGATGATCGCCACTGTTCGTGAGCGTCTTGCAGACCCACAGCGCGTGAAGGTTGCGCTGGATGACCTATAGCCTCGAGTTCGATGCGCGGGCACTGAAAGAATGGCAAAAGCTTGGCGACACCGTCCGCCAGCAGCTCAAGAAAAAGCTTGCGGAAATATTGCTGAATCCGCGAATTGAGGCTAATCGGCTCCGCTCGCTGCCGGACTGCTACAAGATCAAATTACGAAGCAGCGGCTACCGCTTGGTGTATCAGGTGCTCGACCAAGAGGTGGTGGTATTTGTGATTGCGGTTGATCGCCGTGAACGCGAACAGGCATATAGCAAGGCAGCTGGGCGTCTCAAATAACAGCAGGGGTGTCTGGCCCCCGACACTCGATTCAAATTGCTTCCAGTGAAGGCAATCGCTCCTTCGCTACCTGACGTTTCCCTCGATTAGGGGTGGGTCCGTCCGTTCACCAAATGCCTCCGGAAACGGATGGAGCACCATGTCGCGATTGACGATCACGCGAAGCGGCAAGCCAGGACGCTGCGTGAGCGTAGGCTTGATATCAAGGTTGCGCTGGGTCATTTGCTGGCCGACTTGGTTGACCGTGTCCTGCAGGCCGTCGCGTCCGGCAATGATGACTCGGTCGCTGTCGCTGCGGTTTTGAGGAGCTGCCAGTTCGGCGCCGATCCCCAGCAGGCTGCTCATGGCAGCGCCTGCGGCGATGCGATCCCAATGCCAGTCAACGCCATCTTCCAAGCCTGAATACCCGGCGGCATCGGTACCAACCAGGTTATCCAATTGAACGGAGGTAGTGTCCGGAAAGATCAAGCGTTGCCAAACGACCTGCACGCGCCGCTGCCCGTAGCTGACCTGGCTGTTGTAGCGACCCAGCAGACGCGAGCCTTGTGGTATCAGCAGGTGCTCACCCGTTGCGCTGTCATACACCGGCTCGGTCACGGTGGCGATTACCTCGCCCGGCAGGTCCGATTTGATTCCGGTCACCAATGCGGCCGCGATAACGGTGCCAGCCATCAGTTGGTAGGGTGACACTGGGAGTTGAACAAATCCTGAATCCCGCTTCTGTGCATTGGCTGAATTACTGGTAAACGGCTCGTTCGGATCCCCCCGGCTCGCTAATGCAGCGCCAGCTTCGGTTGTCATCGGAGGCGCGCCGCGATCCAAGCCATTAGTGGCGAGACCCGAACGCCGGCCACTCGGGGCATTTGATCCCCCGACTCCGAAGAAAATCGGTGAACGCACCGCGTCCTCGGCTTCCCTGAGCGTTACCAGGCGCAGCTCCTCAGCGTTGTTGTCCGCTTTAGCTGCATCACCGGGGACGAGGGCCTGGCCCTGCACCTTGACTATGGCCGCGCCGACGTCGCCAGGAAGCGGAGGGCCAAGCTGCGGCACTGGCGATGGCGTTGCCGTTGGCTCAAGCTGGGCGTAATCGGCCGGTAGCCTGTCCAGTCCTTCTGAGCGGGGAATACGCTCCACGTTAAAGAGTTCGTCCCTCGCCGCAATCTTGGCTCGATGCTGGGGCTGCAACGACCACACGAGAGCGCCCAACACGACAGCGGCGAGTCCGCCGACGACTGCTGCTAGTGTCCGTGGGTTAAGACGGGTGACGCGTGGTGGTCTGGCGCGCAGTTCCAGTGTTTCCGGAGCCACCTTTGGCGGCATGGCTTGGGCATCGCCGTGCGGAGAATCGTCGGACTTGCTCACCATGCCGGTGCCTTCCGTGCCAGCCCATCGGTGCGCTCGATCCTAACTACATCACCCTTGTCAGCGCCGAGCCGCAGCTCGGCTGCGCCAAACAACCGGTCCACAATGTAGTAGGGGGAGCGAAACCGGTAGTTGACCAGTTGCCCGTCTCCCTCTGGTCCCACTACAAATAGAGGCGGCAACTCACCCTGTGCGATGCCTGGGGGAAACTGGATGTACACCTTGCGCCCATCGTCGAACGCTCGCAGTGGCTTCCACGGCGGGTTGCTACCGCCGATCACATACCGGAAGCGCAGCTGCGCGAGCGACAGGCCAACGTCGACCGGCGAAGCAGAACGCGCCGCAGCGGCTCGACGCGTTAGCGAGCGCATGCGGTCGTCCGGGTAATCCCAGGACACCGACGCCATCCAGGTTTTTTCAGTCGAGGTCAGCTCGACGAGATAGCTTCGCCGTGTGGTCGTTACGAGCAGGTTCGTCTCCAGTCCAGTTCGAGTCGGCTTGATGAGCACGCTGACTCTTGCGTTGTCGTCACTGCCACTCACCGTATCGCCGACAATCCAGCGAGCGGTGTCCCCCGCGGCCACAGTGACCAGCTCCTCGCCCGGCTGTAGGTTGATTGCCGTTATTCGACCCGGGCTGGCGTAGACCTGATACAGAGCGCCGTCCGAGTAAGGCCAGACCTGGATGGCGTTGATGTACCCGTCACGAGTCGGTGCAACACGGGCATCACGGTTCGCTTGTGTAACGCTCTCTCTCGCATCGACAGGCTTGTGCGCCGGATTGGCAGTTGGCAGTGGCTTAAGTTGTGCCGGCAGCGCCAGCGGTTGTGGGATCGTGACAACCTTGAAGGGCTCGGGCGGGCTCGGCAGCTCTTGAGCCCGAACGGGTTCGTCCAGCGTAACGACCGGAGCCGGTGCACTTCGGTTGGTGCAGCCAGTCAGCATGGCGAATAGGAGCGGGTAGACGTAGAGGCGGGTTGCATTATTCATGGCAGCTTGGCTCATTGCGTGGTGTTCAGTTCTCGGCTCCAGGACAGGCCGTCGATGTAGATGCCTAGCGGATTGCTCCGAAGCTTCTCTTCGGTACGGGGTGCTTGAAGAACGATCGAGAGCACGGCCGTCCAGCGCTCGACGCCAGACGGCGCGCCGTTGACGTAGCGACGCTCATCCCATCGAATCTGGAACGAGCGGTCGCTGGCGCGCACGACACTGGTGATTTCAACCGTCACCGACTCCTTGCCCACCCGGGTGAAGGGGTTGTGCGTCCGCGCATGCTCATTGAGCGTCGCGGCGCCACGGTCGGTGGTGTATTGGTAGGCGGCCAGCCAGTTTCGCCGGACCACGATCGGGTCGATCGGAAGCGCACGCACGAGGCTGATGAATTGAGCCAGGTGATAGGCGATCTGCGCGTCCTTTGGCTGGTAGCGAATGGGCGCTTCGCCGACCGCACGTACCTGGCCGGCGCTATCGACCTCGACCACATAGGGCGTAACGGTCGACTGCAACGAGCGCCACACCAGCCCTGATGCCATCAACAGTGCAAGGCCCAGGCAGCCGAACGCCATCATCCGCCAGTTGCTGGCCTGAACCCGGCTCGCGCCCAGGCGCTCATCCCAGGCCTGCCCGGCCGCCTGGTAGGGTGTGATGGGAGAGGGCGTTTCCGAATACCGGACCCTGGTTCGTTTGAACCGCATCTGCGTTCCCCTAGCTGTTTGAAGAATCCCTGAGACGAGGCCCCTGTGCCGAGCCGCCAGCGTCACCGCCGCGCAGCGTATGGGCGAGGGTCGATGTCGCCTGGCTGACCTGCTGCTTGCGCTGCAGGCGCCGGGCCCAAGCCGGCTGCGTTCCAGAAGGAGTTGATGTCGCTGCGGTTGCAGCTTCGCCTGTGCTCAGCGATCCGCTGGATACCGCTGCGGACTGGGTGCCACCGGCGATTGCCGACCCAGACTCGGCCATCGGTCCGCCAGGGCCTACGTGTGACAGGCGAGCCGCCGCGGCTGCGGCGCCACCTGCGCCCGCTACCATCGCCGCGGCACCGGCGGTTATCCCGGCGACGCCCAAGGCCGTTCCAGCAGCAGCGCCAGCCCCCAGTTGCGGTGCGCCCGAGACCAGGCCCGTGGCGATTCCCGGACCGAAGATGCCTAGCCCCAGCATGGCCAGGGCGGCAAGCATGGTAGCCAGCGCGTGGTCGATTGAGGGTTCGTCCGGGGCGGACAGGAATTCGCTGAACAAGCCAGTGCCGATGCCCACGATCACAGCGAGCACGAGGATCTTTATTCCTGACGACACCACGTTTCCGAGCACCTTCTCGGCGAGAAAAGACGTCTTGTTCCAAAGCGCGAAGGGCACCAGAACGAAGCCTGCGAGGGTCGTCAACTTGAACTCGATGAGGGTGACGAATAGCTGGATCGACAGGATGAAAAAGCTGATGAGCACCACCAGCCAAGCCAGAAACAGCACGACGATGCTGTCGATGTTCGAAACGGTCTTGGTAACACCGGTCAGGCTGCCGATGTGATCGAGTAGCGGGCGACCTGCCTCGATACCGACGGCGGCCAGTCGTCCGGGTTGTAGAAATTGGTCCTGCGTCAGCTGCGATCCGGACGCCAATAATCCCAAGCCCGCGAAGGAGTTGAAGATTGTCTCGGCGAGCCAGTTGAAATTGCCGATGATGAAGGCGAAGGCGCCGACATAGAGTGTCTTCCTGAGAAGCTTCACAATGACATCGTCCGAGGATGTCGCCCAAAGCAAGCCGGCAAGAGTCATGTCGATGGCGACGAGGGTGGCCGAGAGAAACGCGATTTCGCCGCTCAGCAGACCAAAGCCCGAGTCGATGTAGAGTGAAAACACCTCTAGGAATCGGTCGATTACGCCGACGTCGTTCATGGCTCGTCATCGTCGAAGGTGGCGGGTATCGGAGGGAGACTTTCCAGGGTAAGAAACTCGCCCGGGATTGCCTGTCCCATGAAGAACCGCTGCGATGCGGTGGGCATATGGCTTGGTTTGCAGGACGCGTGAGCAGTACTCGCCCGGTCACAGCCGCCCGCCACCAGCACCGTGCTGAGCAGAGCAGCAAACGCGAACCTGTAGCTCATCGCCCGAACAGCCTGACTGGCTGCGGCGTGTAGCGCGTACCGGTTCCCATGAACCGCCGTCGTTGTTCGCGTGCTTGCTCCTCCGAAGCAATCTGGCGGGCTTGATCGAGTGCAATCGAGCGGCTCTGGGTGATGGCCAACTGCTGGGCCTGAATTGCTTGCTTCGCCCGCAGGGCGAGAAGCTGGTTGGTGGCCTGATTGGCTTGCAGAGCCCCTACCGCCGATTGGCTCTGGGCTAGGAGGTCGGTCAGTACTGCCTGGTCCCCCTCCAGGCTCCGCGACAGCTGCGCCTGCATGCGAAGTGCCGTATGGATTCCGTCACGGCCCTGGCCCCAACGCTCGTGCGCTTGCTTGGCCATTTCGGATCCTGTCATGGTCCTCGCGTACTCTTGCGGGTAAAGGCGGGCGAATTCCCGATCGAGCCGCGATACCTCATAGGCCAGGCCCTGTGCCTGGGCGAGCAGTTGGTTGCTTGTCGTGATGGACGATTTCAACCGTTCAACCACATTGAAATCGAGCGTCGCGAGATGTCTGGCCTGATTCAGAAGCATCTGGGTTTCGTTTTGTAGCTGACTGAGCTGGTTGTTTGCCATTTCCAGAGTGCGCACGGCAGTCAGCGTGTTCTGCGCGAGATTCGTTGGGTCGATTACCGTCATCGCGCAGGCATGCGTACTAAGCGATAGGCAAATTAGGCCCAGCGCCCCGTTGAACCGGAGCTGTCGGCTCATATGCCCACCTGCAACGAGCTGTGAGATTCGAGCAGACCGGCAGCCCACGGCAGCCCCTTCGCATCGAGCCATGCGCCAGCAAAGCCATCAACGCCTGCAGTCTCGAGAACTGCATCTATCTCCCGTTGATCCTGCGGGCTGGCCGCTGCGGCAAACGCGAGTGCGATCGGCCCCAGGTCGAGGTCGAATAAGCGATTGCCCTGGCGGGATTGGAAGTAGTAGTCGCGCTTGGGCGTTGCCCGGGCGATCATCTCGATCTGCCGCTCGTTCAGACCAAACGCCTGGTAAAGCTCGCGTACCTGGGGTTCGCGCGCTTGGGGATTTGGCAGAAGAATCCGGCTCGGACAGCTTTCGATGACGGCGGTGGCAATGCTCGACGAGCGAATGTCGGCCAGCGACTGCGTTGCGAAAATGACCGACACGTTTTTCTTTCGCAGTGTTTTGAGCCACTGACGGATGCGCGCGGCGAACAGCGGTTCATCCAGGAATAGCCACGCCTCATCCAGGATGAGCAGCGTTGGCGCACCATCAAAACGCGCCTCGAAGCGCTGAAAAAGGTATCCCAGCACTGCCGCGACGGCGGCTCTGCTGTGCATCAACTCTTCCATTTCGAAGCATTGAGTATCAGCGCGTCCCAGCCGCTCCTCATCGGCATCGAGCAGCCGGCCAATCGCACCACCAAAGACATAGGGCTGAAGGGCCTCGCGCATCTGCCTGTCCTGCAAGAGCACCGTAAAGCCGGTCATGGTGCGCTGCCCGACTGGCGCCCCGGCAAGGCTATTCAAAGCGGTCCAGATCGAGGTTTTCTGTGCCGACGTAAGCGCTAGGCCCTCGGCCTGCAGTCGGGCCTGGATCCACTCGCTCGCCCACGCGCGTTGGCCGTCGTCGTCTATAAAAGCGAGCGGCTGGAACGCGACATGCCCGTCGCGGCCAAGGTCATAGTGGTCGCCACCGAGACCGAGCGTGGTGGCACGCAATGAGCCGCCCATGTCGAAGATGACCAGTCGGGCGCCGCGGTACCGGCGAAACTGCAGCGCGAGAATGGCGAGCAGCACCGACTTTCCCATGCCCGTAGGCCCGGCGATGAGCGTATGCCCAACATCGCCAACATGGGTGACCAGGCGAAACGGGGTAGCGCCTTCGGTTCTTGTCATCATCAACGGTGGCGCGTTCAGGTGCGCATTGCGTATCGGTCCGGCCCATACGGCCGAGACGGGCATCAGGTGAGCCAGGTTTAGCGTGGAGACAATGGGCTGTCGCACGTTCGCGTACGCGTTGCCCGGAACGGAGGAGAGCCACGCCTCAACGGCATTCAACTGCTCGTTAATCGTCACCAGGCCGCGGCTCTGGATGGTTCGTTCCACTAGCCGGCGCTTTTCATCGGCATGTTGGGGATCGCCATCGAGGACCGTGACCGTAGCGGTGAAATAGCCGTACGCGGCCCGATCGGCACCGAGGTCCTGCAGCGCCGCGTCGGCGTCAGCGGCCTTGTTGGAGGCGTCGTTGTCGAGCAGTGGGCTTTCCTGCTGGAAGACGGTTTCTCGCAGCAGCGTCAGGACGCCCTTGCGCTTGGCGAACCATTGGCGCCGCAAGCGCGTCAGTTCAGCCAATGCCTCGGTCTTGTCCATGCAGATGAAGCGGGTCGACCACCGGTACGTGATGCCAAGGTTGTTCAGTTCGTTTAGCACGCCAGGCCAGCTGGACGTGGGGAAACCGCGAACAGACAAAACGCGCAGATGCTGCTCGCCGAGCATCGGGGCGAGCCCCGTTGTTAGCGGCTGGTCTGCCAGGAGTACGTCGAGATAGAAGGGCGCGTCCGGCAGCGCTACCGAATGCCTGTTCGCCGAAATCGTACCGTGCAGGTAGGTCAACGTCTGGGCATCGTCGAGCCAGTGACATTCAGGCATTACCCCCTCGAGAAGCGCCTCGAAACGCCCCGTTTCATCGATGAACGCGGCCAGCTGGCCGCGCCAGTCGGCGCCGCGTTGCGGCCGGTCTGCATAGAGCAGGTTGGCAGCGCTGGCATGAGCCTGCTCCCTGGGCAGGTACACCAGCGTTAGGTGATAGTCGCTTTCAAAATGGCTTCCTGCCGACTCGAAACTGCCCCTTCTTTCCTCGTCGACGAGCCAGGACAGCGGGTCGGCGAACTGACCCGTCGGGTAATGCGCGGCATCCCTCCGGTCGGCCTCGACCTGCAGCATCCATCCCGAACCGAGACGACGCAGGGCATTGTTCAGGCGCGCCGTGGTGGCCAACAGTTGGGCCTCGGTGGCGCTTTCCAGATCCGGGCCTCGGAAACGAAGGGAACGTTGGAACGAGCCGTCCTTGTTGAGTACGACACCAGGCGCTACGAGGCCGACCCAGGGAAGCCAATCGGCCAGTTTGGTTGGTCGAGAACGGTATTCGCGGAGGTTCAGCATTGTCGGCTACCTACAGGTCGAGCAGAGGCGGGTATTTCAGGTGGCGCGCAAACACCTCCATGAATTGCGGGTCCGCCCGGGCGCCCCAAACGGCCATGGCTTGGCCGGCGAGCCATAGCGCCAATCCCGGCAGCCACAGCTGGAGGCCCAGCCCGACCACCGCAGCGGCGGTTCCATTGAGGATGGCCACGCTGCGGGGCGCGCCACCGAGGAGAATGGGTTCGCAGAGGGAACGGTGCAGGGGCAACTCGAATCCTGGCAGGTGCTGGCTCGGCTGGGTCATGTGAGCAGCGCCCCGCCTGCAAAGCTGAAGAAGGTCAGAAAGAACGATGAAGCGGCGAAGGCAATCGATAAGCCGAATACGATCTGGATCAGCTTGCGAAAGCCACCACTGGTGTCGCCGAACGCCAAGGCCAGCCCGGTCGCAATGATGATGATCACCGCAACGATCTTTGCGACGGGGCCCTGCACCGACTCGAGAATGAGTTGAAGAGGCGCTTCCCAGGGCATGCCGGATCCAGCTGCAAGCGCTGGCATGGCGGCGCAGAGAAGGCCGAGCGATATGCCGTGCCTGCTGAGGGTCGTCAGGTTCATAGCGCGGAAGTGGCGGGTCATGACGGGTTTTCCTGGTGGGTGGCTTGGATTTGCGTGGATACACCGTTGGCCGCTTCGAGCCGGTAGCCATGCCCGTCGTAGCCGAGGACTCTCGATAGCTCTCGCACACGCCGCTCGCGCCCGCGACCGTCGAGGAGAACGATCAGGTCTACGGCGTCGGCGATCAGGGCGCGAGGGGCGGTGCGGGCGACCTCAAGGATCAACTGCTCGATGCGCAACAGCGCACCGAGGCTGGAGCCGGCATGGAGGGTGGCAATACCGCCGGGATGGCCGGTACCCCATGCCTTGATCAGATCCAACGCCTCAGCGCCTCTTACCTCGCCAACGACGATCCGATCCGGCCGCAGGCGAAGCGTGCTGCGCATAAGGTCCGCCATGTCGACGATCCCTGGCTGAGAGCGGAGGGTGACCTGATCGCGAGCCGTGCACTGGAGCTCGACGGTGTCTTCGAGCACCAGTACGCGGTCGTCCGTCTTGGCAACTTCAGCGAGCAGGGCATTGGCGAGGGTGGTCTTTCCGCTACTCGTGGGGCCGGCAACGACGATGTTGAGCCGCTGCTGAACAGCCTCGCGCAGGCAGTCGGCCTGCTGCGACGAAAGAATCCCTCCGGACGCGTATTGATCGAGAGAAATGACATGCGCAGCGCGTTTGCGCAGGGAGAAAACGGGAGCAGGTGAGGCCGGGGGCAAGACGCCTTCGAATCGCTCGCCGCTCACGGGGAGCTCTGCGCTTACGAGGGGCCTTGCGCGATGCACCTCGCCGCCGACATGGGCCGCAACCAGGCGGATGATGCGTTCGCCATCTGAAGCGCAAAGCATGCCCAGCGGAGACCGGCCTGCGCCGAGCCTGTCGACCCACAGCTGCCCGTCCGGATTGAGCATCACCTCGAGTACGTCGGGGTCGTCCAGTGCGGCTGCGATTTGCGGGCCCATGGCGGTACGCAGCATCTGGCGGCTTCGCTCCAGAGGGGAGCCAATCGATGATGAAGCTGAGCGTGACATCATGTCGGCTCGCCCCGCCCTGGGTCTGCCTCTGGACCCGTGTTGTCGGCAAATGAGTCGGTCTGGACGTCATCAAGCAGGCGTCGCCCTTTTTGCAGTCGCCGTCCCAATTGTTCGACGAACTGCGAAAAGCGAAGCCGGCCTTGAGCCCTGGCTGCATCCTGATGCGCTTCCGGTACGGGGGTGACAACCGTCAGGTAGTAGCGCACGTAAAGCGCAACGGTCTCGATGAGGATGTTCTGGTCGCGTTCGAGGCGCTCATACTGCCGGGACAGTCGATCCAGGCGCTTGGCCATCGCGGTTTCCCGCTGGTCGCCCGACGTTGGTCCCAGCCAGGCGGCCAGTGCTGCGGCAACCAGCGATGATTTGGAGACGGCCTTTTTGATAGCCAGCTCGTCCAGGCGCCTGGCGTGTTCCGGTTCGATGAACAGGTTTAATCGAGTGCGTCTCATAGGATGATTCCGTCGTCGGGGTCCGGCAGGGCGGTCCAGGTTTGCCGGTTGGCGGACCTGTTTGGTTGGTGAGCCGAGCAGGACGCGTCTTGATCATCGTCGAGTAGGTTCAGGTCGCTGGCCGGGTCCTGGGGGGGCTGCGCCAGCGTCCACTGATGCAGCGGTCCACCGTCCTCGGCGTCACCGTCAGCGGCGGGCGCGCATTCGGAAGACAATCCTGTACGTATTTCCGGCGCGATGAGGGCAGTCCAGTCATCCGGGCTGGGCGGTGGAGCATCGATGTAGGTGTCCGGCGCCAACCAGGGCGCCCGACAGACACGCCTGGTGAAGTTCGCATCGTCGTAATAGCGAAGCTTTTGTGCACGGATCGGTGGATGCCCCGAAAGCATGACGACCGACTCGGCGGGTGGCAGCTGCATGACCTCACCCGGCGTCAGCAGAGCGCGAGCCGTTTCCTGGCGAGACACCATGAGATGGCCAAGCCAGGGAGCGAGTCGATGACCTGCATAGTTGCGTTGGGCGCGAACCTCAGTTGCCATACCAAGCGCCTCGGAAATGCGTTTGGCAGTGCGCTCGTCATTGGTGGCGAACGTGACTCGAACATGGCAGTTGTCCAGTATCGAATGATTTTGCCCATAGGCCTTGTCGATCTGGTTCAGTGACTGCGCAATCAAAAAGGCGCGCAGCCCGTAGCCGGCCATGAACGCCAGCGCCGACTCGAAAAAGTCCAGCCGCCCGAGCGCCGGGAACTCATCGAGCATCAGCAGCAGTTTGTGTTTGCGCTCGATGCCGTCCGCACCATCGAGCGACTCGGTCAGCCGTCTTCCGATCTGGTTCAGAATCAATCGAATCAGCGGCTTGGTTCGACTGATATCGGATGGGGGAACCACCAGGTACAACGAAACCGGATGCCGGGCAGCAATCAGGTCGGCAATGCGCCAATCGCAGCGTGAGGTCACCCGCGCCACCGTCGGGTCCCGGTAGAGACCAAGAAACGACATGGCAGTCGAGAGCACGCCGGAGCGTTCATTCTCGCTTTTGTTCAGCACCTCTCTGGCCGCCGACGCCACGACTGGGTGTGGAGACTCGCCCAGGTGCGTGGTGCCCATCATGCGATGCAGGGTCAGTTCGAAAGTGCAGCTCGGGTCGGACAGGAAGTTTGCGACACCCCGTAGTGTCTTGTCCTCGCAGGCGTAGAGCACATGCAGGATGGCGCCGACCAATAGCGCATGGCTGGTTTTCTCCCAATGGTTCCTGCGCTCGAGCGCACCCTCGGGATCAACAAGGATATCGGCGATGTTCTGTACGTCCCGAACCTCGTGACTGCCCCGGCGAACCTCCAGCAGCGGGTTATAGGCGGCGGACGCCGGGTCGGTCGGGTTGAACAGCAGGCAGTGAGAGAACTTCGAGCGCCAACCTGCCGTGAGCTGCCAGTTCTCGCCCTTGATATCGTGAACGACAGCGGAGGCCGGCCAGGAGAGAAGCGTCGGAACCACGAGGCCGACGCCCTTGCCCGAGCGTGTCGGAGCGAAAGCCAACACGTGCTCCGGGCCATCGTGACGTAGATAGCGACGTTCATGCAGACCCAGGAACACGCCGGAGCCCGTGGTGAGACCGGCTGCGACCACCTCGTCTGGCGTGGCCCAGCGAGCCGAACCATGGGTCGTGGCGCGCCGTGATTGTCGAGCTCGCCACAGCGCCATGCCGACCGCCACGATGAGCGACGCGCCGCTGCTGGCGGCAGCAATCGCTCCCGCGATATCGAATACATCGGGTGCGTACGGCCCAAAGAAAAACCACCAGTTAAACAGGCGCCAGGGGTGATAGACCGGTACGCCAAACAGATCGAACCAGGGCGTGCCGAGCCGGTGCTGGTAGCCAAGCGCCGAGGCAGCCCACTGGGTCGCGGTCCAGGTGCCAAGCAGCACCATGGACGACACCATCAGGATCTGACCGTACAGCACGTTCGATGCCTGTTTCACCGCAGCACCACCCCCTGTTGTCGCGGCACTTAGCTGCGCCGCGTACGGGAGGTTCGCCAATGGGCCTCAACCGTTCAAAGACCGTTTCGGTGGGTGCTGTGGCAGGAGCGGCAAGAAAACAAACGTGGGAAACGGCTGGCGTTAGGGGGCAGCATCAGTCGTGTGTCAGCGTACCGAGCAATTTCTTGCTCAGATTTCGCTGAGGGTACTGACGCTGGATATCCGGCCGTTCCAGATCATTTCGAAGTGAGCGGTCTGGACGATCGAAGACACGGGTCTGGGCGTCATGAGTGCCCAGCAGTCCGAGCCTGGCCTGCGCACCGATCGGTAGCGCAACCCTGGATATCCTCCCTCTTTGACGAGACGGCCCAGACGATGCCCGGCGCTGTAGTCGTCGGAATCGTAGATAGGATCGGTCACCGCGACAGCGGTCGCATCAAGCATCTCGCGTTCGTCGAACTGGCAAGCCAGGCCGCGAAAGACGAACCGCTCGTAGCTCAGCGCATCCACGTTCGACCAGTACCGGTCTTGGTGATACCGAACTTCGGCAAGCGCCGTGTCCATAGTGCTTGCCAGATACAGCACCCCGTACGAGCCATCACTGAAGCGTGAGCCGGCCGGATTCACATGCGTAAACGGCGCTGTCGCATACGAGCAGCCGGGGATTCCGAATGGGATCTCGGAGCGTGCGATCAGCTCAAGGCGGCCCGTTTCATTCTGCAGGCGCGGGTTGGTTAGCGCCTGCAGCTGATAGAGGGTCTCGAATTCGTCTGCGTTGGCCACGTCGTCAAACAGGGCGATCGGCGGAAACTTCGAATTGACCAGCCGAAAGGCCTGGCACTGGCCGCCCGGGCGCTTCGGTAGCTCGTTCGGAGCTACCACTGAGCGCCTCGCAGGCTGTCGATGCGGCGGTACGTCTCGTACAGCGAGATCATGTCACCTTGGGCCATTACCTCTAGAGGCGAGCGCCCGTTGAAGAACTCGTTGTGATTCGCCATGGCCGCAAAACCGTAGACGTTCTCGGGATTGTCGAATATCAGTCGCAGCGCAGCGTGCATGTTCAGGATAAAGCTGACCCGTTGCATCTGGTCCGAGTCGAGGCTGACGGACCACTCCCGATTGCGCAACTTGGCTCGGGCGTGTGTGCTGCGCGAAACGCGCAGAATGTCGCACGCTTGCTCGGTGGTCGCCTGCCATTTTTCCAAAATGGCGACGGCGGCCCTAAGACCCGTGGCGCATTGGTCCTTCGTGAACGCCTGTGCCTGGGGGAATGCTGTCATGGCGGGAGGCTTCTCTGTTGTGTCTGTAGATACAAATATAGCACTCCGTGTATCTGCGGGCAAAGACAGCGGACTAACATGTTGCCCCCGTTCTGGTTCGTTTGAAACACGCCAAGTCATCACTGAGCCTCACATATGCTTGGGGTCCGGTCGCAAGGTGTGGCTCGCGTATCGTCATGCTCACTACCGGTCACCCTGTCGATGAACCGCTTTAACTGTTCGGACGGTTCGCCGCTGCGCCTCACCAGAAAGGTGGTAAGGGTTGCCTCTTGGCCTGCGAGCGGACGGGCGACGACGTCGGGATTGTTCAGTTCGGTTATGCGCGCCAGGCTCGAAAAGCCCAACCCGTAACCGGCTGCCACGAGGGCCATCATCAAGTCGAGCGTCGGCACTCGTTCAGCGATCGTGAGCCTAGACTCGATCGGCTTAAGAACACACAGCAACTGCTGCCAGAATCCCTCACACACCTGCGGGTCGCAAAGCACCAGCGGATGTCGCGTGAGCGCCTCGAGCGGAATGGTGCGGTGCGCCAGCAACTGGTGCCGAGCCGGCAGCGCCACAACCAGCGGGTCCAGCCAGACCGGAAGCGCGGTTAAGCCTTCCGCCAGGCCGGCACGCTGGGCAAAGCCGACGTCGAACAGGTCTTCTTGAAGCCCCTTAATCTGAGCTGAAGATGGGACTTCGTGGAGGCAGATCTCAACGTCGGGATCCTCTTCTCGGCAGAGCGCCAGAAGCGCTGCCAGCCGTGATTGCGGTACGCCGTCAGACAGAGCGACGCGCAACCGTCCACGGTAACCCGAGGCCGCGCCCTTGACGCTGGCGCGCGCCTGGTCGACGACCGCGAATATCCGCCTTGCCTCTGCCAGCAGAACGGTACCCGCCCATGTCAGGCGAATACGGCGGGTGGTTCTCTCAAACAGCTGCACACCCAGCTTGTACTCAAGATCCTTGATGATCCTCGACAGCGGTGACTGCTCGATGTGTAGCCGCTCCGCAGCACGTGCGAAATGCAACTCCTCGGCGACTGCGACGAAACAGCGAAGATGACGTAATTCCATGATTGTCTCTCCGGCCCGGTCAATGGTTGAGTTCAGGCTGGCTGACGCGCCGCGAGCCTTCCTGGCGTCTCAGGTTCAGGATCTGGAGCAATGCACCCGCCAGGGCAACTGATCCCGCACAGGCGGCAAGCGACCACGTCGGCATCCGAAGCAGGAGGACGAAACCACCTGCTGCCGCACCGATGGCGCTGCCCAGGTAGAGCGCTGACTCGTTCAGGGCAATGGCAAGGTTTCCGTCTCCCTGCGCCTGCCGGGCCATGATCAGTTCGTTGTTCTGGGGGACCTGGAGCGCCCAGCCAACCGCTCCCCAAACAACGATGGGAATAGCGACCAGCCAGGCACCTGACGCCGCGGCAAACGGCAGCAGGAAGAGCGATGCCGAGAGAATGGCCATGATGGCGAAGACCAGAACCGGTCCCCTGACGCGATCCACTATCGGGCCCACGAGAAAGCTGCCCAGCACGCCCCCAATGCCCCATATCCAGAGATAGGGCGTAACCGAGCGGACGGCGCCGTGGTCGGGGTCTGCGAGCAGCGGGGCGATAAAGGTGTACATGCCTAGGCTCGCGACGGCTGCCAGCAGTGAAACAAGCAGAATGGTCATGACGTGACCATCGGCAAGAATTGCCATCTTCTGCCGAAGTGAGCTAGCCGGAGCCGCCGGTAGCTGGGGCAGCCTGATCATCAACCCGGCAAACGCCATCAGGCCGAGCAGGGTGACCAGCCATAGGGCGGCTTGCCAGCCCATGCGCTCGGCTATCATCAGGCTCAGGGGAACGCCCAGCACGACGCCGCTGGCCATGCCTCCCATAATGAGGGCAATCGACTTGCCGCGGCGCTCGGGCGGCGAGAGCGCGGTGGCAGCGCCGATTCCCATGGCAAGGTAGACACCGGCACCGATGCCGGTAACGGCCCGCCAGACGACCAGAGCCATGAAGTCCGTAGAGATGGCGCTTGCCGCGTTCGCCAGTACGAATAGGCCCAGTGCGATCAGGAGTCCGGCGCGCTGCCGGTCAGGCGGTGTCAGCGCTACGAATATGGGCGACCCGAGGCCATAAGCCAGGGTGAAGGCCGTAACAAGCTGAGCCGCGACGGCGACCGAGACCGAGAACGACGATTCGATTAGCGGAATAAGCCCCGCTGTCACATAGGAGGCCATGCCCAGCGAGAACGCGCCGAGGGCGATCAGGTAGACCGATAGCTGGTGGTTGGGAGAGGGGTTGTTCATTGCAGACGCTCCGCAAAAAATAGGGGGCGCGGCCCGCCGGGCCGCGCCCGGTCGGGTTACAGGTCGAGCGTGACGTCCTGCTCTGTCAGCCAGGTGTTCAGCCCAACCGCGAGCTCCATGCCCATGCGCTCATGCATGGGCGATGACGCACCTACCGTCCTGTCCAGCGTGTGCTTGACCTTCGATGCATCCAGCAGCGCCCGTACGGGAGCACGGTCGCTGGCCATGATGTGCGCCAGCGAAGTGCGTAGCGCCTGTTCGTACGCAGGGTCCTGCGTTGATGGGTAGGGGCTCTTGACCCGATCGGCGATAGAGTCGGGAAGGAGGTCACGTGTTGCCGCGCGCAGGATGCTTTTTTCTCGCCCGTCGAAGGCCTTCATTTCCCAGGGAATGTTGAACGCATACTCGACGAGTCTGTGATCGCAAAACGGCACCCGGACCTCGAGGCCGACCGCCATGCTCATTCGATCCTTGCGGTCGAGCAGCGTCTGGACGAAACGGGTCAGGTTGACGTAGCTCATTTGGCGCATGCGCCGTTCCGTGGTGCTTTCGCTCGCGAGGACAGGCGTTTCGGCTATTGCTTGGCTGTAGCTGTCCTGCACGAAGCCCGGCATATCCAACTGGTTCAGCAGAGTGGCATCGAACAGGGTCTTGCCGTCGAAATACTTGCCCGTCACGGACGTCAGCCAAGGAAACGTTTGCGCCTCGATCGCCACCGGATCGTGAAACCAGCGATAGCCGCCAAAGACCTCGTCGGCGCTTTCTCCAGACAAGGCCACGGTGGAATGCTGGCGCACCTGTTCAAACAATCGGTACAGCGAAGGCCACATGTCGCCCCAGTAGGCCGGTGGTAGATCCAGTGCCTGTACGACCAGGCTGCGCAGGGCTGGATCGCCCAACTCGGCACTGTCGAGCACGATTTCGTTGTGGGTCGAGTGAATGCGCGCGACCAGGTCGCGAACGTAGGGCGCATCGGGGGTGCCGCGCACGGCGTCGCTGGTAAAGGCACTGCCGTGATCGACAAAATCGACTGAGAAAGAGCGGATGTTCGGCTTGCCAGCGGCCAACAGCTTTTTAGACGCCAGAGCCGTGATGATGGACGAGTCCAGCCCGCCGGAGAGCAGGCTGCACAGGGGGACGTCCGAAACGATCTGCCGCTGGACTATGTCCTCAAGTAGGTCACGGGTATGCCGTATGGTCTGTTCGACCGAATCGGCGTGCTCGCGCGCCTCGAGTTGCCAATACCGGCGGCGATGTGAGCCGTGCTCGTTGAACCGTACGACCTCACCCGGCAGGACCTCGCGCATCCCCGCAAAGATCGCTTGGCCCGGCGTTTTCACCATCTCAAGCAGCTCGCGAAGCCCATCGGCCCGCACGGTGCGCGGAACGAGCGGGTTGGCTAGCAGTGCTTTGGGTTCGGACCCAAACACTACGCCGTCGGCCGTCTCATAGTAAAACAGCGGCTTGACGCCCATACGGTCGCGTACCAGCAGCAGTTCGCGGGTGCGCAAATCCCATAGCGCAAAGGCGTACATGCCGTTGAGTCGATCGACGAAGCTTTCACCCCATTCGACGTAGGCCCGCAGGGCAACTTCGGTATCGCTATGGCTCTCGAACCGATGGCCGAGAACCTTCAACTCCGTGCGGAGCTCACGGAAATTATAGACCTCACCGCTATAGGTGATGGCCGCAGCCTCTAGGCCATCGTCACGACGAGCCAGCATTGGTTGGCGACCACCCTCAAGATCAATGATCGACAGCCTGCGATGGCCAAGCCCAATCGGCCCATCTATCCATAGCCCTCCCGCGTCAGGACCTCGCTTGGACATCGTCTCGGTCATTGTTTGGAGCGTGTCTCGTTGCGTCTGCATGTTCTGGCCAAACGAAAGCCATCCTGCTATTCCACACATGGTTTTCTCCTGCTGATCTATTAACCGAGGACTTCAAGGTCGCTGCTTTCAGCGAGCAATGAGCGGGTTGCGCCGTGGTTGTAGCGTGCTGGGGCGGGCGTTCGGGCACGGTGCTCGAGTTCATTGAGCAGCCGCTGGAGGTCCAGCGATTCGTCCAGGCTGGCGAAACGTGGGGCAGGGGGCTGCCGCCGCGTGACCCACTGCAGAACCTGCTGGCAGAACTTCGAGAGCTTACTGAGCGTTTCAAGCCCTGGTTGCACGGGCGAGACACGAAGGTCGTGCAGGACGAGTTCGCTGCCGTCGGTGTCGCGCATCCAGATCCGAAGATGGTCGTGGTCCCATCGCGGCGTATCGAAGGTCAGCCGCGCATGGATCAACTGGTCTTCGTGATCGACAAACGTGAAGTCGACCGTGCGCTGTCGAACAACACTGACGAAGCTGCTATACCCGGCTATAGGCGTGTCACCGAGCGTCGCACTCAATTGAACCGTGTCGAGGACCGCATCGCCTGATACCGAGAAGTCAGAGCGGATGCCTATCGCATCGGTCAGGCGCAGCGGCCCTGCCGCTGGACATATCCAACCCAGAAGATCCAATGCGTGGATTGCTTCACTGGTAACACCGCAGGTTGGCCGATAGTCGTTGAGGCGGTCCTTACCCCAGTAAAAACTGGCGCGAACGGGTTGCCAGCCATGACGAGCGACCCAGTCGCGCAGTGCCTGCGTGGCATCCGAATAGCGCTCGATCAGGTTCAGCGCAAACCCGCGGACCTGAGCAAGTGCCGCTCCTACGCTCGCAAGGTCATCTGCCGGCGCCGTGAGCGGTTTTTCACAAATGACGAAGCCTTCGTACCCGGCCAGTTCGCACAAGACGCTCGCGTGGCTGATGTCATTGACGCTGACCACCACGATGTCGGGGTTGAAATCCTGCAGCGCGCCATCAATGCGATTGAAGTAGCGCAACGCCGTTGGCTTCTGCTGGCGTCCCACATAGGCGATCGAAACCGACACGCCTGTTTGGCTCGCCGCATGTTCGAATGCGCGACGAAAACGATCGCCTGCGTAGCCCAGTCCAATGATCAGCACCTTCATGCCGGTACCTCCTGGCGGACCAGAAGGCACTCCCCGCTGGGGGCGAACCCGAGCTTGCCGTAGAGCCCGGACGCCCTGTCTGTGGTCTGTAGAGCAATGGTTGCCACGTCCCGATTGGCGAACCAGCGAAGCAGTACCTGCATCAACTGGTTCGCGATTCCGCGCCCGCGCCACGGCGGGGCTACAACCACCGATTGGACCCAACCGCTCAGGCCGTTGGGGCTTGCCGAGGTGGGCGCCCTCATATCAATGATGCCCGTCGCGCAGCCGAGTAGCTGCCTCGACGCTCGATGCTCGGCAACCAGGATCTGGACGCTGTCGTGTATGCCAAGCACGCCCGCAAGCCAGCTCCTGTAGGCCGCACGCCACTTCGCTGCGTCCTCGGGGGTGCGGCTGGAATAGCTTGCTCCGGTGCCGTCTAGCAGAAGGGCCCTGAGTTCGGTCAGCGCGGCGATGTCGTCGGCCGTGGCGAGCCGTACCAAAAACAACGAGCTGATCATCAAGCCACCTCCGCTGCAGACGCTTGCGAGGCCAGCGGGATCGCGAAATGGTCGAACGTCTCGCGCAACGAAGCGGCCAGATGGTCGATCTGGTTCAGGTCGTGGTTGGGCGTTGCATTGACTCGGAAGCGTTCGGTGCCAACCGGAACCGAGGGAGAGTTGATCGGCTGCAGGTAGATGCCATGGACGTTCAGCAGACGATGCGCAGCCGCCTTGCAACGCTCAGCATCTCCAACAAGTACCGGTAGCACGTGCGTCTGGGAACAGCGCATGACCGGGATGTCGTGCTGGCGTAGGCGTTCACGGAGCGTGCCTGAGCTGCGATGCAATTGCTCGCGCTCGCAGGAGCTGGTCTTGAGGTGCTCAATGCTGGCTAGGCAGCCGGCGGTGATGGCCGGAGGCAAGGAGGTGGTGAAGATGAATCCCGTTGCGAACGATCGAACCGCATCGATGAGCGTCTGTGTCGAAGTAATGTAGCCGCCGATCACCCCGATCGCCTTGGCCATGGTGCCTTGGATGATGTCCACCTGGTCGGCGATGCCGAGTTTCGCGGCGATGCCAGCACCACGAGGACCGTACATGCCTACCGCATGGACTTCGTCGAGGTAGGTGAGTGCATTGAACCGCTTGGCGATCTTGACGATCTGCGCGATGGGAGCGATGTCGCCGTCCATGGAGTAGATCGATTCGAACACGACGAGCTTGGGTCGATCGACCGGATAAGCCGAGAGGATCTGCTCGAGTTCGTCCACATCATTGTGACGAAAGACCCGGCGCTCGTTGGGCGTCGCACGGATGCCATTGACGATGGAGGCGTGGTTTCGTTCGTCGCTGGCGACGACACAGTCGGGGATCTGCCTCAGCAGGCATTGCAACGTCGCGTCGTTCGATCCGAACCCGGTAGGAAAGACGAGCGCAGCTTCCTTCTCGTGCCAGTCGGCCAGGCTGCTTTCCAGCCGCGCATATAGTTCGTGTGACCCGCCGATATTGCGAGAGCCGCCCGATCCCGCCCCATATGTCTCAAGCGCCCAATGCATCTGCTGGCGTACAAGCGGATGCTGCGACATACCGAGGTAGTCATTGCTGCACCACACCACGACTGGCGTGTCCGGCGCACCTTCGAGCTTGGCGAGCGGGTACTGTCCACAGATGCGACTCAACGTGGTGAACGTGCGGTACTGGTTGGAGGACTTCAGTAACTCCAGCTGTTGGCGAAGTATTGATTGGTACATCCATATTCTCCTGAACGGTCAAGATCGCCCTGGCGCGAGCTAGCCCTCTGCGTCGCGCCTTACAGGCGACAGGAGGTATTCTTAGTACCGCTTCGATGGGGTTACAATTTGACCGTTTATGCTATTACTGGAGGTAACTGGATGAGCGCGCCGCGCAGCCTTGAGCGAAACCGTGCGGAGCTGGCAGACTTCCTTCGCAATCGCCGCGAGCGAATTAGCCCAGAGGAAGTTGGCCTGCCGGCCGGCGCACGGCGCCGCACGCCTGGACTACGCCGTGAGGAAGTTGCTGCGCTCGCAGGGGTGGGCTTGTCCTGGTACACCTGGCTGGAGCAGGGCAGGGAGATCGGCGTATCGGCTCAGTTTCTGGAGAATCTGTCCAGAACGCTCAAGCTGGATGCGACCGAGCGTCGCTACCTGTTCCTCCTCGCTCACCAGCGGCTGCCACCGGAGCCTGGCAAAACGTGGTGCGTGGTGCCGCCCTTGGTGCATCGGCTGATGGGAGATCTGCCCCTGCGCCCGGCCTATGTGCTGAACCTGCGGTGGGATGTGCTGGCATGGAATGCACCAGCGGACAAGTTGTTCGGCTTTTCACGCACTCCAGCCGAGCGCCGCAATCTGCTGTGGATGCTATTCACTGTGCCTTCAATGCGCGCACTGTTCGATCCATGGGATGACCAAGCGCTACAAATTCTGTCGAGCTTTCGCCGCGATTTTGTCCGGGCGGCCCAGGACCCGGATATCGGAGCGCTGGTCAAGGACCTGGAGAAGATTGATACGGATTTCAGGACCTGGTGGCGCCAGCAGGATATCCATGGTCCCTGCCAGGGCGTCCGGCATTTGCAGGTCGACGGCGTAGGCCAGGTGGTGTTCGATCACACCTCGCTGACCATCGACGTCGATCGAGACCTGCGGCTTGTCTACTACGCAGCTAAACCAGAGCATCCCCAAAGCACTCGGTTCGAACGATGGCTGGCCGATTCAAAAGAACAGATGGCCGACGACGTTCAAGCCGTCAGTTGATCGTAGGGCTGCGGGATCGCCCCAACTGCCAGGACACCTGGCCGCCCCGCATGACGGCGGCGATCGACTGGCCGAGCCTTGCCTCGATCACCGGCTTCCACGGCACCAGGCTAAAGCCGGAGTCGGTCTCCAGAAGCGCGTAGCGGCCACTGACAAGCTCGACCTGCCGGCGATAGATGCCATTGACGGGCCGCCCATCGAGGGTTGGGTGATGAGGCTTTCCCAACTGACCGGCCAGCCTGCGGCCAACTGTTTCTAACTCCCGCTCACGCAATGTTGAAAGCAGATTTGGCGCGAGCAACACGCGTTGGTCCTCACGCTTGGCCAGACCCTGTTCAATCAAAAAGTCGGCGCGTTTCGCCAGCGCCATCCTCGCCTGGGCGCCAAAACCTCTGTCGGCAAGCGCCGAGCTTCCAGCAATGAGTTGGCCATCAAGCCATGTGGCGCCCAGTGCCCGAATCTGCCGCTCGAGTGATAACCGTGCACGCACCGTGACGTGCATGTCCCCGGCACGCTGCGCATCGTTGCGTTGGCCTTGCTCAACCAGATCACGCGGAATCCGCCAGAGGCCGTTGCCTGATCGTTCAACAATACCGGAGCGACGCAGCGCTTCGAGCCTGCGCTCGTAGGCATCGAGCACGAAGTCCGGGTCTGAAGCGTTACCGGGCTGAGCCAACACCTGGAGCCTGTGGTGCTCCCTTCGATACCAGCCGTCCGGCGCCAGCGAGGCCAATTGTCTGTCCATGTCCCTTGGCACTCGGGGCGAGCGGGCGTCAATGATTGCGCCGAGCGGATAGGCTGAAAGATCAGCGGTGTGGGCAAGCGGCAGGTGATGAGCCTTTCCGTCGGTGCCGTCGACGATAAGGTAACCGCGGTCATGCGACTCGCCTGCGAGGCCCTTGGCGAGCAGCTGACCGACTATGGCTGGGCCAGCGCCGGGCTCGTGGACGCTGAGCTCTCGCTCTGAGCCGGCGAGGGCGCGCTGCATCGTGCGGATGATATCGCCCCGTTCCCCCAATGTGCGCAACGTTCGTTCGGTCGATTGCTCGATGTGCCAGAGTCCAGGCCGTGATTCATGCGCCAGCCCGAGGCGGTTGAGATGCTGCAGGCGTCCAATCAGTTGCTGTCGATGTGGATACCGGTTGAGCTGGCCCAGCGCTATATCGGCGGTTCGGGCTTCTTTCAGGAGGGTGCGGTCAAGGCCAGTTAGCCGCTCAAGGTTCACTTCGCGTAAGTGGCCGAGCTGGATTTCTCGCTCGCTGCGCTGCCCGAGCCATTCGGTTGCCAGTTCGCAGGCGCGCATCCGCATGCCATGCGCGATGTAGTCCCTTGAAATCACCAGATCTCTGCCCGTGTCGTCCACGCCTCTGATGACGACATGCGTGTGGGGGTTATCGGTGTTCCAGTGATCGACGGCAACCCAGTCGAGGCGTGTGCCCAGGTCGGACTCGACGCGCTCCATCAGGTGCCGGGTGTAGCGGCGCAGGTCATCAAGAGACTCGGCATCCTCGGGCGACACGATCAATCGGAATTGATGCCTATCCTGCCGGCTCCGGGTTTCAAAAGCGCCCAGGTGTGCCCGGTCCTCTATCGGTGTGTAGGCTCGTCCTTGTTCACCGGTTCGGCCTACGCCTTCGCGCTCGATATAGCGCAAATGCGTTGCCGTTGAGCGACCGCCAGCCTTACCCAGATTCACAAGACGGGTCTTTACGGTGACACGCCGCCCCCGTGGGCTGCTGGCATTCATCCGGGCGGCGACGTGGCCACGACCTAGGCGAGCGCCAGGCTGATGTCGCCCCTTGCGGCTGGCCGCACCCGACCTGCTCGTCTGCCGGACGATCTGGGTGATAAAGGACTCGCCTCGCTGCCGAGGCGGGCCTACCTGTGGCCGAAACGGGTCGTCGGCTTTCTTGGTGCGTCGATTGGCCATGTTTTTGACTGCTCCCAGATCAGCGTAGTGCAGCGTGCCGACACCGCTGTAATGCCCTGTGCATGCCGCCTCCACGGCTGCAAGGCACCGACGCTGTTATCGGCGTGCTCTCCCATCCCCATGTGCAGACGCGCTCTCGACACCTGCTCGTGCAGGCTCCTTTTATCTTGCCCTCCGCTTTTCCTCCGCCTTGCCGCGTTCTTTCTCGATAAATCGTTCAAAGGATCACAACAAACAGGCGAAACCTGGCATCCCTGAAGGCGCAGCGGGCTTTGACTATTGGCCACCACCATCTAGCGCAACGGAGCTCAATCAAGACGCAGTGGCTCGGCAACACCGAGTACGGAGTCGAGGGTGAGCGGACCGAAATATCGGCTATCGAAGGAGTCCGGGTGATCCGCACTCATCAACCAGATTTCATCGTCGGTAAGTCTCCGGCAGCCGCTCCATCGAGGCAGCGCACGCCCCGAGCGGTCACGCGAATGCCACCTCGCCACAACACGGTCGTCGACCAGCACCTGCGTTGCTCGAATACAGACACGGCTTGGCGAGGTGGCAAACACCTGTTTGATCAGGGGGACGTTCGCAGGCAGGTAGCCGCGTGCGGCGGCGAGGGTGGCGGGACCGGGAGGAAGCCGAACGAGTACCGTATCTTCCCGCCTGACCGACGTCCCTGGCGTGATGCGATACCAGCCTGTGGGCATGCTGGCTGACGCGTTGTAGACGATCTGCGAGCAGGGCGTTCGCAGCATCGCCCAGCCAAGGGCGATCAGGCCGGTTGCGGCAAGTCCAATCACTATCCGGTTGGCCGGTGCCAAAGGTTTGCCGCGAATGCTTGCAGACCAGTACTGCAAGCGCTGGGGAGAGGGCCTCATTGGTCGCCCTCAGGGAAACGGCCGATCAGCAGTTCACGGAGCATTTCGGCAACCGTAATTCCCTGCTTGAACGCGGCGACCTTGATGCGCGCTCGCAGGGCAGGCGTAACGTCAAGGGTCAGCCGCGCACTGTATACCGCCCCCTTGTCCAAGGCTGTCCGCTCGCGCTGTCGTACCCAGGCCTCTGCTTGCGGGTCGGCCAGAGGCCGGCCACCAATGGCAGGTCGTCTGGCGCTCATGTCTCCCACCCCAGCAGCTCGTCGACCAGGCAACTGACTTCCCGCGATGCAGCGCTGTCGGGAGCCAGCTCACACGCCAGTTGCCCGCCTGCGGCGCTGTCTGCGAACACGATTCGTTGGCGAACCTCGGCATGCAATGCAGGTAACGGCTGATCGGCCAGCGCCTGGCGTACCTCGCGGCCGATGATGGTGGTGCTGACCCGCCGATTAATGGCAAACGCGGCGCGAAGCGCGGGCTTGAAGACCTGCGCTTCCTGCAGCAGCGAGACCATTTCGGCGCTGGCCCAGAGGTCGAATGGACTGGGTTGCACCGGGATAAGCACCCGGTCGGCTGCCATCAACGCCGATCTCGCCAGCGCGGCAATCCGAGGTGGCCCATCAATGATTACATGATCGGCCCGCTGGGCCAGTTGCGGGGCCTCTTGGTGAAGCGTCTCGCGTGCAAGCCCTACCGCCCCGAACAGCCTAGGCAGGCCCCGCTGAGCGCGTCGCTGGGTCCAGTCCAGCGCAGAGCCCTGCGGGTCGGCATCAAGCAGGATCACCGTTTTACCGCGCAGCGCAAGCTCACCGGCAATATGGGTGGCCAGGGTCGTCTTGCCCACGCCGCCTTTCTGATTGAGCAGGGCGATGATCATGACGCACCCTCGGTGTGGGCAATGCACGACCTGGCGACCATCCAAAACGAAGCCGTGCACCAATAACAAGTTAGGTTTTTTTTGTTAGTTAAGTTAGGGCGAGCTACAGGCCGCGCCAATGAAGGGCTCAGCGCATATGGATACTCCTGATAGCACGACAGGCATGCGCCTGATAACACGAGGGTTCTTGCGCCCGATAGCACGAGTGATTCCACAGCTTGTTCGCGAGTTATCCCCGTGCCGTGGGCGGCACGGGGTGAAAGGCGAGCAGCTCGGTCGAGGGCGGGAGACGCAAGGTGCTCAACCGGTAGCCAGGCAGGGACTGCCGAGCAACCAGGGCGCGCAGGTCGTAGGCAAAATCCGAATATCGTGCCGTGCTTCCGGACTTGCGATGCAGGTGGCGGAAATCGAACTGCCAGCCGTCCACCTGCCGCCCTCCATGCTTTCGCACCAGGCGGTACAGCCATCTTTCTATACCGCCGGTAAGCCGGAAATACGCAGGATCGATTGTCAGGACAAGTGCCTGGTCGAGCACGCCGGAGTAGAACCAGTCGGGCAAGATCATCTCCAGGCCCAGGGGTCTGCCGTTGGCCGATTCCAACTCCTTCCATTCGTTGATCCAGGAAAAGCGGTGCAACCGGCGTCCGGTTGGTTCTCGTATGGAGGTGGCAACACTTGTACTTTGAAGACGGTCCAGTGCAGCCCTGAGCCGTTGATAGTCGCGCTGGGACGTCCCGCGGCCAATAAATCGCAGAATCTCGTAGGGAGTTGCCTGGATCAATCGGGACGTCGGGATACCTGAATCGCGCGCCTCGACCAATTGGCTGGCTGCCCAGATAAGGATGTCGGCATCCCAGATCGTGGCAATGCCATGATCGAGGGTACCCTCGACCCGAATGGTGACCTTGGCGGTTCGAAAGTCGATTGGGCTGGTGCGGCGGGACTTGGTCAGCGAGAAGAACGGGTGCGCCATCAGGTCCTGCGCATCCCGAGGCGCCATGTCGCCTGGCAGTGCTCGAAACAGCTGCAGTTGTTCTGGCTGCATGGAGCGACACTTCACGCTCACGTTGGATAAAGGACTCAAAGCTCATCGCGTGCCGCTCCCTGATGGTGGGCCAGATATTCCGGGTCAAAGGTGGTTTCAAAGCACCTCGCGTCGGCCCAGGCAAGCAGGTCGGCCTGGGCATACATCACGCGGCGTCCGAATTTGCGAAAACGCGGGCCCCCGCCGATCACGCGCTGCTTTTCCAGCGTTCGCGGCGAGAGCCGCAGGAAGGCTGCCGCTTCGTCGTTGTTCAGGTACTGCGGGGTGTCGCTCGCACTCAGGCAATGCTCTTGAGCGTCGTCGCGATCTAGGTTCCCGGTACCGCCCCGACGTCGGTGCGACGGCGCCACGTGAGAGACGCAAGGTTGGGCGTTGCGATAGAAGTGATGGGACATGGTCTGGCCTCCGGTGGGTGGAGACTTACCCTGATGTGCCCGGGTGCGGTGATCATGCCTGGTTGGGTCTCAACCGAGTCGGCCCCCGCAACTGCCGGAGATTACGGCGGGCTCGGTCAAAGTCATTCCAGGCCTATCGGACGCGGCAGTTCACGCCACTGCTCGGTAGGTACTCCCACCAGTGGCGCCCGTTCCGCAGTAATAACTGCGTGCAAGAGAAAAAATGAAGGTACACAAAAACACAAAGCCACCATTGCGCATTATCCAGTTTCTTTAAATATCCATTGTTTAATTAGTCTCAATATATAAAGCTAATAGAATGCAGCAGGACGGGTACTTAAATATAATCAAAGGGCATTGGGAAACATCGCATCGGGCAGTCGATAAAGACTGACAGCCTTTGACCAAGCTTACGAGAGTAATGATGAGCAAGATTGCAGAATACAAAAGATTGGAAGCACAACTTGCTGAACAACTTGCCGCGCTGGACAAGCTCAAGAGTGATGACAAGTTACAGCAAGAGATGGAGTTTGAAACCAAGCTAAAGGGATTGCTCAAAGAGTACGGATTCAACCTCCAGACTGTGCTGGACATTCTTGATCCGGATTCAGCATCGAAGTCTGCAATACCGGTCAGCCGCAAGTCTCGGGTTCTTAAGAAATACACAAACCCACATACGGGGGAGGTTGTTGAAACCAAAGGTGGGAACCACAAGACCATCAATGCCTGGAAGAGCGAATACGGCGCCGAACAGGTCAAGTCCTGGGCGCAGTAGGAACGCTGGGCCAGGCAAAGATCGAAGGGCTTGCTCGACTTGTGCTGCGGACGAATGCTCCGCTAGGTAGGGTGGGCCGCAACTAACCCGGAGGGCTCTTTTGCCACGCTAAGGCAGCGCATCATCCCGCGATTCTTTACGTGATGTCCCTGCATGCGCCTCAGCAGATCATCGAGTGTGCGTATTGCGTCGAGCACGTGCGGGCCCTTGTTCAGCATGACGCACTCGGCGCGGACTCCCATGGCCGCGTCGGTAATCTCAGCCCGCGAGGGTGCGCCTTTTTTTGCGAGCGTCTCAAGTACCTGAGTGGCCCATATAACAGGTACATGGGCCGCCTCGCATAGGCAAAGAATTTCCTCCTGCACTTCAGCTAGTCGCTCGAAACCGCTCTCAACTGCCAAATCACCTCGCGCGATCATGACGCCGAACCCTTCGAACTGCATGCCGGCAAGCAGCATGGCCGGCAGATTCTCGAAGCCTTTGCGTGTCTCGATCTTCAGCACCACCCCCAGGTCGTCGCGGCCCAGTCTCCGCAGGTGTCCAGCCAAGGCCTGGACATCTTCGACTGTGTTGGCAAATGACAGCTCGACAACATCTGCATGGGCAACAGCGAACTCAAGCGCTCGAAGATCCTCATCTGTCAGAGCCGCAAGTTGCAGGTCTGTCTCCGGCAGGTTTATTCCCTTGGCGCAGCGCAATTTGGCGCGTCCGCTGGCGTGCACAATGTGCTCAATGCCTATTTCAAGCTTTTCGTAGTTGACCGCCTCGATGCGTCCCCCAATTTTGCCGTCATCAAACCAGATCGGCTGCCCAACCCGCGCGTCGCGATACAGTTCAGGTACATCACATACCACGCAGGCCGGTGCGCTGATCTCCCCTTTGTCGTCGTGCTGGGCCTGGTGTCCAATACCATTGCGCTGCAGGACAAGCGACTCACCCACACGCAGCTCAATGAAAGATTCGGACTTCGGCACGGCTGTGATCTTCGTCTGAGCCTGTTTCTTGCCGGCTTCTCGCTTGGTCTCGCGTTTTACTTTGAGCTTCAAGCCAGATGTCAGATACACCGTTTTTTCAAGCTCGGCCCAGCAACCACCCGGGGTGTGCTCAACGACGTTCAAAACGCGCTTGGCGCCGCGCGCATCTCGCAGCTTCAGCGTGTCCCCACTGCGAAGGTTGGCAAGCCACTTGGCTGGTACTTCAATCCAGGGTGACTGCACCGCCGGCATATCGGAGCGCACCTCGGTAGCCTGGGCTGTGAGCCATACCCGGGCCGGCCGTGTAACCCGGCCGCAGCGGTCTCGCTCTGGCTTAATCTTGAGTACCGCAGTGTCATGTGCAATGTCCCCGGTTCGCAGCTTCGGTCCAGCGAGATCCATCATGACCTTGCAATTACGACCGAGCTCATCGGCGCCGCTTCTGACGTGATCGATCATCCGGCTCCAGCTGTCTGCATTCCCGTGAGCGCAGTTGATCCGCGCGCAGTTCATACCCTGGGCGAGGAAATCTCGAACCATGGCTGCATCATTGGCCGCCTGCTCGGGCAGGGTGACCATGATCCTGACCGCACGGTCATCGCCAGTTGGACCGAGCAGTGCCTCGGTATGAAGACGCAAGTGCGCGCGGCCGCTAGCGAGACCTGGAGCAGCAGGCGTATCGTCCGACAGAGCCTCGCCTGTAAGGCTTTGCAGCGCGGCGGTGACGTTTTCGACAGCGCTCAGACAGTACGCTTCGCACCCAGCCAAAGATGACAGCCCCAACTCGGCTAATTGATTTTGCAGCGATCGAATATCACGGCGCCGCAAACAGAGATAGGCGAGCAGATTCTCAGCGCTTTGCCGATAAGAGGGGTGCGGCTTCAGCGTTTCGGGAATCTGCACGCAATTGCCTTGCCGCATCAGCTGGCGCAGCTCATGCAATGACTGCAAAAGCGCAGTGGTACTGGGTTGGATCGAGGCGTGGTTGGACGGTGGTTGATCGTCGACACGAAACATGACTGGCTCCATGAACGCCCTCTTGGCAGGCAGAACACAGACCAGCGCGGAACTTTCGCGGTTTCGCTGACCCGATGGATGGCCGCTTCTACATGATTGTCAATGGTTCAAGGCCAGGCAAGGCACCGATGTTAACGAGGGGCCGCGAGATATCTCCTTCTGCAACCACACCATATTGCAGTCCGGTTCGCTGATCGTACCCGATGCGCTGAAGATCTTCGATTCAACACAACCCCTTGGTGCTGGCAGCCCCCAGAGTGCGGCTCTATGCAGGCCATCCCATTCGCATTAACGGCTTCCCCATCGGTTCGTTCTGCTTGCTACATGCCAACTCGTCAGTTGAGCAGACCAGCAAAACATGCTCGACGATTTGGCTACGCTAGCCTAGGGCTTCGTGACGCAACGGATGCAGAACTACCGTATCAGGACGCTCTACGAGGCACTCGATGCCGAGCTACCCACTGACGCGGGCGTGGAATCGCGGTCGACTGAACTACCTTGCGCCGTTGGTTATCCAGGCGCGGACGGATGGCAAGCGGGTGGGACTGTGTCCTGCGGCATCAATCATTTCAAAGCGCTCAACGATCGCTGTGGTCACACGTGTGGTGATCACGTGCACGTGCAGGCCGCCCGCCAATTGAAAACTGTGCTGCGTACCGATTATGTGCTGATCCGTCTCGGCGTGAAGAGTTTGTAAGGCTAGTGCTGGTTAACCAGGCAGAGGAGCTGCGCATGCGTTGCAGAACGCGTTCGGCTGGCAAATTTCATCCGGTACGGACACCGCACGTACCAGCGGCAGCGTTGGGGTCGCCGTTAGGCGCGACGATGACGATTGACGTTGTGCTCGATCGAGCGGATCAGGCGACCTACCGCGTCAAGGAGCATGGCCGAAATCGCGTCGGGCTAGCTTATCGACACGATCTTCGGCAAAGGCGCGAGGAACATGACGACTGGCAATACGCGTCTAATACCACCGCTATGAACGTCCATGATAGGTTCGGATAGGGGAACCTCGGGTGGAGGACAATGTACTTCGCTCGCAAGCTACTGCCGTACAGCGCCGAAAACGCCTTTTGTCCAGCCCTATTACTGCTTTTTTTTCTAAAAAAATCGTTGACAGAAATTTGTTATGCACATGCCGCAGTGTCTGGATACGAGGCAGCCGACGCTGGAGGCGCACCTTGCCTGCGTTTTCATTAACTTGTTGATTATAAAGAAATTACGTTAACTGACCAAATTCTCGCCGATCTGCTGCAAACCCACGCCTGCCGGGCGATTGGGCAAGTCATCCCGCAACTGTTCACAGCGTTATCCACAGGTTCTGGGGATAACCGTTAAATCCCAGATATCAAGCGCGTTTCAACCGTATGACAGGCTGAATAGGAATTCACATTCGCTGCAGTAACTGCCTGGGAGCGGGTCACTGGCATTGGCTCAGATCGACTTTTGCTACATAACCATTGCCATGTCCCATGATACAGGCGACCCGTTGATTGCGGGCCAGCTCCCAGGGTTCTGGTGGGTAGGTTTTGCTCCAGGCCGCAAAGAGCTGGCGATCCTGCTTGGATAAACGCAGCGAATAACGGTCAGCCATGTAGAAGTAGGTGCGGGCGATCATGCCCCGTACCTTTTGGCGAGGCATAGCCTTGCGCGCCTTGAAGTCTACGACCAAGGGGCAGGCGCCATATTGGGTGGGCTGCTGTGGAAGCCAGGCGAAGCTGTAGTTGCTCCGATCACCATTAACCTCACCGATACTAGGCACCAGGTTGTGAAGGTCCGCTTCAGCTACCCGAAAGGTTGCGTCAGTCTTCGAGCAGTTGGACCGCCCACCGTTTTGCCAGCACTGGCGTTGATGACCGATGACCCAGGCCGGCACGATGTGCTCCCATTCGATGCGAGCAGCGCGCTGGGCGTTCTTGCGCGGAACATAGCCGCAGCTCTGAAGGTCGACCTTGTTTCCCGTAAAGCTGCAACCGCAGTAGAACTCGGGATTGCCGGCATAGAGCTTCCAGGCAATCCTCTTCGCCTCGGCGAAAGTTCGAGGCGCTTCAGCAACGGCACTGACAGAAAATAGCAAAGACAGGAGAGACAGCAGAAGGCAGAGGCGAGGCATTCGCACGTCCTTGGCGCAGAAACTTTGTATGTATAAATATACAGCTTTCTCGGGCGAGGCGCCATGAAGAGAAACGCCATGGACATTTGCATCTCTCCCGGGGCGCTCGAAAACAGTACCGATTTGATTGGAGCACAGCGCCGAAGTTACTGCTGCGGCAAGTCAATTATGCGGAGTACATAAGTGGGGGCCGGAATAGGTGCTTAAAGAACTGTGCAAGAGCGCGCGGCGAAGAATGATCGGTCGGTTTGGAGAGAGCAGACCGGCTGCCTCCATGATATGCACCGCGCGGGGCTTTTCGTATTGCTGCCATCGGCATGGCATCGGTGATCATGGTCGCAGCTGGGACGCACTCGCCTGTAATGATCGATAGCTTTTGTTTAGCGGTCATAACTCCGCAACGTGACCTGCAAGCAGCTCATCTTTCTCCGCGCACTATCTTCCTGCGAGTTCGCCTATGCCCTGCGCAAGCCAACCAGGTTCGGCATGCGTTTACGGATCAGGTCCGCGAACAGTCGGAGTTTCGCAGGATGGCTACGAGCGTGAGGGTAGATGAGGTAGACGGGCAGGGGGGCCGCCTGCCACTGGGGGATAAGCTGTATCAAGCGGCCTTGCTCGATATCGCGCGCAACTACCCAGGCGGAGCTGACGCATGCGCCGAGCCCCTCCAATGCTGCGCCACGCAGCGCATACAGGCTGTCGGTACTCATCCGTGGCTGTATTGAAAACTTATGAACGCGACCGTCCGCCAAACAGTTCAAGACTACCTCGTCGGTATAGTAGGTGCGTAAGGCCAGCCAGGGTAAGCGCTGCAGTTGCTCAGCAGAATTTGGCAGGGCGCCAGGTCCCAAAACCTCCGGAGCTACCACCACTATTCGAGGGATCTCGCCGAGTCTGATGGCGACCACAGAAGGGTCCTCGATGACGCCAACCTGAATCGCACAATCGATGCCCTCGGCCGTGAAATAGGGCCTACGGTCATGCAGCACCCATTCGACACTCACGTTTGGATACTGGCGAAGGTATTCGCCAAGCGGGGCGATCAGCTGGTCCTGCCCGAACGCGTGGGGCACCTGCACGCGAAGCGTTCCGCGGGGATCGTCGCGAGCGCCGAGCAGTTCGGCTTCCATCTCCCCCCAGCTATCTAGGACCTGCCTGGCAAAGGCGTAGCACCGTTCACCGTCGCCGGTAAGCTGCATACTGTGAGTCGAGCGATTGAGCAGCTGCAGACCAAGGGATTGCTCGAGCGCCTTGAGTCGGCGGCTGACGGTGGGCTGGCTTGTGCTCAACTGCGCCGCAGCGGCCGACAGGCTCCCGGCGTCGACAATGCGTATGAAAGTGCGCAGCAAATCGATGCGGTCGAGGCCAGAGGCGAGGGCTTTAGTCATACGTTTCGCGCATAATTGACATGTTTTTAAGGCTACTACAGCGCCGCTCGATACGCGATGAGAATGAGCCTGCCCAACAGTTCATTTGGAATCGCCATGACATCTGCTCATCTATCCACTGCGCTTTATCAGAGCGCGCCTGCTCCCTCGCGCAAACTGATTCTTCTGCTGGCAACCGGTGCCGGACTTAGCGTTGCCACCCTGTATTACAGCCAGCCCATGCTGGGCCTGCTGGGTGCGGATATCCAGGCAGGCGAACAGACTGTCGGAATGGTCCCGATGCTGACGCAGCTCGGCTATGCGCTCGGGATCCTGTTTTTGGCCCCTCTGGGTGATCGCTACGATCGGCGTCGAATCATTCTTACTAAAGCCGTCATGCTGATGCTCGCACTGGTGCTCAGCAGCATCGCCCCCGGCGTCGGTACCTTGCTCGTAGCCAGTCTTGTGATTGGCGTCGCCGCCACCATGGCGCAGGACATTATTCCGGCTGCCGCGACGCTCGCTCCCGAAGCGCAACGAGGCAGAATCGTGGGCACGGTCATGACGGGCTTGCTGCTCGGCATCCTGCTGTCACGGGTCATGAGCGGGCTGATCGCAGATCAGTTCGGATGGCGAACGGTGTATGCGATTGCTGCGGGTTCGATCGCGTTGGTGGGCGTCGCCACCTGGCGAGGTCTGCCGCGTTTCACCCCAACCACAGCGCTGGGTTATGGCGCTCTGCTCGGATCGATGCTCAAGCTGTGGTCGCGGTATCCAGCCCTGCGCCGCGCGGCTGTAGCCCAAGGTCTGCTGTCAGTTGCGTTCAGCGCGTTCTGGTCGACACTCGCGGTTATGCTTCATACGCAGTTCGGTTTGGGCAGTGCGGCGGCCGGTGCGTTTGGCCTTGCTGGCGCCGCTGGCGCATTGGCCGCCCCGTTAGCAGGCAGGCTGGCCGATCAACGTGGCCCCGTGCAGGTGACGCGACTCGGCGCTGCCTTGACTGCTGCATCGTTTGCCGTACTGGGCTTGGCAGGTGCCGTTCCGATGGAGTCACAGCTCGCATTGATAGTAGTTGCCGCCATTGGTTTTGACTTCGGCATTCAAGCAACATTGGTTGCTCATCAGGCGATCGTCTACGGGATTGATCCACCAGCTCGGAGTCGATTGAACGCAGTTCTGTTCACCGGCGTGTTTGTTGGCATGGCCACGGGGGCCGGCTTAGGCAGTCTAGCGCTGGCTCAATGGGGTTGGAGTGGGGTGGTTGTACTCGCGACGCTGGCGTCTCTCGGCGCGCTAGGCATCCTATTGGCGAATCACCCAGATCGGAACTGGCCCTCTGGGCTCTAGCAGTAGCCTTCGTTGGCGGGGCGCTCATGTTGTTGCCGGAGCGCAACCCGGTCGACGCTTTATTGATGAACGCTGAGAAAACCGAGACGTTGATCCTGTTTCGCGGCTTCGCCTGTTGAAGCCCATGGCATCCCTTCTTAGGATCGCGCACCAAACTGGTCCACAAGGAATGTGCCATGCAGTACGTCGGCTTTTGCCGCAGGCGGGCCTCAGGAAAAGAGCACCCGCAACCGCCTGTTAGCTGTACACCCATCGGCAGGGCCGTGTCAGCGCGAATAGGTGCCGCGGTTCTTGCAATGATGCTCAGCGAAGCGAGCGCGCAGGTGCCGGGTGCTGAGGATGAGCTTTTGCGTCAGCGCGAACGCGAGCGGGTTCTTCAGGAGCAACTCGAAGCACGTCCGGATGTGCGTTTGCAGGCGCCTACCATCGATTCGGGCGATCTCCCTTCGGGCGAGGTGCCTTGCTTTCCCATCAACGATATTCGATTGATTGGCGAGGCTTCTCATCAATTTCAGTGGGCGTTGAGCGCAGCAAACCCAGACCACGATCGAGCCGTCGGCCGATGCCTGGGAGCGGGCGGAATCAATCTGGTGATGGGCCGTATTCAGAACGCGGTCATCGAGCGGGGCTACGTCACTACTCGAGTCCTGGCCGAGGCTCAAGATCTCAAAAGCGGAATATTGGTTCTTACCATCCTTCCTGGTCGTATCAACGACATCAGGTTTGCCGAAGGTACAAGCCGGCGCGCCAATGCTTGGAATGCATTGCCAGCGTCGCCGGGTGATCTTCTGAATCTTCGCGATATCGAACAGGCTTTAGAGAACTTCAAGCGTGTGCCGACAGCGGACGCGGACATCCAGATTGCGCCCGCTAGCGCTGTTGACGCCAAGCCGGGTGAGAGCGATGTCGTAATAGCATGGACGCAGAGTTTCCCAGCCCGGGTGAGTTTCTCGTTCGATAACTCGGGCAGCAAAGGAACGGGCAAGTATCAGGGAAATGTTGCGTTGTCTCTGGACAACATCTTTTCCCTCAACGATCTGTTCTATTCAAGCTTCACGCACGACCTAGGCGGCGGTGAATCGGGCGATCGCGGATCCAAAGGCAACACGCTGCATTATTCGTTGCCATTTGGTTACTGGACGTTCGGACTAACGAGCAGCGAGTTCGACTATCACCAGTCTGTAGCAGGTGTAAACCAGTCTTATCTTTATCGGGGTGAGAGCCGCAACAATGAGCTTCGGTTGTCGCGAATGCTTTATCGGGACGCGGTACGCAAGACCAGCGCTTGGAGCAGTTTCTGGAGTCGCTCTTCGGAGAATTTCATCGATGATACGGAGATCGAAATTCAACGGCGTCGTATGGCTGGGTGGGAGGCCGGAGTCAGCCATCGAGAGTATCTGGGTGCCTCTACGCTGGAAGTCAGCGCGGCTTATCGACGCGGAACGGGTGCTCATTCGGCACTTGTCGCACCGGAAGACGAATTCGATGAGGGTACGTCTCGATCCAAGATCATAACGGCCAGTACCCAACTACAAATTCCTTTCGAACTGTACGCGCAACGGCTCCGATACATCGGCAGCTGGCGTGCGCAATGGAATCGAACACCGCTGGTTCCTCAGGACCGCTTTGCGATAGGTGGGCGATATACCGTCCGTGGTTTTGATGGTGAGAGCGTTCTGTCTGCCGATAGGGGCTGGACGATACGCAATGAACTTGGCTTTAGCTTGGGCTCTACAGGTCAGGAACTCTATGCCGCCGCTGATTACGGCCGCGTCGGCGGGCCATCCAGCGAATACCTGATAGGCCAAGATCTTGTCGGCGCGGCAGTCGGCATAAGGGGCGGTTACAAGTGGCTCTACTACGACTGGTCCTGGGGAACACCGCTCAAGAAGCCAGATGGCTTTGAGGCCGCGAAGGTCACCAGTGCCTTTACCGTGTCCGTTTCGTTCTGAGGCCGCTGATCATGCGATTCGACAATTTAGAAATTATGGCGCCTGGGCTCATTGATGAGCCGTGGAGTGAAGCTTCAGCGTTGGGCGCTGCCACATGGCTCTGGATGCATTCGGATGCACACCGTGACGCTCCGCTCCATGCACTTCCCACGGTGCTGCTTCCTGCAATCAAACATCGGCAATTCATTGTCGGTAGCGAGGCGGGAAAGCCCGTTTTTTACATGTCCTGGCTGCGCCTCAATGAAGAGAGCGAGCGACGATATCTGTGCCACTCACCACTTGGGCTTTCCGAGCAAGATTGGAATAGCGGCGATCGCATGTGGTTTGAGGATTGGATAGCACCGTTCGGTCATTCGGCCATCGTTAGACGATTGCTTCAGGGCCAACTGCTGCCGAATCGTTGCGCTCGCTTTCTGCACCACAGGGGCGAGCAGCGAGGCGCGCGCATCAAAACCTTTATTGGAAACAACGTAACGCGCGAACAGGCGGGTGCCTGGTTTGCCGCAAGACTTCCCTCTGTGACGTTCTAAACACTCTTGGGCGGCGTCGTACCGCAAATGGAATTGCAATGAATAAGAACCTCTACCGCGTTGTTTTCAACAAGGCTCGCGGGCTGCTGATGGTAGTGGCCGAAAATGTGAGCAGTCAGGGGAAATCACCCGGAGCGTCTGATGGTCCTGTTGGAACCCGGTGCGTCGCAGTCATCGGCGGCGTCCGGTTCGCAATCATGGCTGCTCTTGGGCTTGTTGCCGTTATCAGTACGCCATCCTGGGCGTCTGGAGTGGTCGCTGACTCAACTGCGCCATCGAATCAACAGCCAGGCATCATCAACAGCGCCAACGGCACGCCTCAGATCAATATCCGCGCGCCCAGTGCGGCTGGCGTATCGCGGAACACCTACAGCCAGTTCGATGTTGAGGGTAAGGGCGTCATCCTCAACAATTCAAATCGCAGCGTCCAGACTCAACTCGGTGGATGGATCGAGGGTAATCCACTACTCGGACAGACCAGCGCTCGGGTCATTCTCAATGAGGTGAATGCGGCCAATCCGAGCCAGCTGCGCGGTTATACCGAAGTGGCCGGACAGCGTGCCGAAGTCATCATTGCCAACCCTGCAGGGATTACCTGTAACGGTTGCGGTTTCATCAATGCTGAACGCGCCACGCTCACTACCGGTCGGGCACAGATGGAAAATGGGCGCATTACCGGATTTGACGTGACAGGCGGGACGCTTCGGATCGAGGGAAAGGGGCTCGACACTGCCCAATCCGACTACACGAACCTGATCGCCCGAGCAGTTGAAGTGAACGCCGGGATCTGGGCAAACGATCTCAAAGTCACCGCCGGGCGGAATCAGGTCAACGCCGATAATACGCAGGCCAAACCGTTGGCGGACATCGCCGCAGAAATGCCGAGCGTCGCCATCGACGTCGCTCAACTGGGTGGCATGTACGCCGGCAAGATTATGTTGATTGGCACGGAGTCAGGCGTAGGTGTTCGCAACGCCGGACAGATTGGCGCCATGGCCGGCGATGTCACTATCAGTGCAGACGGCAAGATACAGAATGCCGGCACGATCAGCAGTGCGGTCTCTACCCGAATAAACAGCCGTGACGCAATCGGCAATAGCGGATCGCTGTACGCCAAGGGTGATGCGATCCTTGAGAGCGCCACGATTATCCGTAACAGCGGAACCATTGCGGCTCAAGGCGACGTCAATCTCAAGGCTGCAACGATCGTCAGTGACCTGAACTCGACACTGGCGGCGGGCTTGACGGACGACGGTGAACTAGGGCGTGCTGGTAACCTTGTCCTGACAGCCGAACAGATCAAGTCGAATGGACAGAGTCTGGCCGGAGGTGATGTCACCGCTCGCGGAGTGAATGTCAATTTTAGCGGAGGCGAGATCAGGGCCGGGAACATCCAGATCGAATCAGGCCAGCTCGACCTATCAGATAGTACTGTGGACGCTTCGCAACGCCTGTCAGCGAACGCGACTTCAGCGCTGATCACGGAGCGGGCGCGAGTCACGGCCGATTCGCTAAGTATCGATGCTGGAACACTGTCAAACCTAGGTGGCGAACTCGTACAGTCAGGTACGGGTAGCACGACCATACGGGTTGCCGGCGCGCTGGGTAACCAGGATGGGCGCATCGCCAGTAACGGCTCTGACCTTCGTATTGACGCGGCTGCTGTAGACAACACGAAAGGCCGGATTGAGCATGCGGGCAACGGCCTGCTGGATGTTCAGACCGAATCGTTTGATGGCTCCCAGGGCTTGCTAGCCAGCAACGGATCGCTCCAGGTGAAGGCAAACGACGTTGTCCTTGATAGCAGTGTAACTCAGGGCCGGGGTATTTTTTTTCAGGTCGGCGATCTCAGCAACCGCGGCGGGAAAATGCTGCAGGTAGGCGACGATCCGCTGAGCATCACCGCCACAGGCCGTCTGGATAACCATGGCGGCCTCATCAGCAGTAGCGGACCGGCAACCTTGAAAGCTGGAATGCTAGACAACACCGCAGGCAAGGTTCTGTCCACGACCGGTGGAGACCTGGTTATAGCGGCTGAGGGATCGGTTGTTAATACCAACGGAACCTTGGGATCGAGCGGTGCCGCCACCCTGACCGCTTCATTGTTCAGCAACGGCGGGGGCACGCTGAGTGCGGCGGATAGCCTTGCAGTCGCAGCCGATGACCTGAATAACGCCAAGGGCACAGTGGCTGCCAAGCAGGACGTCACGATTACAACCGAGCGACTGAACAACGAGCAAGGCGTTATTGGCTCCGTGGACTCGGATCTGACGATCAGCGTGAAGGAAAAGCTGGGCAATGCGGCAGGCCGGCTGGAGGCCGCTGGTGACATCAGCGTGAATGCCTCCGGTATCGACAATGCAAAGGGCACCATCAGCGGGCATAACCTGGATTTGGACGCTCACGGAGAACGTCTGGACAACGGTGGAGGAACGATTAACGCCCAGGCGGGCTTGGTTTCCGAAAGCGGCGAACTGCTCAATGTCGGAGGCCTGATCCAATCGGCGGGGGACCTCAAGCTAGACACGGGGTCCGACCGGCTTGTTAACGCAGCCTCAGGCGACGCCGGAGGCATAGTCAGTCAGGGTGAGCTGCAAATCCTAAGTGCACACGTCCTCAATGATAAAGGCTTTATCGCGGCCAAAGACGACGTACTGCTTCAAGCAACAAGCGTCATAAACCGCGGACAGGTGATTGGTGAGGCCGGCATTCGGATTCACGGCTCCAATCTAGCCAACGAGGCGGGCACGATCCAGGCGCGCAGCGATATCGGTCTGGCAATCGCGCAAGATATCAATAACACCGGGGGTTTGATCCGCTCGGGCAGTCACCTTGATATTGAGGCTGTCAAACTAGACAACAGCCTGACCTCAGGCGCTGAAACTGGCATCGAGGGACGTTCGATGCGCCTGGCCGTTGATAGGGTTATCAACCGGTCTGGGGCCATTCGGGCAGACGAATCAATTGAGATCGGTGCCAGCCAGTCCGTCGACAACGACAGCGGTCTTATCTCGGGAGGCACGCAGCTGAAGGTCAGTGACCGCGACCCCAGCCTGCAGCGCCTGTCGGTATCGAACACCGGCGGAACCCTGATAGCAGGCAATCTCCTATCGCTCAACGCCGCCTACTTCTCGGGTACCGGCCGGGCCTTGAGCCTGGGTGACCTGACATTCCGCAGCCACAATGGGTTGACCAATAGCGGTCAGTTTCAGGCGAACAATGTGCTTGATCTGGCGGTTGCTGGCGACCTAACCAACAGCGGCAGCTTGGTGGCAGGTTCGCTGCTGCTCAGCGCCAAATCCTTGAACAACCTTGTCAGCGGGGAAATCAGCGCGTCACAGGTGAGCGTAGAAGCCAGTGACTCGCTCGTTAACCGGGGCCTGATCGACGGCCAGCGCGTGCGGCTGCAAGCCAATGCGTTAACCAACCTCGGGACTGGAAGGCTGTACGGCGATCAGCTCTCCGTTGAGGCGACTAGCCTTGTAAACAGCGACGAGAATGGCAGTGCGGCTGTCATTGCCGCGCGGGACGAACTCAATATCGGCGCCGACGTGCTTAGCAATCGCGAACAGTCGCTGATCTTCAGCGCCGGGGATCTGTCGATCGGAAAGACGCTAACGGCCGATGGGAAGGCGCAGGGGCGTGCCCAGTGGCTCCATAACGCGAGCGCTACGATTGAGTCGATCGGCAACCTGTCCATGGATGTGCAGAGTATCCGCAACACCAATGAGCACTTCAGTACTCGCATTGCCGAGGTCAGCCGAGAGGCGGTACAGGAGTACCAGCTCTCCGGATCATCCAATCGCTACTCCAAAGACCAAATCACGCTAACCCATGACGAGGTAGATTACCTTCACACGCCTGACGGGAGCGACGATACCTGGAATCGATACGACTACACGCGCGTCATTCAAGAGACGCAAATCGTCTCCTCGGCCCCTGCGCAGATTCTGTCGGGTGGCAACTTGCTGATCAAGTCAGGAGATGTCCTCAACGATAACAGTCGGATCATTGCCGGCGGTTTGCTGCAGGGCCACATTGATCAGCTGACCAACACCGAGCTGCAAGGTGAGCGCGTCATTGCAGATCAAGGCTCGGTCACCAATTTCTACCGCAAGAAGAAAAAGGGACGCGATGACCAGGGCAGTAGTCGTGCGGCCTATACACCGGCGCCCGTCATCCAATCGATATCCCTGTCGCCTGCCGTCTACCAACAGACTGCCAACGTGGTCGGTACCGGCACGTCGGTGGCCGGACACGGCAGCCAGCTAGTAGCCCAGCAGGTCGCCACAACCGGCGCACTGACCGCAAATGCCGGTGGAATGCATCAGGTCGGATCGATCATCGAGGTTGCCGCTCAATCATCCGAGCAAGGAAGTGCTGTCCCAGAGCACGTTCGCACCGGCGGATACTCGGTAAGTCTGCCCACCAGCAGCTTGTTCAAAACCAACCCGAGCGCACGCACCGGTTTCCTGATTGAAACCGATCCCAAGTTCGCAAGCTATCGGACCTGGTTGTCCTCCGACTACATGCTGGACCGGCTTAGAATCGATCCGGCGCAGAGCCAGCTTCGTCTTGGCGATGGTTTCTATGAGCAGAGACTTGTTCGCGAGCAGATCGCGCAATTGACTGGGCGGCGCTTCCTGGAGGGCTATGCAAGCGACGAGCAGCAGTATCGATCGCTGATAGACAATGCCGTTACCGTCGCGAGCGAGTGGCAGCTCGTCCCAGGCATTGCACTGACGGCTGAGCAAATGGCGTCGCTCACCAGCGACATCGTTTGGCTAGTCGAGCAGCCGGTAACGCTTCCCTCCGGAGAAGTCAGGACCGTCCTGGTACCTCAGGTCTATGTTCGCGTGAAAGAGGGTGATCTTGACGGCTCAGGCGCCTTGATTGCCGGCCAGCAGCTCAACCTGGACATCAGCGGTGATGTGATCAACAGCGGTAGCCTGGCTGGCCGCAGCGTCATGTCGTTGACTGCACAGAATATCGACAACCTCGGTGGACGCATCCAGGCTGACAAGGCATCAATTCAAGCACGTGAGAACCTCAATAACCTCGGCGGGCTGATCGGCGCGGTGGATTCGCTGTCCCTAAGCGCAGGACAGGACATCACTGTTGCGTCCACCACCCATGAGAGCTCAGGCGCGCAAGGAGGCCGGACAAACCTGTCCAGGGTGGCAGGGCTCTTCGTCAGTGGCGCCAACGGCACCATGAAGGTGAGTGCAGGCAACGATGTCAATCTCGATGCTGCACAGGTGGTCAATGCTGGCGACGGCCAAACGGCAATTAGTGCTGGTCGAGACATCAACCTGGGGACGGTTTCAGAGGCGCACGAGCAATCCATCGCCTGGAACGCCAGCAACTGGCGTAAAGATGCCAGCCGAACGGAGGTCGGCTCTGTCATTCAGTCTACCGGCGACCTTCAGCTGAGCGCCGGTCAAGACATCAACGCCCGTGGCGCAGATGTAACAAGCGACAAAGGGATGGTACTGGCTGACGCGCAGCGTGACATCAATCTCACTGAGGCCGAGAACTACCAGTTCGCCGACGAGGCGCACAAGTTCAAGGGCAAGAGTGGGATGTTCTCAAGCAAGACCACGACGACCCGAGATACCGTCACCCAGACCCTGGTGGCCGGCTCTACCGTCAGTGGTGAGCAAACGTATCTGCAGGCCGGTCGAGACATCAACGTGCGCGGCAGCAATGTGGTTTCCACGCAACAGACGATCCTGGTAGCTGACAACAATATCAATATTGAAGCGGCGGCCGACCGGGTCACCGAGCGTCACGACAAGACGGAGAAAAAGAGCGGCTTGTTCAGCGGTGGCGGCATCGCGGTAACGATCGGGAGCCAGCAGCAAAGCGTCGAAGATGAATCGACTCGGCGGACAGCGGTTGGCAGCACCATCGGTTCAACTGACGGCGATGTCTTGATTGCCGCTGGGAAAGATTATCGCCAGGTGGGTAGCCAAGTCGTCGCCCCCAAGGGTGATGTCGATATCAGCGCCGAGCGCATCGATATTCTCGAAGCACGCAATATCAGCGAGCGCGCACGTGAGACCAAGTTCAAGCAAACAGGGGTGTCAATCACGATCACCAATCCGGTGATCAGTGCGATTCAAACTGCCGAGCAGATGAAGCAGGCATCGGATAAAACCGATAACAGCCGCATGCAAACCTTGGCACTGGCCACGACCGCGCTGTCTGCAAACAATGCTGCCACCGCTGTCGCCCAGAATCCGGCGCAAGTCGGCGGAGTTAACATCAGTATCTCCCTGGGTAGTCAAAAGAACGAAAACACCGTCACTCAGCGCAGCGACACCTCCGCGGCTTCCACCGTTGCGGCGGGCAACGACGTGACGTTGACCGCCCGTGGCGCCGGCGATAACAGCTCCATCACCGTCCGTGGTAGCCAGATCAAAGCGGGGAACAACGCGACCCTCGTCTCAGAGGGCGATATCAATCTGCTCGCTGCTACAGACAGAGCTGAACAGCAGAGTGATAGCGAGGGAAGCAGTGCCAGCGTGGGAATCGGGATCTCCTTTGGCGGTAGCCAGAACGGCATTTCCTTCAACCTGGGTGTATCTGCTAATCGAGGCGAAAGCGACGGGGAAGACGTTACTCATACAAACGCGCGGGTCGATGCTGGCAACACGCTGGCATTGATATCTGGTCGAGACACCAATCTCAAAGGCGCCGTGGCGACAGGCAAGCAGGTTATTGCCGATGTCGGGCGCGACCTGAATATCGAGAGTTTGCAGGACACCAGCACCTACAAGGTCGACGAAAAGAGTATGGGTTTTGGCGTGAGTCTGTGCATCCCGCCGTTCTGCTATGGCGCAAGTTCCGTATCCGGAAATATCGGCAAGACGGACATCAATTCCGAGTTTGCAAGCGTCACCGAGCAGTCCGGCATTAGGGCGGGCGATGACGGATTCCAGATCCGGGTAGGTGGCAATACCGACCTGGGAGGCGCGGTTATCACGAGCTCCGACAAGGCCATCCAGGACGGTCGTAACACGCTCAGTACGGCCACGCTAACGACCCGCGACATTGAGAACGGCGCGAAATACAGCGGTAGCAGTATCAGCCTGGGCGGAGGGTATGGCGGCGCCGTCGGGAAGGATCAGCAAGGCAACGCACAGGCCGGTAGTGCCCAGACCCCGGGATCAACATTGCCAAGCGAGGGCGGGGTCAGCTCGGCCCTGCCAGTGGTCATTGGTGCACGTGACAGCGCGAGCAGCACCACGCGCAGTGGGATCAGCGGTGCGGTCATTGAAATCAGAGACGAGGCTGGTCAGCAAGCGTTGACAGGCTCAACCGCCGAGCAAACCGTCGCATCGCTGAATCGCGACGTGTCGAGCGATCGTGATACGTCAAACGCGCTCAAGCCGATCTTCAACGAAGAGGAGATTCGGGCCGGTTTCCAGATCGTTGGGGCGCTCACCAACGAGGTAGGTACTCTGTTGGCCAACAAAGCGAATGAGGTTGACGAAAAACGCCGCGCTGCAGATGAAGCGGAAGCCGCCGCGATGAATCCGGATCTGACCGGAGACCAGGCTTTGGCTCTTCTGCAATCTGCACAACAACTCAGAAAGGACGCCGCAGCGGTCGCCGACAAGTGGGGGGCGGGTGGAACCTATCGTCAGGTGACCACAGCCTTGGTCGCGGCGGCGGGTGGAAACGTAAGCGCAAGCAATGGCGCTTTCATACAAGGCTTGGTCGTCAATTACATTCAGCAGCAGGGCGCCGGTTATATTGGGAAGCTCGTGGAGGACGGCGCCTTGATAGAAGGATCCCCATCCCATGCTGCACTGCATGGGATCGTGGGATGCGCGGGCGCAGCGGCGAGCAGCCAGAGCTGTGGAAGCGGTGCGGCGGGTGCAGCCGCATCAAGTCTTCTCACGGGATTATTCTCCAATGCGAGCCCGAACGAGAGCGAGACCCAACGCGAGGCTAAACGAAATCTAATTGCGAGCCTGGTCACCGGCCTTGCCGCGGCTGGCGACCTCGATGCGGCCGCTGCAAACGCCTCCGCCAGCGCAGCCATTGATAACAACTGGCTGGCGACTCAGCAGCTTGTGCAGGCGAAGAAGGAACTGAAAGAGGCAGAAGGGCGCCTGGATGAACTGCAGGTCTTGGCGAAATGGGCGTTTATCAGCAAAAAGCAGGATTTGCTGACGCAGAGTGGCGTTGGCCTGGGCCTAGTTGAAGCGGGCTTCGATGATGTCCAGGGTCTGTCGCAGATGCTAATGCATCCGGTGGAGACCATCCAGGCGATCGGCAGGCTGATCAATGAGCCAGGCGCTTTGGCCGGTTACCCAGATGAGGTCAAGCTGCAGTTACAAGCCAAGATCGACCGCATTGAGCAAGCGCTGACAGTCGGGGGCGACGAGCATGCTGTGCAACTGGGCCGTGACATGGGTGAGCTGGTATGGGATGTCGGGGGCATTCTCACCGGTGTCGGTGGAATAGCGAAAGGGGGAGTTAAACTCGCGAGTGTCGGCATCAAGCTGGGCCGAGACAGCCTGGAGAAAATGGCAGTAGATAGCACCAAGCTGCTCAAGACCGACGCAGTTGATCTGGCGGGTGGTGGGAAAATTCTTGGAAATCCTCTCCGTGAGGTCGAGGTTAGCTCCGGCGCTAAAGGTGCTTGGACGAAAGAGTTGAATAAGCCAGAGCCGAACACTATCTATAGGGTAGACGGTAACAAAACCTACCAGACAGACAGTGTCGGGCGAGTTGAAAAAGTTGAATCTAATCTATCGCTTGCTAAGAATGACCGGAATACCTATCAGCAATGTATCGCCGGTAAGTGCGGGGTCAGCGGCGACGAAGGAGGACATCTGATCGCCAGTGTCTTCAATGGGCCAGGCGAGAAACTCAATTTGCTGCCTATGAATGGGAACTTGAATAAGGGCGCCTGGAAAAAAATGGAGAATAAATGGGCCGATGCGCTCAAGCAAGGGCAGGCGGTCTATGTGAAAATTGAGCCTGTCTATAGTGGCTCTGGTGCGCGCCCAGATAGATTTAGTGTCCAGTATTCGATTGACGGCGGTCGCCCTGTTATTATGGACTTCAAAAATTCACCAGGTGGTATTTGATGAGTGATCAGGCGTTGTATCAGAAGATCGGGCAACTTTTGGTTGATGCTGGGCCTTCGAATGCTCGGGAAATAGTAGTTCGAGCAGAGCTCTTTTCGGAAGGAGATGGCGGAAAGTATGAGTTCGATTATATAGACAACGGTGGTGTGTTAGATTGGTTTACGCCGGACGGACGTGCCGTAGGGGATCTCACTGAATTATTGGTGCAATTGCGAGATTATTTTTTGATCAATGACTTGACTGCTGGCAAAGGTGCTTGGTCAGGGTGTGAGATTTCATTGGCGGTTGATAAGATGAAGCTCGGTATCAAATTCAATTATGATGAATAAGACACTCTTCCGGTATGCTCTGAGTAAATTGGAGGCGTGCGATCGGTCGATGATCTGCGACCTTTAACTAGGTTCTGTATGAAAAGCCCGAACGGGTAGAATCGGTGCCATAAAAGGCTGGAGACTCGCATGGCTGAGCGCTACGAACTCCCAGATGCAGCTTCGAAACTGATCGCCGATCTGGTTTCCCCAAACAGAAAATAGGGCGACCTCGCAGTGATGATCGACTGATACTCATCGGCATCCTCTGGGCCTCGTGCTCAGGTGGCGCCTGGCGCGATCTGCCGGAGCGCTTCGGCCGATGGTTGACGGTGTATCAGCGCTTTCGTGATTGGCGGGGTGAAGGCATGTCGACCAAGTGCTTGATCGTTTGCATATTTGCCTAAATCATCGATCTGGATACATGGTTGATCGACTCCACGGCGGTACGAACAACCAAAGGCTCTTCTGGCGCCGGAAAGAAAGGGGGCCAGAAGAACCGGCAGACCATGCGTTGGGGCGTAGCCGAGGTGGCCTGAACACCAAAATCCCCGTGGTTTGCGATGCCGACGGCGTGCCTCTGCGTTTTCTGCTGTCGCCGGGCCAGGCCAGCGGCATCTCGAATGCTCAAGCACTCCAGGATCAGATCCGCATCCCCGGCAAACAAGGCCGGCCTCGCAAGCCAATAGCAATGAGTGGTAGGAAGACGTGATGGTGCGGGATCTCAAAGGAAGTGCTGATTACTGGTCAGAATGGGTAGATTATGGTGATCAGTACATCGCTGAGGCGAAACAGACAGCTGCACAACAGAATGCGGATCCCAATTATCTACCACAGTATTTATTTACCATAGCGCAGAAACATTGGCACCAGATGCTGCGCCGTTACTCAGCTGGCTGTCGTGTAGATACTCTTGCGATATACTTCCCAGGCTTGCTCGATGCATGGGAATGTTCAGAGCAATTAGGCCGCGAAATCTGGAGCAAGGAGCAGCAGGTTATCCGCAGCTCTTGGAAGCTTAATCTCGACCATTATATCAGCTGCTTTTGGCTTGTTGGACTTGGGCTGACGTTAGATATTCCGGATGATCAATGGTCACGGCTGATAGCGCTAATTGGAAATGAAGGACAAGATCGTCTTCTTGACAAAATAATATCCAAACGTTCACCAGCACGGGTCATTAGGGATGAAGTGCTCTATCCGACACCTTACGCGTTGCTCTTAAATGCTATTGAGGCACCAGTAGAGAAACAGGCCCTCCTTCTCAAGCAGTTCGTTGAGTCTTGGTTCGATGGGCTGGGCGCAGCCGTGCGAAATGCCAAGCATGGTCAAGCAGCAAAGGTCACGTATCCGTACTGGTATAAGTACGGCGATGAGAATTTCGCAGGCGGCGCTTACTTTGGTAGATGGTGCGTAGAGGCCGCCGTAGCTGCAAAGGTATTCCGGGTCGACGATGCCTTATGCGTTGGTAATCAGCACTACCCTGTTGACCTGATACACCTGCCGCGCAACGAGACAGACTCATCCGTGCAAGCTGAAGTTATGACAGAGCGCTCGGCTCAGCCTAGTGCCAAACGAGGTCTAATAGCTCGTTTGCTCAGTCGGCGGAATTGATAACGGGCGGCAGCTTCCGGCTTGGCGAACGAATAGTGGTAGCTTCTAAAACGCTCCGCCAGCTGTGTTTATATTGTGAGGGCGCTTCGCCGAGAGGATCGCAGATGAGAGACGAGTTCGTCCCGATACATATCAAAAAATTCGGCGAAGCGAGTCCACACTGAACCGCCCCGGGTTTCGTGGAGGCCGTTTCGTTTAAGTCAGGCCGCCACGGCCTGATCTGTTTGCTGCTGGTGGAAGTTTGCCTCAGCCTCCGCAGGCGGGATATAGCCGATTGAGCTCAGCAGGCGTTGGTGGTTGTACCAGTGCACCCATTTCAAGGTCGCCATTTCGACGGCTTCGCGGCTCTTCCATGACTGACGGTAAATCAGCTCGGCCTTGTACAGCCCGTTGATGGTTTCGGCCAGGGCGTTATCGTAGCTGTCTCCCTTGCTACCCACCGAGGGCTCTATACCGGCCTCTGCCAATCGCTCAGTGTAGCGAATGGAGACGTACTGACTGCCACGGTCGCTGTGATGGATCAGCCCACCTGTGCAATGCGGCTGACGGGCATACAGGGCTTGCTCCAGGGCATCCAGTACGAAGTCTGTCTTCATGCTAGTACTGACTCGCCAGCCGACGATCCGGCGTGCAAAGACGTCGATCACGAACGCCACGTACAGCCAGCCCTGCCAGGTCGATACATAGGTGAAGTCCGACACCCACAACTGGTTCGGGCGGTCGGCATGGAACTGGCGTTGGACGCGATCCAGCGGGCAAAGAGCCTTGTCGCCAGCCACCGTTGTGCGCACGACCTGGCCACGCCTTATGCCCTGTAATCCAGCACGACGCATCAATCGCTCTACCGTGCACCTGGCAGCTGCGATGCCTTCTCGCCGTAACTGCTTCCAGACCTTCACTGCGCCATAGCACTGCATGTTGGTGTCCCATACGCGCTGGATTTCCATGATCAATGCGTCATCGCGTCGAGCGCGGCAGCAACGTAATTCGGGGTTGCGCTGCTGGGCCGCATGCCTACGGTAACCGGACGGGGCGATCTGTAAGACGCGGCAGATCGACTCGACCCCAAGACGGTCACGGTACTGATCGACAAAAGCCCTCAGGACTTGGTGCGGCGGTCGAGCTCCGCCTGGGCAAAATACGCACTGGCCAGACGCAGAATTTCATTGGCTTTGCGCAGTTCGCGGTTCTCCCGCTCCAACGCCTTGATGCGTTCGCGCTCTTCGGTTGTCGGGCCTGGACGCTGACCTGCGTCGGTCTGATGACGGCGAATCCAGCCATGCAACGTCTGCGCTGCACAGCCAATCTTCGGCGCGATGGCTTCAATGGCGGCCCACTCGGAGGGATAGTCGTTCAAATGCTCCAGAACCATGCGCACGGCACGTTCACGGACTTCAGGGGAGTAGGTCGTAGTCTTTTTCATGGCCTCATCTTCTCAAGAGTTGAGGCCTCCACGAAACCCGGGGCGGTTCAAGAGAATCGTTTACCCTTTCTAGTAGTACCTGTGGCTCGAGCTGGCTTGAAGTAGATAGCTAACGATTACGCGGGCTGTTCGGTGGCTTCGTTTTCCAGTAACGGTCGCAATCCCCTGTTAGCTACGTTGATCTGCCAGGCCTCGTGCGTTTCGGTCAACTGGTTGCGAACGGTGAAAGCGACAGGGGCCCGCTGCCAGCATAAAGTATCGAAGCGATAGTCAATCAGGGGCGCGCAGTCCAGTTGGATATTCTTTCTGTTCAGCAAATCGTGCAGGCACATATTTGGGAAATCGACATCTTCGTCAACGTACCAGTAGAGCAGCCAGCGTCCGCTTTCATCCAACGTCATCCCCATGTAGCTGCGGCATGCCGCCTTCTCGGCTAAGCAGTGGCGCGCATGAGTATCGAGTTCGAGGATGTCTATTTCGCTGCCGTTTTCACTGAATACGAGTCGATCGTTCGCAGCTAGCTGATTAGGTACTGGTAGCTGAAGTCCCTCAGATGGTTTGAAATGCAATCGATCAAGATCAGGAACGTCACGGCAGCACGAATAGGCTTCGCTAGCCAGCGCGTAAAGCAATAATAGCGGCGGTGTATTCTCATCCGCGTCGGCGGCTTTGACGGTAAGTAGCGTGCTCTGATCGGTCTGGCCTATGACCTTGCCGAATCGCATCCCGGCAGCGTGCAACCGCCTCAACAATGGGGCGGAATTGGCTATCTGGGCGAGCCCTCCCAAAGTATCAGCGTCAACCTTGAAGAGGCGGTGATAGCGCCAAGCCAATGGGTGTTCTTGAGCCTTCGCCAGCAACTGAATGTCCCGATGTCCCTGGGTACCGACCTCAAGCGGAAGACGTTCGCGAGGAAAAGACGGCGAGTGGCATAAGACCTGATAAATGTCTTCACTGAGCATTGTCATATCGCCATAGGGGAATGGCACGTACAAACGTTCCGGCCGATCTTGTCGCTCAAGCAAGCGGTTAAACAGCCGGGCTAGCGCCAGATCCACCTGGCGTGAATCCACGTCGTTTGTCCCATCTAACCCCTGAAGCCGTAACACCCCGTCCGTTCCATAATTGAGCTCACCAGGCTGAGTGCCCTTGCGCACGTTCAGATTAATGCCGCGGCGGGCAAACCAGCCTGCAAGACTTAACACCCGGGCGCTGAAAGCGCCGGACCCACTGTCGCACACACGATAGTTCCCAAGATGCAGGGTTTGTGAGTCGCGGACATGCTTCTTAAACGCGGGTAACGGTAAGGGCAGGTGCTCCAGACTGAAGAATCCTACGTCCTCCAGAGCCTTTACCAGCGCATCGGCATCCCGCCTGCCGCGGCGTAAAGACGGACTCAGATTCTGGGCGAGAAATACGAAAATACTGATCAGCGCGAGCAGTGGCACTAATATCAGAACGAGCAACAGCGTGGTCGGTTTGAGGTAATGCCCATAGCGCGCATAGAAGGCATCGACCTTACTCGTCGATTGCTGCTCGGCGCGGGCGCGATTGCTGCGGTAGATTACTCCCGATCCCCACGCAAAGAGGTAGGCCATAACGAGACTGAACAACGGTGTACTCACCAGACTCGCTAGGTCCTTGATGATTACGCGATCCGGTGTAGTGCTACTGGCGTATATCGTCAGTTGCTCGCCAAGCGCGTAGGGTTTCCCACGGGACGATTCGTTGTTGCTGGCGATAACATCCTTCCCGTTATTCTGATAGGCCAGCAGAGCAACATAGAGCGGTGGTCGCTCCGGATCTCTTTGCACCGTGCGGTATCCGCTCACGGTGGCCGAGTACACTTCGGCCGTTGCTACAAACCAGGTCGTGCGGGCGGCTGAAGAGAAAAAGCCGAATAGGAAGAGCGCTGCCAAGACTATTAGCAGCAACGCACCAATACGTTTAGCCGCCACGGCGTCTGCTCCTCACGAACGAGAATGGAGCAAGATGATCGGTCGAGTGTGTGCAAACACGTCCTGCGCTTAACATAGAGAGTCCATTCAAGAAAATTTAGATCGAGCTGTTATCGGCGATATTAAAGCGCCAGCCTTAGCTATAGAAAAGTATTTTTTGTAGGCTTGGGAGTCACTGCGCACTGCGGCCCAAGCGCCCATCTGCGCAATTGCTGCTGTCTTGGTTGGATTGGTGGCAGGGGAGGTCGCCGCGGACTCGTTGGATGAGGGGCTGGAGGGGTTTTCGTATTGGGACATTTTTAAAGCGAACCAAAACTGACAGAGGTCAGAACCGCACTTTCCGATGCGTTCAATGATTCTCTAGTGAATTACGACTACATAGCTAGAAAGATAAAGGACGTCGATCCTAGGATGGCGTACGACATACTCTATTCTGAAGTGGCGCCTGTGTGCTTTACCAATATCGCTGCGGCGATGCTTCCTGTTGGGACGGGCTTTGATCCAGGCTCTCTCAACATCATGATCGAAGGAAGGTTAGCAACTCGGGAAAACAGTTGGTTTAGACAGAAATTGGATAAGGCACTAATCGTCTGGTTGAAATACAACTACGGTTATATCTGGAAAAAGATTGTTGGGGCTTTGACCGAAAGGCCCACTGACTATTGACCTCGTGGGTGTTAGGGAACAGCCGTGACCGTACTAACTTACATCACCGATAAGAGGCACGTATGGCGAGTTGTGACGGCATCGCTTCCACCGGCGCCATGCATGGCGCTGATGTGTACACCGGGTCGAGCAGGACGCGTTCCTGCGCGGCAAGCAACCGGATCGTGGCCAGTGTGCCGGCGTTCGGCTCACCATAGCGCGGTGCAAAATACTGATCCCACAGTTCGATCTGTAGCCCCGTCGGCACCTCGACGCCAAGCAGATCGGCGGTGCGTTCCAACAACCCTTCGACCTTGGGCCGCTGCGCCGCTTCCGGGCGCGATACGGTTACCCCGATCGCCCGGATACCCGGCTTTGCATATTCGAGCGCCAGGGCCAGGCCACTGTGCGTCCCTGCGCTTCCGGAGGCGAGCAACGCTGCATCAAATTC
>NZ_RFFM01000011.1 GCF_003696365.1 Stutzerimonas zhaodongensis
TCTTTGGGCCAAGAAAAGTTGCCGCCTGATAAAAAACCAGGCTCTGATTGCGGCCCGTGCGTTGCTGAATAGCAGCGGGCAGGTCTTCGATAGGCTCAGCAAGCCATAAGGCTGCATATCGTAAATCTCGCATCGGGCCTTACCTGATCACTGGCTAGAGCTATCTACCTGTCCTTGAGCTGCGGTCGCCGAAGGCGACTGTCTTGCCGGTTCAGATTGCTCACTAAGAAGTGAAGCTATGGCAGTACGTGTCGTCCTCACTGACTGGTGGGTTATCAACTTTTGTCGAGCTCCGCTGAACATCGATGTTGATACGTAACGAAGCCTGGTTGCGCCTTGATCCACGGACCGGGTCAGACAGCGTGCGTTGGCACGCGATCCGAACGCTTCGCCAGTGCAGCTGCATCAGGTGGCAATCGGTCCAGGCTCTTAAACGAGTCCATTCAAAAGGCCTGCTTTCCATGAGATGCCTTCGAATAACGCTTTCCGCCGTAGCGGCTAGCAAGCCTAAGCAGGCATTTGGATAAGGCGCGTATTACGAAGGTTGCAAGGGTGCCTGCGTGTCGGTGCGCGCTGCCGCTCTTCATAGTGGCGAGCGATAGGTGCTGCGGAGCCGCCGTGTCGTACTCGGGATGGTTACCGAGTACGACGATCGGGGCTTTAGGTGGTGGGTTCGGTCGTCTTTTGTGCAGGTGCAACTGAACTCGGTTGAGCCGCTGGCTCGCGGCGCTTGATCAACTTCCAGTCCGCCTCGTCGATATAGATGCCGCTCGGGCCGCTACCGCCTTCCAGGTCAATGGCGACATGCGCCGAAACCTGCGGTTTGACCGAAGCCAGAATCGGTACGAAACCCAACTGCAGGCTGGTTTCGATCAGAGCTTGCTGGTTACGTTCGTCGATATCGGCTGCTTCGTCCAGATAGTAGGGTAGGCGTATACGTCCGGCCTGTTCTCGATCCATCAGGTGAAGCAGCAGATACATGTTGGTCAGCGCCTTGATGGTCATCGTGGTGCCGTTGGATGCTGCGCCATCGATATCCGTATGAATGACCGGCTGGCCACCTACCTTGGTGATCTCGAACGCGAGTTCGAACAGATCCTTCAAGCCGAGCTGGTTGTTGTTGGCAGCCACCAGGCGCGCCAGGTATTCCTTGGCTTCCTCGTTCTTGCTGTCCTGTTCGTTGCTCTGCTGCAGATCGAATACTGACAGCGTCTCACCCTGCTCGTATTGACCAGCGCTGTGGATGATCTGATCTATGTGCTTTAGCGCGTCCTTGTTGGGTGCCAGGACGATGCGGAAGCTTTCGAGGTTCGACACTTGCCTCTTGTTGATCTCGCGATTGAACAGGGCCAGCTGATGCTCGAGGCTATCGTAATCGCTGCGAATATTGCGCAGCGTGCGGGCGATATCGGTTACAGCCGCTCGGCGCGCCTTGGCAAGCGTCAACGCTTCGTCCTGGCGGTGGGCATAGGCATTCACCAAAAGCTGCATCCGACGCTCTGGATCTTCCTCGCTGTCGAACTTGGCGACTCCCTTAAGGCGAACCTGCGCATAAAGGGCTTCGATCTGACCATCGACACGCTGAAGCGCTTGCCAGCTGTCCTGATAGTCGTTGAGCAGCGGTTGCAGGTTTTCCAGCGAGTCATCCACTGGGTCCATGAAGGGGGTACCGAAAGGGAGATCCGTCGGCAGCAGCTGGCGACGACGAAGCGCGTCCTCAAGCGTACGCTCCTTGGCTTCGAGGTCCGCGAGCTGGCGGCCCACGAGTTGCAGCTTTGCTGACAAATGCTGGACTCGCTCAGTGAACGCATCGCTGGTCCGCTTGAGCTCATCCTGGGCTGCTTCGGCTTGCGCCAAATGTTCCAGCTTCGTCTGTTCTTCTGCAGACAGCGTCTGACAGCGGCGGAAATCCTCCAGCGCTTTTTGTGCGTCGAGGACCTCTTGATAGAACTGCTCGGCCTGGGCTTTGCTCGCAGCCCTGTCTACGGCAACAGAATGCTGGGCTTTGAGTTGTTTTAACTCGCGCTCCAGTCGGTCCTTCTGATCACGCAAAGCTGCGCGATCCGCCAGCGCCTGTAATGCAGGTGGTTCGATGTGGGACAGATCGATGGATAGACCAGGTGCCTCGAAACGCTCACCTTTGAATCCGTCGAGCACCGCTTCGAGCGATTTGACCCAGGCGTCGTCATCATCGACCGAGATGCCTTTTTCCCCCAACGGCAAACTGAACAACTGGCCGTTGAGCAACCGCATCAGTCGATCGACGTCCGCCTGGGAAAACTCTTCGCGCAGCCGGGAGTAGCTGTTGTTATCCGCGTGGTCCAGCTGCTGACGCACCGACTTGAGCCGTTTTTCCAGATCCCGCACGCGCTCGTCCAGGTCTTCGCTGGAAAATTGGCGGGATTGAGACAGCGCGCCAGCCAGCTCGTCGTGGGCATCCTTGGCTACGAGCAGCTGCTGTTCCAGTACCCGGGCATCGTCAACCAGAGCAAAGCGGTTCTTCAGCACGGACAATTCGCCCAGCCAGCGTTGAATGTCACTGATTTCGCGCTCCAGGCGCATCAGTTCCGCCGTGCTGCCGCGCTGCTCCTGCTGCAGACCATCCTGTTCCCGGCGGTAGTGCTCGGCCTGTATGACCAACTCTTCCTTGCGTGCGCCTGAGTAGTCCTGCCATGCGCCGAGGAGCGAATCGAGCAGGGGCGACAAGCGATGAAGCTTGCCTCGCAACAATTCACGTTGCGCTACTCCAGCTGCAAGCGCTTCGACCAGCGGGCCGGCGGCCACCAGAGCCTGATAGTCCTGCTCCATGCGGCGCACATCGCGGAAGGCCTCCTCTGTGGCAGCGATGTAGTCCACGCTGCCGGACCGCAGGCTGTGCTCGAACGCGTCGAGAAACAGCTGCTTTAGTTTGGCTGCGGTGATCTCGCGCATGTGCAGCAGATTGATGAACAGTGCGCGGAAAGTCTTGAGGCTCTGCTCGCTGGTTGAGCGCAGTGGGATCAGTGTCATGTCCAGCGGTATCGAGGTGTGGCCGCCCACCAGCAACCGACGAAGTTCATCAGGTTTGGCTTCGTACGCCTTGATACCGGCGCGCTCTAGGTTGGCGAAGAGCTCGCGCTGACGCAGGCATGTACCGTTCTGCTGGTAGTGGTCCAGGTCCAGCGACCCCTGATAGACGAAAAACTGATGGCCAAATCCGCCACCCGGTCCGCGACCCGCCACACCAATCACGTGTGGGCCATGGGGGAGGGCGACCTCGACGAGGATGTAGCTGGTGTCGCTGGCGAAGTAGAACTTGCGCGACTGCTCCAGACTGTACTTGCCGAAACTCATGTCCGACATGCGCGCCAGAATCGGAAACTGCAAAGCGTTGATCGATGCAGACTTACCGAGGTTATTAGCGCCATAGACCGACAGCGGAGTTTCCAGCGGAAAGATGCCGAGGCTGTAGCCCGCCGTGTTCAGGAGGGCGAAGCGTCGAATACCGTAGCGTTCCTGGCTCATGCTTCAAGCTCCTTTTCTGCAGCGATGGCTCGCGCCAGCGCGTCTTCTTCGGATTCATCTTCCGGGTAATCCAGCAGAATGATCTCTTCTTCTTCCTCTTCGGCGATCAACTGCGGCGCCGGCAGTGAGAGATCACTGCTGTGCAGGCTTGCGGCCAGATCGCGGTCCTGTTGGACGGAAAGGCAGACGTCGAGGAAGCGGTGCATGGGCGGCAGGAAGCGGTATATGCCGTTGCTGTCTTCGGCAAAACCCAGTTGACTGAGGCGGCGAATGATCTTCTCTTCCAGCTCGTCCTGGGTCGTCACCTCTGCCTGCAGGAAGAGGTCGCGGTACTTGTCCAGCAAGGACGGCAGCTCGTCACGGCCCAGAGTACCGCCATCAAGCACAGCGAGCGGATCGCGGCCCTGGTCCGCGAGATGCTCAACGAGAATGAATGTGAACAGCGCCAGGCGCTGGGCGGTCTTGTTGACCTGTGCACCCATCTGTTCAGGAACGAAGTAGTAAAACCCTCGCGGATCGCAGACCAGCTCGAAGCCGAGCGCCTTGAATAGCGCTCGGTATTGGTCCTGCATGTTGGAAAGCTGCGCGTAACACTCCGGCTCGCTCCGGGAAAGGTGGTAACCCTTGAACAGCTCGCGGAAGATCGGTGCCAGCTGGGTTAGTTCTTTCAGATCAATGTTCATACAGGACTCGGGTCGGTCGTGTGGTGAAAACCGCGATGCGCTTTTCACAACATGGATTCAAAACGGTACGGGCGATGTGTAGCTCAAGCATCGGTGTGAGCCAGCAGGGCGAATGAGCTGAGGCTGACCTGATGCTCGCGCGTCAGGTACTCGCGCCGCTCCAGACGGTCGCGCTGGAAGCGTGCATCACGCGACAGGCGTGAAAACCAGTAGAGCAATTCATCGGTGGCGCCTTCAGGCTCCTGCTCAAGCAGCCACTGCATCAGGTCTGGTAAGGGCAGGGCCTGCTCGCAACGGTCGAGCATTTCGCGGGCGGTAAGCGGCGAACGCGTGGTGTCGGCCTTGCGCTTGCTGCCAGCGCGCGGGAATTGCGCCGGCTTGGGCTCGAAGCGGGCCAATGCATAAACGTAGGCTTCGACTTGGCTGGCCGTTCCCAGGAAGGTGCTTTGCGGGCGAGTGAATAGCGGTAGCGAAGCCTGAGGCACTGCATCCAGCCCTTTCTTGCGAATGGCTGACAAGGCCAGCGCGGCCCCACGCGTGACGGCGTTATGCCGGCGCGCTTCTTCGCGCAGTGGCAGCAATAGCTCCCGGGCGTGACGCAGCGTTAGCTGAGCGGTGCTCTGCATGTCGAGAATGCGCGCATGGGTGCGCAGCAGTAGGTCATCGTCGACCAGTTGCCCCAGTCGCTGCTGTTCGCCGAGCAGCTTCATCAGCACCTGCTCAACGCGGTACACGCCTTGCTCGAACGCACCATCTGCTGCGACCAGCTGAATCATCGGCTCGACGTATTCATCCCAGGTCGCCAGCACTTCTGCATAACGCTGCCGCAGCGGGATCTGCCGGTCGCTGGTTTTGGCTCGGTCGGCCACGCCAATCAGAGCCTGTTCGTCGTTGGCGAGCTTCTTCAGCACGTCGCGCACACGCATGTCGAGCAGCCGTAGTTGTCGGGCGAGGTCCTGACCGTCGCGGATCTCGAAGGCGTCCTGGATGTGTCCGGCGAGGCGCTCCAGGTGGCGCAGGTAGGCTTCGATCTCCAGGCACAGGCCCAGCCGGTGCTCGCGGCGCAGATAAGCGAGAAAGTCATGGATCTGTGCGTTCAGCTCGAAGCGGTTCGGGCTTTTCGCCACAGGCACCAGGATATCCAGGCGGATCCACTGATCGAGCAGGGCGGTGATATCGGTGGGTGTGCCTTCCGGCAACTGCGCGGCGAGCTGGTGGCGGAGTTCGACCAGGCTCAATGTGCCGGTATCGAAGCGTTCGCACAGCGGCTCTAGCAACGTCCAGTGTTCGGCAAGTGCACGCAGTACGCGCTTGGGTTCGATCATCTGAATCGGTTCTGTCGGCTGCGAAATAGCCGGCAATTGTACTGCCTGGGCCTGGTGCAAATCAGCCCGTACCGATCACTGGGTTGGCTCAATGAGGCGCTCGGCCTTCCCGCTTTGTTGGTTTCCGGCCACAATTCACACTTGAGGTGCCGCCTGAGTCCGCACGGCTGGCCAAGAGGAGTTCGACATGAGCAGCAACGACCGCGTCATCATCTTCGACACCACCTTGCGAGACGGCGAACAGAGCCCCGGGGCCTCCATGACCGGCGAAGAAAAGCTGCGCATCGCCAAGGCCCTCGAACGCTTGAAAGTGGACGTGATCGAAGCCGGGTTTGCCATCGCCAGCCCAGGCGATTTTGCGGCCGTCAAAGCGGTCGCGGATAACATCAAGGACAGCACCGTTTGCAGCCTTGCGCGTGCGGTCGATGCCGATATCGAGCGCGCGGCCGAAGCATTGGCGGGTGCCAATTCCGGGCGTATCCACACCTTCATCGCCACCAGCCCGATCCACATGCAATACAAGTTGCGCATGCAGCCGGATCAGGTCGTTGAACAGGCCGTGCGGGCGGTGACCAAGGCGCGCAACCTGTGTGCCGACGTTGAATTCTCCTGCGAAGATGCTGGCCGCTCCGAAATCGATTTTCTCTGCCGAATCATCGAAGCGGCCATCGACGCAGGCGCACGAACGATCAATATCCCGGACACGGTCGGTTACGCCATTCCGCACCAGTACGCCGACATGATCCGCCAGCTGCTCGAACGCATCCCCAACGCCGACAAGGCCGTATTTTCCGTGCACTGCCACAACGACCTGGGTCTGGCCGTGGCCAACTCGCTGGCGGCGGTTGTCGCGGGTGCGCGGCAGGTCGAGTGCACCATCAACGGACTGGGTGAACGCGCTGGCAATGCTGCGCTGGAAGAGATCGTCATGGCGATCAAGACCCGCCAGGACTTGCTCGACGTGCATACCCGCATCGAGACCGAACATATCCTCAGCGCCTCCCGCCTGGTGTCTGGCATCACCGGTTTTCCGGTGCAGCCGAACAAGGCCATCGTCGGCGCCAATGCCTTTGCGCATGAATCCGGTATCCACCAGGACGGTGTGCTCAAGCATCGTGAAACCTACGAGATCATGTCCGCGCAATCGGTGGGCTGGAACGCCAACAAGATGGTCATGGGTAAACATTCCGGGCGCGCGGCGTTCCGTTCGCGACTCGAAGAGCTGGGCATCGTTCTGCTTGGAGAGGGCGAGCTGAACGCAGCTTTTGCCCGTTTCAAGGAGCTGGCCGACAAGAAGCATGAGATCTTCGATGAAGATCTGCAGGCGCTGGTGTCCGACACGCTCGCCGAAGACATGCACGAGCACTTCAAGCTGGTCACGCTGGAAGTCGCGAGCAAGACTGGCGAAGTGCCGGACGCCAAGCTGGTCCTGAACGTAGACGGCGAGGAGATGCCCGCGTCCGGACAGGGTTCAGGGCCGGTCGATGCCACCTTCAAGGCCATCGAATCTGTCGCCAACTCGGGCGCCACGCTGCAACTGTATTCAGTCAATGCCATCACCAAGGGCACCGACTCGCAGGGCGAAGTCACGGTGCGGCTGGAAAAAGGCGGGCGGATCGTCAATGGGAATGGCGCCGATACCGACATCGTCGTGGCATCGGCCAAGGCATACCTCAATGCGCTGAACCTGATGCAGGTCGGTGCTAAAGCTCATCCACAGGTGGCTGGCGTTTGATTACTGAAAGTCGGCGTCGAGCCTTTCTCGACGCCATGCAGATCACGACCTGGCTGCCCCGGACCGAGCTGCCCTTCGCCGCGCCATCGCGCCCGGAGCTGCTGTCCTTCGACGATACCGACGTTGAGCCTGCACCGGTCATTGAGCTTGAACAGCCGGAAGCCGCACCGGCTGCGCCAGCGCCCAAGGGGGCGAACTCAGCCACGGCGAGCCCCGCTGCTGATGCGGTTCGTGCCGCCTTGCCACGCATAGCGATGCCTGAATCCAGGAAAAAGGCTGTCAGTGATGAGCAGGCGCCCGCTGTCGAGCAGAAACCTGCTGTGCCGCCACCACGCTTCGCGTTGCAGCTATTACGAGCGGGTAACGTGGTGCTGCTGGTTGAGTTGCCCACCGGTGAGTCCTTTCAGAGCAGGGACCCGGCGTACATCCTGCTCAAGGATCTGTTGCGTGCTGCCAAGCTGCCGGACAAACCGCAGCAGGTCGGTGACGGCGAGCCAATACGTTGGCCATTGCTGCATCGCGGCAGTATCGATCAGGGCGCCGAGGCCGCACGTGACTATGTTCAGGGTGTGGTAGCTGCCGAGCTGGAAGAAATGGATTGTGCGTGTCTCTGGCTGATTGGTGCGCCGGCGCTGCGTTTCGCCGGGGAAGTCGATCCCGATGCGTGCTATCGCGAGCTCACCGTCGAAGGCCTTGGCGTCGCGCTGACCATGCCCGGCCTTGAGCAGTTGATGGAACAGCCGGGCAGCAAAGCGCAATTATGGAAGGCCATGCGCCGCAGTATGCCGAGATGGGTGGTGGGTTTGACTGAGTCCGCGAGTAGTGTTCATGACTGATGCAGTAAGTTTTCGGCCGATGATTGCGGAGGACCTGGAAAGCGTCCTGAAAATAGAATACGCAGCCTTCAGCCACCCCTGGACCCGCGGTGTGTTTACCGACGCATTGAGTGCCTACGAGTGCTGGGTCATGTTCGAAGGCGAGCAGCAGGTAGGCCACGGGGTGATCAACGTCATCCTCGACGAAGCGCATCTGCTCAACATCACGGTCAAGCCGCAGAGCCAGGGTCACGGGCTTGGGCTGCGGCTGCTCGAGCACCTCATGCAGCGTGCTCAGGAGCGTGGCGGACGGGAGTGTTTTCTTGAAGTGCGCGCCAGCAATACATCTGCTTACCGGCTCTACGAGCGCTATGGCTTCAACGAGATAGGGCGGCGTCGCGGGTACTATCCATCCGCCGATGGGCGCGAGGATGCGCTGGTAATGGCCTGCACGTTGCTCGACTGATCTGGAAGCGCACATAACAAGCCCGGTCATGCGAGCCGGGCTTTCTCGTGTCTGGAGTGCGGCAAAGGCCCGGCGCGATGCGCCGGGAGCGGCCGTTAACGTGGCTGCTTGTCGCGCCCGGAATCCAGCGGGGCGTCGCCTTCGAGCTCTTCATCGTCCATGAAATCATCATTCTCGTGTAGCACGGCGTCGCCGCTACTCAGCCCGGTATCCTCATCACCGTCCGCCGGGCCGTCCCACGGCTTGCCATCGAGTGGATGGACGCGACCCTCTTCGGCCTCGTCAAGGTCAACATCCGCGCCGATGCTGTGCGCGGACACTTCGCTCAACTCCTGATCAGCCGGCCCGCCATGGCCACGTTCGTTGGGTGAACGTGCACCGTCTTCTTTGATCAAGGTTTCCGGCGCCATGTCATCCATGGTCGTGTCGCCGTCAGGTACCTCGCCAGTGGTCATTCCGGCCTCCGCGACCCGCTCTGGGGGGTATTCGTTTTCGATCTCTTCAAGCGGTACTTCGTCACCGATGCGGCCCTTGCGGTCGTCGCGGCGCTGGTCGAAATCGAGCTGCTCGATGGAGCCCATGCGGTCCTCGGTGTCGTCGATTTCGGTGGGGGTGTAGGGCTTCTGATCGTTCATGACAACCTCCTGCGTGAGCTGCGTTCTTGCAGATTGTGACCCGGTGCCTCGGTGAAGATTCAGCGATACCGCTGGCCGGCTTCGGGTTTATGAACCAAGCTGCAATGATCCCTGGCAGCGCGTAAGCGCTTGTGGTGCTACAAAAAATTGCGAACCACCATCGACGATCCGGAGTCTCAAGGAGCATGAACGAACCAAATGACCGACCCGGGCTAGAGGTCCGGCGCTGCGCTTTTTTCTTCGATGTCGACGGCACGCTGGCTGAAATTCAGCCGCGTCCCGAACTCGTTTCCATCCCGCCTCGCTCGCTGATCGCCCTGGAGCACCTGCACCTGAGTGAGATACCCGTGGCGGTGATATCCGGAAGACCGCTCAGCCAGCTAGACGATCTGCTTTTACCTTTGCGGCTTCCCGCTGCCGGCGTGCACGGCGCCGAGCGCCGTACCGCTGCCGGAGAAATGCACAATCTGGCCCTGGACGACGATGTCTTCAATGCCATCCACCGGGAACTTGAGCAGGCATGCGCTAAGCATCCAGGCCTGTCGTTGGAAAACAAGACCGTCGCCTTTGCGCTGCATTTCCGCCTTGCGCCTGAGCTGGAACAGCAGGCGCGCGAGCTGGCAGAAAGCTTTGTCGAGCGCTACGGCGACGTGCTGGCCCTGCAGCCTGGCAAGTGCGTGTTCGAACTCAAACCACGCGGTGCCAGCAAGGGGGAGGTGATCCGAACCTTCATGCAGGAGTCGCCTTTCAAAGGGCAGGTACCCGTATTCGTGGGTGACGACCTGACAGACGAAGCCGGCTTCAAGGTCGTCAACGAACTGGGCGGAATCACCATCAAGGTAGGTGAGGGGCCGACCGAAGCCACCCAGCGTCTCGAGTCGGTAGGAGCCGTCGGTGAATGGCTTGAAGGCTTGCTCGGCGCCCTGGCCGAGCAGCCGCAACAATCAAATGAAACCAGACTGAAGCGAGAATGATCGATGAGCCGACTAGTAGTGGTTTCCAACCGGGTAGCGCCGATCAAACCGGGAAAGGTCGCTGCTGGCGGGCTGGCGGTCGGTGTATATGACGCCCTGCGTCAGGCCGGTGGCATCTGGTTTGGCTGGAGCGGCGACGTAAGCAGCACTCCACAAACCAATAGCGAGACCATCGGCAACATCACCTACGTCACCATGGGGCTGACCAAGCAGGATTACGACCAGTACTACCGTGGCTTCTCGAATGCCACGCTCTGGCCGATATTCCATTACCGGATCGATCTGGCACGTTACAACCGCCAGGAATACGAAGGGTATCGGCGGGTCAATGCAATGCTGGCGGAGAAGCTCAAGCCACTGCTCGAACCCGACGACATCATCTGGATCCACGACTACCATCTGATCCCCTTTGCCGAAGCCTGCCGTCAGCTTGGCATCCGCAATCGCATCGGCTTCTTCCTGCACATTCCGTTTCCGCCGCCGGAAATTCTCACCGTCATTCCGCCGCACAATGAGCTGCTGAAAACGCTGTGCTTCTACGATCTCATCGGGTTCCAGACCGAAACGGATCGTCTGGCATTTCAGGATTACATGACGCGTGAAGTGCGCGGCATCCTCGAATCCGATGGCAGCCTGACAGCTTATGGTCAGAACTTCCGCGCCGGGGTCTATCCCATTGGCGTGGTGCCGGATGAAATTCAGAAGCTCGCCGAGTCCTACAAGGGGCGTAGCAAACCAATGCGGCGCACCACGGACGTCGACCGCAAGAAGATCATCAGTGTGGATCGGCTGGATTATTCCAAAGGTCTGGTCGAGCGATTCAAGGCTTATGAGGCGTTTCTCGAGCGCTACCCGGAGCACCGCCGCGCCGTTGAATTCATCCAGATAGCGCCCACGTCCCGGTCTGACGTGAAAACCTATCAGAACATCCGGCAGCAGCTGGAAAGCGCAGCCGGGCATATCAACGGCTGGCTGTCTGACCTGGATTGGACGCCGCTGCATTACCTCAACAAAAGCCATGATCGCCGCTCGCTGATGGGCTTGTTCCGTCAGTCCGATATCGGCTTTGTCACTCCCTTACGAGACGGCATGAACCTGGTTGCCAAGGAGTTCGTGGCCTCGCAAGACCCTGAAAATCCTGGCGTCCTGGTTTTGTCGCGCTTCGCCGGGGCCGCGCGTGAACTGACCTCCGCACTGATCATCAACCCCTACGATTGCATTGGCATGGCCGAAGCCCTCGACCGAGCCATGCGCATGTCGCTGACCGAACGCAAGGATCGCTACGAACACATGATGCGCGCCATTCGCGCCGCGGATCTGGATGCATGGCGCGACAACTTCCTGCGCGACCTGCGTGCTTTCTCCTCCCGCCCGAGAGCCGAAGTCCCGTCGAATCCGCTGTTTGCCGTATAAGACGTGACGTACCGGTTGGCGTGCTTGTCAAAACGCCGACCGGTTCGTAACGTGCGTGTCGGAATGGAAGGGGCGGGCGATGAGCAACGAGCTTCAACAGTTATTCGAGAACAACGCGCGCTGGGCTGAGGCGATCCTCGAAGAAGATCCGACGTTCTTTACCAAGCTTGCCAAGCAGCAGGTGCCGGAATACCTCTGGATTGGCTGTTCCGATGCCAGGGTGCCCGCCAATGAAATCGTCGGTCTCCTGCCAGGCGATCTCTTCGTCCACCGCAACGTCGCCAATGTGGTGCTGCATACCGATCTCAATTGCCTGTCGGTGATCCAGTACGCCGTCGATGTGCTCAAGGTGAAGCATATCCTTGTCACGGGCCACTATGGTTGCGGTGGTGTACGCGCTGCAATGCGCGATGACCAGCTCGGCCTGATCGATGGTTGGCTGCGCACTATTCGCGACCTCTACTACGAGCACCGCGACCACATCGGCATCTTTCCGACCGAGGAAGCTCAGGTGGATCGTCTTTGCGAGCTCAATGTGATTCAGCAAGTCGCCAACGTCAGCCACACCAATATCGTCCAGAACGCCTGGCATCGCGACCAGCCGCTGTCGGTGCATGGCTGCATCTACGGCATCAAGGATGGCATCTGGAAAGACCTTAACGTCACCATCAGCGGCCTTGATCAGCTACCCCCGCAGTACCGCCTGCGCACGCGTCGGCCGGTCTGATGGGGACGCGTCAAGGATGGGCCTTCGCAGGCCTGCTGCTGGCCGTGCTCTGCTGGGCGGGTAACGCTCTGGTCGCGCGCGCTTTCCATGACGAGATTCCGCCCCTGAGCCTCGCGTTCTGGCGTTGGACCCTTGCGACCTGTTTGCTCCTGCCGTTCGTTGCGCGCTCGATCTGGGCCCATCGGGCGACATTACGCGCGGCGGGCTGGCGACTACCTGTCGTCGCGGCGCTGGGCGTCAGCAGTTACAACTCGTTGTTGTACACCGCTGCGCAAAGTACCGAGGCAATCAACCTCACCCTGGTCAACACCTGCCTGCCACTGTTCACCTTTATCGGGGGCGGGCTGTTGCTGGGTGAGTGGCCGGCCCGGCGTGCCTGGTTTGGCCTGAGCGTAGCTGCTGGCGGGCTGGTCTATTTGATCAGCCGTGGAAGCTGGGAAGCTTTTGCCAATTTCGCATTCAAGACAGGCGATCTGATCATGCTCGCGGCCGTACTGGTCTGGGCGCTGTACACCTTGTCATTGCGGCGCTGGGCGGGCTTTCTGCAAGTGCCGCCACTGACCTTGCTTGGCGTTCTGATGTTGCTGGGCACGCCATTGATTCTGCCGTTCTACCTCGTCGAGCTAAGCCATGTAGGGGGATTTGCACCGAGTCTGACCAACCTCTCGGTAATCGCCTACACAGCTATCTTCGCCTCGCTGGTGGCGTACCTGTCATGGAACCACGGCGTCAAAATCGTTGGCGCGGCCAAGGCATCGATGGCGACCTATTTGATGCCAGTGTTTACTGCGATTCTCGGTTGGCTGCTGCTGGGGGAGGGGTTGCAACCATTCCATTGGATCGGCGGCGGGCTGATCTTCGCCGGCCTGCTGCTCGCTACCCGTACCACGGTGCGCAGCGCCGCGCGCTGACACCGCTCCGGTCGATTAAGAAGCGCGCGATTCAGACCTTGCGCTTCGTTCGAGCGCAACCCGCTGTTCCTAAGCTCGCCGCCTTGGGCAGCTACTTTTCGAACCCGGCACTTGCGGCAGTCTGCTTCCGGCTAAGTAATGGATAGTCGGGGCAGGTGCGGTAAACAATTCCTGCGCCTCTCACGATTCTCCGCTCAGCAAACCCGACGGCCACTTCTCACTCGGCGAGGAATTTCATCACTGCACTGGAGAAGCGTTCGGGTTGATCCAGCATGACGAAGTGAAAACTGCCGTCGATGCGGCTGAAGCTGACGTCAGGGATCGAGACATAGGCGCTACGGTACATTGCGTCGACGTTGACGGCGGACACGCCGTAGAGCTCATCGTAGGCATAGATGACCTCGACTGGCGCCTTGATACGACCAATCTCGGGGCGCAGGTCCGTGGTCATCAATTCATACGCGGCATCGGCTACGGTCTCGCGATCCGACTTGATCGCCGCGCCGACGAGGCTTGGCCTGTGCGTTTCGGTTTTAGCGAGACGGGCAATGGATGCGTTCTGCATGGCTTCGTTCTGTTCGGGCGATGCCATCAACATCGCATCGCGCATCCGTGCAGCCTGTGGAGTCGCTGTTTCGCTGGTCGCAGAAGGATCGAACAACAGCGTATAAAACGGCAGCGCATCGACGACGATCAGCTTTCCGACTCGGTCTGGATGACGGGCACCCAGCATCAGAGCAACCTCACCCCCCAATGAATGACCAATGATCACCGGCGCCTCGATGCGCTGGCGCTCGATGTACGCGGCGATTGCGTCGGCTGTCGGCGCCGCGACCACTCCCTCTTGGTTAGGCACAGGAGGCAAGCCCGCGAAGCCTGCAATCTGTACGAGATGGAGACGATGATTCTGCCGTAGCTTTGAGACTAGGCCTGCCCATATTTCACGCGACGACGCCAGTCCCGGAATCAGTATCACATCTGCTCCAGTCCCTTCGACCACCACGGAGATACGGTCCTGAGTCACCTCCCCGGAGAGCAAGGGCGTCGAACCACCTGGCGCTGCCAGTGCCAGTGTGGGAACCATCGACAATACGGTCCCTAGTGCCGCAAGGATCATTCTTATACGCATGGGCTGCCTTTGGGAGTGGTACTCACTGACATCAGGGGGGGCATAAAAGTAGCCACTAAAGGGCGTATGAACAAGCCACGAAACCGTCGAACCAGCTGACCCAATATTCGCCACGGGAGCTGTGCTGAGTGTCCGATCAGTTAGCGTGCGTGCCCGCCCACGGCATGACGATCTGCAAATCGCCAACAAGCACCTGCGCCGCAACCATCCAAATCACAATCCCGATCAGCCCCAACGATAGGTGCCCCACGACGATGCCGATGGCGATCTGTTTCCAGAGCCCGGTGTATTGGTTGGAAGGGGTCGCTGCGGCGATGTGGTAGGGCGTTTCGCGCTCGGCGCGGATGTTGTCGAAGCTGTCTCTCATGGTGCGCTCTCGGTGGTGCTTGGCTGAACGACGGGCACAAAAAAAGGGTTCAGCTTTCGCTGAACCCTTTTGAATTTGGTGGCTACGCAGGGACTTGAACCCCGGACCCCAGCATTATGAATGCTATGCTCTAACCAACTGAGCTACGTAGCCAAGTGGCGCGCATTATTCGCGTCGCGCCTGTGCCTGTCAACCCTCCTTCCGTGATTTTTCGTCCGTCTTTCAAATGCTTATGCAGCGCCGCCGTTTGGCCCCTGTTGCGTGCGCGATGGCACGTCCGTTCTGCAGCAGATCAGTCCCACTTGGGGGCAAAGCCGGGGTTCGCCAGGCGGTCGTTACGGTCTAGCGCGGCGATCTGCTGCATCTCATCGTCATTCAGGCGCAGCTCTTGCGCCGCAAGGTTGGCTACGAGGTTCTCACGCTTGGTGGAGGAGGGGATCACAGCGAATTCCTGCTGCAAGAGCCAGGCGAGGGCGATCTGTGCGGGGCTGGCGTTGTGGGCTTCGCCGATGCGCTTGAGCACCTCGTCCTGCATCACCTTGCCGTAGGCCAGCGGCATGTAGGCGGTGATGTGTATACCCTGGCTGCGGGCAAAGTCGGTCACCTTGCGGTTCTGCAGGAAGGGATGCACCTCGACCTGGTTGGTGGCGATGTTCTCGGCGCCGATGGCGTCGATGGCTTGCTGCATATGGGCGATGGTGAAGTTGGAGATGCCGATGGCGCGGGTCAGGCCGCGCTCCCTGGCTTCCATCATGCGCGTCAGGTAGTCGGCAACAGCGAGTTCGTCGTTCGGCGAGGGCCAATGCACGAGGGTGAGATCGACCTGTTGCAGGCGCAGCTTGCTCAGGCTCTCCTCGAGGCTTGGGAGCAGGCGGTCCGCGCCGAGGTTGCTGGTCCAGACCTTGGTGGTGACGAACAGCTCGTCCCAGGGCACCTCGCTCTCGGCAATGGCCTGGCCGACTTCGGTTTCGTTGTCGTAAATCTGCGCCGTGTCGATGTGGCGATAGCCGAGTTCGAGTCCCGTTTTCACCGAGTCGATAACTTGCTGACCCTTGAGGCGGAAGGTGCCAAGGCCGAAAGCGGGAATGGTCATGAAAGGTCTCCTGGTTTGATTGAGGCCGTGGTGATGAATTCTTTTGGGGCCGAATGCGAGTCATGGAAGCGGCCAATGCGCCGGGATGAATACGAGCTGACCCATGTGTATGAGGTCTCGGTGTCCGAGATCTGACCTAGGTGCACTCCACTTGATCCATGTGCTGCCCGACGGACCGGGTGTGCCTCGCCAGGCGAAGTGGGGCTGTTGAGCTCGATGGTCCGCTGCGTGCCGCGGCCGCGAACACGTTCGCTGAATTGCTTGCGTGCAGTCTGTACCGCAGACTCCTGCGGATAAACCGGGCCACGGGCCAAACACAATTGACTGGGAGTCACAGATGAAAACCACGCTGGACGAGTTGCAGGCCTTTACGGCAGTGGTTGACACCGGCTCCCTCTCAAGCGCGGCGGTACAACTCGGGCGGACCGCTTCGGGTGTCAGCCGTGCCTTGAGCCGGCTGGAAACAAAGCTCGCCACGACATTGCTGCGTCGCACAACGCGTCGCCTCGAGCTGACGGAGGAGGGGGCAGCCTTTCTAATACAGGCGCGGCGCATTCTCGAGGCCGTTGAAGAGGCTGAAGAGCAGATGTCGCGCCGGTTACAGCAGCCGGCCGGACGGTTGCGGGTCAATGCCTCGGCGCCATTCATGCTGCATGTGCTGGTGCCGCTGACGGGCGGATTTCGCGAACGCTATCCGGACATCGAGCTCGAGCTGCACAGCAGCGACCAGATCATCGATCTGCTGGAGCATCGCACGGACCTCGCGCTGCGCCACGGCCCTCTGCGCGACTCCAGCTTGCATGCCCGCCCCTTGGGCCGCAGCCGGATTCGGGCGGTAGCCAGCCCGGACTATCTGGCGAGACGCGGCACTCCGCAGCAGGTGGAAGACCTGGAAAACCATAGTCTGATCGGATTTACCCAGCCGGAAAGTCTCAATCATTGGCCGCTGCGCCATTCGCTTGGTGAAGCCTGGTCGATCGTGCCGAGCGTTTGGGCATCAAGCGGTGAGACGGTACGGCAGCTTGCGCTGGCGGGCGAAGGCGTTGCGTGCCTGTCGGATTTCATGACGGCACGAGACCGCGCCGAGGGAGCGTTGGTGGAGATCCTGCCCGATGCCAATACCCACGTGTTGCAGCCGATTCACGCGGTGTATTACCGCAATACGGCGTTGTCGGCGCGCATCACCTGTTTCCTCGATTACCTGAGCGAGTGCCTGGGTGAGCAGGCCTGGACACGCCACGGATGACCGGTCCGAACGAAGGGAGGGTGTTCCTGCCTAATTGATAGACACCTATGTGAGGACACTTCCATGCTGAACATTTCCCTCCCAAGCCATCAGCCCTTGTATCCCTGGCTAGCTGATGAATCGCCCCTGAATGACCTCGATGACGCCGAGAGTGATACCGAGCTGGATGACGGCGACACCTTGCCTGATGAGGTGCTAGAGCAGCTTGAGAAAGCACCGCCGCCGCCAGATCCGATGCCTGATCAGGGTGTGATGTAGGCTCGCTGACGATGGATGGAGGACTTCGTAGTGCTGCCCATGCGACGGCGCTGCGAATCTGCGTTATACCGCGCAACGAAAAAGGGTCGGCTTCGCGTCAAGGGCGGTCGGAATAGGGCGGCCAGCTTCGAGTGTCAAATATCACTAACGATGTTTGAATTGCGCGTGCAAGGACGCGCTTCGACGGCTGAGCGGGCGCCGGCACTGACGATGGCTGCCTTCCAACGCATACCGATTTGCTAAGGCGACCGCGCTGAGTGACACGCGATGCTGTACATGTCGCCAGCAGGTTCGCTCGCCCTTTGCCAGTTGGGCTCATCCATTTAATAGCAGGTCGCTTTCCAGAGTTACTCTCAAGAGACGTGATGCATGAACAGGCGGTTGTTGGTTGGAGTGCTATTGATTGGTCTGCATGTATTCGTCGGCGTCACGTTGATTCCGGACTTGAGCCTGGGGCTCCTTGGGTCCGCGCTGGCGTGGGGCTATCTCACGCTTTCTGCAGTGCTGATGCGCTATGGCGTGTTGGTACGCGGAGGCGGCAACGCGCTACTGGCCTGGTCGGGGCTGCTGGCCATGGGGATTTTTTCCAGCCTGGCGATCTTTTCTCTGGTTCGAGCCTTCGTGCTGGCACTTGCGTCGCTGCTCAGCAGCGAGTCGGCAGAGCTTGCCCAGGGATCGGCCTTAGCTGTCATCGCTGCGGTGCTGGTAGTGACCCTGTTCGGTGTGATCAATGCCCGGCGAACGGCCGCAATTGCGGAGCGAACTATTGCCTTGCGGAATTTACCCACCGCGCTGCAGGGGTTCAGCATCGTGCAGCTCACTGATATCCACGTTGGCCCGACCATCAAGCAGGGCTACATCGACGCTGTCGTAAAACGTGTTAACAGCCTGTCTCCCGACCTGATCGTTATTACAGGGGACCTGGTGGATGGAAGCGTCGCTGAGCTGGCCGATGACTTCGCGCCACTGGGGCAGCTCAGGGCTCGTCACGGCGTGTACGTGGTCACCGGTAACCATGAGTACTACGCGGGGGCCGATAGCTGGATCGCCGAGTTCGAACGCTTGGGCATGAAGGTACTGCTGAACCGGCACGTGGTGCTTGAGCATGATGGCGGCCGCATGGTGTTGGCGGGCATTGCCGACTATTCGGCCGAGCTCTTCAGGCCCAGCCATAAGAGCGATCCGGTGGCGGCACTTGCGGGCGCTCCTGTCGATGTGCCACGCATTTTGTTGGCGCATCAACCGCGTTCAGCGAAGGCGGCGTTGGCGGCGGGCTGCGACCTGCAGCTGTCCGGCCACACCCATGGCGGCCAGTTCTGGCCATGGATGCACTTCGTGCGTTGGCAGCAGCCTTGGGTGGCGGGTCTGCAGCATGCCGGGGGCATGCAGATCTACATAAGCCGCGGTACGGGTTATTGGGGGCCGCCGTTGCGTTTCGGTGCCCCGTCGGAAATTACCCGGATTCAGCTGAGTTTCTCTGGCGCTTAGGGGGGCAGCCGCTCGGCAATCAGCCGGCCAGCAGTTCGCGCCTGAGCAGTGCGTAATCCTGGCCTTCGATCTGTCCGCGGCGTAGCGGGTTGCGTGTGCAATGTGCGGCGAACCCGGCATCGACGAAGCGGTAGGGCAGGTGCTCGTCGCGTCCGGTGGGAATGCCGAGGCGGGTGGTCTGGACGATGTCAGGCCGCGCACCAATGTCGTCCACGCGCAGTCGTGTCGGGTCCATGCGTTGGGCGTTCCACTCCGTGACGGTCAGGCCCAGCGCCTTGCACAGCAGCGTCTGTCCGGAGCAGAGGCGTGTCAGCGGACGCGGCCCACCGGCAGCAGCCGGGCTGTTAGTGCGCATACGTTCGATGGACTCTTCGCAGGACAGCAGATCGACCCACGGATAGCCCGCCTTGATGCACACGGCGTTGCCCTCGCCCTGGACGCTGAAATTAAGCGAATCGCCGCCGCGCGAGTAATAAAGGTACAGATGACCAGCCGGCATAAACATGGCACGTCTCGAAGGGCTAAAGCCGAGCGAGGAATGACTTGCTTTCTCGTCGACGTAGTACGCCTCGGTCTCGATGATTCTCGCCGATAGCCAGAGCCCGTCGACGCAGTGGCGGATGACGGTACCCAGCAGTTCCTGAGCGACGATCTGCGCGTCACGATCAAAAAAACTGTCGTCGAGGTGTTGCTGCGGCGGTTCGGTAAGGCTGTTCATCAGGGCTCCGGCTTCGGCTGGTCTGTTTTTCCGACCGATAAGCGAAGCGAATATTCCGCAATCGATGAACGTATTTCGTGCCGGTCGTCAGACAAATGCCCTGATCTGGCCTTAAATCAGCATTCAAGGACAGGGGATCTGATCCTCTGAATAACGGACGCCCAAGTCTGCGAGGCGTCTGGCGGGCTTCTCGAACAGGCGAGTCCTTAACTGGCGGCACGCAGTGAAAGCACCCTTTCTGAGGCCATCTCACCGTTGTGCTCGTTGAGACGGCAGCCGTACGTTTCGGGCTTATACCGGCCCGGCTGTAACGCAGCTGCCGCGCATATAAGGTTAGCGTTGCGTTGCACGCCCCGTGTTGGAGGAGCCGCTCTGGATGATGCTCACACTATTGCCAGTCCCGTACTGCGAAATGTCTGCCGCGTTCGCCGTGCCTCCTTGGCTGACAAGCGCGTAATGGCCTTCGTTGAATTGCGAGGCCTGGATGATATTGCTGTCACCGTCCTGCGCCAGATCTAGCTTGTTTTCTTCGCCAGCGCCAACCTGAATGGTCACGATGCTGTTGTCGTTTCCAGTCATCACTGCTTTCAGTTCGTTGCCGACCGCGTTCTGCGTAAGGTTGGCAGTATTGCGGTCGCCAGACTGCACTACGGCAATAAGGCCGTTTCTGCCCGTTTGTACTAGGTTGATGGTGTTGTCATCGCCAGTCCCGGAGGAAGTCGCCGTATTTTGCCGGCCACTTTGTGTGGCTGTGACCTGATTGCGATCGCCGCGTTGCTCACTTGAAAATCTCATCAGGATGCCGGATTGGCTCACTGTAGCGCTGTTATGGTTGCCAACGCTTTCAACCTGAGCGTCCGAGGCGATCGCAGAGAACTGTCTCAGGCTCGCCATATTGCCTATACCGAATGACTTGACCGTGGCGTCGGAAACGCTGCCGTAAATTTGCGTGACTGTGGCGTCGTTCTCGCTGCCATCCTGCCAAATAAAGGCCGCGCCGCCCAAAGTGTTGTCCTGGTACGAATAGCTGATGTTGTCGCTACCGTACTGAGTGCTGCTGGATTGCGATTCGGCAAACGATTGGATCGTGATAGCCGAGTTTCTGTCGCCTATCTGCAGCTGGTAGAGCTCTGCGCCGATGGAACTAGACTGGGTTCCTTGCGCAGAGTTCGAGCTGCCATATTGGTCTTGAGAGATGACACTCTCGGTTGAATTGGTCTGTGTGGCGTTAGCTACATTCCCGGATCCTACCGCCTGGTGCTGCAGGACTGAGTTGTCGATTGAAAGCCCCGTCACGGTGTTGTCCAGTTGACGCGCCTCACTGTAATTCGAACTGCCTTGCTGAAATTGGGTGATCGAGTCGGCTATACCGCTTTGCTGGAATGAAACCGCTTCGTTGGAAACCCCGCTTTGGATGATGGATATCGAGTTCTCGAAGCCAGCTGTCTGCGTGACTGTGGCTTCCAGGGAAACCCCCGACTGATCAACGTCGACGGAGTGTTGTGCAGCGAATGCCTGTGAGGACATTGCAGCAATGAGTGCAAGGGCAAGCGGCTTGAGCGTGCGCATGACGTATCTCCGGCGAGGGGCGCCTGCTACGAACTCAATGATGCGCCCACTGCACTATGGCTGGGTGGTGCGTTCGGAACGGACCCCGAGTTATCCCGCACCATCATGCTCGCGCTGACGCGGCCAGGAATATCCACTGTTCGATTGATAAAGCAGGATTAGGCTCAATAGTAAGCGCCGGGATGAGCGCGTCACGCCTAGTCTTCTTTGGACGTGCCACCGTAACGATGAAGGATGGCTGCGCCGGATACGCTGGGTTAGATCCGAAAAAAAGGCCGCGCTAGTGCACGGCCTTCTCGTACTCGTCAGGTTGGGAAACCTCACGGTACTGCTATTGATGTTGCTTAGACGTTGAAGCGGAAATGCATCACGTCGCCGTCCTTGATGATGTACTCCTTGCCTTCCAGTCTCCACTTACCGGCTTCCTTGGCGCCCGCTTCGCCTTTGTACTGAATGAAGTCGGCGTAGGCGACGACCTCGGCACGGATGAAGCCTTTTTCGAAATCGGTGTGAATGACGGCGGCGCCTTGCGGAGCGGTTGCGCCGACTTTCACGGTCCATGCGCGAACTTCTTTGACACCGGCGGTGAAGTAGGTCTGCAGGTTGAGCAACTCGTATCCAGCTCGGATGACGCGGTTCAGTCCGGGCTCTTCAAGGCCGAGGGATTCGAGGAACATATCCTTTTCCTCGCCATCATCCAGTTCGGCGATCTCCGCTTCGATTTTGTTGCACACCGGCACCACGACTGCGCCTTCTTCGGCGGCAATGGCGTTAACGACGTCCAGGTGCGGATTGTTCTCGAAACCGTCTTCGGCGACGTTGGCGATGTACATCACCGGCTTGCTGGTCAGCAGGTGAAAGCCTTTGGCGAGCTGAATCTCTTCCTCGCCAAGCTTCTTAAGCAGTGTGCGGGCAGGCTTGCCTTCGGAGAAATGCGGGATCAGTTTTTCCAGCAGCGCCTTCTGCGCAACGGCCTCTTTGTCGCCGCCCTTGGCATTGCGGGTTACGCGCTGGAGCTGCTTTTCGCAGCTATCGAGGTCAGCGAAGATCAGTTCGAGCTCGATAATCTCGATGTCACGCTTGGGGTCGACGGAGTTGGAGACGTGAATGACGTTCTCGTCTTCGAAGCAGCGAACGACATGGGCGATGGCGTCGGTCTCGCGGATGTTGGCCAGGAACTTGTTGCCCAGGCCCTCACCCTTCGATGCGCCTTCGACCAGCCCTGCGATGTCGACAAACTCCATGGTTGTGGGCACCACACGCTCTGGTTTGACGATTTCGGCCAGGGCCTGCAAGCGCGGATCGGGCATCGGTACTATGCCGCTGTTCGGTTCGATGGTGCAGAAAGGAAAGTTTTCCGCAGCGATACCGGATTTGGTCAGCGCATTGAACAGGGTGGATTTGCCGACGTTGGGCAGACCTACGATGCCGCAATTGAATCCCATGGTGTCTTGCCTCGGTATTGGCTGGCAGCTGATGCGCTACCGGCGTTGCCAAATTGCGTTAAACGGCCTCGTGATAGCTGTAGTGCTACAGCCTTCCGTACAGCCGTTGCTTGTCTTCTTTAGCGTGCCTGCCGCACCGTATCAGGCCTTCTGGCTGTGCAGGCGCTGCATGGCGCGCGTCCAGTCACCGGCCAGTATTTCGGGCAGCACGTCGAAAGTGAAATCGATGCTGGCGTCCAGCTTCTCCCGCTCGGTTTGCGGCGCTCGGCCCAGGACATAGCCGGTAACCAGGCTGCTGTGCCCAGGATGGCCGATACCCAAACGTAAGCGGTAGAAATTGTTCTGATTGCCAAGCTTGGCGATGATGTCGCGAAGCCCGTTGTGCCCGCCATGACCGCCGCCCTGTTTGAGCTTGGCGATACCAGGGGGCATATCGAGTTCATCGTGGGCAACCAGGATGGACTCGGGAGGAATTCGGAAAAATCCGGCTAATGCCGCTACCGCCTGACCGCTGCGGTTCATGTACGTGGTGGGGATCAGCAAGCGGACATCTTCGTCCTGGTGGCGAAACTTGCCGACCAGCCCGAAGTATTTACGATCGACGCTGAGGTTGACGCCCTTATGGGCAGCCAGACGCTCAACGAAAAGGGCCCCTGCGTTATGCCGGGTCTGGTCGTATTCGGGGCCTGGGTTACCCAGGCCGACGATCAGTTTCACGGCAGTCACGACAGAGGCCCTTCCTCAGATGCTTGCGAGTAGATTACTCGGCAGCGCCTTCTTCTTTCGGAGTGTCATCTTCTTTGCTCACGCGCGGAGCATGAACATTGGCAACCGGCAGGTCGCTGCCGTGTGCCAGAGCGACCAGCTCGACGCCTTTCGGCAGCTTGATGTCGGTCATGTGCAGAACCTGGCCGACTTCAACGTTGGCCATGTCGACTTCGATGAACTCTGGCAGATCCTGCGGCAGGCAGGAAACTTCCACTTCGTTGATGTTGTGCAGGATTTCGCCGCCTTGCTGCTTAACGCCAACCGAAGTTTCCTGGTTGATAAAATGCAGGGGGACGGTGGCGGTCAGCTTTTGGCCTGCGACGACGCGAACGAAGTCAGCGTGCAGGACGAAGCCTTTGGCCGGATGACGCTGCAGCGCCTTGATCAGAACGGATTCGCTCTGGCCGTCGACATTCAGGGTCAGCACGTGGCTGTAAGAGGCTTCGGTTTCCAGCAGCTTGGTCACATCTTTCAGCAGCAGGCTGATGGATTGCGGAGCCTTGTCGCCGCCATAGATTACGGCTGGAACGAGGTTGGCGTTACGACGCAGGCGGCGGCTCGCACCTTTCCCCAGGTCGGAACGCACTTGGGCATTCAGAGTGAAATCAGTCATTGTGTTTCTCCAGGATTACAACGCGCCCGATGCACTCGCGACCAGCGCTATCGGCGGTTGGGCAAAAAGCCCCGCACGAGGCGGGGCACATTTTCGTTCGACGCGAAGAGCTAAGTTTTTGGCTTAGCGGAACATCGCGCTGATCGATTCAGCATTGCTGATACGGCGAACCGCTTCAGCCACCATTGGCGCGATGTCCAATTGGCGAATACGAGTACAAGCTTGAGCCGCTGCGGACAGCGGGATGGTATTGGTCACGACCAGTTCGTCGAGCACCGAGCCTTCGATATTCTCGATGGCGCGACCGGACAGAATAGGGTGAGTGCAATACGCGAAGACCTTGGACGCGCCATGATCTTTCAGAGCAGTTGCGGCATGGCACAGAGTGCCGGCGGTATCGACCATGTCATCGACGAGGATGCAGGTACGGCCTTCGATATCACCGATGATGTGCATCACCTCGGACTGATTGGCCTTCGGGCGACGCTTGTCGATGATCGCCAGGTCTACACCCAGCGACTTTGCGACAGCGCGAGCACGCACCACGCCGCCAATGTCAGGGGAAACGATCATCAGATTTTCGAAGCGCTGAGCCTGAATGTCGTCGACCAGTACCGGCGAGCCGTAGATGTTGTCCACGGGCATGTCGAAGAAGCCCTGGATCTGATCGGCATGAAGGTCAACGGTAAGCACGCGATTGACACCCACCACGTCCAGCATATCTGCCACGACCTTGGCACTGATTGGCACACGAGCGGAACGCGGGCGGCGGTCCTGGCGGGCATAGCCAAAGTACGGGATAACGGCCGTGATGCGGGTGGCTGAGGAGCGGCGGAAGGCATCAGCCATCACGACCAGTTCCATCAGGTTGTCGTTGGTGGGGGCGCAAGTCGGCTGAATCAGGAATACGTCCTTACCGCGAACGTTCTCGTTGATTTCGACACTGATTTCGCCGTCGGAAAATTTACCGACGTAGGCATCACCGAGGGGGATATGCAGCTGACGTACAACACGCCGGGCCAGGTCGGGGTTGGCGTTCCCCGTGAAGACCATCATCTTGGACACGCGCAGTACCTGCCTGAGGGTGGATCCGATGAAACAAAAAGCTGTTCAAAAGGCCAGGCGTCTTGAACAGCTCTCATGATGTTTGGCAGGGGCGGCTGGATTCGAACCAACGCATGCCAGGATCAAAACCTGGTGCCTTACCGCTTGGCGACGCCCCTGTAGATGTAACCTTGACTGTGTTGCGGCTGTACTAACCCCGAGAGGTTATGGCAGGGGCGGCTGGATTCGAACCAACGCATGCCAGGATCAAAACCTGGTGCCTTACCGCTTGGCGACGCCCCTGTAGATGTAACCTTGACTGTGTTGCGGCTGTACTAACCCCGAGAGGTTATGGCAGGGGCGGCTGGATTCGAACCAACGCATGCCAGGATCAAAACCTGGTGCCTTACCGCTTGGCGACGCCCCTGTAGATGTAACCTTGACTGTGTTGCGGCTGTACTAACCCCGAGAGGTTATGGCAGGGGCGGCTGGATTCGAACCAACGCATGCCAGGATCAAAACCTGGTGCCTTACCGCTTGGCGACGCCCCTGTAGATGTAACCTTGACTGTGTTGCGGCTGTACTAACCCCGAGAGGTTATGGCAGGGGCGGCTGGATTCGAACCAACGCATGCCAGGATCAAAACCTGGTGCCTTACCGCTTGGCGACGCCCCTGTAACGTACAACCTAACCACTTACTTCCTGTTCCAGTTGCGCAAGCCTTCGGTGCAGCATCGAAATGTTGCGCCCTTGAGCGACGAAAGCTGGTAAATCGGCTGGAAGTTGGCGGCAAACTCTATCAGCCTCACCTTTGTTTGGGAAGCTCCCAAACACACAAGCTCCAGTGCCGGTCATTCTTGCTGGAACAAAATTGTTCAACAAGCTCAAAGCGTTACGTACTTCTGGATAACGCTTCTCGACCACCGGCTGACAGTCATTACGACCGCCCCCTGCAAGAAGGCTGCGAACTGTAATGGCCGGGGTATTGCGTGTCAACTCCGGGTCGGAAAATATTTCCGCTGTACTAACAGAGACTTGCGGGGCGATTACGAGGAACCAGGGCTCGCTCAATTCAACCGGTTCGAGGCGCTCGCCGACCCCTTCGGCAAAGGCCGCGCGACCTCTGACGAACACTGGAACATCCGCTCCCAGCGACAGGCCTATTTCGGCAAGCCGGTCCTCGCCGAGACGTGTCTGCCAGAGATGATCGAGGCCTAGCAGGGTGGTGGCCGCATCCGAGCTGCCACCACCGATGCCGCCGCCCATGGGCAAGCGCTTGACCAGTTCGATATCTGCGCCGAGCTCGCATCCACTCTGGGTTTGAAGCAGCCGGGCCGCACGCACGATGAGGTTGCTGTCGTGATCGACGCCCGGCAGTTCGGAGTTCAGCCGAATCTGGCCGTCCGCGCGGGGTGTGAAAGCAAGCTCATCGCCGTGGTCGAGGAACTGGAACAGCGTTTGCAGCTCGTGGTAGCCGTCGGCGCGACGACCCAGTATGTGCAGCATCAGGTTGAGTTTGGCTGGAGCGGGAAGCGTCAGTGCGGGCATCAGCGACCGAGCTGGCGCGGCTGCCAGTCCTTGACCACAAGGGTAATCTTCAAATCCCGGCCCGCGAGCTTGATGCGTGATGGCAAGGCGTAGCCGTCTTCCTCGCTATAGGCCAGATATTCCACGTCCCAGCCATCCTGTTGCAGCCTGGCGAGACGGCCGTCGACGTCCAGCTGTACTCTGCTGCGACTCTCCGGGGAGGGTAGGCCGCGCACCCACCAGAGCAGATTCGATACTGGCAGCTGCCAGCCAAGTTGAGTCTCAACAAGCGCCTCCGGCGACTCGGCTTCATAACGGCCCTGGCCCGCGACCTCGAGTGAAACAGCATCCGGGCGACCGGTCAGCCGGGTCGCACCACGACCCAGTGGGCCGGACAAGCGTATGTCGAAGTAGTCCTGACGCTGCAGCCAGAACAGGGTGCCGCTGCCGGAATCCTGAGGGGCCTGAATGCCGATCTTGCCGCTGATCTGCCAACCATCGATTGTGCCGATTCGGGCCTTGTGAGTGTTCCATTCATCGGTGCTGCCTGTGCCTTCGACAGACTCTTGCGGACCTAGCCCGGCGCAGCCGGCCAGTATCAATGCAAGGATAGGAGTTAGCAGGTTACGCATCAGCTTCATGGGTCAGGGTTTCTCCGAACCTGTCAAGCGTTTGATGGTCTCGCGCAGTACCGGGCTGTCCGGCTGTTGCTTCAGCGCTTCCTTCCAGACGGACCGAGCCTCTCGCTGGCTTCCGGACGCCCACAGCACTTCGCCGAGGTGGGCTGCGACTTCGTGGTCCGGGAAACGCTCATAAGCTTTGCGCAGCTGTTTTTCGGCCTCGTCCAGATTGCCCAGGCGATAGTTCACCCAGCCGAGGCTGTCGAGAATGGCGGCGTCAGTGGGGTTAAGCCGGTAAGCCTGCTGGATGAGAGCCAGGGCTTCCTCATGGCGATCGGTTCTGTCGGCAAGGGTATAACCCAGCGCGTTGAGCGCCATGGCGTTGTCGGGCTCGCGCTCGATGATGTAGCGCAGATCTCGTTCGAGCAGCCCGAGGTTGCCGCGTTTCTCGGCGATCATGGCGCGGGTATAGAGCAGGTTGAGGTCGTCAGGGAATTGCGCCAGGGCTTGTTGGGCCAGGTCCCAAGCGGCATCGTTCTGTTGCTGCCCCGAAAGTGCTTCGATCTCGATAAGGAACAGCTGGATGGCGTAGTCGGGCTGTTCGCCACGAGCGCTGGCCAGCATCTCGGATGCTTCCTGGTTGCGGCCGAGGGAAAACAGCAGCTCGGCCTGCATAAGCTGTGCTGGTAGATACTCGTTACCCGGACCAACTTTGGCGAAGGCAGCCAGTGCCTGTTGGTGTTGGCCCAACTGATTGTAGGCGCGGCCCAGATTGAAGTGGGCTGCGTCGACGTGACTGCCACGATCGATCAGCTCCTCGAGGTAAACAATGGCTTCGCGCCAGGCCTGGGCCTCTAGGCACACCAGTGCCATTGAAAAGCGTAAGTCATCGTCGTCCGGATATTGCTGTACGAGGGTGGCGAACTCGCCCATGGCTTCATCGAAGCGATCCTGTTCCACCAGCAGTCGGGCATAAGTCAGCCGAAGTCGCTTCTCTTCGGGATGACGGCGCAGACTCGCTTCCAGCAGGGGAATGGCGTCCTTGCTGCGTTCCAGGATTTGCAAAAGTCGGGCTTGGAGCAGGATAGAGGGAATTTCCTGCTCACGAGCGGGTTGCTCCTCCAGCAGCGCCAGTGCTTCCGCCGGCCGGCCGTCCTGCTGCAGCAAAACGGCTTTGCCGAACTTCAACTGAGGGTTGTCGGGGTGCTTGATCAGTAGCTGATCGAAACTCTTGAGCAGGCCAGTGCGTGTGTCAGGATCCGTTTCTGCGGCAGAAAGGGCGAGAAAGTCGAAGTGAGTGTCGCCCTGGCCCTTGAGAACTTCTTCCATGAACTTCAGCGACTCGTCATAACGCCCGGCGCGCGCCAGCTGCACAGCGGCGGCTCGTTGGGCGTCGAGGTTCTCCGGTGCGTTGTCCGCCCAGATCATCGCGGTGTCCAGCGCGGCCTGGTCTGCGCCGAGGTACTCGGCAATCCGGAACCCACGCTCGGCTACGCCAGCATCCTGGGTCGCATTGGCCTGCTGGACATAGTTGCCAAGTGCGATATCGAAGCGGTTGCGCTGCCCTGCAAGTTCAGCCACCAGCAAGGCATAGAGCGTGTCGCCGCTGAACGAGCCGTATTCCGTGACGATTGGTTGCGCCGGCTGCGGGGCGCTCTCCTCGACTGGCGGGCCGCTGTCGGGATTGCTCTGCATGAAGCTTTGGCAGCCACCGAGAAAAAGGACGGCACTGAGGACGAGGAGTTTTTTCATAGGGAACATTTGGCTGGTCTGCGGTCGCGGCATGATGACACAAGCGGTCAGGCAAGCACATGGGCCGGCTTTGAAGGGAATGGGGCTGGTCAAGCAGATTCAGACAATGACGGGCAATGGTTGTTCTGAGACAGGCGAAGTAGGAGAATCGCGCGCTCCGTTTTCGAATCAGCGATCCTGCATGGCTTTCATCGCGCTTGGCATTAATCACAAGACCGCATCGGTGGACGTGCGCGAGCGTGTGGCGTTCACGCCCGAGCAGATGGTCGAAGCGCTGCAGCAGCTGTGTCGTGTCACGCCGACGCGAGAGGCTGCGATCCTGTCGACGTGCAATCGCAGCGAGCTGTATCTGGAGCAGGAGCAGGTCGAAGCCGAGGCTGTGCTTGCCTGGCTTGCCAACTATCATCGCCTGAACCTCGAGGAATTGAAGGCCTGCGCTTACGTGCACACCGACAACCAGGCGGTGCGGCACATGATGCGTGTGGCGTCCGGGTTGGACTCCATGGTGCTTGGCGAGCCGCAGATTCTCGGGCAGATGAAGTCCGCTTATGCGGTGGCGCGTGAAGCCGGAAGTGTCGGCCCGCTGCTTGGGCGACTGTTTCAGGCGACCTTCAGTACGGCCAAAACCGTTCGGACTGACACTGCCATTGGCGAGAACCCGGTTTCCGTCGCATTTGCCGCGGTCAGCCTGGCCAAGCAGATCTTCTCCAACCTCGATCGCAGCCAGGCCTTGCTGATCGGCGCGGGAGAAACCATCACCCTGGTTGCCCGCCATTTGCACGAACAGGGCGTCAAGCGCATTGTCGTGGCCAACCGCACGCTCGAACGCGCCAGCGCACTGGCAGAACAGTTCGGCGCCCACGCGATCCTGCTGGCCGACATACCGCTGGAGCTCTACAACAGCGACATCGTTATCAGCTCCACGGCCAGCCAGCTGCCGATTCTCGGCAAAGGCGCCGTAGAACAGGCTTTGAAGAAGCGTAAGCACAAGCCGATGTTCATGGTCGACATCGCCGTGCCCCGCGACATAGAAGCGCAGGTTGGCGAGCTGGACGATGTCTACCTCTATACCGTCGATGATCTGCATGAGGTCGTCGCGGAGAATCTCAAGAGCAGGCAAGGCGCTGCCCAGGCTGCCGAAGGCCTGGTTGCCGCCGGTACCGATGACTTCATGGCTCGGCTGCGTGAGCTGGCGGCTGTGGATGTGCTCAAGGCGTACCGGCAGCACGCCGAACGGATTCGCGATGAAGAGATGCTCCGAGCTCAGCGGCTACTGGCCAATGGCGCTACACCCGAAGATGCCCTGGCGCAACTGGCGCGGGGCCTTACCAACAAACTGCTGCACGCGCCGAGCGTCCAGCTGAAGAAACTTTCCGCGGAGGGGCGTGTGGAAGCGCTGAGCATCGTTCAGGAGCTCTTCGCCCTTCAGGACAGCACGGACAAAACATGAAAGCGTCGCTGCTCAACAAACTCGATACGCTGCAGGACCGCTTTGAAGAACTGACGGCCCTGCTTGGTGACGCTGAGGTGATCAGCGACCAGACCCGGTTCCGTGCCTATTCGCGCGAGTACGCCGAGGTCGAGCCGGTTATTGCAACATACCGTGAGTTCATCAAGATGCAGTCCGACCTGGAGGGGGCTCAGGCGCTGCTCAAGGATAGCGATCCGGATGTTCGCGAGATGGCAGAGGAAGAAGTCGCCGAGTCGCGTGAAAAGCTCGATCAGATCGAAGCGCGTCTTCAGCGCATGCTGTTGCCAAAAGATCCAAAGGACGGGCGAAACGTCTATCTGGAGATTCGCGCTGGCACCGGTGGTGACGAGGCGGCGATCTTCTCAGGTGATCTGTTCCGCATGTATTCGCGCTATGCCGAACGGCAAGGGTGGCGCGTCGAGATTCTTTCAGAGAGCCCCGGCGAGCACGGGGGTTATAAAGAAGTCATCTCGCGAGTCGAGGGCGACAACGTGTTTGCCAAGCTCAAGTTCGAGTCTGGCGCGCATCGCGTACAGCGTGTTCCGGAAACCGAATCCCAGGGCCGCATCCACACCTCGGCCTGCACCGTGGCGGTACTGCCGGAGCCGGACGAGCAGATTGCCATCGAGATCAATCCGGCCGACCTGCGTGTAGATACCTATCGCGCCTCCGGTGCCGGTGGTCAGCACATCAACAAGACAGATTCAGCGGTACGCATCACCCATATGCCCAGCGGCATCGTCGTCGAATGTCAGGAGGAGCGCTCGCAACACAAGAACCGCGCCCGCGCCATGGCGTGGTTGGCGGCCAAGCTGCAGGACGTGCAGGACAGCGCTGCGCATAAGGAAATCTCCGACACACGCAAATTGTTGGTGGGCTCCGGTGACCGCTCCGAGCGGATACGGACCTATAACTTCCCGCAGGGACGGGTTACCGATCACCGCATCAACCTCACGCTTTACTCGCTCAACGAAGTGATCGGTGGTGCGGTAGAGCAGGTGATTGAACCCTTGCTGCAAGAGTACCAGGCCGACCAACTGGCGGCGCTGGGCGACTGACCTCGTTGTCACGGGGCATGGCGAGCCCTCTCGCTGCCTCGTTTACGAGCACGTTCAATCGAAACCGGTCAGCTTCGTCTGCCATCCGAGTCTACGAAAACGCCCATGTCCTCTATCGAGTCCCTGCTACGTGCGGCCACTTTGCCGGAATCTCCCAGCGCCAGGCTCGACGCCGAATGGCTGTTGGCGGCGGCATTGGGCAAGCCGACTAGCTACCTGCGCACCTGGCCCGAGCGCGAGGTCCCGGCCGATTGTGAGGCCCGATTCGTCGCAGACCTCGCCCGTCGCCGCCTGGGTGAGCCGATAGCCTACATTCTGGGTCGACAGGGATTCTGGTGCCTGGATCTGGAAGTTGCGCCACACACGTTGATTCCGCGTCCGGACACCGAACTGCTGGTCGAGACGGCGCTTAGGCTGCTGCCGGCCACGCCGATTGACGTTCTGGATCTGGGAACAGGTACCGGTGCGATTGCGCTGGCGCTGGCCCATGACCGACCTAACTGGTCCGTTACGGGGGTCGACCGTATTCCCGAGGCCGTTACGCTGGCAGCTCGTAATACCGCGCGCTTGCAATTGGCTAATGCCCGATTCCTCGAAAGCCAATGGTTCTCTGCGCTAGGCGGGCAGCGCTACGCGATGATCGTCAGCAATCCTCCTTACGTCAGGGCGTGCGATCCGCATTTGCGGCAGGGCGATCTACGCTTCGAGCCAGGCAGTGCCCTGGTGGCTGGTGAGGATGGTCTGGCCGACATTCGCCAGATCGTCTCAAGTGCGCCCGACCATCTTTCGCTGGGTGGCTGGCTGCTTCTGGAGCACGGTTACGACCAGGCGGATGACGTGCGCCGGCTGCTTGCCGCACGGGGGTTCGCTGATGTTCATAGCTGTAAGGATCTTGGCGGCCACGAACGAGTCAGCCTGGGTCGCTGGTCATGAATCATCACCAGGAGGGCGACATGCTTAGCGACGACGAGCTCTTGCGCTATAGCCGGCAGATTCTGCTCAAACAAGTCGACATCGAGGGGCAGCTGAAGCTCAAGGGGAGCCGGGTCCTTATCGTAGGACTCGGTGGGCTAGGGTCGCCCGTAGCGCTGTATCTCGCCGCCGCCGGGGTCGGCGAGCTGCATCTGGCAGACTTCGACAGCGTAGACCTGACCAATCTGCAGCGTCAGGTACTGCACGATTCGACCTCCGTTGGCGCACAGAAAGTGGACTCGGCGATAGCTCGACTGTCAGCGCTGAATCCGCTGGCGAGGCTGGTCCCTCACCGCACGGCGATGGATGTCGACTCTCTTGATGCTGCGGTAGCCGCCGTGGATCTCGTTCTCGATTGCACGGACAACTTTTCCGTCCGCGAGGCGGTCAATGCGGCCTGCGTTGCTGCGAAGAAACCCCTGGTGAGCGGCGCGGCAATACGCCTGGAAGGGCAGCTCTCGGTATTCGATTCCAGGGTGGAGACAAGTCCCTGCTACCACTGCCTCTACGGACATGGGAGCGAAGCTGAACTTACATGCAGCGAGGCGGGCGTGCTGGGGCCTGTGGTCGGGATGCTGGGGAGTTTGCAAGCGCTCGAAGCGCTCAAGCTGCTGGCCGGCTTCGGAGAGCCGCTGATAGGGCGTTTGCTGCTGGTTGATGCGCTTTCGAGCCGCTTCCGAGAACTCAGGGTCAAGCGCGACCCCGGCTGCGCGGTTTGCGGTAACCACAATGGCTGACAACGCGCCCGTCGGCGTCTTCGATTCAGGAGTGGGTGGCCTTTCGGTGCTGAGGGAGATTCGTGCGCGCCTCCCTAATGAGTCGCTGCTATACCTGGCCGACAGCGGCCACGTGCCGTACGGCGAGAAAAGCCCGGAGTTCATCCGTGAGCGTTGCCGCACGATTGCCGCCTTCCTATTGGGGCAGGGCGCCAAAGCGTTGGTGGTGGCGTGCAATACAGCAACTGCCGCGGGCATAGCCGAACTTCGTCTGCTATACCCAGATCTCCCGCTGGTAGGGATGGAACCCGCGGTCAAGCCTGCAGCGCTTGCTACTCGCTCCGGTGTCGTAGGGGTGCTTGCTACAACGGGCACATTGAAAAGTGCAAAATTTGCCGCATTGCTCGACCGTTTTGCCAGTGATGTCCGTGTCATTACCCAGCCATGTCCTGGCTTGGTTGAATGCATCGAGGCGGGTGAATTAAACGCGCCTGGTACGCGAGCGCTGCTCGAAGGCTTTGTTCGGCCTTTGATCGATCAGGGCTGTGACACGATCATTCTCGGATGCACCCACTACCCCTTCGTCAAAGCCCTGTTATGCGAGATGCTGCCCCCATCCGTCGCGTTGGTTGATACCGGCGCCGCGGTCGCCAGGCATCTGGAAAGGGTGCTTGCCGGGCTCGATCAGCTGGCCAATGGCCCATCGATGTCGCGCTTCTGGAGTAGCGGCGATCCACGGCGATTGTCGGCAGTTCTACCAGTACTTTGGGGGGAAAACGGTACAGTTTCGTACTGTGCTGTTTAGGAACTCTCGCTGACAGGACGGCTCTGTAACTAAGTAATACTGAACAATTAACAAGCGGCCTACGTTTTGATAAGGAAATTCCGTATGAAGAAACTGATCTCCCTCGCTGCGGTTGCGGCTGTTTCACTGGGTCAGGTAGCGGCTGCTCAAGCGCTAAATCTCACTGCTGCCGTCGGTCAGACCGGCGAATCCACGATGACTTATCGGATCGGCGCGCAGATGGACTTCAACCGCAGCTGGTTCCAGACCAGCGTTGGTCGGCTGACGGGCTATTGGGATGCGGGTTACACCTACTGGGAAGGCGATAAGACATCCGCCAATCACAGCGTGTCGCTGGCACCCGTGTTCGTATATGAATTTGCGGGCGAGTCAGTGAAGCCTTACCTGGAGGCAGGGATAGGCGTTGCTGCTTTCGAGAACACCGAGGTCGAGAATAACGATCTGGGTTCGTCGTTCCAGTTCGAGGACCGTATTGGTGCCGGTCTGCGCTTCGCAGGTGGTCATGAAGTCGGCATTCGGGCGATTCACTACTCCAACGCCGGCATCAAGAACCCCAATGATGGTATTGAGAGTTACGCGCTGCACTACCGCGCCGCATTCTGAGCGCCACTGCAGGGTTGCGCTGACGGTGCATCTCTGCCGTCAGCAATCTTCCAGGTAAGCCGCTGAGGAGCCCTTGCGTTCCTCTAGGCACTCTTCTGACCCGAGTTCGAATTCGCGGCAAATCATTGGGCGCTGGGCGTATATGGTGCACCGCATGCTGTCGCGGTCGAGTGCAGCACACCAGCCATCATCCAAGCGGCGCATGACTTGTCCACCCCAGTCATCTTCATGGATGAACTGCCATGGAACCTCGGTATCTCCGAATAGCATGACTTCGAGTCGGCAGCAGCAGGCTGCGCATGTCGAACAGCTGACACTGTCATCGGGTAGTTGGTAGTGTGGAATAGAAGCGTAGGTCATGAGGGCAGTCTACTCGTCTGCCGCGGGGCTGTGTTTTGTATGAGGGGGGAGACTGCCGGCACCCTGGTTGCCGGCAGTATGGGCTCAGCTGTTTTCGTCGAGCTGCTTGTTTTTCCAGCCTTGCCCGCCGGGCAGCACCAGGTTGAGGATCAGGGCGATGATGGCGCACAGCGAGATGCCTGACAGGCTGAATTCCCCGTAGCCGAACACCATGCCACCGATGCCGAATACCAGCGTTACCGACACGATGATGAGGTTGCGCGCTTCTGCCAGATCAACCTGATGACGAATCAGCGTGCTCAGTCCGACAACTGCGATCGAGCCGAACAACAGGCACAAAATACCGCCCATAACCGGTACCGGAATACTAAGCAGTCCGGCCCCGAACTTGCCGATGAATGCCAGGACAATGGCGAATACCGCAGCCCAGGTCATGACCTTCGGGTTGTAGTTCTTGGTCAGCATCACCGCGCCGGTGACTTCCGCGTAGGTCGTATTGGGCGGGCCGCCGAATAGTCCGGCGGCAGAAGTCGCCAGGCCGTCGCCCAGCAGGGTGCGATGTAGACCGGGTTTCTTGATGAAGTTCTTGCCCGTTACGCCACCGATCGCCACGACGCCGCCGATGTGTTCGATTGCCGGGGCCAATGCCACTGGCACCATGAACAGGATCGCGCCCCAATGGAATTCCGGGGTAACAAAGTTAGGAACGGCCAGCCATGGGGCCGTAACGATGCCGGTGGTATCCACGACGCCGAACGCGAACGACAAGCCGTAGCCCACCGCAACGCCCGCCAGGATAGGCACCAATCGGAACAGTCCCTTGCCCAGTACGGCCACCAGCAATGTGGTCAGCAGTGCCGGCATTGAAATCATCATCGCCGTTTCGTATGGCACCAGCTGAGCGCTGGCGTCGCCAGCTTTGCCCATGGCCATATTGACCGCTACGGGCGAAAGGGCGAGTCCGATGGAAATGATCACAGGCGCGATCACCACCGGAGGCAGCAGGCGATCGATGAATCCCGGGCCTTTCAGGCGAACCGCGAAGCCCAGGATCATATAGACGATGCCGGCAGCCACAACGCCGCCCAGCACGGCAGGCAGGCCGAAGTCGCTCTTGGCCGCGATTATCGGCGCGATAAAGGCAAAGCTTGAAGCCAGAAATACGGGCACTTGGCGCCTGGTAACAAGTTGGAACAGCAGCGTGCCGATGCCGGCAGTGAACAAGGCTACGTTGGGATCCATCCCGGTGATCAGCGGCATCAATACCAGCGCGCCGAAAGCAACGAACAGCATTTGCGCGCCCGCCAGCACCTGACGCCCGAGCGGGTCTTCCATGGGCTGCGACATGCTCAGATGTCCTTTTGCTTGGTGCCGAAGATTTTGTCTCCGGCGTCGCCCAGGCCGGGCATGATGTAGCCGTTTTCGTCCAGTCGTTCGTCGATCGAAGCGGTATAGATGATGACGTCCGGATGCGCGTTTTCAACTGCAGCGATGCCTTCGGGTGCGGCTACCAGCACCAACGCACGTATTTCCTTGCAACCGGCTTTTTTCAACATGTCGATGGCGGCCACCATGGATCCGCCGGTGGCAAGCATCGGATCGATGATCATTGCCAGGCGTTGATCGAGGTCGTCGACGAGGCGTTCGAGGTAGGTGTGTGCCTGCAGAGTTTCCTCGTTTCTGGCGATGCCTACCGCACTGACCTTGGCACCAGGTATCAGGCTAAGTACACCGTCGAGCATGCCAATACCGGCTCGCAGGATCGGCACAACGGTGATCTTCTTACCCGAAATCTTCTCGACCTGGACCGGACCGCACCAGCCGTCGATGCTGTAGTTTTCCAACGGCAGGTCGCGCGTCGCTTCATACGTCAGGATCGATCCGACCTCCTGCGCCAGTTCGCGGAAGTTCTTGGTGCTGATATCGGCACGGCGCATCAGCCCAAGTTTGTGGCGAATAAGCGGGTGGCGGATCTCTCGAATGGTCATGGCTGGCTCCGGCGGGCAAATAAACCGGCGTAGATTAATGCATCAGGGTGTTAGCGGCTATTGAAGTGTCAGCCAGGGGTTGCCCTGTCCGGGGTCGCATCGGTATTGTCCCGCCCCTTAATTTACGGGTAGCCGACCTGGCTGCTTCGATCTCACCATATTTTGGAGCATCGCCATGTCCGCCGATCTTGCACACGTACGCCAGATCATGGCTGAAGCCGATTGCCTTTACGCCGAAGCCGAGGTTGAAGCGGCGATCGACGCTGTGGCCGCAAAAATAAACGCCGAACTGGCTGACCGGAACCCTGTGGTGTTCTGCGTCATGAACGGCGGTCTGATCTTCTCCGGCAAGCTCGTTCCGAAGCTGCACTTCCCTCTCGAACTGTCGTACCTGCACGCCACGCGTTATCGCAACGAGACCAGCGGCGGCGAGCTGTTCTGGAAAGCCAAGCCGGAAATCTCGTTCATGGATCGCGATGTGCTGATCATCGATGACATTCTCGATGAGGGGCACACCCTTGGCGCCATCATCGATTTCTGCCGGCATGCGGGCGCGGCTGCCGTACATACCGCCGTATTGGTCGACAAGGATCATGAACGCAAGGCTCGCCCGGATTTGAAAGCCGATTATGTCGGGCTGAGTTGCGTTGATCGCTACGTATTTGGGTATGGCATGGATTACAAAGGCTACTGGCGCAACGCGCCCGGCATCTACGCCGTTAAAGGCATGTAAAAAGGCCCCAGCAACAGTTAAACGGCGCGGTTGCGAGGAGCACGCCTCCGCACCGGCCGTGATGTGGATCCCGTGCCTCTGGCAAGGGTAGCGCCCAGAGCGCTTCCTTCACCGCCCCGCTGGGCAATGACTCCTTCCACTGTTTCGTTTTGCCTCAGGCGTTCCGCTTCGGTAACGCTGGTTGAACTGTGCCTGAGGCTGATGGCTGTACGGCAGTGTATCAATAGTCTGCACCATGCCCTCTGGCTCGATAGATTCAGGATTTGCCCCCACTCCAGCACACCGATTTCCGCAAACGGTGTCGCAGCTGCTCTACATCGGGGGTTGCGTGACGGTTGCTTGCAGCTAAGCTCTCGGATAGCTTCGCTAGCGCCTGCATCGAAACTTGACGGGGAGCGTTTGCAGGCCAGTTGCGACAAGGCTGTTCATACTTAAGGATTACAAAACAAATCAAACCTTAGTGCGCTTAACCCCCTGCTTCCGTGTGGTTAGGGTGAGCGTACTTCGAACCAACCAGGAGCGCCTCATGACAAAAACAACAAGGCAAGGAATCTTCCAGCCCAAGACTCTGGCCCTCGCGGTCTCTTTGGGTATCGCCGCACCGGCTTACGCAGTCAATTTCAATATCGGAGAAGTGGAAGGTCAGTTCGACTCTTCAATGTCCATAGGTGCAAGTTGGTCCACTACCGACCGGGATATGGACCTGGTGGGCTCGGCTAATGGGGGCACTGGGTACACGCAAACCGGTGATGACGGCCGTCTGAATTTCAAGAAGGGCGAGACTTTTTCAAAAATTTTCAAAGGTATACATGATCTTGAGTTGCGCTACCGTGATAGCGGTGCGTTCATCCGTGGCAAGTACTGGTACGACTTCGAACTGAAGGATGAAAATCGGCTATTCAAGGACATAAGCGACAGCAACCGTAAGGAAGCAGCGCAATCTTCAGGCGCTCAGATTCTCGATGCGTTTCTCTACCACAATTATTACCTGGGTGAGCTTCCCGGTACTGTCCGCGTGGGCAAGCAAGTAGTTAGCTGGGGAGAAAGTACCTTTATTGGTAACTCGATTAACGCCATCAACCCTCTAGATGCAGCGGCTTTTCGTCGGCCAGGTGCAGAAATCAAAGAGGGCTTGATTCCGGTTAATATGCTTTATGTCTCTCAGAGTTTGAGCGACCGCCTCAGCATGGAGGCGTTTTATCAGTTGGAGTGGGACCAAACTATAGCCGACAATTGCGGCACATTCTTTTCAAGCGCGGACGTAGTTGCTGACGGGTGTGATAGTAACTACAACATCCTCGGTGCGGCTGCAGTCAACAACTTGTTGGCGTTGCCGGCGGCAACTCGCGCCGCTCTTGGTATCGATGTAGAGCGTGAAGGATTGCTGGTAAGTAGGGGGGGGGACCGTGACGCCCGCGATTCAGGTCAATATGGCCTTGCAATGCGCTGGCTAGGCGACGCCACGGAATATGGCCTTTATGCCATGAACTACCATAGCCGTACTCCTAATCTCAATATGCGTAATGCTGGGCGGGCATCGATCCTGGCCGCAATTTCTCCTGGTACTAGCGCATTGGCACAACCAATTCTGCTTAGTAACGGCGAATACTTCCTAGAATATCCAGAAGATATCCGACTGTATGGCGCTAGCTTTTCAACTACATTGCCTACCGGTACTGCATGGTCGGGCGAGATTAGTTATAGGCCAAATCTTCCGGTTCAAATCAATACAACGGACATGACTGGGCGGCTGGCTACAAGCGTTGCAGGGGCTGCGGCTGCCGCAGGCGGTGGGCTTGCAGGTGCGGCTGCAGCGTTGGGCACGGCGGGAAGGGAGCACAAGGGATACAATCGCAAAGAAGTAACTCAGGTTCAGACAACGTTCACGCACTTCATAGACCAAGTCTTGGGTGCGGGTCGGGTTACTCTAGTTGGCGAAGTGGGCTACACGCACGTCGGCGGGCTCGAAAGCAAAAGCGATCTTCGCTATGGCCGAGATTCCATTTATGGCCTCGATACACCTGAGTACGGCAATGACGGCTTCGTTACCGCAAACTCTTGGGGCTATCGCCTACGCGCGTTGGCGGACTACAGCAACGTATTTGCCGGTGTGAACCTTACGCCAAACGTTTCGTTCTCTCACGATGTAAACGGCTATGGCCCTAACGGCCTGTTCAACGAGGGCTCCAAAGCAGTCAGCGTTGGTATCGACGCCGTTTATCAGAACGCTTACACAGCCAGCCTGTCGTACACCGATTTCTTCGGCGGCGACTACAACACGCTGGTGGACCGTGACTTCCTCGCTCTTAGCGTGGGCATGAACTTCTAAGGGGGCGCTTAAAGATATCGCCATGCGGAGCAGTGTTCGAAGGGCTCCGCTGGCGTCAGGGCTGCATGCAAGGCCTCCGGCCAAAACAAGATCAAGAGGAACTGGAAGCGTATGAAAACAACAACAAAACTATTCAGTGTCTTGGCCTTCTCGCTACTGGCAAGTAGCGTGATGGCTGCGGTATCACCTGAGGAAGCCGCCAGGCTGGGTAATGAGCTGACCCCGCTGGGTGCCGAAAAGGCAGGTAACGCCGATGGAACCATCCCAGCATGGACCGGCGGTTTAAGCACCGACGCGGCGCCTTTGAACAATGGGCACCTGACCAACCCGTTCAAGAACGAGCAGCCGCAATTCGTAATCACCGCTCAGAATGTCGATCAATACAAGGACAAGCTGACGGCAGGCCAGCAGGCCATGTTCAAACGATATCCGGAAACCTACAAGATACGCGTGTTTCCAACCCATCGCAGTGCCGCTGTGCCTGATCGGATATACGAAGCGGCCAAGAAGAGCGCTCTGAATACCGAGCTGGTGGATGGCGGTAATGGAATTGCCAACTTCTCAGACAGCCGCTACTACGCGTTTCCCATCCCCAAGACTGGTCTGGAAGTGGTGTGGAACCACATCACCCGCTATCGGGGTGGCAACGTACGCCGCAACATCGTGCAAGCGACTCCGCAAACCAACGGCAGCTACACCCTGGTGCATTTCGAGGACGAGGTTGCGTTTCCCAGTGACATGACGGACCTGGATGCCGAGCGCGCCAAGAACGCATTGCTGTTCTTCAAACAGCGGGTCACCGCTCCTTCGCGTCTGGCGGGCAACGTCTTGCTGGTGCATGACTCGCTCGACCAGGTCAAAGAGCCACGTCAGGCCTGGATCTACAACGCCGGCCAGCGTCGCGTGCGTCGTGCGCCACAGGTTGCATATGACGGCCCAGGCACTGCAGCAGACGGCATGCGTACCACCGATAACTTCGACATGTTCAGTGGCGCGCCGGATCGTTATGACTGGAAGCTGGTTGGTAAAAAAGAGCTTTATATCCCTTATAACAGCTATGAGATCAACTCCAGCGAGGCGAAGTACAGCGACATCCTGAAGGCGGGTCACGTCAATCAGGATATGGCTCGATACGAATTGCACCGCGTATGGGAGATTGAAGCCAATCTTAAAAATGGCGAGCGTAATATCTACGCCAAGCGACGCTTCTTTGTGGACGAAGATACCTGGCAGATCGTGCAGTCCGAGCTTTATGACGGCCGCGGGCAGCTCTGGCGTGTAGGTGAGGCTCACCTGCTGCAGTATTATCAGCATCAGGTACCGGCTTATGCCTTCGAGGCGCTCTACGACGTGATTTCTGGTCGTTACATCGCGATCGGCATGAGCAACGAAGAGAAAGCCCATGAATTCGGTTACAAAGCATCGGCCCGGGATTTCACTCCGGCTGCGCTGCGTAACGCTGGGGTGCGTTGATCAGCTAGCATTTCAAAGGTGAATAAGGCGGCCGATAGGCCGCCTTTTTTGTTTCTGGCATAGCGAGGGTGATACTTTTTAGCCATTGCAGGCGAAAGGCAGTGAACCGCTCGGCATGAGTGCAGCGATTCGACAAAAGAGCTGCAATCGTGCAGGTTATTACGGCGCAAGGTGCCGCAATTATCAGATTTCGACCCCGGAGTGGGTCGGATGGTAGCGCTCATCGCATTCTCAATGGACTGATACGAATAAGAGAAACCTCGCTATGTCCGTACGCTTCAACCCTGGTGCCCTCAGCACAGAAGCCGCCGCGCAGGTTCAAGTTGCGACCATTCCACGTCTTCCTCCTCTTCATGTCCCCAGGCCAAGGCTCGTGGAAGCGCTCCTTGAGGCTCGGTGTCGCCTGCGTTTGATCTGCGCGCCAGCGGGTTTCGGGAAAAGTGTGCTGATGAATGAATGTGCTCGGCTAGTGCCTGCCGACACTCACCTCGTCTGGCTTGACTTGGGTGGTCGGTCCTTCACCGCCGAAGCGCTTTATCTTCAGCTCAGTAAAGTGCTGAATTACGCGGCCCCGGCAAGTGGTAATGCTCAGCAAGATCTGACTATCTTGCTGGATGAATTTCCACGGCCATTGTGGATCATGCTCGACGACTATCCTCGAGAGGCTACCGCTCAATTCGATGCCTGCCTCGATCTGCTTCTCGAAAGGGGGCCTGAGTCCGTTAGCTGGTGGGTGAGCAGTCGCCGACAGCCCGCCTGGAAGCTGCCCAGGCTTCTGCTCCAGGGCGACCTTTTCGAGTTGGAGGCCGAGGCGCTGGCGCTTACTGGTTCGGAGTTGAGGCAGCTGTTACGCGTGCATCGGTTGGAGCTGGCTGAAGATACCTTCAAGCAACTGTTGAATGGCAGTGAGGGGTGGCTGGCTGGCGTCAGCCTGCTCTTGTTGAGCGCTGATGAGCAGGCTGTCCGGGAGCGGTTGGTGGCTGGCACACCGCTACTGCGCGATTACGTACATAAAGAGGTACTGGATGGGCAGAGCGAGGATGTCCGCAGGGCCTTGTTCTCACTGGCACGCATGCCGCGATTTTCATCGAAGCTCTGCGAACATATTCTCGATGGCATCGGGGCTGACATCCTCGATGTGCTGAAGACGTTTCAACTCTTCATCCGTCAGATCGATAACTGTGGGGAATGGTTTCGCTTGTGGCGCCCGATGGCGTTGATGTTGCAGCGGATGCCCGAAGCCGTGTCGCCTACCCAGACACACTTGCGAGCCTGCCAATGGTTCGCTAACCGCGGCGAAATGCGGGAAGCCGTGGAGCACGCGCTTTGGGCAGGACAGCCAGAGGTCGCTGCAAACTTCTTGCAGCGGTACGGCCAAGAGCAGTTGCTGATCGGCGACAACGTTTCGCATTTCATGAAATGGCGGAGCGAGCTGCCTCAGGATCTGTTCAACAGTACGACTCGGCTGATCGTATTGCACGGCTGGGCATTGATCATTTCTGCACGTCTCGACGAGGTGGAAGATTGCCTCGCTGACCTGGCTAAATTCTTCCCGCAGCCTGATGCCCGCCGCCAGGCCCAGCTGCTGGCACAGTGGCAAGCGCTTCGGGGGTTCCTTGCGCGATTGCGTGGCGAGCCAGAAGCAAGAAGCTACTGTCTTCAGGCACTCGAAGTGCTGTCCGATCATGCCTGGGCGCAGCGGGTACTCTGCTATCAAGCATTATCACAGCAGGCTATGGCCGACAGTCAGCTCGAGTTGGCTCAGCAGTACAACAGCGAAGGCATGAAGCTTGCGCGGCTCAAGGGCAGCGTGCTGTATGAAGCGATGCTCAATGTAGACCGGATACAGCTGCTCGAAATAACCGGTGAGTTCGAGCGGGCCGTCGGGGTGCTCGAGGAATCACTGCTTGTGCTGCGTGATAACGTCAGGCATAGCCCCATTATCGGACGATTGAAGCTGCTGCAAGGGCACCTGCTGGCATATCAAGGGCTCGATGAGGGGGCACGGGAAGCCTATCAACAAGGGCGAATGGAAACAGAAACCTGCGGTGATTCCTATGTCTTCTTTGGCTATGCAGGCCTGGCCGAGTTGGCGGCTCGCAACCAGGAATTACCGACGGCTTATCACTGGTTGCGCGAAGCTGAGCGTCTGACCCAGTGGCGGCATGTGCCCGAGGCACGATTTCGCGGAATCCTGCCATTGATTACCGCAGTGACCTGGCTGTATCAAGGGCAACTGAAAAAAGCCAAGTCGGGCTTCCTGCAGATTCTGGAGTTGTACGACGGTCATACCTATCTGGCGCCTTCAGGGTTCTACGAGCTGTTGCCCCGGGTCCAACGCTATCTTGCCGTGGTCGACATGCTCTCCGGGCGCTGCGTATTGGCCATCGATACGCTGCGTGAATTGATCGAACAGAATTTGCGTTCACAGCGGCTTGGCCTGGCTTGTGAATGCCGTTTCACGCTTGCCGAAGCGCTGCAACTCGATGGCCAGCTTGCTGAGGCAGACCTGGAGCTGCGCAAGGCCCTTGGCGAAGCGTCGCGGCAGCATCTGGTCAAGCCGCTGTATGAGTTGCAGCACCGCCAACCGCAATGGCTAGGTAAGGTACTGCCTACTGGTAAAGACGAAAGTCTGCGGGACCGTCTGCTGCAATTCGAGCGCGAGCCGGAGGAGCTGATAGCTTCGAGCGAGGAGATGATACTCAGCAACCGGGAGCTAACAGTGCTTCGACTAATCGCTCAAGGTTGCTCGAACCAGGAAATCGCAGAACAGCTCTTCATCTCCCTGCACACGGTTAAAACTCATGCGCGACGCATCAATACGAAGATGGGCGTAGCCAGGCGCACACAGGCGGTCGCCCGAGCGAAGGCATTGGCCTGGCTGTAAAGCGAGCCCAGTCTCCGCGCCCACGGGACATCTCCGCACTTACAAGTACGTTTAGTCTGGTAACTGAGGATCTTATTGTTCTAATCGAGAGGAATTGCAACGGGTTCAGCAGAGCCTGCAGGCAGTCAGGCTGGTCTTATTGGGCGGCACTGAGCGAGTGTTTGGTCAAGCGGTAAGCGCTATTCTGATCGCCTCGCTCTATCGCCAGGCTGAACTGCAAGCTGGTGATTAGCCGTTCAAGTTGCTGCTGATCCCGCCACTGGCTTGAGCTAATGAACCGCTTGACCGCCACGCCAGTGGCGCCAGTCAGCGTAAGCAGAATACTACCGTCAGGCTTCGCAATGCTGAAATTGACGTTGTAGTCTGGCTGAAACACATCGCTGATTTTCTTGAATGGACTGTCCATGCCGGTTACCTGATTGGATGACTGCACCCAATGGACCGATTCGCGAATAACTAGTTTCGCCCACTGGGCATGTTCGCCGCGGCAAAAGGAAGCAGCCTCAGAGTGGCAATGATCAATTCTTCTCTAGTGCCGGAAGCTCAGCCAGTGCTTCGGGGTTGTTCTTGAATGCTCTTGCAAACAGCTCCCGGTGGCGGGCCATGAAAATCCCCAGGTCATCAGCCTGTTTCTCACTCAGGGTAGGTGCGGCGTTTTGAAGGGCTGATGCAAGCGCCTCGGCCAACTCAAGCATCTTGTCGTGACGATCGGCTTCGGCTTTATCCATGAACAAGCGCTCCAGGTCCCGGCTGCTGCGGTACACCACTTCGACGGCCATCTACCACCTCGGCTCAAATGAACGAATACTGTTTATCCATACAGATTAAGCTGAATGGTCCGTATTGCAAAGTCGCGCGGTTAAAAATGTGGCTCAGTCAGCGAACTGCCCTTGAAGTCGCTCGGCACGAAATTCGAGGTTGCCGCTTCGATATCCCGAACGTAACGGTGGCAGTGGCGCGCAGGAATTCCAACGCTGCCCGGGTTGCAGGTCCCCTGGGCCTCGATACTGTGGAGAGTCGTAGTTCGAGGTGACCAGATTCAGATTCGAGCCGGATGAGTAAGCTGCCACTTCCCAGCGCAGGCTGCGCAGCGGCTTGGTGCTATGGTTTTCAAGTGTGATGTGCAGAGGATGCCCCGCTGGGCAGTCGCTCGGGGCGTAGGCCATACGTAATTCGAGCTGGGCGAGAAGTTGCTCCCCACGCTGCTCCTGCCATATCACCCATGCCGCGACCAGTCCCAGCCCCAGCAGAGCACCGAGCGAAATCGGTGCGGCTCGAAGCGGGTAACGGATCAGGAGAATTACCCAGGTGACGACCAGCAGGGCTCCAATCAACATGGCGAATGGCTCTTCGGATGGATGAGCATCGTTACCTCGATATAAGCGAATTCTGAACGCATCCTAACCTGCGATTCCGGCAGCTTGCACGGCGCACTTCGCCACAGCGTGCGACAAGGATGCCAGTCAATCATCCGAGACGGGGCGAGCGTGGCTGGCGAGCCGCTCCAGCGCCGCCTTGAGTTTCGGATCAGCGATACCTCGCGCTGTCTCCTGGATATTGTCGGCCGCGCGAACTGACAGCTCTGGAGCCGGGCCGGGCTTGTGCCGGGGGGGATCGGGAGGCTGAACCTTGAACTGGATACGTGTCAGCTCTCTGAACGGTTCAAGCGCCAATAGCTGCCGCTGCAAGCGGCGTTGCTGGTATCGCAGGCGCGTTGCCCAATGACCATCGGTGACTATCAGCAGGAGGGTCCCTTCGCGCCAGGAGGCTACCCGACAGAATTCGCGGGCCGCCGGCTGCAGCTGGCTTTCTACCAACTGTTGCAAACGGTCAAGCCTTCTTGTTTCTCCAAACAACGCTTTTAGCGGTTTGGCTTCACGTAGAAGCGACGCGGGAGCTCGGGCCGGCTGTGGGCGAAACGACATGGCGAGGACTCGTTGACGTAAGCGGCCATGTTAGCAGAAGCCTCCTTGGGCTCTGAGCTGCCTAGCTTCAAGCGCCGCAAATGCCTCGCGATATCCGGCAGACCTTGGGGCGAGCGATGCTGGCACATTGCCCATAAAGTCGCCGGCTCGATTGTTCGATCGCCGGGGCTGCGCCCCCGGGAGCGACAATAGCTGCGCAGTGGGCACCTTTCCTCTCTGACGTTTCCGAGTAGAATGCCCCCTTTGCACGCAGCCGTGGTGGCCCTGCGGCCGTGCCTCCATCCCCAGCATGGAAGTCTTTGTCGATATGTTCGCGCCTTTAATGAAGAAGCTCTTTGGTAGCAAGAATGACCGTGAGGTCAAGCGCATGCTCAAGGCGGTCCAGTCCGTCAATGCGCTCGAAGAGCAGATGCTGTCTCTCTCCGATGAGCAACTACGGAGCAAGACCTTAGATTTCAAGGCCCGCCTCGGCCAAGGCGAGACCCTCGATCAGATCCTGCCGGAAGCCTTCGCTGTATGCCGCGAAGCGGGCAAGCGTGTAATGGGGATGCGTCACTTTGACGTGCAGCTTATCGGTGGCATGACCCTGCACGAGGGCAAGATTGCCGAGATGCGTACCGGTGAAGGTAAGACGCTGGTGGCGACCCTTGCGGTCTATCTCAACGCTCTCGCCGGTAAAGGCGTCCACGTCGTCACGGTGAACGATTACCTGGCGCGTCGTGATGCCAACTGGATGCGACCACTTTATGAGTTTCTCGGTCTGACCGTGGGCATCGTTACCCCCTTCCAGCCGCCGGAGGAAAAGCGTGCAGCCTATGCCTCCGATATCACCTACGGCACCAACAACGAATTCGGCTTCGACTACCTGCGCGATAACATGGCGTTCAGCCTCGAAGAGAAGAATCAGCGCGAGCTCAACTTCGCGGTCATCGACGAGGTGGACTCGATCCTGATCGACGAGGCTCGGACACCGCTCATCATTTCCGGGCAGGCTGAAGACAGCTCCAAGCTCTATCAGCAGATCAACCAGCTGATCCCGTTGCTCAAGCAGCACATCGAGGAAGAGGAAGGCGTCGTCACCCAGGAAGGCCACTTCAGCATCGATGAGAAGACACGTCAGGTCGAGCTCAACGAACAGGGCCACCAATTCGTCGAAGAGATGCTGACCAAGGCGGGTCTGCTCGCCGAGGGCGAGAGCCTCTACTCGGCGCACAATCTAGGACTGCTGACGCACGTTTACTCCAGCCTTCGGGCGCACAAGCTGTTCCATCGCAACGTCGAATATATCGTGCAGAACAACCAGGTGCTGCTGATCGATGAGCACACCGGCCGGACCATGCCGGGACGGCGTCTGTCCGAAGGCCTGCACCAGGCCATCGAGGCTAAGGAAGGCTTGCCGATTCAGCCCGAAAGCCAGACCTTGGCCTCGACAACCTTCCAGAATTACTTCCGCCTGTACAAGAAGCTGTCGGGTATGACCGGCACCGCCGACACCGAAGCCTTCGAGTTCATGCAGATTTACAGCCTGCCAGTAATGGTGATCCCGACCAACAAGCCGCTGGCACGCAAGGATTACAACGACCTGGTCTATCTGACCCAGGAAGAGAAGTTCGCTGCGATCATCACCGACATCAAGGACTGCCAGAACAATGGCCGTCCGGTATTGGTCGGTACTGCGACGATCGAGAGCTCCGAGTACGTATCGCGCCTGCTGGAAAAGGAGGGCATCGAACACAAGGTGCTCAACGCCAAGCATCACGACAAGGAAGCCGAGATCATCGCCCAGGCGGGTCGTCCTGGTGCCGTCACCATTGCGACCAACATGGCTGGTCGGGGTACCGACATCTTGCTTGGTGGCAACTGGGAAGTCGAAGTCGCAGCGCTGGAGAACCCCACCGACGAGCAGGTCGCGCAGATCAAGGCCGACTGGCAGAAGCGTCACCATGCGGTCCTCGAGGCGGGTGGCCTGCATGTAATCGCCTCCGAACGTCACGAGTCGCGCCGTATCGACAACCAGTTGCGCGGCCGTGCCGGTCGCCAAGGTGATGCCGGTTCGAGCCGCTTCTACCTGTCGCTGGAAGACAGCCTGATGCGTATCTTCGCCTCCGATCGGGTGAAGAACTTCATGAAAGCGCTGGGTATGGAATCCGGAGAAGCCATCGAGCATCGCATGGTCACCAATGCCATCGAGAAGGCCCAGCGCAAGGTCGAAGGCCGCAACTTCGACATGCGCAAGCAGTTGCTCGAATACGACGATGTCGCCAACGAGCAGCGCAAAGTCATCTACCACATGCGTAACAGTCTGCTGGCCGCTGAGGAGATCGGCGAAACCATCAGCGAATTCCGCCGCGAGGCCCTTGATCACGCGATCAGTCAGCATATTCCGCCACAATCGCTGCCAGAGCAGTGGGATATCGCCGGTCTGGAGGCAGTGTTGTACAGCGATTTCGGTACGCGCTTGCCGGTCCAGCAGTGGCTCGACGACGATGAAAAGCTGTACGAGGAAACCCTTCGCGAGCGCATTCTCGAGGCCCTCGTAGCGGCCTACCACGAGAAAGAAGAGCTGGCCGGCGCCGAGGCGCTGCGCACCTTCGAGAAGCAGATTGTGCTGCGAGTGCTGGATGACCTCTGGAAGGATCATCTGTCCACAATGGACCACTTGCGTCACGGCATTCATCTGCGTGGCTACGCGCAGAAGAACCCCAAGCAGGAGTACAAGCGCGAGTCGTTCGCCCTGTTCCAGGATCTGCTGGAGTCCATCAAGCGCGACAGCATCCGCGTGCTATCCCACGTGCAGGTGCGTCGGGAGGACCCCGTCGAGGAAGAACAGCGTCTGCGCCGTGAGGCCGAGGAGCTGGCGCAACGCATGCAATTCCAGCATGAGGAGGTATCTGCGCTGGAGCCTGCCGAGGAGCAGTCAGAAGCCGAGGGTGGCGTTGCAGCCGCAACCGCGCCCGTCCGCACCGAGCAGAAGATCGGGCGTAATGAACCCTGCCCATGTGGCTCCGGTAAAAAGTACAAGCACTGTCATGGACAGGTTCAATAAGCGGCCCTGTACTCTGTGACTCCACGCCGCGACCGGCTTAGCCGCTCGCGGCGTTTTTCTCCCTGCTTTTCTAGGTGGCTGAAGGCCATCCAATCGTTCTGAGGAGTGCATCAATGGCTGTAGGTCTTGGTCCCTTACCCACACTGCATCCGGTTCCCGGTTTTGAGCTTGGTATCGCCTCTGCTGGTATCAAGCGGCCGGGACGCAAGGATGTCGTCGTAATGCGCTGTGCAGAAGGTTCGACAGTTGCGGGCGTGTTCACTCTGAACGCTTTTTGCGCTGCACCGGTGATTCTGGCCAAGCAGCGTACTCAAGGGACCGTTCGTTACCTTTTGACAAACACCGGCAATGCGAACGCCGGCACTGGTGAGCCGGGCATGCAGGCTGCGATTCGTAGCTGCGCCAGCCTTGCCAAACTGGCGGGCATCGATGAAAACTCCATTCTGCCGTTCTCGACCGGAGTCATCGGTGAGCCGCTACCAGTAGACAAGATCGAAGCCGCGTTGCCTGCCGCCCTGGCGGATCTGAGTGAAAATCACTGGGCCGAAGCGGCTACCGGCATCATGACCACTGACACCTTGCCGAAGGGTGCCAGCCGACAGTTCGAACATCAGGGCGTCACCATCACCGTTACCGGTATTTCCAAAGGTGCTGGCATGATCCGCCCGAATATGGCCACCATGCTTGGCTACATTGCGACCGATGCCAAGGTTAGCCAGGGTGTGCTGCAAGACTTGCTGCGTGACGCGGCCAACAAGTCCTTCAACCGCATCACCATCGATGGCGACACCTCCACCAACGACTGCTGCATGCTGATAGCAACCGGCAAGGCGGCGGCTCCGGAAGTCACCGAGGCCAAGGGAGAGTTGTTCACCAAGCTAAAGCAGGCCGTATTCGAGGTGAGTATGGAAGTGGCGCAGTCCATCGTGCGCGATGGCGAGGGCGCCACCAAGTTCGTCACGGTAGTGGTCAATGGCGGTGCAAACCATCAGGAGTGTCTGGACGTGGGCTATGCCGTCGCTCATTCGCCACTGATCAAGACAGCGCTGTTCGCCTCCGATCCCAACTGGGGACGTATTCTCGCAGCGGTCGGCCGCGCAGGTGTGCCTGAACTGGATGTGAGCAAGATCGATGTCTACCTTGGCGCGGTCTGCATTGCCAGCCGGGGTGGTCGCTCTCCCAGTTATACGGAAGAGCAGGGCGCCGCCGTCATGGCTGAAGCAGAAATCGAGATCCGCATCGAGCTGGGACGAGGTAAGTGCAGCGAGACTATCTGGACCACTGATTTGTCACACGAGTATGTGCGTATCAATGCTGAATACCGCACCTGATGCAGCGAGGCCGGTTCGCTCGCTGATGCCCTGCCCGCACAGGGAGCCGTACGGATTGTCGCGTGGAGCCGCGGAATGAAGCGGGTCCATGTGGCTGCGGGCGTGATACGCAGCGGCGACGGCCATGTGCTGATCGCCAAGCGTTCGCTGGACAAGCATCAGGGCGGGCTATGGGAGTTTCCTGGCGGCAAGGTCGAGGCGGGCGAGACAGCTGAGGCGGCGCTTGGTCGGGAGCTGGCGGAAGAGTTGGGCATCGGTGTGACGGCAGCGCGGCCGCTGATCAAGATCACGCACGACTATCCCGACAAGCAGGTTCTGTTGGATGTCTGGGAAGTGCTGGCATTCTCCGGCGAGCCGCACGGTGCCGAGGGTCAGCCATTGGCTTGGGTGCATCCAGAAGACCTGCCGGGTTTCAGTTTCCCTGCCGCCAATCGGGCCATCGTCGCAGCAGCGCGTCTGCCGGACCATTACCTCATCACCCCGGACCACCTATCCCCACCAGAGTTGATCGGCGGCTTGGCATTGGCCCTCGACGCTGGCGTGCGGCTTATCCAGTTGCGTTCGACGTCGCTGGACGGGCTGGCCTATCGGGCTTTGGCAAGTGAGGTTCTCAGCCTATGTGCCGGCCGGGCAAAGGTGATGCTCAAAGGGCCTTTGGAATGGGCGCGCGATTTTCCGGCTGCAGGCTGGCATCTCACTGCTCAGCAGATCCGCCAGCATGCGGGAAAGGGTAGGCCGATAGCTTCGAGTCGCTGGCTGGCAGCGTCATGCCACGATGAGGCCGAAATAGAACTGGCGGCGGAGCTGGGGGTTGATTTCGTCACGGTGTCGCCGATACTGCCTACCGCGACCCATCCGGATGCGCAGGCACTAGGATGGCACCGCGCCGCCGAATTGTTGGCTGGATTCGGCCAACCCGCCTATTTGCTGGGTGGCCTTGGGCCACGTGATCTGGCTCAGGCATTGCGAGTAGGCGCCCAGGGCGTGGCAGGTATCCGGGCGTTCTGGCCTGACTGAGCGTGCGTGAGGCCAGGGCTGGATATGTCTGCCAGCCTTGATTGTCGAATTGCCAGTCGAAATCGATGTCGTACCCGATGATGTTGCTCATGAGGAATTATGATAGTCAATTACTATCGCAGTGATTTCCTCAATCAATTAACCTTATGCGGTCCCCTGCGTTATCGTAGCGGCCGTTAAAGTTCTTAACCCCCCGAGGAGTTAGTAGATGTCTCTGATCAACACCCAAGTTCAGCCATTCAAAGTCAACGCTTTTCACAATGGCAAGTTCATCGAAGTCACCGAAGAGTCCCTCAAGGGCAAGTGGTCGGTACTGATCTTCATGCCGGCAGCCTTTACTTTCAACTGCCCTACCGAGATCGAAGACGCTGCCAACAGCTACGCTGAGTTTCAGAAGGCCGGTACCGAGGTGTACATCGTCACCACCGATACCCACTTCTCTCACAAGGTATGGCACGAGACTTCCCCCGCAGTAGGCAAGGCTCAGTTCCCGCTGATCGGCGACCCGACTCACCAGCTGACCAACGCTTTCGGCGTACATATCGCTGAAGAAGGTCTGGCACTGCGTGGCACCTTCCTGATTAACCCGGAAGGCGTGATCAAGACCGTTGAGATCCATTCCAACGAGATCGCTCGCGACGTCTCCGAGACTCTGCGCAAGCTGAAGGCCGCTCAGTACACCGCTGCTCACCCGGGCGAAGTGTGCCCAGCCAAGTGGAAAGAAGGCGAAGCCACTCTGGCCCCGTCGCTGGACCTGGTCGGCAAGATCTAAACGGCCTTCCGGGCGCTGCGCTTGGTCGCAGCGTCCACTGTGCTGTATTTCGGACGACTCATCGATCCGAGCTCCAACGCCTGGGCGTGAACCGTCCGGGCGTTTTATTACCTGAATTCTGCAAGAAGGGGATCGCTGCTCATGTTGGACTCCAATCTCAAAGCGCAACTGAAAACCTACCT
>NZ_RFFM01000012.1 GCF_003696365.1 Stutzerimonas zhaodongensis
TGGCGCTGGTGTGGTTGCCAAGATCATCGAATAATCGATTGATCTGATGTATTCGGGCCGGCATAATAGTCGGCCTGACTCTTGTTAGGCCAGTAGCTCAATTGGCAGAGCGGCGGTCTCCAAAACCGCAGGTTGGGGGTTCGATTCCCTCCTGGCCTGCCAACTTCAATAATGAATTTGGCAGTTTTTACAGGGTTCTAGCAGATGAATATCAAAGCAGAAGCCAAAGACTCGCGCTTCGATGTGGTGAAGTGGCTTGTTGTAGCTGCTTTGGTTCTTGTGGCTGTTGTGGGTAATCAGTATTACTCCGCAGAGCCCATCCTGTATAGGGTCATTGCCTTGCTGGTGATGGCTGTTTTTGCTGCGTTCGTTGCGCTGCAAACTTCTAAGGGTCGATCCTTTTTTACTCTTTTGAAAGAGGCTCGGGTCGAGATTCGTAAAGTCGTCTGGCCGACTCGCCAGGAAACTACCCAGACCACGCTTATTGTGGTTGCGGTTGTTCTGATTATGGCGTTGTTGTTGTGGGGGCTTGACTCCCTGCTTGGATGGCTAGTTTCCATGATTGTACGTTAAGGATTTCCCGTGGCTAAGCGTTGGTACGTGGTTCATGCTTACTCGGGCTACGAGAAGCATGTCATGCGTTCGCTGATTGAGCGCATCAAGCTTGCTGGCATGGAAGACCATTTCGGCGAGATCCTTGTGCCCACTGAAGAAGTGGTGGAGATGCGCAACGGGCAGAAGCGCAAAAGCGAGCGTAAGTTCTTCCCGGGCTATGTCCTTGTTCAGATGGATATGGCGGAGGGTGCTTGGCACCTCGTCAAAGACACCCCGCGTGTCATGGGCTTTATCGGCGGCACTGCTGATAAGCCTGCGCCTATCACTGACAAAGAAGCTGAAGCGATTCTGCGTCGCGTTGCCGATGGCAGCGATAAGCCAAAGCCCAAGACGCTGTTCGAGCCGGGCGAGGTCGTTCGGGTTGCAGATGGCCCATTCGCCGACTTCAACGGTGTGGTCGAGGAGGTCAATTATGAGAAGAGCCGCATTCAGGTCGCAGTTCTGATATTTGGTCGTTCGACGCCGGTTGAGTTGGAGTTCAGTCAGGTCGAAAAGGTCTAGCTGAAGTAAGCACCCCACACCCCGCAGCTGCTGGCTGCGGGGTTTTGTCGTCACTGGGGTATTCAAGTAAAAAGGGGAGCCGGAAGGCGCTAGAACCCGTAACGGAGTAGTTATGGCTAAGAAGATTCAAGCTTATATCAAGCTTCAGGTAAAGGCCGGTCAGGCCAACCCGTCGCCGCCAGTTGGTCCAGCGCTGGGTCAGCATGGCGTGAACATCATGGAGTTCTGCAAGGCATTCAATGCCCGGACACAAGGCCAGGAGCCTGGTCTGCCTACTCCGGTGATCATCACTGTTTACAGTGATCGCAGCTTCACCTTTGAGACAAAAAGTACCCCGGCTGCAGTTTTGTTGAAAAAGGCTACAGGCATCACCAGTGGTTCTGCTCGTCCGAACACCCAGAAAGTCGGCACCGTTACTCGTGCTCAGCTGGAAGAGATCGCGAAGACCAAGAATGCTGATCTGACCGCCGCTGACCTCGATGCGGCCGTGCGTACCATCGCCGGCTCCGCTCGTAGCATGGGCCTGAACGTGGAGGGTGTGTAATGGCTAAGTTGACTAAGCGTCAAAAGGCTTTCGCTGAGAAGATCGAGGCTGGCAAGCAGTATTCGTTTGAGGACGCTGCGACTCTGTTGGCGGAGCTGTCTGCGGTCAAGTTCACTGAGTCGTTCGATATCGCAATCAACCTAGGCGTTGACCCTCGTAAGTCAGACCAGGTAGTGCGTGGCGCTACAGTTCTACCGAATGGTACTGGCAAGTCCGTGCGTGTTGCTGTGTTTACCCAGGGCCCTGCTGCTGAGGCTGCTCTGGCAGCTGGCGCTGACCGTGTTGGCATGGATGAGCTGGCGGCCGAAATGAAGGGCGGCGATCTCAACTATGACGTGGTAATTGCCTCCCCGGATGCCATGCGTGTTGTGGGTCAGCTCGGCCAGATCCTCGGCCCACGTGGACTCATGCCTAACCCGAAAGTCGGCACTGTCACCCCGGACGTCGCAACCGCAGTCAAGAACGCGAAGGCTGGCCAGGTTCGATTCCGTACAGACAAGAACGGCATCATTCATACCTCCGTCGGGAAAGTTGGCTTCGAAGCTGTACAGCTGAAGCAGAACGTAGAAGCGCTGCTGTCGGACCTTAAGCGTCTTAAGCCGTCCACTTCCAAGGGTATCTATGTCAAGCGTGTAACCCTGAGCACTACCATGGGTCCAGGGCTGATCATCGATCAGGCATCGCTCGAAGCGTAAGAGATGCAGCGTCCTGTGATGAGGACGCAGAAATTGGGGTCCCTGCCTGGCGGGGGCTATCCAAGACCGTAGGCGACGAAAGTCTTAAACCGAAAAGGTGTAGCTTTTTCAGGCCTACGCAGAGGTGCTCCCGATTCGTACCGAATCAGACACCAAAACCCGTCCAGTTCAAACTGGGCGAACCGGTAACATCCAGGAGTAAGAACCCGTGGCAATCAAACTCGAAGACAAGAAGGCCATCGTCGCTGAAGTCAACGAGGCTGCCAAAGCTGCCCTTTCCGCTGTCGTGGCTGATGCCCGAGGCGTGACCGTGGGAGCCATGACCGGACTCCGTAAAGAGGCCCGCGACGCTGGTGTCTACGTACGTGTCGTACGTAACACTTTGCTGCGCCGCGCCGTTGAAGGCACTCAGTACGACGTGCTCAGCGACGTGTTCAAGGGCCCGACCCTTATTGCGTTCTCCAATGAACATCCGGGCGCAGCTGCCCGGATTTTCAAAGAGTTCGCCAAGGGTCAGGACAAGTTCGAGATCAAGGCTGCTGCGTTCGAGGGTCAGTTCATCGCAGCCAACCAGATCGACGCTTTGGCAACCCTGCCGACCTATGACGAAGCTATTTCGCAGCTGATGAGCGTGATTCAAGGCGCTACCAGCAAGCTGGCTCGTACTTTGGCGGCCGTTCGCGACCAGAAAGAAGCTGCCGCTGCCTGAGGCACGGAAAGCACTTTCGATTTCTTTTGAATTAGATGGCCGCAGGCCGTCACTTATATACAGGAACAAGAGTCATGGCTCTGACCAACGAAGACATCATCAACGCCGTTTCCGAAATGTCCGTGATGCAGGTTGTTGAACTGATCAAGGCAATGGAAGAAAAGTTCGGTGTTACTGCAGCCGCTGCTACTGTCGCTGCTGCTGGCCCGGCTGCTGCCGCTGCTGAAGAGCAGACCGAGTTCAACGTTATGCTGCTGGAAGCTGGCGACAAGAAAGTAAACGTGATCAAGGCGGTACGCGAGCTGACCGGCCTGGGCCTCAAGGAAGCCAAGGCAGTGGTGGACGGTGCCCCTGGCATGGTCAAGGAAGGCGTCTCCAAGGACGAAGCTGAAGCTGCCAAGAAGGCCTTGGAAGAAGCGGGCGCCAAAGTCGAGCTCAAGTAAGCACGACCTTGCGTCTACAGCCGAACCGACTCGCGTAAGGCTGATGGCTGGTGGCTTTTGCCACCGGCCTTTTTCCGTTATAGCTGCATGATGTTCATATTGCAGCTTGACTGGAAAAACCGCCCCAATGGGCGGTGCGAATCTAGAATTCGCAAGATTTTCTGGCTGCTCCCGTCGGGAGAAGCCAAACAAGCAGGTGACCAAGCTGGGGAACGCTGATGGCTTACTCATACACTGAGAAAAAACGAATCCGCAAGGACTTTAGCAAGTTACCGCACGTTATGGACGTGCCGTATCTTTTGGCCATCCAGCTGGATTCGTACCGCGAATTCCTGCAGGCGGGAGCGACCAAGGATCAATTCCGCGATATTGGCTTGCATGCAGCCTTCAAATCCGTTTTTCCGATAATCAGCTATTCCGGCAATGCTGCGCTGGAGTACGTCGGCTATCGTCTGGGCGACCCCGCTTTCGACGTCAAGGAATGCGTATTGCGCGGTGTGACGTTTGCTGTCCCGCTGCGAGTAAAAGTCCGCCTGATCATTTTTGATAAGGAGTCCTCGAGCAAGGCGATCAAGGACATCAAAGAGCAGGAAGTTTACATGGGGGAGATCCCCCTGATGACCGAGAACGGTACCTTCATCATCAACGGTACCGAGCGCGTTATCGTGTCTCAGTTGCATCGTTCGCCTGGCGTATTCTTCGATCACGACCGCGGCAAGACCCACAGCTCGGGCAAGCTGCTTTATTCTGCTCGGATCATTCCTTATCGCGGATCCTGGTTGGACTTCGAGTTCGATCCGAAGGACGCCGTTTTCGTTCGTATCGACCGTCGTCGCAAGTTGCCAGCGTCGGTACTATTGCGCGCGCTGAATTACAGCACCGAGGAAATCCTCGATGCGTTTTACGACACCAACGTGTTCCACGTGAAGGGTGAGGCATTGAGCCTTGAGCTGGTACCTCAGCGTCTGCGCGGTGAGATCGCCTCGTTCGACATCAAGGACGAGAACGGCAAGGTAATCGTTGAGCAAGGCCGTCGCATCACTGCACGCCACATCAATCAGCTCGACAAGTCAGGCATCAAGTCGCTCGATATGCCCATGGACTATGTTCTGGGGCGTACCACGGCCAAGGCGATCGTGCATCCTGCAACTGGCGAAATCATCGCTGAGTGCAATACCGAGCTGACTGTCGAGGTGCTGGCCAAGTTGGTCAAGGCGCAGGTAGTTCGTTTCGAAACGCTGTACACCAACGATATCGACTGTGGTCCGTTCATCTCCGATACGCTGAAGATCGACTCGACGGCCAATCAGCTCGAAGCGTTGGTAGAAATCTATCGCATGATGCGTCCTGGCGAGCCGCCAACCAAGGATGCGGCTGAGACGTTGTTCAACAACTTGTTCTTCGCCTCCGAGCGCTACGATCTGTCTGCTGTCGGTCGCATGAAGTTCAATCGTCGTATCGGCCGGACCGAGATCGAAGGTTCTGGCGTTCTTAGTCGCGAAGACATCGTCGCCGTTCTGAAGACGCTGGTCGATATCCGCAACGGTAAAGGCGTTGTGGACGATATCGACCATCTGGGCAACCGCCGTGTTCGTTGTGTTGGCGAGATGGCAGAAAACCAGTTCCGTGTCGGTCTGGTCCGGGTAGAGCGTGCAGTCAAAGAGCGTCTCTCCATGGCTGAAAGTGAAGGTCTGATGCCTCAGGACCTCATTAATGCCAAGCCAGTTGCGGCTGCTGTGAAGGAGTTTTTCGGCTCCAGCCAGCTCTCGCAGTTCATGGACCAGAACAACCCGCTTTCGGAGATTACCCACAAGCGCCGCGTTTCTGCGCTTGGCCCGGGCGGCCTTACTCGTGAGCGCGCCGGCTTTGAGGTGCGGGACGTACACCCGACCCATTACGGTCGCGTATGTCCGATCGAGACGCCAGAAGGTCCGAACATCGGTCTTATCAACTCCCTGGCAGCATATGCGCGCACCAATCAGTACGGCTTCCTAGAAAGTCCGTATCGCGTGGTGAAGGAAGGCGAGGTAACCGATGAGATCGTGTTCCTATCGGCGATCGAGGAAGCCGACCACGTCATTGCGCAGGCCAGTGCGAAGCTGGACGGACGCAAGCTGGTCGACGAGCTGGTTGCTGTTAGGCATCAGAACGAGTTCACGGTAAAGGCGCCTGAGGACGTGACTCTGATGGACGTCTCGCCGAAGCAGGTTGTATCTGTGGCTGCGTCGCTGATTCCGTTCCTTGAGCACGACGACGCCAACCGCGCACTGATGGGTTCGAACATGCAGCGTCAGGCTGTTCCGACTTTGCGTTCGGACAAGCCGCTGGTCGGTACTGGCATGGAGCGCAACGTAGCGCGCGACTCCGGTGTCTGCGTCGTTGCCCGTCGTGGCGGTGTGATCGATTCGGTCGACGCCAGCCGAGTGGTCGTACGTGTGCATGATGCAGAAGTCGAAACCGGTGAAGCCGGTGTAGACATCTACAACTTGACGAAGTACACCCGTTCTAACCAGAACACTTGTATCAACCAGCGTCCGTTGGTGAGCAAGGGTGATGTGGTCGAGCGTGGCGACATCATGGCTGATGGTCCATCGACCGACATGGGTGAGCTGGCGCTTGGTCAGAACATGCGCGTCGCGTTCATGCCGTGGAACGGCTACAACTTCGAAGACTCCATCCTCCTGTCGGAGCGGGTCGTCCAAGAGGACCGCTTCACTACCATTCATATTCAAGAGCTGACCTGCGTATCGCGCGATACCAAGCTCGGCCCAGAAGAGATCACCGCAGACATCCCGAACGTGGGTGAGGCTGCGCTGAACAAGCTGGACGAGGCGGGCATCGTTTATGTAGGTGCTGAGGTAGGGGCGGGCGATATTCTGGTCGGCAAGGTCACGCCGAAGGGCGAAACCCAGCTGACGCCAGAAGAGAAGCTGCTGCGTGCCATCTTTGGTGAAAAAGCCTCCGACGTGAAGGACACCTCCCTCCGTGTGCCCACTGGCACCAAGGGAACTGTCATCGACGTACAGGTTTTCATCCGTGATGGCGTAGAGCGCGACTCCCGCGCGCTGGCAATCGAAAAGATGCAGTTGGACGAGATCCGTAAGGATCTGAACGAAGAGTTCCGCATCGTTGAGGGTGCAACCTTCGAGCGTCTGCGTTCCGCTCTAGTTGGCGCGACCGTCGAAGGTGGTGCTGGGCTGAAGAAAGGCGCGGTCATCACCGACGAGACTCTTGATGGGCTCGAGCATGGGCAGTGGTTCAAGCTGCGCATGGCCGAAGACGCGCTCAACGAGCAGTTGGAGAAAGCACAAGCCTACATATCCGACCGCCGCCAGCTGCTCGACGACAAGTTCGAAGACAAGAAGCGCAAGCTGCAGCAGGGCGACGATCTGGCGCCGGGCGTGCTTAAAATCGTCAAGGTCTACCTGGCGATCAAGCGTCGCATCCAGCCAGGTGACAAGATGGCGGGCCGTCACGGTAACAAGGGTGTAGTCTCGGTCATCATGCCGGTTGAAGACATGCCGCACGATGCCAACGGCACGCCCGTCGACATCGTTCTGAACCCGCTGGGCGTACCCTCACGTATGAACGTTGGTCAGATCCTCGAAACTCACCTAGGCCTTGCGGCCAAGGGGCTGGGCGAGAAGATCAACCGCATGCTGGAAGAGCAGCGCAAGGTCGCCGACCTGCGCAAGTTCCTCACCGAGATCTATAACGAGATCGGTGGGCGCCAGGAGAACCTGGAGAGCTTCAGTGATCAGGAAGTCCTGGATCTCGCCAAGAACCTGCGTGGCGGCGTTCCCATGGCTACGCCGGTGTTCGACGGTGCCAAGGAGCGTGAGATCAAGGCCATGCTGAAGCTGGCTGATCTGCCTGAAAGCGGCCAGATGCAGCTTTTTGATGGCCGTACCGGTAACAAGTTTGAGCGCACGACTACGGTTGGCTACATGTACATGCTCAAGCTGAACCACCTGGTCGACGATAAGATGCACGCACGTTCCACCGGTTCCTACAGCCTGGTTACTCAGCAGCCGCTGGGTGGTAAGGCTCAGTTCGGTGGCCAGCGTTTCGGGGAGATGGAGGTCTGGGCACTAGAAGCCTATGGTGCCGCCTATACCCTGCAGGAAATGCTCACGGTCAAGTCGGACGACGTGAACGGGCGGACCAAGATGTACAAGAACATCGTGGACGGCGATCACCGTATGGAGCCCGGTATGCCGGAATCCTTCAACGTGTTGATCAAAGAGATCCGCTCGCTCGGTATCGACATCGATCTGGAAACCGAATAACCACGCACCGCCTATGCGGCGTCCGGCATCAGCCGGCCGTCGCAGGTCCGTGAGGAGGAAAGGCCTTGAAAGACTTGCTGAATCTGTTGAAAAACCAGGGTCAAATCGAAGAGTTCGATGCCATCAAGATTGCATTGGCTTCGCCCGAGATGATCCGCTCTTGGTCCTTTGGTGAAGTCAAGAAGCCAGAGACCATCAACTATCGTACGTTCAAACCGGAGCGCGACGGCCTGTTCTGTGCCAAGATCTTTGGCCCAGTCAAGGACTATGAGTGCCTGTGCGGTAAGTACAAGCGCCTTAAGCATCGTGGCGTTATCTGTGAGAAGTGCGGCGTCGAAGTTGCCCTGGCCAAGGTGCGCCGTGAGCGTATGGCCCATATTGAACTGGCTTCGCCTGTTGCTCACATCTGGTTCCTGAAGTCGCTGCCGAGCCGTATCGGGTTGCTTCTGGACATGACTCTGCGTGACATCGAGCGCGTGCTTTATTTCGAAAGCTACGTCGTAATCGATCCAGGCATGACAACGCTCGAGAAAGGTCAGCTGCTCAACGACGAGCAGTATTTCGAAGCACTGGAAGAGTTTGGCGATGACTTCGATGCCCGCATGGGTGCCGAGGCCGTGCGCGAGCTGCTGCACGAGATCGATCTGGAGCACGAGATTGGACGCCTGCGCGAAGAGATCCCGCAGACCAACTCGGAAACCAAGATCAAGAAGCTGTCCAAGCGCTTGAAGCTGATGGAGGCCTTCCATGGTTCAGGCAACCTCCCTGAATGGATGGTCCTGACCGTTCTGCCGGTATTGCCGCCTGACCTGCGTCCGCTGGTTCCGCTCGATGGTGGACGTTTCGCCACGTCCGATCTCAACGATCTGTACCGTCGGGTGATCAACCGTAACAATCGTCTGAAGCGTCTGCTCGATTTGTCCGCACCGGACATCATCGTGCGCAACGAAAAGCGCATGCTCCAGGAAGCTGTCGATGCGCTGCTCGACAACGGCCGTCGTGGTCGCGCTATCACCGGCTCGAACAAGCGCCCGCTGAAGTCCCTGGCTGACATGATCAAGGGCAAGCAGGGTCGTTTCCGTCAGAATCTTCTCGGTAAGCGCGTGGACTACTCCGGTCGTTCCGTGATTACCGTTGGTCCGACTCTGCGTCTGCACCAGTGCGGTCTGCCGAAGAAGATGGCTCTCGAGCTGTTCAAGCCTTTCATTTTCGGCAAGCTGGAAATGCGTGGCATGGCCACCACCATCAAGGCAGCCAAGAAGATGGTCGAGCGAGAGCTGCCTGAGGTTTGGGACGTTCTTGCTGAAGTCATTCGCGAACATCCCGTATTGCTTAACCGCGCACCGACGCTGCACCGTCTAGGTATCCAGGCGTTCGAGCCCGTGCTGATCGAAGGTAAGGCGATTCAGCTCCATCCGTTGGTCTGCGCGGCATACAACGCCGACTTCGACGGTGACCAAATGGCCGTTCACGTGCCGCTGACGCTGGAAGCCCAGCTCGAAGCGCGTGCATTGATGATGTCGACCAACAATATCCTGTCGCCTGCCAACGGTGAGCCGATCATCGTACCTTCGCAGGACGTGGTACTGGGTCTGTATTACATGACCCGCGAAGCCATCAATGCCAAAGGCGAAGGTCGCGTATTTGCTGACCTGCAGGAAGTCGACCGAGTGTTTCGCGCTGGCGAGGCTTCGTTGCATGCGCGCGTTAAGGTGCGCATCAACGAGACCATCAAGGATCGCGACGGCACCATCACCAAGAACGTGCGTATCGTCGACACCACGGTCGGTCGCGCGCTGTTGTTCCAAGTCGTTCCGGCGGGTCTGCCATTCGACGTGGTCAACCAGCCGATGAAGAAAAAGGCGATCTCCAAGCTGATCAACCTGTGCTATCGCACGGTCGGCCTGAAGGACACTGTCATTTTCGCTGACCAGCTGATGTATACCGGTTTCGCCTATTCGACCATCTCGGGTGTTTCGATCGGCGTGAATGACTTTGTCATTCCGGATGAGAAGGCCCGCATCATCGACGCGGCCACCGAGGAAGTTAAAGAAATCGAATCGCAGTACGCCTCCGGCCTGGTGACCCAGGGGGAGAAGTACAACAAGGTGATCGACCTCTGGTCCAAGGCCAATGATGAAGTATCCAAGGCGATGATGGCCAACCTCTCGAAAGAGAAGGTCATCGATCGCGATGGTAACGAGGCCGAGCAGGACTCGTTCAACTCCATGTATATGATGGCCGATTCGGGAGCGCGGGGTTCCGCTGCGCAGATCCGTCAGCTGGCCGGTATGCGTGGTCTGATGGCCAAGCCGGATGGCTCGATCATCGAGACGCCCATTACAGCGAACTTCCGTGAAGGTCTGAACGTACTCCAGTACTTCATCTCCACTCACGGTGCTCGTAAAGGTCTGGCGGATACCGCGCTGAAAACCGCAAACTCCGGTTACCTGACCCGTCGTCTGGTAGACGTCGCGCAGGATCTGGTTGTTACCGAGGTGGATTGCGGTACCGAGCAGGGTCTGTTCATGACTCCGCATATCGAAGGCGGCGACGTAGTCGAGCCGTTGGGTGAGCGTGTGCTGGGTCGCGTTATTGCTCGTGACGTCCTCAAGCCGGGTACTGAGGAGGTCCTTGTACCCGCTGGTACTCTGGTCGACGAACAATGGGTCGATTTCATCGAGCTAAACAGCATCGACGAAGTTGTCGTGCGCTCGCCTATCAGTTGCGAGACCCGCTACGGTATCTGCGCCAAGTGCTACGGTCGCGATTTGGCACGTGGTCATCAGGTCAACATCGGTGAGGCGGTAGGCGTTATTGCCGCTCAGTCAATCGGTGAGCCAGGTACACAGCTGACCATGCGTACGTTCCACATTGGTGGTGCGGCCAGCCGAACGTCTGCTGTCGACAACGTTATGGTTAAGAACGGCGGCACTATCCGCCTGCATAACCTAAAGCACGTCGAGCGTGCGGATGGCGCATTGGTAGCGGTTTCCCGTTCCGGTGAGCTGGCTGTCGCAGATGACTTCGGCCGCGAGCGCGAGCGCTACAAGCTCCCGTACGGTGCCGTTATTTCCATCAAGGAAGGCGACAAGGTCGACGCCGGCACTGTCGTCGCCAAGTGGGATCCGCACACTCACCCGATCGTCACCGAGATGAAGGGTGTCGTGACCTTTGTCGGCATGGAAGAGAACATCACCATCAAGCGTCAGACCGATGAGCTCACCGGCTTGACCAACATCGAGGTGATGGATCCGAAGGATCGACCTGCCTCTGGTAAGGACATTCGTCCTGCAATCAAGATGGTGGATTCCAATGGCAAGGAGTTGCTACTGCCGGGTACCGATGTTCCTGCCCAGTATTTCCTGCCCGCCAATGCGTTGGTAGGTGTGGCTGACGGCGCAGAGATCAATGTGGGTGACGTTATCGCGCGTATCCCGCAGGAAACTTCGAAGACCCGTGACATTACGGGTGGTCTTCCGCGTGTTGCCGACCTGTTCGAAGCCCGTCGGCCGAAGGAGCCTTCTATTCTGGCGGAGATCAGCGGCACTATCTCCTTCGGTAAGGAAACAAAAGGCAAGCGTCGTCTCGTCATTACGCCAACCGATGGAACTGATCCCTATGAGGAATTGATTCCTAAGTGGCGTCACCTGAACGTCTTCGAAGGCGAACAGGTAAATAAGGGCGAGGTTATCTCTGACGGTCCGAGCAACCCGCACGACATCTTGCGCCTGCTTGGCGTGAGTGCGTTGGCTAAGTACATCGTCAACGAGATTCAGGACGTCTACCGTCTGCAGGGTGTGAAGATCAACGACAAGCACATCGAGACCATCCTGCGCCAGATGTTGCGCAAGGTTGAAGTGGCTGAGTCCGGAGATTCCAGTTTCATCAAGGGCGACCAGATGGAGCTTACCCAGGTCTTGGAAGAGAACGAGCGCCTTTCCGGAGACGACAAGTTCGGTTCGAAGTACATTCGGGTCTTGTTGGGTATTACCAAGGCGTCGCTGTCTACCGAATCGTTTATTTCGGCTGCTTCTTTCCAGGAAACCACTCGGGTTCTTACCGAGGCTGCGGTCACTGGAAAGCGCGATTATCTGCGCGGCTTGAAAGAAAACGTCGTCGTGGGTCGTTTGATCCCGGCAGGTACCGGACTTCAATATCACAGCGAGCGCAAGCGCAAGCGTGATGCGGAGAAGCCGGTGCGCGTGAGTGCGGACGAAGTCGAAGCAGCATTGACTGAGGCCCTGAACTCGAGCGGCAACTAAACAGGATCGCCTCGACGTATGCCGGGGCGCGCCTTGACGGTGTGCAGGAAGCTCTTTAGACTCTTGTACCCCTAAATTGGCGGGGCATAGCGCCCTGCCATTTTTCGTTTGTGTCGAAAGACAACAGTGGAGCTAGTAGATGGCAACGATCAACCAGCTGGTACGCCAGCCGCGCAAGCGCGTCGTCGAGAAAAGCGACGTCCCTGCGCTGCAGAACTGCCCGCAACGCCGTGGCGTGTGCACCCGTGTGTACACCACCACGCCTAAGAAACCGAACTCTGCACTGCGTAAAGTTTGCCGTGTTCGTCTGACCAATGGCTTTGAAGTCGCCTCGTACATTGGTGGTGAAGGTCATAACCTGCAAGAGCACAGTGTTGTGCTGATCCGTGGCGGTCGTGTAAAGGACCTCCCTGGTGTTCGCTACCACACAGTTCGCGGTTCGCTGGATACTTCAGGTGTCAAGGATCGTAAGCAGGGCCGTTCCAAGTACGGCGCCAAGCGTCCGAAGTAATCCGTATTTTATTTTTATTGAGTCGATAAGAGTAAGGTCGGGCGTAACCTCATCGTTATAGTCCCGGGCTAACCTGAAGACCGTTTGAGGGCTTATCAATGCCAAGACGTCGTGTAGCAGCCAAGCGCGAGATCCTTGACGATCCGAAATACGGAAGTCTGATTCTCGCCAAATTCATGAACCACGTGATGGAGAGCGGCAAGAAAGCCGTCGCCGAGCGTATCGTTTATGGGGCTTTGGAAAAGGTCAAAGAACGCAAGAACAGCGACCCCCTGGAAATCTTCGAAAAAGCACTCGACGCCATCGCTCCGCTGGTCGAAGTGAAGTCCCGCCGCGTAGGTGGTGCGACTTACCAGGTTCCGGTTGAAGTCCGTCCTTCGCGTCGTAATGCCTTGGCCATGCGCTGGCTGGTAGACGCTGCGCGTAAGCGTGGCGAGAAATCCATGGCCCTGCGTTTGGCGGGTGAGCTGTCGGATGCATTTGAAGGTAAAGGCGCCGCTGTGAAGAAGCGTGAAGACGTGCATCGCATGGCCGAGGCCAACAAGGCGTTCTCGCACTACCGTTTCTAATTTTGGCTCCATTCAACTTGCGAGGGCTTTATGGCTCGTAACACAGCAATTAACCGCTACCGCAACATTGGTATTTGTGCGCACGTTGACGCGGGCAAGACCACTACGACCGAGCGGATCCTGTTCTACACAGGCCTCAGCCATAAGATGGGTGAAGTGCACGACGGTGCGGCTACTACTGACTGGATGGTGCAAGAGCAGGAGCGTGGTATCACAATTACCTCGGCTGCTGTTACGACCTTCTGGAAAGGCTCCGTAGGTCAGTATGACAACTACCGTGTAAACGTGATCGACACTCCCGGTCACGTTGACTTCACCATCGAAGTGGAGCGTTCGTTGCGCGTACTGGATGGCGCTGTCGTTGTGTTCTGCGGTACTTCCGGTGTCGAGCCGCAGTCTGAAACCGTTTGGCGTCAGGCCAACAAGTACGGTGTTCCACGTGTCGTCTACGTGAACAAGATGGACCGTGCTGGTGCTAACTTCCTGCGCGTCGTCAGTCAGATCAAGAATCGCCTGGGTCATACTCCGGTACCGATTCAGCTCGCTATTGGTTCAGAGGATAACTTCCAGGGTCAGGTCGATCTGATCAAGATGAAGGCTATCTACTGGAACGACGATGACAAAGGCACAACCTATCGCGAGGAAGAAATTCCTGCCGATATGCTGGAGTTGGCCGAAGAATGGCGCTCCAACATGGTCGAGGCTGCCGCTGAGTCCAGTGAAGAGCTGATGAACAAGTACTTGGAAGGCGAAGAGCTGACCAACGAAGAGATCAAGGCCGGCCTGCGTGCCCGTACCTTGGCTAACGAGATCGTTCCAGCTGTCTGTGGTTCTTCGTTCAAGAACAAGGGCGTTCCCCTCGTTCTCGACGCCGTTATCGAGTACCTGCCTGCTCCGACCGAGATTCCTGCTATCAAAGGGATCCATCCGGACATCATCGACAAGCCCAAAGAAGAGCTTGTTGATGCTGACTATGACGAGCGTCATGCTGACGATGCTGAGCCGTTCTCGGCTTTGGCTTTCAAGATTGCCACCGACCCGTTCGTTGGCACCCTGACGTTCGTACGTGTCTACTCGGGCTTCCTTAGTTCGGGCGACTCGGTGATCAATTCGGTCAAGGGCAAGAAAGAGCGCGTTGGTCGTATGGTGCAGATGCATGCCAACCAGCGCGAAGAGATCAAGGAAGTGCGCGCTGGCGATATCGCTGCTCTGATTGGCATGAAGGATGTCACCACTGGCGACACTCTGTGTGATGCTGACAAGCCGATCATTCTCGAGCGTATGGATTTCCCGGAGCCGGTCATCTCGGTAGCGGTAGAGCCTAAGACCAAGGCCGACCAAGAGAAGATGGGTATCGCACTGGGCAAGCTTGCCCAGGAAGATCCCTCCTTCCGCGTCAAGACTGACGAGGAAACTGGGCAGACCATCATCTCCGGTATGGGCGAGTTGCACCTCGACATTCTCGTCGACCGTATGCGTCGCGAGTTTAACGTCGAGGCGAACATCGGTAAGCCGCAGGTTTCCTACCGCGAGAAGATCACCAAAAACTGCGAAATTGAAGGCAAGTTCGTTCGTCAGTCGGGTGGTCGTGGTCAGTTCGGTCATTGCTGGATCCGCTTTGCACCTGCTGATGAAGGTCAGGAAGGTCTGGTGTTCGTGAACGAAGTCGTAGGTGGTGTGGTTCCGAAGGAATACATCCCGGCCATTCAGAAAGGTATTGAAGAGCAGATGAAGAACGGCGTCGTTGCCGGCTATCCGCTCATCGGCCTGAAGGCGACCGTTTTCGATGGCTCCTACCATGACGTCGACTCCAACGAGATGGCGTTCAAGGTGGCCGCTTCCATGGCGACCAAGCAGCTGGCCCAGAAGGGCGGCGGTGTAGTGCTTGAGCCGATCATGAAAGTAGAAGTGGTAACCCCTGAGGACTACATGGGTGACGTGATGGGTGACCTGAATCGTCGTCGTGGTCTGATCCAGGGTATGGAAGACACAGTGTCCGGCAAAGTGATCCGTGCCGAAGTACCACTGGGTGAGATGTTCGGTTATGCAACCGACGTTCGTTCCATGTCTCAGGGTCGCGCGAGCTACTCTATGGAATTCTCCAAATACTCCGAGGCTCCGTCGAATATCGTCGAAGCACTGGTTAAAAAACAAGGTTGATTCAGCCCTTTAAGTAAGAGGTTTACTGTCGTGGCTAAAGAAAAATTCGAACGTAACAAACCGCAC
>NZ_RFFM01000013.1 GCF_003696365.1 Stutzerimonas zhaodongensis
CGCTTGCTGCTAGACCTGTTCGGATGCGACATCGAAACAGTCGCCAACCTGGATAACGCAGACGAGTTGCTAGGGGCCGCTGCAGACCGGCTCAGTGGCGCCGGTCGTAAACCCTACGTGGTGCCCATCGGCGGCTCCAATGCGCTCGGCGCCCTGGGTTATGTGCGCGCCGGGCTGGAGCTGGCAGAGCAGATGCAAGGCACTGGCGAGGACTTTGATGCCGTTTTGCTCGCCTCCGGAAGCGCAGGGACCCACAGTGGCCTGGCCCTGGCGCTCGAATATGCACAGCCGGGCATCCGGGCGATCGGGGTANCCCCCGCTACGGCGAGCCGAACGCCGGCACGCTGGCCGCGATCCGGTTGCTTGCCGAGCAGGAAGGCGTCCTGCTTGACCCGGTGTACACCGGCAAAGCTTTTGCGGGCTTGCTTGATGGCATTGCCCGAGGTGCCTTTCCTGGCCGGTGTCCGCTGCTGTTCCTACACACCGGTGGTACCCCGGCGCTATTCGCCTATCATCCATGGGCACTATGAGAGCAGATGCTATATTCCATAATTGTTGGTCATGATAATTACTAATTATTTTATGGAATAAACTCGCACCCTTAGAGTTAGTTGAATTTCCCATCGAGAGGTCAGCCATGCCATTCACCACGCTGCGTCGTCATTTCCTGCTCGGCAGCCTGAGTCTTCTGCTTGGCTCTAGCCTGTTCACCCCGGTTTTCGCCGCCGATCTCCTCGATGAGGTCAAGTCGAACGGAACCCTCAAGGTTGGACTGGAAGGTACTTACCCGCCCTTCAACTACCAGGATGCCAGCGGCCAGTTGACCGGCTTCGAGGTGGACCTTGCCGAGGCACTGGCAGAGGAACTGGGGGTCAAGGCCGCGTTCCAGCCAACCAAATGGGACGGCATTCTCGCCGCGCTGGAATCGAGGCGGTTGGATGTCGTGATCAACCAGGTAACGATCTCCGATGAACGCAAACAGAAGTACGACTTTTCTACCCCCTACACCGTTTCCGGTATCCAGGCGCTGACTCGTAAGGCCGATGCCGACACGATCAAGAGTCCGAACGACTTGGCCGGCAAGAAGGTTGGCGTGGGCCTTGGCACCAACTACGAGCAGTGGCTCAAGGAAAACGTGCCACAAGCCGAAATCCGCACCTACGACGACGACCCAACCAAGTTTCAGGACCTCAACGTCGGCCGCATCGACGTCATCCTGGTCGACCGTCTGGCCGCTTTCGAAATGGTAGAGAAGACCGGCGATCGCCTGGCCGTGGCTGGTGACGCCTTCTCCCGCCAGGAGTCCGGTGTTGCCCTGCGTAAGGGCAACCCACAATTGCTTGCTGCTATCGACGCGGCCATCGCCAAGCTGCGCGCCGATGGTACGCTGAAACAGCTTTCCGAGAAGTGGTTCGGGGCTGACGTCACGCAATGATCGACAGCAGCCTGCAACTGGCGCTGGACTCGCTGCCGTTTCTGCTCAAGGGCGCGTGGTGGACCGTGGTGCTGAGCCTGGGCGGGATGTTCTTCGGCCTGCTGCTCGGCTTTGGCCTGGCGCTGCTGCGGCTGTACGCTTACTGGCCGCTGCAGTGGCTGGCGCGGGTGTACGTCTCATTTTTCCGCGGCACGCCGCTGCTTGTTCAGCTGTTCATGATTTATTACGGGCTGCCGCAACTCGGCATCCAGCTCGATCCGCTACCGGCTGCGCTTATTGGCTTCTCCTTGAACATGGCCGCCTACACCGCCGAGATCCTGCGCGCTGCCATCGCGTCCATCGACCGTGGCCAATGGGAAGCGGCCGCCAGTATCGGCATGAGTCGCGCCCAGACCCTGTATCGAGCCGTTCTCCCACAGGCCGCCCGCACCGCCCTGCCTCCACTGGGCAACAGCTTCATCTCGCTGGTAAAGGACACTGCCCTTGCGGCCACCATTCAGGTTCCGGAACTGTTCCGCCAGGCGCAGCTGATCACCGCACGCACTTTCGAGATCTTCACCATGTACCTCGCCGCCGCGCTGATCTATTGGTTGTTGGCCAGTGTGCTGGCGTACTTTCAGGGTCGCCTGGAAGACCGGGTCAACCGACACGAGCAGGACGCCTGATGATTTTCGTGCGCAACCTGAGAAAGGCCTTCAAGGGCCAGGAGGTGCTCAAGGGCATCGACCTCGATATAGCCCCCGGCGAAGTGCTGGCGATCATCGGCCCCAGCGGTTCGGGCAAGACCACTCTGCTGCGCTGCCTCAACCTTTTGGAGCAACCCAGCGGTGGGCAGATCACCGTCGGGGATATCCATATCGATGCTGATAAACCGCTCAGGGCGCAGCAAGGGCTGATCCGCCAGCTGCGCCTGCACGTCGGTTTCGTGTTCCAGAACTTCAACCTGTTCCCTCACCGCACAGCCCTCGAGAATGTCATCGAAGGGCCGGTGCAGGTGAAGAAGGAGCCGCGCACCCAGGCACTCGAACGCGGCCGCGCATTGCTGGCCAAGGTCGGCCTAGGTGGCAAGGAAGACTCCTATCCCAAACGCCTCTCCGGGGGCCAGCAACAGCGAGTGGCGATTGCCCGCGCGCTGGCCATGCAGCCGGACGTAATCCTGTTCGACGAGCCGACCTCTGCGTTGGATCCGGAACTAGTCGGCGAAGTGCTCTCTACCATCCGCTGCTTGGCCGAGGAAAAGCGCACCATGGTCATCGTCACCCATGAGATGAGCTTCGCCCGCGACGTCGCCGACAGGGCGATCTTCATCGATGATGGTGTAATCGTCGAGCAAGGCGACGCCAGGCAGCTGCTTAGTGCACCGAAGCATGAGCGCACACGGCAGTTCCTGAGCAAGTTTATCGGCGATCACTAGGCGCGCTAGCCGGCCAGGTGCCGTTCGCCTCAAACATTTTCAAGAGGTATGACGTTGCGCCTTTTGAGCGCTGTCGGCTTTTACTGCCGCACCTCGCCCCAGTGGCAGCATGAGCACTGCCGATGCAGGGAAAACTTACGTAATACCAATGCCCGTCAGTATTTGAATTTCGTATGCACCTTCTCGCCATGACGGTAAGAAATTACAAACTCGCTCCAGTTCTCGCCGCGAGCCTTAGCTAAAGCTCGTAGTTTTTGGACGAGATCGTACAGAGCCGCACCATTGAAATCCGTTTCAGCGTTCGTGACTTCGACACTGTCTTTTTCGACTGTCAGCTCTTCCAGAATATAGTCATCATTGACTTCAACTTCGAGCCGAAACGCGTCGTAACCGGAGACAATCCCTTCATCCACTAGGGAAAATATGGCCTTAACCAATTCAAAATCTTCAGCAATCATTGGTATTGCTCCGTGTTCGATGACGGGGTGAGCGCGAGCCATACGCTCATTTCCGATCTGCCCCGTTCGCCAATTGGATGCCTAGCGCGCTGACCTCATCTACCCTCACGCTCGTAGCCATCCTGCGAAACTGCGAGTGTTATCTGACCTGCTCCGCAAACGCATGCCGAACCTAGTTGGCTTGTGCATAGCAGGCTAACTCGCAGGAAGAAAATGCGCGGAGAAACGTAAGCTGATTGTAGGTCACGTTCCAAAGATAAGGCCGCTAAACGAAACCCTAGGCACACGATTGATTCAGCGTGAAGATAAGCTCGGTTGGCTCTACATGAACCGACTACCACCGCCCAATCAGGCCTCAAATTGAGGCCTGCTTATGACCTACTCTAGCCTTCGCAAATAAATTCTCGCCACATGACAATAGCTTCTTCCAAGTCGTCAATACTTATGACTTCAAAATAATCGTCGTCGTATAGCGAATATATTTTTGCCATTTCACCGGATAGCTCTGCTCCCCAGCTGTCACGAATCCACTCGGCAATACTTACCGCATTGTATTTTACCGCTTGTATCCTCGACAGACCTTCATTCAACCACTTCACGGTGTCCTTATATTGTTGGCCGCCATTATCGGATAACAAGCATGATAGGAAATCCACTCCATCTATCCCTATCACATCGGAGTGACAGCTGGGTTCCCTCACATCCCCCACCTCATTCCAAAAAAAATTAAGCTTCATTTCACTCTACTTTACATTTTTGACTGGCCTTTCGATGCCCCCGCAATACGCGCCAGGTTATGACCCACCGCATTCGAGGAGCAAGCGTCCCGGCGCCTCCCTATATCGAAGCAAGGAGCGGGGCCGGCGCGGGATGCGGCTGATCATCAATGGCTCTGAGAAGCGCCGCCTTAACGACGCAATTGATCAAGTATCATCAGGTGAACGTCCATGTTCAGCTTGAACATATGCTCAAGGTCCGCCTTCCCGCCAATACACAACGCGGGTTCGAACGCATACATTTCATGCTCTCCAACCGGCCCTAGCTTCGCAAGTGCCCGTTGAAATAGGGCTTTACCCTGCTCATCATCGAAGTCGAGGCTATCTCTGCGGGATGTAGCTAGGAAAATCCCAAGCGCCTGATCGGGGTTTGGATTGACTTTCTGCAGTTGGTTCTTTAACGCAACGATGCCGCCGGCCAGGCTGGAGACGGTGATCATGCGCTGGTAACGCTCACCCCATGCATATAGCGAACCGAAGGCATTTCGGGCGATGACGTGATATTTGTCTATGTCAGCCAGTTCAGTGCCATGGAGCCACATGTCCAATATTTCCTGATATGGTTCCGGGTCAACTATCCAGAACAGACCATCGGCGTAAGAGCACCAGCCTTCCTCTTGCCAGTAACGCAACAAGGCGTCAGGCAGCCGTGAGCGATACTTCTCAATACTCGATTCAGGCACATCTCGGCGTGAACCCGCTTCACCTAGATTTCCAATAAGCAGCTGAATGAACTCGTCTCTCATCTACCACCCTCTCGCCGAAGCGCCATCACGATTCAAATACAGCTGACAGTACGTCTCATAAAGCTACCCAGCACTCGTTCACTAAGCCGGAGATCAATGCTCATCTTCATTTCAGGCGGCTGAGAAAACGAGCTATTAAGCTTCGCTTAGTAGAAGGCTGTGCAGGGCGTTCGCTCCTACTTTCATCTGACGCCAATGAGGCGGCCTCACTGCTCGACGGATGTATCAGCTCATCTGGGTAATGTTGATGGCCAATGCATAGCGCGTCGTCAATGCTAAATACTTTTGCAGCAGCGACGGCCTCTACGCACCACCGACCGAAGTAAGCGCCACCGGCAAAGTTTTCATCACCGTACTTATACCAATACGGATAGCCAACCTTGGTAGCTTGGGCGTATTTTGCATTTCGCGAAGCGACGCCAAGCCCATCGAACCAAGACTCAACAAACTGTTTGAGAAGGAGGGCCTGATTCTCAACTGGCGCCTCTATAGCCCCCAACAGCAACGCGTAAGGTTTCGGATAGAGCAGCTCATCCCCGATCACTCTTCCCGGTGTACGTTTGGATATGATCTTGTCAAGAAGACGGTCTTGCCCTTCATTTCCAACGAGCGCCATCAGTCGCGACCATTGATCATCCGGAATCTCTAACGCAAGTCCAAGTCCCACAAGCCAAAAGCAGCTTATATAATGATCGAGATTAACCTTCCAAGACCTACGGATTACCTGCTGCTCTTCGCTCCATATTTTGCCGCCTAATTGCTCGGAACGCTCCCATGCATCGAGCAAGCCTGGGAAGTACTGCGCAAGACTTTTTACACGACAGCCAGCTGAGTAACGGCGAAGCATCTGGTGCCAATGCTTCTGCACTATGGTGAATAAATACTGTGGTAGATAGCTGGGATCAGCATCTTGCTGTGCGGCAGTTTGTTTTGCCTCAGCAATGTACTGGTCACCATACTCTACCCACTCTGACCAGTAATGAGCGTTTCCTTTCGAATCCCGGACGATTATGTTCCCTTCCCATCTCGCGAGTGCGGTTCGATCGCTCTGAGCGTTTCGGCTTAGTTAACAAAGCCGCTGAGAAATAGAGTGAGTGCTGTCACGATATGCTTACGCACTTAACCCTACACCTAACAGTCGCAATTCATTTTTTGAGAAACTGCATTTCTCGCGTGACCCGTTCAGCCTTGTTGTCCCGCACCCTTTTCCCGACGCTCGGCCCTTATGGAATTGGTCGCTGCCGGCTGCATTCCGCCACGCAACACTCCGTTCGGGTCCAGCTAATCGCCACCCTACGCCTACGTTCTCCCATGCCGGTTTCTTTTAGCTGAATGCGTCGATCAGCATGCATTCGTGCATGTCGCGCGCCC
>NZ_RFFM01000014.1 GCF_003696365.1 Stutzerimonas zhaodongensis
CCCGTCCCAGCGAGCGGAGCGAGCGATTTGAACCAATTGTTATGCATTTCTAACTGAACACGCTAGCAATTGCACTTGCTATGCCTTCGATGACAGCCACGACCCCGTCGAGCATGGCTTCGAAGGTGCCGATTACTATCTCCAAAATTCCCTCGTCGCCCTGGACAAGAGGCGCAGCTGCTCCGGCAACGGAAACAGCCATAGCCGCCATAGCAACAGAGTTGAAACCCATGACCATAATGTAAATTGCAGAGACCATGAGCAAGACCGCGCACAGCGAATTAAAGGTCCTCAGCAATTTTGACCGTTTTACTTTCTTTTTCATTGCAACCCCGTTTGTTGCTGGATGCCAAATTTATGAATATGCCTAACGTTTGGTTAAGGGGCGGGCTTTAGCCTGTCCCAGTGAGCGAAGCGAGCGATTTGAACCAGTTGTTAGGTTGCTGACTCGGACTAGCTTTGGGGACTTGACTGACCACAAAGGTAAGGCTCGTGCTTGGGGTGCTTGATCTGAAGCTCAGTCAAGAGTGTTTCAGCCTCATGCTTTGTACTTTCTGGAATGGAAGTATTTATTCGTGATGTCAGTTGTTGTGCAGTAAATTTGATGAAATCTGAATTAGCTTGTGCCGCAGCAAGTTCTGCCCATGCCAATGCTTTGGCTTCGTTTCTTTGTATAGAACTATTTCCATTTAGATAAACAGTAGAAAGAAAAAGCATAGAGCTTGTGTCGCCAGCTTCCGCCGCTTGTGATAGCCATTTATAACTAGCAGGAGGATCCGTTTTCATAAGTTGGGCGCCTAGTATTCCCGAAGCTCCAGCGCACCCTCCTTCAGCCGAATCGCGAAGAAGTTCATGGGCTTGATTTTTATATGAATCTGAATCGCTTGATAATAACATTCCACCCAGAAAGAATTTTGCTACAGGATTTCCAGCTTCTGCCTCAGGCTTTAATGCTTTGATAAATGATTCAATCTTTTCTTTGTGTTCTCGATTGCTAAGTGCAAATTCTTCTAGGGCCAGTTGTGTGGCCTCAGTTGGAAGTGGAGCCGAGGTCGCTGGCAATGCAGGAATGATGAGTAAGAATAAGGCAGTCAATTTTTTCTTGAGATTAACTTTGGACATGTTTGAAACCTAACGTTTGGTTAAGGGGCGGGCTTTAGCCCGTCCCAGTGAGCGAAGCGAACGGTTTGAACCAGTTGTTAGCGGGCATCAAGTGGGTTGCCCAGTTGGCTGAGGCCTTCAATGTTGTCTGGTATTGACCAGTACAATTGCTCTAGCTCGTTGAAGTATAGAAATAGTGCGGCATCACTATCGCTCCCCAGATTATACTCTTGCCTAGTCAAGTAGTATGCCCACGAAGAGCTTTCGAATACTTCTTTATCTCCATTTTTCTCGTAGGTAAAAAATTCGGCATTAGGAGGCGGTAGAATGTTTAGAATTTCATTCTTCGGCATTCCAATTTTTAATTTTGTATAGTTGTTTTTTATGCGCTCTTGCTGCTCGGCTGGAGCGCTGTATGGAAAACTAGTTATGCTATCTAAAAATTTACCGAAATTGTATTTATTCGAAGACTTTGTTGTCGAGTTATATGTTGTCGTCTCAAAACATGCGGATAGCGATGCCATGAATATTAACAACATAAGAATTTTTAATTTGTGCATGGCATGATTATTCGTGTTGCCTGCTAACGTTTGGTTAAGGGGCGGGCTTTAGCCCGTCCCAGTGAGCGGAGCGAACGGTTTGAACCTATTGTTAGGTGGTGATAATAGAAAGCTCTCTTTCACCCAAAGGAAGTTCAGGCCCGGCGAACTCAGATAATCGCACAGATTTTTTTGCTAAGGGAGAGCTTGATTGATCTCCCTCCCAGCATAGGAAAATTTCAAGTTTAGAATTTCTGCTTAGTGCGTTACTTAAGTAGTCATGAAGGTGTTCAAGGTTTTTATTGGATTGGTAATCCGTGTTCATGAATCCGCAACCGCAGCCTTCATTAGAGCCGAGATATATTACATGCTCAAAAGAAAATTGTTGTTTTACAGGATTTTCAGCCTCTGAAAGCTCTTGGGTGTTAAATGAAGGATTTGCATTGTCCCAAACAATCTGAGGAAGTTCTATGTCTGACGCAAGGTATAGAGCCCAGCACATACGGCACCTAACGTTTGGTTAAGGGGCCGGCTTTAGCCGGTCCCAGCGAGCGGAGCGAGCGACTTGAACCAGTAGTTAGACGCGGTGACAAATCGAGCTCGGAATTTTCAGGCGACGCCAAATGTAGCTGAAGCCGAACCGAGATGTTGGGCAACGAACGTGCGTGGGCTGGCAGATACATAGCGGTAGGACAACCAATGGCGTTTGCCCCAGCGATGGGCCGGCAACGCCACCGCGAAAGGCTACGAACATTCAGATGTTTTGCGCGCCGACGCTCAATGCTTGCAACTGCGCTGATATTTGGCTGAGGGACTGAATTAATGCTTCCGTGCATATAACCCACCAAAATTAAGAGCCGCTTCTAACGTTTGGTTAAGGGGCGGGCTTTAGCACGTCCCAGTGAGCGAAGCGAGCGATTTGAACCACTAGTTAGAAGCCACCTAAATCGGTTCATAAACTATTTCAAATTCAGGACCAAGCTCTGCCTGAATCTCCGATAAGAAAGCGAGTGCTTCGGCCTCAAATTTCGCGTACTCATCGGGGCTCCAAGGGCCTGGGTCGGGCGGATACTCCCAATTTAAGGCGGTATCGTGCCACTGCGATAATGCATTTAACCGTTCGAGCATTACATCGCTCAGGAGTAATTTTTCTTCCACTGGGCCGACATCAAACTCTTTTATTGCTGCGTCATTACCACACCACAAGGAACCACCGCCCCACTCGAACATTAGTCTGATACGGAAAGCGCCGGACATTGATGTGGCCTCTAACGATTAAGCTAAGGGGCCGGCTCCAGCCGGTCCCAGTGAGCGAAGCGAACGATTTAAGCGCATTGTTAGCTGCTAGCCAATGCTGCTTTCTATTTTTTCAATTTCTACTTTGCTTAGAGGGCGCCAATCGAGCTCCCGAATGCCATAGTCTATAAAAGCATATTCGTATGCTTCTTCAAGTGACCACATTAGATGGTCGCCTTCTATAATGTTTCTTTCAAAATCTATATACCTTATTTCAAGGTAGAAGATTTGCCCTTCTGTGCTTGCAAGTCCAAATAGGACAATAGACGTAACTTCCGGCCTGAAATCATCCGGATGCCTTACGTGAGCGAATAGATACTTGGGTGATTCAATCATGGCAGCTAACGTTTGGTTAAGGGGCGGGCTTTAGCCCGTCCCAGCGAACGGAGTGAGCGGCTTGAACCGCTTGTTAGGCAGCGGAGCAAATAGGGCCTCGGTGGCTGATGCCGCACAGTGGCCGAACGGCTTCGACGGTTCAAGCCAGCACGTGAGGACTGAATCACATCGCTGTATGCCTCTGGTCGCCATACCCGGAGCCAAGGCGAGCACAGACGACGCACTAGATGGAAACGCAACGGACGCGTATGGAAAGAGGTACATGCGGCGGCGAGACAAACGTCCATGTATGCACGAGCCTAAAAAAGAAATGACGCCTAACGGTTGGTTAAGGGGCGGGCTTTAGCCCGTCCCAGCGAGCGGAGCGAGCGATTTGAACCACTTGTTAGCCATTGCTGGTGATTACACGGAGATTAAGCTGTTTATGGTTGCCGTGCTCTACAAGCTCCGGCTCGACCGGAAAAGAAAACTTTTTACCGCGAGAAATAACTTCCAGCTGCCACGATGAAAATTTTTGCTTGTTTGACGTTACGTACTCACCAAAACCTTTTATGACAGTTGAGTCATCAATGCTTACGGACACTAACTGGTCGGTATGAAAGTATTCTTCATCGGAACGTTGATTACTGTCGACTGGGTTTAATGTCAGCCGAAGAATAGCTTTGTCGTCGGCGATCTCTGATTCGTATTTTTCAGCTCCAATGCTATGCCCAGTGCTTGGGTGCTGGATATAAATGCTTGAATGACCTTTCCGAAGGCTACGAATCATTGTGGCTCCATGTGTGAAGGCTAACGACTAAGCTAAAGGGCGGCGGTACGCCGTCCCAGCGAACGGAGTGAGCGAGTTAAGCGACTTGTTAGGCCGCGTCACTAGGCTCCCAACGACGATATACAATATATTTTAAGGGTGACAACTGAGACGATGAGCATACAGATAAATGCTCATCGTCCATTATCCATGGTGCTGGAAAGCTTGAGATTACCTCTGCTGCAGCGCAAGAACACTTCTCCCACGCGATGTGATTGGGAGCGCCGTCGTATTCGAAGCGAAGACGCACCAAATGTATTGTGTCGTCAGCCTCAATAGATGCTTGGCGCAATTGAGGATGGATTTCACCAAGAAGTGCTTGGTGAACCGCGAGTACAAGGAACTGCTTTGCGGAGAAATTGCTCATGTGGCCTAACGATTAAGCTAAGGGGCTGGCTTTAGCCAGTCCCAGCGAACGAAGTGAGCGACTTGAGCGCATGGTTAGAGAATACCCATTTCTTCAGGCCATGCCTCATAACCTAACAACTTGGCAGATTTAACTAGGCACTGCTTCTCAGCGTCGGATGCTGAACCAAGCTCGGCAGCAATCGCTTCCAACAGCTCAACGTCAGCATCGCTATCCGAGTTGCTTTGGTCATTGATGTGTTTGCATGCAAGGATTAGCGTACGAGCGAGGAATTCCATAGTGTTCTCTAACGTTTGGTTAAGGGGCGGGCTTTAGCCCGTCCCAGTGAGCGAAGCGAACGATTTGAACCAATTGTTATATGCATTTGGCGCGAACGCCTGTGCTATTAACTAGGTTGTGCTTGGTTGTTTGCAGTGTTATGCGCTTGCTGCCAGTGAGCTATTGCTTGAGATGTGAATTCTTCAAACTGCTCTGAAGAGTCAAAGCTCCGTTTGGGTATTACGTGGAAAAGGCAGGCAGCTACTTGGATTAGCAAATAAGAGCCGGCTGGTTTTACCGAAACCACACCGTGCCACTTGTTAAGACTCTCATTGGCAGATGTTGTTTCAATAAGTCCCTCGGGAAGAAGCGTATAAGTATGCTCCCCAAGCACTCCATTTTTGGCGGACGACATTAATAAAATGGTGGTCATGTTGAACACGATGCCGAAAAACATACCAAGCAGCCCGCCAATTGCTGAGCTCACAAGATGAATTACAAGCTCGCGGGAATTTTCGGGTAAACCCTTGCTCCAGGTTATATATATAAATGTAAGAGATGCAATAACTAGGATTGTTATGTAGGTTGAACGCATCTTGGGGAGAACAGATAAATTAAACTTTATCAGGTCTAGCTTTCCAATATTGGTGGTTACTTTCATGCTGATCCTTGCATATAACGATTAAGCTAAGGGGCAGGCTTTAGCCTGTCCCAGCGAGTGAGACGAGCGGCTTGAGCGACTTGTTATATGCCTACCCACTGAAGTGCTCAAGGTCGCATGCTTTTATGAGCGGTGACAATGAATGTATTTCACCTTTACTTTTATGCCAAATTATATAGGTGTGATCCCAGCTCTCACTTATTGCACAAGAAAGCTCCTGAATAATAAAGGCAGAGAATTGTTCAGAGTCTTTATTCATTGCTTGTTCATATGTTGAGAGATATGACTCGATATCATTAACTTTAGCAACCTGTTTGGTTTCGTGAGAAATGGCAAGCATGGTGTAGCGCTGCGACAGCAGCCTTAAAAGGGTATTAAATTTCCCCCATTCGTTTGGCGTGACCTGATCAAGTTTATGAAGATTGTCTTTCCCAAGCCAGCCAGCCCAGAGAGAGACGAACTCAGGCTTGAAGTCAGATTTAAATGAATAGTCGGCACAATAATCTTCGTACATGATAGGTATATAACGTTTGGTTAAGGGGCGGGCTTTAGCCCG
>NZ_RFFM01000015.1 GCF_003696365.1 Stutzerimonas zhaodongensis
TGGCCCAAAGACAAACCCCCGGTCCTCTTACGAAGATCGGGGGTTTGGTGTAGAAGCTTGACGATGACCTACTCTCACATGGGGAAACCCCACACTACCATCGGCGATGCGTCGTTTCACTACTGAGTTCGGGATGGGATCAGGTGGTTCCAACGCTCTATGGTCGTCAAGCAATTCGGTTGGGGAGTCGGTGTTGAGTCGCTTCCCCTAATTGGGTATGTGATGGTGTTTCGGTATTGCTTACGCTTTGCGAGCGATGCGTCTTTTCGGTTTGTTTGTCGACTTCAACCGTCTGACACGCAAACATCAAATTGTTTGGGTGTTATATGGTCAAGCCTCACGGGCAATTAGTATTGGTTAGCTCAACGCCTCACAGCGCTTACACACCCAACCTATCAACGTCGTAGTCTTCGACGGCCCTTCAGGGAGCTCAAGGCTCCAGTGAGATCTCATCTTGAGGCAAGTTTCCCGCTTAGATGCTTTCAGCGGTTATCTCTTCCGAACATAGCTACCCGGCAATGCCACTGGCGTGACAACCGGAACACCAGAGGTTCGTCCACTCCGGTCCTCTCGTACTAGGAGCAGCCCCTCTCAAATCTCAAACGTCCACGGCAGATAGGGACCGAACTGTCTCACGACGTTCTAAACCCAGCTCGCGTACCACTTTAAATGGCGAACAGCCATACCCTTGGGACCGGCTTCAGCCCCAGGATGTGATGAGCCGACATCGAGGTGCCAAACACCGCCGTCGATATGAACTCTTGGGCGGTATCAGCCTGTTATCCCCGGAGTACCTTTTATCCGTTGAGCGATGGCCCTTCCATACAGAACCACCGGATCACTAAGACCTACTTTCGTACCTGCTCGACGTGTCTGTCTCGCAGTCAAGCGCGCTTTTGCCTTTATACTCTACGACCGATTTCCGACCGGTCTGAGCGCACCTTCGTACTCCTCCGTTACTCTTTAGGAGGAGACCGCCCCAGTCAAACTACCCACCATACACTGTCCTCGATCCGGATAACGGACCAGAGTTAGAACCTCAAAGTTGCCAGGGTGGTATTTCAAGGATGGCTCCACGCGAACTGGCGTCCACGCTTCAAAGCCTCCCACCTATCCTACACAAGCAAATTCAAAGTCCAGTGCAAAGCTATAGTAAAGGTTCACGGGGTCTTTCCGTCTAGCCGCGGATACACTGCATCTTCACAGCGATTTCAATTTCACTGAGTCTCGGGTGGAGACAGCGCCGCCATCGTTACGCCATTCGTGCAGGTCGGAACTTACCCGACAAGGAATTTCGCTACCTTAGGACCGTTATAGTTACGGCCGCCGTTTACCGGGGCTTCGATCAAGAGCTTCGCTTGCGCTAACCCCATCAATTAACCTTCCGGCACCGGGCAGGCGTCACACCCTATACGTCCACTTTCGTGTTTGCAGAGTGCTGTGTTTTTAATAAACAGTCGCAGCGGCCTGGTATCTTCGACCGGCATGAGCTTACGGGGTAAACCCTTCACCCTCACCGGCGCACCTTCTCCCGAAGTTACGGTGCCATTTTGCCTAGTTCCTTCACCCGAGTTCTCTCAAGCGCCTTGGTATTCTCTACCCAACCACCTGTGTCGGTTTGGGGTACGGTTCCTAGTTACCTGAAGCTTAGAGGCTTTTCCTGGAAGCATGGCATCAACCACTTCTCCTTCTAAAAGAAGGATCGTCATCAGTTCTCGGCATTAAGATCCCGGATTTACCTAAGATCTCTGCCTACCACCTTAAACTTGGACAACCAACGCCAAGCTGGCCTAGCCTTCTCCGTCCCCCCATCGCAGTAACTAGAAGTACGGGAATATTAACCCGTTTCCCATCGACTACGCTCTTCAGCCTCGCCTTAGGGACCGACTCACCCTGCGTCGATTAACGTTGCGCAGGAACCCTTGGTCTTTCGGCGTGGGAGTTTTTCACTCCCATTGTCGTTACTCATGTCAGCATTCGCACTTCTGATACCTCCAGCAAGCTTCTCAACTCACCTTCACAGGCTTACAGAACGCTCCTCTACCGCTCAACTTACGTTGAACCCGTAGCTTCGGTACCTGGTTTGAGCCCCGTTACATCTTCCGCGCAGGCCGACTCGACTAGTGAGCTATTACGCTTTCTTTAAAGGGTGGCTGCTTCTAAGCCAACCTCCTAGCTGTCTGAGCCTTCCCACATCGTTTCCCACTTAACCAGGATTTTGGGACCTTAGCTGACGGTCTGGGTTGTTTCCCTTTTCACGACGGACGTTAGCACCCGCCGTGTGTCTCCCGTGCTGACACTTGCTGGTATTCGGAGTTTGCATCGGTTTGGTAAGTCGGGATGACCCCCTAGCCGAAACAGTGCTCTACCCCCAGCAGTGATACACGAGGCGCTACCTAAATAGCTTTCGAGGAGAACCAGCTATCTCCGAGCTTGATTAGCCTTTCACTCCGATCCACAGGTCATCCGCTAACTTTTCAACGGTAGTCGGTTCGGTCCTCCAGTTAGTGTTACCCAACCTTCAACCTGCCCATGGATAGATCGCCCGGTTTCGGGTCTATTCCCAGCGACTAGACGCCCTATTAAGACTCGCTTTCGCTACGCCTCCCCTATTCGGTTAAGCTCGCCACTGAAAATAAGTCGCTGACCCATTATACAAAAGGTACGCAGTCACCTAACAAAGTAGGCTCCCACTGCTTGTACGCATACGGTTTCAGGATCTATTTCACTCCCCTCTCCGGGGTTCTTTTCGCCTTTCCCTCACGGTACTAGTTCACTATCGGTCAGTCAGTAGTATTTAGCCTTGGAGGATGGTCCCCCCATATTCAGACAAAGTTTCTCGTGCTCCGTCCTACTCGATTTCACTTCTAAGACCTTTTCGCGTACAGGGCTATCACCCACTATGGCCGCACTTTCCAGAGCGTTCCGCTAAAATCAAAGAAGCTTAAGGGCTAGTCCCCGTTCGCTCGCCACTACTAAGGGAATCTCGGTTGATTTCTTTTCCTCAGGGTACTTAGATGTTTCAGTTCCCCTGGTTCGCCTCACACACCTATGTATTCAGTGTGTGATAACCATCTTATGATGGCTGGGTTCCCCCATTCAGAGATCTCCGGATCAAAGTCTGTTTGCCGACTCCCCGAAGCTTTTCGCAGGCTACCACGTCTTTCATCGCCTCTGACTGCCAAGGCATCCACCGTATGCGCTTCTTCACTTGACCATATAACCCCAAGCAATCTGGTTACTGTCTATAACGTGAAGACGACATTCGCCGAAAATCCGCATTCTGCTCTCTCGAGCGTCTCGCAAATTTTACCTTGACTTGAATAATCACCAGTGAAAGTAATTACCCAAATCTACTTCTATCACATACCCAAATTTTTAAAGAACAGTTACTGGCGCAAAGACCAGAAATCAATACACTCCCTAAGGAATCTATTCATTTCTGTGCTTTCAAGCGATGGCGAGAATAATGGTGGAGCCAAGCGGGATCGAACCGCTGACCTCCTGCGTGCAAAGCAGGCGCTCTCCCAGCTGAGCTATGGCCCCATCTACAGATCGGCCACATCCCATGACAATTGGTGGGTCTGGGCAGATTCGAACTGCCGACCTCACCCTTATCAGGGGTGCGCTCTAACCAACTGAGCTACAGACCCAATCGTCTCTCTCGGGTCGAAACCCAATCGCTTTTCGCTAGTGAATCAAGCAATTCGTGTGGGAACTTATGAAGAAGCTGAAGTCTTCGATTAAGGAGGTGATCCAGCCGCAGGTTCCCCTACGGCTACCTTGTTACGACTTCACCCCAGTCATGAATCACTCCGTGGTAACCGTCCTCCCGAAGGTTAGACTAGCTACTTCTGGAGCAACCCACTCCCATGGTGTGACGGGCGGTGTGTACAAGGCCCGGGAACGTATTCACCGTGACATTCTGATTCACGATTACTAGCGATTCCGACTTCACGCAGTCGAGTTGCAGACTGCGATCCGGACTACGATCGGTTTTATGGGATTAGCTCCACCTCGCGGCTTGGCAACCCTTTGTACCGACCATTGTAGCACGTGTGTAGCCCAGGCCGTAAGGGCCATGATGACTTGACGTCATCCCCACCTTCCTCCGGTTTGTCACCGGCAGTCTCCTTAGAGTGCCCACCATTACGTGCTGGTAACTAAGGACAAGGGTTGCGCTCGTTACGGGACTTAACCCAACATCTCACGACACGAGCTGACGACAGCCATGCAGCACCTGTGTCAGAGTTCCCGAAGGCACCAATCCATCTCTGGAAAGTTCTCTGCATGTCAAGGCCTGGTAAGGTTCTTCGCGTTGCTTCGAATTAAACCACATGCTCCACCGCTTGTGCGGGCCCCCGTCAATTCATTTGAGTTTTAACCTTGCGGCCGTACTCCCCAGGCGGTCGACTTAATGCGTTAGCTGCGCCACTAAGATCTCAAGGATCCCAACGGCTAGTCGACATCGTTTACGGCGTGGACTACCAGGGTATCTAATCCTGTTTGCTCCCCACGCTTTCGCACCTCAGTGTCAGTATTAGCCCAGGTGGTCGCCTTCGCCACTGGTGTTCCTTCCTATATCTACGCATTTCACCGCTACACAGGAAATTCCACCACCCTCTGCCATACTCTAGCTTGCCAGTTTTGGATGCAGTTCCCAGGTTGAGCCCGGGGCTTTCACATCCAACTTAACAAACCACCTACGCGCGCTTTACGCCCAGTAATTCCGATTAACGCTTGCACCCTTCGTATTACCGCGGCTGCTGGCACGAAGTTAGCCGGTGCTTATTCTGTCGGTAACGTCAAAACACTAACGTATTAGGTTAATGCCCTTCCTCCCAACTTAAAGTGCTTTACAATCCGAAGACCTTCTTCACACACGCGGCATGGCTGGATCAGGCTTTCGCCCATTGTCCAATATTCCCCACTGCTGCCTCCCGTAGGAGTCTGGACCGTGTCTCAGTTCCAGTGTGACTGATCATCCTCTCAGACCAGTTACGGATCGTCGCCTTGGTGAGCCATTACCTCACCAACTAGCTAATCCGACCTAGGCTCATCTATTAGCGCAAGGCCCGAAGGTCCCCTGCTTTCTCCCGTAGGACGTATGCGGTATTAGCGTTCCTTTCGAAACGTTGTCCCCCACTAATAGGCAGATTCCTAGGCATTACTCACCCGTCCGCCGCTGAATCATGGAGCAAGCTCCATTCATCCGCTCGACTTGCATGTGTTAGGCCTGCCGCCAGCGTTCAATCTGAGCCATGATCAAACTCTTCAGTTCAATACTGCTTGGGTTTTGAGAAAACCCTAAACTTGGCTCAGCAATCGCAATCTCTTCAAAAGGTCACCCTTAAGAAGAGCACTCAATGATTTCTCGCTGAGTACATTGTGATGCTGATAATCTTGCTGACTACCAGTCTTACCTCACAAGCACCCACACGAATTGCTTGATTCAGTTGTTAAAGAGCGTTTCGATCAAGTCTTTCGTCTCAACCGAGGCCGCGCATTCTACAGCAGCCTTGTTTCTCGTCAAGCTGTTTTTGAAGAAGTTTTTCTTTCTTCTCAACCGCTTGCGCTTGCGATCAACCTGGCGTCTCTCGTCAGCGGGAGGCGAATCATACAGCGTCCAAAACCGCTGTCAACCACCTCTTTCAACCGCTTCCGATCAACCTGACC
>NZ_RFFM01000016.1 GCF_003696365.1 Stutzerimonas zhaodongensis
CTTCGTAAGAGGACCGGGGGTTTGTCTTTGGGCCAGGAAAAACAAGAGAGACGGGGTAGCCGTTATGATCCCTGTTGCCGGGAGCTGAGATAGCTATGAAGAGAATGTTGGAACTGCTCGGTGATGGTCGCTTTCACTCTGGAGAAGAGATTGGTGCAGCTTTAGGCGTGAGCCGGAGTGCTGTCTGGAAATGCCTGAAGCAGTTGGAGGCCCGGTATGGTATTCAGTTATTCAAGGTTCAGGGCAGGGGTTACCGTCTCGCGGACCCCGTCTCTCTGTTGGATCAAGATCGCATTACTAGCATGGCTGACCGTCTCGGTTGGTCGCTCTGGATCCGAGATACGGTAGACTCAACCAATGCCGATGCGCTCAGGCTCCTACAAGGAGGGGCGAATGCACCCTTTCTGGTGCTGGCTGAGCATCAAACCAGCGGCCGGGGTCGTAGGGGGCGTGTATGGGTGAGCCCTCCCGCACAGAACATCTACTACACATTGGCCTTAAAGATATCGAATGGCTCGCAAGGTCTAACAGGGCTAAGTCTGGTCGTAGGCCTTGCTGTTCTTGAGGCGCTGCGACGAACTGGTGTGGAAAAGGCAGGGCTTAAGTGGCCAAATGACATATATGTTGATGGCGCTAAAGTAGCTGGAATTTTGTTAGAGCTCTCGGGAGATCCGGCTGACATTTGTCACGTTGTCATAGGCATCGGGATAAACGTTAATATGACCTCCAGCGCTGGAGATATTGACCAACCTTGGACATCCATAAAAAGCCAAATAGGCAGTCTCGTCGATAGATCCGGGCTGGTTAATATTCTCAGTGAGTCCTTGCATCAATATCTGGCCATTCATGCCCGCGAAGGGTTTGGCGCGCTAAGAGATGAGTGGCAAAGAAACAATATGTGGCAAGGGCGGCGTTGTACCTTGAGCGCAGGCAATCTGCAGGTTAAAGGCGTAATGATCGGTATAAACGAGCAAGGCGCTCTGAGGCTAATGACAGACGACCACAAAGAGCAGTGTTTTAGTGGTGGAGAGCTTAGCCTGAGGGTCGAGCATGATTCTTGAGCTCGATTGCGGCAATAGTTTTCTCAAATGGCGAACAATTGCCGATGGTTGCGTTTTTCCGAGTGCTGACGGCATAGCAGTCAATATTCCGGATCTGGTAGCGGATCTGGGGCGTCGCGAGCTTACAGGCTCGATTAACAGGTGTCGTCTGGCCAGTGTAAGGGGTGATCTAGAGACTGCAGATATCATAAACGCACTCGCGCTTGCGTTGAATGTAAGAGTTGATAAGGCGTGTCTAGCTAGCCGCTCTGGCAATGTCGTCAATGGATATCATGACCAGCAGCGTTTAGGGGTCGATCGGTGGTTAGCTATTATCGGGGCATATGAGATCTGCAAAGGTGCATGCCTTGTTATCGACTTGGGCACGGCGATTACCGTCGACCTGGTTGCGCAGAATGGAGCGCATCTAGGAGGGTATATAGTGCCAGGAACTGCGCTGCTGCGAGGGCAGCTTCTTGCCCACGCGCGGCGAGTGCAGTACGACGCGGCAGAGTCATCGCTGGCGCTAAGCGACCTTTCTCCTGGACGTAGTACCGCTGAAGCAGTCGAGCGGGGCTGTCTAATCATGGTGCGAAGCTATATCACCAGTCAGGTCGAATTCGCTAAAGACTATTTAGGTGACGACTTCACCACATTTGTGACAGGAGGGGACATGGCTCTGGCTAAAGACCTTGCGATCGCTAAGTGTGTGCCTGACCTAGTTTTCAGAGGATTGGCCCAAGCTTGTCCTTAATAGAGGTATAGATGCGCTGGCTATTCTTGCTTTTAGTGCTGCTCAACGCACTGTTAGGTTTGTATCAGTTAAACAAGCCTCCTGAAATAACTGGCTCCCCTGTAAGTGCCGGCAGGCCGATGGCCGAGCCTGATATCAAACTATTGAGTGAGGCGCGTAGCTTGACTCCTCGAGAGAGGCTGCAAGAGGCGGAGAGGGCTTGTTTGTATCTAGGAGGGACTGACGAAGAATCAGTTGCGCTGGACATTGAGCAGCGTCTACTAAGTCTTGATATTGAGTCGCGGGTAGAGTCAGTAGATGAGGCCGCGGGAGTCGACTATTGGGTTTACCTGCCCCCTCTTGTGTCTCGACAAGCATCCTTGCGGCTGCTTCGTGAGCTGCAGTCTAGGAATATTGATAGCTACATAATCACGGTAGGTGACTTGGCTAACGGAATCTCGCTGGGGATATTTTCACGTAGGGACTCGGCAGAAAGCGTGGTGAAGCGTCTTCAGCTTGTCGACTACACGGCCTTGATCCGCGAACTCCCAAGAACCCATCGTCGTTACTGGGTGGTGGTAGCTGGCTCAAGCCACCGGCTATTGACCGACGCCTTGCTCGCAGAACTCAGTGGTAATTTTACTAATCTTGAACACAAGCAAATGCCTTGCGCAGGCGTTGCATCTTCAAAAGACTTTACATAGAATGGCGCCCGCTTCGCAGTCGAAGTCCTTAACGGAGTCGCTCGGAGTGCTGTCAATGAAGCTAAGCTCAGGTTTTTAAATGAGAAATTGCTTGACAGCGTGAGGTTAGGCATAGAGAATGCCGCCTCGTTCTGGAGGGGTTCCCGAGCGGCCAAAGGGATCAGACTGTAAATCTGACGTCATCGACTTCGAAGGTTCGAATCCTTCCCCCTCCACCAGATTTAAGCGATAGCCAAAGCTTAGCGGGTATAGTTTAGTGGTAGAACCTCAGCCTTCCAAGCTGATGATGCGGGTTCGATTCCCGCTACCCGCTCCATGTTTTGGTTGTGCATAAGATATGCTCATGTAGCTCAGCTGGTAGAGCACACCCTTGGTAAGGGTGAGGTCAGCGGTTCAAATCCGCTCATGAGCTCCAATACCCAAAGGCAGATATGTGAATATCTGCCTTTGTTTTAATGGTGGCGTGACTAGCTCAATTCAACGATGGGAGACGGTCTCGATGGCTAAAGAAAAATTCGAACGTAACAAACCGCAC
>NZ_RFFM01000017.1 GCF_003696365.1 Stutzerimonas zhaodongensis
CTGCTCCCCCTTTTCATTACCGCCTCGCTCAGTCTTCGACGGAGCTGCGGATCAGGTAATCGAACGCGCTCAGCGACGCCTTGGCGCCTTCACCGACGGCGATGACGATCTGCTTGTACGGCACGGTCGTCACATCACCCGCAGCGAAGATGCCCGGAAGCGAGGTCTCACCACGCGCATCGACGATGATTTCGCCGCGTGAAGTCAGCTCCACGGTGCCCTTCAGCCAGTCGGAGTTCGGCAGCAGACCGATCTGCACGAAGATACCTTCCAGTTCCAGATCATGGAATTCGCTGGAGTTACGGTCCTTGTAGGTCAGGCCGGTGACCTTCTTACCGTCGCCGAGGACCTCGCTGGTCAACGCGCTGGTGATCACGGTGACGTTGGGCAGACTGTGCAGTTTCTTCTGCAGCACGGCATCGGCCCGCAGCTGGCTGTCGAATTCGATCAGCGTGACCTGGGCGACGATACCAGCCAGGTCGATGGCCGCTTCGACACCCGAGTTGCCGCCACCGATCACCGCCACACGCTTGCCCTTGAACAACGGGCCGTCGCAGTGCGGGCAATAAGCGACGCCACGGCCACGGTATTCCTGCTCGCCAGGCACGTTCATTTCACGCCAGCGCGCGCCAGTCGCCAGGATCAGCGTCTTGGCTTTCAGCGAGCCGCCGTTCTCCAGCTTGATCTCGTGCAGGGCCCCATCAGAGCCCGGAATGAGCTGCGCAGCGCGCTGCAGGTTCATGATGTCGACGTCGTATTCGCGCACGTGGTTTTCCAGTGCACGGGCCAGTTTCGGGCCTTCTGTCTCGTTAACCGAAATGAAGTTTTCGATGGCCATGGTGTCGAGCACCTGGCCGCCAAAACGCTCGGCAGCGACACCAGTACGGATGCCCTTACGGGCGGCATAGATGGCCGCCGCAGCGCCGGCTGGGCCACCACCGACGACGAGCACGTCGAAGGCGTCCTTGGCGCTGAGTTTCTCGGCATCGCGCGCCGAAGCGCCGGTATCGAGCTTGGCCAGAATTTCTTCTTCGCCCATGCGGCCCTGACCGAACAGCTCACCGTTGAGATAGATGCTCGGTACGGACATGACCTGGCGAACGGTGACTTCTTCCTGGAACAGCGCACCGTCGATCGCCACGTGGCGAATGTTCGGGTTGAGCACAGCCATCAGGTTCAGCGCCTGGACCACGTCCGGGCAGTTCTGGCAGGACAGCGAGAAATAGGTTTCGAAGTTGTATTCGCCGTCGAGGTTCCTGATCTGCTCGATGATGTCCGGTGCGGTCTTGGACGGATGACCGCCAACCTGCAACAGGGCAAGCACCAGCGAGGTGAACTCGTGGCCCATCGGAATGCCCGCGAAACGCAGGCTGATGTCGCCCCCAATACGGTTGAGGGCGAACGAAGGCCTGCGCACGTCATTGCCGTCGGTACGCAGGGTGATCTTGTCGCTCAGGCTGGTGATGTCTTCCAGCAGGCTGAGCATTTCCTGAGATTTGGCGCCGTCACCGAGGGACGCAACGATCTCGAACGGCTGGGTGACCTTTTCCAGGTAGGTTTTCAGTTGCGCTTTGAGATTGGAGTC
>NZ_RFFM01000018.1 GCF_003696365.1 Stutzerimonas zhaodongensis
TTGCTCATGTTGGCGCTTTCGATGGCGAAGTCGGCATCCATGATCCGGCCTTTGGCCATCTCGGTGTTGTCCTTCATGTTCGCCAGGTTGTTATTGACGTGGTTCAAACGGTTGATGCTTGAACCGAATTGCGCACGCACTTCGCCGAGCGAATTGAGCACGGTGTCCAGCTTGGTGATGGTGCCGTTGGCGTTGTTGACTGCTGTGTCTGGGGTGCCAGCGGTGATAGTGGCGATCTCTTCACCGACAGTCGCGGCGTTTGCGCCGTTGTTAGTGAATATCGCAGACGCCAATCCGAGGTTCGTGGCGAGTGTGCCAAGCTTACCCGAGGCATTGACAACCATGGTTTCGCTGGCGCTGGAGCCGATCTGGAAGGTTACCCCGGCGGCCAAACCGAACTTACCGGTGGCGCCGTCATTGGTGGCGCCGCTGCTGAACAGGCCCTCGCCGGCGTATTTAGTGTTCTTGAAGATGTTAAGCAGTTCTTTACCCAGCTCGTCGTACTCGGACTGGATCGACTTGAGGTCAGCAACGCCATTGGTACCGTTTGCCGCCTGAGTGGCCAGGTCCTTCATCCGCTGGGTGATATCGGTCATCTCGCTGAACGCGCCTTCGGCGGTCTGCAGCATAGAAGTCGCATCACCCGTGTTGCGCATCGCAACACCCATGCCGCGGCTCTGAGCGTTCAGGCGAGTGGCGATCTGTAGACCTGCAGCATCATCGGCTGCCGAGTTGATGCGCAGGCCAGTACCCAGGCGCTGCTGGTTGGTTGCCAGAGAGTTGTTCGACTTGTTCAGCGCTGTATTGGTAGTCAGCGCGGAATAGTTGGTGTGAATGGACAGTGCCATCGGTGGAATCCTTATCTAGCGAATAGTGAGCCTGAAGGCCCCGAAGCGGCGGGTTCTAAAGCCCTCGCCGCTATCCCAAGTCTTAGCCCAGCAGGCCCATGACCATGCCTGGCATC
>NZ_RFFM01000019.1 GCF_003696365.1 Stutzerimonas zhaodongensis
CCTTCGTCCAGCAGCTTGCGGAACATTTCAACGCCGGTGCAGGTGGTCTTGGTCGTGGCACGGATACCAACGATCTCGATTTCTTCCTGAACCTTGACGATGCCACGCTCTACACGACCCGTCACAACGGTACCGCGACCGGAGATCGAGAAAACGTCTTCGATCGGCATCAGGAACGGCTTGTCGATGGCACGCTCAGGTTCTGGAATGTAGCTATCCAGAGTCTCAACCAGCTTGCGCACGGCCGAAACACCCATCTCGTTGTCATCCTGGCCATTCAGAGCCATCAGCGCGGATCCGATGATGATCGGAGTGTCGTCGCCCGGGAAGTCGTAGGTCGACAACAGATCACGAACTTCCATCTCAACCAGTTCCAGCAGCTCAGCGTCGTCCACCATGTCAGCCTTGTTCAGGAAGACAACAATGTATGGAACGCCAACCTGGCGGGACAGGAGAATGTGCTCACGAGTCTGAGGCATCGGGCCGTCAGCTGCGGAGCAAACCAGGATCGCGCCGTCCATCTGCGCAGCTCCGGTGATCATGTTCTTCACATAGTCAGCGTGGCCTGGGCAGTCAACGTGAGCGTAGTGACGGATCGAGGAATCGTACTCAACGTGGGAGGTGTTGATGGTGATACCACGAGCCTTCTCTTCCGGCGCGTTGTCGATCTGCGAGAAATCACGCGCAGAGCCGCCCCAAGTTTCCGCGCAGACCTTGGTCAGCGCAGCGGTGAGCGTGGTTTTGCCATGGTCAACGTGACCAATGGTACCGACGTTCAGGTGCGGTTTGTTACGTTCGAATTTTTCTTTAGCCA